>NZ_JBHVMS010000013.1:0-282913 GCF_042796855.1 Streptomyces sp. NPDC057877
CGCCCGGTTACATTCCGAACCCGGAAGCTAAGCCTTACAGCGCCGATGGTACTGCAGGGGGGACCCTGTGGGAGAGTAGGACGCCGCCGAACAATTATTAGAAGGGTTGGTCCCGGAACTTCGGTTCCGGGACCAACCCTTTTTTGTTCTGCGTCACTTGGAGTTCACGTTGCGCGCCCAGCATCCCCAGCATGGGTACTGCTGCAATGCTCAGGGCCGCCGGTATCGGCGTCGGTGACGAGGTCGTCGTTCCGGCCTTCGGGAACGTGGAGGTCGCCGAGGCCGTGATGCTGGCCGGGGCGCGGCCGGTGTTCGCCGACGTGGATCCGGGGACGTACTGCCTCGACGCGTTGGCGGTCGAAGCGGTCGTAAGTCCGCGGACGTCGGCTGTCGTTGTCGTACACCGCTTCGGTCGGCCCGCTGACGTGGTGCGGCTGCATGGCGTGGGGCAGCGGCACGGGCTGCTGGTGCTGGAGCAGGGGGAGTCCGAGGCGCCGTACGACGAGGTTGCTCAGCGCAGGCAGCGGGCCGCTTATCTGGATGGGAAGTTGAAGGGGGTGCGCACACCCGAGGGGGGTGTGGGGCACACTTATCAGCAGTACGTCGTGCGCGTGCCCGGCAATGGGCGGCCGGACCGGGACGCTTTCGCACGGGCCCTGCGGGCCAAGGGCGTTGACTGCCGGGTGCCGGTGAAGACGCCGGTGCATCGGCTGCCGGAATTCCGGCAGTGCGTGTCGCTGCCGGAGACGGAGCGGGCCGCGGACGAGACGCTTTCGCTGCCCGTGGACGCCTCGTTGACGCGGCGGGACATGCACCGGATCGCCTCGGCGTGCAATGCGCTGGGCGGGTTGTTGCAGTTCGCCCACTGATCCCGGCCGGGGGCCTGACTTCCCGTCGGTTGGGAGCACGGGTCTGTTCGGGGTATGATCTATTCCGTTGCCGCGAGGGAAACCTCGCGAGGTGACAGGCCCCTATAGCTCAGTCGGTAGAGCGTCTCCATGGTAAGGAGAAGGTCAACGGTTCGATTCCGTTTGGGGGCTCGGAGATTGAGAAAGGCCCCGCCCGGTTGGGCGGGGCCTTCGTCGTTTCCTCAGACGGGGTGCGGGCCCGGTACCCGCATCGCCAGGATGGCCATGTCATCGGACGGGGCGTCGGAGGCGAAGCGTTCCACAGCGCGCATGATGCGGGCGGCGACCGCGCCCGCGGTGAGGCCCGTGCAGGTCGTGAGGACGTCGGCGAGGCCGTCGTCGCCCAGCATGCGGGTGCCCTCGCGGCGTTCGGTGACGCCGTCCGTGACGCAGAGGAGGACGTCGCCCGGGTCGAGGGTCACCGTCTGCTCGTACAGCTCCAGGTCCTCCAGGACGCCGAGGAGCGGCTGGGGTTCGGCGGCGGACTCGACCGTGCCGTCCTGGCGGAGGCGGAGCGGGAGGGGGTGGCCCGCGCAGACCACCTTCAGTTCCGCGCTGCCGTCCTCCTGCGGGCGCATCTCGCCGTAGAGGAGGGTCAGGAAGCGGCTGCGGGCGCCCTCGTCGAGGATCGCGGAGTTGAGGCGCTGGAGGACGGCCGGGCCGCTGAGGCCCTCGCGAGCGAGCAGGCGCAGGGCGTGCCGGGCGAGGCCGGTGACGGCCGCCGCGTTGGGGCCCGTACCGCAGACGTCGCCGATGGCGAAGCCGTAGGCGCCGTCGCGGATGGGGAAGACGTCGTAGAAGTCGCCGCCGACCTCGTTGCCCTCGCCCGCCGCGCGGTAGATGACCTCGACCTCGACGCCGTCGATCTGGGGCACGTCCGGGGGCAGCAGGCTGCGCTGGAGGGACTGGCTGATGGCGGTGCGCTCGGAGTAGAGGCGGGCGTTGTCCAGGGCCAGGGCGGCGCGGCGGGAGAGGTCTTCGGCGAGTTCGAGGATCTCCTGGCGGAAGTGTTCGTCGGTCGGCTTGCCGAGGGTCAGCATGCCGATGACGCGGTTGCGGGCGACCAGCGGGAGGACGACGGTCTCGCCGCCGACGGCTCCCGCGGTGGCCAGGGTGGTGCCGATGCCGGAGCTGACGGTGGCGGGTTCGCCGAGGCCGAGGCTGCGCATGGAGGTGCGCAGGGCGGCCTGGTGGGCGACCTCGGCGGGGGCCGACCAGACGCGGGCGCCAGGGGTGGGGACCGGGTCGGGCGGGGGAATCTTGGAGAGGAGCGACTTGATGCCGTCGATCAGTTCCTCGTCCTCGTGCAGGACGTAGGAGAGATACGGCTCCGAGGCCTGGTCGGCGATCGTGTAGACCGCGCACCAGGTGGCCAGGGTCGGGACCGTCATCTGGGCCATCAGGGCGAGGGTCTGGTCGCGGTCCAGGGTGCCCGCGAGGAGGTCGGAGGCCTCGACGAGGAAGCTGAGGGAGCCGCGGCGCAGGCGTTCCAGTTCGCCGAGGCGGGCGGACTCGACGGCGAGGGCGATGCGGTCGGCGGCGAACTGGAGGCGCAGGGCCTCCTCGTTCGAGTAGCGGCCGGGGGCCTCGGCGGCGACGCCGAGCGAGCCGGTGAGGCGGCCCTCCACCTTGAGGGGGACGGTGACGACGGAGCGCATGCCGGTGCCGTTGAGGAGGGGCACCGCTCCGGCGACCGCGGTGAGGTCGTCGTGGACGGCGGGCATGCGGGCGGAGCCGTAGCGGCCGGAGCCCCCTTCGACGGGGACGCGGGCGAAGCGCTGGCGGGCCGAGGGCAGGCCCGTGGAGGCGCGTACTTCCAGTTCCGTCTCGTCGTCGGTGGCGAGGAGGAGGAAGGCGGCGTCGGCGTCGAGCATGTCGCGCGCGCGTTCCACGGTGCGCTGGAGGAGGCCGTCGAGGTCGTCCGGGGCGGGGGAGCCGATGAAGACCTCGAACGGATCGGCGCTCTGGCCCTCGGAGGTACTACCTGAGTCGGATCCGCCGGTGACACGCGTGGGTGTCTGGAGTACGGCCCGCTCGTGGTCGCGGACCAGCAGGCAGACCGTGGAGGGGTCGCCGGAGGTGTCGCGGACGCGCAGGTGGGAGGCGTAGACCGGGGTGACGCGGCCGTTGGCCGCGCGGATGCCGTAGCTGCCCTCCCAGCGGGAGAGCTGCAGGGCCTCGGCGATGCCGGTGCTGGTGCCGGGGGTGTGCGGCCAGGCGGCGAAGTCGGTGAGCGGCTTGCCGGTGACCTGCTCGGCGGGGTAGCCGAAGAGGTCCTCGGCGTCGTCGTTCCAGGCGGTGATGGCGCCGCCGCGGTCGATCTGGATGACGGCGACCCGGACGCGTGCGTCGGCGAGCGGCAGGAGGTCGGACGGGAGGGAGGGGCCGGCGGTGCGGGTACCGACCGAGCGCTGGGGGAGGTCGAGCTGGAACCAGACCTGTTTGTGGGTCGGGGTGTACTCGACGCCCCAGCGGCCCGCGAGGGCGGCGCAGAGCTGGAGGCCGCGTCCGCCCTCGCGGTCGGGGCTGCCCATGTTGACGGCGGAGCTCTGCAGCGGGACCTCGCGCTCGGGATAGCGGTCGGCGACCTCGATGCGTACGCCGTCCTCGGAACGCAGGCACAGGACGTCCGCGGCGGTGCCCGCGTGCACCACGGCGTTGGTGACCAGCTCGCTGGTGAGGACCACGGCGTCGTCGACGATGTCGCCGAAGCCCCAGCCCTGGAGCGTGTCGCGGACGAAGGAGCGGGCCGACGCGACCGAGCGCCCGACGGGCTCGAAGGTGGCGGCCGCGCGCGCGGTGATCACGGAACTCCTCGACCTGCTTTCGACGTGCTGCGCCCCCGGATCGACCGGCTCGCGTCGCGTCTGCGACGGCAGAATGCCCGTCGGCCGGGGGTCCGGGGGCTGTCCCCCCGGGATCAGTCCGGTGGTCATGTGTGCGGCCGCCCCTCCGATGCCCGCTCGTATCCGTGCCACCGCCCAGGCCGGACGGACCGGCGCGGCTGGACAGCCGCATGCAAGGTTACTTACCTTCGCGGTCCATGCGGATGCCGGTCACCAGTGTTTCCGCCCGGAGGGTGTGCGGACGATGTGCGAAGCTGCCGAACTGTTATGGCCTGGTTCGGCATGGGTGAAACACTGGGCAGGCTTCTGGTGAAGCTCCGGGCAGGCCGAGTGTGATCCGGGTATGGCGGGCAGCAGCCCTTCGGCGGCCTGGAACTCCGGCAGGTCCGGTAGGAATGACCCAGTAGTGACCGACTGGTAGTAACAACTGTTAGTAGGTCAGTACGCCGAGCAGCACCCGAGCACAGCAGCAACGGTCGACCCCTGCGGGAGGGACACAGTGGAGTCTGGCGCAGCGACGCGGGCCACGAAGACGCGCGCGAAGGGCGGACGCTCCCTGGGCAGTCGTCACGGGACCACCGAGGTCGACACGGCTGCCCTGAACCGGCTGCTGACGGCTCTGGTGGCCATGCGGGACGGCAATTTCCGGAAACGGCTGACCGTGTCCGGCGACGGCGTGATGTCCGAGATCGCGGCCGTCTTCAACGAGGTGGCCGACCGGAATCTGCACCTCACGGGTGAGCTGTCGCGCGTACGGCGCATGGTGGGGCGTGAGGGGAAGCTCACGGAACGGCTGGAGACAGGCGCTTCCGAGGGGTCCTGGGCGGCGGCCATCGACGCCTCGAACGCCCTGGTCGACGATCTGGTCTGGCCGGTCTCCGAGGTCAGCCGGGTGTTGTCGGCGGTCGCGGACGGTGATCTCTCGCCGCGGATGGACCTGCGGACGCAGGCGCCGGACGGGACCGGGCATCCGCTGCGGGGCGAGTTCCTGAAGGTCGGGCGGACGGTCAACAACCTGGTCGACCAGTTGTCGACGTTCACCGACGAGGTCACGCGCGTGGCCAGCGAGGTGGGGACCGAGGGCAAGCTGGGCGGGCAGGCCCGGGTGCGCGGCATGTCGGGTTCCTGGAAGGACCTGACCGAGTCCGTCAACACGATGGCGTACCGGCTGACGGCGCAGGTGCGGGACATCGCGCTGGTGACGACCGCGGTCGCCAAGGGTGATCTGTCCCGGAAGGTCACGGTTCACGTGGCCGGGGAGATGCTGGAGCTGAAGGAAACCGTCAACACGATGGTGGACCAGCTCTCGGCGTTCTCCTCCGAGGTGACCCGGGTCGCGCGCGAGGTGGGCACCGAGGGTGAGCTGGGCGGTCAGGCCCAGGTGCCCGGGGTGGCCGGGGTGTGGAAGGAGCTGACCGACTCCGTCAACACCATGGCCGGGAACCTCACCGCTCAGGTGCGCGGGATCGCCGAGGTGACGACCGCGGTCGCGAGCGGTGATCTGTCGCGGAAGGTGACCGTGCCCGCGCGGGGCGAGGTCGCGCAGCTCGCCGAGACGATCAACCAGATGACCGAGACGCTGCGGATCTTCGCGGACGAGGTCACCCGTGTCGCCAACGAGGTCGGCGGCGGGGGGCGGCTCGGCGGGCAGGCGAACGTGCCGGGGGCGGCGGGGACCTGGAAGGACCTGACGGACTCCGTCAACACCGTCTTCCGGAACCTGACCACCCAGGTGCGCGACATCGCCGCGGTGACGACGGCGGTGGCCAGCGGTGATCTGTCGCAGAAGGTCACCGTGGACGTGGCCGGGGAGATGCTGGAGCTGAAGAACACCGTCAACGGGATGGTGGACCAGCTCTCCGCGTTCGCGGCCGAGGTCACGCGCGTGGCGCGCGAGGTCGGTGTCGAGGGTGAGCTGGGCGGTCAGGCGCAGGTGCCGGGGGCGGCGGGGACCTGGAAGGACCTGACGGACTCCGTCAACACGGCGTTCCGCAACCTCACCGGACAGGTGCGCAACATCGCCCAGGTGACGACGGCCGTGGCCAACGGCGACCTGTCGCAGAAGGTCACCGTCGACGTGTCCGGCGAGATGCTCCAGCTGAAGAACACCGTGAACACCATGGTGGACCAGCTGTCGTCGTTCGCCGAGCAGGTCACGCGGATGGCCCGGGACGTGGGCACCGAGGGGCGGCTCGGCGGTCAGGCGCGGGTGGACGGCGTGTCCGGCACCTGGAAGGAACTGACGGATTCGGTCAACTTCATGGCCGGGAACCTCACGTCCCAGGTGCGGCAGATCGCCCAGGTGACGACGGCCGTGGCGCGCGGTGACCTGTCGCAGAAGATCGACGTCGACGCGCGCGGGGAGATCCTGGAGCTGAAGAACACCATCAACACGATGGTCGACCAGCTCTCCGCCTTCGCCGACCAGGTGACGCGGGTGGCCCGTGAGGTGGGCACCGAGGGGCGCCTGGGCGGGCAGGCGCAGGTGCCGGGCGTCGCGGGCGTGTGGCGGGACCTGACGGACTCCGTGAACGGCATGGCGTCCAACCTGACCGGCCAGGTCCGCAACATCGCGCAGGTCGCCACCGCGGTGGCCCGGGGTGACCTCTCCCAGAAGATCACCGTGGACGCGCGCGGGGAGATCCTGGAGCTGAAGAACACCCTGAACACGATGGTCGACCAGCTGTCGTCGTTCGCCGAAGAGGTCACGCGCGTGGCGCGCGAGGTGGGCACCGAGGGCATCCTCGGCGGCCAGGCCGAGGTGCAGGGGGTCTCCGGCACCTGGAAGGACCTCACGCAGTCCGTGAACTTCATGGCGAACAACCTGACCATCCAGGTCCGCAACATCGCCGAGGTCACCACCGCCGTCGCCAAGGGCGATCTGTCGAAGAAGATCACCGTCGACGCCAAGGGCGAGATCCTCGAACTGGTCACCACCGTCAACACGATGGTGGACCAGCTCTCGTCCTTCGCCGAGCAGGTCACGCGCGTGGCCCGCGAGGTGGGCACCGAGGGCATCCTCGGCGGGCAGGCGCACGTGCCCGGCGTCGTGGGGATCTGGAAGGACCTCAGCGACAACGTCAACCTGATGGCCAAGAACCTGACCGTGCAGGTGCGGAACATCTCCCAGGTCGCGGCGGCGGTCGCCAACGGCGATCTGACGCGGACGGTGACGATCGAGGCGCGCGGCGAGGTCGCGCAGCTCGCCGACACCTTCAACACCATGGTGAAGACGCTGAGCTCGTTCGCCGAGCAGGTCACCAAGGTGGCCCGCGAGGTGGGCACGGACGGCATCCTGGGCGGTCAGGCGCACGTACCGGGTGTGGCGGGCACCTGGAAGGACCTCACCGAGTCCGTCAACCAGATGGCGTCCAACCTGACCGGTCAGGTGCGCAACATCGCCATGGTGACCACCGCCATCGCCAAGGGCGACCTGACGAAGAAGATCGACATCGACGCGCGCGGGGAGATCCTCGAACTCAAGACGACCATCAACACCATGGTCGACCAGCTGTCCTCCTTCGCCGAGGAGGTCACCCGCGTGGCCCGTGAGGTGGGCACCGAGGGGCAGCTGGGCGGGCAGGCACGCGTGCGTGACGTGGACGGCACCTGGCGCGACCTCACGGAATCCGTGAACGAGATGGCCGGGAACCTGACCCGGCAGGTGCGCGCCATCGCGCGCGTGGCGACCGCGGTGACCCGTGGCGACCTCAACCTCAAGATCGACGTGGACGCCTCCGGGGAGATCTCGGAGCTGCAGGACTACATCAACAAGATGATCGCCAACCTGCGCGACACCACGATCGCCAACAAGGAGCAGGACTGGCTCAAGGGCAACCTCGCTCGGATCTCCGCCCTGATGCAGGGGCGCCGCGATCTGGAGGACGTGGCCTCGCTGATCATGAGCGAGCTGACGCCGGTGGTCTCCGCCCAGCACGGCGCGTTCTTCGTCGCCCTGCCGATGGTCGAGGGCCAGGACCAGGCGGCCGACGGCGACGACCGCTACGAGCTGCGGATGCTGGGCTCGTACGGCTACTCGATGGGGTCCATGCCGACGTCGTTCGCGCCGGGTGAGGCGCTCGTCGGGACCGCCGCCCAGGAGAAGCGCACGATCCTGGTGGAGAACGCGCCCAGCGGCTATCTGAAGATCTCCTCCGGGCTCGGGGAGGCGCCGCCCGTGCAGGTGATCGTGTTGCCGGTGCTGTTCGAGGGGAAGGTGCTCGGCGTCATCGAGCTGGCCTCCTTCACGCCGTTCACGCACATCCAGAAGGACTTCCTCAACCAGATCGCCGAGATGATCGCGACGAGCGTCAACACCATCTCCGTCAACACCAAGACCGAGGTGCTGCTGAGGCAGTCGCAGGAGCTGACCGAGCAGCTGAGGCTGCGCTCGGCGGAGCTGGAGCAGCGGCAGAAGGCCCTCCAGGCGTCCAACGCCGAGCTGGAGGAGAAGGCCGAGCTGCTCGCCCAGCAGAACCGCGACATCGAGGTGAAGAACACCGAGATCGAGGAGGCGCGGCAGGTCCTGGAGGAGCGCGCCGAGCAACTGGCCGTCTCCATGCGCTACAAGAGCGAGTTCCTCGCCAACATGTCGCACGAGCTGCGTACGCCGCTGAACTCGCTGCTGATCCTGGCCAAGCTGCTCGCCGACAACGCGGACGGCAACCTCACCCCGAAGCAGGTGGAGTTCGCCGAGACCATCCACGGCGCGGGCTCCGACCTGCTCCAGCTGATCAACGACATCCTCGACCTGTCGAAGGTCGAGGCGGGCAAGATGGACGTCTCCCCGACGCGTATCGCGCTCGTCCAGCTCGTCGACTACGTGGAGGCCACCTTCCGGCCGCTGACCGCGGAGAAGGGCCTGGACCTGTCGGTGCGGGTGTCGCCGGAGCTGCCCGCCACCCTGCACACCGACGAGCAGCGGCTGCTCCAGGTGCTGCGCAACCTGCTGTCGAACGCGGTGAAGTTCACCGACTCCGGCTCGGTGGAGCTGGTCATCCGGCCCGCGCGGGACGACGTTCCGCAGCAGATCCGGGACCAGCTGGTGGACGCCGGTTCGCTGACCGACCGGGACGCGGAGCTGATCGCGTTCTCGGTGACGGACACCGGCATCGGCATCGCGGCCAGCAAGATGCGGGTCATCTTCGAGGCGTTCAAGCAGGCCGACGGCACCACCAGCCGCAAGTACGGCGGCACCGGCCTCGGACTGTCCATCTCGCGCGAGATCGCGCAGTTGCTGGGCGGCGAGATCCACGCCCAGAGCGAGCCGGGGCGAGGCTCGACGTTCACGCTGTACCTGCCGCTGCACCCGAGCGAACTGCCCCCGCACGGCTATCAGCAGCCGGTCGCGGCGCTGGACCCCGGGAGCCTGATCCTGCCCGCGCCCGAGCTGTCGGACGTGGAGATCGAGACGCCGGCCGAGGTGAAGTCGTACCGCGAGACGCAGAACGGCGCGGCGGCCCTCTTCCGGCGGCGGCGCAGGGCGGCGGCGGCCGAGCCGCGGGCACTGCCGCAGGGGCAGCCCGAGCAGTGGGCCGCCACCGAGCAGGACGCGGCAGCCCAGTCCATGCGGAGCATCCGGTTCGGCGGCGAGAAGGTGCTGATCGTCGACGACGACATCCGCAATGTGTTCGCGCTGACCAGCGTCCTGGAACAGCACGGCCTCTCGGTGCTGTACGCCGAGAACGGCCGCGAGGGGATCGAGGTCCTGGAGCAGCACGACGACGTGGCGGTGGTGCTGATGGACATCATGATGCCGGAGATGGACGGCTACGCCACGACCACGGCGATCCGGCGCATGCCGCAGTTCGCCGGGCTGCCGATCATCGCGCTGACCGCGAAGGCGATGAAGGGCGACCGGGAGAAGGCGATCGAGTCGGGCGCCTCGGACTATGTGACCAAGCCCGTCGACCCCGATCACCTGCTGTCGGTCATGGCGACGTGGATGCGGCAGGAGTGAGGGCGACGTCCGAGGCGGGAGCGTGGGCACGGCGCAAGGCCTCGACTGATGCGCGGAGTTGTTGACTCAGTGTGGTGGAGGGTGTGTGGAAGCGCGTGATTCGGGGAACCTTCTGGTCTCCCGCTACGTTTCTGCTACGTGCACAGTGACATCGCGGTGACAGGGTGTGGCGACAAGCGGGGTGCGGCTACGATGACCGGCACGAGGACGGGCGGCGCAAGGGAGCCGTCCCCTGGGGTGGCGCCGGGCGGCGCCGCGCCAAGTCCTGCGGACAGGGGTGGCCCCACGCCGGGGCGAGGAGGGCGGGCCATGGTGCAGAAGGCCAAGATCCTCCTGGTCGATGACCGGCCGGAGAATCTGCTGGCGCTGGAGGCGATTCTCTCCGCGCTCGATCAGACGCTGGTGCGGGCATCGTCCGGGGAGGAAGCGCTCAAAGCACTGCTCACGGACGACTTCGCGGTCATCCTGCTGGATGTGCAGATGCCGGGAATGGACGGTTTCGAGACCGCCGCGCACATCAAGCGGCGCGAGCGGACCCGGGACATCCCGATCATCTTCCTCACCGCGATCAATCACGGCCCGCACCACACCTTCCGCGGCTACGCGGCGGGCGCGGTCGACTACATCTCCAAGCCGTTCGACCCGTGGGTGCTGCGCGCGAAGGTCTCCGTGTTCGTCGAGCTGTACATGAAGAACTGCCAGCTACGGGAGCAGGCGGCGCTGCTGCGGCTCCAGTTGGAGGGCGGCGGCAAGGCCGGTGTCGGCGGCGGCAGCAAGGAGCAGTCGGCCGGTCTGCTGGCCGAGCTGTCGGCGCGGCTGGCGGCGGTCGAGGAGCAGGCCGAGGCGCTCTCCAAGCAGCTCGACGACGAGTCGGCGGACGCGGCGGCGGTGGCCACCGCGGCGCATCTGGAGCGCAAACTCACCGGTCTGCGGCGGGCGTTGGACGCGCTGGAGCCGGGCGTCGGCGGGGCGACCTCGTTGCCGTCGTAGAACTGCCGGTTCCGCTGCGGCGGTTGCCCCCGTTCGATGGCGCGGTGATGTGACGTCACCTTTGGGGCTGCCGAGGCGCGACACGAATGGGTGAAGCGGTAGCCAGACGTGTCGGGTGGGGGGTCCACCGGTAACCTCACACCCATGGCCTCACGTCCCTCCGCAGCCAAGAAGCAGCCCGCGAAGAAGGCCGCCGCTTCCGCGAAGGCTCCGGCGAAGAAGACCGCGGCCAAGAAAGCCCCCGCGAAGAAGGCACCGGCGAAGAAGGCCGCCGCCAAGAAGGCGGCGCCGCCGAAACCGGCACCCAACCCGACCGGGGGCGTCTACCGGCTCGTACGCGCCGTCTGGCTCGGGCTCGCGCACGCCGTCGGGGCGGTGTTCCGCGGCATAGGGCAGGGCGCCCGCAACCTCGACCCCGCGCACCGCAAGGACGGCGTCGCGCTGCTGCTGCTCGCGCTGTCGCTGATCGTCGCCGCGGGCACCTGGTCGAATCTGCGCGGACCCGTCGGCGACCTCGTCGAGATGCTGGTGACCGGCGCCTTCGGCAGGCTCGACCTGCTGGTGCCGATCCTGCTCGCGGTGATCGCCGTACGGTTCATCCGGCACCCGGAGAAGCCCGAGGCCAACGGGCGGATCGTCATCGGTCTGTCCGCGCTCGTCATCGGCGTCCTCGGCCAGGTGCACATCGCCTGCGGCTCACCCGCCCGCAGCGACGGCATGCAGGCCATACGGGACGCGGGCGGCCTCATCGGCTGGGGCGCGGCCACCCCGCTGAACTACACCATGGGCGAGGTGCTCGCCGTACCGCTGCTCGTCCTGCTGACCGTCTTCGGGCTGCTGGTCGTGACGGCCACCCCGGTCAACGCCATCCCGCAGCGGCTGCGGCTGCTCGGGGTGAAGCTCGGACTGCTGCGCGATCCCGAGGAGGACCCGCTCGGCGAGGACGACGCGCGCTACGACGAGCAGTGGCGCGAGGCGCTGCCCGCGCGCGGCCGCAGGCGCGCTCCCGCCCCGGAGGCGTACGACCCCGACCACGCCGAGCAGGAGGCGCTCTCCCGGCGTCGGAGCCGCCCCAGGCGCTCCGCCGTGCCGCAGCCCGAGATGGACCGGCAGATGGACGCCGTGGACGTCGCCGCGGCCGCCGCCGCGGCGCTCGACGGGGCGGTGCTGCACGGGATGCCGCCCTCCCCGGTCGTCGCCGACCTCACCCAGGGCGTGAGCGCGGGCGACCGCGAGGAGACCACCCCGACGCCGAGGCCCGTCCCGGCCGCGCGACCCCAGCAGGAGAACGCACGGCCCCAGCAGGAGAACGCACGGCCCCCGCAGGAGAAGCAGAAGCCGCGGCAGCTCAAGGCCGAGGTCCCCGACCTCACCAAGACGCCGCCCCCGGGCGCCCGCGAACTGCCGCCGCGCGCCGAACAGCTCCAGCTCTCCGGCGACATCACCTACTCCCTGCCGTCCCTGGACCTCCTCACGCGCGGGGGCCCCGGCAAGGCGCGCAGCGCCGCCAACGACGCCATCGTCGAGTCGCTCACCACCGTGTTCTCCGAGTTCAAGGTCGACGCCCGGGTGACCGGCTTCACGCGCGGGCCGACGGTGACGCGCTACGAGGTGGAGCTGGGCCCCGCCGTGAAGGTCGAGCGGATCACCGCGCTGACCAAGAACATCGCCTACGCCGTCGCCAGCCCGGACGTACGGATCATCAGCCCGATCCCCGGCAAGTCGGCGGTCGGCATCGAGATCCCGAACACCGACCGGGAGATGGTCAACCTCGGTGACGTCCTGCGGCTCGCGGAGTCCGCCGAGGACGACGACCCGATGCTGGTGGCCTTCGGCAAGGACGTCGAGGGCGGCTACGTCATGCACTCGCTGGCGAAGATGCCGCACATGCTGGTCGCCGGTGCCACCGGGTCCGGCAAGTCGTCCTGCATCAACTGTCTGATCACCTCGGTGATGATGCGGGCGACCCCGGAGGACGTCCGGATGATCCTGGTCGACCCCAAGCGCGTCGAGCTGACCGCCTACGAGGGCATCCCGCACCTGATCACCCCCATCATCACCAACCCGAAGCGGGCCGCCGAGGCGCTCCAGTGGGTCGTACGGGAGATGGACCTCAGGTATGACGACCTGGCCGCCTACGGCTACCGCCACATCGACGACTTCAACCGGGCCGTGCGCGAGGGCAAGGTCAAACCGCCGGAAGGCAGTGAGCGGGAGCTTCAGCCCTACCCGTACCTGCTGGTGATCGTCGACGAGCTGGCCGACCTGATGATGGTCGCGCCGCGGGACGTCGAGGACGCGATCGTGCGGATCACGCAGCTCGCGCGAGCGGCCGGTATCCATCTGGTGCTGGCGACGCAGCGGCCGTCGGTGGACGTGGTCACCGGCCTGATCAAGGCGAACGTGCCGTCACGGCTCGCCTTCGCCACCTCCTCGCTCGCCGACTCGCGCGTGATCCTCGACCAGCCGGGCGCCGAGAAGCTGATCGGCAAGGGCGACGGGCTGTTCCTGCCGATGGGCGCGAACAAGCCGACCCGGATGCAGGGCGCTTTCGTGACCGAGGAAGAGGTCGCGGTGATCGTCCAGCACTGCAAGGACCAGATGGCGCCCGTCTTCCGGGACGACGTCGTGGTGGGGACCAAGCAGAAGAAGGAGATCGACGAGGACATCGGCGACGACCTCGACCTGTTGTGCCAGGCGGCCGAGCTGGTGGTCTCGACGCAGTTCGGGTCGACCTCGATGCTCCAGCGCAAGCTGCGGGTCGGCTTCGCGAAGGCCGGGCGGCTGATGGACCTGATGGAGTCGCGGAACATCGTCGGGCCGAGCGAGGGGTCCAAGGCGCGTGACGTTCTGGTGAAACCCGATGAGCTGGACGGTGTGCTGGCGGTCATCCGTGGGGAGGATGGTGCGTAGAGAGACGGTGGCCAGGTCCCGTCGCGCGGCGGGGCGGTTGCGCGGACGGCGGATGGGGTTTCGGCCGGATGCGGGATCGTGACTCACCCGTAAGGGATCAGTGAGCAACCGTTTCCCTGTGACGCACGTCAAGTTGAGGGAAGCGAAACGCATCTCACGCACCATCGGCATGACCGGCCATTCCGATGGCGTACAAAGTCCCTCCGCCCGGTTGCCCCACCCTTTCGCACCCCCCCTAGACTGAACCTCCAGCAGGTGGCTACACGCTCGAAAGGCGCCCCCGTGTCCATCGGCAACTCCCCTGAAGACGAGCGTCCATTCGAAGACGTTTCCGACGAGGCCCGCCCCTCCGTCGGCCGAGCCCTGCAGCAGGCACGCATCGCCGCCGGGCTGACCGTCGACGACGTCAGTACCGCCACCCGGGTCCGTATCGCCATCGTGCACGCGATCGAGGCCGACGACTTCGCCCCCTGCGGCGGGGACGTCTACGCCCGCGGTCACATCCGGACCCTCGCCAAGGCCGTCCACCTCGACCCGGCCCCGCTGATCTCCCAGTACGACTCCGAGCACGGCGGGCGCCCCGCTCCCACCCCGGCCGCACCCCTGTTCGAGGCGGAGCGCATCCGCCCCGAGCGGCGGGGGCCCAACTGGACCGCGGCCATGGTCGCCGCGATCGTCGCCGTCGTCGGCTTCGTCGCGTTCACCGCGTTCAAGGGCGAGTCCGAGGGCGGCGCGGGACAGCAGGTCGCCGAGGGCGGCGCGCCCGAGGCGTCCACGTCGCCGTCGCCGAGCGCCGCGACCAAGAAGCCCGCCGACCCCAAGCCCGATCCGACCGAGAGCGCCATCGCCGCCGCGCCCCGCGACAAGGTCACCGTCCAGGTCGCCGCGGTCGACGGCCGCAGCTGGATCTCGGCCAAGGACCACAACGGCCGACTCCTCTTCGACGGTCTGCTGGAACAGGGCGATTCCAAGACCTTCCAGGACAGCTCCAAGATCAACCTCGTCCTCGGCGACGCCGGGATGATCCAGCTGCACGTCAACGGCAAGAAGATCGAGGACGATTTCCAGCCGGGGGCCGTGGAGCGGCTGACGTACACGAAGGGTGACCCGCAGGCGGGCTAGCGGGATGCGCCCGGAACGCGGGGCTGGAGGTGTCCGTGGACGCGTCCAGCCCCGTCGACGTGGGCTGTCAGTCGGACAAAGTAGTCTTGAGCCCATGCCTGAACGCCGTACCGTCGCACTGGTCACCCTTGGCTGCGCCCGTAACGAGGTGGACTCGGAGGAGCTGGCAGGCCGTTTGGAGGCGGACGGCTGGCAGCTCGTCGAGGACGCCGAGGACGCGGACGTCGCCGTCGTCAACACCTGCGGATTCGTCGAGGCCGCCAAGAAGGACTCCGTCGACGCCCTCCTGGAGGCCAACGACCTCAAGGGACACGGCAGAACCCAGGCCGTCGTGGCGGTGGGCTGCATGGCCGAGCGGTACGGCAAGGAACTCGCCGAGGCCCTCCCCGAGGCCGACGGCGTGCTCGGCTTCGACGACTACGCCGACATCTCCGACCGGCTCCAGACCATCCTGAGCGGTGGCGTCCACGCCGCGCACACCCCGCGCGACCGGCGCAAGCTGCTGCCGATCAGCCCCGCGCAGCGGCAGGAGTCCGCGGCCGAGGTCGCGCTCCCCGGGCACGGCCCGCTCGACCTCCCGGAAGGCCTCGCCCCGGCCTCCGGCCCGCGCGCGCCGCTGCGCCGCCGACTGGACGGCTCGCCCGTCGCCTCGGTGAAGCTCGCCTCCGGCTGCGACCGGCGCTGCACCTTCTGCGCCATCCCCTCCTTCCGCGGCTCCTTCATCTCCCGCCGCCCGAGCGACGTACTGAACGAGACCCGCTGGCTGGCCGAGCAGGGCGTCAAGGAGATCATGCTGGTCTCCGAGAACAACACCTCCTACGGCAAGGACCTGGGCGACATCCGCCTGCTGGAGTCGCTGCTGCCGGAACTGGCGGAGGTCGACGGCATCGAGCGGGTGCGGGTGAGCTACCTGCAGCCCGCGGAGATGCGGCCCGGCCTGATCGACGTACTGACCTCCACCCCGAAGGTCGCCCCCTACTTCGACCTGTCCTTCCAGCACTCCGCTCCGGACGTGCTGCGCGCGATGCGCCGCTTCGGTGACACCGACCGCTTCCTGGAGCTGCTGGACACCATCCGCGGCAAGGCGCCCCAAGCCGGGGTGCGCTCCAACTTCATCGTCGGCTTCCCCGGCGAGAGCGAGGCCGACCTCGCCGAGCTGGAGCGGTTCCTGAACGGCGCGCGGCTGGACGCGATCGGTGTCTTCGGCTACTCCGACGAGGAAGGCACGGAAGCCGCCACCTACGACAACAAGCTCGACCCGGACGTGGTCGCCGAGCGGCTCGCCCACATCTCCCGGCTGGCCGAGGAACTGGTCTCCCAGCGGGCCGAGGAGCGCCTCGGGGAGACGGTGCGGGTGCTCGTGGAGTCGGTGGACGCCGAGGAGGGCGTCTACGGCCGTGCGGCGCACCAGGCGCCCGAGACGGACGGGCAGGTGCTGCTCACGAGCGGCACGGGGCTGCGGGTCGGCCGCATGGTCGACGCGAAGGTGGTCGGTACCGAGGGTGTCGACCTGGTGGCCGAGCCCTTGCAGGGCGCGCTCGTCGGCGGGCCCGACGGCACTGAGGAGGCGGGGAGATGACCGGAGTACCGGCGTCCGCCGCGGGTGGCTCCTCCCGGGCGCAGTCCGTCGGCGGATCGCCGAAACCCAGGGGGACGTCGACGCCGAGGGAGGCTTCCGGGGCCGCCGAGCCGACCGCCGCTTCCGGTGAGCCGGGGGCGCAGGAGGTGCGCGCCTCGCAGGAGCCGCCGGAGAACCAGGACGACGGTCGTCCCGCGCGGGGCGGCAAGCTGGCGGCTGCGGCCGTCAACCAGGCCAGCGTCTGGAATGTCGCCAACCTCCTGACCATGCTCAGGCTGCTGCTCGTCCCCGGCTTCATCGCGCTGATGCTGGCCGACGGCGGCTACGACCCGGCCTGGCGGTCGCTCGCGTGGGCGGCCTTCGCCATCGCCATGATCACCGACCTGTTCGACGGCCATCTCGCGCGGACGTACGACCTCGTCACCGACTTCGGGAAGATCGCCGACCCCATCGCCGACAAGGCGATCATGGGGGCGGCGCTGATCTGTCTGTCCGCGCTGGGCGATCTGCCGTGGTGGGTGACGGTGGTGATCCTCGGGCGGGAACTCGGGATCACGCTCCTGCGTTTTCTGGTCATTCGGTACGGCGTCATCCCGGCGAGCCGGGGCGGCAAGCTCAAGACCCTCACCCAGGGCGTGGCCGTGGGGATGTACGTGCTGGCACTGACGGGGTGGCTGGCGACACTGAGGTTCTGGGTGATGGCCGCGGCGGTCGTCCTGACGGTGGTGACCGGGCTGGACTATGTGAGACAGGCCATTGTGCTGCGCAGGCGGGGAATCGCCGAGCGCAAGGCCGCGTTGGAGGAGACGGAAGGGTGAGTTCCACGGCCGCCGACGTCGTGCGACTACTCAGCGTGAGGGGCGAGACGGTCGCCGTCGCCGAGTCGCTGACCGGTGGACTGGTGGCCGCGGAGATCACGGCGGTCCCGGGGGCGTCCAAGGCGCTGCGGGGATCGATCACGGCGTACGCCACCGCGCTCAAGCATGAGCTGCTCGGCGTCGACGCCACCCTGCTGGCGCAGCGCGGAGCGGTGGATGCGCAGGTCGCGGTACAGATGGCGGCGGGAGCCCGGAGGGTCCTCGGCGCTGACTGGGGCATAGCGACCACCGGTGTCGCCGGTCCGGAACCGCAGGACGGGCAGCCCGTGGGGACGGTCTTCGTCGCCGTGGACGGGCCCTTCGGACCCGGTTCCGGTTCCGCCCCTGGCGGAAAAGTGCGGGCGCTGCGGTTGAACGGCGACCGGGCGGAAATTCGTAGAGAGAGTGTACGGAGCGTACTCACCCTGCTCCTCCAGGAGCTTGCGGGCGAACAGACCGGGAATGAGCGGGCACAGGATACGGAACAGAACGGGGGGTTTTGATGTTTGCAGCCCTGAGTGAACACGACATCGCTCCCCGCACGGCCGCGGCGCGAGGCGGTACGGTGGGGCGTGAAGGATGCGGCTACGCGGTCCGAGGAGGGAGCCACCGATGATTCTGCTCCGTCGCCTGCTGGGTGACGTGCTGCGTCGGCAGCGCCAACGCCAGGGCCGTACTCTGCGCGAAGTCTCCTCGTCCGCCCGAGTCTCACTCGGCTATCTCTCCGAGGTGGAGCGGGGGCAGAAGGAGGCTTCCTCCGAACTGCTCTCCGCCATCTGCGACGCGCTGGACGTACGGATGTCCGAACTGATGCGGGAAGTGAGCGACGAACTCGCCCTCGCCGAGCTGGCCCAGTCCGCTGCGGCCACCCCGAGCGAGCCCGTGCCCACGCCGGTTCGTCCGATGCTGGGCTCCGTCTCGGTGACCGGTGTGCCACCGGAACGGGTGACCATCAAGGCGCCGGCGGAAGCGGTGGACGTGGTCGCCGCGTGATGAGGGTGCGGTCCGGACGCCGATGAGCGGCTGACCGACCAAGACTGTGAGGCCCCGGCCAGGGGTCCCTCCGGGAAGATCCGGAGGGGCGTGGTCGGGGTTTTCGCGTTGGTGGGGGCGGTGGACTCGGTTCGCCTTGGTCCGTTTGCCGGTTCGGGGGGTTGCGGTCATCGTTGAGTGACTGATCGGTCGGCCGAGGGAGGCGAAGACCGTTTCCCTGGCGCTGCGGGGTGCCCTCGTCGATCTCGCGGCCAGTGGTGAGCGGTGCGCGCGATGCCCGCGGTGCGCCTTTGTGCCGCTGATGCGCCCTCCCGGTCGGTGAGGTGCCTCTCTAGCGTCGTCCTGGCGGGCGGGGAGGGCTTACTGGCATCGGGCTGGAGGTGACGGGCCATGGTCGGGCGGATAGCGCGCTGGGGGGCCGTCGCGGGGCTCGGGGCGGTGTGGTGGTGGGCCGTGGTGCGGCTGGTGGTGGCCCCGGATGCCGGGCTGGTGGAGGGGGCGGTGGCGGCCGGGGGGTGGGGGCTGAGCCTGTTGCCCGTGCACTGTGTGGCCAAGGCGCGGGCCGAGGGAGCCGTGGGTGGGCGGCGGTGGATGGTCGCGTGGCGGGGGGACGCGGGCGGCGGTCGGGAGTCCTCCGGGGTCACCACGGCATGGCCACTCCGCCGTTCGGGCGGAGGATCTGGCCCGTCGTGAAGGCGGACGCGTCGGACGCCAGGTGCAGGACGGTGTGGGCGACGTCGTCCGGTTCGCCGACCCGGCCTAGGGGGGACCTGCGGGCCATGAGGGCCTCGGTGCGCTGCTCGGCCTCGCTGTCGGGGTGCTCCGTCATGGGGGTGCGGATCCAGCCCGGCGCGACGGCGTTCACGCGTATGCCGTACCGGCCGACCTCGGTCGCGAGCGTCTTGGTCAGCTGGACGACCGCCGCCTTGGCCGCGCCGTAGCAGAGCAGGCCCGGGCCGCCGGTGTCGACGGCGCCGGAGGCCATGGTGACGATGCTGCCGCCGCTCTGCTGGGCCAGCATCTTGCGGGCCGCCTCCTGGCAGGCGTGGAGGGCGCCCTTGAAGTTGACGTCCAGCACTCGGTCCAGGTCCTCGTCGCGGGTCTCCAAGACCGGGCTGCGGTGCATGATCCCGGCGATCGCGGCCATGACGTCGAGCCGCTCGCACGAGCCCACGGCCTCCCGGAGGCGGTCGTGGTCGGTGACGTCCAGGTGGTGCGGGTGTGCCGTGCCGCCCAGTGCCTTGATGCGGGTCGCCGTCTCGTGCAGGCCCTGGGCGTCCCGGTCCGCGCAGTGCACGGTCGCTCCGGCCCGGGCGAGCAGCACCGCCGAGGCGCGGCCGATGCCGCTGGCGGCGCCGGTGACGAAGGCGGTGCGGCCGGTGAGGTCGTAGGCCCTGAGGGGGGCGGGTCCTGGGGCGGAGGGCCCTGGGGTGAAGCGCTTCGGAGTCAAGTGCTTCGGAGTGGAACGCTTCGGAGTGGGGTGCTTCGGGGTGGGGTGCTTCGGGGTGGGGTGCTTCGGGGTGGGGTCGTGCGGCTGGGCGGCCATGCGGGGAAGGTACGGGCGTTTCTGACGGGTCGTCAATTGGGTGGGCGGATCCCGCGGGACGGCTGGCGGGCTCGGCGTGCCTGCGGGGTGCCGGGGGCCGGTGCGGGGCCGGGCTGGCAGGTGGGGCACCAGTAGGTGGGGCGCTCCCGGGAGCCGTCGCCCTGGTCGGCGACGCGGACCGGGGTCCCGCAGCGCAGGCAGGGGCGGAAGGCGCGGCCGTAGACGAACAGGTCCTGGCCACGGCGGCCCGTGGTGGTGCGGACGGGACGGTCCCGGTTGGCCTCCAGGAGCTTCTTGGCGAGGGTGACGAGCTGGGCGGCCCGGTCGGCGGGGACGTCCTCGACGGGGAGCCAGGGCGTGACGCCCAGCAGGAAGCACAGCTCGCTCTTGTAGACGTTGCCGATGCCCGCGAGATTGCGCTGGTCCAGGAGGGCCTCGCCGAGGGGGCGCGCGGGGTCCGCCAGGAGGTTGGTGAGGGCCCGGTCGGGGTCCCAGTCGGGGCCCAGGAGGTCGGGGCCGAGATGGCCCACGGCGCGGTGTTCGTCGGTGGTGCGGAGGAGTTCGAGGACGGGGAGGCGGTAGCCGACGGCCGTGCGGTCAGCGGTGCCGAGGATGGCGCGAATCTGGTGGGCGGGGCCGCCCGTCCAGCGCTGGCCGGGGGTGAACACCTTCCAGGAGCCGTCCATCCGCAGGTGCGAGTGCAGGGTCAGACCGCCCTCGACGCGGGTGAGCAGGTGCTTTCCGCGCGGGGTGACGTCCAGGACGGCGCGGCCCGTGAGGTCGGCGGTGGCGTACTTGGGGACCCGCAGGTCGGAGCGGGTCAGCGTCCTGCCCGCGAGCGCGCCGTGCAGCCGCCTCGCGGCCTGCCAGACCGTGTCTCCTTCGGGCATGGGTCCAGGGTGACACGACCGGGGCCGGTCGGGGTCGGGGATGGTGCCGGGGCCCGTCGGGGTCGGGGGTGGGGCGTGGGGCGGGAGCGGGTCGGGGGTCGGGCCGGGGCCCGTCGGGGTCGGGGGTGGGGCCGGGGGCGGGAGCGGGTCGGGGATGGGATGGGATGGGGTTCGGCGGTCAGGCTCTCAGGCGGAGGCCGCGCGGGGTGGCGATGAAACCCGCTCCTTCCAGGAGGGTGCCGATGGGGGAGGTCAGGGCCGGGTTGCCGTTGACGCGCTCGACCGTGACCGTGCCGAGGGAGCCCGCGCGGGCGGCTGCGGCGAGGGCCTCCGCGGCGTCGCGCAGGCGGGTGTCGTCGGCGGGCGGGCCGTCCGGGGCGGCGGGCCAGGCCAGCAGGGACTTGCCGCCGCGCTCCATGTAGAGGGCCAGCTCACCGTCGACGAGGACCACCAGCGAGCCCGCCTTGCGGCCCGGCTTGTGGCCCGCGCCCTCCGGTGGCTCGGGCCAGGGCAGTGCGGCGCCGTAGGCGTTGGCCGGGTCGGCGGCGGCCAGGACGACCGCGCGGGAAGCGGCGGACGCGCGGCTGCGGCGGGCGTCGTACGGGGTGCGGGTGCCGTGTTGCCAGGGCGGGGGAGCTTGCGGGGGGAGGTCGCGGGGGGAGACGTAGTCGCCTGGGGAGGGGTGTGCGGACGGAGAGTCGTAGCCGTAGCCGCTGTTGTTGTCGGGGGAGGGGGCGAAGGGGTCGGGTTCGCCGAAGTCGTGGGTGGAGTAGGGGTCCCCGTCGGCTTCGGTATCGGCTCCGGTGCTCAGGAAGGTGCCCGGGTGCCTGGCCGCGTCCGTGGGGAAGCCGTCGCCGAAGTCGGGGACGGATGGTGGGGCGGCTCCCCGGTCGCGGGCGTTGGCGACCGCGCGGAGGCGGTCCACCGCGCCGTCCATCGCGAACTGGGCGGCGCCCAGGCCCTCCACCACATAGCCGCGCCGGGCCTGGCCGGTCTCCTCGAAGGCGGACAGGATGCGGTACGTCGCCGAGAAGCCGCCCTCGACGCCCTCCGCGGCGACGGCTCCCCGGGTGACGACGCCGTGCCGGTCGAGGAGGGTGCGGGCCAGGGCGTGGGCGCGCACGGTGGTGTCGGGTTCCCGGGCGGGCAGCAGGGACCAGCGTCCGGCGACGGTCGGCGGGCCGCTGCGGGACGCCGTGCGGGCGGCGGCCGTCAGGGAGCCGTAACGCCCGCGCGGGACCGTGCGCTTGGCGCGGTGGGCCGTGGAGCCCGCGGTGCGGCCGGAGCCGAGCAGGGAGCGCATGGGGGTGAGCGTGTCGTTGGTGAGCCGTCCGGACCAGGCCAGGTCCCACAGGACGTCGGCCAGTTGGGGGTCGGTGGCGTCGGGGTGGGTGGTGGCGCGCACCTGGTCGGCGATCTGGCGGAAGAACAGGCCGTAGCCGCCGGAGAGGGCGTCCAGGACGGACTGGTGGAGCGCGGTCAGCTCCAGGGGGTGCGGTGGCGGCAGGAGCAGCGGGGCCGCGTCCGCCACGTAGAGGGAGACCCAGCCGTCCTTGCCGGGGAGGGCGCCCGCTCCGGCCCAGACGATCTCCCCGGACGCGGTGAGTTCGTCGAGCATCGCCGGGGTGTAGTTCATGACGCGGGACGGCAGGACGAGCTTCTCCAGGGCGGAGGCGGGCACGGACGCGCCCTGCAACTGTTCGACGGCGCGCACCAAGCCGTCGATGCCGCGCAGGCTGTGCCCCTTGCCGATGTGCTGCCACTGGGGGAGGAACTGGGCGAGCGCCGGGGGCGGCACCGGCTCGAGTTCATGCCGCAGCGCGGCCAGGGAACGGCGTCGCAGTCGGCGCAGTACCGTCGCGTCGCACCACTCCTGGCCGATGCCCGCCGGGTGGAACTCGCCCTGTACGACCCTGCCGCTCGCGGCCAGGCGTTGGAGGGCGCCTTCGGTGACCGCGACGCCCAGGCCGAAACGGGCGGCGGCGGTGGCCGAGGTGAAGGGGCCGTGGGTGCGGGCGTGGCGCGCGAGGAGGTCGCCGAGCGGGTCCTTCACCGGCTCGGTGAAGGCCTCCGGGACGCCGACCGGCAGGGCGGTGCCGAGGGCGTCGCGCAGGCGGCCCGCGTCCTCGACGGCCGCCCAGTGGTCGGCACCCCCGATCCGGACGCGGATGGCGCGGCGGGCCCCGGCCAGCTCCCCGGCCCACTGCGGTTCGGCGCCGCGCTCGGCCAGCTCGGCGTCGGTGAGCGGGCCCAGCAGTCGCAGCAGGTCCGCGACGCCCTCGACGTCCTTGACGCGGCGGTCCTCGGTGAGCCACTGGAGTTCGCGCTCCAGCTCGGTCAACACTTCGGCGTCGAGCAGTTCGCGCAGCTCCGCCTGGCCGAGCAGCTCGGCCAGCAGCCGGGAGTCCAGCGACAGCGCGGCGGCGCGGCGCTCGGCGAGCGGGGAGTCACCCTCGTACAGGAACTGCGCGACGTATCCGAAGAGGAGGGAGCGGGCGAAGGGGGAGGGCTCGGGGGTGGTGACCTCGACCAGGCGGACCTTGCGGGACTCCAGGTCGCCCATCAGCTCGACGAGGCCGGGGACGTCGAAGACGTCCTGGAGACACTCGCGGACCGCCTCCAGGACGATCGGGAACGAGCCGAACTCGCCCGCCACCTGCAGCAGTTGGGAGGCGCGCTGGCGCTGCTGCCACAACGGGGTGCGCTTGCCCGGGTTGCGGCGCGGCAGCAGCAGCGCGCGGGCGGCGCACTCCCGGAACCGGGACGCGAACAGGGCCGAGCCGCCCACCTGGTCGGTGACGACCTGGTCGACCTCGCCCTTGTCGAAGACGACGTCCGCCGCGCCGACCGGGGCCTGCTCGGCGTCGTACTCCGTGCCCGCCTTCACGGGCTCCTGGTCGAGCAGGTCCAGGCTCAGCAGGTCGGCGTCCGGGAGGCGCAGCACGATGCCGTCGTCGGCGTGCATGACCTGCGCGTCCATGCCGTACCGCTCGGAGAGGCGGGCGCCCAGTGCGAGCGCCCACGGGGCGTGCACCTGGGCGCCGAAGGGGGAGTGCACGACCACCCGCCAGTCGCCCAGCTCGTCGCGGAAGCGCTCGACGACGATGGTGCGGTCGTCCGGGACGTGGCCGCAGGCCTCGCGCTGTTCGTCCAGGTAGGACAGGACGTTGTCGGCGGCCCAGGCGTCCAGGCCCGCGGCGAGCAGCCGGAGGCGGGCGTCCTCCTTGGTGAGTGAGCCGACCTCGCGCAGGAACGCGCCCACCGCGCGGCCCAGCTCCAGCGGGCGGCCCAGTTGGTCGCCCTTCCAGAAGGGCAGCCTGCCCGGCACGCCCGGCGCCGGGGAGACCAGGACCCGGTCGCGCGTGATGTCCTCGATGCGCCAGGAGCTGGTGCCCAGGGTGAAGACGTCACCCACGCGGGACTCGTAGACCATCTCCTCGTCGAGTTCGCCGACGCGGCCGCCGCCCTTCTTGGGGTCGGCTCCGGCGAGGAAGACACCGAAGAGGCCGCGGTCCGGGATGGTGCCGCCCGAGGTGACGGCGAGGCGCTGGGCGCCTGGGCGGCCGGTGATGGTGCCCGTCACCCGGTCCCACACCACACGCGGGCGTAGCTCAGCGAACGCGTCGGACGGATAGCGGCCCGCGAGCATGTCCAGGACCGCGGTGAAGGCGGATTCGGGCAGGGAGGCGAAGGGGGCGGCTCGGCGGGCCATGGCCAGCAGGTCGTCGAAGTGCCAGGTGTCCATGGCGGTCATGGCCACGAGCTGCTGGGCCAGGACGTCCAGCGGGTTGGCCGGGATCCGCAGGGACTCGATGGCACCGGTGCGCATGCGTTCGGTGACCACCGCCGACTGGACCAGGTCGCCGCGGTACTTCGGGAAGACCACGCCGGTGGAGACCGCGCCGACCTGGTGGCCCGCGCGGCCGACCCGCTGCAGGCCGGAGGCCACGGAGGGCGGGGACTCCACCTGGACGACCAGGTCCACGGCGCCCATGTCGATGCCCAGCTCCAGGCTGGAGGTGGCGACCACGGCGGGGAGGCGGCCCGCCTTGAGGTCCTCCTCGACGAGGGCGCGCTGTTCCTTGGAGACCGAGCCGTGGTGGGCGCGGGCGATGACGGCCGGGGCGCCCTGGGCGGCCCCGGAGCCGCCCATGAGTTCGGCGGGGGCGTGGTGCTCGTCCAGGGTCTCGCCGGTGGCGCGTTCGTAGGCGATTTCGTTGAGCCGGTTGCAGAGGCGCTCCGCGAGGCGGCGGGAGTTGGCGAAGACGATCGTGGAGCGGTGGGACTGGACGAGGTCGGTGATGCGCTCCTCGACGTGCGGCCAGATCGACGGGCGCTCGGCGCCCTCGGAGCCGTCGGCCACCGGGGAACCGCCCAGCTCGCCGAGGTCCTCCACCGGGACGACGACCGACAGGTCGAACTCCTTGCCCGACTTCGGCTGGACGATCTCCACCCTGCGCTGCGGGGAGAGGAAACGGGCCACCTCGTCGACGGGGCGGACCGTGGCCGACAGGCCGATGCGGCGGGCCGGTTTCGGCAGGAGTTCGTCGAGGCGCTCCAGGGAGAGGGCGAGATGGGCGCCGCGCTTGGTGCCCGCCACCGCGTGGACCTCGTCGAGGATCACCGTCTCGATGCCGGTCAGCGCGTCGCGGGTGGCCGACGTCAGCATCAGGAAGAGGGACTCGGGGGTGGTGATGAGGATGTCCGGTGGGCGGGTGGCCAGGGCGCGGCGCTCGGCGGCGGGGGTGTCGCCGGAGCGGATGCCGACCTTCACCTCGGGCTCGGGCAGGCCCAGGCGCACGGACTCCTGGCGGATGCCGGTCAGGGGGCTGCGGAGGTTGCGCTCGACGTCGACGGCGAGGGCCTTCAGCGGGGAGACGTACAGGACCCGGCAGCGCTTCCTGGGGTCGGCGGGCGGGGGCGTGGAGGCGAGCTGGTCCAGGGCGGCGAGGAAGGCGGCGAGGGTCTTGCCTGAGCCGGTCGGCGCGACCACCAGGACGTCGGAACCCTCGCTGATGGCCTGCCACGCGCCCGCCTGGGCCGCGGTGGGCGCGGAGAAGGCGCCCGTGAACCAACCGCGGGTCGCTCGGGAGAAGCCGTCCAGGGCTCGGTGTGCGTCGCTGACCATGCGTCCATCCTGCACCTCGGCACTGACATTCGGGCTGAGCTGGGGATATGTCGGTCGGGGGCGCCGGGGCGGGGTCGGGACCGCACGACGGCCGCGGGTCGTCGTGTCTCCCCGTTGGTTGAGAATGGGACTTATGGATGGATCTCGTGAGCGGGCGCGGCACTGGCGGTATGAGGAGCTGCCCGGTGTCGATCTGCTGCGGGCCCGGTATGTGCGCAAGACGTTCGTGCGCCATACGCACGAGCACTTCGTGATCGCCGCCGTCGTGGACGGGGTGGAGGTCTTTCACCACGGTGGCGGTGACCAGTACGCCGGGGCCGGTGCGCTGGCCCTGGTCAACCCCGATACTCCGCACACCGGGCGGGCCGGGGTGCCGGAGGGTTGGCGGTACGGGGCGGTCTACCCGTCCCCGGAGGTGGTGGCCGAGATAGCCGCCGAGACGACCCTTTCACGAGGGACGCCCGGGTTTGTGCGGCCTGTGCTGGATGACCCCTACACCGTGGGAGTCGTGCACCAGGTGCTGCGCGCCGCCGAGGAAGGCAACGCGCTGGCCGCCGACACCCTGCTGCGGGTCGCCGTGACGCGGCTGCTGCGGCGGAACGGCGGGACCCCGCCCCGGCGGGACGTGCGGACGGCGGGGGCGCGGAACGCGGCGCGGGCCCGGGAGATCCTGGAGGCGCGGATGGCCGCGCCGCCGAGTCTCGAGCGGTTGGCCGGGGAGCTGGGGACCAGCCCGTTCGCCTTGCTGCGGGCCTTTCGGGACGTCTACGGCATGCCTCCGCACGCCTGGCTGACCAACGCCCGCGTCGAGCGGGCCCGGCGGCTGCTGGAGGCGGGGACGTCGCCGGTGGAGGCCGCCGCGGCGGTGGGGTTCACGGATCAGCCGCATCTGAACCGGCACTTCAGCCGGATCGTGGGGGTGCCTCCGGGCGCCTATCAGCGGGAACGTATGGCCGTACGCGGTCAGCGGGAGCGCGGGAACGCACGGGATCAGCGGGAGCACGGGAACGCACAGGATCAGCGGGAGCACGGGAACGCACAAGATCAGCGGGAGCACGAGAGCGGACAAGACCGGCGGAAGGACGAGCGCGGACCAGATCTGCGGGAGCGCAGAAACGTACGACGGGAGCGCAAGAACGTACAAGACGCTTCGTCGGGGCCGCCGCTACCGTCCGGCGGGTGGTAGATCAGACGGTAGTTGCGGATACGGGGGAGAGGGACTCCGCCGTCGTGCGGGACGCCCTCGGCGTCGGCGTCGCGGTGGGGCTGTCCGGGTTCGCCTTCGGGGTGACCTCCGCGGGCAGTGGGCTCACGGTGTGGCAGACCTGTGCGCTGAGTCTGCTGGTGTTCACCGGCGCGTCTCAGTTCGCGCTGGTGGGGGCGCTCGCGGGGGGCGGCAATCCGTTCACGGCCGCGGCGGGGGCCTTCTTCCTGGGGGTGCGCAACGCGTTCTACGGGCTGCGCCTGTCGCAGGTGCTGGCGCTGCCCCGCGCGGTGCGGCCGTTCGCCGCCCAGTGGGTGATCGATGAGACGGCCGCCGTCGCGTTGGCGCAGCGCACCCGGCGTGGTGCGCGGATCGGGTTCACCGTCACGGGGCTGAGCCTCTATGTGCTGTGGAACCTCACCACGCTGCTGGGTGCGCTGGGCGCCGAGGCCATCGGGGACACGGACGCGTGGGGACTCGACGCGGCCGGGCCCGCGGTGTTCCTGGCGCTGTTGGCGCCGATGCTCAAGAGCGGGGCCGAGCGGGCCGTCGCGGGGCTCGCCGTCGTGCTGGGGCTGGGGTTGCTGCCGGTGCTGCCCGCCGGGGTGCCGGTGCTGGTGGCCGCGCTCGCGGCGCCGGTCGTCTTGTGGGCGCGGGGGCGTCGGGGGCATGGGGACGGTGAGGATCGTTGAACGTGTGGATCGCGGTGGGTGTGACCGCCGTCGGGTGTTACGCCGTCAAGCTAGGCGGGCTGCTCATTCCGGCGGGTGCGTTGGAGAAGCCGCTGGTCAGGCGGCTTGCCGCGCTGCTGCCCGTGGCCCTGCTCGCGGCCCTCACGGCGCAGCAGACCTTCGCCGACGGGCGGACGCTGGTGCTGGACGCGCGGGCGGCGGGGCTCGCCGCGGCCGCCGTGGCGCTGGTGCTGCGTGCTCCCTTCCTGCTGGTCGTCGCGGCGGCCGTGGTGGTGACCGCGGGGGTGCGGGCCCTGGGCTGGTGAGGCGGGTCAGCCGATGGTGCGGCCGTGTGCCCTCAGGGTGCGCAGTGCCGCGATCGTCACCATGGGACGTGCCTCCAGGGCCGTGCCCGGAGCCCACTGGCGCCACCGGACCGGCCAGCCGCCGTCCTCCTCCTGGGCGCCGAAGAGGAAGTCAAGGGAGCGCGCCATCTCGTCGTCGGTGAACCACGCGCGCGCGAGGGAGTGCGGAGTGCTCGCGTAGTCGTGCGGGAAGTGGTGCTCGCGCGGGGCGTAGCCGGGCGCTACGGGGTACGCCTCCAGGTCGTCCGGGTCGAGGACCGCGAGGCGGTGTTCGCGGACCAGGCGGCCCAGGCGGTCGGCGGCGGCCTCCGCGCGCGGGCGGTCGGACGCGGAGTCGAGGAAGGCGACGGCGGCCTCGATCTCGTAGGGGTGGGACCGCTCCAGGGACTCGACGGCCTGCCAGCAGAAGTCCGTGGCGCGGAACAGCCAGGCGTGCCACACCTCGTTGCGGTGCAGCAGGCCGACCACCGGACCGGTGGCGAGCAGTTCACCGCGCGGGTTGTCGACGACCGGGACGAAAGGGGCCGCCGGATAGCCGCGCTGGCTGGGTTCGACGGCCGGGAGCGCGCCCTCGGGGGTGGACACCGAGGTCAGATAGCGGCACACGCGTTCCACACGCTGTCCGGCGCAGCGCCCGATGGCGTCCAGGACGCGCAGCGCGTGCGCCGTGTGCAGCGGCTGGCTGACGGGGCCGCGCAGATCGGGCTCCAGGGCGTGGCCGTAGCCGCCGTCGTCGTTGCGGTAGGCGTCCAGCGCGGTCTCCACGGGGTCCGCGCCGCCGTTCAGGAAGTGGTGGGTGAACAGACGCTGCTCCAGCACCCGTGCGGTGAGCCAGACGAAGTGCTCGGCGCGGAAGATCGGGGAGCGCGCCGGAGACGTCGGGGGGAGTGGGAATGCTCCTGTTGCGGCCATGGAGCGACCGTAGGGGCTCGGGCGGCCCCGGCAAGGGGTCCCGGCCGGGCCCCACTCAGGGGCGGGATACTGGGGGCATGCGGTTGACGGTCTTCTGGGAGCGGATGGCGGAGCACTTCGGTGCGGGGTACGCCGACACCTTCGCGCGCGATCATGTGATGTCGGAGCTGGGCGGGCGCACGGTGAACGAGGCGCTCAACGCTGGCTGGGAGGCGAAGGACGTGTGGCGGGCGGTGTGCACCGTCATGAACGTGCCACAAGAAAAGCGCTGACCCGTCACGAAGATCGCGGCACGGCCCCGATCACCGGCGGCGTGGGCGAGACTTGCTCCGTGGCATCCACAGACGAGACCGCGCAGGCCGACCAATCCGACTCCCCGACGGCGTCCGTCCGGCCGCGTGCCGACGGCGTCGCCGCGCCTGGCGCGCGCATGCCGCGCTGGCTGCCGCGCGCGATGGTGCTGGCGTTGGCGCTCGTCGCCCTGTTCCAGTTCGGCAGCTGGGCCTTCCACCAGCTCACCGGTCTGTTGATCAACGTACTCATCGCGTTCTTCCTGGCCCTGGCCATCGAGCCCGCGGTGAGCTGGATGGCCTTGCGCGGCATGCGCCGCGGGCTCGCGACCTTCCTGGTCTTCCTCGGCCTGGTCATCGCGGTCGCCGGGTTCATCACCCTGCTCGGGTCGATGCTCGCCGGTCAGATCATCAAGATGATCGAGGGGTTCCCGGAGTACCTCGACTCCGTCATCAACTGGGTCAACACCACGTTCAACACCGAGCTGAGACGGGTCGACATCCAGGAGGGCCTGCTGCACTCCGACTGGCTCCGGAAGTACGTCCAGAACAGCGCCACCGGCGTCCTGGACGTCTCCGCGCAGGTGCTGGGCGGTCTGTTCCAGTTGCTGACGGTCGCGCTGTTCTCGTTCTACTTCGCCGCGGACGGGCCACGGCTGCGGCGCGCGCTGTGCTCGGTGCTGCCGCCCGCCCGGCAGGCCGAGGTGCTGCGCGCGTGGGAGATCGCCGTCGACAAGACCGGCGGCTATCTGTACTCGCGCGGGCTGATGGCGCTGATCTCCGGTATCTCGCACTACATACTGCTGGCGGCCCTGGGCATCCCCTACGCGCCGGTGCTCGCCGTCTGGGTCGGTCTGGTCTCCCAGTTCATCCCGACCATCGGCACGTATCTGGCGGGCGCCCTGCCGATGCTGATCGCCTTCACCGTGGATCCCTGGTACGCGCTGTGGGTGCTGGTCTTCGTGGTGATCTACCAGCAGTTCGAGAACTACGTGCTGCAGCCCAAGCTCACGTCGAGGACCGTGGACATCCATCCTGCGGTCGCCTTCGGCTCGGTCGTCGCGGGCACCGCGCTGCTCGGCGCGGTCGGCGCCCTGATCGCCATCCCGGCGGTCGCCACGCTCCAGGCGTTCCTCGGGGCCTATGTGAAGCGGTACGACGTGACGGACGACCCCCGGGTCCATGGACACCGGCGACGCGTGCCGGGTCCCGGCATGGTCACCCGCGCGCGTCGACTGTGGGCCCCGCGGGGCCCGGCACCCGAGTCGGAGGAGCGGACGACTGCCTGAGCGACGGTTGTGGGCGGGCGGTCGCGGGGGTCGTTGGCTCGGGGCTGGTGCGGGTCTGGCTGGTGCGTGGCGTGGGTCCGGGAGTGGCGCCCGGCGCGGGCCCGAGTGGCGCGTGGTGCGCTTGACACGAAAATCGAACATCCATTCTTATGGAGGCTCCGGCGGGGTTCCCGAAGGGGATTGCGTCCCGTTAAGTAGCGGGATGTCCCGAAGTTATCCACAGGCCGGACCCGCGTCGGGGCGCATTGTCAGTGGCAGGCGTTAGCGTCTTTGACGTGAAGCGATCGACTCAAGCAAACCGGGTGGAACCCATGGCAGGTACCGACCGCGAGAAGGCGCTCGACGCCGCGCTCGCACAGATTGAACGGCAATTCGGCAAGGGCGCGGTCATGCGCATGGGCGAGCGGTCGAAGGAGCCCATCGAGGTCATCCCGACCGGTTCGACCGCCCTCGACGTGGCCCTCGGCGTCGGCGGCCTGCCGCGCGGCCGTGTCGTGGAGATCTACGGACCGGAATCCTCCGGTAAGACGACCCTGACCCTGCACGCGGTGGCCAACGCGCAGAAGGCCGGTGGCCAGGTCGCGTTCGTGGACGCGGAGCACGCCCTCGACCCCGAGTACGCGAAGAAGCTCGGCGTCGACATCGACAACCTGATCCTCTCCCAGCCCGACAACGGCGAGCAGGCGCTGGAGATCGTGGACATGCTGGTCCGCTCCGGCGCGCTCGACCTCATCGTCATCGACTCCGTCGCCGCGCTCGTCCCGCGCGCCGAGATCGAGGGCGAGATGGGCGACTCGCACGTGGGTCTCCAGGCCCGCCTGATGAGCCAGGCGCTCCGAAAGATCACCAGCGCGCTCAACCAGTCCAAGACCACCGCGATCTTCATCAACCAGCTCCGCGAGAAGATCGGTGTGATGTTCGGCTCGCCGGAGACCACGACCGGTGGCCGGGCGCTGAAGTTCTACGCCTCGGTGCGTATCGACATCCGGCGCATCGAGACCCTGAAGGACGGCACGGACGCGGTCGGCAACCGCACCCGCTGCAAGGTCGTCAAGAACAAGGTCGCGCCGCCCTTCAAGCAGGCCGAGTTCGACATCCTCTACGGCCACGGCATCAGCCGCGAGGGCGGCCTGATCGACATGGGCGTGGAGCACGGCTTCGTCCGCAAGGCCGGTGCCTGGTACACGTACGAGGGCGACCAGCTCGGCCAGGGCAAGGAGAACGCGCGCAACTTCCTCAAGGACAACCCCGACCTGGCCAACGAGATCGAGAAGAAGATCAAGGAGAAGCTGGGCGTCGGTGTGCGGCCGGAGGAGCCCGCCGCCGAACCGGGCGCGGACGCCGCGGTCACCACCGCCACGGGCGACGCCGCCGCCAAGTCGGCCCCGGCTCCGGCGACCGCCAAGGCCACCAAGACCAAGGCCGCCGCAGCCAAGAGCTGACCCGTGACACGACGAACCGACTGGGCCGAGTACGAGCACGCGGCCTCCGGTGCCCCACGGGGGAGGGGCATCGAAGGCGGTCCCGGCGGCCTGGCGTACGGGGACGACGGATCCGGAGACGGCGCGCCTTCCGGCAGGGACGCCGGTGACGGGGCGCGTGGGGTCCGCAGGCGCCGTAAGCGTGGCTTCGGCGAGGCGGACGCGGAAGATGGGGGCCCCTCCTTCTTGTCGAGGGCCGAGAAGGAGGGATCCTCAGGGGACCCGGCGGAGCGGGCACGGGCGATCTGCCTGCGCCTGCTCACCGGGACCCCGCGCACGCGCAAGCAACTCGCCGACGCGCTGCGCAAGCGGGAGATTCCGGACGAGGTCGCCGAGGAGGTGCTGTCGCGGTTCGAGGAGGTCGGGCTGATCAACGACGGCGCGTTCGCGGACGCCTGGGTGGAGTCCCGGCACCACGGCCGGGGTCTGGCCCGGCGCGCGCTCGCCCGGGAGCTGCGCACCAAGGGCGTCGACTCCACGCTGATCGACGAGGCCGTCTCCCAGCTCGACTCCGAGCAGGAGGAGACGACCGCCCGCGAACTCGTCGCCCGCAAGCTGCGCGCCACCCGAGGGCTCGACCGCGACAAGCGCATCCGCCGCCTCGCCGGGATGCTCGCGCGCAAGGGCTACTCCGAGGGCATGGCCCTGCGGGTGGTGCGGCAGGCCTTGGAGGAGGAGGGGCAGGACACGGAGTTCCTCGACGACGAGGGGTACTGAGACGGGGCCCTTGTGGCAGGTCCTGGGGATGCGCCGTCCTTGGGACGAGCCCTTGTGGCAGGTCCTGGGGATGCGCCGTCCTTGGGACGAGCCCTTGTGGTAAGTCCTGGAGACGCGCCGTCCTTGAGACGAGCCCTTGTGGCAGGTCTTGCAGACGCGCCGTCCTTGAGACGAGCCCATGAGGTAAGTCCTGGAGACACGCCGCCTCGCCCCTGAGACGAGCCCAGACGGACCAGCCGAGCCCTCCAGCCGAGCCCCCCGCTGTCGCGCAGGCTTAGTGTGCGCGCCGGGAAGGGCTCGAGTGGTTTGGGGCGGGGTTAGCTTCGGCCGGTCCATTCGTACGGCTCGAAAGGCGGCCTGCCCCGTGTCCCTGCCTGCCCGCGCACGAAGATCCCTGCTCGTCTCGTTGGCCGGTACCGGCCTGCTGCTCAACGCCTGTGGGTTCCAGCCCGGTGCCGACGACTCCGACGACGGTCCTCTCAGGCTCGGCTTCGTCAACGGCGGCAGCACCCAGTTCCACACCTGCCTCCAGCGGTCGGTCGAGATCACGACCAGGAACAACTTCGCGAGGATCGTCACGGCCAACTCCGAGCAGGACGCCGAGAAGGAACTGGCCAACGTCGAGGACATGATCGCGCGGGACGTGGACGCGATCATCCTGCAGACCGTCAGCACCGCCTCCCTCCAGCGCGCGATCGCCAAGGCGCACAGCGCCGGTATCCCCGTCTTCCTGACCTCCATCAGCACCGACCCCGACGACATCCTGGGCGCCGTGGTCGTCGATCTGAGGACGGTGGGGAAGCTGGACGCCGACTGGATCACCGACGACGCCGCGGGCCGGGACGTGGAGGTCGGCATCATCGCGGGAGCGCCGGGCGCCGCCTCCGATCTGCTGGTCAGCGGGTTCAAGCAGGCGTTGGCGGAGAACGCCCGCGTGGTGGCGAACCAGCCCGGCATGTTCGACCCCGGCAAAGCGCGCGGCGTGGCCCGGAACATGATCGAGACCCATCCCGGACTGGACTACGCGTTCGTCGCCAACGAGGAGATGGCCTTCGCCGCCCGCGAGTCCTTCGACGAGGCCGGAGCCACCGGGGTGAAGATCGTGACGATCAACGGCACCGACGAGGCCCTCGCCGCGCTCAAGGACGGGCGCTTCTCCGCGACGGTCTCCAACTCCCCCGCCGACACGGGAGAGTTGGCGGTCACCAACACCATCGCCCTGCTGCGCGACTGGCGCGCGGAGAAGATCGCCAAGACGCCGATCCGGCTGCTCACCGAGGGCAACGCCGACACGGCCCCGCTGTACTGCCCGGACGAACTCTGACCGGCCTCCCCACGCCTACCGCGACACCGGCAACCCCGCCGCCCGCCACGCCTGGAACCCCCCGACCAGATCGGTCGCCCGGCGCAGTCCCAGCCGATGCAGGGATTCCGCCGCCAGGCTGGAGGCGTAGCCCTCGTCGCAGATCACGACGACACACAGGTCATGACTCGTGGCCTCGGGGACACGGTGGGTGCCCCGGGGATCGAGGCGCCACTCCAGCTCGTTGCGCTCCACGACCAGCGCCCCGGGAATCAGCCCGTCCCGCTCGCGCAGGGCCGCGTACCGGATGTCCACCAGCAGCGCCTCGCCGCTTCGGTGGGCCTCGTACGCGTCGAGCGGTTCGATGCGGTCGTATCCGGCGCGTACCCGCTCCAGCAACTCGTCGATGGAGACCGCCTGTTCGTGCGTGCCGCTCACTGCCAGTCCTCCGGGCGCTCGACCTGCTCCAGGCGCAGGATCGGCCCGCTGCGGCTGTAGCGGCGGATCCGTGGCAGCGGTGGGTAGTAGGCGTGGACGGAGACGGCGTGCTCCTCGGGGGAGGCGTTGAGGACCTCGTGCACATGGTGGCGGCCGAAGGAGCGGCCCTGCCCGGCGGCGAGGTGGCGTTCCCGGTCGACGCCTTCGGTGAGTTCGAGGGTCTGCCAGCCGTCGGTGGGCAGCCGTGCGGCGAGCGAGTTCTCCCTGAGCGCACCGGCGGCGGTCGTGAAGGCGCCGATGGAGTCGGCGTGGTCGTGCCAGCCGGTGCCGCTGCCGGGCGGCCAGCCGATCAGCCAGGCCTCGCTGCCGCCCGGGCCGTTCAGCCGTACCCAGGTGCGGCCTTCGGGGTCGAGCGGGAGCGAGGAGATCAACTCGGCGTCGGCGGCGGTGTGCCGTACGAAGTCGAGGAGGTCCGCCTGGGTGGGTGGCGCGGCGGAAGGGGAAGCAGACGTGGAGACAGCGGGCTGGGCAGACATGGGTACCGTCCTGGGTGTTCGCAAGGAGACGCGCGGCATCGCGGCGGCGCGGTGGAGGAGTGCGAGTTCAGCAGGACGGACGACACACGCAGCCCGCGTAGCGGACCAGGTCCATATGGACCCTCCGCCACAGGCGCACACAGGTGTCGGTCATGATCCGGAGTACAGCACGAGGGCGCCCCCCGGTCAACTCCGCGTCAACACGCGGATTTCAGCGGGACCCGGCCGCGGCACCCGCCTCCGAAGCCTGCGCGGCCTCGGTCGCCCTGGGCGCCGCCGCGCCGCCGAGGGCCGTCTCGGCGGCCGTGTACAGGTCGGCGGGACGCACGCCGTTCAGTGCGGTGACCAGATGGCCGTCGGGGCGCACGAGCAGCACGGTATGCGCGGCGGCCCCCGGATAGCTCTCGGCGACCAGCAGCTCGGCGGGATGCGGCAGCGCCGCCACCGCCGCCGCCAGCCGGGGCATGACACCGGCGGTGACCCAGTGCTTGCGCTCCCACACACCCGTACCGGGCGCGATCAGTACGACGAGCAGCGCGCCGCGCCCGAGCCGGTCCCGCAGCCGTACGAACGCGCCGTCCTCCGCCGTCACCCGCACATCGGTCACCGGCGCCCCCGGCGGGGTGTCCACGGGAATCTCCGCCTCGAGATGCCGGGGCGTGAGCGGCGAGGAGGCGTACGACCCCGGCGCACCGAGCGCGCCGCGTCCCAGGTGACCGTCGGTGAGCAGCGCGTCGTGGCCCCGGGCGGTGCCGGGGACGTAGGCGCGCAGGCCCTTGCCGCCGCGCAGTATCGGCAGCGCCTGGTCGGCGGCGCGCAGCCGGGCGGCGACGACCGCGCGCCGCTCGGTCTGATAGCTGTCCAGCAGCGCCTCCTTCGGCCCGTGGTGCCAGGCCAGTGCCAGCTTCCAGGCGAGGTTGTCGGCGTCCCGCACCCCCTCGTCCAGCCCCTGGGTGCCGAGCGCGCCCAGGCAGTGCGCCGCGTCCCCGGCGAGGAAGACCCGGCCGACCCGCCAGCGGCGCGCCAGCCGGTGGTGGACGGTGTGCACGCCGGTGTCGAGCAGTTCGTACGACGGTGAGGCGCCGCCGGTCCAGCCCGCGAGGGTCTCCCGGACGCGCGCCACCAGCAGCTCGGGCGTGACCAGGTCCTTGCCGGGCGGCAGCAGCCAGTCCAGCCGCCAGACGCCGTCCGGCAGCGGGCGCGCGGTCACCTCCCCGCCCGAGGGTCCCGACGTCCGCCACGGTGGCGTCCGATGGAGCAACGCCTGGCCGGGCCAAGGAAGTTCCGTGCGCAGCGCGGCGACGGCGTGACGTTCCACCGCGGTACGGCCGGGGAAGCGGATGTCCTGGAGTTTGCGCACGGTGGAGCGGGGGCCGTCGCAGCCGACCAGGTAACTGCCGCGCCAGTAGGTGCCCTCGGGGCCGCGGGTGTGCGCGGTGACGCCGCCGGACTCCTGTTCGAGAGCGTCGAGGCGGCTGTTCGTGGCGATCCTGACCAGCCGTTCGCGGGAGAGGGCGGCGCGCAGGGCGCCGGTCAGCACATGCTGGGCGAGGTGCAGGGGGGACGGTCCGGCCGCTTCGGCGGGCTCGCCATGGGGCTGCTCGGCGGGGCCGAAGCCGAAGTCGGCGTCGTCGTCGGGCTCGTCCGGCCGGGTGCCGGGAGCGGTGTCGAATTCGAAGGCGCGCATCACCTGCTTGCGCCGCATCGACCGCCATCCGGCCCAGTGCGCGCCCGCCTCGGCGATCGGTACACCGGTCAGCCGCGCGAGCAGGGCGGTGGTGTCCTCGCGCAGGACGACCGTGCGGGCGAGCCGTGTCTCGTCGTAGCCCGGACCCTCGTCGAGGACTACAGACGGCACCTCCTGGCGGGCCAGCGCCAGCGCGAGCGTGAGCCCGACGGGCCCCGCCCCGACGATGATCACCGGGTCCACGGCGCGGCGCCCCCTGCCCACGGCGGTGTCCTGAGGGACGTATGTGAACAAGAGGTTGGAGCAGGGTGCACGATCACAGAACGTATGCAACCCATTGCCGCTGCTTGCGTCAAGTGACGGAGGCAGTGGCGATCATGCCACTGCCTCCGGTGTTGCTCCGCTGGGCCACTCAGACCACTTGACGGGTCATTTCTCGGCTCCGGTCGCGTAGCTGCCGCCGATCTCCGCGGCGTTCAGCTCCTCGACGTCGTCCGCGCCGAGCACCGCGCCGGTGCTGCGCTTGCTGCGCCGCAGCCTGCCCTCCAGCCAGCTCGCGAAGCTGGTGAGGATGAAGTTGACGACGACGTAGATGATCGCCACCACGATGAAGCTGGGGATGACGTTGGCGTAGTTGGCCGCGAGGGTGCCACGAGCGCTCAGCAGCTCGGTGAAACCGATCATGACGCCGCCCAGCGCGGTGTCCTTCACGATGACGACCAGCTGGGTGACGATCGCCGGGAGCATCGCCGTGACCGCCTGCGGGAGCAGGATGCTGGTCATGGTCTGGCCCTTGCGCAGACCGATCGCCTGGGCCGCCTCCGTCTGCCCCCTGGGCAGGGCGAGGATGCCCGCGCGGACGATCTCGGCGAGGACCGAGGCGTTGTAGAGCACCAGGCCGGTGATGACCGCGTACAGCGGCCGGTCCGCGCTGCTGACGTCCGTCGAACGTGCGTAGAACTCGTTGGCGAACAGCATCAGCAGCAGCACCGGGATGGCCCGGAAGAACTCGACGACCGCACCGGCCGGAACGCGCACCCAGCGATGGTCGGACATGCGCGCGATGCCGAAGAAGGCGCCCAGCGGCAGCGCGATGATCATCGCGAGCGCGGCGGCCTTCAGGGTGTCGCCGAGGCCGGGCAGCAGGTACGTCGTCCATGCCTGCGACTCGGTGAACGGCTTCCACAGGGACCACTTCAGCTGGCCCTTGTCGTCCATCACCGTCCAGATCCACCACAGCAGCAGTGCGAGCAGGGCGAAGAAGACGACCGAGAAGATGACGTTGCGCCGCTTGGCCTTGGGGCCGGGGGCGTCGTAGAGAACCGAGGTCACCGCTTCACCGCCAGTCGCTTGCTGAGCCAGCCGAGGATCAGGCCGGTCGGCAGGGTCAGTACCACGAAACCGAAGGCGAAGACCGCGCCGATGAGCACCGTCTGGGCCTCGTTCTCGATCATTTCCTTCATCAGGAGGGCCGCCTCGGCCACACCGATCGTCGCCGCCACCGTGGTGTTCTTGGTGAGCGCGATCAGGACGTTGGCCAGCGGGCCGATGACCGAGCGGAACGCCTGCGGCAGCACGATCAGGGACAGCACCTGGCTGAAGCTCAGCCCGAGCGCACGGGCCGCCTCGGCCTGTCCGACGGGGACGGTGTTGATGCCCGAGCGCAGCGCCTCGCAGACGAAGGCCGCGGTGTAGGCGATGAGGCCGAGCACCGCGAGCCGGAAGCCCTGGACCTCGAAGTCGTCGGGGGCGCCCATCGTCACACCGAAGATGTCGGCGAGACCGAGCGACGTGAAGACGATGATGACCGTCAGGGGGATGTTCCGGACGATGTTGACGTACGCCGTGCCGAACCCGCGCATCAGCGGGACCGGGCTGACCCGCATCGCCGCCAGGAGGGTGCCCCAGATCAGGGAGCCGATGGCCGAGAACACGGTGAGCTGCACCGTCACCCAGAAGGCGCCCAACAGGGTTGGATTGTCATACTCAGAAAGAAAGTCGAACACGATCTCCCGCGCTTCCGGGTGGCTGGTGGCGGACGGGCGCGCCGCCGCCGTGATCGCGGCGGACGGCGGCGCGCCGGAAGGACTCCGCGGTGCTGGGCGGCGCTCCTCGGGGAACGCCGCCCATGAACAAGCAGTCCGTTACTTGACGATGTTGCCGATCTCCGGAGCCGGCTCGTTCTTGTAGTCGGCCGGGCCGAAGTTGTCCTTGACCGCGGTGTCCCAGCTGCCGTCGCTGACCATCTGCTCCAGCGCCGTGTTGATCTTGTCCACGGTCGCCTTGTCGCCGTCCTTGACGCCGATGCCGTAGTTCTCGTTGCTGAGCTTCAGGCCCGCGAGCTTGAACTGGCCCTCGTACTGGTCCTGGGCGGCGAAGCCCGCGAGGATCGAGTCGTCGGTCGTCACGGCGTCCACGGCGCCGCTCTGCAGACCCGCGATGCACTCCGAGTAGGTGCCGTACTCCTTCAGCTGGGCCTTCGGGGCGAAGTCGTTCTTGACGTTCTGCGCCGAGGTCGAGCCGGTCACGGAGCACAGCTTCTTGTCGTTGAGGTCCGTGGCCTCGGTGATGTCGGAGTCCGCCTTGACCAGCAGGTCCTGGTGGGCCAGCAGGTAGGGACCGGCGAAGTCGACCTTCTGGTCGCGCTCGTCGGTGATCGAGTAGGTGGCCGCGATGAACTTCACGTCGCCACGCGCGAGGGCGTTCTCACGGTCGGCGCTCTTGGTCTCGACCCACTCGATCTGGTCGGCCTCGTACCCCAGCTCCTTGGCCACATACGTGGCCACATCCACGTCAAAGCCTGAGAAGGAACCGTCCGGCTCCTTCAGGCCGAGGCCGGGCTGGTCGTACTTGATGCCGACCTTGATCTTGTCGCCGCCACCGGAGCCCGAGCCGTTGTCGTCGCCGCCGTCGTCCCCGCCGCAGGCGGTCGCGGTGAGGGAGAGAACGAGTGCTGCGGCGGCCGCGGCGGTGACCTTGCGGAGCTTCATGGTGAACATCCTTTGCCTGATGAAGAGAGAACCGTCGGTGCGGGTGACGCGGGTGGCCGCCGGGCGGCCAGCGCCGTCAGTGGTGCAGGATCTTCGACAGGAAATCCTTGGCACGGTCACTGCGCGGATTGCTGAAGAACTGGTCGGGCGCAGCCTCCTCGACGATGCGGCCGTCCGCCATGAACACCACGCGATTGGCGGCCGATCGGGCGAAGCCCATCTCATGGGTGACCACGATCATGGTCATGCCGTCGCGGGCGAGCTGCTGCATGACCTCCAGGACCTCGTTGATCATCTCCGGGTCGAGCGCCGACGTGGGCTCGTCGAAGAGCATGACCTTGGGGTCCATGGCCAGGGCCCGCGCGATGGCGACACGCTGCTGCTGGCCGCCGGAGAGCTGGGCGGGGTACTTCTCCGCCTGGGTGGCGACGCCGACCCGGTCCAGCAGGGCGTGCGCCTTCTCCTCGGCCTTCTTCTTGTCGGCCTTGCGGACCTTGATCTGGCCGAGCATCACGTTCTCGAGCACGGTCTTGTGCGCGAAGAGGTTGAACGACTGGAAGACCATCCCCACATCGGCACGCAGCCTCGCCAGGGCCTTGCCCTCCGCGGGCAGCGGCTTGCCGTCGATCGAGATGTCACCCGAGTCGATGGTCTCCAGGCGGTTGATGGTGCGGCACAGGGTGGACTTCCCGGACCCGGAGGGCCCGATGACCACGACGACCTCGCCGCGGGCGATCGTCAGATCGATGTCCTGGAGCACGTGCAACGCGCCAAAGTGCTTGTTGACGCCCTTCAGGACGACCAGCTCGCCGGTCGCGGCCACGTCTTCCTTGGCCACCGATACTTCGGTCATCGCTTACTGGCTCCGTCCTCCTCGGTTTCGGAGGACAGTAGCTACCCTACGCGAACTGCGTCATTACATCTGAGGCGAATTTGAGTATCACGATCCGGTAGCTTCCGGATACGGCTCGTAGCGTAGGTGAGCCGCGCCCGTATCGGCCGCATAACGGAAACCTCACGCGACCGGAACGCTCTTGACGTCGTCGTCGTCCATCAGCGTGACTGCGATGTGCACGCGCGCGTGCGTGCTTTTCCACCCATGTCTACCCGCCGGTCGGGTACGGCCGGTGACCCTGATCCGTATCGCCGATGAACCGAAGGAGGCCAGGATGAGACTGCTGCTCGTCGAGGACGACGACCATGTGGCCGCCGCCCTGTCCGCGGTCCTCGCGCGGCACGGTTTCGACGTCACCCACGCGCGCAGCGGCGAGGAGGCCCTCCAGGCGCTCGTCCCCGAGGGGGCGGGGTTCGGTGTGGTCCTGCTCGACCTGGGGCTGCCCGACCAGGACGGCTACGAGGTGTGCGGCAAGATCCGCAAGCGCACCACCGTGCCGGTGATCATGGTGACCGCGCGGGCCGACGTCCGCTCCCGCATCCACGGCCTCAACCTGGGCGCCGACGACTACGTGGTCAAGCCGTACGACACCGGAGAGCTGCTCGCGCGGATCCACGCCGTGAGCCGACGCACCGTCCAGGAGGACGCCTCCGGGGGCGGCGGCACGGCGCTGCGGCTGGGATCGGTGCACATCGAGCTGCCCACCCGGCAGGTACGGGTGGACGGTTCGATTGTCCAACTGACCCGCAAGGAGTTCGATCTGCTCGCCCTGCTGGCGCAGCGCCCGGGCGTGGTCTTCCGCCGCGAACAGATCATCAGCGAGGTGTGGCGCACCAGCTGGGAGGGGACCGGACGCACCCTCGAGGTGCACGTGGCCTCCCTGCGCGCCAAGCTGCGCATGCCCGCGCTGATCGAGACCGTGCGCGGCGTCGGCTACCGGCTCGTCGAGCCCGCCGCCTAGCGGGGCGGGGGTGGGCACACGTCTGCTGCCGCTGCTGATCGTCCTCATGGCGGCCGTACTGCTGGCCCTCGGGGTGCCGCTCGCCGTCAGCGTGGCCGCGGCGCAGCAGCAGCGGGTGGTCGTCGACCGGATCGACGACACGGCGTTCTTCGCGGCCCTCGCCCAGTTCGTCACCGACACCCCCGGCGGAGCACCGCCCTCGCCGCCGAACGAACGGCTGGAGACCCTCAGCCGCGAACTCGACAGCTTCCACAAGGTCTACGGCATTCGGGTCGGCGTCTTCTACCGCAATCGCACCCCCATGGCCAATGCCCCGGTGGACTGGCTGCTCCCCCAGACCGGCGATGTGCGCGCCGCCTTCGACGAGGCGCTGCTCAGCCGCCGCAGCGACGACCCCGAACAGGTGTGGCCCTGGCAGCGGCGGCGCCTGGTCGTGGCGTCGCCGGTGATCCGGGACGGTGACGTCGTCGCGGTCGTCGTGACCGACTCGCCCACCGACCAGATGCGCTCCAAGACCCTGTACGGCTGGCTGGTCATCGGCGCGGGGGAGATCGCCGCGATGCTGCTCGCCGTCGGCGCGGCGCTGCGGCTGACCGGCTGGGTCCTCAGGCCCGTACGCATTCTCGACGCCACCACGCACGACATCGCCACCGGGCGGCTGAAGTCGCGGGTCGCGGTCGCCAGCGGACCGCCGGAACTCAGGCGGCTGGCCCGGTCGTTCAACGAGATGGCGGACAACGTCGAGGACGTCCTGGAGCAGCAGCGCGCCTTCGTCGCCGACGCCTCGCACCAACTGCGCAACCCGCTCTCGGCGCTGCTGCTGCGCATCGAACTGCTCGCACTCGAACTGCCGGAGGGAAATGAGGAGATCGCCTCCGTCCGGGCCGAGGGCCGCCGACTGGCCCAGGTCCTCGACGACCTGCTCGACCTCGCGCTGGCCGAGCACTCCGCCGCCGACCTCCAGCTGACCGACATCGGCGCGCTGACCGCCGAGCGCGTCGCCGCATGGTCGCCGACCGCGGAGGCCAAGGGGGTACGGCTGGCGGGGGACTGCCCGGCGACGACCGCCTGGGCCGACCCCGTCGCCCTGTCCAGCGCCCTGGACGCGGTGATCGACAACGCGGTGAAGTTCACCCCGGAGGGCAAGAGCGTCGAGGTCCGGGTCGCTTCCAACGGCGACACCTCGACGATCGTGGTCGCCGACCAGGGCCCGGGCCTCACCGACGAGGAACTGTCCCGCATCGGCGACCGCTTCTGGCGCAGTGGCCGCCACCAGAACGTCAAGGGGTCCGGCCTCGGCCTCTCCATCTCCCGCGCCCTGCTCGCGGCGGGGGACGGGCGGATCGCCTACGACCATCATCTGCCCGGAAAGCCGGGTGACTCGGGCAACTCGGGTGACTCGGGTGACTCGGGTGACTCGGGTGACTGCGGAGGGGCGCGGGGGCTGAAGGTGACGGTGACGGTGCCGAGGTCGGGTCCGGCGACCTGACCGCCGTAATCATGGCGCTATGGCGCTATGGCGCCACGGCGCTACGGCGCCACGGCGCTACGGCTTGACCGAGCGGTAGTAGCGCCTGGCCCCTTCGTGCAGCGTCAGCGGATCGGTGTAGATGGCCGTGCGCAGATCGACCAGCTGCGCGGAGTGGACATGGGCCCCGATCCCGTCCCGGCTGTCGAGGACCGTCCGGGTGACCCACTCGATCAGCCTCGGGTCGACGTCCTTGCGGGTGATCAGCACATTGGACACCGCGATGGTCGGCACGGTCCCGGCCTCCTGCCGACCGGGGCGGTAGGGCGACAGGGGCATGTTGGTGCCGCGGTAGTAGTGGGTGCCCGGCCCTTGCCGGTGCAGCCGGGACACGAACTCGGTGTCGATCGGGATCAGCCGGAAGTCGAACGTCTGGGCGAGTTCCCGCAGCCCGTCCGTGGGCAGTCCGCCCGACCAGAAGAACGCGTCGATCTCGCCCCGCCGCAGCCGGTCGGGGCCGGTGTCGATGCCGTCCGGCAGCGGAGTGATGTCCTGCCGCGAGTTGATGCCCGCCGTCTTCAGCACCCGCTCCGCGATCAGCCGCACCCCCGAGCGGGGCAGCCCTATCGCCACCCGCTTGCCCTCCAGATCGGCGACGGAGTCGATGTCCGAGCCGTGCGGGACGACGAGATGGACGTAGTCGTCGTACAGCCGTGCGACACCGCGCAGTCGGTCGGCGCCGGAGCCGTCGTTGAGCTGGTACGTCTCCACCGCGTCCGCCGCGGCGATCGCGAAGTCCGCCTGCCCGGTCGCCACGCGCGAGATGTTCTGCTGCGAACCGTCGCTGGTGACGAGCCGCACCGTCAGATCCGGCATGTCCTTGTCGAACTCGGTACGCAGCAGCGTGCCGTACTTCTGGTACACCCCGCGAGGCGTCCCGGTACTGAAGGTGATCGTCCCGCTCGGCGGCTTCTCGCCCAGCGGCAGCAGCCACCACAGCAGCAACCCGAGCACCACCAGGCCGACGGCCGCGCCCCGCAGGGCCCAGCGCCCGCCTACCCGGGGGAACACCTTGGACATGCGCGCGATCCTGCCAGCCGGTGCGCCGGACTGACCAGGGATGTTGTCACACCGAGACGTGGGCGAGAGGGGGAGAGGGGCACTGTCAGAGGCCCTCGTTACAGTCGTGGCATGAGTTCCTCGCCCGCCGATCTGGTCCGTGAGTTCCATCTCGCCTTCGGCCTGGACGCCCGCAGCAGACCGACCGAGGTGCCCGCGGACCTGGCCGCGCACCGGGGTGAGCTGCTCGCCGAGGAGGCCGCGGAGGTCGCCGAGGTCTCGGTCACCGGCCCGCTCGACCGGCTCGCCCACGAGCTGGCCGACGTCGTCTACGTCGCCTACGGCACCGCCCTCGTGCACGGCGTCGACCTCGACCAGGTGATCGCCGAGGTCCACCGCTCGAACATGTCCAAGCGGGGACCCGACGGCCAGGTCGACCGCCGCCCCGACGGCAAGGTCCTCAAGGGCGCGCACTACACGGCGCCGGACGTCTCCGCCGTACTACGACGACAGGGCTGGCGGCCCGAGGGCGGCTGACGGGGCGGGGCCGCCGGGCCCGCCCCACGACGCCGGACCGGGGGCTTCCCGGGAGCACCTACCCTTGTTCCATGACCAGCAGCAGCGACCGGAGCCCGGCAGTGGACGTTCCCAGCACCATGACGTACGAGATCCGCACTTACGGATGCCAGATGAACGTCCATGACTCCGAGCGTCTGGCCGGACTGCTGGAGGACGCCGGGTACGTGCGCGCGCCCGAGGGCTCCGACGGTGACGCGGACGTCGTCGTCTTCAACACCTGCGCGGTACGCGAGAACGCGGACAACCGGCTCTACGGCAACCTCGGCCACCTCGCGCCGAAGAAGGCCAAGCGGCCCGGCATGCAGATCGCGGTCGGCGGCTGCCTGGCCCAGAAGGACCGGGACACCATCGTGAAGAAGGCGCCCTGGGTCGACGTCGTCTTCGGCACGCACAACATCGGCAAGCTGCCCGTCCTGCTGGAGCGCGCCCGCATCCAGGAAGAGGCGCAGGTCGAGATCGCCGAGTCCCTGGAGGCGTTCCCGTCCACCCTGCCCACGCGCCGCGAGAGCGCCTACGCGGCCTGGGTGTCGATCTCCGTCGGCTGCAACAACACCTGCACCTTCTGCATCGTCCCGGCCCTGCGCGGCAAGGAGAAGGACCGCCGTCCCGGCGACATCCTCGCCGAGGTCGAGGCCCTGGTCGCCGAGGGCGTCTCCGAGATCACCCTGCTCGGCCAGAACGTCAACGCCTACGGCTCCGACATCGGCGACCGCGAGGCGTTCAGCAAGCTGCTGCGGGCCTGCGGCGCGATCGACGGTCTGGAGCGCGTCCGCTTCACCTCCCCGCACCCGCGCGACTTCACGGACGACGTGATCGCGGCGATGGCGGAGACGCCGAACGTGATGCCGCAGCTGCACATGCCGCTCCAGTCGGGCTCGGACACCGTCCTGAAGGCGATGCGCCGCTCCTACCGGCAGGACCGCTACCTCGGGATCATCGAGAAGGTGCGCGCCGCCATCCCGCACGCGGCGATCACCACCGACATCATCGTGGGCTTCCCCGGCGAGACCGAGGAGGACTTCGAGCAGACCCTGCACGTCGTCCGCGAGGCCCGCTTCGCCCAGGCGTTCACCTTCCAGTACTCCAAGCGCCCCGGCACCCCGGCCGCCGAGATGGACGGCCAGATCCCCAAGCAGGTCGTCCAGGCACGCTACGAGCGTCTCGTAGCCCTCCAGGAGGAGATCTCCTGGGACGAGAACAAGAAGCAGGTCGGCCGCACCCTGGAGCTGATGGTCGCCGAGGGCGAGGGCCGCAAGGACGGCGCCACGCACCGCCTCTCCGGGCGGGCCCCCGACAACCGCCTGGTCCACTTCACCAAGCCGGAGCAGGAGGTCCGCCCCGGCGACGTGGTCACGGTCGAGATCACCTACGCCGCCCCGCACCACCTCCTCGCCGAGGGCCCGGTGCTGGACGTGCGCCGCACGCGCGCGGGCGACGCCTGGGAGAAGCGCACCACCGAGGCGGCGGCGAAGCCGAAGGGCGTCCTGCTCGGCCTGCCGAAGATCGGCGCCCCGGCCCCGCAGCCGGTCGCGGCGGCGGGCGGCTGCGGCTGCGACTGACCGGGAGTCCGGTCGTCGCACCCTTCCCCACCCGCGGTTACGCTGCGGATCATGCTTGTCGCCGCCGCAGTCTGCCCCTGTCCGCCCCTCCTCGTCCCCGAGGTCGCCGCGGGCGCCGCACCCGAACTGGACACCGCGCGGGCCGCGTGCACGGACGCCCTGGGCGTACTCGCCGCGGCCCGTCCGGACCTGCTGATCGTGCTCGGCCCGGCCGACACCGGCGCCCCGGCGGACCGGGACACACCGGACACGCGCGCGTACGCCGAGGGAGCGCGGGGCTCCTTCCGGGGCTTCGGCGTCGACGTGACCGTACGGCTGGGCCAGGCGGGGGCGACGGAGCCCGAGGAGCTGCCGACCTCGCTGGCGGTCGCCGCATGGCTGCTGGAGCGCACCGGCTGGTCCGACGCCCCGATGGAAGGCCTCGCCCTGCGGGAACCGATCAGCCCCGAGCGGTGTACTGATATCGGAAGGGCAGTCGCCGCCCGGGCCGATCGGGTGGCGATGCTGGTGATGGCCGACGCCAGCGCCTGCCGGACCCTGAAGGCGCCGGGCTACCTGGACCCGCGCGCGGAGCCTTTCGACACGGAGGTGGCACGTGCGCTGTCGGTGGCGGACATCGCGGCGCTCAAGACCCTGGACCGTGACCTCGCCCGGGAACTGAAGGCCTCGGGCCGGGCCGCCTGGCAGACCCTGGCGGGCGCGGGCGAGGAAGCGGGACTCACCGGGTCCCTGCTGTACGAGGGCGCGCCTTACGGCGTGGGGTATCTGGTCGCGACGTGGTCGTAGAGGAGGCCTGAGCGCGTGGCCATGCGGAACGAGTCTCGGCGTCTGGTCGCGCGGAACGCATCTCGGCGTCCGGTCGCCCGCGACGGAACAGTGCGACGCATACCGACGTCCGCCGTGAGAAGGGCACCAGGAGACCCGACCCGCCGCCCCCGCGCCTTCCCCCGAGCGCGAAACGGCGGACGGCCGGGAGCGCGATGCCCCTCGGCCGTCCGCCGTTGGATGTGGGTCCGGCTGTGGATGTGCGGGTCAGGGAGTCGGCGGCGGTGAGGACGGTGGCGTGGTGGGGCCGTCGCCGGTGCCGGTGTCGTCCTTGTGGGCGAGTCGGTCCATGGCGTGCTTGGCCTTGCCCGTCCCCGTATGGATCCTGTCGCTGTACTTGCCCTTGGTCCTCTCGTCGACGGCCTTGGCGGCCTTGTCGAGGCCGTGCTGGATCTTGTCCCCGTGCTGCTGCGCGAGGCCCGAGACCTTGTCCTTGGCAGGGCTGAGCTTGGCCTTCACATTGTCGAACAGACCCATCGTTCACCTTCCCTCGCGGGCAGTTACGTGCGGGCGCCCTCACCGGCCTCGCTGTCGGCCGCCGCCTCGGCGGACTGCTGCTTCGGGATCTCGACGCCGTCCGCGCCGCTGCCCTCGGCGCCGTCCTTCGCCGTCTCCTGTGCGACCGTGTCGCCCGCGTCGGCCTCGGGGGACCCCTTGGCCTCCGCCGCCTCCACGGTCACCTCGGCCTCGGCCTCGGTCTCGACCTCGGCCTCGGCGGTACCGGACTCCGGTGTCCCGGTTCCGGTGGCCGCCTCCTCCGTAGCCTTGGACCTTCGAAGAAGTCGTGCAAAAACGCCCATATCAGCTCCATACGTTACTCGTGCGAGCGAAATCCCGCGTCGCCATGAGAGTCCCCCTGCCCGGCCGAAGCCCAGAGCCTGGGAGAGCGTCCGATCGCGTCACCCGGGTCACCGCCTGCGCAAACCGGCGGCGAGAACCTCGCAACGGGCAACGACGCCGCGCGCGGCTCGTCACGTAACTCGTTCGAGGGCACGGGCGGAGGTTTGGGAGACTGGTCCGGTGAGCAGCGCAGCCCCCGCCCCCCGAGTCATCGCCGTCGTCGGACCGACCGCGGCAGGAAAGTCCGATCTGGGCGTTTTTCTCGCCCGGCAACTCGGAGGCGAGGTCGTCAACGCGGACTCCATGCAGCTCTACCGCGGGATGGACATCGGAACCGCGAAGCTGACGGGCGAGGAGCGCGGCGGCGTCCCGCACCACCTCCTGGACGTCTGGGACGTCACCGTCACGGCGTCCGTCGCGGAGTACCAGCGACTCGCGCGCGCGCGCATCGACGCACTGCTCGCGGCCGGACGCTGGCCCGTCCTCGTCGGCGGCTCCGGCCTCTACGTCCGCGCCGCCGTCGACAACCTGGACTTCCCCGGCACCGACCCCGAGGTCAGGGCGCGCCTTGAGGAGGAACTCGCCCTGCGCGGCTCCGGCGCCCTGCACGCCCGCCTCGCCGCCGCCGACCCGCAGGCCGCGCGGGCGATCCTGCCCAGCAACGGCCGCCGGATCGTCCGCGCCCTGGAAGTGATCGAGATCACCGGCCAGCCCTTCACCGCCAACCTTCCTGGACACGACTCCGTCTACGACACCCTCCAGATCGGCGTCGACGTGGCCCGCCCCGAACTCGACGAACGCATCACGCGCCGGGTGGACCGGATGTGGGAGCGCGGCCTCGTCGACGAGGTGCGCGCACTGGAGGCGCAAGGGCTGCGCGAGGGGCGTACGGCGGCCCGCGCCCTCGGCTACCAGCAGGTACTCGCCGCGCTCGCCGGTGAGTGCACCCTGGAGGAGGCCAGGGTCGAGACCGTCCGTGCCACCAAGCGCTTCGCGCGCCGTCAGGATTCATGGTTCAGACGCGACCCGCGCGTGCATTGGCTGAGTGGGGCCGCGACGGACCTCACGGAACTTCCGGCACTCGCACTGACGTTGGTCGAACGACCGGTTACAGCCTGATCACGTCATGGCATCGGGACGCTCCGGCCGTCATCGGGGCCTGTGGTGCCATGCCATCATCGAGCTTCGATCGACCAGTGAAGTCCTAGTTGGGAGGGCGCGTGGCGATGGAGGCCGGCCCTCGTGACACCGCACAAGAAACGGCGCAGGACGCCGAACTCGGCACCGAGCACGTCGGCACCGCGGGTGCCGACGGCGGTGACGTACCGGAGCAGGACGACGCCCGTCTGAGCCCCGACGGGCCCGACGACACGCACGGCGGCGTGACCGCCGACGGCCCCGAGCCGGACGAGATGTTCGTGGGCGGGCCCGAGGTCGAGGTCGAGCTGCGCCCGCAGCGCCGGATGCGGATCTGGCAGCTCGCGCCGATCGTCGGCCTGGGTGCCCTCGGCTCCCTGATGTTCGCGTTCCCGCTCGCCTTCGACTTCGGCGACAGCGGCGCCATGATCGCGATGCTGGGCCTGCTGATCTGCTCCTGTGCGGCGGGCTGGGGCATGATGGCCGCCCGCAAGGTCGGCTACACCTGGCCAGGCCTGCCGCAGCGCGGCTCCGGCCGCCGCGTCGACTGGCGGGTGGTGCTCGCCTACGTCGTGGTGGTGGCCGCGGTCGTGGTGCTCGCCGTGTGGCGGGTGGCCCGGCTGCGCTGACCGGCGCGGCGACCGGCTGTCGTACCCAGCCCGTACGATCGAGGAATGAGCACGCGGATCGCCTTCCTCAAGGGGCACGGCACGGAGAACGACTTCGTGATCGTCCCGGACCCCGAGAACGCCATCGACCTGCCCCCGGCCACCGTGGCCGCCCTGTGCGACCGCCGCGCGGGCATGGGCGGGGACGGCCTGCTGCACGTGGTGCGGTCCGCCGCCCACCCCGAGGCCCGGGAGATGGCGGCCGAGGCGGAGTGGTTCATGGACTACCGCAACGGTGACGGTTCGATCGCCGAGATGTGCGGCAACGGCGTACGCGTCTTCGCCCGGTATCTGCAGCGCGCCGGACATGTCACCGAGGGAGACGTCGCCGTCGCCACGCGCGGGGGCGTCAAGACGGTGCACATCGCCAAGGACGGCGACATCACCGTGGGCATGGGCAGAGCGCGCCTCCCCGAAGGGGACGTCACCGTGAGCGTCGGCGAGCGCAGCTGGCCCGCGGTCAACGTGAACATGGGCAACCCGCACGCGGTCGCCTTCGTGGCCGACCTCGCCCACGCGGGGGACCTGTACGAAGCGCCACCGTTCCGCCCGGCCTCCGCCTACCCGACGGGGGTCAACGTCGAGTTCGTGGCCGACCGAGGGCCCCGGCACGTGGCGATGCGCGTGCACGAGCGCGGCGCCGGAGAGACCCGCTCCTGCGGCACGGGCGCGTGTGCCGTGGCCGTGGCCGCCGCCCGCCGCGACGGCGCCGACCCGGCCGTCACCGGCACCCCGGTGACGTACACCGTGGACGTCCCCGGCGGCCGTCTGCTGATCACCGAACGGCCGGACGGCGAGATCGAGATGACCGGCCCCGCGGTGATCGTCGCCGAGGGCGAGATCGACGGGGAGTGGCTGGCCGAAGCGGTGCGCTGAGAACGGACATTTCGGGGGCGCACAGGAGAGCGCACGGGTGGATGGCCGCATACGGGTTCGAGCCCGCGGCCTTCCAGGAGCGCGGATCAAACGGCCGTAAACGTCCAAACCTTCCCTCGAATGGGTGATCCGTTTCACGCTCGGCGAGAGGCGGTCAGTCGCGCGTGATGGGCTCGATAGCATCAAGCACCGGCCCGGACGGGGGAGAAGTCGCCATCTCCTGAGCCGTGTCCGCCCTGGGGCACCCCGTCCGCCGGTCCACGCAGCCGGAGGTGCCCATGAGTGCGGAGGCCACGAACCCTGCGACCCCAGGCCCCGTGGTGCCAACAGCCCCCCGCAGGAGGGCTCGTCCACGGCTGGACCTGCGCCGCCTGGGACGCGCCGCGCTGCTCGGCCCCGGCGCCCGCGACCGGCTGCCCGACGCCATCGGCCATGTCGTCGACGCGCACCGCGCCCACCATCCCGACGCCGACCTCGAACCGCTGCGCCGCGCCTACGTCCTGGCCGAGTCCTCGCACCGCGGGCAGATGCGCAAGAGCGGCGAGCCGTACATCACCCACCCGCTCGCCGTGACCCTGATCCTCGCCGAACTCGGTGCGGAAACGGTCACCTTGACCGCGTCCCTCCTCCACGACACCGTCGAGGACACCGATGTGACGCTCGATCAGGTCCGGGACGAGTTCGGCGAGGAGGTCCGCTATCTCGTCGACGGGGTCACGAAGTTGGAGAAGGTCGACTACGGCGCCGCCGCCGAGCCCGAGACCTTCCGCAAGATGCTCGTCGCCACCGGCAACGACGTCCGGGTGATGTCGATCAAGCTCGCCGACCGGCTGCACAACATGCGCACCCTCGGCGTGATGCGCCCCGAGAAACAGGCCCGCATCGCCAAGGTGACCCGGGACGTCCTCATCCCGCTCGCCGAACGGCTCGGCGTCCAGGCCCTCAAGACCGAGCTGGAAGACCTCGTCTTCGCGATCCTGCATCCCGAGGAGTACGAGCACACGCGCGAGTTGATCGCCGAGAACGCGGCCCGCGTCGACGACCCGCTCGCCGCGATCGCCGACGACACGCGCGGCGTCCTGCGCGAGGCCGACATCTCCGCCGAAGTCCTCATCCGCCCACGCCACTTCGTCTCCGTGCACCGCGTCTCCCGCAAACGCGGACAGCTGCGCGGCGCCGACTTCGGACGGGTGCTGGTGCTGGTCAACGAGGACGCCGACTGCTACGCGGTCCTGGGTGAGCTGCACACCTGTATGACGCCCGTCGTCTCGGAGTTCAAGGACTTCATCGCCGTACCCAAGTTCAACCTCTACCAGTCGCTGCACACCGCCGTGGCCCACCCGGACGGCCAGGTCGCCGAAGTCCTCATCCGCACCTACCAGATGCACAAGGTCGCGGAGGCGGGCGTCGTGGCGCTCGGCAACCCGTACGCGCCCCCTGCCTCCGACGAGCCCGGCGACGGCGAGCGCGAGGACCCCACCCGGCCCGGCTGGCTCTCCCGCCTCCTTGACTGGCAGCGGGCGGCGCCCGACCCGGACACCTTCTGGTCGACGCTGCGCGAGGACCTCGCCCAGGACCGCGAGATCACCGTCTTTCGGCCCGACGGCGGCACGCTCGGCCTGCCCGAGGGGGCGACCTGCGTGGACGCCGCGTACGCCCAGTACGGCGAGGACGCGCACGCCTGCATCGGCGCGCGCGTGAACGGCCGTCTGGCGACCCTGAGCACGGTTTTGAGGGACGGCGACACCGTCCAGCTCCTCATGGGCCAGGACCCGGCCTCCGAGCCCTCCAGGGAGTGGCTGGAGCACGCCCACACCCCCGCCGCGCGGATCGCCATCCAGCGGTGGCTCACGGCGCACCCCGCGACGGCCGGGACGGACGCCGACGGGCGGGACGCGGACGCGGCCGAGGCTCCAGGCGGGGGCGCGGCCGAGGCTTCAGGCGGGGGCGCGGCCGATACGAGGGCCGAGGAACCGGACGCGGACCCGGTGGGCGCCGAGTCCGGCCCCCGCCCCGCCCCCGCCCGTTCCTCTTCCGTGGGCGCACTGGTGGATCTGCCCGGCGCGAGCGTCCGGCTCGCGCGCTGCTGTACACCCGTACCCCCCGACGAGGTCACCGGCTTCGCCGTGCGCGGGGGCGCGGTGACCGTCCACCGCGTGGAGTGCGCGGCGGTGGCGCGGATGAAGAACACGGGGCGCGCGGAGGTCGACGTGCGCTGGGACGAGCCCGCCGGGGACGAGACCACCGGATGCCGGGTCACGCTCTTCGCTGAATCGTTCGGCCGCCCGCATCTGCTCGCGGACCTGACCGAGGCCATCGCCCTCCAGGGCGCCGAGATCGTCTCGGCCACCGTGGAACCGCCGAGCCAGCAGCGGGTGCACCACACCTACACCCTGCAACTCCCCGACGCCGCCCTCCTGCCCGCCCTGATGCGCGCCATGCGGAACGTGCCCGGCGTGTACGACGTGAGCCGGTCGCAGCACCCGGCCTCGGCCTCCTGACACCCCGTTCGGGTGCGCCCGGCGCGCGTCGTCGACGTGCGGTACGCGCGCGCTGATAGCCGTGGGGGATGCTGCTCACCTCCCGCACCGGGATCCTCAGGACCTCCCGACGGCTGAAGGCGGCGCTGCTCGCCTCCGCCGTCTCCGTCTGCCTTGTCGCCGCGAGCGCCCCGCCGACCCCGCTGGGCGTGGGCGACCGGCTCTTCCCGCACCTCGGCAACCCGGGATACGACGTGGCGTCGTACGACCTCGCCTTCACCTATCCCGGCAGCAACAGCAAGCCGCTCCAGGCCGTCACCACCATCGACGCCTGGACCACCGCACCGCTGGACCACGTCAACCTGGACTTCGACCGGGGAGAGGTCGGCTCGGTCGAGGTCAACGGGCTGCCCGCCACCTACGCCGACGCGGGCGAGGACCTGGTGATCACCCCCCGGACCTCGCTGCCCGAGGGCAGCTGGATGCGGATCACCGTGCGGCACACCAGCGATCCTGTGCCCGCCGAAGGCGGTCGCGGCGGCGGCTGGGTGCGGACCAAGGACGGGCTCGCCATGGCCAACCAGGCGGACGCCGCGCATCTGGTGTTCCCGTGCAACGACCACCCCTCCGACAAGGCGATGTTCACCATCCGGGTCACCGCGCCCGCGGGCTACACGGCCGTCGCCAACGGGCTGCGCAGCGGCCTGCGGCGCGCGGGCCAGGCCACCACCTGGACGTATCGCACCCAGCACCCCATGGCCACCGAGCTGGCCCAGGTCTCCATCGGGCGTTCCACGGTCCTGCACCGCACCGGCCCGCGCGGGCTGCCGGTACGCGACGTGGTGCCCACCGAGCACCGCGCGAAGCTGGAACCGTGGCTGAAGAAGACACCGGCGCAGATCGCCTGGATGGAGGAGAAGGTCGGGCCCTACCCCTTCGAGACCTACGGCGTGCTCATGGCCGACGCCGCCACCGGCTTCGAACTGGAGACGCAGACGCTCTCTCTCTTCGAGAGAGAGCTGTTCACCAACCCCGCGTTCCCCGAGTGGTACGTCGACTCGATCATGGTGCATGAGCTGGCCCACCAGTGGTTCGGCGACAGCGTCAGCCCGCGCACCTGGTCAGACCTGTGGCTGAACGAGGGGCACGCGACCTGGTACGAGGCGCTGTACGCCGAGGAGAAGGGCGACCGGCCGCTCGCCCTGCGCATGAGGGCGGCCTACGGCGCCTCCGACGGGTGGCGCGCGGCGGGAGGACCGCCCGCCGCGCCCAGGGCGCCCCAGGACGGCGACCGGTTCGGCATCTTCCGGCCGAACGTCTACGACGGCGGCGCCCTGGTCCTCTACGCCCTCCGCCAGGAGATCGGCCACACCGCCTTCGCACGCCTGGAGCGGGCCTGGGTCAGCCGCCACCTGGATTCCACGGCGACCACGGCCGACTTCACCCGGCTCGCCTCCGACATCGCCGGACGCGACCTGAGCGGCTTCCTCAAGGGCTGGCTCTACGGCGCGAAGACCCCGCCGATGCCGGGACACCCGGACTGGAAGCCGGCGGCGCCCGCCAAGGCGCCCGGGGTGACCAAGGCCCCGGGGGCCAACAGGGCCCGCGGGTGAAGGCCACGGCCGGGAGATAACCCGGTGACGAGACGGGGCGTTCCGTGCGACCATCTTCAGGTCGGCGGCACGGTCCACCCGCTCGGGCCACGGGTCGCGGGAATCTCCCGGGGCACTCGTGCGTTGTGAGCAGTGACGGACCACACAGCAGGCCCGGAGCCCCCGGCTCCGGCCCCCGTCGTCGCACAACGGATTCCCCATCGACGTAAGGACCCAATGACCTCCTCTTCTTCCCCTTCCCAGGACACTCAGCGCTTCGCGCACACCTCCCCCGAAGGTCTTCGGGCCGATGCCCTGATGGAAGAGGACGTCGCCTGGAGCCACGAGATCGACGGAGAGCGGGACGGCGACCAGTTCGACCGCTCCGAGCGCGCGGCCCTGCGCCGCGTCGCGGGCCTCTCCACCGAACTCGAGGACGTCACCGAGGTCGAGTACCGCCAGCTCCGCCTGGAGCGGGTCGTCCTCGTCGGCGTCTGGACTTCGGGGACCGTGCGGGACGCGGAGAACTCCCTCGCGGAGCTGGCGGCTCTCGCCGAGACCGCGGGCGCCCTCGTGCTCGACGGCGTGATCCAGCGCCGTGACAAGCCCGACGCGGCGACCTACATCGGCTCCGGCAAGGCTCTGGAACTGCGCGACATCGTGCTGGACAGCGGCGCTGACACCGTCATCTGCGACGGTGAGCTGAGCCCTGGCCAGCTGATCCACCTCGAGGACGTCGTCAAGGTCAAGGTCATCGACCGAACGGCCCTGATCCTCGACATCTTCGCCCAGCACGCCAAGTCCCGAGAGGGCAAGGCGCAGGTGGCGCTCGCGCAGATGCAGTACATGCTGCCGAGGCTGCGCGGCTGGGGTCAGTCGCTGTCCCGCCAGATGGGCGGCGGCAAGGGCGGCGGCCTCGCCACCCGTGGCCCCGGTGAGACCAAGATCGAGACGGACCGGCGACGGATCCGCGAGAAGATGGCGAAGATGCGCCGGGAGATCGCGGAGATGAAGACCGGCCGCGACATCAAGCGCCAGGAGCGTCGTCGCCACAAGGTGCCCTCGGTCGCCATCGCGGGCTACACCAACGCGGGCAAGTCCTCGCTGCTCAACCGTCTGACCGGCGCGGGTGTGCTGGTGGAGAACGCGCTGTTCGCCACCCTCGACCCGACCGTGCGCCGGGCCGAGACCCCGAGCGGTCGGCTCTACACCCTGGCCGACACCGTCGGCTTCGTCCGGCATCTGCCGCACCACCTGGTCGAGGCGTTCCGCTCCACCATGGAGGAGGTCGGCGACGCCGATCTCGTCCTGCACGTGGTGGACGGTTCGCACCCGGACCCGGAGGAGCAGCTGGCCGCCGTGCGCGAGGTGATCAGGGACGTCGGCGCCACCGGCGTACCCGAGATCGTCGTGATCAACAAGGCTGACGCGGCCGACCCGCTGGTCCTCCAGCGGCTGCTGCGGATCGAGAAGCGCTCCATCGCGGTCTCCGCCCGCACCGGGCGAGGCATCCCCGAGCTGCTCGCGCTGATCGACAACGAGCTGCCGCGGCCGTCCGTCGAGGTCGAGGCGCTGGTGCCGTACACCCGCGGCAAGCTGGTCGCCCGTGCGCACGACGAGGGCGAGGTGCTCTCCGAGGAGCACACCCCGGAGGGCACCCTGCTCAAGGTGCGGGTGCACGAGGAACTGGCCGCGGAGCTGGCGCCGTACGTTCCGGCGTCGGCTGCCTGAGCCGTTCGTAGCCCATACGGAAGGCCCGCCCCTGGTGTGAGGGGCGCGCCTTCCGCGTGCTGCCGTGCGTGCGGTCACTGAGCGCCGTAGGTCTCGCTCATGTTCTCGTACAGCGCCTGCGCGTCCTGTCCCAGCTGGGGTCCGGCCAGCCAGGTGTTGTCGAGCGGGCCGATCGAGGTGTTGGAGACCAGCTTGGTCTCACCGTCGACCACCCGGAACCAGCCGCCGCCGGAGGAGCCTCCGGTCATGGTGCAGCCGATGCGGTACATCGTCGGCAGCGACGGGGCGAGCGACAGCCTGCCCGGCTCGTCCAGGCACTTGAACATCTTCAGGCCGTTGTACGGCGGTGCGGCCGGGTAGCCCCAGGCGCCCATCTGACCGGCCTCCGCCGCGGCCGGTGCGGAGAAGTCCACGTCCAGCGCCGCGCCGACGGTCTCCTCCAGCGACTTCGAGCCCTGCTCCGGCTGCACATGGAGCACGGCGTAGTCGTACGCCGCGCCCGCGCCGCCGGACTCCGAGCCGCCCTCGATCCAGCCGTTCGAGGTCGCGGCCCAGTCCGCCCACCAGTTGCCGTAGGGGGCGATCTCCTGCGGATTGGCGTTGGTCAGCTCCGCCTCGGACTTGCCGAGGTCGTTGTAGGCCGGGACGAAGGCGATGTTGCGGTACCAGCCGCCGCCACCGCCCGCGTGCACGCAGTGACCGGCCGTCCACACCAGGTTGGACTTGCCCGGGTTGTTGACGTCCTTGATCACCGTGCCGGAGCAGACCATCGACCCCTCGGGGGAGTCGAAGAAGATCTTGCCGACCGGTGCCGCGTTCTCGTGGTACGGCGTCTTCTCGGCCTGCGCCTCGACGGGCGCGGGCTCCGGGTCGCTGACGCCCTGGACCGAGGACTCGTCCTTGGTCGTCATGGTCTTGTCGGCCTCCTGGGCGGACTTCATCCGCTCGGGCTTCCAGAGGCCTTCGATCACCGGGTTGACGAAGTCCTTGGCCTCACTGAGCCACTTGTCCTTGTCCCAGTCCTGCCAGCCGCCGTCCTTCCAGGCGTCGACGTCGATGCCGTGCTCCTTGAGCCGGTCCGCGATGCCGCCCGGGATCTCGGCCTTGCCGTCGGCGCCGTCCGCGGCTCCGGACGCGGAGGCCGCGGCACCGGGGTCGCCGCCCGCGGTGTCCTCGTCGGAGCCGCCGCAGGCGGTGGCGGTGAGCGCCAGCGCGGCGACGAGACCCGTGGCGGCGAGCAGACGGCGCCGCCTGCCGCCGCGGTGGATGAAGGACGTAGGTAGTGAACGCATGGTGCGGTAACCCCCGTTGGAACACGTGCGTAAGCGCTGTGCTGTCACGTTGTCGCGATTGTCGCGATTGATGTCATGGAGTCGATGTCATGGACGTGCCAGGCAATCATGCCGTGCGGCTGGGGTCGAACGGCGGCGGGACGGTGAAGGTTTCCGTCGAACGCACGCCGCCGCACGAGCCCCTGCCGCGTCTACCGGTAGGTCACTGGCCCGCGAACTTCTCGCTGACCGAGTCGAAGACGCCCTTGGCCTCCTCGCCCAGCCGCGGACCGGCCAGCCAGCCCGCGGTGACCGGGCCGATCGAGGTGTTGGACACCAGCGCGGGCTTGCCGTCCGACCCCGTGGCCACCCAGCCGCCACCCGACGAACCGCCCGTCATCGTGCAGCCGATGCGGTACATGGTCGGGTCCGCCTCGTTCAGCGACAGGCGCCCCGGCTTGTCCTGGCACTGGTACAGCGTCTGACCGTCGTACGGCGGAGCCGCCGGGTAGCCGGTCGCCGTCATGTTCTCGATCCCCGTCACGGCCGGGGCGTTGAACTCCACCGGCAGCGCCGAACCGACCATCTCCTCCAGCGACTTGCCACCGGCGCCCTCCTCCGGCGTCACATGCAGCACCGCGAAGTCGTACGAGGCACCGTCACCGCCGGTCGCACCGCCCTGCTCGATCCACTGGTCCGAGGTCTGCACCCAGTCACCCCACCAGACGCCGTACGGAGCGACCTCCTCCTTCTTGGCGTTCGGCAGCTCCGCCGAGGACATGGCCGAGTCGTTGTACGACGGCACGAAGGCGATGTTGCGGTACCAGCCGCCGCTCTTGCCCGCGTGCACACAGTGGCCCGCCGTCCACACCATGTTCGACTTGCCGGGGTTCGCCGGGTCCTGCACCACCGTGGCCGAGCAGACCATCGTGCCCTCGGGCGAGTCGAAGAACACCTTGCCCGCCTCGGGCGCGTTGGAGTGGTACGACGCCGGTACGGCCTCGGCCTCCACCGGTGCCGGAGTCGGGTCGGTCACGCCCTGGTCGCCGGAGATGTCGTTGTCGACCTCCTGCTCGGGCTCCTCCGCATCCCGCATCCGGTCCGGGTCCCAGAGGTCCTCGATGATCGGGTTGATGAAGTCGTCGGCCTCGCGCAGCCAGTCGTCCTTGTTCCAGTCCTTCCAGGCGCCGTCCCGCCACTTGTCGATGTCGATCCCGTGCTCCTTGAGCCGGTCCTTGATGTCGTCCGGCAGCTGGAACTTGTCGTCGGCCCCGGCCGCCGCGGACGCCGCCGCGTCGACGTCCGCCCCACCGTCTCCCGACTCGCAGGCCGTGGCCGTCAGCGCGACCGCCGACACGAGGGCTACGGCGGCCAGCACGGGGGAGGTTCTGCGGCGCGTGCTCCTGGCCCGGCGAGCAGTGAACGACGGCCGTATGGATCGCATGGTGTAACTCCCCCTGGGGTGAACGGTCTCTGCCCTGCGGCGGACCACACTATGCGCTCGCTGTGGGTGACTGCCGACGGAACGGCAACGGTTCGGCTACAAGGCGTCTGACCTGGCCTTCGTCCAAGGGGTGTCCCGCTCCGCGGACTTGACGGCCCCGGTGGCCGCGCTGTCGCCGTTGTGACATGTCCCACCTGTGCCACCTGGAAAACGGTGACACCGCCTCCGGCCGCGGCGGATTCTGTGCAGCACCAACGGCACGGCACAACCGTGTGGACAGCCGGGAACCGCGGCGCCAACACGCCGTTCACCCATGACGGAAGGCACGGACACTCATGAGACGGATACGCCTCGCGGCGACCGTGGCGGCGGGGCTGACCCTGACCGTCGGGGCGGTGACGCCGGTGTCGGCGGGCACGGCCGACGGCCCTCGAGTGGCCAGGGGGGAGACGACGGTAACGGCGGCTGGGGAAGCAAGCGGGACTGCTGTCGCCGGAGCGGGTGCCAGTGCCACTGTGCGGCTGGTCACCGGTGACCGCGTGACCGTGGTGACCGGCGCGGACGGTCGGCGAGCCGCCTCGGTGGTGCCGGGGGAAAGGCGCACGGACGTGCTCTTCCGCACCATCGAGGAGGAGGGGCGGCTGACCGTCCTCCCCTCCGACGCGGCCGAACTGGTCGCGGCCGGACGGCTGGACCGCGGCCTCTTCGACGTCACCTCGTTGCTCGACCAGCACTACGACGAGGCGCACACCGACTCGCTGCCGCTGATCCTCGGCGATACCGCTGGGGTGGCGGACTCCGCGCTGCGCCGCCTGACCGCGCTGACGGCCGACGACGCCCCCCGGCGTCGGCTGGAGACCCTCGACGCCGAGGCGGTGCGGATCCCGGCGGAAGACCTCGGTGTCTTCTGGAAGCGGCTCGTCCCCGCCACGGGGGAGATGTCCTCCCGCGCGGCCACACCCAAGATCTGGCTGGACGGCCGGGTGAACGCCACGCTGGACCGCAGCACCGCGCAGATCGGCGCCCCCGAGGTGTGGAAAAGCGGGCTCAAGGGCGAGAACGTCAGGGTCGCCGTCCTGGACACCGGCGCCGACGCCGCCCACCCCGACCTGGCCGGACGCATCAGCGCGGCCGAGGACTTCTCCGGCAGTGGCGGCACCGGTGACGCCTTCGGCCATGGCACGCACGTCGCCTCCATCGTCGGCGGCTCCGGCGCCGCCTCGGGTGGCAGCCGCAAGGGCGTGGCGCCCGGCGCGGACCTGCTGATCGGCAAGGTCCTCGGCGACGATGGCTACGGCACCGAGTCCCAGGTGATCGACGGCATGGAATGGGCCGTCGCCCAGGGTGCCGAGGTCATCAACATGTCGCTCGGCTCCGCGGAACCCACCGACGGCACCGACCCGATGAGCCGCACCCTGAACGAACTCTCCGCCTCCTCCGGCGCGCTGTTCGTCGTCGCGGCGGGCAACGCCGGTCCCGGACCGGGCACCGTGGGCGCCCCCGGCGCCGCCGACGCGGCACTGACCGTCGGCGCCGTGGACCGTGACGAGTCCCTCGCCCCGTTCTCCAGCCGTGGACCGCGCCTCGGCGACGACGGGGTCAAGCCCGATGTGACCGCACCCGGTGTGGGCATCGTGGCGGCGCGCGCCCAGGGCACCACCATGGGCGAGATCGTCGACGGCACCTACGTCGCGGCGTCCGGGACCTCCATGGCCGCCCCGCACGTAGCCGGAGCCGCCGCCCTGCTCGCCCAGCAGCACCCCGACTGGACGGCCGAACAGCTCAAGAACGCCCTGATCAGCACCGCCCGCACGATCTCCGGCCAGCGCGTCACCGAGCAGGGCGGCGGCCGTATCGACCTGGCGGCGGCCGCCAAGGCCCCGGTGTCCGCCACCGGCACCGTCGCGCTCGGTTCCTTCAGCAGGGACGACACCGGCACCCGTACCAGAACCGTCCGCTACACCAACACCTCCAGCCGGAGCCTCACCCTCGACCTCAGCGCCCAACTCGCCACCACCGGCGGCCGGGAGCCGGGCGCGGGAACGCTGGCCCTGGGCTCGTCGTCCGTGACCGTCCCGGCCGGTGCCACGGCCGAGGTCCCGCTCAGCGTCGACCCGGCCCGCGCCTCCCAGGGCGACTACTACGGCTACCTGACGGCGACCGCCCCCGACGGTTCGGCCACCGTCCACACCACGCTGAGCCTGACCGTGCGCGGCCCCGTGCACGGGCTCAAGGTGGTGTCCTACGACAACACCGGCCAGCAGGTGGAGTCGCTCCCCATGATCTGGGGCGCCGACGGCTTCGTGGAGTACACCGACCGGGCGAACGCCGTCGCCGAGGTCGAGGAGGGCACCTACCAGATTGTCTCCGGCTCCACGGAGTACGTCGACGGGCGAGTGCTGCTCCGCCAGGTCATCCTCCCCGAGGTGAAGGTCACCAAGGACACGACCGCCGTCGTCGACCCCCGCAAGACGACCAAGGTCCAGATCCGCACCCCCCGGCCCGCCGAACAGCGCGGCGTCCTGAGCTTCCAGTCGTACCGCGAGATCGACGGCCACGGCTGGATCGACGGCACCATGTACTTCGACGGCATCGAGGGCGTCTACGTCAGCCCCACCGCCGAAGTCACCGAGGGCACCTTCGAGTTCGCCTCCCGCTGGCAGCTCGTCGCCCCGATGCTCAAGGCCGGGGTGGTCGGCGGCAGCGACGACCTGGGCGCCTACTACATGCCTCAGTCGCCGCCCTTCGACCAGCGCGGCGAACGGCTCACCGCGGTCGCCGCGGGCAGCACCTCCCACCCCGACTTCCGGGCGGCCCGCGGGAAGCTCGCCGTCATCACCGACGAGGAGGGCGTGACCGGACCCGCGCTGGCCGAGCAGGCGGCCGCCGCCGGTGCCCGTGGCCTGGTGGTGGTCCACTTCTCCGACAACGCCTGGACCCGGTGGACACCCGACGGGGAACGCTGGGCCCTGCCCCTCATCAGAATCGGCGCCGACGAGGGCGCGGAACTGCTGAAGCGCATCCAGAAGCGGACCACCACCCTGGCGATCACCGGCACGGCACGCAGCCCGTACCTCTACGACGTCATGCAGGTGTCCACCCAGCGCATCCCGGACCAGGTGATCCACACCGTCTCCGAGAAGAACAGCGCCGTCGTACGGTCGGTCTACGCCGACAACGGCGGCGAGCCCTGGGCGGCCGAACAGCGCTTCGCCCGGCGCCCCCACCAGGAGTTCACCTGGCTCCAGTACACCCGCCACGTACCGACCGCCTTCGAGCGCACCGAGTACGTCAGCGCCGGTGACACCGTGTGGGAGCACGTCGTGCACCACGAGACCGTCGGTGACGTGGACAGGCCCCTGAGCACCGGACTGCGGGACACGACCCGCACCTACCGGCCGGGCGAGCGGGTGAAGGAGACCTGGCAGGGCGCCGTGGTGCGTCCCTCGATCCCGCGCGGCGCCGGAACACCCTCCACCCGGGTCGGGGACAGCCTGCGGCTGCGCATCCCCGAGTTCACCGACGGCCAGGCCGGCCACTGGTCCCGACTGATCACCGGTGGCGGCGGCATCGGCGTCGGCGTTCGGGAGGCCCCGTCGGGCGACACGGCCAACGTCGAACTCTTCCGCAACGGTAAGAAGCTGACCGACGCCCCTGACGCCTGGCGGAACCTCGAGGTGCCGTCCGGCAGCGCCGTGTACCGGCTGCGCCTGGAGACCAGCCGCGGGTCGGAGGAGTGGAACCACGCCACGGCCACGGACACCTCCTGGACCTTCCAGTCCGCCCCGGCGGCGGAAGCGACCCGACTGCCACTGCTCCAACTCGACTACGGGGTGCCCGTCGACGAGCGCAACGCCGTGGGCCCCGGCCGCTCCCACTTGCTCGGCCTGACGGTCCGCCACCAGGACGGCCTGGCCGCACCGCGCGGGGTGGGCGTCCAGGTCGAGGTCTCCTACGACGACGGGCGGCACTTCACCAAGGTCCCGGTCAAGGGCAAGGGCGGGAACGCCTTCTCCGCCACCGTCAAGAGGCCGGGGCCGATACGCGGCGACGCCTTCGTGACCCTCCGCGTCACCGCCAAGGACGCTGCCGGAAACTCGGTTCGCCAGACCGTGACCCGCGCGTACACCCACCGCGGCTGACCCGGGGGCATCCTGCGGACGGGCGTGTGGCCACCAACCCGGCGGCCACACGCCCGCCCTGCGCACCACGGCCACCCAGTGTTGTACGGTATTCAACGATTGGCGTGACTGCATAGCGTCGAACCGCGGGAGGGCGCCTTGACGCTCCAGGCTGCCGGGATCACCGCATCCGAGGAAACCGTGTACCGCCTGCTGGTGGCCGCCGGATGGGCCTCGGCCCAGGAGATCGCCGACAGCAGCGGCCTCTCCCTCACCGACACCCACTCCGTTCTGGGCGGTCTCACCGCCAAGGGCATGGTCAGCCAGAGCGACGGCGTCCCCCTGCACTACCGGCCCACACCCCCCGACGTGGCGCTCGTCCCCCGACTGCAGCGCAGCACCGACGCCCTCAACCTCGCCCGCGCGGAGGCCACCGGACTGCTGGAGGCCTACCGCGAGACCATGCGCCGTCAGGACATCGGCCAACTCATCGAGGTCATCACCGGCGCCGAGGCACTGCGCCAGCACCTGCGGCAGATTCAGGCCGGCGCCCGCGACGAGATGCTGTGGTTCTGCAAGGCCCAGTACGTGGCGATGCCCTCGGGCAGCAACAGGGCCGAGTACGAGGCCCTGGCCCGCGGAGTCCACTACCGGGTGCTGTACGAAAAGGCCTTCTTCGACGACGAGGGCGCCATCGACAACGTCGCCGAAGGCGTGCGAGCCGGAGAGATCGCCCGAGCCGTCCCCCACTTGCCGCTCCGCCTGGCGATCGCCGACCGCGCCATCGCCATCTGCCCCCTCGTGCCCGGCGGGCCCCAGGGCAACCCGGAGGTGCCCACCGCCGCGCTGGTGCGCGACAGCAACCTGCTGGCCGCCCTGATCGCCCTCTTCGAACGCTACTGGGAGGACGGCGTCCCCCTGATCGTCGACGACAGCGGATCCGTCTCGGGCACGGACGGCTCCGGCGCCACCGACCCGCTCTCGGCCACCGACCGACGGCTCCTCTCCCTGCTCGTGGCAGGCGTCGCCGACAAGGCGATCGCGACCCAGATGGGACTCAGCCGCCGCACCGTCCAACGCCACATCCAACGCATGATGGAACTGGCCGGAGCGACGACGCGGATGCAGCTCGCCTGGCAGGCAGCCCGGCAAGGGTGGCTGTGAGGTGAGACCCTGTGCCGCCTCGGCCAGGTCACCCCAGACGCGGATCTCGAAGTAACCCGTAACCCGGTGAACGCACCGGTGTTGGTAGCGGTGAGCGGTCCGCCGCCCGGGGGCGTCCTCGTGCCCGGGACCGCCAAGGGCGGGGGCTTCGGTACCCCGGGTCCGGGTCTCCGGCCACCGGTCGGCCACGCCCGACTGCCGGTCATCCCATGCCTCGGGAGTAGCGGCCCCAAGGGAGCGCCTTACGGGGAGCGCGAGCCGCCAACTCGCCTCTGAGCTTCGGAAGGACGGGAAGTCGTGACCGTGACCGTGGGGAAGCCCCGCCGCCAGCCGACCCGCGACACGGCGGCCCGCACCTACGCACGCGCCCTGCCCATCGTGGCCGTCGAGTACTGCGGCGTCACACCGGACGTGATGATTCTGGCCAGAGCCATCGGGGGCAGCCTCCGACTGGCCGCCATCGTCCACCGCGACGACCTCAGTGACGGGGAGCCCGATGCCCCAAGCGCGGCAAGCGTCGGCTCCCGCAAGCTCTCCCACCTCCGCGCCCACCGCCTGGCATCCCCGTGCGCTGGCGAGGTACACGGCCGGGGACTGATGATCGGCGTGGCATTCACGGGCCCGGACACGGAGAACCGAGACCTCACACACGGAGCCGCCCAGCCTCCCGCCCCCGAGACCGCTGCCGCGGTTCACCGCGAGTGCCTCCACCGGGGCCTGATCGTCGGCCTCGGCGGCCGTTCCGCCCGTGTCCGCCGCCTCCTCCCAGTGCTGGCCATCAGCCACGAACAGACGGCGGCAGTACTTGACCGCTCCGCCGAGGCAGTGAACTCCGTGCTCCAGTCCAGCCCGCCATTGCCGCCGGAGCCACCGCCCTTTCACCTCACGCACTCCCACTCCCTCCCGATGCGCCTGCCCACCACAGACACACGCCCTCATCCCTGACCACGCGCCCCGGCACACCTCCACGCGACGTCGAACGACCGCTCAAGGGACCTGACGTGAACACCAGCTCCACACCCGACGGCAGCACCGGCAGCAGGGACAGCGCCGTTACGAGCACAGGCACCCGCCCTCGCCCGTCGCCACCAGCCGCCCTTACAGCGACCATGGCAGCGCCACCGGAATCCGTCCCCCGGCAGCACGGTGAGCGACCGTCGGCCACACGTTGGGACCAGACAGCCGCCGATCCCATGAATCACCCCGACCCGCACACCGTGGCCAACACCGCAGCTGTGGAAACCCTGTTGCGTTGCTGGGTGCGAGAAGCGGGCCTCCCCGCGCCCGCCGACGGCACCCTTCGAGTCCCCCTGCGGGCCACCGGCATCACCCTGCTCGCCACGGTCCACTACTGGTCCCCGACGGGATGGCACCGCTTCGGCCCGCTTTACCTGGCCGATGCGACGGAGCCCTCCGCGCCGGTAGACGCGGTCACCCTCGCGGCCCTGCTCTGCCGGGAGAGGGACACGGCTGCCTCAACTGCCTCCGCACAAGGCCCCAGCAACGGTGCTGACCTAGTCGCCCGGGTCGCCGACTCCGTCCGCCGTGTCGCCACCTTCATCAGCGACCGCAGAGAACCTCCGCCAAGCCAGTCCGACCGTTTCCTCACCGCCGAGCAGTCTCTTCTGCTCGGCCATCCCCTGCATCCGACGCCGAAGAGTCGCGAGGGCCTCTCCGAAGCCGAATCCCGGCAGTACTCACCCGAGTTGCACGGCTCCTTTCCGCTCCACTGGATCGCTGTAGCTCCCTCCGCACTCGCCGCCGACTCGGCCTGGACCGAGCGCGGTCGTCCCGTCCGGGCACCTCAACTCATCGCCCGACTCGCCGGTGCGGAACTCCGGTTGCCGGACGGCCGCGTCGCCCTGCCGCTGCACCCCTGGCAGTCGCGCGAAGTCCGACACCGTCCCGGAGTCGCCGACCTGTTCGACGCCGGACTGCTCCGGGACCTCGGACAACACGGTCCCTCTTGGCACCCCACCTCCTCCGTGCGCACCGTCTACCGTTCCGCCAGCCCTGCCATGCTCAAGCTGTCGCTCGGGCTGGAGATCACCAATTCCCGCCGCGAGAACCTCCGCAAGGAACTCCACCGTGGTGTCGAGGTCCACCGTCTGCTGCGCAGTGGTCTGTCCCAGCAGTGGCGGGCGGCGCACCCAGGCTTCGACATCGTCCGCGACCCGGCCTGGCTGGCCGTCGACGGTCCGGACGGCAACCCCGTGCCGGGACTCGACGTGATGATTCGCCACAACCCGTTCACACCGTCGGACGACATCTCCTGCGTCGCCGCCCTTGTCGCACCCCAGCCACGCTCCGAGTTCCGCCCCCCGTGGGACAGTCAGCCCGGCACCCACCCGGACACCGACGCCGGTCGACCGCAGAGCGGCAGGTCCGCCGTTCCATCCCGGCTGGCCGACGTCGTGACCCGCATCGCCGCCCGAACCGGCCGCCCACTCGAAGCGGTGGCTGCCGAGTGGTTCCTGCGCTACCTGGAGCAGGTCGTCAGGCCCGTACTGTGGCTGGACGGCGAGGCGGGCCTCGCCCTGGAGGCGCACCAGCAGAACACGCTGCTCCTGCTGGACGGTGACGGTTGGCCCACAGGAGGCCGCTACCGAGACAACCAGGGCTACTACTTCCGCGACTCCCGCCGCAAGGAACTCGACGCCCGACTGCCGGGTATCGGCGAGTGCAGCGACACCTTCGTCTCCGACGAAGTCACCGACGAGCGCTTCACCTACTACCTGGTGATCAACAACGTGCTTGGTCTCATCGGCGCGTTCGGTTCGCAACGTCTCGCCGACGAGGGACTGCTGCTCGCCGCCCTTCGCCACTTTCTGACCGGCCTCGCCGTGGGCCCGGCGCCGCTGCGCAGCTCCCTGCCCGCCCGTCTGCTCGACTCACCCGTCCTGCGCTGCAAGGCCAATCTGCTGACCCGACTGGACGGACTCGACGAACTCGTCGGCCCCGTGGACACCCAGTCCGTGTACGTCACCATCGCCAACCCCCTTCATTCCTGAGGAACATGCCCCACCCCCACCGACTGAGAGGAGCCTCGCCATGTCTCCCACCGGCACCAGCCCCAGCACGGACAACGAAGACACCCTGGACCTGCGACTGCCTGATGACTTCGTCGCACTCTTCGCCACGGAGGCGACGGACACCATCGAGGAGACGGTCGCCACAGGTGAGCTTCTGGACCACATGGCCGACTGGGGACCGACCCCCACACCCGCAGGCGTGCTCCATCTCCTCCCCGTGCGCGTCGAACGGGACCTCCCGCTCATCCACGGCTGGATGAACGACCCCGCCGTCTCGGCGTTCTGGAATCTGGCCGGACCCCGGGACACGACCCAGGACCACCTGCTGGCCCAGCTCAACGGCGACGGACGCAGCCTCCCCTGCGTCGGCATGCTCGACGGCACGCCGATGAGTTACTGGGAGATCTACCGTGCCGACCTCGACCCGCTGGCCCGCCGCTATCGGGCCCGGCCTCACGACACCGGTATCCACCTCCTCATCGGTGGTGCCGCCGACCGCGGGCGAGGGCTCGGCAGCACCCTGCTCAGAGCGGTCGCTGACCTCGTACTCGATAGACGACCCGCCTGCGCGCGTGTCGTCGCGGAACCCGATCTCCGTAACATTCCCTCCATGGCCGCCTTCCTGAGCGCGGGCTTCCAGTTCTTCGACGAGGTTGACCTGCCCGCCAAGCGGGCCGCCCTCATGCTCCGAGACCGGTCCCTGCGCGATCTGATGTAACGCCTCGCGATCGCGTATTCACTTCTGGTACACCGCTCGCGGCGATCCGGTTCCGACACCCGCCAATCTTTTTCGTGGCCGGCAGTCGGTCGGAACCCACCCCACTCCTCTCCTGGCCCATCCGACCCTTGACCCAACCGGTCCGACCCGGTCACCACACGTCAAACCCGAGGTCCTGATCCCACCCCCCACACCGCCACGATCACCCGCTTGTCAGTGCCTGGCCGTAGGGTGGTCGCGCTATGACGAAGCCCTCACTCCCTGAACTCCTGCACGCTGCCGTCACTGCCGTCGGCGGCACGGAGCGCCCCGGCCAGGTGACCATGGCCGAAGCCGTCGCGGAGGCGATCGACGGCGGTTCGCATCTGCTGGTCCAGGCAGGCACCGGCACCGGCAAGTCGCTGGGCTATCTGGTGCCCGCCCTCGCGCACGGGGAGCGAGTCGTCGTAGCGACCGCGACCCTGGCCCTCCAGCGCCAGCTCGTCGAGCGGGACCTGCCGCGCACCGTCGACGCACTGCACCCCCTGCTGCGCCGCCGCCCGGAGTTCGCGATGCTCAAGGGCAGATCGAACTACCTCTGTCTGCACCGGCTGCACGAGGGCGTTCCGCAGGATGAGGAAGAGGGCCTGTTCGACCAGTTCGAGGCGGCGGCGCCCACCAGCAAGCTGGGGCAGGACCTGCTGAGACTGCGCGACTGGTCGGACGACACGGAGAGCGGTGACCGGGACGATCTCACGCCCGGCGTCTCCGATCGCGCGTGGGCGCAGGTGTCGGTCTCGTCGCGGGAGTGCCTGGGCGCCTCGAAGTGCGCCTACGGCGCCGAGTGCTTCGCCGAGATGGCCCGGGAGCGGGCCAAGCTCGCCGAGGTCGTCGTCACCAACCACGCCCTGCTCGCGATCGACGCCATCGAGGGCGCCCCCGTGCTGCCGCAGCACGAGGTGCTGATCGTCGACGAGGCCCACGAACTCGTCTCGCGCGTCACCGGCGTCGCCACCGGTGAGCTGACCCCTGGCCAGGTCAACCGCGCGGTGCGCCGCGCCGCCAAGCTCGTGAACGAGAAGGCCGCCGACCAGCTCCAGACCGCCGCCGAGGGCTTCGAGCGGTTGATGGAGCTGGCACTGCCGGGCCGCCTCGAGGAGATCCCGGAAGACCTCGCCTACGCCCTGATGGCGCTGCGCGACGCCTGCCGTACGGTCATCTCGGGCATCGGCGCGACCCGTGACAAGTCCGTCCAGGACGAGGACGCGGTCCGCAAGCAGGCGTTGGCCTCCGTCGAGACGGTCCACGACGTGTCGGAGCGGATCGTGAACGGCTCTGAGTGGGACGTCGTCTGGTACGAGCGCCACGACCGCTTCGGTGCCTCCCTTCGCGTGGCTCCGATGTCCGTCTCAGGCCTGCTGCGCGAGAAGCTGTTCACCGACCGTTCCGTGGTCCTCACCTCTGCCACCTTGAAGCTCGGCGGCGACTTCAACGGCGTCGGCGCCTCCCTGGGACTCGCCCCCGAGGGCACTGAGGGTGACGATGTCCCGCAGTGGAAGGGCACCGACGTCGGCTCGCCCTTCGACTACCGCAAGCAGGGCATTCTGTATGTAGCCCGGCATCTGTCGCGACCCGCGCGGGACGGTGACCGGGCGGACATGCTGGACGAGCTGACGGAGCTGATCCAGTCGGCCGGAGGCCGCACCCTGGGGCTGTTCTCCTCGATGCGGGCCGCTCAGCTCGCCGCCGAGGAGCTGCGCTCACGCATTCCCGAGTTCCCGATCCTCCTCCAGGGCGAGGAAACCCTCGGCGAGCTGATCAAGAACTTCGCCGCCGACCCGAAGACCTGCCTGTTCGGCACGCTCTCGCTCTGGCAGGGCGTCGACGTCCCGGGCTCCAGCTGTCAGCTGGTGGTGATGGACAAGATCCCCTTCCCGCGCCCGGACGACCCCTTGATGAGCGCCCGCCAGAAGGCGGTGGAGGAGGCGGGCGGCAACGGCTTCATGGCGGTGGCCGCCACTCACGCGGCCCTGCTGATGGCGCAGGGTGCCGGTCGCCTCGTGCGGGCGTCGGGGGACCGCGGGGTGGTCGCCGTGCTGGATCAGCGCCTGGCCACGGCCCGCTACGGCAGCTACCTCAAGGCGTCCATGCCCGACTTCTGGTACACGACGGACCGCAACCAGGTCCGTAAGTCCCTCGCGGCCATCGACGCGGCGGCCAAGGCGGCGGAAGAAGGCTGACCGTAAAGGGCTGGCCCCGGCGTCCGGGGCCAGCCGCACCCGCGTACTACCGGCCCCGGCGAGCGCGCTGGCAGCGGCCTTAGCAAGCCGAAGACGCGCACAGCAGGACCCCGGAACCGGCGCAGGGGTCCCGGGGCCTGGCAGGAGGGGCGGGTCGCGGACCCGCCGACCGCGGCGTCAGACGCGGCGCAGAACGGCTACCACCTTGCCGAGGATGGTCGCGTCGTCGCCCGGAATGGGCTCGTAGGCCGCGTTGTGCGGGAGGAGCCAGACGTGGCCGTCCTCGCGCTTGAAGCGCTTGACGGTGGCCTCGCCGTCCAGCATCGCGGCCACGATGTCGCCGTTCTCGGCGACCGGCTGGCGACGGACGGTGACCCAGTCGCCGTCACAGATCGCGGCCTCGATCATGGAGTCACCCACGACCTTCAGGACGAACAGCTCACCGTCGCCGACCAGCTGCCGGGGGAGCGGGAAGACGTCCTCCACCGACTCCTCGGCCAGGATCGGGCCACCGGCGGCGATCCGGCCGACCAGCGGGACGTACGACGCGGCGGGCTTGCCCGCGGTGTCCGTCGGCTGCACGGTGGTGGCCTGGTCGGAGCCGCGCACCTCGTACGCGCGCGGGCGGTGCGGGTCGCGGCGCAGGAAGCCCTTGCGCTCCAGTGCCATCAGCTGGTGTGCGACCGAGGACGTGCTGGACAGGCCGACGGCCTGACCGATCTCGCGCATCGACGGCGGGTAACCGCGTCGCTGCACGGAGTCCCTGATGACCTCGATCACCCGGCGCTGCCTGTCGGTGAGCCCCGAGCTGTCCGCCCGGATGCCTGGAGGTCGGCCAGGCAAAGAGCGCTTGTGTGCCTCGGGATTCGCGGCTTCGTTCATGGCATGCACCGGCTCGAGTCGGCCCTGGGAGCGGTCCTGGGCAGTGATGGTGGCACTGTCTGCGGTGGTGGTCACGTCGGCCCCTCTCGATGGTCTCCCTGCTGGACAACGGTAGTTGCTTTCGAAAGGTTGCGCCAAACACACGTTCGAGTGAAAAACCGCGAATCACCTGACGTGATCACGTATCCGGGTGTATGGCTTACGCGTTGTCGCGCAGACAAAAGGGCTCATTGCTGTACGCTTCACCGCCGAGGTGACGCCCCTGTGGGGGCGCGCCCCAGTCTGCCATCCGGCATCCCGTCAACCGGGCACCGGCCCTCGTTCGCACGGAAGATCTGCGCGAGAGTCCCACGTCTCTCTCCAGTGGCGCTCACGGTATCTCCGTAAGTGTCGCCGCGGTACGCCCGGGTGGTCGCGGGTTCGTCACCGTGCGGCCGGACGGCGCTCGTTCCGGCAGCGCGGACCGGTCCGCGCTGCCGCCGCCGCGCCCTGTCTGGCCGTATGGCGCCCATGGTGTGGCCGTAGGCCGCCAGTGAGGACAGTCCACGCGCGCGCGACACGCGCGACAGGTGTGGTTGTACGGGCCAATCCCCACATCTAGTGGTTGGATGGCTACAGCAGCCCAGAAGTTGTGGTCCCCCGGGTCTTGGAGCCTGGATTGATCGCCTATGCTTGGGGCTGCTTCGAGGGGCCCGTGAGGCCTGACGAGGCTATTGAGTCTGCTGTGAGGAGGGATGGAGTACATGCACTGCCCCTTCTGCCGGCACCCCGACAGCCGCGTCGTCGACAGTCGTACGACCGACGACGGCACGTCGATCCGCAGGCGCCGCCAGTGCCCCGACTGCTCCCGTCGTTTCACGACCGTGGAGACGTGCTCGCTGATGGTGGTGAAGCGGTCCGGAGTCACCGAGCCCTTCAGTCGCACCAAGGTCATCAACGGCGTGCGCAAGGCATGCCAGGGGCGGCCTGTCACCGAGGACGCGCTCGCTCAGCTCGGCCAGCGGGTCGAGGAGGCGGTGCGCGCCAGCGGAAGCGCCGAGGTGGCCGCCCACGAGGTGGGGCTGGCCATACTCGGCCCCTTGCAGGAGCTGGACCTCGTCGCGTATCTGCGGTTCGCCTCCGTCTACCGGGCGTTCGACTCGCTCGAGGACTTCGAGGCCGCGATCGCGGAACTCAGGGAAGAGACGGGACACCCCGCCACGGACGACGAAGACGTGGCCGAGGGGGGCCAGCAAGACGACCGCGGGGCCGGGGGGACCGGGCAGGTCCCCGAGCCCGCGGGCGCCGCCGACTGACCGGTGGGCCGGGACCGGACGAGGAGTACGGGCCCGGTCGGGCGGCGGCGATCGAAGACCTGTTGCGGGCGGCAGCCAGAGGGTGCCCGCAACACCAGACAGAACACCGTGCCACGGGAACAACGGGGCACTTCAGGGCGTTTTCGCCCGTACAGGGAGGCGGCATGACAGAGACGGCGAGCGGTCCGGCACGAGGTTCCCGGGCAAAGGGCACCAAGACGGCCAAGGGCCTGCGTATCGAGCGCATCCACACCACCCCCGGCGTGCACCCGTATGACGAGGTGTCGTGGGAGCGCCGTGACGTCGTCATGACCAACTGGCGCGACGGCTCGGTCAATTTCGAGCAGCGTGGCGTCGAGTTCCCCGACTTCTGGTCGGTGAACGCGGTCAACATCGTCACCAGCAAGTACTTCCGCGGTGCCCTCGGCACCCCGCAGCGTGAGACCGGCCTCAAGCAGCTGATCGACCGCATCGTGAAGACGTACCGGAAGGCCGGCGAGGACTACAAGTACTTCGCCTCGCCCGCCGACGCGGAGATCTTCGAGCACGAGCTGGCGTACGCCCTCCTGCACCAGATCTTCAGCTTCAACAGCCCGGTCTGGTTCAACGTCGGCACGACCCAGCCCCAGCAGGTCTCCGCCTGCTTCATCCTGTCCGTCGACGACTCCATGGAGTCGATCCTCGACTGGTACAAGGAAGAGGGCATGATCTTCAAGGGCGGCTCCGGCGCCGGCCTGAACCTCTCCCGGATCCGTTCCTCCAAGGAGCTGCTGTCCTCCGGCGGCAACGCCTCCGGTCCGGTCTCCTTCATGCGGGGCGCCGACGCCTCCGCCGGAACGATCAAGTCCGGTGGCGCCACCCGCCGTGCGGCCAAGATGGTCGTCCTCGACGTGGACCACCCGGACATCGAGGACTTCATCGAGACCAAGGTCAAGGAAGAGGAGAAGATCCGCGTCCTGCGCGACGCGGGCTTCGACATGGACCTGGGCGGCGACGACATCACGTCGGTCCAGTACCAGAACGCCAACAACTCGGTCCGGGTCAACGACGAGTTCATGACGGCCGTGGACCAGGGCGGCAAGTTCGGCCTGCGCGCGCGGATGACCGGCGAGGTCATCGAGGAGGTCGACGCCAAGGCACTCTTCCGCAAGATCGCCGAGGCCGCCTGGGCCTGCGCCGACCCCGGCATCCAGTACGACGACACCATCAACAACTGGCACACCTGCCCCGAGTCCGGCCGGATCACCGCGTCGAACCCGTGCAGCGAGTACATGCACCTGGACAACACGTCCTGCAACCTCGCCTCGCTGAACCTGATGAAGTTCCTGAAGGACGACGGCAAGGGCAACCAGTCCTTCGAGACCGAGCGCTTCCAGAAGGTCGTCGAGCTGGTCATCACCGCGATGGACATCTCGATCAGCTTCGCGGACTTCCCCACCGAGAAGATCGGTGAGAACACGCGCGCGTTCCGCCAGCTCGGCATCGGCTACGCCAACCTCGGCGCCCTGCTGATGGCGACCGGCCACGCGTACGACTCCGACGGCGGCCGTGCCCTGGCCGGTGCCATCACCTCCCTGATGACGGGTACGGCCTACCGCCGCTCCTCGGAACTCGCCTCGGTCGTCGGCCCGTACGACGGCTACGCCCGCAACGCCGACGCCCACAAGCGCGTCATGCGGCAGCACTCCGACGCCAACGGCAAGGCCGTCCGCATGGACGACCTGGACACCCCGGTCTGGGCCGCCGCCACGGAGGCCTGGCAGGACGTGATCCGCCTCGGCGAGAAGAACGGTTTCCGTAACTCCCAGGCGTCCGTCCTCGCGCCGACCGGCACCATCGGTCTGGCGATGTCCTGCGACACCACCGGTGTCGAGCCCGACCTCGCGCTGGTCAAGTTCAAGAAGCTGGTCGGCGGCGGTTCGATGCAGATCGTCAACGGCACCGTCCCGCAGGCCCTGCGCCGCCTGGGCTACCAGGAGGAGCAGATCGAGGCGGTCGTCGCCCACATCGCCGAGAACGGCAATGTGATCGACGCCCCCGGTCTCAAGCCGGAGCACTACGAGGTGTTCGACTGCGCCATGGGCGAGCGCGCCATCTCCCCGATGGGCCACGTCCGCATGATGGCCGCGATCCAGCCGTGGATCTCCGGCGCCATCTCCAAGACGGTCAACATGCCGGAGACGGCGACCGTCGAGGAGGTCGAGGAGATCTACTACGAGGCGTGGAAGCTGGGCGTCAAGGCGCTCGCCATCTACCGCGACAACTGCAAGGTCGGCCAGCCCCTCTCCGCCAAGAAGAAGGAGCCCGCGGAGGAGAAGACCGAGGCGTCGACGGCCGTCGAGCCCACCAAGGTCGAGAAGGTCGTCGAGTACCGCCCGGTCCGCAAGCGCCTCCCCAAGGGCCGTCCCGGGATCACCACGTCCTTCACGGTCGGCGGCGCCGAGGGCTACATGACCGCCAACTCCTACCCGGACGACGGTCTCGGCGAGGTCTTCCTGAAGATGTCCAAGCAGGGCTCGACCCTCGCGGGCATGATGGACGCCTTCTCCATCGCCGTTTCCGTGGGCCTCCAGTACGGCGTGCCGCTGGAGACGTACGTCTCCAAGTTCACCAACATGCGTTTCGAGCCGGCCGGTATGACGGACGACCCGGACGTGCGGATGGCGCAGTCGATCGTCGACTACATCTTCCGTCGTCTGGCACTCGACTTCCTGCCCTTCGAGACGCGCTCCGCGCTCGGCATCCACTCCGCCGAGGAGCGCCAGCGCCACCTGGAGACCGGCTCCTACGAGCCGCTCGACGACGAGGACATGGACGTCGAGGGCCTGGCCCAGTCGGCGCCGCGGCAGACCGACCTGAAGGCCGTCGCCACCCCCAAGGCCGAGGTCGAGGCGGCGAAGCCCGCCCCGCAGCAGGCCCACACCAGCGCCGAGCTGGTGGAGATGCAGCTGGGCATCCAGGCGGACGCCCCGCTGTGCTTCTCCTGCGGTACGAAGATGCAGCGGGCCGGTTCCTGCTACATCTGCGAGGGCTGCGGCTCGACCAGCGGTTGCAGCTGACCGCCTGACAGGTAGCCCCCTGTAGTACCCGAGGAGGAGGGCACCGGCGTATGGCCGGTGCCCTCCTCCTTGGCGTCGAGGGACTCTTCTTCGGTGGTGAGGTCAGGCGCGGCGCAGGGAGCCCATGGTCCTGCTGAAGGAGACGGGGTCGTCCTCGAAGCCCTGGACGCCCGGACGGAAGTCCCACGCCCCGGTGTCCTCGCGTACGAACTCCGCGACCGTCGCCGCGGTCGCCCCGAGTACGGCGCCGAAGTCGTCCGTGGCGAGGTCGGTGTACTCCTCACGGATGCGCAGCGCCGGTTTGATCACGCTGACGAACGTCCTAGGACCGGGCCGCTGTTGGATGACGACACCGACCACCACGCGCGCGTACCGCTTGTCCATCCGGTCGAACTCCACTGTCAGGACCTCGTCCCAGCCGAAGCCCTTGCCGTCCTTGCTGTCGCGGTTGAGATGGATGGTGCCGTCGGGAGAACGGCTGTCGAAATGCACCACATAGGCGGGATCGCCGTACGGGGCACCGGCGTGGTACGTCGCGGCGACGATGTCCAGGTCCGTGGGCGGCTGCCCCGCCGGACTCGGATCCCACTTCACCGCGATCTCGACCTTGTGGATCCCCTTGATGAGGCCGTTCACCGGACTTCCCCCTTCTCCGTGTGCCTCACTGCCAACTGGCGGACATTCCAGGCTGGTTGTCCATCCTCGCACGCGCGCGTGCGGTCACGCGTGCGTGATCTCCCCGGAGCGTGACCGACGCCACGTTCCCTGGCCTTACGATGGCGCGGTGCTGGTCAAGTGGATTCGCTGCACCGTGGTGGACCGCCGCGGTTTCGAGCGGGGGCAGCGAAAATGGGCGGGGCTTCTGGGGGAGCCGGGGTTCCGGGGGCAGGGCGGTGGCTGGAGCCGGGGGCGGCCCGGAGTGGCCCACGTCTTCGCCTTCTGGGAGAGCCGTGCCTTCTACGACTCGTTCATGGCCCGCTCCCATGACCGGCTTGCCACGACGCAGGCGGGCACCTTCAAGGACGCCCAGGTCAAACTGTTCGACTACCGCTTCGACGTGAAGACCGGCTTCGAGCCGCGCTTCACGGACTCCGACCTGGTCCGCGTGGCCCACTGCCGCGTCCACGAGGAACGCGCCGAGCACTTCATGCTCATGCAGGAGAAGGTGTGGAACCCCGCGATGGCTGGCTCGCCCGGCATGATCCGGGGACTGTTCGGTGAGGCGCCCGGCAACGAGTTCCTGATCCTGTCGATGTGGCAGTCGGCCGCGGAGCACGGCAAGTACCGCACCGAGCGGGTGGAGCGGCTTGCGCTGCGTGCCCAGACCGAGGCGGACATTGCCTCCCTCACGGGCGACATAGTGGAGCTGGAGCCGACCTGGATCGTCTGACCCGCGTCTGTGAACCCGGTGCCCGATGTGGTCGCTGTGCTCCACGGTGCAGAAATTGTGTGACCTACGCCGTATGGAGCCCGTACCGGTGCTCAGTCGGCCGTCACTCGATCTAGGGTTTTGGCATGGCACGACCACGGCGCATCGTCCTTGTCCGGCACGGCGAGTCAACGGGCAATGTTGATGACTCCGTATACGAACGCGAGCCCGACCACGCGCTCGCCCTGACCGAGCGCGGTTGGCGGCAGGCCGAGGAGACCGGCAAACGGCTACGGGAACTGTTCGGGCGGGAGCGCGTCAGCGTGTACGTCTCCCCCTACCGCCGTACGCACGAGACCCTCCGCGCCTGCCACCTCGACCCCGAACGCATACGGGTGCGCGAGGAGCCGCGGCTGCGCGAGCAGGACTGGGGGAACTGGCAGGACCGGGAAGACGTGCGGTTGCAGAAGGCGTACCGGGACGCGTACGGGCACTTCTTCTACCGCTTCGCACAGGGGGAGAGCGGCGCCGACGTCTACGACCGGGTCGGCGGCTTCCTGGAGAGCCTGTTCCGCAGCTTCGAGGACCCCGACCACCCGCCGAACGTACTGATCGTGACCCATGGCCTGGCCATGCGGCTGTTCTGCATGCGCTGGTTCCACTGGACGGTCGCGGAGTTCGAGTCGCTGTCGAATCCGGGGAACGGCGAGATGCGGATGCTCGTTCTGGGAGAGGAAGGCAGGTACACGCTTGACCGGCCGTTCGAACGCTGGCGTGATCCGGGAGCCGTACGGGATCACCGGATAGAGTGGCAGGGCGATGACCGCTGACTCCTCTCACGACGGGCGCCTGGACCGCGCCCTGACCAGCCTGCGCGGACTCGCGGTGGGAGACGCGCTGGGCTCGCAGTTCTTCGTTCCGGTGAACTACCCGCTGCTCAAGCGCCGTGAGCTGCCGCCCGGCCCCTGGCAGTGGACCGATGACACGGAGATGGCCTGCTCCGTGGTCGCCGTCCTGGCCTCCCACCACCGCATCGACCAGGACGCCCTCGCCCGCTCCTTCGCCGAGCACCACGACTTCGACCGCGGATACGGCCCCGCAGTCAACCGGCTGCTGCGCTTGGTCCGGGAAGGCGGCGACTGGCGCGAGCTGGCCGCCGCGCTTTTCAACGGACAGGGTTCCTGGGGCAACGGCGCGGCGATGCGGATCGCCCCGCTGGGGGCCTGGTACGCCTCCGATCCAGAGCAGGCCACACACCAGGCCGAGATCTCGGCCTACCCCACACACCAGCACCGGGAGGCCGTCGTCGGCGCCATGGCCGTCGCCGCCGCGGCAGCGCTGGCCGCGGACCCTGGCGGACCGCCGAGCGCCGAGGTGCTGCTCGACGGGGTCATCGCCCTCATTCCCAAGAGCGCTGTCGGTGCCGGACTGCGCCGTGCCCGGGACATGCTCGACTACGGCGACGCGGCCACGGTCGCGGCCGTGCTGGGCTGCGGACGGCGTACGACGGCGCACGACACGGTGCCGTTCGCACTGTGGTCGGCCGCCCGGTCACTCGGTGACTACGAAACGGCCTTCTGGACGACCGCCCAGGTCGGCGGAGACGTGGACACCACCTGCGCCATCGTGGGAGGCGTCGTCGCCGCGGGCAAGGCGGGAACGCCGCCCACGGCCTGGGCGGAGCAGACCGAGGCACTGCCGGACTGGGCGCCGACCTCGGCGTAGGGCATCGGCCGCGACCCCGTCAGGGCTCTGGCGGTCCTCGACGGAGGCGTGGGCTGCTCCTTGTCCCCACCTACGGACTACGCGACTTTCCGTGAGTGAGGGGAACTCTCCGTGACTGCTCGCCCGTTGCCATGACAACCGCTGTGCGACGAGCGCGACGGGCGGGCAGGGGCGAGGGAGCGGGGGGTGTCATGCAGGGGTGGGTGGCTGTGGTCGTGCTGCTCTTGTCCGTCGGGATCGCGATGGCATCGGTGGCGCGCGGGAGGAGGTCGGCACGCGCTGCCGTCGCCGGTCCGACGCCTGTCCCAGCCCGACCCGGAGGTCATGGGAAGACCCCCGTGACGCCCATGTCTGAGCAGTCGGGGGTCCTCCGGGGTGCGCCGCGTTCAGGCCAGGGGAGCGGGCGTACCGGAGAGGGCTTCCAGATCGCTCTTGCGCACCCGGATCACCAGCCATGCGGTGCCCAGGGCGAGCACGGCCATCGCGGCGGCCGGGATGAAGGCCGTCGAAATGCCCTGAGCGAGCACCTCGTACCCCCAAGGCGCGGGCAGCTGCTGCGTCTGTGCGAACTCGGCCTTCTGCTCCGCGGTGCTCTCGGCGAGGAACTGCGGAATCTGTTTCTCCGCCTCGTTCGCGCTGGCGGTGCCGAAGACGGTCGTGAGGATCGACAGGCCGAGGGATCCGCCGACCTGCTGTGTGGCGTTGAGCAGGCCGGACGCCGCACCCGCCTCATGTGCGGCGACACCCGAGACCGCCGTGACCGTCGCCGTCACGAAGTTCAGGCCCATACCGAAGCCGAACACCAGCATCGGGCCGAGCACCCCACTGGCGTACGAGCTGTCGGGGCTGATGAAGGTCTGCCAGACCAGTCCGACCACCACCAGTGCCGAGCCGACGACCATGAACGGCTTGGGGCCCAGCGTCGGCAGGAACTGCTGCGACAGCCCCGCTCCGATCACGATGGCGACCGTGACGGGCAGGAAGGCGAGGCCTGCCTTGATCGGGCTGTAGTGGAGCACGTTCTGTACGAACAGCACGATGTAGAAGAACATCCCGAACATGGCCGCGGCCAGGCTCAGCATGATCACATAGGTCCCCGACCGGTTGCGGTCGGCGAACATCTTCAGCGGTGTGATCGGCTCCTTGGCCCGGGATTCGATGAACACGAAGGCCAGCAGAAGCACGAGCGCGGCGCTGAAGGAACCGACGGTCATGCCGTCCCGCCAGCCGTCTCCGCCGCCCGGATGAACCCGTACACCAGCGAGGCCATGCCCAGGGTGGAGGTCAGCGCGCCCGCGATGTCGAAGCGCCCGGGATGCCGCTCGGACTCGTTGATGTAGAGCGGTGTGAGTACGGCGATCAGCACACCGATGGGCACATTGACGAAGAGCACCCAGCGCCAGTCGAGCCACTCGGTGAGCATGCCGCCCGCGAGCAGACCGATGGCGCCACCGCCCGCGGAGACGGCGGCGAAGACACCGAAGGCACGGTTTCGCTCCGGTCCCTCGCGGAACGTGGTGGTGATGAGGGCCAGCGAGGTCGGCGACGCGATGGCGCCACCCACACCCTGAAGGGCGCGCGCGGCCAGCAGTTGCCAGGGCTCCTGGGCCAGTCCGCCGAGCATGGAGGCGAAGGTGAAGAGGAGAATGCCTGCCATGAAGACCCGGCGGCGGCCGAGGATGTCACCGGCCCTGGCGCCGAGCAGCAGCAGACCGCCGAAGGTGAGCGTGTAGGCGCTCACCACCCATGTCAGGTCGGTCGTGCTGAACTCGAGAGCCGTTTGAATGTGCGGGAGCGCGATGTTCACAATCGTCGCGTCGAGGACCACCATGAGTTGGCAGGCCGCGATGACGGTGAGCGCGATGCCGGGATGTCCCTGCCGACGAGCCGCACCCGGTTTCGTGTCTTTGATCAACTGAGAGGATGTCACTATGAGTCCCCCACGAGCGCCTTAGTGAACGGTTGCGTTCACTGTGGCCTCAACGATAGTGAGCCTCTAGTAGGGAACGCAACCGTTCACTTGAGTTGCTCTTGTGCGGCGTGTCGCTCGCCGCGTCCGCGTGGCGTACGCCCCGTCCCCGGAATTCCCGCTGCCTCTTCGCTGGAGACAAACGAATGGTTACTTCGCGCTGGACGGCCGCCCCCGCTCCGGCGGCCACTCCCCGTCGGCGCGGTGCCGTGCTCGAACGCGCGATCCTCGACGCCGCGCTGGAACAACTCAGTACGGTCGGCTGGAAAGGCCTCACGATGGAGGGGGTGGCCGCCGGAGCCCAGACCGGCAAGGCCGCGGTGTACCGCCGCTGGCCGTCGAAGGAGGACCTCGTGGCGGACGCGCTGCGGGCCGGACTGCCACGTCTGGAGGCGGCGCCGGACCTGGGGGGTGTCCGCGAGGACCTGCTGGCGCTCTGTCGGCAGGCGCGCGACGGGATGTTCTCGCGCTCTGGTCTCGCGCTGCGGTCGGTCATTCACGAATGCGACACCTTCGAGGCCGAGCGGTTTCACAGCGTCATCGTCGACGGTGTTGTGGAGCCGACGGTCAAGCTCCTGCGCGATGTCATCAACCGTGGCATCGAGCGGGGCGAGGTGCGACCCGACGCGGCGAACGGATACGTCTGGGACGCCGTACCGGCCATGATGATGTACCGGTCGAAGATGTGCGGCTGCGAATGGAACGACCAGGATCTCGAGGAAATGGTCGATCAGTTGATGGTGCCGCTGCTGCGGTCGAGCGCAGGCTGAGAGCGGGGGCGCTTCGGTTCCGGGACGACTCGGGCAACCGGGTGTCGCAGGCGGTTTCCGGCGGCGTAGGCTAAGGGCGCCATGCCGTACGAACCGCCTACTCACACCGTCGAACGCTCCCTGCGGGCCACGACCGGAGCGAAGATCATTGCCGGTGTCGACGAGGTGGGCCGCGGGGCCTGGGCCGGCCCTGTGACCGTCTGTGCGGCGGTCACCGGACTGCGTCGCCCGCCCGAGGGTCTCACCGACTCCAAGCTGCTCACCATCAAGCGGCGCACCGCGCTTGCCCTGGAACTCCAGAAGTGGGTGACGTCCTACGCCCTGGGGCACTCCTCTCCCGAGGAGATCGACAGCCTGGGCATGACGGCGGCGCTGCGGCTGGCGGCGGCGCGTGCCCTGGAGAGTCTCCCGGTCCGCCCGGACGCGGTGATCCTCGACGGCAAGCACGACTACCTCGGAACGCCCTGGAGGGTCCGCACGGTGATCAAGGGCGACCAGTCGTGTGTGGCGGTCGCCGCGGCGTCGGTGATCGCCAAGGTTCAGCGCGACAAAATGATGGCCGAACTGGGTACCGACCATGCAAACTTCGGTTTCGCGGACAACGCCGGATATCCGTCGCCCGTGCACAAGGCGGCACTGGCGGAGTGGGGACCCACCCCGCACCACCGTTTGTCGTGGGCGTATCTTGATGCGCTGCCCCAGTGGCGGCACCTCAAGAAGGTCCGCAGCTGGGCGGAGGGAAGCGTTCCGGGGATCGAGGGTCAGCTCGGCTTCGATTTCTGACGGTTCCGATCGCACGTATGTGCCACCCGCTGACGCGAGCCGCACCAACGTTTGATAAATATCAGCTCATGCCTCTCATCCCCGAGGAGCCTCAGATTCACGAGAGTGCCCAGGGTCCCCGCGCCACTCCGGCCAGTGGCCGTACCGCGCCGACCCCCCGTCCCGTACCCGGCCCCCGCCCCGCGGCTCCGCCGCGTCCCGGTCGTCCCGGTCCGCACCGCCCCGCGCCGCCGGTACAGCGGACGCCGCGTGACGTGGCTGCGGCCAAGCCCGGGCCGTCGGGCCCCGCTGCTCCCGCCACCACCGGCAGGGCTTCGCAGACTCCGCAGGTCCAGCTGATCCCGGCCTCCGCCACCGGCGCGCTCGACGCCGCCGAGGAAGCCGTGGATCTGCTCCTGGAGTCCGGGCGCGCCCCCGGCGAGGTGCTGGTGATCACCACCGGCGAACCGCACCCGTGGGCCGCCCATGAACTGTCCTTCGGTGAGGCGTCGTACTGGGCGCAGCACGACGCGGGTGACGACGTCTTCTACACCGACGCCGCCGTCGCCGGTCGGGCCTCGTCCCGTCCCGTCGTGGTCGTCGCCGTCAACGGGGGCTCCGCCGCCGCTGTCGCGACCGCCCTCCCGCTGGCCCTCGGCCTGGCGGGCGCCCTGCTGATCGTCTGTGGCGACCCGCAGCAGATCAACACCGTGCTGGGCACGGGCGTCTGAGCCGGTACCGGCTGGCCTGAACGGGCCGACCGGGGGCGGCGGGGCGGTGTTGCGGTCCCGGAGCACGGTGGTTCCTTTGGCGTGCGCGGAGGGTGCCGGTCGGCGTGTGGGCGGCGGCCCCAGGGCTGGTGGTGTGCTTGGCGCCCCTGCCGGGTGGGCGTCAGTCCGTACTCGGCGACTGCGCCGTGTGGACTGGACGTCTCGGCGGGACTCGGCAGGCGTATCGCACGGGTGCCTTGGCTGGACTTGGGGCCGTACAACGTGGGCATGTCCTGCACTTGTCGGCCGTGCAGCGTGGGCGTTGCGCCCTGTACTCGTCGGCCGTGCAGCGTGGGCGCCGCGCCAGGAGCCCGGCGACTGTGCCGCGTGGGTGCCTCGCCGCACCTGGCGGCCGTATCGCAGGGCGCGGACGACGTGATCGCGGAAGCGGCCTGGTGGTGGTGCATGCCCGATGCCACGGGCTGCGCGTCCCTCGGCCTCACGGCGGAGTCGCGGGGCCGCCGCCTGCGCGGGGACGTGGTTCGGGCGGTCGTACGTTCTGCTCTGCTCGCGCCCGTGCTTGGTGTGCTTCCCGCCCGGGGCGACCGCAGAGGTCAGGGCCCAGGCTCAGCGTGCCGCCGCGCGGCGCAGGACCTCCGAGGCGGCCCCGCCGGTGCGCAGTGGCGGGGGCGGTGCCTCGGCGGTGGCGAAGGGTTCCGGTGCGGAGTCCGCGCTGGGGCGTCGCCCGCCGCGGCCCTCGCCGAGGACCTGCCAGCCGTCGCGGGTCAGCGTGATGTACGCCCCGCAGCGCAGGCCGTGCAGCGTGCAGGCGTCACGCAGCCCCCACATCCACGCGCCGTCCTCCTCCGTCCAACGTGCGTCGCCCTCACGGCAGTAGAGCAGCACGGCGGTGCGCACCGGGGTGCGGCGGCGCAGGTCGTGCGGTATGACCCGGCGCAGCTGGGAGAGCAGCGCGTTACGGAACATCCAGCCGTCGGCGGGGGCCGGGCGCCGGAGGAACGAGGCGCTGGCCCGCAACCGCTCGTCCGGGTCGAGGACCGCGACGATCGCGGTCTCCGGCCTGGGGCGATGACGTGCGTGCAGTCCACTGACGACCTCGCGGGGGTTGCGCAGCAGAGGGATGCCCGCGGCCGCCCACTCCGCGGGTTCGAGCATGCGGGCCACGGGGTTGGCGGATGCGGCGGACAGGTCGGCGGATGTCGACGTGGATGCCGCGGAGGACGGAGCAGATCCGAAGGTCACGATCCTCCCTTCGGCTACGCGCCCACACTGCGGGCGTCACTGGATTCGGGGGAGCGCACACCGCAGCGAAGCTCTGCCGGATCACGGCCCAGCCGTGCGGGGAGCGGACTTCAATTCTTCCTGTCGAACTGAGATGCGGCAACGAGCAATTGAGGTCACCGGTCCTTATCGTGCGTTCCGTCGCTTATATCCCTACCCGCTGGCGTGCCGGGTGACGCGTCGGCATCGATCACCGGTGAGGTGGCCGATTGTCAGTGCCATCGGGTTGCATGGAGGCATGGACGACCTGGATCTGCGCGCCGAAGCCGACACCATCCTCGCCGAGCTAGTCGGCGACCCGGGGGGTTCGGCGCGGTTGCGGGAGGACCAGTGGCAGGCCGTGGCCGCGCTGGTGAAGGAGCGCAGGCGGGCCCTGGTGGTGCAGCGCACCGGCTGGGGCAAGTCGGCGGTGTACTTCGTCGCCACCGCGCTGCTGCGCCGCCGCGGATCGGGGCCGACGGTGATCGTCTCGCCGCTGCTGGCGCTCATGCGCAACCAGGTCGAGTCGGCGGCCCGCGCGGGCATCCGGGCGCACACCATCAACTCCGCCAACCCGGAGGAATGGGACGCTATCCACAAGGAAGTGGAGCGCGGCGAGACCGACGTCCTCCTCATCAGTCCGGAGCGGCTCAATTCCGTGGACTTCCGTGAGCAGTTGCTGCCCAGGCTCGCGGCCACGACCGGTCTGCTGGTCGTCGACGAGGCACACTGCATCTCCGACTGGGGACACGACTTCCGCCCCGACTACCGACGGCTGCGCACGATGCTCACCGAGCTTCCCCCTGGTGTGCCGGTGCTGGCCACCACCGCAACGGCCAACGCGCGCGTGACGGCCGATGTCGCCGAGCAACTGGGCACCGGCGCGGGTGAGGCGCTGGTGCTGCGCGGACCGCTTGAGCGGGAGAGCCTGCGACTCGGGGTGGTCCGGCTGCCGGACGCCGCCCACCGGCTGGCCTGGCTCGCCGAGCACCTGGACGAGCTGCCCGGCTCGGGGATCATCTACGCCCTGACGGTGGCCGCGGCCGAGGAGGCCACCGCTTTCCTGCGGCAGCGCGGCTTCCCGGTGGCCTCCTACACGGGGCGCACGGAGAACGCCGACCGGCTCCAGGCCGAGGCCGACCTGCTGGCGAACCGGGTCAAGGCACTGGTGGCGACGTCGGCGCTGGGGATGGGCTTCGACAAGCCCGACCTGGGCTTCGTGGTGCACCTCGGCTCGCCGTCCTCGCCGATCGCCTACTACCAGCAGGTGGGACGCGCGGGACGTGGTGTGGCGCACGCCGACGTGCTGCTGCTGCCGGGCAAGGAGGACGAGGCCATCTGGCGCTACTTCGCCGACACGGCCTTCCCGCCCGAGGCACAGGTGCGGCAGACCCTCGCGGCCCTGGCCGACGCCGGACGGCCGCTGTCCGTGCCCGCTCTGGAAGCGCTGGTCGACCTCCGGCGCACCCGTCTGGAGACCATGCTCAAGGTGCTCGACGTGGATGGTGCGGTCCAGCGGGTGAAGGGCGGCTGGATCTCCACCGGCGAGCCATGGGCCTACGACGCCGAGCGGTACGCCTGGGTGGCCCGGCAGCGGGCGGCCGAACAGCAGGCCATGCGCGACTACGTGGACACGGACCGGTGCCGTATGGAGTTCCTGCGGCGGCAGTTGGACGACGAGGGGGCGGCCCCGTGCGGGCGCTGTGACAACTGTGCCGGAGACTGGGCGGATTCCTCGGTTTCGGCGGAGACACTGACGGGAGCCGCGAAGGAACTGGACCGCCCGGGTGTCGAGGTCGAGCCGCGCCGTATGTGGCCCACGGGCCTGCCCGCACTGGGCGTCGACCTCAAGGGACGTATCCCGGCCGGGGAACAGTGCTCCACCGGACGAGCCCTGGGGCGCCTCTCTGACATCGGCTGGGGCAACCGGCTGCGTCCGCTGCTGGCCGAGAACGCGCCGGACGGCCCGGTTCCGGACGACGTCCTACGGGCCGCGGTGGCCGTCCTCGCCGACTGGGCGCGCTCGCCGGGAGGCTGGGCGCCGAACGTCCCGGACGCTTCCGAACGGCCCGTGGGTGTCGTCGCCGTACCTTCCCTGGCCCGGCCCCAACTGGTCGGTTCCCTCGCACAGGGCATCGCGGGCATCGGCCGCCTGCCCTTCCTCGGCGCACTGACGCATACCGGACCGAGTGGCGCGCACACGGCACGCCGCAGCAACTCCGCCCAGCGTGTCAGGGCGTTGTCCGGAGCCTTCACCGTCTCCGAGGAACTGGCTGCCGCCCTGAGGGCCTCCCCGGGGCCCGTACTGCTCGTGGACGACTACACCGACTCCGGCTGGACCCTCGCCATCGCCGCGCGCCTCCTCCGTCAGGCAGGCGGCAAGGGGGTACTTCCGCTGGTCCTGGCTGCCGCTGGCTGAGCTTCTCGATCTCGGCCCCACCCGTGCCGCAGCCCGCGGGCGGATACGGATTGACGTGGCCCTGACCCGAGTTATCCACAGGTCCAAGCGGAAGATTGCAATCCGCGAGATCGTCGACTCATGACGCAACACGGCGAAACGACCGGATCCTTCGAGAACGACGACATTGCCGGACGGAGGGGAAGCGACCGTCTGGAAGAGGGGCTTACTCACCAGGACCCCGTACGGCACCTCGGCCCCCGCACCTACGAGGGCGCCCTCAGCGCCCACCAAATCACCCTGCGTACCCCAGCCGAGCTGGCCGACGCCCTGCCGTATCTGCTCGGGTACCGCCCCGAGGACAGCATCGTGCTGGTCGCCCTCCACGAACAGGGCGGACGCGGACGGTTCGGCGGCCGGGCACGCCTGGGCATCCCCGCGAACGCGGACGACTGGCCGTCCGCGGCCAGGCAGTTGGCCCACGGCCTGGTGAAGGGCAGCGAGCGCAGGGGAGCCCGGCCCGAGCAGATGGTCGCCTACGTCTGCCAGGAACCGGCAGCCGGGGAAACCGGCCAACAGGTCATGGAGCGGCTGCGACCGCTCGCCCACCAGCTCCGGATCGAGTGCGGCAACCTCGACGTCCCCGTGATCGACGCCCTCTGCAACTCCGACGGCCGCTTCTGGTCGTACTGCTGCGACATCGAGGCCTGCTGCCCCGCAGGGGGCACACCGATGGGCCTGCCCGGCACCTCCGTCCTGGCCGCGGCGGCCACCTACGCCGGACTGCAAGTGCGCGGCAGTCTCCGGGATCTGCGCGCACGGCTGCTTCCCTGGGAGACCGCCGCCGTGGTGGAACAGGAGGCCGCGCTCGACGCCGCCGGTCTCGCCGTGGTGCCGAGGATCCTCGACGAGACGAGCCGCGCTCAGGTGGCGGAGGAGACCCTGGAACTGGCCGAACGGGTCATGGGCCGTCTCACCTCGGCACCACCCGCCTCCGACACGGCGACGGCGGACTCGCGAGACGACGACCTGCTCGGGGACGACGAGGCCGCGACACTGATCCTCGGACTCCAGGACCGTACGACCCGAGACCGCGCGGCAGAGTGGATGGAGGGCGACGAGGCAGCCCCCGCGATCCGGCTCTGGCGGGCCCTGGCCAGGCGATGCGTCGGTTCCTACGGAGAGCATGCCGCCGCGCCGCTCACCCTCGTCGGGTGGGTCGCCTGGTCCACCGGCGATGACATCGAGGCTCGTGAGGCCCTCGCCATGGCGCTGGGCGCCGACCCCGACTACCTCTTCGCCCGGCTGCTCCACCAGGCGGTCAACGAAGACCTCGACCCGGAGTCGGTCCGCCGCTGCCTCCGCGCCGAACGAGAGGACCGAGGACGTGGCCTGGCCACACGGCCCGGCAGCGGGGCGGACGGCACCCGCGCTGCCGAGCCGCGGCCGGAAGGAAGCGGTCGCAGGTCCCGTTCGAAGTCGCCCGGAAGCACCCGGCCACGCGACGGTCGTCCCGGAAAGCCCCGGCCGTCCGACGGCCGCCCCGGAGGGGTCCGCCACCGTGCTGTGGGCCAGAGGACAGCGCGGCGTCGCGGCAGCCACATGGGAGAGGGGCGGCCGGTGAGCGATGGAACCGAGGGGGACGCGTGAGCGAGTGCGAGTCTTGGCGGTGCCGCGTGAACAGTGGGTGGCGGATGGTCGTGGGCGCGGTGCGTGCCCGTGCCCGGACAAGGGGTGGCGGGGGAGTTGGCTTGGTGCACGGATCCACGCCTCGCGGCGAGACGAAGGCACGGGACGGCCGGGCGGCGGTGCCGTGCCGCCATTCGGTCGGCAAGCCGCCTCGTGGCCGTGACCTGGAGGAGTTCGGCTCCGTTCACCTGAGTGGCGGAACGCCTGAGCAGGGTGGGCCGCCGCACCGCCCATGTCCTCCCGGAGCCCCCGCCAGGCACCGATCACGCCCAAGGCGCACAGAGCGCAGAGGAAGCCGCCCCATGCACCAGCCGACTCCGCCCTCCGCCGCCGACGGTGAACGCTCCACCAGCGGCAGGCCCGAGCAGGCTCCTGAACGCCCCTGGACGGGCCCGCCGCCCCCGCCCAGCGGCGTTCCACACCGCCGCGGCCACGCCATCGACGCCCCTCACGACGACACCGCCCCCGACGACGAGCACCGCAAGGACCGTCCAGGCCCCGCCGTCGCCCGGCGCGACGCCCTACCCACCACCCCCGCCGTCGCCCAGCGCGACGTCCCGCCCCACTCCGACACCCCACGGACACTGACGGCCCCGGTGACGGACCGCCCCCCGGCACCAGGCAAGGAGCACTCTCCAGCAGACGACAGGACCCTCACGCCCTCTGAAGGGCCCGCCCTCGCAACCCTGAAGGCATCCGCTCCCACACCTCCGAAAGACCGCAACCCCACACCCCCCACCGACAGCCGACGGGAACCACCCCGCACCGCCGACCTGCCCACCACCCACACCGCCATGATCTGCGTCGCCCTCCCAGGGCTGGCGGTCTCCACCGAGCACGGGCAGCTGACCGGCCATGGGCTGGAGGGCTTCTACCGTGCCGGACGCCGGGTGCTCTCCCGCTGTCAGGTCCGGGTGGCCGGGCGGGAGCCGCTCGCCGTGCAGGCACGAATGGCGGGAGCCGATCGTGCCCGCTTCGTGGGGACCGTGCGGGCCTCGCCCCACACCGGCCCGGACCCGGACCTCCTCGTGGAGCGGACCCGGCACGCCGACGGCACGGAGCGGATCACGCTGCACAGCGCGGCCCCACGCCCGCTGCGCCTGCCCGTCGAAGTCGCCCTCGGCACGGACCTGGCCGCCCTAGGCACTATCGCGTCCGGCGGCGCGGGACCCGAGTTGCCCGCCAGCGTGCACGACTCCGGCCTGCGCTGGTCCTGCCCTACCGGCGCGGCCTCGGTCACGGCCCACCCGCCGCCCACCGACGCGCTGGCCTCCGCCGGACTGCTGCGCTGGGAGGTCGAGCTGCCACCGCACGGCAGCGCCAGCGTCGAACTCCGGGTTCGCCCGGAGGGCTCGGGCCCCCTCCGGGCGGCCGGTCACACGGCCACGAGTCCCTTGGCACCTGCCCGCGCGACAGGCGACGACCACAGAGCGGAAGCGCTCATGCGCGCCGGAATCGCGGACCTCCAGGGACTGCTGGTCCGCGACCCCGCCCACCCCGCCGACACCCACCTCGCGGCCGGGGCACCCTGGCGCTGCGGCCTCGCCCCGGCCGAGGCGCTCGCCGCGGCCCGGATGGCGCTGCCCCTCGGCACCCGGCTCGCCGCGGGCACCCTGCGCACCCTCGCCCGCGGCCAACGCACGGGCACCGGCCCGCACTCCGGCATGATCCCCGGCCCACACCGGGACACGGGCCCCCACCTGCCGCCGGGCTGCACGGGCACCGAAGCCACACTGCTGTTCCCCGCCCTCCTCGCCGAGGCCCGCCGCTGGGGCCTGCCCGACCCCGAGACCGAGGAACTGCTGCCCGCGGCCGAACGCTGCCTGAACTGGCTGCGGACCACGGTCGGTGACGGCGTGTACCTGGGCGATCCACAGCCCGGCGGCCCCGCCCGCTGTGAAACACAGGCCCATGCCCACCGGGCCGCCCTGCTCGGGGCCGACCTTCTCGACGCGTGCGGCAGACAGGGCGCCGACGGGCTGCGGCAGTGGGCCCGGGCCCTGCGGGCGGCGTTCCGGAAGGACTTCTGGATCGACACGCCGGGAGGCGGAAGGCCCGCCGCCGCCCGAGCCCCCGATGGGCGCCTGCTGCCCCAGCTCGGTTCGAGTGCCGTCCACCTCTTCGACACCGGCCTGCTCGGCGGCGGCGCACAGGCGCCCGGTCTCCTCGATGGCGTGCAGAGCGGGCAACTGGCCCGGCTGCTCGGCAGCCCGGCCATGGACTGCGGCTGGGGACTGCGCGGGCTGGGCGTGACGGAAAGGGCGTACAACCCGTTCGGCCACCGCGGCGGTGCCGTGCGGGTGCAGGAGACGGCGGTCGCCGTCGCGGGCCTGGCCGCGGCGGGCTACGAGAAGGAGGCGAGCGGGCTGCTGCGGGGCGTCCTCGCGGCGGCCGAGGCCTTCCAGCACCGGCTGCCGGAGATGTACGCGGGAGAGCAGCGCACGGACGGCAGCGCCCCGCTGCCCCACCCGGCGGCCTGCCGCCCCGCCGCCACCTCGGCCGCCGCCGGGATCCTGCTCCTGACCTCCCTCGCGGGCATCCGCCCCGACGCCCCGGCAGGCACGGTCACCCTGCGCCCCATGCACAGCGCACCCCTCGGCGAGATCGGCCTGAGCGGACTGAGGGTCGCGGGCGCGCCCTTCTCCGTGCGGGTCAGCAGACTCGGGCTCGCCATGGTCGAGGAGGCGGCGGATGGGCTCCAACTGGGCGTGTGACCGTCCTGAGCAGCCATACCGCCTCGTACGACATCAGAGCGGATGACGGGTGGGAAGTGGGCCGTGGACCGCGCCGAGCAGCTATACCGCCTCGTACGACACCACACCGGATGACGGGTGGGAAGTGGGCCGTGGACCGCGCCGAGCAGCTATACCGCCTCGTACGACACCACACCGGATGACGGGCGGGAAGTGGGCCGTGGACCGCGCCGAGCACCTATACCGCCTCGTACGACACCAGAGCGGACGACGGGCGGCAGCGAGCCGTGGACCGTACCTCGAAACCCGGTGGAGGAGCCGCCGATGCGGCTGGTGAAGGGAGTGTTTATCGTCAGGCAGACGACTATGATCGCCGCATGCCCTACGACCCGTCAGCCTTTCCGCCCTTCGCCGTCACTGTGGACCTGGTCGTGCTGACCGTGCGCCGCCATGCCCTCTGCGCGATGGCGGTACGCCGCGGTGAGCCCCCCTTCCAGGGGCGCTGGGCACTGCCCGGCGGCTTCGTGCGGGCCGACGAGGATCTGGCGCAGGCCGCCGCACGCGAGCTGGCCGAGGAGACCGGGCTGCGCGTCCACGACCCCGCCGTCCCCGCCCAGGACAACGGCGCCCATCTCGAACAGCTCGCGACCTACGGCGACCCCAAGCGCGACCCCAGGATGCGCGTGGTCAGCGTGGCCCACCTGGTGCTCGCCCCCGACCTGCCCGCCCCCCGGGCCGGAGGCGACGCCAGCAACGCGCGCTGGGCACCGGTCGAGGAACTCCTGCAGGGCGGATACGGGCGCGACGGTGAATCGCTGGCTCCGCTCGCCTTCGACCATGCCCAGATCCTCGCGGACGGGGTGGAGCGGGCCCGCTCCAAGATCGAGTACTCGTCGCTGGCCACGGCGTTCTGCCCGCCCGAGTTCACCGTCGGGGAGCTGCGCCGGGTCTACGAGGCGGTGTGGGGCGTCGCGCTCGACCCGCGCAACTTCCACCGCAAGGTCACGGGCACCCCGGGCTTCCTCGTCCCCACCGGCGGCACGACCACGCGCCAGGGCGGACGACCGGCCCAGCTCTTCCGGGCGGGCGGGGCCACCCTGCTCAACCCTCCGATGCTGCGGCCCGAGGTGTAGCACCCGGCGGAGCCATGACCCGATGCCGGACCAGGCTCGGGGAGCGGGCTCGTGATGCCCGAAAATCGGGATATAGCGCGCTATCTTGCTGAGAGTGATCCAGGCCTTCGGACTGACCAGCACCCCCCGCAAGGGCCTCGCCCCCGCCGTGGACGATGTCTCCTTCGAAGCGCGCGCGGGCCATGTCACCGCGCTGCTCGGGGCGGCGGACGCGGGCAAGACGACGGCACTCCGGCTGATGCTCGAGCTGCAACGGGGCCGTGGGATCACCTACTTCAGAGGCCGCCCGCTGCACCGCATCGCCCACCCGTCGCGCGAGGTCGGCGTGCTTCTCGGCGATGTGCCGGGCCACCCGGGCCGCACCGTCCGGGGTCATCTGCGAATGCTCTGCGCGGCAGCGGGAGTTCCGGTCCGGCGGGCCGACGAGGTGCTCGAAGCCGTCGGCCTCGTCAGCCTGCGCGACGAACGCCTCGGCACCCTCTCCCGCGGCGTGGACCGCCGCCTGGGCCTGGCCTGCGCACTGCTGGCCGACCCTCACACACTCGTGCTCGACGAACCGGCCGACGGCCTCTCCGCCCGCGAGAGCCGCTGGCTGTACGGCGCACTCCGCGCACACGCGAGCCAGGGCGGCACCGTCCTGCTCACCACGGCCGACCCGAAGGAGGCCGCCCGCACCGCCGACCGGATCGTGACACTGGACCGGGGCAGACTCGTCGCCGACCAGGACGCCACGGACTTCGCCCGCACCCGGCTGCGCCCCCGGGTCGCCGTACGCAGCCCGCACGCGGCCCGCCTCGCCGCCCTGCTCACCAAGGAGGCCCGCACGGCCCACCGCTCGGTAGAGGTCGTACGAGAGGGCGGCAACCGCCTCTCCGTGTACGGCAGTAGCTGCGCCGACGTCGGCGAGACCGCGTTCCGGCACGGCGTCCTCGTACACCAACTCGCCCACGAGACTGGGGACATGGGTCCCGGGGTGGGGGAGGACGTCCCGGACGTCCCCCTGCCGACGGATGACAGGCACCCAGCCGAACCCCGGACAACGGAACGGACCCCCACCGAACCTCTCCCTGGCGACCCCCCCTCCCCCGCCCACACCCTCGAGACCCTCCCCTCCCTCCCAGCCCTCCCACCCCCCATCTCCGTACGCCCCGCCCCCACCCCCCTCCGCCCCCTCCGCTACGAGCTGCGCCGAGCCGCCGGAATCAGCATCGGCTTCCTCACCACGGCGGCCGTGGTCGTCGTGTCCGCCGTCGCCGCTGTGGTCCTCGCCCGCATCGGGCACACCCCGCAGCCGCGTCTGCTCGCCGCGTGGCCGCGGGAGCTGCCGTTGCCGCCCGCGGCGCTCGGGGCGGGGCTGCTGGGCGCGCTCGCGTTCGGTGATGAGTTCCGCCACCCCGCCCTGGCGGCGGACCGCGGCACCGTGCCCCGCCGCCTGGGGCTGCTGGCCGCGAAGCTCCTCGTCGCCGCGGTCACCGCGGTCACCCTGGCCGCCCTCACCGTGGTCTGCGACGCCGAAGTGCTCTATCTCTTCTACGGTCCGGAGCTGGCCGAGGTTCCCGCGGACTGGCCGTCACTCGGGGCGAGTTGGGTCGGGCTGGTGGTGGGGTGCGCCTGGGCCGGGGTGCTGGCCGCGGGTGTGTTCCGGTCCACCACCGCTGGGCTGGCGGCGGTGGTGGGCGTACCCATCCTCGCGGTGCCCCTTGTGCAGAGGGTGCTGGAAGGGCCGTCCGTCCGGGCCGCGACGGGGTGGCCCGTGCGCTTGCGCGAGGTGCTTCTGTCGCAGTGGCCCTTCGGTGGCGAGCGGTATGTGGCCGCCCTCGCGCGGATGGTCGCCCAACCCGTCGGCGGGGCGCTGACGTTGTCGCTGACCGCTCTGCTGTGCGCATACCTGCTCACGACCCTGCGGAGCAGGGTCCGATGAGGCATGTTCGCTCTCTTACGGTCCTGACCTGCGCACAACTCCCCCGGGAACGCCCATTTCTTTCCGATTAGGCGTCAATTGCGACGAAGTGAGCGATCACCCTTTCGTGTGCTTTTCACCAAAGACCTCAAGGGAGTTGGAGACGGCGCCGACAAAGGATGCGTGAGTACCCTTGCGCACACCATGATGACCTCCGCCCGCTCCGCAGACTCCGGTCTCACCGGCCCGGGCGAAATCGACCGCTACCCCTACGCCGAGGCCCCGGTCCCCGACCGTGTCGGGCCCCCCGCGTGGGAGGGCGCCGACCCCGAGCTGGGCCGCGCGGGCCGACGTGCCGCGGGCAGCCGAGGACGCGGGCTGCACGGCCAACTCGTCCAGCAGCTGGGCCAGATGATCGTCTCCGGCGACCTGGGCGCCGACCGTCCGCTGGTGCCCGAGGAGATCGGCCAGCGCTTCGAGGTCTCCCGCACCGTCGTCCGTGAGTCGCTCCGCGTCCTGGAGGCCAAGGGCCTCGTCAGCGCCCGCCCGAACGTCGGCACGCGCGTGCGTCCCGTCAGCGACTGGAACCTCCTCGACCCGGACATCATCGAGTGGCGGGCCTTCGGGCCGCAGCGCGACGACCAGCGCCGGGAGCTGAGCGAGCTGCGGTGGACCATCGAACCGCTCGCCGCGCGGCTCGCCGCCGGGCACGGCCGCGAGGACGTCCAGCAGCGGCTCTCCGACATGGTCGGGATCATGGGCCACGCCATGGGGCAGGGTGACGCGCTCACCTTCTCCCGCGCCGACGCCGAGTTCCATTCGCTGCTGATCCAGATCGCCGGGAACCGCATGCTGGAGCACCTCTCCGGGATCGTGTCCGCGGCCCTCCAGGTCTCCGGCGGCCCGGTCACCGGCTGTGACCGGCCGAACGAGACGACGCTGGCGCACCACGCCAGGATCGTCGACGCGCTCGCCGCGGGCGACGGCTCGGGCGCCGAGGCGGCCATGCGGCAACTGCTCACGGTCCACCCCGAGGTGGAGCGCGTGGTGCCCGCCCCGCGCGAGCACTGACCATCCACCGCGGGCGCCACGGCCGGGCGGCGTCCCTCCTCCTGCGCCACGGCCCGGTCGGCGCCCTCCTCCGTCGGACCCCGCAGGGCCCCTCCCGACCTGCGGGGTCCGACGGCGCGAGGGGCCAGAGGTGATCAGGAAGAGCACGGTAAGGGCGGGATGGCGGACAGTAGTCGCCTAAGGGGTGTAGCCATCTGCCAGCATCTGACCGTTTTTGCATGCTTACGGGGTGTGACTCGGGCCACGCAGAATGGGCGTAACACTCGTGGGGACAGCGCGATGACCTAAGAGGTGATAGCCGCGGAGGGAATACGGACGCCGTACGAGGCGCTGTGCATCTTCCCCGGCCCCGCCCGCGCCGTCGGCCCATCCCCAAGCCGGTGGTCGGCTCCTGTCCGCAGTGGACGGAGCCGGAAGTCGTTTTCCAACGTTCCGAGAGGTTGTTCGTGTCGGCCAGCACATCCCGTACGCTCCCGCCGGAGATCGCCGAGTCCGTCTCTGTCATGGCGCTCATTGAGCGGGGAAAGGCTGAGGGGCAGATCGCCGGCGACGACGTGCGTCGGGCCTTCGAAGCTGACCAGATTCCGGCCACTCAGTGGAAGAACGTACTGCGCAGCCTCAACCAGATCCTCGAGGAAGAGGGTGTGACGCTGATGGTCAGTGCCGCAGAGCCCAAGCGCACCCGAAAGAGCGTCGCAGCGAAGAGTCCGGCCAAGCGCACCGCGACCAAGACGGTCGCGGCGAAGACGGTGTCCGCGAGGAAGGCCACCGCCAGCACCGCTGCCCCGGCAGCACAGGCCGACCCCGCAGTCGCCGAGGCCACCGAGGAGTCCGCGCCCGCCAAGAAGGCGGCTGCGAAGAAGACGACCGCCAAGAAGGCGGCCACGAAGAAGACCGTCGCCAAGAAGACGACCGCCAAGAAGACGGCCGCCAAGAAGGACGACGCCGAACTTATCGAAGAAGAGGTGCTCGAGGAGCCCAAGGCGGGCGAGGAGCCCGAGGGCACCGAGAGCGCGGGCTTCGTGCTGTCCGACGAGGACGAGGACGACGCGCCCGCCCAGCAGGTCGCGGCGGCCGGTGCCACCGCCGACCCGGTCAAGGACTACCTCAAGCAGATCGGCAAGGTCCCCCTGCTCAACGCCGAGCAGGAGGTCGAACTGGCCAAGCGCATCGAGGCCGGTCTCTTCGCCGAGGACAAGCTCGCCAACTCCGACAAGCTGGCGCCCAAGCTCAAGCGCGAGCTGGAGATCATCGCCGAGGACGGCCGCCGCGCCAAGAACCACCTGCTGGAGGCCAACCTCCGACTGGTGGTCTCGCTGGCCAAGCGCTACACCGGCCGCGGCATGCTCTTCCTGGACCTCATCCAGGAGGGCAACCTCGGTCTCATCCGCGCGGTGGAGAAGTTCGACTACACCAAGGGCTACAAGTTCTCCACGTACGCCACCTGGTGGATCCGTCAGGCGATCACCCGCGCCATGGCCGACCAGGCCCGCACCATCCGTATCCCGGTGCACATGGTCGAGGTCATCAACAAGCTCGCGCGCGTGCAGCGCCAGATGCTCCAGGACCTGGGTCGCGAGCCCACCCCGGAGGAGCTGGCCAAGGAACTCGACATGACCCCCGAGAAGGTCATCGAGGTCCAGAAGTACGGCCGCGAGCCCATCTCGCTGCACACCCCGCTCGGCGAGGACGGCGACAGCGAGTTCGGTGACCTCATCGAGGACTCCGAGGCCGTCGTCCCGGCCGACGCGGTCAGCTTCACGCTCCTCCAGGAGCAGCTGCACTCGGTCCTGGACACCCTCTCGGAGCGCGAGGCGGGCGTCGTCTCCATGCGCTTCGGTCTCACCGACGGTCAGCCGAAGACCCTCGACGAGATCGGCAAGGTCTACGGCGTCACGCGCGAGCGCATCCGCCAGATCGAGTCCAAGACCATGTCGAAGCTGCGCCACCCGTCCCGCTCCCAGGTGCTGCGCGACTACCTCGACTAAAGCGCGACTGCCTCGACGAGACCGCGCCGTACGACGCGGAAGGCCCGGTTCCCCGAGCGGGAGCCGGGCCTTTCGCGTGCCGGGAGGCGGGCTTCCCCGTCCCCGGGCGGGAGCCGGGCCTTTCGCGTGCCGGGAGGCGAGCTTCCCGTCCCGGGCGGCGGACCCGCCACTGGCCCGCGCGGGTGCGGGGCCGTGCCCGGTGAATCACTCTGGGTGTCCCATGACCACCCCGGAGTGAGGAGATTGCATGCGTCGGTCATTTGTCCGGGCCCTGTCCCGGCCGCTGGTCCTGGCCGCTGCGACAGCCGTGCTGCCACTGGCCTCCACGGCCCCTGCGGCGGCCGACAACATCGTCGTCGGCGGATTCCCCGTCGATGTCTCCCAGAGCCCTTGGACGGTGGCCCTGGCCAGCCGTGACCGGTTCGGGGGTACGCGGGCGGGGCAGTTCTGCGACGGTGTGGCGGTCGGCCCGACCACCGTGATCACGGCGGCCCACTGTCTGGACGAGGAGGTTCTGAGCGGGCCCGTGGAGCGGGTGACCGACCTCAAGGTCATCGCGGGGCGCACGGACCTGCGGACCCAGGAGGGGCAGGAGATAGCCGTCCGGGACACCTGGGTGAACCCGGCCTACGACCGGGACAGCAACGCCGGGGACTTCGCGGTGCTCACCCTCGCCGAGTCGCTGCCGCGGAACGCGGTCATCACCATGGCGCCCGCGGGCGACCCCGCCTACGAGCCCGGCACGGCGGCCATGGTCTACGGCTGGGGGGACGCCAGCGGCTCCGGGGACTACGCCAACGGGCTACGGGGCGCGCGACTGCATGTGCTGTCCGACGCCCTGTGCGAGCGTGCGTATCCGGGCGGCGGCGAGGGGGAGTACCGGGCGGACAGCATGCTGTGCGCCGGTGAGGTGCTGGGCGGGCGGGACGCCTGCCAGGGGGACAGCGGAGGGCCGCTGGTCGCACAGGGGCGACTGGTCGGGATCGTGTCCTGGGGGAGCGGCTGCGGGCGGTCCGGGAGTCCCGGGGTCTACACCAGGGTGTCCGACATGCTGACGAAGCTCGGGTGGGACACCGCGGCGAGGGCGCCGCGCGGCGGGGCGTAAGGAGGGATCCACGAGCGCGGGCGGCCCCCCTGAGGCGGGGGACCGCCCGAACACCGGCCTGTGCCGGATCGGCTCGTCGTGGATCCGAGGTGTCAGCGCTCTTCTTCAGAAGCGGAGGCCGGGGCGGTCGTCAGCCGCTCCGTCTCGTCCTGTATCTCAGCGGCGATCTTCTTGAGTTCCGGCTCGAACTTGCGGCCGTGGTGGGCGCAGAAGAGCAGTTCTCCGCCGCTGAGCAGGACGACGCGCAGGTATGCCTGGGCGCCGCAGCGGTCGCAGCGATCAGCGGCCGTCAGCGGGCTCGCGGGGGTCAGAACAGTAGTCACGTCGCCTCTTCTCTAGCTCGACGAGCTGTCGTACCAGGGTCAACATCCAACCAGGCCCAAAACGTTCCCGCTCGGGGCTTTTCCTCGAAAAATCTTTCCGAGGCCGGCCGTCTGCTGCCGGTTGGCGGCGAATGTGCCGTATTACGTGTCTGTGTGTCTTACGGTTTCGCGCTGTCGGTCATGATTCGGTCCTCCCGGCCGGGTTGCCGGTTTGTTCATGAGGACGTGCCCGGAGCCTAAATGGTTCATGCCCCGAAGGGAACGTGATATGTACTTCACCCCATCGAGGGATCGAACAAGCATGCGACGTTGGTCTAGGCTGAAACCGCAGACGAGGGTGGCGTTACAACGGCTCTACCAGGCCTCGGTACCCTCAGAGCGGCGACCGAAGCCGGGCCCTTACCCATCAGGGCCTCACCTGAAATTCAGCGAGGAGCGAACCGCGTGACCGCCGAAACGTCCGTGCCGTCCACAGCGCTGCTGGCAGGAGCAGACCGGGACGGTTCCAACTACACCGCGCGGCACCTGCTCGTCCTCGAGGGGCTGGAGGCCGTCCGCAAGCGCCCGGGCATGTACATCGGCTCGACCGACAGTCGAGGCCTGATGCACTGCCTCTGGGAGATCATCGACAACTCCGTCGACGAGGCCCTGGGTGGCTACTGCGACCACATCGAGGTCATCCTCCACGACGACGGCTCGGTGGAGGTCCGGGACAACGGCCGGGGCATCCCGGTCGACGTCGAGCCCAAGACCGGCCTCTCCGGCGTCGAGGTCGTCATGACCAAGCTGCACGCGGGCGGCAAGTTCGGCGGCGGCTCCTACGCCGCCTCCGGCGGCCTGCACGGCGTCGGCGCCTCCGTGGTCAACGCCCTCTCCGCCCGGTTGGACGTCGAGGTCGACCGCGGCGGCCACACCCACGCGATCAGCTTCCGGCGCGGTGTGCCCGGCGCCTTCGCCGCGCTGGGGCCGGACGCGAAGTTCGAGGCCACGAGCGGTCTGCGCAAGGCCAAGAAGATCCCCAGGACCCGCACCGGCACGCGCGTGCGGTACTGGGCCGACCGCCAGATCTTCCTCAAGGACGCCAGGCTCTCCCTGGAGAACCTCCACCAGCGCGCCCGCCAGACCGCCTTCCTCGTCCCCGGCCTCACTATCGTCGTCCGCGACGAGTACGGCCTCGGCGAGGGCGGCAGCAAGGGCGAGGAGTCCTTCCGCTTCGACGGCGGCATCAGCGAGTTCTGCGAGTACCTGGCCAGCGACAAGGCGGTCTGCGACGTCCTCCGCTTCTCCGGCCAGGGCACCTTCAAGGAGACCGTCCCCGTCCTCGACGAGCACGGCCAGATGACGCCCACCGAGGTCACGCGCGAGCTGGGCGTCGACGTGGCGCTGCGCTGGGGGACCGGCTACGAGTCGACGGTCAGGTCCTTCGTCAACATCATCGCCACGCCCAAGGGCGGCACCCATGTGGCCGGTTTCGAGCAGGCCGTCGCCAAGACGATGAACGAGGTGCTGCGCGCCAAGAAGATGCTGCGCGTCGCCGAGGACGACGTCGTCAAGGACGACGCCCTGGAGGGCCTCACCGCGGTCGTCACCGTCCGTCTCGCCGAGCCGCAGTTCGAGGGGCAGACCAAGGAGGTGCTCGGCACCTCGGCGGCCCGCCGGATCGTGAACAACGTGGTCTCCAAGGAGCTGAAGGACTTCCTGACGGCCACCAAGCGGGACGCCGCCCAACAGGCCCGCGTGGTCATGGAGAAGGTGGTCGCGGCCGCCCGGACGCGCATCGCCGCCCGTCAGCACAAGGACGCGCAGCGCCGCAAGACGGCCCTGGAGTCCTCCTCGCTGCCCGCGAAGCTCGCCGACTGCCGCAGTGACGACGTCGAGCGCAGCGAGCTGTTCATCGTCGAGGGAGACTCCGCGCTCGGCACCGCCAAGCTGGCCCGGAACTCCGAGTTCCAGGCGCTGCTGCCGATCCGGGGCAAGATCCTCAACGTCCAGAAGTCGTCCGTGACCGACATGCTCAAGAACGCCGAGTGCGGCGCGATCATCCAGGTCATAGGAGCGGGCTCGGGCCGCACCTTCGACATCGACACGGCCCGCTACGGCAAGATCATCATGATGACCGACGCCGATGTGGACGGCTCCCACATCCGCACCCTGCTGCTGACCCTGTTCCACCGCTACATGCGGCCCATGGTCGAGTCCGGCCGGGTGTTCGCCGCGGTGCCGCCGCTGCACCGGATCGAGATCATCCAGCCCAAGAAGGGCCAGGACAAGTACGTCTACACGTACTCCGACCGCGAGCTGCGCGACAAGCTCATGGAGTTCCAGAGCAAGGGCATCCGCTACAAGGACTCGATCCAGCGCTACAAGGGCCTCGGCGAGATGGACGCCGACCAGCTGGCCGAGACCACGATGGACCCCCGCCACCGCACCCTGCGCCGGATCAACCTCTCCGACCTCGAGGCCGCCGAGGGCGTCTTCGACCTGCTGATGGGCAACGAGGTCGCCCCGCGCAAGGAGTTCATCTCCAACTCGGCGGCGACGCTGGACCGGTCGCGCATCGACGCGTAGCCGCCGCGCGGGGGCGCCCCCACTCTCCGTCACCTGATGGAGTGAGAGCCCAGGGAAGAAGAGTCGGGGATCTTCCCGGTCTGTCCATGCTTGGGCATGCACTCAAGTAACGCTAGGTACGGCGATCCCTGGTATGACGCGCTCGCCTCCGGCTGGGGCGAGGCGGGCGGGGCGCGCGTACCGGCCGCGTCCGTGCCGCCCGCCCGCGGCGATGGCGCGCGGGAAGCCGTCGCCGCGGCGGATGTCTACCTCGAGGTGCAGCGCAGCGCGGCCTTCCAGGAGGTACGCAGCCGGTACCGGCGGTTCGTGGTGCCCGCGGTCGCCGGGTTCTTCGTCTGGTACATCGTCTACGTCGTGACCGCCACCACCGCACCCGGCCTCATGGCCCGGCCCGTGGTCGGCGCGGTGAACGTGGCGATGCTGGCGGGGCTCGGCCAGTTCCTCACCACCTTCCTGCTGACCTGGGCCTACGCCCGCCACGCCCGGCTGCGCCGGGACCGGGCCGCGCTCGAACTGCGCTGGGACACCCAGGAACTGACCCGCGGCGCCCGCGGCGGTGCGATGTGACGGGCGATCACCAGGCGCTGGCGCTGCTGCTGTTCAGCGTGTTCGTCGCCGTCACCCTGGGCATCACCACCTGGGTGAGCCGCGACCGGCACGGTTCGGCGGAGGAGTTCTACGCCGGGGGACGCCTCTTCACCCCGATGGAGAATGGTTTTGCCATCGCGGGCGACTACATGTCCGCCGCATCCTTCCTGGGCATCTCCGGGCTCATCGCCCTCTACGGCTACGACGGGATGCTGTACTCGGTGGGCTTCCTGGTGGCCTGGCTGCTGGTGTTGTTCCTGGTCGCCGAACTGGTGCGCAACTGCGGCCGGTTCACCCTGGCCGACGTCGTCGCCGCGCGGATGCGTGAGCGGCCGGTGCGGATCGCGGCGGGAACTTCCTCGGTCACCGTGTCCGTTCTGTATCTGGTGGCGCAGATGGTCGGCGCGGGCAGCCTGGTCGCGCTGCTGCTGGGCGGGAGCGGCGAAGCGGCGCGGGCGTGGACCGTGATCGGCGTCGGCGCGCTGATGGTGATCTATGTGTCGTGGGGAGGGATGCGGGCCACCACCTGGATTCAGATCGTGAAGGCGGTCCTGCTGATCGGCGGCACCATCGCGCTCACGGTGCTCGTCCTGGCGCGGTTCCACGGCGACTTCAACCGGCTCCTCACCACGGCGGCGGAGCGCAGCGGGCACGGCTCGGCGTTTCTGGCCCCCGGGCTGAAGTACGGCGGGGACTGGACCGCCCGCTTCGACTTCATCAGCCTCGGACTCGCGCTGGTCCTGGGCACCGCCGGACTGCCGCACATCCTGTCCCGGTTCTACACCGTGCCGACCGCGCGGGCCGCGCGGCGTTCGGTGGTCTGGGCGATCGGGCTGATCGGCGGCTTCTATCTGATGACGATCGTCCTCGGCTTCGGCGCCGCCGCGATCGTCGGACCGGACGCCGTGCGCGGCTCCAACGCGGCCGGGAACACGGCCGTTCCGCTGCTGGCGCTCGACCTCGGCGGCGGTGCGGATTCCACCGGAGGAACGGTTCTCTTCGCGGTGGTCGCCGCCGTCGCCTTCGCCACCATCCTCGCGGTCGTCGCCGGGATCACGCTCGCCTCCTCCGCCTCCGTCGCCCACGATCTGTACGCGTCGCTGCGGCGCCGCCGGACCGAGCCCCGCGGCGAGGTCGCCGTGGCCCGTGTCGCCGCGGTCGGCATCGGCGTCGTCGCCATCGCCCTCGGCCTCCTCGCCCGCGACCTGAACGTGGCGTTCCTGGTCGGGCTCGCCTTCGCCGTCGCCGCGTCCGCCAATCTGCCGGTGCTGCTCTACTCACTGTTCTGGCGCGGCTTCACCACACGAGGCGCCGTATGGGCGGTCTACGGCGGGCTGGTCCCGGCCGTGCTGCTCGTCGTCCTGTCGCCGGTGGTGTCGGGCAGCCCCGACTCGCTGTTCCCGGGCGTGGACTTCCAGTACTTCCCCCTGCAGAACCCCGGGCTGGTCTCCATCCCCCTGGGCTTCGTCGCGGGCTGGCTCGGCACGGTCACCTCGCCGGAAGGACCCGACGAGGCCAAGCACGCGGAGACCGAGGTGCGGTCGCTGACGGGGGCGGGGGCGGCGTAGCGGTGCGGGCGGCAGACGGGCCCGGTGGCACGCGGGCGGCCTGGGAGCCGTAGGAAAAGTCGGTGGAGATCCGTCGGGACGGCGAGACACGGCGGCCCGGGATCCGTAGGGGAGGAGGGCACGGTTCCTTCCCCCCGCCCCCATGGGCCGTGTCCTCAGGCGCGGGTCGCCCACACGTAACGGTGTTCCGGGCGGCCCGCGTCGCCGTACTTCAGGGTCAGTGTGGCCCGTCCGGTGCGCTCCAGGAGCTTCAGGTAGCGCTGGGCGGTCTGGCGGCTCACCCCCGTGCGTTCGGCGATCTCCTGGGCGGACAGCGGGCCCTCGGCGTTCATCAGGGACTGGCGGACGAGTTCGGCGGTGGTGGGGGAGTGGCCCTTGGGCAGGCCGGGCTCGGTCGGGGCGGCCAGGGCGCCGAAGATGCGGTCCACCTCGGCCTGCTCGGCCTCGCCGCCGCCGTCGAGGGCCCGCCGCAACTGTGCGTACGCCTCCAGCTTGGCGCGCAGACCGGCGAACGCGAACGGCTTGACCAGGTACTGGAGCGCCCCGTACCGCATCGCCGCCTGTACGGTCGCCACGTCCCGGGCCGCCGTCACCATGATCACGTCGGTCTGGTGGCCGCGCCGACGCATCTCCTGGACCACCGTGAGGCCGGTGTCGTCGGGCAGGTAGTGGTCCATGAGGACCAGGTCCACCCGGGGTAGTTCCGCCAGCCGCAGCAGCGCCTCGGCCGCGCTGTGCGCCTCCCCGGCGACATGGAAGCCGGGAACCTTCTCGACGTACGCGGCATTGACCCGCGCGACCCTGAGGTCGTCGTCCACGACCAGGACCTCGATCATCCCGCCCCCTCCTCAGCTGCGGCCCGCCCCGTCGACGGAAGGGCGAGCGCGGGTTCCGGTTCGGCCAGGGCTTCCGGCAGTACGACCGTGAACTCGGCGCCGCCGCCCGCCGCCTCACCCACCGTCGCGCTGCCGCCCTGCCGCTCGGCGAGCCTGCGGACCAGCGACAGCCCGATGCCGCGCTCCCGGTGCGCGGGCGACTGCTTGGTGGACCAGCCCTCCGTGAAGATCAACTCACGCTGCGCGGCCGGGATTCCGGGCCCCGTGTCCCGCACGGTGAGCACGGCCGTACGACCCTCGGTGCACAACTCGGCCTCCACGCGCGCGTGCGGCGTGCCCGCCACGGCGTCGAGGGCGTTGTCCACCAGGTTCCCGACGATCGTGACCAGCCCTCTGGGATCGACCAGCCGGTCCGGGAGCCGGGTGCGGTCCGACACGCGCAGCGCGACCCCGCGCTCGGCGGCGACGGTGGCCTTGCCCACCAGCAGCGCGGCGAGCAGCGGATCGCCGATCCGCTCGGCGACCTCCTCCGCCGTGGCCCGGTGCTCGCCGACCACCTCCCCGACGAACGCGGCGGCGTCGTCGTACATCTCCAGCTCCAGCAGCCCGAGGAGGGTGTGCATCCGGTTGGCGTGCTCGTGGTCCTGGGCGCGCAGGGCGTCGATCAGGCCGCGCGTCGAGTCCAGCTCCCGGCCGAGCTGCTCCAGCTCGGTACGGTCGCGCAGCGTGGCGACCGCGCCCCCGTCGTCGGTCGGCATGCGGTTGGTGACCAGGACGCGCTGGCCGCGGACGGTGAGCAGATCGGTGCCGGTCACCCGCCCGGCCAGCACGTCGGCGGTGCGGCCCGCGCCGAGCGCCTCGTCCGGGGAGCGGCCCACGGACTCCTCGCCGAGGCTCAGCAGGCGCTGCGCCTCGTCGTTCAGGAGCCGGATCCTGCCGCCGCGGTCCAGGGCCACGACGCCCTCGCGGATGCCGTGCAGCATCGCCTCGCGCTCCGCGAGCAGCCCCGCGATGTCCGAGAAGGCCAGGTCATGGGTCTGCCGCTGGACCCGGCGCGCGATGAGCCAGGCGGCCAGCGCGCCGACCGCCAGTGCGCCCCCCGCGTACGCCAGCAGCTCGGGAATCGCGTGGATCAGCCGGGCGCGCACGCTGTCGTACGCGATGCCGACCGAGACCGCGCCGACGATGTCGCCGTCCCCGTCGCGCAGCGGGACCTTGCCGCGCGCGGTGCGGCCGAGGGTGCCCTCGTCGATCTGCATGACCTCCCGCCCGGCCAGCGCCTGGCTGGGGTCGGTCGAGACGTGTCCGCCGATCTGCGCGGGCTCGGTGTGCGACCAGCGCACGCCCCGCGCGTCCATCACGACGACGTACTCCGCCCGCGTGGCCTCCCGGATCCGCTCCGCCTCCCGCTGCACCGGCCCGTCTGCCGTCGGCGGGGTGCTCGTGACCTCCTCGGCGAGCCGTGGCTGGGCCGCGGTGGTCTGGGCGATCGCCAGGGCCCGGCGCATCGCCTGGTCGTCCAGCTGGTCACTGAGGGGCGCGAGGAACAGCCCGGTCGCGAGCACCGCGACTCCCGCGGCGATCGCCACCTGCATCAGCAGCACCTGCGAGAACACCCGGCGGGGCAGACCGAGGCGCAGGCGGCGTACGGGGGTGGTGCGGCTCATGGCCATGACGGTACGTGCTGGAGGCGCGCGGTCGAAGAGGATGTGGCGCGGATCCTGAACGAGGGGTTCCGCACCGCGGCGGTCAGCTCGCGAGCGCGGCCCGGTCTCAACGCCGCGACGGTCAGCTCGCGCGTGTCACCAGTGCCAGCTCCGGACCCTCAGCTCGCGCGTGTCATCAGTGCCAGCTCCGGACCCTCAGCTCGCGCGTGTCATCAGTGCCAGCTCCGGACCCTCAGCTCGCCAGCGCCGCCGTCGCCAGCTCGCGGACCGCCACCACGTCCATCCGCGCGGGTGAGCCCAGCACCGCCGTGCCGCAGCTCTCGGGCCGGGGCGGCAGGGACGCGCCCTGGGCGATCAGGACGCGCCAGCGGCGCCCGTCGACGTGCGCCACGGTCACCTCCCAGCGAGGTGCCGCGCCGTCGGTCCGTACGGCGTCCTCCGTCCGTACGGCGTCCTCCGTCCGTACGACGCTCAGGACGCCCGCCGCGTACTCGCCCGTCGCCGTGCGCACCGCCAGCTCGGCCGCCTGGCCGGGCCGCTCCCACGCGGAGCTGCCGCGGCACCCCTCCACGACGATCCGGCCCTCCCGCACGCCGTGCAGGACCGCCTTGACGGTGTGCGCCTCCGCGCGGCCGTAGGCGTATCCGTACGGCAGGACCAGCACCGTCGGCGCGAAGCGGTGTCCGCCCAGGTGAGTGACCTCCCAGACGCCCCGCACCTCGGACGCGGCGAGTTCGGCGGCCAGCGGGCGGCCGAGCAGGGCGCAGCAGCGGTCGCGCTTGCCGTTGGTGCAGACGAGCGCGAGCGGGTCGCCCGTGTGGGGGCGGCCCCGCAGGGCCCGGCCGAAGGTGCGGTGGTCGCCCTCGCCGAGGGCGGTGAAGTCGAGGTCGAGCAGGTCGCCCGGGTCGGAGGTGGTGGCCGAGTGCAGCCAGACGTTGCCCGGCACCGTGTGCGCCGCGTACACCTGGCGCTCCGCCGGGGTGCCGGAGTCGGCGTGCCGTCCGGGGCGGCGGATGAGCGCGACCCGTACTCCCGTGCCCTTGGCCGCCGCCTCCAGGGCCCGGCCGAGGGCGGGGTCCAGGTGGCTGGAGGTCAGCGCGCGCGGGCCCCACGGGCCGGGCTGCTCCAGCAGCAACCAGGTGGTCGCCGTGGCCGCGGTGCCGGAAACGGGCTCGTCTAGGTCGCGGGAGACGGTCGCGCACGTACTCACAGAGGTGAGCCTAACCTGAGTTGATCGGGAGTGACTTCCGGTGTCCTTGTGTCCCGGTCCGGGTTTCCCACTCCTGTCCAGTTCAGGCCCGGTCTGCCTCCGGCTCGATCGGGGGCAGCGGCTGGGGCGGCCGAGGACCGACGTACTGCCCGCTCGGACGCATCCGCAGGGGGCGCTCCCCGTACTCCTCCAGGGCGTGGGCGATCCAGCCCGCGGTGCGCGCCACGGCGAAGATCGTCTCGCCTGCCGTGGCGGGCATGCCGCAGGAGGCGGTGAGGACGGCGAGCGCCAGGTCCACGTTGGCGTGCAGCGGGGTGTGGCGGGCCGCGGTGGCCTCGATGTCGCGGGCCGCGGCGAGCGCGGGCGCGGCGTGGGGGAGGTCGTCCAGCAGGGCGAACAGGGCACGCGCGCGTGGGTCCTCGCCCGGATAGAGCCGGTGGCCGAGTCCCGGGATGCGCCGCCCCGCCCGCAACTCCTCGGCGATCACCGGTGCCGCGTCGCCCTGGTCGAGCACGTCGAGCAGCATCCGGTGGGCCAGTCCGCTGGCCGCGCCGTGCAGCGGGCCCTCGAGCACGCCGAGCCCGGCGGAGACGGCCGCGTAGGCGTGGGCGCGGGCCGACGCCGCGACGCGTACCGCGAGCGTCGAGGCGGCCAGATCGTGGTCGACGAGCAGGCCCAGCGCGGTGTCCAGGACGCGCAGGGACGCCTCGTCGGCCGTGCGCCCGCTGAGCCGTCCCCACAGACGGGGGGCCAGCGGGCCCTGGTCGCGGTGGGTGAGCCGTACCGGCGGCAGCGCCGCGACGAGTGTGGGGATGAGGGTGCGCGCGGTGCCGAGCACGGCCTCCTCGGACAGGTCGAAGCGCAGCGGGTCGGCGGCTGCGGCGGCGATCGCGGCGACCCTCAACCGGTCGGTGGGGGCGGTGTGTTCGGGCAGCGCGTCGACCGCGCGGCGGGCGGCGTCGATGACGGCCCCGGGCGCGGTGAAGGTGACACCGGGGCGCAGGCTGCCGGTCCACAGCCACTCGGCGATCTCCTCGTAGGAGTGCCGGGCGGCGAGTTCGACCGCGTCGACCCCCCGGAAGTAGTACCGGTCCTTCTCGATGAGGGTGATACGGGTACGCACCGCGAGTTCACCGCCCGAGCCGCCCGTACTGGCGCCGCCCTCCCGCCTGTTGCGCCGGGCCAGCGCCTCGACCTCCCCGGCGTCGAACGTGCTGCCCCGGCCGCCGGTCGCGCGTCTGCTGCTGAGCTGGCCGCGGCTGACGTACGCGTAGAGGGTCGCGGGCTTCACGCCGAGCAGTTCGGCGGCCTCTTTGGTGCTCAGTCGGCGCTCCGGGTGGCCGGGGCCGGGTTGTTGATCGCGCATGGAGGTCACCGTATCGACCCACCCTCGTACATTGATTCCGTCAATATATAAGCAGGCTAATCAATCATGGACAGTCGTATCAAGCCGCTATGGGGGCGCACTGATCCCTTGCCGAAGCGCCCGTGATGTGTGGTGCGCCCTCGGCCAGGTGGCAGCCGCGCGCATTCTCCGTGTCCACGTCGGGTATCTCGTGGAGGAATCCCGTGCCTCCAGGAGTGTGCTCCGGGCAGCCCTCCAGGACGCGTCGAGCGGGAGACGAGCCCTGTCAGAGCCTCTGGTGGTGCTCCTGGCCGGTCGATAGCTTGATGCGTGGCGTGGCCGGTGGCGCGAACCCGGTGGACGAAGGTGGCTGATCTGGTGCACGAGTGACGGCGAGGACGAGGCTATGAGCGAGTCCGGCGAGTGGTGGCCCGTTCACCGGCGCGCCGGTGAACGACGCCTCGGCGCGATCCGGTTGCCCGCCCTGGAGACCGTCGCGCCCGTCCGTGCCGGAACTGAGCGCTCGGGCAGGTGACGTGATGACCCAGGTGTTCAGCTCAGTGCTCGGGACCGGCGCCCCGTCCTGGTCGGCCAGTGAGGCGTCGCGCACCCCGTCCCCAAGGAGGGCGCGGCGTCGGACCCGAGGGACGACCAGGGCGGCTGAGTACGCGGCAAGCGGTGCACCGCTCATACCCTGCGCGCGGCCGCACGCGCACAGGAAGGCTCCGTACCGTCACCGGAACCGCACGGGGGACGCAGGACGATGACGCGAACCGACGAGCGTCCCCTTCACACCACCGTGGCCCAAGCGCGTTACCTCGTGGCCCAGTTCGAGGCGGACGGCATGGTGCAGGACCTCATGGACGCGGTGCAGTTGTTGCGCGCGGCCACGGGGCACCGCCGGTCCGCCGCCGTCAGCTCCGGTGTGTGGGCCGCGCACGCCGAGTGCCTGCTGCGCCTGTGGGAGGTCCAGGGCGGCGCCGGTCTGTTGCGGGAGGCGGAGGAAGCGGCCGGGCGTGCCGTCGCACATCCCCGTGCCGTGCGGGAACGGGCGGTGCTGGCGCGGGTGCTGGTGGCTTCCGCGGCGGACCACGAGCGCGGCGGCAGCCGCGGGGAAGCCCTTGACCTGTTGCGTCGCGCCGACCAGGAATACGCCCTGGCCTGCGCGGCACCTGCCCTGCACACCGAGGACGCCCTGCGGTTCGCTCTGGAGCGGGTGCGCACTCTGGAGGAGCAGTGGCGTCTGGGCGGTGACGTCGCCTTGCTCCAGAGCGCGATCGGCATGCTGGAGGCGTTCGCCGACGCCTGGCCGGATCCGCGGCTGCGCCCGCCGGAGCTGCCGTTGGCCCACGGGCGCGTCCTCCTGCGTCTGTCGAGGGCCACGACCGACCCCGAGCAGGGTCGTCATCACGCGGCACGGGCCGCGATCCTGCTGGACCACGCGCTGGCACGGCACCGGGCGACGTACGCCTCCGCTCCCACCACCGGCCGGTCCCGGGAAGGCGTCCGGATCGTCCTCGATCTCGTCGACGCGCTGCTGAGGTCGGGCGAAGGGCTCGGCGTGGCGCGGACCCGGCTCGACGAGGCACTGGAGCACGCTCATGAGCAGGGGCAGCGGGCCCCGCTCCTGGTGCGGGCCGGACATGTCGCCCTCGCGCGGTACGCGGAGTCACGTGATCCGCGGGACCTGGAAGAGGCCGCCGACCGCTTCGGGCAAGCCGCGCGCAAGGTGCCCCGCGACGCCCTCGACCACGCGGACGTACTGGCCGAGTGGGGTGGGGCCCTGCTGCTCAGGGCGTCGGCGCACGGCGGTGCCCCGGCTGGGGACTTGGTCTCCCGGACGATCCGGGTGTTGCGCGACTGCCGTGCGGAGACCGCGCTGGACAGCGGGGCACTCGCCCACCGGCTCCTGTTGCTCGGCCGTGCCCTGATGCTGCGGTACCGCATCCGGGGCGACCGTGTGGACCTGCGGGAGGCGGAGCATCTCTTCGGGCTCGGGGCCGCCGGGGCCACGGACGCGATGTCGGCCGCGCGCTGTTGGCTGGAACTCGGCCAGGTCCGCCTGGAGGCGTACGAGAGTCTGGGCCGGGCACCGCGTCTGGACGCGGCGATCGACGCGTTCAGAAGGGCGGTCGCCGCCGCCCGGGCCGCGGAGGACGCGCCGGAGACGGAAGGGCGGCGACAGGAAGCCGTGCGACTGTGTGCGCAGGCGCACCATGGGCGGGGTATCTCTTATCAGGCGGCTTCCCGTCCGCGTGCCGCACGCGACGCGTACCGGGCCGCCCGCACGGAGTGGGAAAGGCTGCCCGAGGACCACGTCGACACGGGTGAGCCGAGTGCCCGGCAGACAGCGCAGCGGCTGGCGGAGCTGGAGTGACCGGCTCGCCGGAAGGTGGTCGGAAGGATGGGCATGCGGGGCGAGACAGGTGGTAGGGACGACGTTACCGGGGGCGAAGGCGTCACCGCTGGGGCGGAGGCCGTGGCCGACTCGGACGGCGCGGAGACGACCGGACAGCAGGAAGAACTGCCGGACCTGCTGGCCCTGGACCTGGAGGAGCTGAGGACGCTTCGACATCCGGTGCTGGGCGAGGTGCTGGCCGACCTGAGGGAGCGGGCCATGCGGCCGAACGAAATGCTCTGGGGATTCAACAACGCGTTCTGACGGCTTGGCAGAGTGGGGAGACAGCTGGGGCGGCTCGGCAGCGTGGGGAGACAGCTGGGGCGGAACGGCAGCGTGGGAGACAGCCGGGACGGAACGGCAGCGTGGGAGACAGCGGGGGCGGCTCGGCTGAGTAGGCAGACAGCCGGGGCGGCTCGGCAGCGTGGGAGACAGCCGGGGCGGAACGGCTGAGCAGGCGGACAGCCGGGGCGGCTCGGCAGAGAGGGAGACAGCGGGCGCGGCGTGGCTCCCGTCGCCCTCTCCGTCGCGGCAGGTCACGCGCAGGCAGCATGCGGGTTCGGCGGAAGCGGTTTGCACCACGCTCCCGTACGGGAATGCCGTCCCGGACGGGCAGGGGGGCCACGGAGCGGCCGGAGGGCCGCGTCTTGGGGGTGCCGGAGTGTCGTCTCGCCGTAGAACCTCCGCGGTGTCGAGTCGGCGAGTCGTTCCCTTCCGGCAGTTCATCGTCAAGATGCACGGCCGCTGCAACCTCGCCTGCCGCTACTGCTACCTCTACGAAGGCCCCGACCAGGGCTGGCGCCAACGCCCCGCCGCCACACCGGACCGTGTGCTGGACCGCACGGCGTTCCGCATCGCGGAGCACGCGGCCGTGCACCAACTGCCCGCGGTCTCCGTCGTGCTGCACGGAGGCGAGCCCCTGCTGGCGGGGACGGAGACCCTCGTCCGCTTCACCGGCCTCGTGCGGGACCGCGTCCCCGAGGTCTGCGCCGTCCACCCCGTCATCCAGACCAACGCCACCCTGCTCACCGGACGCACGCTCGACACCCTGGCCCGGCACGGCGTCCGCGTCGGCATCAGCCTGGACGGAGGCACGGCCGCCCACAACGCCCTCCGTGTCGATCACGCCGGGCGCCCGTCCTGGCAGGCGGCCGAGCGCGGGGCACGTCTCCTCGCGGATCACGGACCCCAGGTGTACGCGGGCATCCTCACGGTCGTGGATCCGACGACGGACCCGGTGGAGACGTACGAGTCCCTGCTCACGCTGCGCCCGCCCACGCTGGACCTCCTGCTGCCGCACGGCAACTGGTCGGCCCCGCCGCCCCATCTGCGGACGTCCGGCCCGGCGGACGCCGTACCGGACCCGAGCGGCACGGGTGCGCCGTACGCCGGAGGGAACAGCCGGACCCCGTACGGAGACTGGCTGTGCGCCCTCTTCGACCGCTGGTGGGGAGCCGGAAGACGGGAGACCCGCGTCCGTCTCTTCGAGGAGTCCGTGGCCTTGCTGCTGGGGCTGCCCGCCGCGACGGAGTCCCTGGGGCTCGCGCCCTTCGACGCGGTGGTCGTCGAGACGGACGGCACGATCGAGCAGGTGGACTCCCTGAAGTCCTGCTACGAAGGGGCGGCGGAGACGGGCCTCGACGTCTTCCGGCACGACTTCGACGAAACGTTGCGGCACCCGGGCGTCCGCGCCCGGCAGGCGGGCGCCGCCGCGCTCGCCGCGAGCTGCCGGGCCTGCCCGCTGCTCGGCGTCTGCGGCGGCGGCCACTACGCCCACCGCTACCGGGCCGGTCACGGCTTCGCCAACCCGTCCGTCTACTGCGCCGACCTGCAACGCTTCATCCGGCATGTGGCGCAGCGGCTCGGCGCGGCCGGTCTCCCGGTGACCGCCCTGGACGACGTACGGACGTATGAAGGAGGCACGCCGTGATCACGACGGTGGTTCCGGACGAAGCCCTGGACGAACTGGGCCGCACCGAAGGCGGCGAGCACACCCTCGCTCTCCTGGTGCACGACCAGCACGTCCGTCGCCTGCTCCTCGTGCGCGCGGTCCTGGACGCCGTGGGGGAAGCGGACCCGGAGGTGTGCTCCGCGGCGACGCGGAGACGGCTGCGGGAGGACTGGGGGCTGCTGGTGGAGGCGGACCGGGCCGCGGGCGGTCTGATCACGGGGAACTCCACGCCCGACGGGGACCGGACGGGAGGGTCACCCCTGTCGCCCGCCCGCGCTCGCCTCTTCTACCCGATGGTGGGGGCGTGGGCCCTCAGCTGCCTGCGTGCCGTGCGAGCGGGCACGGGCACGTCCCGCGACGCGCGCGTGCTGCGGAGAGAACTGGCCTACTTCAGCGCGCTCGTCGCCGCGGTCGCCGCCCGCTCCGGGATACCGTTCACGGCGGAGCTGACGGCCCGCGACGGCGTGCTCATGCTGCCCTCCCTCGGGGTGTTCCGCACGGCCGGGGCGGGGGAGACCCCGGTCGTCGTCGATCACCGGGGCGGTCGTCTGACCATCCGCCAGAGAGGGGCCGCTGACGCCGTCGTGCACCTGAGCCACGGTGCCGGAGCCTCGTCGGCCGCTCCCGCGTGGACGCCCGTCCACACACTCCCGGCCCTGGTGCCGGGGTTCGCCCCCGTGGAACTCGACGACATCGACCCGTTCCGCTCGGTGGCCCCCGGTTCCCACTACGACGGGCTCAGCGGCACGACCACCCTCGACGATGCCGAGCGCAAACGCTGGCTGGAGTCCTGGCAGGGCACCGCGGACCTGCTGGGGACCGGGGGTGAGCACCGCGTCACCGAGGCCGTGACCCTGCTGCGCTGCCTGGTCCCGCTGTCGGCGCCGCCCCGGTCGCCTTCCGAGGCGGGCACCGGGGGAAGCTGCAGCGGCACCCGCCGGGAGGCGTTCGGCGCCGTGCTCACCAGCACTCCACCGACCGCCGCGACCTTCGCCGCGACCATCGTCCACGAGCTTCAGCACGCCAAGCTGGCGGCTCTCCACGAGGCGGTGGCGCTCCACCACGCGGGTGAGGAGAAGCGGTACTGGGCGCCGTGGCGCCCTGATCCCCGTCACTACGACGGCCTGCTGCAGGGTACGTACTCGCATCTGGCGCTCGCGGACTTCTTCCAGCGCTGCGCGCTCACCGTCTCCCAGCCTGTCCAGCGCGAATTCGCCTGGAGCCGACACGCCCGCTACCGGGAGCAGGTGAGGGCGGCGTTGCCGACGGTCGCGGAGGCAGCGTGCCTCACCCGCCAAGGGCGCCGGTTCGTGGACCAGATGGCTGAGACGTTCGCGCAGATGGCTGATCGGCCGGTACCCCAGGGCTACGCCGCACGCGCTGCCGCGTACGTGACTGCGGCCCGTGACCTCTGGGTACAGCGTTACGGAGACGAAGGGTACGTCTACTCGGGGCATCCGTAGTTTCTGACACCGAAGCAGATCGTTAGCGCTGGCGGAAAGAAACGCGGACTGCGGGCGCGGACAGGAATCCTGTACAAGCCTCCCGGTGCGCCGCGTCCGGGTTCTACAATCGCGTACTGCGTACGGGGAGGCTGCTGCATGTCTGGAGCTCGCGCGTCGGCGGGACCGGCCGGGAAGCGGGCCGCGAAACAGACCATCACCATCAGTTTCGCAGGGTTCAACAGGGCCTGGGCCGCCTGGATCGGAGACCGTCTGGAACGACGGGGCCACCGCGTGGTGTACCTGCGATGGGACGCCCCGGCGGACACGCCCCTCGTGGACCTCCTGCGGGACCTGAAGCTCGCCGAGGGCCGGGTCCTCATCGTCGTGAGCGAGTGGTACTTCCAACTGGGCCCCCGCACCTACGAGGAGTGGAACACCGCCTTGCGCGAGGTGGTCGCGCCCGACCCGTCGTGTTTCGCCGCGGTCTCGGTCACCTCGGCCACCTCGGTCTCCCTGCCCACGGCCACCGCCGCCCTCGTCGCGGTCGAGCTGACCAACATGGGCGCCGACGAGGCGGAGCGACGTCTGCTGGACAGACTCGACCTTCCCACCGCCCCGCTGCCGCGCTCCGCCGAGAACGAGCGGCGCGGTCCCCGGTTCCCGGCCGACCCGCCCGAGGTGTGGGGCGGGGTACCCCGTCGCAACACCCGGTTCACCGGACGCGAGTCGTTCCTCAACGACGCCTACCACCGCCTCGAGAGCGCCGAGCCGGGTGCGGGCGTGCTCACCCTGTACGGCATGCCCGGCGTGGGCAAGACCCAGCTCGCGGCGGAGTACGTGTACCGGTTCGGCTCCGAGTACGACGTGGTGTGGTGGGTGAACGCGGAGAAACGGGTGACCTACCGCCGCAACCTCGCCGAACTCGCCCCGAAACTGGGGCTGTCCACCCGGCCGGACTACGGCGAACGGCTGCGCGCGGTGCGGGACTCGCTGCGCCGCGGCGATCGGTACGCACGCTGGCTGCTGATCCTGGACGGAGCGGACGAGCCGGACCAGATCTCGGACCTGGTGCCGACCGGTCCGGGCCATGTGCTGATCACCTCCCGCAACCAGGAGTGGGGTGAGTACAACAGCAGGATGCTGGAGGTACCGGTCTACGAGCGGGAGGAGTCGGTGGCGTTCATCCGCCGCCGCGCGCCCCGGCTGACGGAGGCTGACGCCCACCAACTGGCCGATGCTCTGGAGGACCTGCCCCTGCTGCTCGACCAGACGGCGGGCTGGCTCAACGACTCCGACCTCACGGTCGGCGCGTACATCGAACTCCTCGAAGGCGGCATCGACCAGAACGTCGTCAAGGTCTCCGCGGACTTTCCGCTGGCGTTCCAGACCGCCTGGTCCATACTGCTCAACAAACTGCGCGACACGGTCCCGGAGTCCGTCGACCTCCTGCGTCTGTGCACGTTCTTCGCGCCCGGTCTCATCCCTGTGCACCTCCTCAGGGAGATGCCGCTGGACGAACTGTCGAGGGACATTCCCGAGCAGGTGGCCGGGCTGCTCAACGACCCGTTGCGATGGAACCGGGCGGTCAACCAACTGCGCCAGTACTCCGTGATCCGTGACGAGTCCCACGATACGGTCGGCGACGACGCGGAATCCTCCGGCGAGTCCTTCTACCTGCACCGCATGGTGCACCAGATCGTCCAGAACGACATGCCGGACCAGGACCGCCGTGAATTCGCCGACGTGGTCCGCCGTGCCCTGGCGGGCGCCGCCCCACGCCGACCGACCGACCCCGCCCAGTGGCCGGCCTTCGCCGAGATCGTTCCTCACCTGAAGTACGCGGAGGTCCTGGACAGTCAGGACCCGGCGGTTCACCGTCTGGTCTTCAACTGCCTGCGCTACATGTACCTCTCGGGTGAGTACGAGGCAGGGATCACCCTCGGCGAGCGTGCCATGAAGGCGTGGCGGGACTGGTACGGCGACACCCATCCACGGATCTGGGAGCTGACGCACCACTACACCAACCTGACGCGCGCGGTCGGTGACTACGTCCGTACGGAAGCCCTTGACCGGGCCGCGGTCGATCACCTGCGGGAGGAGCGCGGTCCCCTCGATCTCGATCACCTGCGCGCGGCCAGCGGCCTGGGCGCGGACCTGCGGGGCCTCGCACGCTATGACGAGGCACTCCTCGTCTCCCTGTGGACCCTGGCCGCCTACCGGGACGTTCTCGGAGACAGGGACGCGCGCACCCTCAACGCGCAGAACAACGTGGCCGCTTCGCTGCGGTTGCTCGGCCGCTACGAGAAGGCCCTGGACTACAACTGGCGGACGATGGAGGCGCGTGACGCTCTGCTGACAGCGGCGGGGGGACGCGGACGTCATCCTTGGACGCTCTTCTCGGAGATCCAGTGCGCGACCGACCTGCGCCTCATGGGCCGCTATCCGGACGCGTTGTCCCTCCAGACCAAGAACGTGCGCGAGCTGCGTGCCGTCATGGGGCCCGACGCGCCGTACACGCTCCTCGCCGAGCACAACCTGGCCCTGTGCCTGTATCGCAGCGGAGAACGGGGCCAGGCCGGGCCGCTGCTGGCCAGCGTAGTGGAGCGCGCCGAACGGGTACTCGGCGAGACGGAGCCGTGGACGTTGATCTTCACCACCAGCCTGGGTTTCCTCACCCGTGCTCACGGTGACATGGACAGGGCGCGTGCACTCAGCGAGTCCGTCGTCGCCCGCTACGAGATGGCGCACACCGACGGTCACCCCTGCCACCCCTTGATCGCCGGGTCCCGGGCCAACCACGCGTTGATCCTGCGCGGGGTCGGCGAACGGGAGCAGGCCCACGCCCTCTTGGAGCAGGCCGTGGCCGACATGACCAGTGCCGTGGGTGAGCACCATCCGTGGACGCTCGGCTGCGCCGTCGACGCCTCGGCCCTGCGCAACCTTCTCGGCCAGCTGGAGGCAGCCGTAGAACTCAGCCGGAACACCGTCGCGGGGGCCACCGAGGCACTTGGGCGAACCCATCCCCTGACCCTGTCGGCCCGTGTGGCCCTGGCGGCGGACCTCAGGGATGCGGGGGACCGGCGGCAGGCGGAGAAAGTCGAGGAGGAGGCGCTGTCCGACCTGGCCGCGACACTGGGTGAGCAACATGTGCACACGGTGTCCGCCCGCTCGCGGGTTCGGCCCTTCTGGGACTTCGAGCCGCAGATCGCGTGACGACCCGCATGAGCCCTTGCGCATAAGGCGCAGTCCGCCAGGGAAGGACCCCTCTCCGCAACCTGCCGTACAGACAGGAAAATTCCGAATAAGGGGGAGCGTGTGGTGATCTTAGTGGGGCCCGTCCCGACGGGAGCGGATGGCCCCATACCCATCGAAGTCGAGACGGAGCCTCACCCGGCCACGGCCCTCGAGGGCCTGGACCTGATCTACGACGACGAGGAGATCAGGGACGGCGCGGCGCGGCGCGTCGTCCAGGTCGCTCGCGACGCCTACACCGACGGGCTGGACCTGGCCCGCCGGTGCGCCGTGCAGGCGGTGCGGAGGTTCGGGGAACTCGGGCACGACACACGGCCGGACGAGATCGAGATGCAGCTGTCCATCAAGGTCGACGCGGGGATGGCGGCGCTGGTCAAGAGCGGGGCCGAGGCGCAGTTGCAGATCACCTTCCGCTGGCACACGTCCGGCGCGCCGTCAGGAAGAGGCGAGGAGGGATCCGCCTCGTGATGCGCGCAACGGGGGCTGTGCACATCCTTCCCTACAGCCGTGTCGTGGAACAGGACGACCTGAAGCTGGCGTTGGAACTCAACCACGTCGCCCCCCGGATCGGGGGCGTCCTGATGGCCGGGGCACGCGGGACCGCCAAGTCCACCCTGGTGCGGGCCTTCACCCTCATGGCCCACGCGGAACTCCCCGTCACCCTCCCCATCAACGCCACGGACGACCGGGTCATCGGCGGCTGGGAGCTGGACGCGCTGCTGCGCGGGGAGGCGCTGCCCCAGCCCGGGCTGCTGGAGGAGGCGGACGCGAAGGGGCTGCTCTACATCGACGAGGTCAACCTCCTGGACGACCACCTCGTCAACATCATCCTGGACGTCGTCTCGACGGGCGTGCTGTCCGTGCAGCGGGAAGGACTCGCCACCGCCAAGCATCTGTCCTTCGGCCTGGTGGGCACCATGAATCCCGAAGAGGGCGGCCTGCGGCCGCAGTTGCTGGACCGCTTCGGTCTCATGGCGACCGCCGTGCCGCTGGGCATCGACGCCCGCCGTCGCATGATCCGCACCGTGCTGGACTTCGAGGAGGAGGTGGGCCGACCGGAGTCGGCCTGGCTGGCCGAGGCGGAGCGGGACGACCAGGCCGTCCGGGACCGTCTGGACGCCGCCCGGGACAGGATCGCCCGGACCCGGGTCCCGGAGGGTGTCGTCCGGTTGTGCGCCGAGGCCGCCGAGCGGGTCGACGCCGTTGGGCAGCGGGGTGAGATCGTGGCCACGCTGGCGGCCCGCGCACTCGCGGCCCTCGACGGCGAGGACGAGGTGCGGCCCGGCCATCTGCTGCGGGTGCTGCCGATGGCCCTCGGCCATCGCAGGCCGGAGACCGCCCACGGAGGGACCTTCGAATGGGGGCCGGACGACCTGGCTCGCATCAAGGACCTCTTCGAAACCGCCTGAGCCGCCGTCATGCCGACCGAGGCGCCGACCGACGCCGACACCCCCGATGACGCCGTACCCGGCGGACCCGACGGTCTCGCACTGCGGCTGGCCCGCGTGCTGGTCTGCGCCGCCGTCGACCCCGCGCTCTGCGGCGTCCTGCTTTTCGACCTGGAGCCACGCCTGATCGACCCCGTGGCGCGACTCTTCGCCGGAGTACTGGCGGGAACGGCACAGCCCGCCCGCGCCCCGTTCATGCTCGGGGCCACCACCCGTGACGAGGACCTGTGGTCGCGTCCCGTCCTCACCCAGGAACCGGACGGCATCTCCTTCCGGCTGGAGCCCGGCCCGCTCATCGGCGCGGACGCCCGCTCGGGACCACCGCCCCTGGTGGTGGTCCCGGACCTGCCGCGGCTCAGCGTCGCGGGGATGCGCGCGGCCGTCCAACTCCTCGGTGCCGACGTGGCCGTGGTCGAGCACACCGGGCTGCGCCACGAGGCCCGGCCACGGGCGCGCTGGCTGGCCGTGTGCCGGTCCGCGGACGCCGGACGGCTCAGCGCCCATCTCACCGACCGGTTCGCCCTGCGGCTGCCCGTCGCCGGTCTGCGGCTGCCGACGGCGCACGACCTCCTGGGGTCGCTGCCGCCCGGCTGGCTCGCCACCGCCGCCAGGGCCGCCGGGGACGAGGACGTCGCCACGGCCGTGGTCACCGACGAGGCAGTCACCCGTGTGGGGGAACTCCTCGACGCGGAGACGAGCGTACGCCGGGCACTCGCGCTGGCCAGGCTCGCGCGCACCCTGGCCGTGCTGGACGGAGCCGGAGCCGCCACCGCCCGGCACAGCGAAGAGGCCGCCCGGCTGATCGGCCTCACCGTCGGGGACCCGCCGTCACCCTCGGCGCCCGAAGCCGCCCCCGCGAGTGCCGGGCTTTCCACGCCGTCCCCGGCACCGCGTGAGACCACACGGGAGCAGCGCAAGAGGGACCACCACCAGCAGCAGAGCCCCGAGTCGGTCGACGCGCTCCTGGAGACCGAGCCCGCCGAGGGAGTGGGCCGTGCTCCCGGGGGTGCCCCGGCCGTGCTCGCCACGCCGTATCCCGAGGACGAGGCGGACGGGCTGCGTGACTTCGCGCCCCTGCGCAGTCCCTGGCAGCGGACGGCGGGCCCCGTCTCGGGGCGAGGTGTCGCCGTCGGAGCGCGCCGCAGCAGGGATCTGTCCGATCTCGCCTTCGTACGCACGGTGCGGGAAGCCGCGATGTACCAGCGCCGCCGCCGCGCCGAACGGTTCACGGTCGTGCCCGCCGATCTGCACAGCTACGTCCGGGCCAGCGCGCCCGAACGCATGCTCGCGCTGCTCCTGGACCACACCTGCCGGGGCGACTGGGACTGGCAGGACGCCCTGCGGCCGTTCCTGCAGTGGGCGTACACGGGCAGGGCGGCCGTGCAGCTGGTCGAGGTGGGCAGCGCCGAGTCGGCGGACGAACTCAGGGCCCAGTCCCTCGCCGTCCGCAGTGTCCTGGACCCCCGTGTCCTTGCCGCGCTGTACCGGCCGCCCGGTCGTGCCACCCCGCTCGCGCACGGTATCGAGCAGGCGGCACAGGCGCTGCGCCGGGCCTTCCGCCAGCACGGGAACGGGCTGGAAGAGGCGTGGCTGGTCGTCGTCACCGATGGCCGGGGGAACGTCCCGTTGCGAGCCAGCCACACCGGCCGACTGCGTGGTCCGGTCGGAGCGGAAGGAGTGGAGGACGCCTACCGTGCGGCAGGCCGCATCAGCGCCATGGACCGGACGAGGCTGCACGTCGCGGTCGTCGACGCGGCCCGCGAACCCTACGGTGATCTGCCGTTCGCCCTGGCTGGCGCGCTGGGCGGCACCGTGATCGAGGGACGCACGGCGCCGCAGCCGGTGACCGGGACGGGGAAGGGAGCGGTGAGTGAGCGGTGAGCCGCAGCGCGGGGCCCGCTGGCTGTCGGGGGCCGGTTCCATGGTTCGGCGGGCGGCCCTGCCCGCCCTGAGGACGGCGAACCGCCGCGATCCGGCCGAGGTCGTGCCCCTGCGCCGCCCGCACGAGCCGCCCTCCGGTACCGGCAGCGGTGCCGCCTCCCCTTACGCGAGGCTGGAGAACGGCCTCGCCGTGCTGCGCGTCGTCCGCGCCGTCGGGAAGGAGGGCGAGAAGGCGTACCGGCTGGACGGCTGGTGCGGCGATCTCACCGTCACCTGCGTGCCCGGACCCACCCGCCTCGTGGCCCCCGCGGTCAGCCTCTCGAACGTCAGACGGGAGGGCGAGTACCCGTCCGAGACCCTGCGTGCCATCCAGTGGTGGTCCGACAACCAGGCTGAACTCGGACGCTGGATCAACCTGATCCGCGCCCGGCACGGCAGGGAACTGAGCCTGCTCGTGTGGGACGACACCGGGTACGAACTCCCCTGGGAACTGTTCTGGGTCCCGGGCGACGCCCGCCACGGCCTGGACGGCGGCCCCCTGGGTGCCCTGCTCGTCATGGCCCGGTGGCTGAACGTGGGCCTCGCGGACTACGACCTGCCGCGCCGGACGGCGGACTGCCACGGTCGTGTCCTGGGCTACCTCCACAAGGACATGGCGGACGACCGCCATGTCTTCACCGCTTACGAGTCCCAGCTCCACCAGGAGATGACCCCGTTCCTGCGAGCGCTCGACACCCCGTCCGAGCGCCGGACCGGTCTCGTCTACCTGGGCTGCCACGGTACGTACGGCACCACCGTCTCGCGCCTGTCGCTCGGCGACCGCACCTGGGCGGAGTTCAACGGGGAGGACATGCGGGTGCTGCGCACGGACGGGGCCTTGGTCTGTCTGAACGCCTGTCACTCCGGGCGCTTCGTCGACAACCGGGCCCAGGGGGAGCACGCCCTGCGCGGCTTCGCCGAACTGTTCCTGCGCAAGGGCGCGGGCGGCTGCGTCGCCACCGCGGGCGGCGTCGGGGATCCGGAGTCCCGCGTCCTCGTGCGGCGGCTCGTCCATGAAATGGCGGCCCACCCCAGGCACTCCGTCCCGGAGACCCTGAGGTTCTTCCGTGCCAGTGCCGTACGGGAGTTCGGTTCGCTGGCGGCCATCCCCACGGTCCGCAATGATGACGGTCAGATCGACCAGGTGGGCCAGAAACGGGTTCTGCGGCTTCTGTACGCCTTCATGTTCCACTACTACGGACACCCGGAGACCGTGCTGCACCTCGTCACGGACGGCGGTCCCCGCACCGGGAAGGGAGCGGGCGGTGAGCGGTGACGAGTCCCTCCCGGACCACTCCCTCGTGATCGAGCCCGTGGTGGCATGGCCTCGGCACGCGGAGACCGAGTGCGACTACCTGGTCACCGTCGACCTGCACGGTCCTCTCCCCGCCCAGGACGGCACGCCCGCCCCCTGGCCCTACCCGGAAGAGGAATTCACCTTCAACGTCGTCCTCGACGGCGCGCCGTTCTTCGTCTGCACCGCGCTCGACGAGCCGAGCGTCGTCCTGCACCGCTTCGGCGGTACGTACGGAGCGGCCCGGTTTCGGCTGTCCACCGGCCGGGAGACGGGCACGGCTTCGGTCTGGCTGACCGTCAGCAACCAGTGGGGGGTTCCCGTCCGCAAGGTGGAACTTCGTTCGGAGATCCATGAACGGGACGCCGGGCAGGCTCCGGCGGCGAGGCCGGCGTCAGTGGCGCGAGAACGCGCGTCCACGGGGCACCGGCCGCCGCTCCCCGGTGTGGCGGAACCCCGCGGAAGGCGTACGGGACCATGGCAGCCGGAGCCGGGACCGGTGCCCCGGGGCGCGCCCCTGGGAGACGGGCCCGACGACCGGACACCGGAGCCCCGGACCCGGTCCGGACGGCAGACCGTCACCATCAGCTTCGCGGGATTCAACGGAGCCTGGGCGACCTGGATCGGAAGCCGACTGGAGCGGGAGGGCCATCGGGTCGCGTACCAGCGGTGGAACCCGTCGCTCGGCATCAGGATCGACGACGCCCTGCACGACCTCCTGCTCGCACCCGGGCAGGTCCTGCTGGTCATCAGCGACTCCTACCTCCAACTGGGGCCGCGCGACCACGAGGAGTGGGACCTCGCGGTCCGCGAGGTGGTCCTTCCCCATGAGGACCGGTTCGCCGCCGTGTGCGTCACCTCCTCCGCCCTGCCCGGCGCCCTGGCGGGGTTCTCGGCGCCGGACCTCACAGCGGTGGGGGCCGAGGAGGCACAGCGGCTGCTTCTGGCCCGCCTCGGTCTGGCGGGCGGCGGGCCCGAGGGGCCGGACGACGCCGCGGACCGGCTACCCGGTCCGCGCTTCCCGGGCGACGTCCCCCAGGTGTGGCGTGGCGTGCCGCGGCAGAACACCCGGTTCACGGGCCGGGAGCAACTGCTCAGCGACGCCTACGGGCAGATGCTGCGTACCAGCATGGTCACCCTGTACGGCATGCCGGGCGTCGGCAAGACCCAACTGGCCGCCGAGTACGCGCACCGGTTCGCCTCCGAGTACGACGTGGTCTGGTGGGTCAACGCCGACAGACGGTCCACCTTCCGGCAGAGCCTGGCCGAACTGGCCCCCCGGCTGGGACTGTCCACGGGGGCCGAGTACGGCGAGCGGCTGCGCGCGGTGCGGGGCGCGCTGAGCAAGGGCAAGCCGTTCGCCCGCTGGCTGCTGGTCCTGGACGGCGCCGACGAACCCGATCAGGTGGCGGACCTGGTGCCGTCGGGGTCGGGGCACGTTCTGATCACCTCCCGCAATCCCGCGTGGGGCGAACACAACAGCGTGCTTCTGGAGGTTCCGGTCTACAACCGGGACGAGTCGGTGGCGTTCGTCCTGAGCCGCGCCCCGCGGTTGACGGAGGGAGAGGCCGGGCAACTCGCGGAGGCGCTGGGGGACCTGCCCCTCCTGCTGGACCAGACGGCGGGCTGGCTGAGCGACTCCGACCTCACGATCGAGGAGTACCTGGAACGCCTCAACACGGGCCTGACGGCGGATTCCGTCACGGTGTCCGCCGACTTCCCGCTCACCTTCCGCACGGCCTGGTCGATCCTGCTGGCCAAGCTCCGCGAGAGCTTCCCCGAGTCCGTGGACCTGTTGCGGCTGTGCACCTTCTTCGCCCCCGGCACCGTGCCCGTCCACCTCCTCAGGACCGTGACCGTGGACGGGGTTCCCCCGCACATCGCCGGACTGCTGACGGACCCCATGACGTGGAACGGGGCGATCGAGCACCTGCGCCAGTACTCGGTGGTGCGTCAGGAGTACGACCGCGACGACCCCGACAGGGTGTACCTGTACGTGCACCGCATGGTGCACCAGAACGTACGCGGCGAGATGAGCGCCGAGGACCGGCGGACGTTCGCGGCCGTGGCCCGCCGGGCACTCGCCGAAGCCGATCCCCGTCGGCCCGCCGAGACGGATCTGTGGCCGGTCTACGCCGAGATCGTCCCGCATCTGGAGCACGCGGACAGCCTGGACGGCGAGGACCCGATCGGCCATGAGCTGGTCCTGAACTGCCTGCGCTACCTCTACCTGTCCGGAGAGCACGGCACCGGGGCACGCCTGGCCGAACAGACGCGGTCCGCCTGGCAGGACTGTGCCGCGGTGCCCCGGGAAACGCTGCGGACACTCGATCACCACTACGCCAACCTGCTGCGGGCGCGCGGCGAGTACCGGCGCAGCGAGGCCGTGAGCCGCGCGGCAGTCGAGGGATACCGTCCGGCGGCGGGCACCGTTGCCGGGCGGAAGTTCCTGCGCGCCCTCGGCAGTCTCGCCGCGGATCTGCGGGCCCTCGGCCGCTACGACGAGGCGCTGGACCTCTCCGAACAGGTCGCCCGCGGCTACGAACGCCTCGGCGACGCGGATCCGCAGCAACTGCTCTCCGCACGGAACAACGTGGCCGTCTCCCTGCGGCTGCTCGGCCGCTACCGGGAGGCCCTGGACATCGACCGGCAGACGTCGGACGACCGGAAGCGACTCCTGGGCCCGGACGACGTGTGGACCCTCTTCTCGGGCATCTACTGGGCCACCGACCTGCGGCTGCTCGGCTGTTACCGGGAAGCCGCGGCCCTCCAGGAACGCAATGCCCGGGATCACGTCCGGCACATCGGAGCCGACCATCCGCAGACCCTGCGCGCGGAGCACAACCTGGCGCTGTGCCGCTACCGCAACGGCGACAGGGACGAGGCGGGGGTGCTCTTCGCCCGAGCGCTGGAACGCTGCGAGCGTGTTCTGGGGGAGACGGATCCCCTGACCCTGGTGCTCGCCGTCGGCAACAGCTGCTTCGCCCGCGCGTACGGCGACATCGACCAGGCGCGCGAGACCGGCGAGTCCGTCGGCAGACACTACGAACGGCTGCTCGGACCCGAGCACCCCTACACCGCCGGTGCCCGCGCCAACCACGCCCTCATCCTGCGGGACGTCGGCGAGTGGCAGCAGGCGCAGGTACTCGCCGAGGAGGCCCTGGCGACGATGACGCGCGGGCTGGGGGGCGGACATCCCTGGACCCTGGGCTGCGCCGTCAACGCCTCGGGACTGCGCAGCCTCGTCGGAGACGTCGACTCGGCTCTCTCCCTCAGCGGGGAGACCTTCTCCCGTGCCCGTGAGGCGTTGGGGCCCACCCATCCGCTGACACTCTCGGCCCAGGTCGCGATGGCGGCTGACCTGCGTTCGACCGGTGAGGACGACGAGGCGGACCGGGTGGAGGAGAGCGCTCTGAGCGGTCTGTCGCGGACGCTGGGCCCGGAGCACTTCCACACGGTCTCGGCCCGCTCCCGCAGCCGCCCTTCCTGGGACTTCGAACCGCAGACCACCTGACCGAGAGCCGGGTTCCCAGCAGCGCTTCCCGCATCCCCGCGCGCGGGCGTCGCCGTTGACGTACGTGTACTGCCTCAGGCGGCGACGGCGGGTACCGCCACGGGGGCGTGCGGTCCGACGTACCGTGCCGCCGGGCGGATGATCTTCGAATCCTCCGCCTGCTCCAGGATGTTGGCGCTCCAGCCGACGACTCGCCCCGCCGCGAAGGTGGGGGTGAACATCTCCCGGGGCAGGCCGCACAGTTCCATGACCACGCCCGCGTAGAACTCGACATTCGTATGGAGTTCGCGCCCGGGTTTCAGTTCGGCGAGGATCGCCTCCACGCGCTGCTCGACCTCCATGGCGAACTCGACCAGCGGGCCGCCGATGTGCTGGGCGATGTCGCGCAGCATGCGGGAGCGGGGGTCCTCGGTGCGGTAGACGGGGTGGCCGAAGCCCATGATGCGCTCTCCGGCGAGCACATGGCCGCGGATCCACGCGTCGATGCGGTCGCGGCTGCCGATCGCGTCCAGCGTGTCCAGCGCGCGGCTGGGGGCGCCGCCGTGCAGTGGGCCGGACAGGGCTCCCACCGCGCCGACCAGGGCGGCTGCGACGTCCGCGCCCGTGGAGGCGATCACTCGCGCGGTGAAGGTGGAGGCGTTGAAGCCGTGGTCGACGGTGGAGATCAGGTACCGCTCGATCGCCCTGGCCCGCCGCGCGTCCGGCTCCACACCGGTCAGCATGTAGAGGTAGTTCGCCGCGTACGACAGGTCCTCGCGCGGCTCGACCGGCTCCAGGCCCCGCCCCAGCCGGTACAGGGCCGTCAGCAGGGTGGGCACGGCTGCCGCGGCCGCCACCGTGTCCGCGCGGCGCTGCTCGGCGTCGATGTCGTACACCGGCCGGAACCCCCGCACCGCTCCGAGCAACGACAGCGCACCGCGCAGACCGGCCATCGGGCCGGACGGGCCGCTGGCCGCGGCGACGGCGGGCAGCGCGGCGCGAACCTCGTCGGGCAGTCGGCGCAGCCGAGCCGTGTGGACGGCGAACGCGGCCCGCTCCGCGGCGTCGGGCAGCTCGCCGTGGACCATCAGGTGCCACACGTCCTCGAAGCTGCGGGTCCGCGCGAGGTCGACGGCGGAGTACTGGCGGTAGTGGTAGAAGCCCTCCAGCCCTCTGACGTCGCCCAGGGCGGTCTCGGTGACGACGACGCCCGCGAGGCCCCGCGGTACATGGACAGGGGTGGATGCGGCGTGATGGGTGGGCATGCTTTTCCTCCTTCAACTTGATTCGACTGTCCATGATTGACTCCGACGGTGTCAATATTGATTGAATCAATGTACGGCGGACCCGGTGTCCACCCGGCATGGCAACGGCCCGGCTCCCCGAGTCGGGGTGCCGGGCCGTGAACGGAGTGCTCAGGCGTCCGGGATGTCGGCCTTGGCGCGGATCAGGGTCTCGCGGGAGACGACGACGATACGCTCGTAGTCGGCGCGCGAGGCGTCGGAGGGAAGGTCCGGGTCGAGTGAGTCCGTTGCGTCCGTACCGATGACCGCGAAGTTGCCATCGGCCAGTTCGAAGATGTCGGGGCAATTGCCCCCACCGGTGCTCCCCCGCTCGCTCGGAGGAACACCGATCCGACGGATGATCTGACTCACTGTTGATTCCCTCTGGTTCACGACTGAAGAACACGACTGAAGAAGTGGTGCACGACGACTGCGGGGCGCGAAGGGCACACCTCGTGGGGTGCACTCGTATCCGGCGGCGTGAGTGACGCTTGTGGGGCCGCTCCACGCGATCAGCGCGAGTCAACCCCAGTGGCGTGAGGGACAACTGACGACTTGACCTGTTCGTTATGCCCCGGGCGTGTGATTTCTTCGGGCGTGCGCCGTCACTCGACCGGTGGCTCTCCGACGACCCACCATTCCTCGGAGTCGGCCTCGTCCAGCTGGCGGAGCAGGTCGTCCACCATGCGCCCCAGCTCGGCCTCGTCCGAGTCCTCGGGGAGCGTGGCGCGCTGGCCCCGGGTGGCGGACCAGTAGTTCCGCACCACGGGATTCTGCAACAGGCCCCGGACCCTGCCGAAGAACTCCTCGCGGCTCAGATTGCCGATGCGGTAGTAGAAGAGCAAGTTCGTGTACAGGGCGTTGGCGAACAGGTACTGGCGCCGTTCCTGCGCCGAGGCCGGGGCCTCGAAGATGTCCAGGACCTCCGCGAGTTCCGGGCTGTCGATCGCCTTGCTGAGCAGCTCCCAGTGCAGATGCTGCTGGTTCGCCAGGTTGGCGTGGTGGTGCGAGTGGGCGACTTGTTCCTCCAGGCGATCCATGCGGACGCGCAGGGAGTGCAGCGAGCGACGATCCGCGGCCCACGCGGCGGCGGCTCCTGCCAGCAGGCCGAAGCCCGCCACTACGGCGACGCCCAGGCCGTGTACGCCCGTCCTCCGTGTGGCCATGTCAACTACCCCCGAATCAAGCGACCGTCCGCCGGGCTCGGGTGCGGGTCGACTGGAGGGGACCGGCGGACGATGGGTGGCGCTAGAGAGCGTCCTGCGGGAACGGTTGGGGTGCGGACCCCGGGTGGTCCCGCTCGGCCTTGCCGGGCGGTGGTGCTCGACGCCGGTCCGATGCGAAGGACATCCCTAGCCGTCTCCCAGGGTGCCGAGCGGCTCTGATCGGCAGGGAGGCGGAGAGGAGGCGCACGGAGGGAAGCGAGGGTCGCACACCCCGGCGCCTTGCGGAGACCTTTGCCCCGCCGGGGGTGCTAACAATCGTTCACTGCCGCGCGTTTCTCCTGGCTCGTATCCTGGGGCGGCATTCCATCCTCGTACGTGCGCACGGCCGCGATCCGGTGCGCGCGTGGGCGCAAGAAAGGTCGCACGGTGGCGCACGAGCCGAGCCCGCAGCAGATTCCGGTCGTCGTCCTCGCCGGATTCCTCGGCTCCGGGAAGACGACGTTGCTGAACCATCTGCTCCACCGCAGCGGCGGCAGCCGGATCGGCGCCCTCGTGAACGACTTCGGGGCGATCGAGATCGACGCCATGGCGGTGGCCGGTGCGCTCGGGGACTCGACCGTCTCCCTCGGCAACGGGTGCCTGTGCTGCGCCGTCGACACCAGCGAGCTGGACGTCTACCTGGAGCGGCTGACCCGGCCCGGGCTGGGCATCGACGTCGTGGTGATCGAGGCCAGCGGGCTCGCCGAACCACAGGAACTGGTGCGGATGGTGCTGGCCAGCGACAATCCCCGGGTCGTCTACGGCGGGCTGGTCGAGGTCGTCGACGCGGCGGAGTTCGACGACACCCGCGCGCGGCATCCCGAGATCGACCGGCATCTGGCCCTCGCCGACCTCGTCGTGGTCAACAAGACCGACCGGGTGGGCGGGGGCGACCGGGTGCTCGGTCTCGTGCGCTCGCTCGCCGACGGAGCCGCCGTCGTCCCGGCCTCCTACGGCCGTATCGACCCGGAGTTCCTCTTCGACTGCCGACCGAGCGGGGAGCGGATCGGGCAGCTGTCCTTCGACGATCTGCACCACGGGGCGGAGACCGCGCACGACGGGCATCTGCACGCCGCCTACGACAGCGTGTCCTTCGTGTCCGAAGTGCCCCTCGATCCGCGCCGGTTGATGACCCTCCTCGACGGCCGGGCCGAGGGGCTGTACCGGATCAAGGGGTACGTCGACTTCGGCGCCCATGACGCGCACAACCGGTACGCCGTGCACGCCGTGGGGAGGTTCCTGCGGTTCTACCCGGAGAGCTGGAGCGCCGGTGAGGCGCGGCTGACGCAGCTCGTCCTCATCGGGACGGGCATCGACGCCGACGCCCTCGGCAAGGAACTCCGGGCGTGCGAGGCCGACGCCCCGCACACCGCCGACGAGCACGGCATGTGGGGCGTCCTGCGCTACGTACCCGAACCCGCCGAGGACGCCGAGGACCCGTCCTAGACCGGCCCCGCCACCACCGACACCGTCTTCGGCAGGGACACCCCCGAGCCGTCCCGGCGCGGGTCGATCTCCGGGAGGCTGGCCGGGGTGCCGTTCTTCTGGGCGGCGAGGGCCGGGGTCGGGCCCGCCCAGGCCAGGGCCAGGCAGTCCTCGCCCTTCAGGAAGCGCTGGCAGCGCACCCCGCCGGTGGCGCGGCCCTTGCGGGGGTACTGGTCGAACGGGGTCAGCTTGGCGGTCGTCTGGACGGAGTCGTCCAGCGTGCCGCGCGAGCCCGCGACCGTGAACACCACGGCCTCGACGGCCGGGTCCACCGCCGTGAACGAGATGACCCGGGCGCCCTCCGCGAGCTTGACGCCCGCCATGCCACCGGCCGGGCGGCCCTGCGGGCGGACCTGCGAGGCCTGGTAGCGCAGCAGTTGGGCGTCGTCCGTGATGAAGACCAGGTCCTCCTCGCCGGTGCGCAGCTCCACCGCGCCGACGATCCGGTCGCCCTCCCTGAGGGCGATGACCTCCAGCTCCTCCTTGTTGGCCGGGTAGTCCGGGACGACCCGCTTGACGACGCCCTGCTCGGTGCCGATCGCGAGACCGGGGGAGGACTCGTCGAGCGTGGTCAGGCAGACCACCGTCTCGTCGTCCTCCAGGGAGACGAACTCCGCCAGCGGCGCGCCGCCCGCGAGGTTCGGGGCGGAGGGGGTCTCCGGCAGCTGGGGGAGGTCGATCACGTTCAGGCGGAGCAGACGGCCCGTCGACGTGACCGCGCCGATCTCGCCGCGCGCCGTCGCCGGGACCGCCGAGACGATCACGTCGTGCTTGACGCGCTTGGCCTTGGCGTCCTCCGCGAAGGGCTCGCCGTTCGCCGTGCGGGCCAGCAGGCCCGTCGACGACAGCAGCACCCGGCACGGGTCGTCCGCCACCTGCAGCGGCACGGCGGCCACCGGGACGGCCCCGGACTCCAGCAGGACCGTACGCCGGTCGGTGCCGAACTTCTTCGCGACCGTGGCCAGTTCGTTGGAGACCAGCTTGCGCAGCTCGGTGTCGGACTCGAGGATGCGGGTCAGCTCCTCGATCTCCGTGGTGAGCCGCTCCTTCTCCGCCTCCAGCTCGATCCGGTCGTACTTGGTGAGGCGGCGCAGCGGCGTGTCCAGGATGTACTGCGTCTGGACGTCGCTCAGGCCGAAGCGCCCCATCAGGCGCTCCTTGGCCTGCGCGCTGTTGTCGCTGGAGCGGATCAGCCGGATGACCTCGTCGATGTCCACCAGGGCCGTCAGCAGGCCCTCGACCAGGTGGAGACGGTCGCGCCGCTTGCCGCGGCGGAACTCCGAGCGGCGGCGCACGACCTCGAAGCGGTGGTCGAGATAGACCTCCAGCAGCTCCTTCAGGCCCAGCGTGAGCGGCTGCCCGTCGACGAGCGCGACGTTGTTGATGCCGAAGGACTCCTCCATCGGCGTCAGCTTGTACAGCTGCTCCAGGACGGCCTCGGGCACGAAGCCGTTCTTGATCTCGATGACCAGCCGCAGGCCGTGCGCCCGGTCGGTGAGGTCCTTGACGTCGGCGATGCCCTGGAGCTTCTTCGAGCCGACCAGGTCCTTGATCTTGGCGATCACCTTCTCCGGGCCGACCGTGAACGGCAACTCGGTGATGACCAGGCCCTTGCGGCGTGCGGTGACGTCCTCCACGGAGACCGTCGCGCGGATCTTGAACGTGCCGCGGCCGGTCTCGTAGGCGTCCCTGATGCCCGGCAGGCCGACGATACGGCCGCCGGTGGGCAGGTCCGGGCCCGGGATGTGCCGCATCAGGGCGTCGAGATCGGCGTTCGGATACCGGATCAGATGGCGGGCGGCGGCGATGACCTCGCGCAGGTTGTGCGGCGGCATGTTGGTGGCCATGCCGACCGCGATCCCGGAGGCGCCGTTGACCAGGAGGTTCGGGAACGCGGCGGGGAGCGCTGCCGGTTCCTGCTCCTGGCCGTCGTAGTTCGGGGCGAAGTCGACGGTGTCCTCGTCGATCGACTCCGTCATCAGGCCGGTGGCCTCGGTCATCCGGCACTCGGTGTACCGCATGGCGGCCGGTGGGTCGTCGTTGCCCAGGGAGCCGAAGTTGCCGTGGCCGTCGACCAGGGGGACGCGCATGGAGAAGGGCTGCGCCATGCGCACCAGGGCGTCGTAGATCGAGGAGTCGCCGTGCGGGTGCAGCTTGCCCATGACCTCGCCGACGACGCGGGCGCACTTGACGTAGCCGCGGTCGGGACGCAGGCCCATCTCGTTCATCTGGTAGACGATGCGCCGGTGCACCGGCTTGAGGCCGTCACGGGCGTCGGGCAGGGCTCGGGAGTAGATGACCGAGTACGCGTACTCGAGGAAGGAGCCCTGCATCTCGTCGACGACGTCGATGTCGAGGATCTTCTCCTCGTACGGGTCGTCGGGCGGCGGGGTCTTCGTGCTGCGGCGGGCCATCGCTGCCTGGCTCCTCTTTTCTGGTCGCTCGCCTGCGGGGCGCCGGGGTCGCTCCCCGTCGGCTCGCTCGTGCTGAAGCGTGACGGATCTGACGCGGACCATTGTGGACCGCGGCACTGACAACACCGGACGGGGAGGCCGATCATGCCGCCCGGCGCGGGCGGCCTGGCGGCCTGCGTACCGCCGCGGCTATCCCGAGAGGCTACGGGATCTCGCTGTCGGCGTACGTCCCCCGGGAACTTCACCGCTGGTCCGCGCGCTTGCATACAGTGGCAGGACGGCAGGACATCCGCGGTCCGAGGACCGCATCCGCGATCGAAGGGACGTACATGCCCATGGGTCACACGGCCACAGCCGAGGCAGGCTCCGGCGGCCTGACAGCGACCGAGCACCGCCTGGCCAACGGTCTGCGCGTGGTGCTCTCCGAGGACCACCTGACCCCGGTTGCGGCGGTGTGCCTCTGGTACGACGTCGGCTCCCGCCACGAGGTCAAGGAGCGTACCGGTCTGGCTCACCTTTTCGAGCACCTGATGTTCCAGGGCTCCGCCCAGGTCAAGGGCAACGGCCACTTCGAACTGGTGCAGGGCGCGGGCGGCTCGCTGAACGGCACCACCAGCTTCGAGCGCACCAACTACTTCGAGACCATGCCCGCCCACCAGCTGGAACTCGCCCTCTGGCTGGAGGCCGACCGCATGGGCTCGCTGCTCGCCGCCCTGGACGACGAGTCCATGGAGAACCAGCGCGACGTGGTCAAGAACGAACGCCGCCAGCGCTACGACAACGTGCCCTACGGCACCGCGTTCGAGAAGCTGACCGCCCTCGCCTACCCGGAGGGCCACCCCTACCACCACACCCCGATCGGCTCGATGGCCGACCTGGACGCGGCGACGCTGGAGGACGCGCGCGCGTTCTTCCGCACGTACTACGCGCCGAACAACGCGGTGCTGTCGGTCGTCGGCGACATCGACCCCGAGCGCACGCTCGCGTGGATCGAGAAGTACTTCGGCTCCATCCCCGCCCACGACGGCAAGCCCGCCCCGCGCGACGGCGTGCTGCCCGAGATCATCGGTGAACAGCTGCGCGAGGTCGTCGAGGAGGAGGTCCCGGCCCGCGCCCTGATGGCCGCCTACCGGCTGCCGCACGACGGCACGCGCGCGTGCGACGCCGCCGACCTGGCCCTGACCGTCCTCGGCGGCGGTGAGTCCTCCCGGCTCTACAACCGCCTCGTGCGCCGGGACCGTACCGCTGTCGCGGCCGGGTTCGGCCTGCTGCGGCTGGCCGGGGCGCCCTCCCTGGGCTGGCTGGACGTGAAGACCTCCGGCGACGTCGAGGTGCCGGTCATCGAGGCCGCCATCGACGAGGAACTCGCGCGGTTCGCCGCCGAGGGCCCCACGGCCGAGGAGATGGAGCGCGCCCAGGCCCAGCTGGAGCGCGAGTGGCTGGACCGGCTCGGCACGGTCGCGGGCCGCGCCGACGAACTGTGCCGGTACGCCGTGCTGTTCGGCGACCCGCAGCTCGCCCTGACCGCCGTGCAGCGCGTCCTCGACGTGACGGCCGAGGAGGTCCAGGAGGTCGCCAAGGCCCGCCTGCGGCCCGACAACCGCGCGGTGCTCGTCTACGAGCCGATCGCCGGGGCCGACGAGACGGAAGCCGACGACACCGAAGCCGACGAGACCGAGGAGGCGGCCAAGTGACCGAGCTGACCACGATGGAGTTCCACCCCCAGCCGCAGGCGGGCGAGCCCAAGCCCTGGGCGTTCCCGGCGCCCACGCGCGGGACCCTCGGCAACGGCCTGACCGTGCTGCGCTGCCACCGCCCCGGCCAGCAGGTCGTCGCCGTCGAGGTGCTGCTGCACGCGCCGCTGGACGCCGAGCCCGCCGGTCTCGACGGCGTCGCCACGATCATGGCGCGGGCCTTCTCGGAGGGCACCGACAAGCACTCCGCCGAGGAGTTCGCCGCCGAGCTGGAGCGCTGCGGCGCCACCCTCGACGCGCACGCCGACCACCCCGGCGTCCGCCTCAGCCTGGAGGTCCCGGCCTCCCGCCTGGCCAAGGGCCTCGGGCTGATCGCCGACGCGCTCAGGGCGCCCGCGTTCGCCGACAGCGAGGTGGAGCGGCTGGTGCGCAACCGCCTCGACGAGATCCCGCACGAGCTGGCCAACCCCTCCCGGCGCGCCGCCAAGGAGCTGTCCAGGGAGCTGTTCCCGGCCGACTCGCGCATGTCGCGCCCGCGCCAGGGCACCCAGGAGACCGTCGAGGCCATCGACTCCGCGGCCGTACGCGCCTTCTACGAGCGGCACGTCCGCCCCGCCACCGCCACCGCGGTCGTCGTCGGCGACCTCACCGGCATCGACCTGGACGCGCTGCTCGGCGACACCCTGGGCGCCTGGACCGGCTCCACGGCCCAGCCCCGTCCGGTGCCCCCGGTGACCGCCGACGACACCGGCCGGGTCGTCATCGTGGACCGCCCCGGGGCCGTGCAGACGCAGCTGCTGATCGGCCGCGTCGGCCCCGACCGGCACGACCGCGTGTGGCCCGCCCAGGTGCTCGGCACCTACTGCCTCGGCGGCACCCTGACCTCCCGCCTGGACCGCGTCCTGCGCGAGGAGAAGGGCTACACCTACGGCGTACGGGCGTTCAGCCAGGTGCTGCGCTCCGCCCCCGACGGCACCGGCGCGGCGATGCTCGCCATCAGCGGCTCCGTGGACACGCCGAACACCGGTCCCGCGCTGGCCGACCTGTGGACGGTGCTGCGCACCCTCGCCGGGTCCGGGCTGACCGACGCCGAGCGGGACGTGGCCGTGCAGAACCTGGTCGGTGTGGCGCCGCTGAAGTACGAGACCGCGGCGGCCGTGGCGAGCACCCTGGCCGACCAGGTCGAGCAGCACCTGCCCGACGACTTCCAGGCGACGCTGTACCGCCAGCTCGCCGCGACGGGCACCGTGGAGGCCACGGCCGCGGTCGTGAACGCCTTCCCGATGGACCGCCTGGTGACGGTCCTGGTGGGCGACGCGGCGCAGATCAGGGAGCCCGTGGAGGCGCTCGGCATCGGCGCGGTCACCGTCGTACCGGCCGAGTAGCGGCACGCGCGTGGGGCCCTGGTGGCGGTTCCGTCACCAGGGCCCCTCTATGCCCGATTTGATAGGGAGATAGCCCGTCTGCCCTGTGGGATGCGCTACAAAAACCGGGTTCTGTTTGGGAATTGAAAGCGCGCCCGCTTAGCGTCATCCGGGCTGTCCGTCAGGCAGTGCGCCGCACCCGCGGCACCGGACAGCCATCGCCGAGTCCCCGTACGGCGCGAGCCAGGGGGAGCCGGGGACCCAACTGCGTAGTCCCTGGGGTGAATCGGACGCCCGCGCGTGCCGCGAGGGGGTCCGTAGGAGACCTTCCTGCTCCGAACCCGTCAGCTAACCCGGTAGGCGAGAGGGAAGGAAAGGACGAGCCACCCTATGGCGTTCACCCGCCCTGCCGGGAAGCACCGCCGTACCGGCCGCACCAAGCGCACCACCGCCCACGTGGCGGGCGTCGCGGCCCTCACCACCGGCGGCGTGGTCGGCACCCTGGCCGCCCCCGCGCTCGCCGCCGAGCCCACCGCGGAGCAGACCGGGCTCACCCCGGTCGTCAGCATCGACGACGCCGTGGCCGACCGGGTGGACGCCCAGGCCGACGCGCAGATGGAGGCCGCGGAGCTGACCCAGGCCAGGCAGCAGGCCCAGGAGGCCGCCCGCAAGCAGGCGGCCGAGGCGGCCGAGAAGGCGCGAGCGGCCAAGGAGCGCGCCGCCCGCGAGGCCGAGCGCAAGCGCCTGAACACCTATGTGACGCCCATCTCGGGCTCGTACGTCTCCACCTCCTACCGCTCCGGCGGCGCCCTGTGGTCCTCCGGCAGCCACACCGGCATCGACTTCCACGCCGCCAGCGGGACCTCCGTGCACGCGGTCGGCTCCGGCACCGTCGTGGAGGCGGGCTGGGCCGGGGCGTACGGCAATCAAGTCGTGATCCAGATGATTGATGGTACGTACACCCAGTACGGCCATCTGTCGTCCATCGCGGTCTCGGTGGGCCAGACGGTCACCCCGGGGCAGCAGATCGCCCTCTCCGGGGCCACCGGCAACGTCACCGGAGCGCATCTGCACTTCGAGGCGCGGACGTCCGCCGAGTACGGCACGGACATCGACCCCCTCGCCTACCTCCGCTCGCACGGCGTGAGCCTGTAGGACGACCACCGCACCCCGCGCACCCCCGCCCCGGCTCACGAGCCGGGGCTTTCGGTGTTTCGGGGGTCCGTATGTCCAAAAAATATCCATGGTTTCCAGGCCGCCATCGGAAATTCCGGCTCATTGCAATAGAGTCACGGAACACACGTCAATCGTCGACGTTTCACGGGGATTAAGGCGGAGGTCGGTCATGCGTATTCCGGCGCACTCGGTGTGCACGGCGATCCGGGATGACATCGTCTCGGGTGTCTACGAGCGCGGCAGCCGGCTCACCGAGGAACTGCTCGCCCGCCGCTACGGCGTCTCACGCGTCCCCGTCCGGGAGGCCCTGCGCACCCTGGAGGCCGAGGGCTTCGTCGTGACCCGGCGGCACGCGGGCGCGTGCGTCGCCGAGCCGACCGAGCAGGAGGCCTCCGACCTGCTGGAGATGCGGATGCTCCTGGAGCCGCTGGGCGCCTCCCGGGCCGCCCAGCGGCGCACCGAGGCCCATCTGAAGGTGCTGCGCGGACTGGTGCGGCTGGGCCAGGAGCGGGCCAGACGGGGTCACAGCGACGATCTGCGCTCGCTCGGGGGCTGGTTCCACGAGACGCTGGCCCAGGCCTCCGGCAGCCCCGCCCTGATCGCGATGCTGACCCAGCTGCGGCACAAGATCGCCTGGATGTACACCGTGGAGGCGCCCGCCGGGGCCGTGGAGTCCTGGGCGGAGCACGGCGCGATCGTGGACGCGGTCGCGCGCGGCGACGCCGAACGCGCGCGAGCGCTCACCGCGCTGCACACCGAGCGCGCGACCGCCGCGCACCGGCTGCGCTTCACCCTGGGCGGCCCGGAGCGTGTGAGGACTTCGCAACATCCCGTAAACATGCCGAGCCTGCGGCATTAACAAAGGCGCCGTATACAAAGAGGGATATTCGGTGGGGGTTATTTTTGCTGCCCTTTTTCGGTCGCGAACACAAGCGTGAATTATCGCCCATATGTGAACCCCGTACGTGGACCCGCACCTGAATGCGCGCACCGAAACACGGACGCGCACGAAAAACGGCGGAGCCGCGCCGCCCGGAAAGGGCGACGCGGCTCCGCCGCGTGCTGCGCGCGCCGGTCAGACGGTCTCGGGCAGCTCCTCCAGGCCCTCGGCGACCAGCTTGGCCAGGCGGTCGAGAGCGGCATCCGCGCCCTCGGCGTCGGAGGCGAGGACGATCTCCTCGCCGCCCTGGGCGCCCAGACCCAGGACGGCCAGCATGGAGGCCGCGTTGACGGGGTTGCCCCCGGCCTTGGCGATCGTCACCGGGACGCCTGCGGCCGTGGCGGCTCGGACGAAGATGGAGGCGGGGCGGGCGTGGAGGCCCTCGGCCCAGCCGACGTTGACGCGGCGCTCAGCCATGTGATGCTGCCCTTCGGTGTTCAGGGTTGTCTAGACCAGTGTCCCATAACGTGAAGCATGCCCGGAGCGGGCTCGCGCCCGTCCCTTCGGATGACGCCGGACCGCGGCCTCGGTCCGGCTGACGTCCCCCACAGACTGCCTCGCGCCGTTGTCGTACGCGAGCCGTACGCTGGGGCCCATGCAGAACTCGGCGGACCGGCAGGAGTACCCCGCTCACTGGGAGGCCGACGTGGTGCTGCGCGACGGCGGCACCGCGCGCGTGCGGCCCATCACCGTTGATGACGCCGAGCGCCTGGTCAGCTTCTACGAGCAGGTCTCGGACGAGTCGAAGTACTACCGCTTCTTCGCGCCCTACCCGCGTCTGTCCGCCAAGGACGTCCACCGCTTCACGCACCACGACTTTGTGGACAGGGTGGGACTCGCGGCCACGATCGGCGGCGAGTTCATCGCCACCGTACGCTACGACCGGATCGGCCCCAACGGAACACCCGCCTCCGCGCCCGCCCACCCGTCACCCACCACCGCCCTTGCCGGAGGGCGCTCCGCGCCCGCACCTCCTGAAACGGCCGAGGTCGCCTTCCTGGTGCAGGACGCGCACCAGGGCCGGGGCGTCGCCTCCGCCCTCCTCGAGCACATCGCCGCCGTCGCGCGGGAGCGCGGCATCCGCCGCTTCGCCGCCGAGGTGCTCCCCGCCAACACCAAGATGATCAAGGTGTTCACGGACGCCGGGTACACCCAGAAGCGCAGCTTCGAGGACGGCGTCGTCCGCCTGGAATTCGACCTCGAACCCACCGACCGCTCGCTCGCCGTGCAGTACGCGCGCGAGCAGCGGGCCGAGGCGCGGTCCGTACGGCGGCTGCTGGTACCCGGCTCCGTCGCCGTCATCGGCGCCGGACGCACCCCCGGGGGAGTGGGCCGCAGCGTCCTGCGCAACATCAAGGACGCCGGGTTCACCGGCCGCCTGTACGCCGTGAACAGGGCCTTCGACGAGAACCAGAGGGACGTCGACGGGGTACCGGCGCACCGCTCCGTGCGGGACATCCCGGACCACGTCGACCTCGCGGTCGTCGCCGTGCCCGCCGCGCACGTCCCCGAGGTCGTCACCGAGTGCGGCGAGCACGGCGTGCAGGGGCTCGTCGTGGTCTCCGCCGGATACGCCGAGAGCGGCCCCGACGGACGCGAGCGCCAGCGCGAACTCGTCCGCCACGCGCGCGCGTACGGCATGCGGATCATCGGGCCCAACGCCTTCGGCATCGTCAACACGGCGTCGGACGTCCGGCTCAACGCCTCCCTCGCCCCCGAGATGCCCCGCCCCGGCCGCATCGGGCTGTTCGCCCAGTCCGGGGCCATCGGCGTCGCCCTGCTGTCCCGGCTGCACCGGCGCGGCGGCGGCGTGACCGGTGTCACCGGCGTCTCCACCTTCATCTCCTCCGGCAACCGCGCCGACGTCTCCGGCAACGACGTCCTCCAGTACTGGTACGACGACCCGGAGACCGACGTCGGCCTGATGTACCTGGAGTCCATCGGCAACCCCCGCAAGTTCACCCGCCTCGCCAGGCGTACGGCGGTGGCGAAGCCGCTGGTCGTGGTGCAGGGCGCCCGCCATCGCGGCGCCGCCCCCCAGGGGCATGCCGTACGGGCCACGCGGCTGCCGCACGCCACGGTGTCCGCGCTGCTCAGGCAGGCCGGGGTGATCCGGGTCGACACGATCACCGAGCTGGTGGACGCGGGACTGCTGCTCGCCCGCCAGCCGCTTCCCGCCGGGCCCCGGGTGGCGATCCTCGGCAACTCGGAGTCGCTGGGGCTGCTCACCTACGACGCCTGCCTCGCCGAGGGCCTGCGGCCCCAGCCGCCGCTGGACCTGACCACCGCGGCGGAGCCGGAGGACTTCGGGGCGGCGCTGTCGCGGGCGCTGGCCGACGACACCTGTGACGCCGTCGTCGTGACGGCGATCCCGGCGATCGGGGAGACCTCCGCGGAGGACGCGGCCCTGGCGGAGGCGCTGGGGTCGGCCGCGGCGGCGGTGCCGTCGAAGCCGGTGCTGGTGGTGCACGTGGAGCTGGGCGGGCTGGCGGAGGCGTTGTCGGCGGCGACGAGCACGGGACCGCGCAGCGACAACGCCGGTACCAAGGCACCCGGCACCCAGCCGGTCCGCCCCGCTGAACGACGGCCCACCACGGAAGCGGACTCCCGCCTCATCCCCGCCTACCCCGCCGCCGAACGCGCCGTCCGCGCCCTCGCCGAAGCCGTGAAGTACGCCCAGTGGCGGCGCGAGGCCGCCCTGCCCGGGAAGGTGCCCGAGTACGAGGACATCGACGAGAAGGGCGCCGCCGGACTGATCGGAGGCCTGCTCGCGCGCGGGCAGGGGCTGACGCTCGGCCCGGAGGAGACGCGCGAACTGCTCGCCACCTACGGCGTCGGCGTGCACCCGGCGCTCCCCGCCGCCACCCCCGACGAGGCCGTCGCCGCCGCGCACACCGTCGGCTACCCCGTCGCCCTCAAGGCCACCGCCCCGCACCTGCGCCACCGCGCCGACCTGGGCGGCGTACGCCTCGACCTCGCGGACGAGGAGCAACTGCGCCGCGCGTACGCCGAGTTGACCGGGCTGTTCGGGAAGGCGGAGGAGCTGCGCCCGGTGGTGCAGCGGATGGCCCCGCGCGGGGTCGACACCGTCGTGCGGGCCGTGATCGACCCGGCGGCCGGGGCCGTACTGTCGTTCGGGCTGGCCGGAGTGGCCTCCCAGCTGCTCGGCGACATGGCGCACCGGCTGATCCCGGTCACCGACCGCGAGGCGACCTCGCTGATCAGGTCGATCAGGACGTCACCGCTGCTGTTCGGCTGGCGCGGCACGGCCCCCGTGGACGCCGCCGCGCTGGAGGAGCTGCTGCTGCGGGTGTCCCGGCTGGTCGACGATCACCCGGAGGTGGTGGCGGTCACCCTCGAACCCGTCGTCGTCTCCCCGGGCGGCCTGAGCGTCCTCGGCGCCTCGGTCCGCCTCGCCCCGCCACCCGCCCGCGACGACCTCGGCCCGCGTACCCTCCCGACGTACTGACAGGGGCGTCGATCCAAGCGCGTGACCGGTCCCTCGCAGTCAGTGGGCCCCCGTAGGATGGACGGCATGGCCAAGACCAGTACGACGACCCAGGGGCTGCGCGCGGCGATCGAGCGCAGTGGCTACTACCCGGCCCTCGTGGCCGAGGCGGTGGAGGCCGCCGTGGGTGGTGAGCCCATGCGGTCGTACCTGGTCCACCAGGAGACGACGTTCGACCAGAACGAGGTGCGGCGGCATGTGACCGTGCTGGTCCTCACCGCCAACCGCTTCATCGTCAGCCACACCGACGAGCAGGCCGCCGACGGCACCTCCCCGACGCCGTACGCCACCACCTCCACGGAGTCGGTGAAGCTCGGCCGGATCTCGTCGGTCGTGGTCAGCCGGGTCGTCGCCAACCCCGAGTCGTACAAGCCGGGCACGCTCCCGCGCGAGGTCGTGCTCACCATCGGCTGGGGCGCCGTCTCCCGCATCGACCTGGAGCCCGCCGCCTGCGGCGACCCCAACTGCGAGGCGGACCACGGCTACACGGGCAGCTCGACGGCCGACGACCTCAGCCTGCGCGTCAGCGAGGCCGGGGACGGCCCGGAGACCGTGCGGCAGGCGCTCGTCTTCGCGCAGGCCATCTCCGAGGCGACCGCGGACATCACCCGCTGATGGCACATCCCACCGCCTGGGAGCAGCACCCCGAGCCCCTCTCCGTCGACTCCGCCCCCCGCCCCGAGTACGGCGGCGGCTCGCTCGCCGATCTGCTCCCCACCCTGGCCGCGGGCATGGGCGTACCCGGCGCGAGGGCGGCCATAGCGGAGCTGGAGCCCGCCGACCGGGCCTGTGTCTTCCTGATCGACGGCCTCGGCTGGGAGCAGCTGAAGGCGCACCCGCAGGAAGCGCCCTTCATGACCGCCCTGCTCGGCAGCTCACGCGGCGGCACCGGCCGCCCCCTGACCACCGGCTACCCCGCGACCACCGCGACCTCCCTCGCCTCCGTCGGCACCGGCCTGCCGCCGGGCGCGCACGGCCTGCCCGGCTACACCGTGCGCAATCCCGACACCGGCGAGCTGATGAACCAGCTCCGCTGGCAGCCGTGGACCGCGCCGGGCGCCTGGCAGCCGTATCCGACCGTGTTCCAGCTCGCCCACGACGCCGGGGTGCACGCGGCGCAGGTCTCCTCGCCCGCCTTCCAGAACACCCCGCTGACCAAGGTCGCGCTCAGCGGCGGAACGTTCCACGGGCGGCTGTCCGGCGAGGACCGCATGGACCTCGCGGCGGAGCAACTGGCCGCGGGGGACCGCGCCCTCGTCTACACGTACTACGCCGAGGTGGACGGCGCGGGGCACCGCTTCGGCGTCGACTCCGACACCTGGCGGGGCCAGCTCATGTACGTCGACCGGCTCGTCCAGCGGCTGGCCGAGCAGCTCCCGCCGCGTACCGCGCTCTACGTCACCGCCGACCACGGCATGATCGACGTCCCGTTCGACGAGGAGCACCGCATCGACTTCGACCCGGACTGGGAGCTGCGCGCCGGGGTCGCCCTGCTCGGCGGCGAGGGCCGGGCGCGGCACGTGTACGCCGTGCCGGGCGCCCAGAACGACGTACTGACCTGCTGGCGCGAGGTGCTCGGCGAGCAGTTCTGGGTGGCCTCGCGGGACGAGGCGATCGCGGCGGGCTGGTTCGGCCCGCACATCGACGAACGCGTGTACGCGCGCATCGGTGACGTCGTCGCCGCCGCCCGCGACGACGTGCTGATCATCGCCTCGGAGCGGGAGCCCAAGGAGTCGGCCATGGTCGGCAACCACGGCTCGATGACCCCCGCCGAGCAGTTGGTCCCGCTGCTCGAAGTACGCTCCTGACGCCCTCCGCCCCCTCTCCCCGAAGCCGAAAGCCGAAAGGTGCTCAAGCCCCCATGCCCGAGCTGGTCTTCTTCTCCGGAACCATGGACTGCGGGAAGTCGACGCTGGCTCTCCAGATAGAGCACAACCGCTCCGCGCGGGGCCTGGCGGGCATCATCTTCACCCGCGACGACCGCGCGGGCGAGGGCAAGCTGTCCTCGCGGCTCGGCCTGGTCACCGACGCGGTGGAGGTCGAGGACGGCATGGACCTGTACGCCTACCTCGTCGACCACCTCTCGCAGGGCGGGCGCGCGGACTACGCGATCGCCGACGAGGCGCAGTTCCTGGCGCCGGAGCAGATCGACCAGCTCGCGCGGGTGGTCGACGACCTCGGTCTCGACGTGTACGCCTTCGGTATCACGACCGACTTCCGCAGCAAGCTCTTCCCCGGCTCGCAGCGGCTGGTGGAGCTGGCCGACCGGGTCGAGGTGCTCCAGGTCGAGGCCCTGTGCTGGTGCGGCGCGCGGGCCACGCACAACGCCCGCACGATAGGCGGCGAGATGGTCGTGGAGGGCGCCCAGGTGGTCGTCGGCGACGTCAACCCGTCCGAGGCAGTCGGCTACGAGGTGCTGTGCCGTCGCCATCACCGCCGCCGGATGACCGCCGCCACCGCCCGCGCGGCCACCCTCTCCCCGGACGTCCTGCCGGTGCCGCCCGCGTAGACCCGTCGTCGGGTGCCCGCCCGCCGGGGCTCAGCGCGACGGCCGCAGCAGGGAGAAGTGGGCCCCCTCCGGGTCGGCCACCGTGGCCACCCGGCCGTGCTCGCCGTCGCGGGCCTGCGTGACCACCTGGCCGCCCAGGTCGACGACCCGCGTGAGCGCCTCGTCCGTGTCGTCCACCTCGAAGTACGTCACCCAGTGCGGCCCCCGGTCGCGCGGCAGGGTGTTGCCCACGCCGTGGATACCGGCGACCGGACGGCCGTCGATGAGGAGGGTGACGTAGTCGAAGTCGGCGGAGACCACCGCCTCCTCCTCGTAGCCGAACACCGACTCGTAGAACTTGGCGACGCCGACCGTCTCGAAGGTCAGCAACTCGTTCCAGACGGGCGTGCCCGGCACCCCGGTGACGGCCGTGCCGCGGTGCGCCGCCGCCTGCCAGACGCCGAAGACGGCGCCGGACGGGTCGGACCCGATCGCCATCCGCCCGGCCTCGGCCGCGTCCAGCGGACCCACCCCGATCGTGCCGCCGCACAGCCGCACCGTGTGGGCGGTCTGGTCGGCGTCGTCCGTGGCGAGGTAGGGCGTCCACGCGAGCGGCAGATGCCGGTCGGGCGGCAACTGCCCGATGCCCGCCACCTCGCGGCCGTGGAGCATGGCCCGCGCATAGGGGCCGAGTTGCTGGGGGCCCGGCTGGAACTCCCAGCCGAACAGGGCGCCGTAGAACTCCTGGGTGGTGGCCATCCCGTGCACCATCAGGCTCACCCAGCAGGGTGTGCCGGGCGCGTACTGGGCGTGCGTCCCGCCGCTTCGGCCGGCCGGCCCCCGTGCCTCGGTCATCGTCACTCTCCTGTCGGCCCCTCGCGGTGGCCGCGTCGCTTCCGCCCTTCGACCCCCGTGCCGATGCTCGCACCCCACGTGGTGCCACGCGCTCCGGGCGCGCCGCCGTGGCCCGTCCCGGTCTCCGTGCCCCGCACCGTGCCCGGTCTGCGGCTTCTCCGTGTTTGCCCGGCTTTCCCTGGGATTGCGGATGTCAGCCTGTTGTACAGCATGTGCCCGATCCCGTACGCCCGGTGATCGGACCTGCCCGGCGGGCAGAGTAGCCGGACACGGACGCCGCGGCCACCCCGTGCGCAAGGATGGTGGGCATGAACGCCATCATCTCCGCACCCGAACTCGCGAGCGAACTGACGGGCGAGAACCCGCCAGTGCTGCTCGACGTCCGCTGGCAACTGACCCTGGCCGCGGCGGCCGGTGCGCCGTCCTTCGACGGCCGTGCCGAGTACGCGGCCGGGCACATCCCGGGCGCCGTCTTCGTCGACCTGGACCGGGAACTGGCCGGGGCGCCCGGGGCGGCGGGCCGTCATCCGCTGCCCGACCTCGCGGAGTTCGGCGCGGCGATGCGCCGGGCGGGCGTGACGGCCGGGCGGCCGGTCGTCGTCTACGACGGCGGACAGGGCTGGGCGGCGGCCCGCGCCTGGTGGCTGCTGCGGTGGACGGGTCACCCGGACGTGCGGGTCCTCGACGGCGGGTTGTCTGCCTGGCGGGGTGAGCTGTCGACGGGGGAGACCACGCCGCCCGAGGGCGACTTCGAGCCCGTTCCGGCGGCCACCGGACTCCTCGACGCGGACGCGGCCGCCGCGCTGGCCCGCTCCGGGGTGCTGCTGGACGCGAGGGCGGCGGAGCGGTACCGGGGTGACGTGGAGCCCATCGACCGGGTCGGCGGACACATCCCGGGCGCGGTCTCGGCGCCCACCACCGAGAACGTCGGCCCCGACGGCCGCTTCCTGCCCGAGGAGGAGCTGCGGGCCCGCTTCAAGGCCCTCGGCGCCGCCGACGGCGCCCAGGTCGGCGTGTACTGCGGCTCGGGCGTCTCCGCCGCCCACGAGGCGCTGGCACTGGCGGTGGCGGGCATTCCGGCGGAGCTGTACGTCGGCTCGTGGTCGCAGTGGTCCTCGGATCCGTCGCGGCCGGTGGCCGTGGGCGCGGATCCGCAGTAACCGACGGCGGGCCCGCGCCCCGGGGGACGCGGGCCCGCCGTGTCGTCTACGCCTGCTACTCCTGCTTCTTGCGCCGGGTGCCGAAGACGATCTCGTCCCAGCTCGGCACCGCCGCCCGGCGGCCCGGACGGACGCCGTCCGCCTCGGCCTGACGGTCGGTGGAGCCGATGAGCCGGTCACGGTGGCTGCCGACGGAACGGGGCATGAGGACGTCCGCGTAGGCGGAACCGGCACCGGCCGAGGCCGCGGGCGCCGGAGGCTCCTCCGCGGCGGGCTGCTCCTCGGGCTCCTCCGGGGGCTCCACCGCCGGACGCTCGGGAACCACCAGGTCGCCCCGGAAGCTCGGCACCGCCTCCAGCAGGCTGGTCAGCGAGTCCCGCTCACCGGCGCTCTCCTCGCCGGGCTCGGGCGGCGCGGGCAGGCTCGGCCGCTCGCGGTCGGCGGAACGGTCCAGCGGCCGCTCGCGCGGGAGCCGGGCGATACGCGGCACGAACGGAAAGCTGGGCTCCGGCGTGCCGAGGTCGTCGGACTCGCCGATCAGCGCACGCGCCTCGTCGTCGACCGCCTGTACGAGCCGCCGGGGCGGGTCGTACGTCCAGCTCGCCGAGTGCGGCTCGCCCGCGACGCGGTAGACCAGCAGCACCTCCCAGGTGCCGTCGTCACGGCGCCAGGAGTCCCACTGGACGGTGTCCTTCTCGGCGCCGCGCAGCAGCAGCCGCTCCTGGACGGCCTCGCCGAGCAACGGGCCGGAGTTCTCACCGGGGCGGCGGACGGGCGTCTTGCGGGCCCGCTCGGCCATGAAGGCGCGCTCGGCGAGCACGGGGCCCTCGAAGCGGCGTACGCGGTCGACGGGGATGCCCGCCATCTGGGCGACCTCTTCCGCGGTCGCACCCGCGCGTATACGCGCCTGGATGTCTCGGGGGCGGAGATGGCTCTCCACCTCGATCTCGATCTGGCCGAGGCGGGGACGGTCGCCGCGCACGGCGGCGCGGAGCCGTTCGTCAATCGGAAGCGTGTACTCCGTTGAGTCCGCAGCCTTCAGCACCAGCCGTGTGCCGTCATTGGAGACGGCCACGACACGCAGTTCGGGCATGGGGACCTCCCGGGTGGTGCCTGCCGACGTCACGTGCGTCGCTGCTTCCGCTAGTCGAGTGTGGCCTGCCCGGGTGCAGCCTGCCACAACCTTGCCGAGTTGCCCGGCGTGTCGGGCGCGGGCCCTGGATCGCCGTTATGGCACGGTTACCTATTCGCAACGCTAAGTGACCAACTACGTCACCCTGTGCAACAAGCCCCCTCCTGGCGGTCCTTGAAGGATCCGGACAGCCTGGCGGGAGACCGGACCCAGGGCTCGCAACAGTACTCCATTTGGGCCACGTGCGTGGATTGGCGCGCCGCCCAACTTCTGGCGAGGGCCGGTACTTGGCCGGTGTTCACCGCTTTTCCCGATCAAGGAAGTGGCGTACTTCACGCGATCCCGGGACGTTCCCCGCCTTTCCCGTCCGGGTCCGGAACCACCGGACTAGGCGCCGAGAACCCGCCGCAAGTAGGCGTTCTGGAACCGCCGCTGAGGATCCAGCCGGTCCCGCAGCGCGGTGAACTCACCGAACCGCGGATAGACCCGGGAGAAGTACTCCGCGTCCCGCGTGTGCACCTTCCCCCAGTGCGGCCGCCCCTCGTACGCCGTGAAGATGCGTTCGGCGGCGGTGAAATAGGCCTGATAGGGCGTCCCCTTGAACAGATGCACGGCAATGTAGGCGCTGTCGCGGCCGGAGGCGGTGGACAGGGTGATGTCGTCGGCGGGCGCCGTGCGCACCTCCACCGGGAAGCTGACCCGCAGCCGGGACCGGTCGATCATGGACTTCAGCTCGCGCAGGGCGTCCGCCACCGCCTCGCGCGGGACGGCGTACTCCATCTCCACGAAACGCACCCGGCGCGGTGAGGTGAAGACCTTGTAAGGGATGTCGGTGTACGTCCGCGCGGACCACGCGCGGCTGGCCACCTGCGCGATGCCGGGGATGACGGCGGGCACGCCACGGCCCACCAGGTTGGCCACCTGCCACACGCCGTTGGAGAGGAACTCCTCCTCGAACCAGCCGCTCAACCGGCCGACCGGCCGCTCGGGTCCGGCGCTGCGGTTGTTGCGCTTGGTGCTGCAGCGGTCCGTGTGCGGGAACCAGTAGAACTCGAAGTGCTCGTTCTCGGTCCACAGTTCGTCGAACTCGGAGAGCACCCGCGCGAACGGCATCGGCTCCTCGCGCGCGGTGAGCAGGAAGATCGGCTCGACGGCGAAGGTGATCGCGGTGACGATCCCGAGGGCGCCGAGCCCGATCCGCGCGGCGGCGAAGACCTCGGGGTTCTCCTTCCGGGAACACGTGAGCACCGAGCCGTCCGCGGTGACCAGCTCAAGGGCGGTGATCTGGGCGGCGATCGAGCCCGAGTCGCGGCCGGTGCCGTGCGTGCCCGTGCTGACGGCGCCGGAGACCGTCTGCTCCATGATGTCGCCCATGTTGGCCAGCGACAGGCCCTCGCGGGCCAGGGCGGTGTTGAGTCTCTTGAGCGGTGTACCGGCCTCAACGGTGACCGTCATGGCCGTACGGTCGATGTCGCGGATGCCGGTCAACAGTTGAGGGCGTATCAACACGCCGTCGGTCGCGGCTATGGACGTGAAGGAGTGCCCGGTTCCGACTGCCTTCACCGTGAGCCCGTCCCCGGCGGCCCGGCGCACCGCGTCCGCCAGCTCGTCGACGGAGGCGGGCGTGACCTCCCGCGCGGGCCGCGCGCTGACGTTGCCGCCCCAGTTACGCCACGTGCCGATCTTCCCGCTCGCTGTGCTGCTCAACGGTGCCTCCCCGACCCTGAGCCGGCCTGCGGAGCCGGCGGTACCCGAGGAAACCGACCGCGACCGCGACAGCCCCGGACACCGCCGGAACCCCGTAACCGGCGCGCGCACCGGCGGCGTCGATCACCCAGCCGGCCACGGAGGAGCCGACCGCGACCCCCACCGCGAGCCCGGTGCTCACCCAGGTCATGCCCTCGGTCAGTTGCGCGCGTGGTACGTGCTCTTCGATGAGGGACATCGTCGTGATCATCGTGGGAGCGATGGCCAGGCCCGCGACGAAGAGCGCCACGGCCAGAAACGGCAAGTTTCCGACCAGTAGGAGGGGGATCATACTCACGCCCATCGCACAGACACCCAGCAGCCACCGGCGTTCCGGCGCCCCCGTGAAGTGCTGCAGCCCGAAAACGGCGCCCGCGGCACAGGAGCCCGCCGCGTACACCGCGAGGACGACACTGGCGGCGCCCTTGTGCCCCTGCTCCTCGGCGAAGGCGACGGTCACCACGTCGACGGCACCGAAGATCGCCCCGGTCGCCACGAACGTCGTCACCAGCACCTGGAGGCCCCGGGAGCGCAGCGCGCTGCCGCCGCCCTCGCCGCCGTGCCGCTCGCGCGGGTGCGGTTCCGGCTCGGTGGCGCGCTGCGAGGTCAGCCAGAAGACACCGGCCGCCAGGAAGCAGGCCGCCAGCAGCGGCCCGGCCTCCGGGAACCAGGCGGTCGACAGTCCGATGGAGATGATCGGCCCGAAGATGAAGCAGACCTCGTCCACCACGGACTCGAAGGAGTACGCGGTGTGCAGCTTCGGCGTCCCCCGGTACAGCGCCGCCCAGCGGGCCCGGATCATCGCCCCGACGCTCGGCACACAGCCGATGCCCACGCACGCGACGAACAGCACCCACTCCGGCCACTCGTAGTGCGCGGCGAACAGCAGCACGGCCGCCGCCGTCAGCGAGAACAGGGTGGCCGGGCGCAGCACCCGCCGCTGCCCGTACTGGTCCACCAGCCGTGAGACCTGGGGACCCGCCACCGCCGCCGACAGCGCGATGGTGGCCGACAGCGCGCCCGCCAGCCCGTACTGCCCGGTTAGCTGGGAGACCATCGTCACCACGCCGATGCCCATCATCGACAGCGGCATCCGCCCCAGGAACCCGGCGGCGGAGAACGCCTTGGAGCCAGGGGCGGCGAACAGGGCGCGATAGGGGCTGGGCACGGAGGTCTCCGGTGGGTCCGCGCCGCGGCCGAGGAGTCGGCGGTACGGCGGTGAAGGGGGGCTCGGTCGAGCGGTCGGCGCCTTCCGGACGACCGCCCCGCCACGCGGCGGGATGGACGCCGCCGGTAAGGCGTGACCGCGGCCGATACAGCTTACGAGTTAGGCAACCCTAATGCACCCGTTCGGAGCAGTGGCCACCGCCTCGGCCACCCCGCCGTTGTCCCGCTGTCAGAGGCGAGTGGCAGGATCGGTGTCATGCCAGACGTGCTCGACGCCACCCCCTACGACGCCCTCCTCCTGCTCTCGTTCGGCGGCCCGGAAGGACCCGACGACGTGGTCCCGTTTCTGGAGAACGTGACACGGGGGCGGGGCATCCCCAAGGAACGACTCAAGGAAGTCGGCCAGCACTACTTCCAGTTCGGCGGGGTCAGCCCGATCAACGACCAGAACCGCGCCCTGCTGGAAGCCCTCCGCAAGGACTTCGCCGACCACGGCCTGGACCTGCCGGTCTACTGGGGCAACCGCAACTGGGCCCCGTATCTGACCGACACCCTGCGCGAGATGGTCCGCGACGGCCGCCGCCGCGTCCTCGTCCTCGCCACCAGCGCCTACGCCTCCTACTCCGGCTGCCGCCAGTACCGCGAGAACCTGGCCGACTCCCTCGCCCAGCTCGAGTCCGAGGGCCTCGACCTGCCGAAGATCGACAAGCTGCGGCACTACTTCAACCACCCCGGCTTCGTGGAGCCCATGATCGAGGGCGTCCTGAAGTCGCTGTCCGACCTCCCCGAAGAGGTCCGGTCCGGCGCCCACCTCGCCTTCACGACCCACTCCATCCCGGACACGGCCGCCGACACCTCCGGCCCCGTCGAAGGCCACGGCGACGGCGGCGCCTACGTCCGTCAGCACCTGGACGTTGCCCGCCTCATCGCCGACGCCGTCCGCGAGCGCACCGGCGTCGACCACCCCTGGCAGCTCGTCTACCAGTCCCGCTCCGGTGCCCCGCACATCCCGTGGCTGGAGCCCGACATCTGCGACCACCTCGAGGAACGGCACGCGGCCGGTGTCCCGGCCGTCGTCATGGCCCCCATCGGCTTCGTCTCCGACCACATGGAGGTCCTCTACGACCTCGACACGGAGGCCAAGGCCAAGGCCGAGGAGCTGGGCCTGCCGGTCCGCCGCGCCGCCACGGTCGGCGCCGACCCCAGGTTCGCCGCCGCCATCCGTGACCTGATCCTGGAGCGCGCCACCACCGAGCGCGGCCAGCGGGTCACCCCGTGCGCCCTGGGCGCGCTCGGCGCCAGCCACGACGTCTGCCCGGTCGGCTGCTGCCCGGCCCGCGCCCCCCGGCCCGCCGCCGCGGGCGCCGACAGCCCCTACGCATGAGGAGCCCCGTGACCGACGCCCTGCACACGGAACTGCTGGGGCTCGCCCACGAGGCGGCCCGCCGCGCGGGCGAGCTGCTGCGGGACGGCCGCCCGGCCGACCTCGCGGTCGCCGCCACCAAGTCCAGCCCGATCGACGTCGTGACCGAGATGGACATCGCCGCCGAAAAGCTGATCACCGACCTGATCTCCACCCACCGCCCCGACGACGGCTTCCTCGGGGAGGAGGGCGCCGCCTCCGAGGGCACCTCCGGCGTCCGCTGGGTGATCGACCCGCTCGACGGCACCGTGAACTACCTCTACGGCCTGCCGACCTGGTCCGTCTCCATCGCGGCCGAACACCGGGGCGAGACGGTCGTCGGCGTCGTGGCGCTCCCCATGCGCGGCGAGACCTTCCACGCCGTCCTCGGCGGCGGCGCCCGGGCCACCGGCGCCTGGTCCGGCGAACGCCGACTGACGTGCCGCCCGGCACCGCCCCTGGACCAGGCCCTCGTCTCCACCGGCTTCAACTACGTCACCCAGGTCCGCGACCACCAGGCCGAGGTCGCCCGCCAGCTCATCCCGCGACTCCGCGACATCCGCCGCGGCGGCTCGGCCGCGGCCGACCTCTGCGACCTGGCCGCGGGCCGTCTGGACGGCTACTACGAGCGTGGCCTGCACCCCTGGGACCTGGCAGCGGGCGACCTCATCGCCCGCGAGGCAGGCGCCCTGACCGGCGGCCGTCCCGGAGCCCGCCCCTCCTGGGACCTGACGGTCGCGGCGACACCGGGCGTCTTCGAGCCGCTCCAACAGCTCCTGGAGGGGTTGGGGGCCTGGCACGACTGACGGCACGGCCGGGACGGCGAGAGCCCACCCACCTTCACTGTGCCGACGCGTCGGCCCGAGGGAGCCGAAGGGGCGCGCCGGTGGGGAGGGGCCGTTGAACGCGCGGAGGTCCGAAGGGCTGAGCACGTTCGGCCCCTCCACACCGGCTGGGGCGCCCCGCAGGCGACCGAGCGAAAAACCCGAGCGAAAGCCCGAGCAAAAAACCCGACCCCCGGCGCTGGATTCGCCGGGGGCCGTACCACTCGCGCCTAAACGCAGGTCAGGCGTTGAAGACGCCGACCTCCACACCATGCTCGGCAGCCAGGCGCCGGAGGTCGTCCAGCTCGCCCTGTTCCACCTCGGCGAGGAAGTCGTCGCCTTCGTCCTGAGCCCGCGTCAGGTCGGACTCGGTCGCCCTTATGCGCTGCAGAAGCCCTGCAGTGAATGCGTCCATGCTGCGCCCCCTCGTCCTGGGTCGTGGGTCGTTGGCACGGGGGTGTGCCGTTCGGAAGGGGCGATCACGTCTCCCGTAGGTGCCCAGCGCTGCCCAGCCGGGCGGCGACGGTGCCGGACACCCACGCCCACTCTGCGAAGCGGCCGCGGTGTACCGCATGGTGTTGCGGTACGAGCAGAGCGTGATCGCGGGGTGTAAAGCGTCCTCCCCCCAGTCCCTCCCGCGGAAACCTCAACCGAGGGAGAAAATCTGGCATTCCCGCGCGCCCCCCTCGGTCCCCAGCGCACCCTCCTGGCACCCTCCCCGGGCCTCCCGCCAAAGCCCCGTCTCCCCGCCTTACAGCCGACTTATGGCCGAAAAGGGCAGGATGGAGGCAACACGCCCCATGAAGCCCTGCCCGCGCGCACCCTTGTGCTACGCGGGTGGACACGAGGAAGGACCAGCGACGTGCGCGTACTCGTCGTCGAGGACGAGCAGCTGCTCGCCGATGCGGTGGCCACCGGACTGCGCCGGGAGGCCATGGCCGTCGACGTCGTGTACGACGGTGCGGCCGCCCTGGAGCGCATCGGCGTCAACGACTACGACGTGGTCGTCCTGGACCGCGACCTCCCCCTGGTGCACGGCGACGACGTCTGCCGCAAGATCGTCGAGCTGGGCATGCCCACGCGCGTGCTGATGCTGACGGCGTCGGGCGACGTCAGCGACCGGGTCGAGGGTCTGGAGATCGGCGCCGACGACTATCTGCCCAAGCCCTTCGCGTTCAGCGAGCTGACGGCACGCGTGCGTGCCCTGGGCCGCCGTACGAGCGTGCCGCTGCCGCCGGTGCTGGAGCGGGCCGGGATCAAGCTGGACCCGAACCGCCGCGAGGTCTTCCGGGACGGCAAGGAGGTGCAGCTCGCGCCGAAGGAGTTCGCCGTCCTGGAGGTCCTGATGCGCAGCGAGGGCGCGGTCGTCTCGGCCGAGCAGCTCCTGGAGAAGGCCTGGGACGAGAACACCGACCCGTTCACCAACGTCGTCCGGGTGACCGTGATGACCCTGCGCCGCAAGCTGGGCGAGCCGCCGGTGATCGTCACGGTGCCCGGCTCCGGCTACCGGATCTGATGCCCCGTGGCCGCCACCCCCGCGCCTCCCCAGGCGCCCCCGAAGCCCACCTGGGACCCCAGGCGGCCGGTCCAGCCGCCGTGGCTGCGCCCGACCATCCGGATAAGGCTCACGCTGCTGTACGGCGGCATGTTCCTGATCGCCGGGATCCTGCTGCTGTCGATCATCTACCTGCTCGCGGCCCAGGCCATCAACACGGGCAACGAACCCCCGTTCAAGATCGTCGACGGTACGGCTATCAAGGTCACCAGTGACGACTGCCCGGCGATCAACAACGCCAGCCTCTCGCTGGCCGCCTTCAACGAGGCGATCAGCGGGTGCATGGACCACCAGCGCCAGGTCGCCCTGGACAACCTGCTCAGCCGCTCCCTGCTGGCCCTGCTCGGCCTCGCGGTGATCGCGTTCGCCTTCGGGTACGCGATGGCCGGAAGGGTGCTGTCCCCCCTCGGCAGGATCACCCGCACCGCCCGCGCGGTCGCCGGGTCGGACCTGTCCCGGCGGATCGAGCTGGACGGTCCGGACGACGAGCTGAAGGAGCTGGCCGACACCTTCGACGACATGCTGGAGCGGCTCCAGCGGGCGTTCACGGCGCAGCAGCGCTTCGTCGGCAACGCCTCGCACGAGCTGCGCACCCCGCTCGCGATCAACCGCACGCTCCTGGAAGTGCATCTGTCGGATCCGAACGCGCCGGTGGAACTCCAGCAGCTCGGCAAGACCCTGCTCGCCACCAACGAGCGCAGTGAGCAGCTCGTCGAGGGGCTGCTGCTGCTCGCCCGCAGTGACAACCAGATCGTGGAGCGCGGGCCGGTGGACCTCGCGGAGGTGGCGGGGCAGGCCCTCGACCAGGTGCGCGGGGAGGCGGAGGCCAAGGGGGTGCGGATCCAGGGCGAGCAGAAGCCCGCGGTGGTCCAGGGCAACGGCGTGCTGCTGGAGCGGATCGCGCTGAACCTCGTACAGAACGCCGTGCGGTACAACATCCCCGAAGGCGGCTGGGTCGAGGTCACCACGGACGTCCAGGGCGGTCAGGCGGTGCTCGTGGTGTCCAACACCGGGCCGGTGGTGCCCGCGTACGAGATCGACAATCTCTTCGAGCCCTTCCGGCGGCTGCGCACCGAGCGCACCGGCAGTGACAAGGGCGTGGGGCTGGGGCTGTCCATCGTGCGGTCGGTGGCGCGGGCGCACGGTGGGCACATCTACGCCCGGCCGCGTGAGGGAGGTGGGCTCGAGATGCGGGTGACCCTGCCGGTCTGAGATCCTTTCGCCGCACACCCGGGACACACCGAGGATGTTCGCTTTGCGCGGAATTTTCTGGGCACTCGGTCTGCTACGTGGTGTGTGATCGATCACAAGGGCGATTTTCCGGCCATCTACTCTCCGTGATCATGTGAGGAGGTGGAAAGCCGGGAAAATCCGGGTTTTCCTGTGGCTTGATCACGGGAAGTACACGGTGGGACCCCTTTGAAGTGCGACCTTTGGACCGTGTACGGTCCCGATCGCCATCCAAGCCGATCACTCATGAGGAGTCCGGTTGGGTGTCGATTGAGTAACAGACCTTGATGTGAGGCAAAATCTCCGCCTCGGGTCGGGCACAAGTCCGGCCTCTCACGCGTTACGTGCGCTGGAGACACCGCAGACACCCGGAGGGGGAGAGCGACATGGCAACCGATTACGACACTCCACGCAAGACCGACGACGACGTCGACTCGGACAGCCTCGAAGAGCTGAAGGCCAGGCGGAACGACAAGTCGGCCTCGACTGTCGACGTCGACGAATTCGAAGCAGCGGAGGGCATGGAACTGCCCGGCGCCGACCTCTCGAACGAGGAGTTGGCTGTCCGGGTGCTGCCGAAGCAGCAGGACGAGTTCACGTGCATGAGCTGCTTCCTGGTGCACCACCGCAGCCAGCTGGCCAGGGAGAAGAACGGTCAGCCGATCTGCCGCGACTGCGACTGAGGCGGGGTCGGCCGTGACTGGCTCGACCCCACCTTGGAAGCGCCGTTCCCCCGCGCGGGGAGCGGACCCGGGGCCGTCCGACGGCCCTCACGGCGTGCGTGACGACGAGCGGGGCTCATCCACGGCGGGCACCTCACCCGCGGGATCAGCCTCGCTCGAACCGGCCGGAGATCGGGCCGACGCCCCGGTACCGGCCTCCCACCCCGCGCCTGTCGCCCGTAGGAAGGCGATCAGGGGCAGGGCCAGGGAACTGGCCCAGGAAGGCGTCCGCAGGGGCTCTGACCGCGCGAGGGCGGGCCTGGCCCACCTCACCGACCGGATCATCGAGAACGCCCCACGGGTCCCCGTACGGGACCTCGCGACCCTGCGCAGGCAGTTCCCCGGGCTCGGCCCTGAGGAACTCGCCGACAAGCTCGTGGCGGGCGCGGTGAACGCGTCGGCGACGGTCGGCGCGGGAGTCGGCGCGGCGGCCATGCTGCCCGTGCCGCCGGCGATGCCAACCGAGCTGGCCGCGGAGGTCACCGGCGTGGCCGCGGTCGAGCTGAAGCTGATCGCCGAACTGCACGAGGTCTACGGCCTGAGGCCGCCCGGCAACCTGAAGGACCGCAGCACCGCCTACCTCCGGTCCTGGTCCGGTGAGCGCGGGATCGACGTACTGAAACCGGCCTCCGTGAACAGCGCCCTCGGCGTCCAGATGAGGCGGGAACTGAGACAGCAGATCATGAAGCGCATGGTCCGCAACATGCCGAACCTGATGCCCTTCCTGGTGGGCGCCGCGGTCGGCGCGGCGATGAACCGCCGGGACACCAGAAAGCTCGCCGACCGGATCCGGAAGGATCTGCGCGGGATGCAGGTGCCATGGGACGCGCTGCCGCCCCTGCCGCCGCTGGAGCGCCCCACCGAGCCCCTGGAGATCTCGGGCACGCCCGAGGCCCCTGACGACCCTGAGTCACCGCGGCGCTGAGCCTCGGCCTGGCGGAACTCCCCGGGACTTACGCCGCCGCTGCCGAGCCGCTGGAATGCGCGGGCGGGCCCGAACCCCCTGACGGCCCCGGCGGCCCCCGAGCCTTACGCCCCCGCAGTCCTCGCCGCCACCAGCGCCGCCGCCAACCGCTCCGGCTCCCGGGTCGACAGATACAGGTACGGCGTCGGGTCGTCCGGGTCGGTCACCTCGACGCGGAGGGCCGTGGGGACGTAGGCGCGCAGGAGGAGGAAGGCGCGGGTGTCGGCCTTGTGGGTGCGCCAGGCGCGCGCCTCCTCGGGGTCCAGGACCTCCGCCTCGCCGAGCGCCGCCACCGGGATCTTCGCGTCGCCCGCGATCAGGGAGTCACCCACCACGCGGATGCGGACCGAGCCGTACGCGCTGGCCACGGTCGCCGCCGCCGCCGTACCGCCCGCGAGGCCCGCGAGCATCGGCAGGGTGCCGAAGGGGAGCACGATCAGCGCCAGCGAGATCCCCACCAGGAGGCTGAGCAGCCACCAGGAGCGGGGCGCGGTGAGACGTTCTTCGTACGGGGTGGCGGAGAGCTGCATACGGCCTAGCTTGGCACGGTGTCCGGGATCGGCCGACGCGCGGGTAAGGTCTGCGCCTGTGAGTGGTACTTCCGCATCCCTTCAGCCCCCGGCCGACGCCGTCGCGCCGGTACGGCACCCCGACGCGCCCGCCCCCGGCGAACTGCTCGGCGCGCACTACGGCCAGTGCTTCGGCTGCGGCGCCGACCAGCCGCACGGGCTGCACCTGGCGGCACGGGCCGGTGAAGGCGTGTCGATCACCGCCGAGTTCACCGTGAAGCCCGCCCACCAGGGCGCCCCCGGCCTGGCGCACGGCGGTGTCCTCGCCAGCGCCCTCGACGAGACCCTCGGCTCGCTGAACTGGCTGCTGCGCACGATCGCCGTGACCGGACGGCTGGAGACGGACTTCGTGCGGCCGGTGCCCGTCGGCACCACCCTGCACCTGTCGGCCGAGGTGACCGCGGTGGCGGGACGGAAGATCTACTCGACCGCCACCGGACGCGTCGGCGGCCCCGACGGGCCGGTGGCCGTGCGGGCCGACGCCCTCTTCGTCGAGGTCAAGGTGGACCACTTCATCGACCATGGCCGCAAGGAGGAGATCCAGGCCGCCATGGACGACCCGGACCAGGTCCGCCGGGCCCGCGCCTTCGAGGTGAACCCGTGAGCCGGGACGCCGTACCGGTGCTGATCCGCCGCGTCGACCCCGACGTACCGCTGCCGTCGTACGCGCACCCGGGTGACGCGGGTGCCGATCTGCGCACCACCGAGGCGCGCGAACTGGCGCCCGGGGAACGGGCCGTACTGCCGACCGGGGTGTCTGTGGCGCTCCCGGAGGGGTACGCGGCCTTCGTGCACCCGCGGTCGGGTCTCGCGGCCCGCTGTGGTGTGGCTCTGGTGAATGCCCCAGGGACGGTTGATGCCGGGTACCGTGGGGAGATCAAGGTGATCGTGGTGAATCTCGACCCGCGCGAGTCCGTGCGGTTCGAGCGCTTCGACCGGATTGCCCAACTCGTCGTCCAGCAGGTCGAGAGGGTCCGCTTCCAGGAGGTGGCGGAGCTTCCCGATTCGGCGCGGGCCGAGGGGGGCTTCGGGTCCACCGGCGGCCATGCCGCCGTGACCGGTAAGACCGGTGAGACCACCGGTAAGAGCAGGGCAAACGGTCGGGCCGCCGAGGGCGGCCAGGCGGGTGGGTATCGATACGCTTCGGTCGTATCCGACCGGGAAGGACAGTGACGTGTTCGGACGTCGCAAGAAGAAGGGCTCCGCTGACGGCGCGGCGGACGCGGCGGGCGAGGCCGAGCAGGTCGTCGACGGTGTCGGCACTGAGGCGGGCGAAGGCGAGCGCGAGCGGGTACGGCTGGAGCCGGAGCCCCGGCCCGACGGACCCTGGGACAGCACCGAGGTCCGCGATCCCGGCGAGGGCCGGGTGGACCTGGGGGGGCTGTTCGTGCCGGGTGTCGACGGCATGGAACTGCGGGTCGAGGTCGCCGGTGACGCGATCGTCGCGGCGACCGTGGTGCTGCGTGACAGCGCCATCCAGCTCCAGGCCTTCGCCGCTCCCAAGCGTGAGGGCATCTGGGGCGAGGTCCGCGAGGAGATCGCCTCCGGGATCACCCAGCAGGGCGGCATCATCGACGAGGCCGAGGGCCCGCTGGGCTGGGAGCTGCGGGCCCAGGTGCCGGTGCAGCTGCCGGACGGCACGGGCGGCTTCCAGGTCGTGCGGTTCGTCGGCGTCGACGGTCCCCGCTGGTTCCTGCGCGGGGTGATCTCCGGTCAGGGCGCGGTGCAGCCGCAGGCGGCCGGGCTGCTGGAGCAGATCTTCCGTGACACGGTCGTGGTCCGCGGCGACGGCCCGATGGCCCCCCGTGACCCGATCGTCCTGAAGCTGCCGAACGACGCCCAGATGGTCCCCGAGGGCGTCCAGCAGGAGGACCAGGCCTCCTCCCGCTTCTCGGGCGGCATGGGCCAGCTCCAGCGCGGCCCGGAGATCACCGAGGTCCGCTGAGTACGTCGATACGTAGGAGTACGTCGATACGTAGGAGTACGTACCTACGTCTGAGTGCGTACATACGTCGCGCAGGGGCCGTACCCACCGGGGTGCGGCCCCTGTCGTGCCGCGCGGGGCTCGCGTCAGAGGCGCGTCAAAGTCGGCCACCACCCCACCATCCATCCGATATGTCCCGAACATTGGTCGTAATCTCGATGCTGCGCAAGCAGCGGTGAACGAGATGCGGACAATGAGGACATGGCACGCGGCAGGCTACGGATCTACCTCGGTGCGGCACCGGGCGTGGGCAAGACCTACGCGATGCTGTCCGAGGCCCACCGGCGGGTGGAGCGGGGCACGGACTGCGTGGTGGCGTTCGTCGAGCACCACGGGCGCTCCCGCACCGAGGTGATGCTGCACGGCCTGGAACAGGTCCCGCGCCGGGAGCTGACCCACCGCGACGCGCTGTTCGAGGAGATGGACGTGGACGCGGTCCTCGCCCGGCGGCCCCGGGTGGCGCTGGTGGACGAACTGGCGCACACCAATGTGCCCGGCTCGCGCAACGCCAAGCGCTGGCAGGACGTGCAGGAGCTGTTGGCCGCCGGGATCGACGTGATCTCCACGGTGAACATCCAGCACCTGGAGTCGCTCGGTGACGTGGTGGAGTCGATCACGGGAGTGCGGCAGCGCGAGACGGTGCCCGATGAGATCGTGCGCCGGGCCGATCAGATAGAGCTGGTCGACATGTCGCCACAGGCCCTGCGCCGCCGTATGGCACACGGCAACGTCTACCAGCCCGACAAGATCGACGCCGCCCTCTCCAACTACTTCCGGCCCGGCAACCTGACCGCCCTGCGCGAACTGGCGCTGCTGTGGGTGGCCGACCGCGTCGACGAGTACCTGAAGCAGTACCGCGAGGACCACCACGTCTCCCGGATCTGGGGCTCGCGGGAGCGGATCGTGGTCGGGCTGACCGGCGGTCCGGAGGGCCGCACCCTGATACGACGCGCCGCCCGGCTGGCCGAGAAGGGCGCGGGCGGCGAGGTGCTTGCCGTCTACATAGCCCGCAGCGACGGCCTGACCAGCGCCTCACCGAAGGAACTGGCCGTACAGCGCACGCTGGTGGAGGACCTCGGCGGCACCTTCCACCACGTCGTCGGCGACGACATACCCGCCGCGCTGCTGGAGTTCGCGCGCGGGGTGAACGCCACCCAGGTCGTGCTGGGCTCCTCGCGCCGCAAGAGCTGGCAGTACGTCTTCGGCCCCGGCGTCGGAGCCACCGTGGCCCGCGACTCCGGCCCCGACCTGGACGTGCACATCGTCACCCACGAGGAGGCCGCCCGGGGCCGCGGACTGCCCGTCGCGCGGGGCGCGCGGCTCGGCCGGGACCGGACCCTGTGGGGCTGGCTGGTCGGGCTGGCGGGCCCGGCCGTCCTCACCGTGCTGCTGAACGCCGTCGACCTGGGCTTCGCCAACAACGTGCTGCTGTACCTCACCGTGGTGGTGGCGTCGGCGCTGCTCGGCGGGCTGCTCCCGGCGCTGGCCTCGGCGGCGCTGGGGTCCCTGCTGCTGAACTTCTTCTTCACCTACCCCCAGCACCGGTTCATCATCGCCGACCCCAGGAACATCGTCGCCATCGTGATCTTCGTGGGGGTCGCGGTGTCCGTCGCTTCCGTGGTCGACCTCGCCGCCCGGCGCACCCACCAGGCGGCCCGGCTGCGCGCCGAGTCGGAGATCCTCTCCTTCCTCGCGGGCAACGTGCTGCGCGGCGAGACCAGTCTGGAGGCGGTCCTCGAGCGGGTCCGCGAGACCTTCGCCATGGAGTCGGCCGCGCTCCTGGAACGCGCCGACGACCTCCAGCCGTGGACCTGCGTGGGCCGGGCCGGGGACGGGCCCCCGCTGGAACGGCCCGAGGACGCGGACGTGGACATGCCGGTCGGCGGTCACATGGCGCTCGCGCTGACCGGCCGGGTGCTGCCCGCCGAGGACCGGCGGGTGCTGGCCGCGTTCGCCGCGCAGGCCGCCGTCGTCCTGGACCGCAGGAGGCTCAAGGCGGAGGCCGACCAGGCCCGCGCGCTGGCCGAGGGCAACCGGATCCGTACGGCGCTGCTGGCCGCCGTGAGCCATGATCTGCGGACCCCGCTGGCCGGGATCAAGGCGGCCGTGTCCAGTCTGCGCTCACCCGACGTGGCCTGGTCCGAGGAGGACAGCGCCGAACTGCTCGCGGGCATCGAGGAGGGCGCCGACCGCCTCGACCACCTGGTGGGCAACCTGCTCGACATGTCCCGGCTCCAGACCGGCACGGTCGCGCCGCTCATCCGCTGCGTCGACCTCGACGAGGTGGTGCCGATGGCGCTGGGCGGCGTGCCCGAGGACAGCGTGCGCCTCGACATCCCCGAGACGCTGCCGATGGTCGAGGTGGACCCCGGGCTGCTGGAGCGGTCGGTCGCCAACGTCGTGGAGAACGCGGTCAAGTACAGCCCCGACGGTACGTCCGTCCTGGTCTTGGCCAGCGCCATCGCCGACCGGGTCGAGCTACGGGTGGTGGACCGCGGCCCCGGCGTCCCGGAGGAGGCCAGGGACCGCATCTTCGAACCCTTCCAGCGCTACGGCGACGTCCCGCGCGGCAACGGCGTCGGCCTCGGCCTCGCGGTCGCCCGCGGCTTCGCCGAGGCCATGGGCGGCACCCTCAACGCCGAGGACACCCCGGGCGGCGGACTGACCATGGTCCTCACGCTCCGCGCGGCGGGACCCCGCCCCGAGCCCCAGCACGCACAGCCAGAAAGGCAGGCCTCATGGTGACCTCATCCGAGGGGACCGGGCAGACCCCGACGAGGGTCCTCGTGGTCGACGACGAGCCGCAGATCGTCCGGGCGCTCGTGATCAACCTCAAGGCGCGCGGGTACGAGGCCGACGCCGCCCACGACGGGGCCACCGCCCTCCGGCTCGCCGCCGCCCGCCACCCCGACGTGGTCGTCCTCGACCTCGGACTGCCGGACATGGACGGCGTCGAGGTGATCCGGGGGCTGCGCGGCTGGACCCGGGTGCCGGTGATCGTGCTGTCCGCCCGGCACTCCTCCGACGAGAAGGTGCAGGCGCTCGACGCCGGGGCCGACGACTACGTCACCAAGCCGTTCGGCATGGACGAACTGCTGGCCCGGCTGCGCGCCGCCGTCCGCCGCGCCGAGCCGACCGGCGCCGACGACGAGGTGCTGGTGGCGACCGAGGCGTTCACCGTCGACCTGGCCGCCAAGAAGGTCAACCGCGACGGGAGGGACGTACGGCTGACCCCGACGGAGTGGCATCTGCTGGAGGTGCTGGTGCGGCACACGGGCCGACTGGTCAGCCAGAAGCAGTTGCTCCAGGAGGTGTGGGGGCCGTCGTACGGGACGGAGACGAACTACCTGCGGGTCTACATGGCGCAGCTGCGGCGCAAGCTGGAGGCCGATCCGTCGCACCCCAAGCACTTCATCACGGAGCCGGGGATGGGATATCGATTCGAACGGTAGTCCGGGGGGTACGTCCCTGTCGGTACACCCCGGTAGGCTTCAGACATGAGTGCTGTTCCTCGTTCCGACAAGCCGGTGGGCCGGTTCCGGCGCATGCTTGACCGGCTCTCCTCCTCCCAGGAGGACCTGGAGTCGGAGGAGCTGCGGGAGGACGCCGACACGGCGGGCTGTACGCGCATAGGCGACTGCCATGACCGGCAGATCGTCACCGTTACTGGTACCTTGCGCACGGTCACCCTGCGCCCGCGCGCGGGTGTCCCGGCGCTGGAGGCCGAGCTGTTCGACGGCTCCGCCGCACTGGACGTGGTCTGGCTCGGCAGACGCTCCATCACCGGGATAGAACCGGGGCGCAAGCTGATCGCGTCCGGCCGGATCTCGATGAGCCGGGGCCGCCGGGTGCTGTTCAATCCCAAGTACGAACTCCGACCCCTCGGACGGGAGTAGCCGGTGACGTCGCTGGACAAGCCGACCGAAGCCACCGAAGACGCCGCGAAACGTGAGCATGACGCCAGGGCGGTGACCGAGGCCGCCCTGTTCGAGGCGTTCGGCGGGCTCCGGGGCATGGTGGAGACCGTGCTGCCGGGTCTCCTCTTCGTGACCATCTATACGATCAACAAGGACCTGCATCTGTCGGCGATCGCCGCGCTGGCGGTGTCCCTGCTGCTCGTCGTGGTCCGGCTTGCCATGAAGGACACCGTCAAGCACGCCTTCAGCGGTGTCTTCGGCGTGGCCTTCGGTGTCGTCTTCGCGATGATGACCGGCAACGCCAAGGACTTCTACCTGCCCGGCATGCTCTACACGCTGGGCCTCGGGCTGGCGTACATCATCACCACCCTGTGCGGGGTGCCGCTGATCGGACTGATCCTCGGGCCGGTCTTCAAGGAGAACCTGTCCTGGCGGACCCGTAACCCCGGCCGTAAGAAGGCGTACGCCAAGGCCAGTTACGCGTGGGGGCTGATCCTGCTCGCCAAGTGCGCGATTCTCTTCCCGCTGTACTGGTGGGCCGACACGACTCAGCTCGGGTGGGTGCTGGTCGCGCTGAAGATTCCGCCGTTCCTGCTTGCGGTGTGGTTGACGTGGGTGTTCCTGGCGAAGGCGCCCGCGCCGATTGATGTGTTCGCGGAGATGGAGGCGGAGGAGAAGGCGCGGGAGGCTGCGGGGCGGTCGGCCGAGTAGGGCCGCCTGCCTCGGTGCCGGGGGCTGTCGCGAAGCGGGCTGGGTGAGGCCCCGCCTGCCCGGGTGCCGGGGGCTGTCGCGAGGTCGGCTGGGTGGGGCCGCCTGCCCGGGTGCAGGGAACTGTCGCGAGGTCGGCTGGGTGGGGCTGGCCCTCGGTGCTGGGGGCTGCCGCCCCCAGACCCCCGCTTCGGCCCTGGACGGGCCTTGTCCTCAAACGCCGGACGGGCTGGGTTGGCTCGCCCGGGCCCCGGGCTGAAAGACGCCGGACGGGCCCAGGTTGGCTGGCCTGGCCCGCGCGCTTGGAAAACGCCGGACGGGGTGGCCCGCCCGGCGTTGCCTGTCGCTCAGCTCGGGGCGTCCGCCCTGCGGACGGACAGCAGGTCCTCCAGCTGCTCCTCCCGGGCCTGTGCGGCCACGAACAGCAGCTCGTCGCCCGCTTCCAGGGAGTCCTCCGTGGACGGGGTGAGGACGCGGGTGCCGCGAATGATGGTGACCAGGGAGGTGTCCTCGGGCCACTCCACGTCGCCGACGCGGGTACCGGCCAGGGCGGACTCCTCCGGGAGGGTCAGCTCGACCAGGTTGGCGTCGCCGTGGCTGAAGCGGAGCAGGCGGACCAGGTCGCCGACGCTGACGGCCTCCTCGACCAGGGCCGACATCAGGCGCGGGGTGGAGACGGCGACGTCGACGCCCCAGGCCTCGTTGAACAGCCACTCGTTCTTGGGGTTGTTGACGCGGGCGACGACGCGCGGGACGCCGTACTCCGTCTTGGCGAGCAGCGAGACGACCAGGTTCACCTTGTCGTCGCCGGTCGCCGCGATCACGACGTTGCAGCGCTGGAGCGCGGCCTCGTCCAGGGAGGTGATCTCGCAGGCGTCGGCGAGCAGCCACTCCGCCTGCGGGACGCGCTCCACCGAGATGGCGGTGGGCGCCTTGTCGACGAGGAGGACCTCGTGGCCGTTCTCCAGCAGCTCACCGGCGATGGAGCGGCCGACCGCGCCGGCCCCGGCAATGGCGACACGCATCAGCGACCGCCCTCCTTCGGGCCCTCGGCGAAGGCCGCCTCGACCTTCTCGACCTCGTCCGAGCGCATCATCACGTGCACCAGGTCCCCCTCCTGCAACACCGTCTGCGAGGTGGGCAGGACCGCCTCACCGAGGCGGGTGAGGAACGCCACCCGGACGCCCGTCTCCTCCTGCAACGTGCTGATCTTGTGACCGACCCAGGCGGCCGAGGCGTGCACCTCGGCCAGCTGCACCCCGCCGGTGGGGTCGCGCCACAGCGGCTCCGACCCGGAGGGGAGCAGTCGGCGCAGCATCTGGTCGGCCGTCCAGCGGACGGTCGCCACGGTGGGGATGCCGAGGCGCTGGTAGACCTCCGCGCGGCGGGGGTCGTAGATGCGGGCCGCGACGTTCTCGACGCCGAACATCTCGCGGGCCACCCGGGCCGCGATGATGTTGGAGTTGTCACCGCTGGAGACGGCGGCGAAGGCGCCCGCCTCCTCGATGCCCGCCTCGCGCAGGGTGTCCTGGTCGAAGCCGACACCGGTGACGCGACGGCCGCCGAAGGCGGAACCCAGTCGTCGGAAGGCGGTGGGGTCCTGGTCGATCACGGCGACCGTGTGCCCCTGTTGCTCCAGGGTCTGGGCGAGAGCGGAACCCACTCTGCCGCAGCCCATGATGACGATGTGCACGACCGTCCTTCCGGTGTCAGAAGTTGTTGAGCTGGTCCAAGGCCTCGCGACAGGGCGCCCAGGACCTTGCAACAGGGTCTCAGACCGCCGACCAAGCTACACACGCGCGGTCCGTCGCGGGCACCCCCGTGCACGGTCGGCGTGCTCAGCGGCGGCTGATGCTCAGCACGCTGAGCAGCGTCAGGATGCCGAGGCCGACGAGGGAGGCGGTGGCGCCGATCAGCTCTGCGGGGGCGGGCATGGGACCTCCGAGGGGGCGAGGCGGTGAGCGTTTTGTCATATAGGCACGGGTGGTGTCGTATGCGTGGAATCCGCAGCCGTGACCGGAGGTGATTTCACTCGTGAGGCAGATGAGGGCGGGGCGGTGGGCGGCAGCCAGTTCGAAGGCTTACGATCCTCTGTTGTGTCCAAACTGACCGACGTGCCCAAACGGATCCTCATCGGGCGCGCACTGCGCAGTGACCGGCTGGGCGAAACGCTCCTGCCGAAGCGCATCGCACTCCCCGTCTTCGCTTCCGACCCGCTGTCCTCCGTGGCGTACGCGCCAGGAGAGGTGCTGCTGGTCCTCTCCATCGCGGGCGTGTCGGCCTACCACTTCAGCCCCTGGATCGCCGCCGCGGTCGTCGTGCTGATGTTCACGGTGGTGACGTCGTACCGGCAGAACGTGCACGCCTATCCGAGCGGCGGCGGCGACTACGAGGTGGCCAACACCAACCTCGGGCCCAAGGCGGGCCTCACTGTCGCCAGCGCCCTGCTCGTCGACTACGTCCTGACCGTCGCCGTCTCCATCTCCTCCGGCATCGAGAACCTAGGCTCCGCGGTCCCCTTCATCGTCGAGCACAAGGTGCTCTCGGCGCTGGTGGTGATCGTGCTGCTGACCCTGATGAACCTGCGCGGCGTCAAGGAGTCGGGCAAGCTGTTCGCCATCCCGACGTACGTCTTCGTCAGCGGGGTCTTCCTGCTGATCGCCTGGGGCGCGTTCCGGGGCCTGGTGCTCGGCGACACCATGAAGGCACCGACGGCGGACCTGGAGATCAAACCCGAGCACCAGGGCCTCGCGGGCTTCGCGTTGGTCTTCCTCCTGCTGCGCGCCTTCTCCTCCGGCTGTGCCGCGCTCACCGGTGTCGAGGCCATCTCCAACGGCGTCCCCGCCTTCCGCAAGCCCAAGTCGAAGAACGCCGCGAACACGCTGGCCCTGATGGGCCTGTTCGCGGTCACCATGTTCTGCGGCATCATCGGCCTGGCCCTGGCCACCGACGTCCGGATGGCCGAGAACCCCGCCCACGACCTGCTCCGCGGCGGTGTCCCGGTCGGCGGTGACTACGTCCAGAACCCGGTGATCACCCAGGTCGCCGAGGCCGTCTTCGGCAAGGGCAGCTTCTTCTTCGTGCTGCTCGCGGCGGCCACCGCGCTGGTGCTGTTCCTCGCCGCGAACACCGCCTACAACGGCTTCCCGGTGCTCGGCTCGATCCTCGCCCAGGACCGCTACCTGCCGCGCCAGCTGCACACCCGCGGCGACCGGCTCGCCTTCTCCAACGGCATCGTGCTGCTGGCCGGTGCGGCGGGACTGCTGGTGTGGGTGTACGGCGCCGACTCCACCCGGCTCATCCAGCTCTACATCGTCGGCGTCTTCGTCTCCTTCACGCTGAGCCAGACCGGCATGGTCCGGCACTGGAACCGTCATCTGACCACCGAGCGCGACCCGGCCAAGCGCCGCCACATGTACCGCTCCCGCGCTATCAACGCCTTCGGCGCCTTCTTCACCGGCCTGGTCCTGGTCGTCGTACTCGTCACGAAGTTCTCGCACGGCGCCTGGGTGGCCCTGCTCGGCATGGTGATCTTCTACGTCACCATGTCCGCGATCCGCCGCCACTACGACCACGTCTCCAGCGAACTCGCCGCCCCCGAGGGCCCCAGCGACGACAGCGCCCGCCCCTCGCGCGTCCACTCGGTCGTCCTGATCTCCAAGATCCACCGCCCGGCGCTGCGCGCCCTGGCCTACGCCAAGCTGATGCGCTCGGACACCCTGGAGGCGCTCAGCGTCAACGTGGACCCGGCCGAGACCAAGGCGCTGCGCGAGGAGTGGGAGCGGCGCGGCATCGACGTACCGCTGAAGGTCCTGGACTCGCCCTACCGGGAGATCACCCGCCCGGTCATCGAGTACGTCCGCAACATCCGCCGTGAGTCGCCGCGCGACGCCGTCTCCGTGATCATCCCCGAGTACGTCGTCGGGCACTGGTACGAGCATCTGCTGCACAACCAGAGCGCCCTGCGGCTCAAGGGGCGGCTGCTGTTCACGCCGGGGGTGATGGTGACCTCGGTGCCGTACCAGCTGGCGTCCTCGGAGGCAGCGAAGAAGCGCGCCCGCAAGCGGCAGGACTGGAACGCGCCGGGGTCGGTGCGGCGGGGGCCTGCGGGGCCGCCGCCCCCGAAGGACGGCGGCGGGCGCTGAGGCTCATGGTGTCTGTGGTGTCTGTGGCGTCCGTGGGGTGTGTGCGTCCGGGGCGTCTGTGGGCCTGCGCGGAGGACGTAGACTGGTGGGCTGTTGTCCGGCCGTACCCTCTCTTTCCTCTGGAGTCACCCCGCCATGCAGGCAGAACCGAAGAAGACGCAGGCGGGGGCTCCGGAAGGGTCCTTGGTCGGAGTCGAGTACGAGGTCGAGGTCGGCCCCGTCGCGCACGGCGGCCACTGCGTCGCCCGGACGGACTCCGGCCAGGTGCTGTTCGTCCGGCACGCGCTGCCCGGTGAGCGGGTGGTGGCCCGGGTCACCGAGGGCGAGGAGGGCGCCCGCTTCCTGCGCGCGGACGCGGTCTCGGTGTCGTCGGCGTCCAAGGACCGCGTCGAGGCGCCGTGCCCGTACGCCGGTCCCGGCCGCTGCGGCGGCTGCGACTGGCAGCACGCCAAGCCGGGCGCCCAGCGCCGCCTCAAGGGGGAGGTCGTCGCCGAGCAGCTGAAGCGGCTCGCCGGGCTCACGCCCGAGGAGGCCGGGTGGGACGGCACGGTGATGCCCGCCGAGGGCGACAAGCTGCCCGCCGGGCAGGTGCCGCAGTGGCGTACGCGCGTCCAGTACGCCGTGGACGGGGCGGGCCGCGCGGGTCTGCGCCGCCACCGCTCGCATGAGGTCGAGCCGATCGACCACTGCATGATCGCCGCGGAGGGCGTCAGCGAGCTGGGCATCGAGAAGCGGGACTGGACCGGCATGGAGTCGGTCGAGGCGATCGCGGCGACGGGCTCCCAGGACCGACAGGTGATCCTCACCCCGGAGCCGGGGGCACGCCTGCCGATCGTCTCCCTGGACCGGCCGGTCTCCGTCATGCGGGTCGGCGAGAAGGACGGCGGCGTCCACCGCGTCCACGGCCGCCCCTTCGTCCGCGAACGCGCCGACGGCCGCACCTACCGCGTGGGCAGCGGCGGCTTCTGGCAGGTCCATCCCAAGGCCGCCGACACCCTCGTCACCGCCGTCATGCAGGGCCTGCTGCCCCGCAAGGGCGACATGGCCCTCGACCTGTACTGCGGCGTCGGCCTCTTCGCGGGCGCCCTGGCCGACCGCGTCGGCGAGGCGGGCGCGGTCCTCGGCATCGAGTCCGGCAAGCGTGCGGTCGAGGACGCCCGGCACAACCTCGCGGACTTCCCGCGGGTACGGGTGGAGCAGGGCAAGGTCGAGTCGGTCCTGCCGCGCACCGGGATCACCGAGGTCGACCTGATCGTCCTGGACCCACCGCGGGCGGGGGCCGGGCGCAAGACGGTGGAGCATCTGGCTTCGCTGGGGGCGCGACGGGTCGCGTATGTCGCTTGCGATCCGGCGGCGTTGGCTCGGGATCTGGGGTATTTCCGGGAGGGGGGTTATCGGGTGCGGATGTTGCGGGTGTTTGATCTGTTTCCGATGACTTCGCATGTGGAGTGCGTGGCGATTTTGGAGCCTGCCGCGAAGGGTCGGTGACCTGCGGTTTTCCTGCGTTGCTCGGCCGTGGCCAGGGGCGCGACTTTGTTTGCTGAAGTGCGCCAAGTGGAGGACGGCAGCCGCCGCCAGGAGTGTCGCCAGCGCCGCTGCTTGGGCGAGTGTGTAGGAACCTAAGCGATCGGTGACCGTTTGTCTTCAGTTCCGGTTGTGGACCTGCCTGTGGTACAGGTTCCCCGCTTCGTCCTGGTGACCGGGAAGCGGGAGTAGATGCGCGTACCCCTCACCGGATCCGGACGGCGTTGTCCCGTCCGGTGTCCGCGTCGTTGCCAGGGGTGGGGCAGGCTGGTGGTTCAGGGCTTCTGCCCGATTGGCCGGTCGGCGTGGTCCTCGGCAAGGTTGCTGATGAGCGCGAGCAGGGAGTCGGCTCGGTGGCGGTCTTCGCGCTGGTCGCGCAGGGCCTCGTCCAGTGCCAGGAGGCGGGTCAGGGTGGCCGGGTTCCGGTCCCTGACTTCGTAGAGCAGTGGTGCGGTGATCAGGTCCAGGCTTTCGGTGAGCAGCCGACGGGTGGCGGGGGAGGGCGGGCGGGGGTCGGGGGCGGCGAACCCCGTGGTCAGGTACCGGACCGGGTCGGTCAGGCTCCAGCCGACGACGGTGCTGTGCTGGACGAGGACCGCCACGTCGGGGGCGATGCCGATGCGGGCCTCCAGCGGCTCGTCCAGGACGTCGGGGTCGCGCAGGCAGGTCAGCACGGCGTCCCCGGGGGCGCGGCAGAGTTCTGTGGTCGCCTCCAGGCGGAAGTCCCGGGTCTCGTCCGGCCGCAGCCCGCCCGGGCGTACCGTCGGCGTGACGGGAACGCGGGCACAGTCTTCGGCGGAAGCGGACTCATAGGGCAACCGCAGCCCGGCGCTGACCAGTTCCCGGCTGCCCGGGGCGAACCGGAGCTCGTCGGGATCGTCCCACAGCCATTCCTGGCTGCCGAAAGTGTCCGCGAGGGACCGTTGCCATTCCTCCACGTCCGCGAACTCCGCGATGCGCACACATTGGCCCGGGAAGTCGAATCGCGGGGTGGTGCGCAGTGGATCGCCCGTCACCGTCGCATTCCAGTCGCCGTCGAGGGTGAGTCTTATGGTGAATGCCGCCTCATCGAATCTGCACTCCGGGAGCCATGTAGCCGTTCTTGGCTGGAATCCTGCCTTTCACCACGTCCGCGTGGGTATCCGGCCCACCGGGATCGGTGGGGAGGCCGCCAAGCGCTCGCACGCCGGAGTCGCCCCTGATGCCGGACGGGCCGTACGCCGTGATGACACATTGCCTGCCCCGGCGCCGCAGCCCTCCGCCACCACGATGTCCTCCCTCTGCCGGAGGATCAGCCTTCCGCTGCCCGCCGTTGAGTGGTACACCGGGTCAGGGCTCCTGAGAATCTTCCCGGGCCCGTTCGTCGCTGAATCCGTGCATGGAATCGGCGTGGTAGTTCCCGGCCTTTCTCATCCGGTCGCCCTGGGCTCTCTCGACTACCTTGTCCACGGTCTGGACGGCCCTTTTCCCTGGCCTGCTGGGCCTCACACGGGCCACGACACGCGTGGTGTGCGACGCGGCAGGACGGCCCGTGGAGGTCACCGGTCCCGGCGGTGCCGTCACCCGCACGGAGCGAGACGGCCTCGGCAGGCCGATAGGCATCACCGACCCGGTGGGCGGCGTCACCAGCTTCCGTGGCACTGACTGGCAACTCGCCCGACGCACCGGCCCTGACGGCGCCACTCAGTCGTGGACCTACGACGGCCAGGGCAGCTGCCCCGCCCACACCGACGCGTCCGGTGGCGTCTCCCGCTTCGGGTACACCCACTTCGACCTGCCGGTCGCCCTACGCGTACGACGCCGCGGTCAACGTCGCCTCCGAGACCGACTTCGACGGCCGTACCCTCACCTACCTGGTGGACGCCGCAGGTCGGCTCGCCGCCCGCGTCGACGCGCTCGGCGGGAACATCTCGTTCGAGGGCGGCCAGCTTGCCAGGTGGTCCGCGAGGACATCGACGGCCACATGCCGACCTACCGCCCCGTGGCTGTCGGCTTCAGCCCGGCTTGTGGCGGCGGAAGTCCTGCCAGGCCGCGCGTACGGCGGTCTGGAGTCCGGCGTCGTCGAGATCGCCGGGTTCCGCGAGGTCAGGGTCGACCGAGTAGTCCTCGAGGATCATGAAGATGTCGTCCAGGAGTCCGCCGAGGGGGCCTTGGACCCGCTCCCCGTTCGTCTGGGAGGTCCGGCGGGCGTCCCACCAGCCATGTGCGAAGTCCGGTGCGGCGCACGTCCCCTCGGTGAACGCCTCCAACAGCGCAAGCTGCTGTGCTGTCGCGCTGGCGGGGTCGACGTCGTCGGGCCGGGACCAGGCGCGGTGGCCGGGTGGGTGGGAGGCGGTGACGGACGCCAGTGAGGGGTGGCGTTCGAGGAGAGCGCGTGCGTAACGGCCGAAGCGTGCGCGTGCCGTCTCCGTGCCCTCGCTGACGGCCGAGGCCATGAAAGCGGTATTTCCCGCGATCAGTGCGTAGCCCTCCTCGGGAAAGAGGACGACTCCCTGCAGGTCGGGCGTGCGCAGGACGACCGGTGGACGGATGCCCGTGCAGTCCGCGTCGGCGGGAAGCCGGGATGTCGTGGCGGGAGCATCCGCGAGGTTCGTGGCGAGAAGGTTCGAGGCTCCCACCGCGCGACAGCCAGCGGTGATCCTGCGCGCCAGCGCCGCGTCGATGCGAGCGCCTACGGGTACCGGGGCCACCGCGTTCTCCCGCAGCCAGAACGATGTGAAGGTGCTGTCCGGATCGAGCACCTTCCGCAGGTCCGATGAGTCTCCGAGTTCTGGACTGGTCACCACGGAAACCCTTTGTCGATGATGCCTTGGAACTGTTTGTCACCCAGTTTCCACGCCGACCAGAACCTACCATCGGCGTGCAACATGACCATTTTCTGGGACGTTGGATCGATGAACCCGACAGCCGGTCCCTGGTTTCTGTAGTCGAACCGGTAGATTTTCGTCCCGTCCGCTGTCATGTACTCACGCATCGCTTCTTTCGAACCGTTGCAGGTTGGTCTTGTTCAGGTTTTCGGGACTGTCGAGGAAGTCACCCGCGTGAGCGTGGAACTTCTTGCTCATCACCTTCTGGCTGGTGAAGTCGGCCTTGTCCGCCCACGCACCGCGAGGGCACGGGGCGAGTCCTAGCGGGTCCGTCCAGGAATGTGGATTGTCGACGTAGGCTACGGGGTTGGGCGCGGGACCGAGTCCGAGTGGGTCCGGGGAGGCGAAGAAAGCCGCTCCAGAGCGCCACCGCGTGCGCGCGGTCCCGCATGCCGCGGGTGACGGCGGTGAGCGCGGTGAGCGAGCCGGGGAACATGGCGCCGACGCCCAGTCCGTTGAGGGCGGCGCCGACCCACAGCACCTGGACTGTGGGCGCGAGCGCGGCCACGGTGCTGCCCGCGACGACCAGGGCCGTGTCGGCCACGACGGGCCTGCGCCGCCCGAAGAGGTCACCGAGGACGCCGAAGGTGAATTCGAAGCAGACCACGGCGATCATGAACGCGGCGGTGATCCAGGTGAGCTGGGATCCGTGGGTGTTCAGGTCCCGCTGAAAGAGCCCGTTCAGCGAGGCTGGCAGCGCGTTCGCGACCTGGGCCACGAAGACGCGCCGCAGGCGGCGAGGACAGTGTTCCCGCGTAGCCCGGTGTCCGGGCGGTCCCCGCGGTTGGGCCCGGGGACGTCGTCGTCCCGTTGATTCTGTTCTTCGCGTGCAGCTGTGAGGCTGACGAGCCGGGCTTCACGGCTGGTCGGTCAAGTCCTCTTCAAGGGAGTGCGCCGCGGCCTCCAGCGTGGCGACCAGGGAGCGCAGGCGCCGCGGGTCGTAGCGCACGCTGGGCATCGAGACGGAGACGCCGGCCAGCGCGGTGCCGTCCCGGCCGCGCACCAGGACGCCGACGGCGACGAGACCGCGTTCGGACCGCTCCCGGTTGACGGCGAAACCGCCGCGACGCAGGCGCCTGAGCTCCGTCCGCAGCCGGGCGAGGTCGGGGCGGTCGGCCGGGCGGTCGCGGTAGCGCCCGGGGGCGTAGACCTTCTCCAGTTCCTCGTCGGCCAGGTCGGCCAGCAGGAGGAGTCCCGCCGTGGTCCGGTGGGCGGGGAAGACCATCCCCTCCCGGGACCCGACCCGAAGGGCCTGCCGACATTCGACGCTGGCGATGAACCGCGCCGTATCCCCTGTACGCACGATCAGGTTCGTCGTCTCGTCGAGGAGATCGACGACCCGGTGCAGGTGGGGGAGGGCCACCGTGCGCAGCCGTGACACGAGCGACTGGGAGTGGGCGGCCAGCTCCAGCACCGGGCCCGCGCGGTAGACGCGGTCCTCGCCGCGCACGGCGAAGTCCCGGTAGACGAGCATCGCCAGGATGCGGTGGGCCGTCGACCGGGCGACGCCCAGGCGCTCCGCGAGCTGCGCCACGGTCGCGCCGCCCTCCATCTGCAGGATGGTCGCCGCCCGCAGCGCGTGGTCCACGCTGGCGATGGGGTAGGGCGGCGGCGTCTTCAGTGGCTTGTCCATCGGTGACCTCTCGCATTCTGCTGTACAGAATCCATATGTTCCACCAGCAGACGCCATGCACGCTGGCTCCGTGACTGACACCTCCCTCACCCAAGACATCGCCACGGGCTCCCCGGTGCGGCTCCAGGCCGTCGCCGCGGAGGGGCAGCCCGAGGTCACCCCGGCGCTCGAGGAGCTGTACCGGGGCTTCGAGCAGGAACTGCTCATCCCGCTGTGGACCGAGATCGGTGACCTGATGCCGGTCCACCCGCGCTCGCGCGCCGTGCCGTACCTGTGGCGCTGGGAGCGGCTGCGCGAGCTGGCCGCACAGGCCGGTGACATCGTGCCGGTCGGGCGGGGCGGGGAGCGTCGTGCGATCGCGCTGGCCAACCCGTCCCTCGGCGGCAGGCCCTTCGCCACGTCGACGCTGTGGGCCGCCATCCAGTACCTCATGCCCGGCGAGGACGCCCCCGAGCACCGCCACACCCAGCACGCCTTCCGCTTCGTCGTCGAGGGCTCGGGCGTGTGGACGGTCGTCGGCGGCGACCCCGTGCCGATGAACCGCGGCGACTTCCTGCCGCAGGCCGGCTGGAACTGGCACGCCCACCACAACGCCACCTCCGAGCCGATGGCCTGGATCGACGGCCTGGACATCCCCTTCCAGTACGTCACCGAGGCGCAGTTCTTCGAGACCGGCCGCGACGAGATCAGCGACGCCGAGCGGACCACCCCCGAGCGCTCCCGCTCCGAGCGGCTGTGGGGCCACCCCGGCCTGCGCCCCCTGTCGGCCACGCCCGCCACGCCCGGCAGCCCCCTGCTGTCGTACAAGTGGGAGTACACGAACGCCGCCCTCGCCGACCAACTGCTGCTGGAGAAAAAGGGCTTCGGCGGCACCGTCGAGCCCGGCCACGCCGCCGTGCGGTACTCCAACCCGCACGACGGCTCCGACGTCCTGCCGACGATCCGCGCCGAGTTCCACCGCGTCGCCCGCGGCGCCGAGACCGCGCCGCTGCGCGAGACCGGCTCCTCCGTCTACCAGGTCTTCGACGGCTCCGGCGTGGTCACCGTCGGCGACAGGTCCTGGACGGTCACCCGCGGCGACCTGTTCGTCGTCCCGTCCTGGGAGCCGTTCTCCGCGAGGTCCGAGGCGGGCGCGACCGACTCCGACTCCGGCTCCCTCGACCTGTTCCGTTTCTCCGACGCGCCTGTCTTCGAAGCGCTGAAGCTCGACCGCACCCAGAAGGACGCCTGACCATGAAGCTCGCCACCCTCCGCACCGCCGACGGGACCCGGGCGGTCCGCCTCGACGGTGACACGCTCGTCGACCTCGGGTACGCCGACCTGGGCGAGCTGTTCGCCGAGGACGACTGGCAGGGCAAGGCCGCAGCCGCGTCCGGCACGGCCTACCCGGTCGAGGGCGCCGACTTCGCGCCGGTCGTCCCGAACCCTTCCAAGGTGGTCTGCGTCGGCCACAACTACACCAACCACATCAAGGAGATGGGACGGGAGCTGCCCAGCCACCCGACCCTGTTCCCGAAGTTCGCCGACACCCTGATCGGCGCGAACGACGACATCGCCAAGCCGGCCGAGACCGACACCCTCGACTGGGAGGTCGAACTGGCCGTCGTCATCGGGAAGCGGGTCCGGCGCGCCGACGAGCAGCAGGCCGCCGACGCCATCGCTGGCTTCACCGTCATGAATGACATCTCGCTGCGCGACTGGCAGTTCCGCACCATCGAGTGGACCCAGGGCAAGATCTGGGAGGCCACCACCCCGGTCGGCCCCTGGGTCGTCACCCCCGACGAGGTCGGCGGCGTACGCCCCGCGCTCGAGGTGAAGACGGTCGTCGACGGCGAGGTCATGCAGCAGGACAACACCGGCACGCTGCTGTTCGACCCGGTCTTCCTGGTGCGGTACATCTCCACCGTCATCACTCTGCGCCCGGGCGACATCATCGCCACCGGCACTCCGGCCGGCGTCGGCAACGCCCGCGACCCGAAGGCGTTCCTGCTGCCTGGTCAGACCGTGGTCACCGAGATCGCTGGCCTGGGCGCCTGCTCCAACAAGGTGGTCGAGGGATGACCTGCGCCCCGCGCACCCGCGACGACGCGCGCGCCTGGGCCCGTACCGGCACCGAGCTGCTGCTCGACGCCGTTGCGGGACTGGACGAGGATGCCTTCTCGGCGCCCAGCCTGCTGCCGGACTGGACGCGCAAGCACCTGGTGGCGCATGTCGCCGCCAACGCCGACGCCCTGGGCAACCTGGTGCACTGGGCTGCCACCGGCGAGGAACGGCCGATGTACGCCTCCCCCGAGGAACGCGCCACGGGCATCGCCAAGGGCCCCACTCTCTCCGCCGACGAACTCCGCTCCTGGCTGGCGGCCTCCGCGCACAAGCTGGCGGCGGGACTGGAGGGGCTCACCGACGAGCAGTGGGGGCGCGAGGTCGTCACCGCCCAGGGCCGTACCGTCCCCGCCACCGAGCTGCCGTGGATGCGCGCCCGCGAGGTGTGTGTCCACGCCGTCGACCTCGGCACCGGCGTCGTCACCTTCGCCGACCTGCCGAAGGGCTTCCTGACCGCGCTCGTCGCCGAGATCCGGGCGAAGCGCGGACTGGCCGAGCTGCCCGACGGCCCGCTGCCGGAGGCCGCCGCCTGGCTGGCAGGTCGGCCCCACTCGCTCCCCGGCGCCCCCGCGCTCGGTCCCTGGTTGTAGAGGAGTGCATCCCATGTCCCACCGTGATGTGATCGTCGTCGGCGGCGGTATCGGCGGCCTCGGCGCCGCCTTCTCGCTCACCCGCCAGGGCCTGAACGTCCGCCTGCTGGAGAGCGCCCCCGCCTTCGGCGAGGTCGGCGCTGGCATCCAGCTCGCCCCCAACTGCACCCGCATCCTCGACGACTACGGCCTCCTGGAGGAGGCCAAGAGCCTCGGCGTGGTCCCGGATGCGATGGTCATGCGCGACGCCGTCGACGGCGACGAGCTGACCCGGCTCGACCTGCGGCACCTGGAGCAGCGCTACGGCTACCCGTACCTGGTCATCCACCGCAGCGACCTGCACGGCCTGCTGCTGCGCGCGTGCGAACGCGCCGGTGTCGAGCTGACCAACGACGCGCAGGTGACCTCGTACGAGAACACCGGGGCCGGTGCCCGCGTGACCCTCGCCTCCGGCGAGACCCCCGAGGCCGGTGCTGTGATCGCGGCGGACGGCCTGCACTCCGTCGCCCGCAGGCTGCTCGTCCACGACGAGCCCGTCTCCTCGGCGTACGTCGCCTACCGCGGCACCGTCCCCGCCGGGCAGCCGCGCGTGACGTCCGTCGACCCCGGCGAGGTCGTGGTGTACGTCGGCCCCCGCTGCCACTTCGTCCATTACGGCCTGCGCGGCGGCAAACTGCTCAACCAGGTCGCCGTGTTCGAGTCGCCCAAGGCCCTGGCCAGCCGGGACGACTGGGGCACCCCCGACGAACTCGACGCCGCCTTCGCCGACACCTGCGACTTCGTCCGCGATGGCCTGCCCTTCATGTGGCGGGACAAGTGGTGGCGGATGTACGACCGCAACCCGATCATGCAGTGGGTGCACGGCCGGATCGCGCTGCTCGGCGACTCCGCGCACCCGCCGCTGCAGTACCTTGCACAGGGCGCGATCATGGCCATCGAGGACGGCTGGGTGCTGGGCGAGCACGTCGCCCGCCACCGCGCCGAGGGCGGCACGGTCGACTGGAGCGCCGCGCTCGCCGCCTACGAGGCCGTCCGGCCCGAGCACTGCCGACGCGTGCTGACCACCTCCCGCGCCTGGGGCGAGCTGTGGCACCTCGACGGCCTCGCCCGCGAGCAGCGCAACGCCCTGCTGCGCGCCCGCGACACCTACGACTACTCCTTCACCGACTGGCTGTACGGTCCGACCGCCCTGACGCCGGACCAGGAGCCGGAGATGTTCACGCCGATCCCGCTGTCCTCGGCGCCGGTCGGCGAGGCGGCCCTCGCGGGGGGCGCGGCATGAGCGACGCCCATCTGTACGCGGCGGCCCGCACCCCGTTCGGCCGGTTCGGCGGCGCACTCGCCGGGGTGCGCCCCGACGACCGCGCCGCGACCGCGCTGACCGGCCTGCTCGACAGGACCCCGGTCCCGCGCCCTGGAGTCGTGCGACGCCGACGTCGTCGTCGCGGGCGGCGTGGAGTCCATGATCCGCGCCCCCTGGGTGCTGCCCAAGCCGGACCGGGCCTTTCCCGCCCGCGACGTCACGGGCGTCTCCACCACCCTCGGCTGGCGGCTGGTCAGCCCCGCGTTGCCGAAGGAGTGGACGGTCTCGCTGGGCGAGCGCAACGAACTGCTCCAGCAGAAGTTCGGCATCTCCCGGGAACGCCAGGACGCCTTCGCGGCCCGCTCGCACCGCCTCGCGGCCGCCGCCTGGGACGAGGGCTCCTACGACGGCCTGGTCGTGCCGACGGACGGACTGCGCCGGGCCGACACATCGGCTGGGGCGATGTCGGCGCCGTCGAGCTGAACGAGGCGTTCGCCATGCAGTCGCTGGCCTGCGGGGACGCCTGGGACGTGGACCCGGAGATCGTCATCACCCGTGGCGGGGCCATCGCCCTCGGGCACCCGCTGGGCGCCTCCGGCGGCCGTCTCCTCGGCACCCCTGCCGAGGTGCTGCGGGAGCGGCGCGAGCGCTGGGGCGTCGCGGCCATCTGCATCGGCGTGGGACAGGCCCTCGCGGTCGTCCTGGAGAACGTGACAGGTGAGGTGGGCCATGGATGATCACGACCATCGCCGGGACCAGTGCCAGCCGGGGGGATCGACCCGGAAACCGTGGTGACGCCCGGCGTCTTCGTCGACCGACTCGTACGGGCCGAGGCCCGTCGGCTCACTGTGGAAGGGGCCCGCTGATGACGTCCTCCGTGCTGGAGCAGGCCGACCGCGCCCCGCTCACCACCGACGAACTCGCCGCGCGCATCACCCGCGCCATCCCGCGACCCCGAGGCGATCCCCGCCGTCGGCGGCGCCATGGACCTCGCCGTGGGGGCCCGGCACGGGCTGGTGATGTTGAAGCTGTTCACCCGGGACGGCGCGCCAAGCTGGTGCCCGCGTGCACGTACCCGCTCACCGGGCCCGGCTGCGTCGACCGCGTCTCCACCGACCACGGCGTCTTCGCCGTCGGCCCGGACGGCGTCCGGGTGCTGGAGACGTACGGCATCTCCGTGGCCGCACTGCGGGAGCGCCTGGACGTCGAGCTGACCTGCTGAGAGGCGGCAGGGCTTTACACGATGTCGTCCCCGCGGACTGTGCGTAAGCTGAGAGTGCGCCGTGCCGGGGCAGGGCTAGGATCTCCGGCATGGCGAACCTTCGTGAGGCACAGAAGCAGATGACGCGCCGTCTGCTGCTGGAGTCGGGACTGCAGCTCTTCAAGGCGAAGGGGTACGCCGCCACCACGGTGGACGACATCGCCACCGCCGCGGGCACCACACGCGTCACCTTCTACGCGTACTTCCCCACCCGCAGTGCGTTGATGCGGGCGCTCATCGACGAGCAGCTCAACGAGGCGCTCCAGCGCGTCCGCTCGCCCGAGCACGGCTCCACCGCCCAGGACCTGGTGACCACCGTCGCCGATGGGTCGGCGGAGGCGATCATGGCGTGGCTGCGCCGGACCGCCGAGAGCTGGCCGGTGATCCGCCCGATCATCCGCATCGGCCGTGACGCCGCGGTGATCGACCCGGACCTGCCCGACCTGGTGGAGCGCTGGCTGGAGGAGGCCATCAGCGACATCGAGGACGGCCTCACCGCGGCTGGCCGGTTCGCACCCCACCAGCGGCACTTCCGGGGCGTGCTCGCCATGTCCCAGCTCGACTACGTGGCCCAGCACTGGGACGGCTCCGACTGGAAGCTGACCCGCGACCAGATGCTGGAGGAGCTTGCCGACAGTTGGGTGCGCCTGCTGAACTGACCGGCGCTCAGAGCCCCGCCGCGACCTCCTGGAGCAGCGCCCGCAGCCACGCCACGAAGTGCTGGTCGGTCAGCCTCGGGTTCCACACCATGTCGATGCCGAGCCCGGGCAGCGGGAACGGAAACTCCTCGATGCGCAGATCGGACAGCCGCCGCATGGCGACGGCGACCTGGTGCCGCAGCAGCGCGACCCCGCCAGCGCGGGCCACCAGGATCGGAGATCAGCACCACGTCGCCGCCTTGATCGGTGCAGGTCGTCTCGGTCGGCACCGTGATGGTGCGCAGCCGCAGAGTGGTGTGCGGGGCGCGCTCCCGGACGAGCCGGGTGTCAGCCAGGGGCCGACGACGAACGCCGTGCTCGTCGTCATGGCGACCGTGATGATCCGGCCGTCCGTCGCCGGGTCGAAGACCGGGAAGTTCACGATGCGCGCCGTCTGCCGCAGGGCGCCGCGCAGCGGCCCCACCAGTTCCAGCGCGCGCGGCGTCAGTGTGACCCCGCTGCCCTGCCGGACGACCAGGTCGTCCCCGAGGAGGCGCCGCATCCGGGTCAGGGCGTGGCTCATCGCGGGCTGGGAGAGGCCGACGCGCTCCGCGGCCTTCGTCACCGACCGTTCCTCCAGGAGCGCGAGAGGGGGCACCAGGAGATTCAGGTTGACCGACGCCAGCCGGTCCAGGCCCGAGTTCGTGGTGCCCCGATCCTCCGCGCTCATGGGGGCGCAGCCTACGCGGCCGCCTGGGTCAACCGGCGCAGCCGGGGGATCGGTACGCGGTAGTCCAGGGCGACGACGTCGGCGGTGCCGTCGGCGTGCGGCCAGCGCATCAGAGCGGGTCCGCCGCCGGGCTCCCCGTCGACGTACTCCGGCTCGCCGTCCACGGGCAGGGTGCCGACCGCCTTCAGGCTCAGCCCGAACTGTTCCGTCCAGAAGTACGGCTGGAACCGCAGCGGCGGCGTCGCGTCCCCGTGCACGAGGGTCCGCGCCGCGACCGTCCCCGTGCACGAGGGCCCGCGCCGCGACCGTCGCCTGCTCGATCGCGCTGCTCCACAGGGGTACGCGGCGCCGCCCCCGCGGGGTGGGGAAGGCCGCGAGGTCCCTGACGGCCGCCACGTCGGGCGGTACGAGCCCGCGCGCGTCGACCTCGATGGCGCCCCGCGCGGTGAGCCCGGAGTCGGCGAGCCACTCCGTGTCGGGGACGTCGCCCGCGGCGGTGAGCACGACCTCGGCCTCCAGGACTCCGCCTTCGGCAAGCACGACCCTCGGCACCCCGCCGCCGCCCTCCAGCTGTGCCCCGGCGGTCTCCACGACCGTGAGTCCCCGCTCCCGCGCGGTCCGCACGAAGACGTCGGCCAGGTACGGGCCGACCTGCTGTCGCAGGGGTGTGCCCTGCGAGACGAGGGTGACCTCGCAGCCGGAGGTCAGGCAGCCGGACGCGATCTCCATGCCGAGCGGGCCGCCGCCCACCACGACGACCGACGGTCCGGCCGCCACTCGTCGGCGTAGGGCCAGCGCGTCGTCGAGCCCGCGCAGGGTGAGTTCGCCGGGCAGGGCGGACAGCCGCCGGGCCCGGGACCTGGTGGCCAGTACCAGCCGGTCGTACGGCAGGGCCGTGCCGTCGTCGAGGGAGACGAGCCTGCGGTCCACGTCGAGGCCGGTCGCCCGCACGCCGAGCAGTTCGGTCGCCCCGTGGCCGGGCGGCGGAAGCTCGTGCGAGGTCAGGTCGTCGCCGTCGAGCAGCAGCGCCTTGGACAGGGCGGGGCGGCTGTACGCGGGGTGCCGTTCGTCGCCGACGATGGTCAGCTCGCCGTCGAACCCGGCCTCGCGCGGCGTGTGGGCCGCGGTGAGTCCGGCGATGCCGTTGCCCACCACGACCACGCGCCCGAGGGGTGCGGTGCTCACGCGATCCTCAGGGCCGCGACGGGACACACCCGCACAGCGGCCTGGGCCAGGGCGGCGTCGGCCGCGTCGAACGCCTCGCGGTCCAGGACGAGTTCGCCCTCGTCGTCGAGGTGCGTCAGCTGAGGGGCGGCCTCCTCACACAGGCCGTGGCCCTCGCGGCGGGGACGGTCGAGAACGATCTTCATGCGGGGATCACCTCCAGGACGGGGAGTTGCTCGATGCTCCGGGTGGTGTTGCTGGGGACGCGGACCTCGGGTCCGGCGACGAGGCGTCCGACCCGGCGGGACAGCGCCCCGATCACGGCGTGGGCCTCCAGCCGGGCGAGCCCCTGGCCCGCGCAGCCGTGCGGGCCGTCGCCGAACGACAGATGGTCGACGGGATCGCGCTCGACGACGAACGCGTCCGGGTTTCCGTAGTGGCGCGGGTCGCGGTTTCCGGCGTCGAACAGGATCGCGACCTGCGCGCCCGCCGGGATCTCGGTCCCCTCGATCGTGACGTCCTGTGTGACGCGGCGGCCCCAGGCGTGGACGGGCGCCCAGAAGCACAGCACCTCGTTGGAGGCCGCGGGCACCAGCGAGGGATCCTCGCGGACGAGGGCGAGCTGGTCGGGGTGGCGGGTGAAGAGGGCGACGAAATTTGCCTCAAGGAGCCCCTCTCCACCAGTTCGGTGACCAGGGTGTCGGCCTTCGCCGTGATGGAGCCCTTCAGGCCGCGTAGCGCGCGGGGAGAGGTTCTCGGTGAGGGTGGCGCGCGACCGGGTGTGCGCGGGCGGGTCGGACGCCAGCGACGTGCCGGTCAGGGCCTCGTTGGCCATCGGATTGCATGCGATCGACGTCGAGGAGAACGACTCCCAGTCGGCGAGTGCCCGCGGATGATGTCGTACCGCGTCAGCGCGTAGACGGCGTTGTGCGGCAGGTGCACGACCGGGCCGTGTTCCCGCAACTAGGCGAAGACAGGGTACGGGTCGAGGACGACTTCGTCGGCGAAGAGGTCCACGTCGAGGGTGGGTGGGTGCTCATGCCCCACAGTGAAATGTCCGGACTCGCATCGAACAAATGAATGCTTGGCACGCTCCGGCATGCCCCGGCACGCTCCGGCATGCCCTGGCATGCACGGCGTGCGTGTCGCACGCCTTTCGAACTCGCGCAAGGGCTTCCGTGGCGCTCACGCCATGGCGCGTTGGTTTTTCATGATGTTTGTTTCATTGACGATGTGTAAAGCGAATGGTTACCGTGACGGCAGCCACAGGGTGCGTGGGCACCCCACACCGGAGATGTGAGGCATGCGCATGAGCGTCGAGAGCAACACCGTCAACACCGTCCTAGGCCCGGTGCCAGCCGCGGACCTGGGCGTCGTCTCGGTCCACGAGGCGCTGCTGTCGGTGGTGCCAGGTGCCGAACACGCCTACGACATCACCCTCGACCGCGCCGAGATCTTCCAGACCCTCGCCGCCAAGCTGAACGGTTTCAAGGCGCACGGCGGCGGCACGATCGTCGACAGCACCGGCATGTTCCACGGCCGTGACGTGCGGCTCTACGAGACGCTCGCCCGCACGACGGGCGTGCACATCGTCGCTTCGACCGGCCAAGGACCCGAGGACATGCTGGGCGGCTACTTCCGCACCCCGCAGACCAACCCGCCGACGCCGTGGCCAGCCGAGAAGTTCGCCGACCTCTTCACCAAGGAGGTCACCGAGGGCATGGTCGTCCCGCGCGTCGAGCGGCGCGGCGCCGCTGGCCTGGTCGCCACCGCCGCCACCCGCACCGGCATGACCGCGACCGACGAGAGCCTGTTCCGGAGTGCGGCCCGGACGGCGCTCGCCACCGGCGTCCCCGTCTCCATCCGGTACGGCAAGGACGCCCTCCGGGACCTGGACGTCGTCCTGGACGAGAAGCTGCCCGCCGACCGGGTCGTCGTCGGCGGGCTCGACCGCAAGGACGCCGTCGCCGCCGGGGCGTGCCTGGAGGTCGCCCGCCGCGGTGCGTACGTCGCGCTCGACCACGTCGGTACGCAGGACGAGGCCCACGTGACGGACGCCGAACGCGTCGCCCTCGTACTGGAGTTGGCCGAGGCTGGCCTGACCGGCCGGGTCCTGCTGTCGGCCGGTGCCACCGGCGTCGCCAAGGGCCACCCGGGCAACGACCTGCCGTACAGCCACGTCCTGACCGACTTCGTCCCGCTTCTCAAGGACAAGGGCCTCGGCGAGGACGTCGTACGGCGGATTCTCGTGGACAACCCGCGGGACCTGCTGTTGGTGCGCTGAGCGCCCCGGCGGATACGGCCATCAAGTCTCTTTCTCAAAGGTGAGTGTTGTGTCGAGAGTGAACACGGTCCTGGGTCCCGTCCCGGCCGAGGAACTGGGCATCGTCGCGGTCCACGAGCACATCGGGTACGGCATGCCCGGCTCCGAACTGGACACCAAGTGGTGGAAGACGCCCGAGCAGCGGTACGAGGAAACCGTCCCCAAGCTGCGCCGGTTCCACGAACTGGGCGGCGGCACGTTCGTCGACGCCACCGGCATCTGCAACGGCCGTGACGTCGACCACTACAAGTCCCTGTCCGCGAAGACCGGCGTGCACATCGTCGCCTGCACCGGCTTCGTCGGCGGCGACACCGCCCTGCCGCACTTCGCGAACGCCGACGTCGACTATCTGACGCGGCAGTTCGTCCACGAGATCACCGTCGGCATCGGCGACACCGGCAGCCTCGCCGGCGTCATCAAGGTCGGCGTGAGCCGGGGCGGCCGGATGACCGAGCTGGACAAGAGGATCTACCGGGCCGCCGCCCGTGCCGCCCTCGCCACCGGAGCCCCCGTCCTCACCCACCTCGCGATCGACGCCGAGAACGCCGTCGCGATCTTCAAGGAGGAGGGACTGCCCCCGCACCGCGTCCTGTTCGGGCACGTCGACGACGGCGTCAACGCCGACGTGACCCGCGACGTGTGGATCGCCGAGCAGGGCGGCCGCGTCGGCTTCGACACCTTCGGCTACGAGACCGAGCTGCCCGACCCGCCGTTCTGGGCCCGCCCCCGCAAGGAACGCCTCGACCACTTCCTGCGCTTCATCGACGGCGGCCGCCGGATCCACCAGGTCCTCGCCTCCGCCGACGCCAACTGCTCCCCGCTCGGCTGGCCCGGCGTCAAGGGGCACACCGTCAACTACATCTTCGAGGACCTCATCCCGGACCTCCGCTCCGCTGGCCTCGACGACACGGCGATCAAGACGATCTTCGTCGACAACCCCGCCGCCTTCCTGGCCCTCCAGAAGTAGAGAGAACCAACGATGCAGCTCTCGGACCTCAAGAACCTCAAGATCGCCGTCGTCGGAGCGGGGTACGGCGGCGCGGCCGCTGCCAAGGCGCTCAGCCTCCTGGGCGCCCGCGTGGACGTCTACGAGCAGGCCAGCCGGATCCGCGAGGTCGGCGCGGGCATCGGCCTGCGCCCCTCCACCATGAACCGCTTCCGCGAATGGGGGATCTTCGACGCGATCGCCGACGTCACCTCGCCCAGCGACTACTTCGAGATCCTCACCGCCACCGGTGACCCGATCATGAAGGAGGCGTGGCCCGCCGACGGCGAGCAGGTCCGCACCCACCTCATCCATCGCGGCGACTTCATCGACGCCCTCATGGGCGTGCTCCCCGAGGGCATGGTGCACCTCGGCCGCAAGCTGGAGAGCGTCGAGGACAAGGGGAAGGGCGCCGTCCTCACCTTCGCGGGCGGCGCCACGGCCGAGGCCGACCTGGTCGTCGGCGCCGACGGCATCAAGTCGGTCGTCCGCCACCAGCTGTTCAGCCAGAAGCCCCCGGTGTTCTCCGGCGAGCACGCCTACCGCACGGTGATCTCCACCGACGCCGCCCACGGCATGGCCGTCGACGACAACCTGCGCATGTACATCGGCCGCGGCACCAAGGTCTACCTGTTGCCGCTGCACCACCGCGGCCAGGTGTCCTTCGACATCACCGCCCTCAACCCGGACGGCACCTGGGCACCGCAGGTCACCAAGGAGGACCTGCTCAAGACGGTCGAGGGCTTCGACGAGCGCCTGGTGGCCATCACCCGCGACCTCGACATGGACACCGTGAACATCCGCGCGGTGTACGACATCGACCCCGTCGACACCTGGCACACGGACTCCGTCGTCCTCGTCGGCGACGCCGCCCACTCGATGCTCCACCACCAGGGCCAGGGCGCCAACTCGGCCATCGAGGACGGCGGCGCGCTCGCCGACGCCCTGCAGCGGGCCGACTCCCTGAAGGAGGCGCTCGCCCTCTACCAAGCCACCCGCAAGCCGGTGACCGACGAACTGCAGCGCATCTCGCGCCAGGGCTGGACCGAGGAAGAGATCAACGACGTCTTCCCCGGCCAGAAGCCCGCCGCCGCAGGACAGGAGTGACCCCGTGGCACTGCACCCCGAGATCGCCAAGTTCCTCGCCACCCTCCCGGCCCCGCCCGAGGGCCCGCTCGACCCGGTCGCGATGCGCGCCGCCGACGAGGCGCACGTCGCACCACCCGAGGAGCGCCTGCCGCTGCACGCCGTCGGGGACATGACGGCGACGACGCCCGCCGGCGACGTACCGGTCCGCGTCTATACCCCCGTCGAGGCCGAACACCACGGCGTCCTCGTGTACTTCCACGGCGGCGCCTTCTTCCTCGGCAGCCTGAACACCCACGACCACGTCGCCCGCTCGCTGGCGAAGGAGACCGGCCTCAAGGTCGTCTCCGTCGGCTACCGCCTGGCACCCGAGGCGGCCTACCCGGCGGGCCTCGACGACTGCTACGCGGTCGTGCGCTGGGTCGCGCAGGACGGCAACGGCCTGGACTGGGACGGCACGACCCTGGCCGTCGTCGGCGACAGCTCCGGCGGTACCTTCGCCGCGGCCGTCGCCGCCCGCGCCCATGACGACGGCTTCGACCGGATCACCCACCAGGTCCTCTACTACCCGTCGCTCGACCTGGACTTCGACGTCGACCGCTACCCGTCGCTGCGGGAGAACGCCGTCGGCTACGGCCTGGAGACCGCCGGGCTGAAGCCGTTCAACGCGTTCTACCTCGACAGCGGCGCCGACCCCGCCGACCCGCTCGTGTCGCCCATCAAGCGGGCCGACCTCACCGGCCTGCCGTCGGCCCTGGTCGTCACCGCCGAACACGACCCGATGCGCGACGAGGGCGAGCTGTACGGCGCCCGGCTGCGCGACGCTGGCGTCCCGGCGACGGTCAGCTGCTACGAGGGCGCGGGCCACGGCTTCGTCCAGCACTTCTCGTGGATCCCGGAGTACCACCGGGTCTTCGAGGAGACCGCCGCCTTCCTCGGCCGACGCTGAACCGGCATGGAGGGGACACCATGACGCACGACCCGGTCGCCGTCCACCCCCTGGTCTCGCCCTGGGGCCGGTTCGGGCTGTACAGCTTCTTCATCGACGCGCCCGAACCGGCGATCGTCGACACCGGGATCGCCTCCTCGCCCGCCGAGGGCATGGCCCCGGCGCTCGAGGCGATCGGACGCCGGATCGAGGACGTACGGTGGATCCTGCTGACGCACGGTCACATCGATCACGTCGGCGGTGCGCACGCCCTGTGGGAGCGCACAGGACGCCGCGCCCGGGTCGTGATCCACGAGGCCGACGCACCGATGCTCCGCTCGCGCCGCGCGCACGTCGAGGAGTACCTCGCCGGACGAGGCCGGTACCTGGCCGACCCCGACGGCGAGGCCAGGGTGACGGCCGCCGCGAACGCCGTCATCTCCGGCGAGATGGAGCCCTCCCTGCTGGTGAAGGGCGGCGAGACGCTGTCTCTCGGCGGTGACGTCACCGTGTCGGTGCACGCGATCCCCGGCCACACACCGGGCTCCGTCGGGTACGTCGTCGACGGGCAGCGCTCCGTCTTCACCGGCGACGCCGTCCAGGTCCACGGCGCCGCCAACGCCTTCCCCGGCTACACGGACCCCGCGGCCTACCGGGGAAGCCTGGAGCACCTGCGCGACGAGGTCCGCCCGCGCCACCTCTACCTGGGGCACCCCTACCGCCGCGCCGACGGCACCCCGTACGGCGTCGCACTCGACGAGACGCAGGCCCGGGAGGCCATCACCCAGAGTCTGGACATCGAGGAGCGGGTCGCCACGGCCGCCTGCGGATGCCTGGCCGCGGGCCTGCGGCGGACGGACTCCCCGTACTCGCCGTTCGGCCCCGCCGCCGAGGAACTCGGCTACACCGGCGACCCCACGCTGGAGCCGTCGCCGTTCTTCACCTCGATGCACGGCTACCGCCTGCGCAACCAGAACTCGTGACTCAGGAGCACCCCTCATGACCGACCCCCAGACGATCCGCGCGGGCGCACGGAGCATCGCCGTCCGCAAGGACCTCCGTGTCCCGATGCGCGACGGCGTGACCCTCGCGGCCGACACCTACAGCGGCGTCGACGACACCCCACGGCCCGCGCTCGTGGCCCTGAGCCCGTACGGCAAGGAGCTCCAGGCCCTCGCGCTGACCACCCCGCCGCAGCGTCGGCCCAGCCCCATGTGGGACGGCTGCATCGAGGCCGGCGACATCGCGCGCGTCGTCGAGGAGGGGTACGTCCACGTCATCGGCGACCTGCGGGGCTCCGGCGCCTCCGAGGGCGAGCACATCGGCAACTACAACGCCGGAGGTGTCTCGTTGGGCCAGGACGCCTACGACTTCATCGAGTGGGTCGCGGCCCAGCCCTGGTGCGACGGCAACGTCGGCATGATCGGCATCTCCTACTTCGGCTCGATGCAGGTACTGGCCGCCGCCGAGCGCCCACCGTCCCTCAAGGCGATCTTCGTCAGCGGTGGCCACTACGACTTCTACGAGACCACGTACCACGGCGGCGTCATGTGGTTCATGCCCCGCGCCGCCCGCGAGGGCCGCGGCGGCGACTCCGGCTGGGCCTTCACCGACGGGGTCAAGTCCCGCATGCTGGAGACGTATTCACCCGCGGAGATCAGGAAGCGGGTCGCCGAACGCCTGAAGGACCCGGACGTGGCCGCCTGGCCCAACCTGGTCCATGTCCTCAACTACCCCAGGAACCACGAGGCGTGGTTCGACATCGTGATGAACGACCTCGACGGCGAGTGGTACGAGGAGCGCAACCCGATCACCCTCGCGCCGAGCATCGACATCCCGGTCTGGCTCCAGATCGACCAGGGCCGTGGCTGGACGATGGACGGCACCATCGAGCTGTTCCACGCGCTCAAGGGCCCCAAGAAGCTCGACATCGGCCCCTACCCGCCCATGCAGTCGCGGCCCTTCATCGAGGAGCACGACAAGATGTTCCGCTGGTACGAGTACTGGCTGAAGGGCGTCGACAACGGGATCATGGACGAGCCGACGGTGACCGTGCACGTCGAGGGCTCCCGGCAGTACGTCACCGGCGCCCAGTGGCCGCCGAAGGAGGTCGAGTACCGCCCGCTCTATCTGCGCCCCCGGCACAGGCTGTCCTTCGAGCCCGAGGCGATGGGCGCCGAGCACGCCGTGCCCGACGGCTTCTACCAGGCGCCGCTGACCGTCACCCACAAGGTGGAGATCCTCAGCTGGTCCACCGAGCCGTTCACCGAGCCCACCGAGATGATCGGCCAGGGCGCGGCACACCTGTTCGCCGAGATCGACCAGCCCGACACCAACTTCATCCTGCGCATGTGGGACGAGGCCCCCGGCGGCAGGCGGCAGCTCATCACGACCGCCTACCTCAAGGCGTCGCACCGCGAACTGGACGAGGAGCGCACCACCGAGGGCGACCCGCACCACCCGCACGTCCGAGCGGTGCCGGTCGAACCGGGGAAGATCGAGGAGTACGTGCTGCGGGTCTACCCGTTCGCGGCAACCTTCCTGCCGGGGCACCGGCTGGTCGTGGAACTGTCCAACGACGAGCCGTTGGCCGACGAGCACAACGCGCTGTTGCCGCCGGACGCCTTCCACCTGCCGGTGGGCCGTCCCGTCACCCACAAGATCTACCGGGACGCCGCGCACCCGTCCCGGCTGGTGCTGCCGTTCACGACCCCGGCTCGGCAGTGAGCCTCTTCCACCTCATGCTGGTGGTGCAGCGGGGCCTTCGCGGCTCGATGGGGCCGAGGGGTACGCAGGCGTGGAAGAGTTGGCGGTCGCCCGATGTCAGGGCCGCTGCCTGACGCCCGTGCCGTCCACCTTGTAGATTTCCAGGTCACGACCTACGCGCACCTGCCCGTTGTAACCGCTGCTCCTGAGCCACATCGGCAACCTGGACGGTAGTCCGGTGGACCCTTCACAGTGGCGTCGACGGGCTCCAGCAGAGTGTGCCGACGTTGCCGCGGGTCGCCACCGCGCCGACCTTCTGCACCTCGACGTTCGTGCTGTAGGCGAAGGCAGCCCACGCGTGATCGGTGAGGCCCGTGAGGCCCGGAGTCGAGTCAGCTGGAGCGAGAGACGGCACAGCGGAGCGCGGCGCTGCGCGCACGACCGGCGCGGCTTCCTGAAGGGCACCAAGCGGAGGACGGCGCGGAGCCGGGAAGCGCCGCTGACTTGCGACTTCGTGAGATGGCGTGCGGGAGGGCGGATGCGTTGACCCCTTCCGGAGGGAGTGCGGCCACCGTCCTGACGCTCGTGTGACGCTGGTTCCGGTGAAGCGTGGGGCTTGCTCGTGTCGAGATGCGTCAGGCGGAGCCGGATGCGATTCCGTCCGGTGAGCGCGGTGATCCGCCGTGTACTGCACGCCTCCGCCTGTCAGTCCATGGGTTCGGGTAGTCGTCGACCAGTGTGGCGACGCTCGCGTGCAGTGCGTCGGCTCGAGGTCGGGCCTCGTGCTGCGCGCGCAGGGCTTCGTGGGTCACCGGCGTGGTGATCAGGTCCAGGCAGTCGGTGGGGAGCCGTCGGCTGCGCGCTCTCTTGTCGCCGCATCGAAGTCCAGGACTTTTCGTGTGATGGTGACGAAGTCGTGGGACTTCACTGTGAGGCACCCGTTCGTCGACGCTTCGGGTTGTGGACCCGCCTGTGGTACAGGTTCCCCGCTTCGTCCTGGTGACCGGGAAGCGGGGTAGCCCGCGCCGACGGCCACGCGTTGCAGCCGGGCACGGGGTGAGGGTGCGCATCCGCCGCACCTGGGCCGCGTGCGGGCGACCGGCAGGCCGAAGCGGGTGTATTCGAAGCAGGAGACGCCACCGGACGTGTCGGTGTGGGTGAGGCAGTTGCCCTCGCCGTCGATGCGTACGCCCTTGACGGCGGCGCCGCCACCCCCGGTGGGGGCGGTGAGGGCTACGCCGGGCAGGAGGCGGCCACCTTGTCACGGGCCGCGGGCACCGCCGACCGGGCCGTCTCGGCAGCGGTGTTGCGCTGTTGGCGGGCCTCGCTGAGGAGGTCCTTCGCATCCGTCCGGTGGGTCGGGGGCGTGAGGACTGGAGGCGGCGACGGTGGTGGTCGGGTCGACCACGTGCAGGCCCGTGTTCACCGGCGGGCCGTCCCGCGAGGAAGGCGGGGTGGGGTCGTCGGTGTCTGGCGGCCGGGCCGGGGCGCGTCCCACAGCCAGTGCTGGCTACCGAGCGTGGCTACCAGAAACCGCTCCGGGCCGTGCCGTGCCACCGGCGTCATTGGAACAAAACGCGGTCACGTACCGACAGATCGGGGGTCAGCTGGATCTCCGTTGTTCCCGTGCACTCGCCCATGCTGAACTCGATCGAGATGTGCTTGGACGATGGCCCCGAGGTGAAGGAAAGGCGCGTCGCGCCTTCGCGGAAGCAATCCAGGATGTCAGTTCCCTGATGGTCGGTCCAGCGGAATCTGACTGACCTTGCCAGCGCGTCATACGAGAAAACCAGCGATTGCCCGGAAAGGTCGCGCAGGTTGAGAACGCGTGCGCCGCTCTCGTCCGAGTCCGGCCATTCGCCGGTGGCCTCGTAGACCTCTTCGTCGTCGGGGGTGAGGAACTCTCGGTACACGTCCGCCTTCACTTTCCACCCTGTACGGCGGCCAGTGGTCCAGGCTGCCGTGGATGCTCACGTTCGGGCCACTGCCACGGAAGATGACCGTGGAGAGTCTATGTCCGCCGTCCGGCAGGACTTGCCACGTGCTCTCCACACCCAGTGCTCCGTGCGGGCCGTAGAGGACGGACTCCGTCACGCCGAACTCGCCGCTTCCGCCGGGCCACTCCTTGGTGAAGGTCCGCTCGAACGGCTGTTGAGCGGCCTGGGTGAGATGATCGGTGACGTACTGCCGCATTTCCGGGGTGTCCGGTATGCCGATCCGGTGCAGTTGCAGTTCGTTCTGCAGTGCTCTCGGCGAGTTGTGGGAGTCCGGTTTGATGTCCTTGTTGAAGAGGTAGTCCAGCTTTCGGGGGTCGACTTCCGCCATGGCGGGCGCGGAGCGTTTCGGGGTGGGCGGGGCCGTGGACGCGGGTGCGATCGTCTATCAGATCGCGGTGGAGCTGGAGGGCCTCCGCGCTGCGGCCCAGTCGGCCCGGGCTGAGCCCGGCGTTGTACCGACCGGCCAGTGCGGTGAGGGCGACCGCCGACGGTCCGGGCGGTTCGTCTGACGCGGGTCTCTGCGCAAGGCGCATGATGGGGCGGTCGATCCACCGATCCGCAAGGCGAGGTGACGCGTCCCGTGTCAGCGTGGGGGCTCCGGCACTGACTGCCCTGTGGCCGCCTGTCATACCCCGGGTCCAGGACGGCAGCCGACGCCCGGCGGACTCACGCCGTGGACTGATGGACGGGGCCGACACGAATGTCGGTTGCCCAGCCACGTGTGGACGGCGGGCCACATCGGAGGCGTCGGGACGGTGCGCGGGCGCCTTGGCGAGGAGATCCAGAATGATGTCTTCGAGGTACCCGGGTAGTTCGGCGCGGTGACTCCGTGGCGGCCGGGCTCACGTCGGCGGCGGCGTTCTTCCCGGTGCGCCGCTGGAACTCGCCCAGGGTGTCCTCCAAGGACGCGCCCGCCGTGCCGACGGCCACGTTCGTGAGGGAGGCGTGGGTCAGGGACGCGGTGGTGTGACCGGCCTGGTGGGCCGCTCTTTCGAGGGGGAGCAGGGGCAACAGGTGGCCGTAGGCCGGTGTGCCGGAGAACAGGATGAGCGGGGAACGCCTTCAGCAAGGAGAACAGGGGCCTGGCTTCCGGTGAGCCGCCTGTTACGGAGGCATCCGGTCGACCGCCTGCTTCGCCTCCAGCAGGCCCGCACCGGTGATCTCCCGGTACTTCCTGATCGCGGCGACGTCCTGTCCGTCGCGGGCCAGCGCCGCCACCTCGGCCAGCTGAGGATCGTCGTTCCGTATCTGGAGATGCTCAAGGAGCAGGTCCACCTTGCGGTCAAGGGCCCGGATCCGCCGGTCCAGCCGACTCGACCTGCTCTCCACTGTCACGAGGGTCACGATGCCGATCAGGGCGATGACGACGAGCATGGCTGTGCTCACGGGCTGTCCCATCCTTCGGTCTGTGGCGGTCAGGCGCGGGGTTCGTTCGCGGGCCCCGTGCGCGGGGTCACCAGTCCGCAGTCGTACGCCAGGACCACCGCCTGCACGCGGTCACGCAGCTGGAACTTCTCCAGGATGTGCGCGACATGACTCTTCACGGTCGTCTCACCGATGCCCAGATCCCGGCCGACCTCCGCGTTCGACAGGCCACGCGCCAGGGCGCGCAGTACGTCCAGCTCGCGGGCTGTCAGGGCGTCGAGCCGGGGCGGCACGGCGGGCGCGGTCGGTGACGGCATAGCGGCGAACCGGTCCAGCAGTCGGCGCGTGACGCGGGGAGCGAGCACGGCGTCGCCCGTGGCCACCGTCCGGATCGCCTCCACCAGCGAGTCGGCGGGACCGTCCTTCACCAGGAACCCGCTGGCGCCCGCCCGCAGCGCGTCCACGACGTGGGCGTCCAGGTCGAAGGTGGTGAGGATGATGACGCGGCTGGACGACGCACCACGGGCGATCAGCTCGGTGGCCTCGACGCCGTCCATGTTCGGCATCCGGATGTCCATCAGGACGACGTCGGGCGCCAGCCGCTCGGTCTCCGCGACCGCCTCCCGGCCGTCTGACGCCTCCGCGACGACGTCGATGTCCCCTTCGGCCTCCAGGATGAGCCGGAACCCGGTCCGGATCATGGGCTGGTCGTCAGCCAGCAGAACGCTGATGCGCCGCATACGGTTCGATTCCTTTGCCATGGTGGTGCCGTCGGTCAGGCCGGTTCCAGGACGGCATGGACGCAGAAGCCCCCGCCGGGCCGCTCACCCGTGTGCAGGGTGCCGCCCACGGCGGCGATCCGTTCCCGCATGCCGACCAGGCCGTGTCCGGTGCCGTGCGCGGGTGTCCCGGAGGTCCGAGCCGCGGACCCGGCCGCGGCCGGACCGTCGTCACAGACCCGCAGGGTGAGGCGTTCCGGTCCGTCCTCCCAGATGACCCGCACCTGGGTACGCGTCGGACCGGCGTGCTTCATCGTATTGGTCAGCGCCTCCTGGACGACGCGGTAGGCCGTCAGGTGGGTTCCGGCGGGCAGCGGGAGCGGTGTGCCCGTCACCTGGTAGTCGACGTCAAGGCCGGTGTCGCGTACGGAGTCGATCAGTGCGGGCAGGGCGTCCAGGGTCGGCTGGGGCGGTTCCTTCGAAGGGTCGGCCGCGGCCTCCTCGTCGGTCCGCAGCACATCCAGGAGCCTGCGCAACTCCGTGACGGCGTCCCGACCGGTCTGCTCGACCGTCGCGTGCAGCTCGTGGGCCTTCTGCGGATCACGGTCCTGGACCCGGTCGGCGGCGATGGTCTGCACGACCATGAGGCTCACGTTGTGGGCGACGATGTCGTGCAGTTCCCGGGCGATGCGGGCCCGTTCGTGCATCACCGCCGTCCGGGCGTTGGCGGCCTGTTCGCGTTCGAGGGAGGCCGCGCGTTCCACGGCCTCGTCCCGGATGGCGGCACGCGCCTTCGCGAGACGGCCCAGAGCCCAGGCCGCCAGCAGGAGGACGGCCTGGGTCAGGAACGTGGCGATCCGGTGTCCCGTCGGCGCGATGAGCCCCTCCACCAGGGAGTCGAGCGGGATGAACACCCCTGCCACGACGGTGGTGATCCAGGGACCGCGGCGCACCGCCGTGAGGTACACGGCCGTGGCGACGGCCAGGTACGTCGGGCCGATCGAGGTGCCCTCGGCGCCCGAGAGCTGGGGAACGTACGTCAGCGCCTGCAACGTGCTCGCCGCCGCCGCGGACACCAGCAGACTGCCCAGCGGCAGATGGCGGTGCACCGCCATGGGCAGAGCGACCAGCAGGACGAGGACGAACCACCAGGTGTCGGGTGCCCGCAGGTCCTGGCTACCGGCCGGGACCGCCGTCGGCAGGGCGAGACAGCCCGCCGCCGCCAGGACGGCCAGCACGGCGTCCGTCCACGCGGCCGGTATCCCGCGCCCTGCCCAGGAGCCTGTCACCTTCATCGTTCAACTTTAGAGTCGGACTTCCTCCGTGCCGCCACCCGCAGGGTGGAGCCGCTCGCCGCTCCTCCTCCGTGATGCCCCCTCCTCAGGAAGGAGGCGGCGGGCGCCCTGCCCGATCGGCCCCCGGCCCCCCTCATCCGGGCGGCGGAGCCCCCGCCCCGTCTCCGCCGACGGGCGGAGGGGCGGATTCGACGTGCGGGCGGAGGATACGGCCGCTCGTCGCGGATGGACTGGAGGCACCGCACACCGCATCACTCGACGAGGTCACTCATGCTCCGAGCACGCAGCCGTCAGACACCGGCCTCCACCGCCCCCGCCACCACCGCAAGCGCGGTACGACTGACCCAGGTGACCAAGCGCTACGGCGACGGCGCGTCGGCGGCCGTGGCCCTCGACGAGGTGAGCATCGGAATCCGGCCCGCCACGTTCACCGCCGTCATGGGGCCGTCCGGCTCCGGCAAGAGCACCTTCCTGCAGTGCGCCGCCGGACTCGACCGGCCCACGTCCGGCGTCGTGCGGCTCGGCGGGCAGGACCTCGCCGAACTGAGCGAGAGCAGGCTCACCGAGTACCGCAGGACCCGTATCGGCTTCGTCTTCCAGGCCTTCAACCTGCTGCCGTCACTCACCGTGGAGCAGAACATCACCCTGCCCCTGCGGCTGGCCGGTGCCGCCGCCGACAGCACCTCGGTCCACAGCGCCGCGGCCGGTGTCGGTCTGACCGGCCTGCTGCGTCGTCGGCCCGCCGAGCTGTCCGGCGGGCAGCAACAACGCGTGGCCATCGCGCGCGCCCTGATCACCCGTCCGGAGGTCGTCTTCGCCGACGAGCCCACCGGTGCGCTCGACCCCGACACCGCACAGGACATCCTGCACCTGCTCCGGCAGGCGGTGACCGACCTGCACCAGACCGTGGTGATGGTCACCCACGACCCGGTGGCGGCCCAGCACACCGACCGCGTCGTCTTCCTGGACGCCGGACGCGTGGTGCACAGCGTGGACCGGCCCGCCGCGGACCAGGTCAAGCGTGTGATGTCCGAGCTGCGGGGGACCCGCTGATGCTGCGCCTCGCCCTCGCGACGCTGCGCGCCCGCAAGGGGCCGTTCGCCGCGACCTTCCTCGCTCTGCTGATGGGCGCGGCGGTGATCAGCGCCTGCGGGGTGCTGCTCGAGTCCGGGCTGCGCTCCGCCCTGCCGCCCGAGCGCTACGAGAACGCACCGCTGATCGTCGCCGGACGGCAGAGCGTGGAACTCGACGTGCAGTCCGCCGACGGCTCCACCTACCGCAGCTCTCAGCCCCTGCCCGAACGCCTCGTGCTGCCCGCGGCCCTCGCCGACGACATCGCGGCGGTCGACGGCGTCGCCTCCGTGGTGCCGGACCGGGGCACGACGGTCCGGCTGCTGCGCGAAGACCGTGCGGTGACGGGCCGCAACGGCGCCTCCCCGCAGCTGCACAACTGGGACAGCCTGGCACTGGGCGGTTTCCGGCTCGCGGTGGGCCACCAGCCGAGCGGCGCGCACGAGGTGGTGCTGGACTCCGACCTCGCCGCCCGCAGCGGCCTGCGCGTCGGCTCCGCCGTACGACTCATGACGACGTCCACTCCTGTCACCTTCGAGGTGGCCGGTCTCGTCGCGCTCGACGGCGACCGCGCACCCCGCCAGTCCGTACTGTTCGCCGCCGACGCCGTCCTCGACCGGTTGGCCCCCGACACCGCACGCGGCGTGTACGCCTTCGGCGTGGTGCCCCGTCCGGGGACCGCGCCGTCCGACATCGCCTCCGACATCGCCTCCGACATCGAGCAGGCGCTGCGGGGGCAGCGCTCCGTCACCGTGTACACGGGCGCCGACCGCGGCCGAGCCGAGTTCACCGATGTCGCCGTCGGCGCCGCGACCGTGGTCGAACTCGCCACCGGCATCGGGGGAAACGTCCTGCTGGTGGCCGTGTTCGTGCTGTGCGCCACGACCTCCCTCGCGGTGCGCCACCGCCGTCGCGAGCTGGCGCTGCTGCGGGCGATCGGCACCACACCGCGCCAGCTGCACCGCATGATCGCCGCGGAGTCGGCCGTCGCGGGCCTGGTGGCGGGTCTCCTCGGCTGCCCGCTCGGGGTGGGCGTCGTGTACTGGCTCAGCTCCCAGTTCGCGGGCCGGGGCATCGTCCCGCCGGACTTCCGGCCGGTGATCGGCCCGCTTCCGTTCCTGGCCGCCGTCGTCGCGACCGTCGTCACCGCCGTCGCGGCGGCCTTCGTGGCGGCCCGGCGCGCGGCCCGCATCCGCCCCACCGAAGCCCTGGGGGAGGCGGCATCCGAGCCCTCCCGCCTCGGCCGGGGGCGCCTGATCACCGGCGGTGCACTGCTCGCCCTGGCCGCGGCGGTACTCGGCCTGGGCCTGGGCTACCGGGCCGACTTCCTGACCCTTGTCGGACTGGCCAACTCCCTGGTCCTGCTGCTCGCCGTCGCCGCCGCCGTACTCGGCCCACTGCTCACCCGCGCGGCGATCGGACTCCTGGCGCCTGCGCTCCATCGGACGGGCGTCACCGGCTGGCTGGCCGCGGCCAACTGCCGCAGCGGGGCGGTCCGCACGGCCGGTGCCGTCACGCCCCTCGTCCTGGCCGTCTCGTTCGCCGCGACCGTGGTGTTCACCCAGACCACCCAGCTGCGCGAGTCCGCCGACGAGATCCGCTCCGGCACACTCGCCGACCACGTCCTGACCGCCCCGTCCGGTGTGTCCCCGCAACTGGCGCGCAGGGCCGCGGAGTTGCCGGGCGTGACGGCCGCGACCGGTGTGGTGCGCTCCAAGGCCGTCGGGGTGGGTTCGCTGCTCGGGGAGGAGGAGACCGTGTCACTGGGCGCCCAGGGCGTCGAGCCCCGGGCCCTGGGTGACACGCTCGACCTGGACGAACGTGACGGCGACCTGTCCGCTCTGACGCGGGACACGGTGGCGCTCAGCACCACGGCGGCTTCGTGGCTCGGTCTCGACGTCGGTGACCGGGCGCACCTGTACCTGGGGGACGGCACGGCCTTCGACGGCAAGGTGATCGCCGTGTACGGCCGTGGCCTCGGCTTCGCCGACCTCACCTTCGACCACGATCTGCTGCTGTCCCACACCACGGAGGCCGTCGACCGGTCCGTCCTGGTCCGCTCGGCGTCCGGTTCCGCGGACACCGAACGGCGGCTCTCCGCGCTGGCGCGTGACTATCCGGGCACGAGTCTCAGCGGCACCCTGGCGGCCGATGCCCAGGTCGAGGAGCAGCGGGCGACCGCCTGGGTGAACTATCTGGTGGTGGGCCTGATCATCGCCTACACCGCCCTCACCGTCGTGAACACCCAGGTGATGAACACCGTCGCCCGCAGGCGGGAGTTCGCCCTGCTGAGGCTGACCGGCGCGGACCGTTCGCAGGTGCTGGGCATGATGCGGCGCGAGAGCCTGACCGTGGTCGTGGTCGGCGCCGTGGTGGGAGTGGCGCTGGCGCTGCCGCCGCTGGCCCTGGTCGCGATCGCCCTGACCGGGACCCCGCTGCCGACCGCTCCGGTGCTGGGCTGGCTGGCCATCCTCGGCTCCACGGCCGTACTGGCGGTGGCCGGGGCGATGCTGCCCACACGGCTGATGCTGCGGGCGCGAGCGGTGGAGGCGATCGGGTTGAAGGAGTAGTTGAAGGAGTCATTCAAGGAGTAGTCGAAGGAGTAGGGGAGCGGACTGCCGAGGGTGTGCGGACCGGTGGGCGGCCGGGCCGCACGCCCTGCCGTCAACGGCCGCGGAGGGCCTTCTGGGCGCATGTCCGGATGCCGTGCGGCCCCGTGGTCCGGGACTGCTCGTCCGATGCGCGGCCTCCCCCGGACCCCGACCGCCAGGGCCCTGCCGAGCGCTTCACCGGCGCCAACGGCCAGACGCTCTACGTCACGGACCGCATCGTTCTCGTCGGCGCGGCACCCGAGACGGCCACGTCGTACGCGTCAGCGCCGACCAGACCGTCATGTGCCGCCCGGCGAGGCGCACTGGCACGGCAGCGCCGACATCACCCTCATGGCGCACATCGCCATGGTCGTGACTAGGGCTGGCCTCGTCGCGGAACGGGGCAAGCGACGCCAACTACCCTGCGCTGCACAGGCGGTTGATGAAACAAGCGACCGGTGATCAGGTGGGCGGCTGGGCGAGTACGGTGGAGTGGTGTGCCCGGTGGCTTGGGGGAATTCATGACGTTCGAGCAAGAATGGGCCGGACTGCGTGCGACGGCCCAGCGGAGTTCCATGCGGATCAACAGCGTTCCGGCCGAGGGCGGCGGAGGTGGTGGCGGAAGGGATCTGGTGGTCAATCGGGACGATCTCGGCGCCATCGGCAATGACGCGTATGACCTGCTGGGGCGGTTGGCGAAGGAGGGCGACATCGCGCGTCCTTCCACGTTCGACGCGGCGACGGCGCTGACCAACGGGAACTTCGTGAGCGGCTCGGCAGTGCTGAAGGTGCACGACTACTGGCAGACGCATCTGAGGACTCTGCTGGACGCCTGCGCACGGATCTCGAACCACCTCGATTTCAGCAAGGCACAGCACGCCAAGGACGAGGCGAAGATCGAGGGAGACCTGACGACGATCTCCGTGCTCTCGGAGTACATGAAGTAGGGCTCGGGGGAGCGCGCGACATGCTGAAGTACGAGGACATCATCGACGCCCCGGTGGCGAAGCTGAAGGCCGCCGCCGACGACTGGGCGGAGATGGTGGGGAAGCTGGACAAGCTCGCCACCGACGCCACCGACGGGATGAAGGCGAAGGCGGACAAGGCGTCCTGGGAGGGCGTCAACGCGGGGGTCACCAAGGCGTTCATCCACAAGACGGCCAAGGAGTTCGCCGACGCCGCGGCCGAGGCCAAGGGCGTGAAGCTGATCCTGGAAGAGGGCTACGCGGCCATCAAGAAGGCCCGGGACGACCTGGTCAACATCCGGGACCACGAGGGACCCGCGGCCGGTATCCGCGTGGACGGCAACGGCAGGGTCACGGCGCGGAAGCCGTTGTCCGAGAGCCCCGAGGCGCGGCGCGATCCCGACTACAGCGATCTGCTGCGGGAGGAGAGGCGGAACATCGAGTCGTGGCAGAAGAGGATCGACCTCATCGTCGACAACTGCAACGACACCGACCTCGCCCTCAAGAACACCCTTGAGGCCAACGTCACCGACCGCAAGGACTTCGGTGCTCCGACGTACACGAAGCTGGACCAGGAGGAGGCCGCCCGCGCCGCCTCCCTGGCGGCAAAGGGCCGGGACCTCACCCACACCGAACTCCAGCAGCTCAACGAGTTGCTGAGGGACAACAGATCGTCGGTGGACTTCTCCAAGGGCTTCTACGAGAGACTCGGCCCGGAGAAGTCGCTCGCCTTCTTCGGCCAGCTCGCCACGGACACCTATGAGTTGGGCAAGGTCGACGCGCAGCGCCTCAAGGACGTCCAAGAGCTGCAGAAGAACCTCGGCCTCAACCTGGCCACCGCCTCCCATGACAGGGAGTTCACCGAGAAGTGGGGTCCGGAGCTACGCAAGTTGGGTACGGAGCGCATTCCGCTGGCCAAGCACGACTACGGCGGGCCGTTCGGATACCAGCTGCTCGGCGGGATCATGCGGTACGGGAACTACGACGCGAGGTTCCTCAACCCGATCGCCGAACACGTGGCGCAGCTGCACCAGAGGGACCCGTACATGTTCGCCGATAACAAGGTGGTGAACAGCCCGTTCAAGAATCCGTTCAACCCCTCCGGCGTGAACGGGGCGGGCTACGACCCGGCCACCGCCATGCTGCAAGCGCTCGGCAACAGCCCGGAAGCGGCGAAGCGGTTCTTCGCCGATCCCCCCACCGCGTACAACGAGGACGGCACGGTCGACCACGGAGCCACGGCCGACCTCGGGAAGAACAAGGACGGCGAGGCGATCGACAACTACCTCGACTTCTTCACCCATGAGGAGTGGGAGTTCTTCCCCGACGTCAACTCGCTCGACCAGAAGGAGCTGGAGGCGTCGCTCGACCAGATGCCCGACGCGCTCGGCCGCGCCCTGGAGGCGGCGACCCTCGGCTACCCGGCCGGGCACCCGGACCCCGGCGTGGTGCGGGACGCGGACAACGCCGCGGTCATGCGGCAGGTCATGGAGAAGTACGGTGCTGACCCGGCTCTGCTCAAGGAGCACCACGAGGCGATGGCCGACAGCCTGGGCGTCATGGGCGCGGGCTACATCGACGACATCAACTGGGCGCTGGAGAAGAACGCTCCGGGCAGCGTGTTCGCGCCGGGCAGCAACCCGGACGGGCACATCGACTTCGCGGACACCGCGGACATGAACGGGCGGAGCGTCGCCCGGAGCTTCCTCAGCACCCTGGGGCAGCACCCTGACGCCTACGCGACGCTCTCGACCGCGGAGCAGGTCTACACCCGCAGCGTCCTGGAAGGGACCGTGGGCCCGGACGGGAAGATCGACGAGGGTGCCGCCAGGGCGACCGTGCGCGTGGGTGCCGAGGTGCAGGGCATGCTCGACCAGTCCCGCGCCGACCAGGTGGAGGCGACGAACCTCAAGACCCACGAGGAGTACGAGAAGGCGGTCGCCAAGCGGGCGGGCTGGGTCGAGTTCGGGGCCACGGCGGGCATCGCGGCGGGCGTCGCCTTCCTGCCCGCGACGGCCGCCGTGGGCACGGCCGCGGTGCTCATCCCGCTGGCTACCGATACCGCCAGTGGTGCGGCTGAGCAGGTCATCGGTCAGGTGGTCGGCAGCATCTCCGACTCGGCCGTGGACGAGCACAAGGAGAAGGTGGAGGAACTCACCGACGAGGAGAAGAGAGCGATCTACTCGGCCGGTGAGGCCCTTGCCGAGGCTCCGATGGAGGAGTATCTGCAGCGGCACGTGACGGACCCCCACCGGAGCACGTTCGCGCAGGACCTGCGTGAATCGCAGCTGCTCGGCTACGGGGTCGGCAACGACCGGGAGAACCAGCAGGGCAACCGCCCGGAGACCGGCTGAGACCGGTGGGCGACCGAGGACACGTGAGGATGCGGACAAGTGACAAGTCGTAGGCCAGTGCGGGCGGGACTCCTTGCCACGGCCTTGGCCGGTTTGTTGTGTCTCGGGGGCACCGGTTGTGGTGGGGACGGTGGCGAGGAGACGGCCGACAAGGTTCTGACGGGGACGGAAGTCTGTGGTGGCGATGCCGTGTCCGCCGAGGCGTCCAAGGCGCTGGAGGTGATCACGGGCACGTCGCGCTTCGGGACGACGGCGGCGAAGTCGACGGTCGCGCAGGCCGCCACGGTCCTCGCCACGTCATGGCCGGTCCCCACCACAGGAACGGGGCGCGGGGACATCTGCCGCGTCTACACCGCCGCCGACGAGGTGGACTTCCCACTCCGGGTCACCTGGAGGCTGGTCGACGGTCCTCCGACGGGCGCCCCCGCCCCGAACTTCACCGTACTGAAGATGGGCGAGGAGACCTTGGCGGCAGTGGACAAGGCCTACGTCCAGTTCGCGTGCCGGAGCGGCAAGCTCGGCGGCTTGACGACAGACGTCCACGTCGTCATCGGCGTGGAGCACTGGGATGTGCCGAAGGAGCCCGAAGGTGACGCCAAGGCACTGAAGGACGCCTACGCGACCGTGGCGCACTCCTTCTCGCTGGCCATGGCCAAGGAACTGCGTTGCGAGGAGAACGGGGGGCTGCCCGCGAAGCCCGTGCTGGAGCCCGCGTAGTGCCGACGTCGTCCTCCGGCAGGCTCCAGTCGGAGTCGATTTCGGGATCAGCTCGGTTGGTAGGCTCGATGCATGCCGAGTACAGCCTTACCCAGCAACCGCTTTGAGCGGCGTCGTGCCGCGACGAGGCGGGCGTTTGTGCGTGCGGCCCGGGAGATACTCGCCGACACGGGCGACACGGGGGTGAGCATTCAGGCGATCGCGGAGCGGGCCGACGTCGGCTTCGGGTCGTTCTACAACCACTTCGCGTCGAAGGCGGAACTCTTCGACGCGGCCGTGGCGGACGCGCTGGAGGAGTTCGGCCGGGCCATCGACGACCGGTTGCACGGGGTGGAGGACCCGGCCGAGCTGGTCGCGGCGGGCCTCCAGCTCAGCGCCCGGATGACCTGCTCGCACCCCGAACTCATGCAGGTGCTGCGCCGCCGCGGACTCGGACACCTGCACTCCGACCTGGGGCTGGCCCCGCGTGCGCTGCGTGACGTGGTGCGTGGCATCTCGTCGGGACGCTTCGCCCCCGTTGACCCCCTCGTCGCGGTGTCGGCGCTGGGCGGCACCCTGCTGGCCCTGGTGGAACTGCGGTTCTCGCGCCCCGACCTCGACGGGGACGCCGCCGCCGTCGACATGGCCGACATGACGCTGCGGATGCTGGGCCTGCCGCCCGACGAGGCCAGCGAGGTCGCCCGGCGCCCGCTGCCCAGCACCGTCTGAACCGCCACGGCCGTCCATGGCCGTCCATGGCCGCCCATGGCCGCCCGCGACGGGGTCGGGTCCTCCTCCGCCCGGTTCCTAGGGGGCCGGGTAGGGCAGCAGGGTGGCGTCGATGCTTTCCCAGGCCGCCTTGAGGTCGGCCAGCAGGGCGGGTTCCTGAGCCGACTTGTCGGCGCACTCACTGGGGTCCGCCCGCAGATCGAACAGGACGTCCTTGCCCTTGTTGAGAGGGATCTTCGGGGTGACGGAGTAGTGGTACTTCCACTGGCCGCGGCGCAGTGCGCGTTCGGTGCCCTTGCGCCAGAACAGGTCCCGCTGCGGGGCGGCGTCGCCGCGCAGGAGGTAGCCGACGAGGCTTGTGCCGTCGAGCGGGGTATCCGGGGCCGGGCGTGCGCCTGCCACCTCCAGCAGGGTCGCCGTCCAGTCGGGCGTGAACACGGGAACGTGGGTGACCTGGTGGCTGTTGATACGGGCTGGCCAGCGCAGGATGTTCGGCACCCGGATACCGCCTTCCTGCAGGGTGCCCTTGATTCCCGCGAAGGGCCAGCTGTAGGAGAAGCGCTCGCCGCCGTTGTCGCTGGAGAAGACGACCATGGTGTCCCTCGCCCGGCCGGAACGGTCCAGCGCCCTCAGCACCTGGCCAACCGCCCGGTCCATGCCCTCGACCATCTTGCGGTAGGTGTCCAGCGATCCGCCGTCGAGGTGGGCCAGCGTCAGCCTGGCCTTGCTGGGGGGAAGTTCACGCACGAGCTTCTCCAGGCGGGCCGCCTCCTCCCGGTCGCCCTCCGCGATGAACGGCCAGTGCGCCGCGGTGAAGTTGAGGTTGAGCAGCCAGGGCCTGTCATGCTTGCGCTGGACGAAGTCGCAGGCCCGTTCGGCCAGGATGTTCGTGTAGTAGCGCAGGTCCTTGACGGTCGTCTCGCCCTCGTAGAGGTCGTAGGAGCCGTTCGTGGTGAGCTTGGAGTAGTACTCCAGGGATCCGCCGAAGTTGCCGAAGAACTCCTGCCACCCCGACTTCGTGGGCGCGTAGTCGGGCAGCACCCCGCAGTGCCACTTGCCGATCATCGCGGTGGTGTACCCGGCGTCCCGCAGCAGCGAGGCCAGCGTGGGGTGTGTGGGGTCCAGTCCCGTCTTGTCCGTGTCCTCGATGGGCTCCTCCAGGCCCGCCCGGATCCGTCCCGGATAGCGGCCGGTGTACAGGCTCAGCCGGGTCGGTGAACAACTCGACGAGCCAGCGTACCCGTCGGTGAAGCGCAGCCCCTGCGCGGCGAGTCGGTCCAGGTTCGGCGTCCTGATGTGACGCGCGCCGAAGCACGACAGATCGGCGTACCCCAGGTCATCCGCCAGGATGAACAAGATGTTCGGCCGCTTGGACGACCGGTGGGTGGCCGCTGCGAAGGCCCGCTCCTTCCGCTCACCCGATGCCTGCGCCGCCTGCGCCGGTTGAGCGCTCGACGCCGACACCCCGACACCCACGGCGGCAGCCGCCGCCCCGGAGCCCACCGCACCCGTGAAGCTCCGACGGCTGATCCCTCTGCGTGAACGCGCCACTTCCACTCCTCATTACCGGGGGACCCGGGCAGGCCGCGAGAAGCGGAGAACTCCCGGGTCGCGGGCGGGCACCGCGGCCCGACCCGCACATGGTTCATCGCACCGCGGCTCGTACCAGGTGCGTTGTGTGTACTGGCGAGGCCCGCTCCAAGGGCTGGGCCTCCAGAGCCCGCTCACGGGCAGGACTGATGCGGCTCAGCGAGATGACACCCCGGCTTCCCGTCCGGAGATGAACTCGCCTGTTGTTGATGAAATCATCGACTCTGATTCGCATGTCAGTCAAGGGCCGTGACTGATGATTTCATCAGTATGTGAGGGGCAGGGGCGCAGAAGGGCAGGGTCACGGGCGCGCAGGAGGGCAGGGGCGCAGAAGGCAGGATCACGTTGCACACAGAAGGAGTCGCGTCGTTCCTATCGCTTCCTCCGGTCGCGGCGTTCGGCGCCCAGGCGCGCGTAGTAGTCGATGAGGCCGGGGTCGTCGACCGCGGCGGGGCTGACGACCTGCTCGGCCGGTGCGCCTTGGAGGAGGCGCTTGACGGGGACCTCGAGCTTCTTGCCCGTGCGGGTGTGCGGGATGGCCGGGACCTCGAGGATCTCGTCGGGGAGGTGGCGGGGGGAGGCTCCGGTGCGGATCGCCTCCCTGATCGTCTCGCGGAGGCCGTCGTCCAGGCTGACGCCCGTGGCAGGGACCACGAACAGGGGCATCCAGTAGCCGCCGTCGGGTTCCTCCGCGCCGATCACGAGGGCTTCGGCGATCCCGGGGAGGCGCTCGACGGCCTGGTGGATGTCGGCGCTGCCCAGACGGACGCCGTTGCGGTTCAGCGTACTGTCGGAGCGGCCGTGCACGATCACCGTGCCGTGCGAGGTCAGGGTGATCCAGTCGCCGTGCCGCCACACACCGGGGTACGAGGTGAAGTAGGCCTCGGCGTAGCGGGTGCCGTCGGGATCGTTCCAGAAGTACAGCGGCATCGACGGCATGGGCCGGGTGATGACGAGTTCGCCCACCTGGTCGACGACCGGCAGGCCGTCGGAGTCGTAGGCGGCCAGCGCCACCCCCAGATGGGGAGCGGACAACTCGCCCGCCCACACCGGGGTGTTGGGCGCGGCGCCCGCGAATCCGGACACCACGTCGGTGCCGCCGCTGATGGACGCGAGCAGGGCGTGGTCGCCGACGTGGTCGCGGACCCAGGGGTAGGCGGAGGCGGGCAGGGCGGAGCCGGTACAGCCGACCACGCGGACGGACGACAGGTCGTGCCCGGAGGGGTCGATGCCGAACTTCGCCATGCCCAGCAGGTACTGCGGGCTGGTGCCGAAGACCGTGACGCGGTGGCGCGCGGCCAGCTCCCACAGCACGTCGAGCTTGGCGTGGGGTGCCGGGCTGCCGTCGTAGGTGCAGGTCGCGGCGCCGGTCAGCAGGGTGGAGACGGCCAGGTTCCACATCATCCAGTGGGTGGTGGTGTACCAGAACAGGCGGTCGCCGGGGCCGAGGTCGGAGTGCAGGCCGAGGGTCTTGAGGTGCTCGAGCAGAACGCCGCCGTGGCCGTGGACGATGCCCTTGGGCAGGCCGGTGGTGCCGGAGGAGAACACCACCCACAGGGGGTGGTCGAACGGCACCGGTGCGCAGGTGAGTTCCTCGGTGCGGGTGGCGGCGTCCTCCCACGGCACCACGAGGGACGGGTAGGCGGTGGGGAGGCCGGGCAGGCCGAGGTGGTCCACCAGGAGCGTCGCCTTCAGCGTCGGCAGTGCCGCGGCCAGTTGGCGGGTGGCCTCGCGGCGGTCGTGGCGGGTGCCGTTGAAGAGGTAGCCGTCGGCGGAGATCAGGACCGTGGGAGCGAGCTGGGCGAACCGGTCGGCCGCGGCCTGGGGAGCGTAGTCCTGCCCGCACACCGACCACACGGCGCCCAGACTCGCGGCGGCCAGGAAGGAGACGATCGCGTGGGGGGTGTGGGGCAGGTAGCCCACGACCCGGTCCCCCCGTCCGACGCCCAGCTCGCGCAGCGTCGCGGCGACCGAGGCGACCTGGGAGCGCAGGTCGCCCCCGGTCACCTCGTACCCGGCCCCGGTCTCGTCGAGGGAGAGGACGGCCACACCGTCGTCGGTGAGGTGGCGCAGGGCGTGGTGGGTGTAGTTGAGGGTGGCTCCGGGGAACCAGCGGGCGCCCGGCATGCTCTCCTCGGCCAGGACGCGCTCGTACGGGCTGTGCGCCTCGACGCCGAAGTACTCCCACACCGCACCCCAGAACCCCTCCAGGTCGGTGACCGACCAGCGGTGCAGTGCGGCGTAGTCGGTGCCGTCCACCCCGACGTGGCGGGCGAAGTCCGCGATGCGGCTGGCGGCGACCGCCTCCGGGTCGAGCAGGAAGAAGGGGTCGGGCGTCTTCATGGGGTGGAACTCCTCAGCGGGCTCTCGGGGGCGGTTCGTCGGGGGATGCCGCGGGCGGAGTGCAGCAGGGGCGCCCAGGCGGCGGTCGCCGTGAAGTCGCGTCCGCCGGACGGGATGACGTCCATGACCACGCGGTCCGGGCGCAGTATCACGGCGTCGGCGCGTCCCTCGCGGAGCCATGCGGTGAGTCGGCCGTGGTCGCCGAGGCCGGTGGCGTGAAGGGTGCGGGCGCCGAGGGCGTTGGCGATCGCCTGCACCGCGGGGGAGGGCGGCGCGGCGGTCACGACGGTGAAGGAGTCACCGAGCAGGTCGTCGAGGCGGGTGCGGTGTCCGTGGGCGGTCACCCACGGCTGGGGGCAGTGGCGGCCGACGAGCCTGCGCCCGGCGCCGTGGACCCGGCGGTGGGCGAGTGGTCCGGCGGCGAGGGCGGGACTGAAGTCACGGGCGGCGACCGTGCCCAGTCCGGGGGTGCGCAGTACGGTGCTCAGGACGCCCTGCCGGATGGCGGCGGCGCCGTCCTGGCCGCCGGTCATGGCCCAGCCCATGGCGACCGCCAGCCGAATGACATGGCGGGCGTGCGGCTTGCGCTCGCTCTCGTACGTGTCCAACAGCCGTTCGTCGCCGCCCTGTCGGAGCACGCGGGCGAGTTTCCAGGTGAGGTTGCGGGCGTCCCGTAGGCCCGCGCACAGCCCCTGCCCGATGAACGGCGGGGTGAGATGGGCGGCGTCGCCCAGCAGGAAGACCCGGCCGAGGCGCCAGCGGTCGGCGATACGCGCCCGGAAGGTGTACCGGGCCTGCCGCAGCACCTCGAAGTCGGCCGGGTCGGCGCGGTCCACCCAGGGGGCGACCAGCTCCCGCAGACGTGCGGCGTCCGGTTCCGGGCCGTCCTCCAGCCGGAATTCCCAGCGGTAGCGGTCGTCCCCGACCCGCATGAACGTCGCGGGCCGCCGGGGGTCGCAGACCTGGTCGACGCCCTCCCAGCAGCGGACGGGGAGGCTGGTGCGCACGTCGACGACCGTCCAGTGCTCCTCGAAGCGCAGGTCCTCCCAGCCCGCGCCGATGGCGTCACGGGTGAGGCTGTTGGCGCCGTCGCAGCCGAGGACGGCGTCCGCGAGCACCAGGTGTTCCCCCGCGTCGTCCCGGTAGGTGACACGGACCGGACCGTCGTCGTGGGCCGGTTCGACGCCGACCACCTCCACGCCGCCGCGCAGGTCGCACTCCGGGGCGCGGGCCAGGGCCCGGCGCAGGATGCGCTCCAGCTCGGGCTGGTCGAACATGCTGGTCTGCGGGAAGCCGTGGGCTCCCCGCGCGGTGCGGGGGAACTCGGCCATCACCCGGTGCCGGGCGTCCAGCAGCCGCAGGCCCCGGGCGGGACGGGCGATGGCGTCGAACTCCTCCTGTACGCCCGCCGCTTGGAGGATGCGGCGTACCTCGTCGTCGGTGGCGACGGCGCGGGGCAGGGGGTAGACGTCGTGGTGGCGTTCGAGGACGAGGGTGCGTACCCCGCGGCGGGCCAGGAGGAGGGCGGCGGTCACGCCCACGGGTCCGGCTCCCACGATCAGTACGGGTACGTGTGCCGAGTGGTGCTCGACGGTCATGTGCGGCTCACTTCGGGTGTCAGTGCTCGGCGGCCACGGGTGTGCGCTGTCTGCCCAGGTCGATGCGGCCGTCCGGGGTGGCGATGGTCGCGGTCACCACGTCGCCGGGCCGCAGGTAGTGCGGGTTCTTCGCCTGGCTCCTGAAGAACGCCTTCCACTTCACCGCGGGCGGCAGCAGCGCGCCGATCTTCTCGACCGGCTTGGGCGGGGCCTTGAGCGCGGTGCCGCCGGGGGTGCCGGTCAGCAGCAGGTCGCCGGGGTCCAGGGTCTGGAAGCGGGCCAGCAGGGTCAGTGCCCGTGCGGGGCGGACGATCATGTCGGCGAGCGTGCGGTCCTGACGCAGCTCGCCGTTGACCGACAGCCGCAGCCGCAGACCGATGAGGTGGGCGAAGTCGTCCGCTTCCAGCAGGGCGAGGTACGGCCCGGTCGGGGTGAAGGTGGGGTACGACTTGCTCTCGTAGAACTGCGTCTTCGGCAGCTGGATGTCACGGGCGCTGACGTCGTTGGTGATCACCAGCCCGGCGACGCACGAGGGCAGGTCGCGTTCCTCGACGACGGTGCCGACGGGCAGCGGCGCGCCCATCACCAGACCCAGCTCCACCTCGTAGTCGAGGAGTGTGACGTGTGCCGGGCGGACGATGTCGTCGTGCGGTCCGCTCACCGACCCGGAGGCCTTGCGGAAGAAGGTGGGCGGGATGTCCCCGGTGAAGCCCGAGTCGCGGGCGTGGCTGTGGTAGTTGACCATTTGCGCGACCACCCGGCAGGGCGTGGTGACCGGGGACAGGGGGACCAGGTCGGCGACGGGTGTGCCCGTCGCGCGGGAGGCGGCGGCCTCGTCGACGGCGGCCCGGTCGGCCAGCAGTTCGGCGGTGGTGACGGCCTTGGTGTCGATGGCGAGGGCGTGGTCCCCGGCGACGACCCACCAGCCGTCGGCGGTGCGCAGGACGTGGGTACTCATGGCATGGCCTTCTCTGGAGACGGGGTCAGGAGTGCATGGCCCTCAGCAGGCCCACCAGGCGCGCCGCGTCCATCTCGTTGTCGCCCCGCAGGGCCTGGATGACGTCGTGGACCCGCTGGGGTGAGGGGCTGGTGCCGAGGAAGTCGCGGGTGGCGGGCGGGCCCCACTGGGCCAGGCCGCTGGTCGACATGGGGGCCCAGCCGGGCTCGATGTCGCGGGAGAAGAGGTCGCCGTCGGCGAAGTGCTCCAGCATGAAGCGGTCGGGGTCGCGCCAGTAGTCGAACAGCTGGCTGCCCTGGATGTGGCGGCCGATGCCCCAGCTGCGCTGGTATCCGCGTTCGGCCAGGTACTCACCGCCGACGGCGATCGCGTCCAGGTCGGTCACCTGGTAGGCGGAGTGGACGTACCCGGTGCCCGGGCCCAGGTGCATCGCCAGCGTGTGGTGGTCCACGGCCAGGCTGCCCTGGTCGCAGCGGATGAAGGCCATCGTGGGGCCGCGGTCGCGCTGTCCGTCGAGGAACAGGAAGTCGGACACGATCATGCCGAGCGTGTCCAGGTACCAGTCCAGCGCCTGGCCGAACACCCGGGTCTCCAGGACCACATGGCCGAGCCGCTGGATGCGGGAGGGTTCGCGCGGTGGGCGCTGGGTGGCGTTCGTACGGCGGTGATCGGTGCCGAAGTTGAGGAGCAGCGGTCGCTGTTCGGGCAGGGCGGGCAGCTCCTCACCGCAGTGCACCACGCGCACGGGGAAACCCGAGGGGTCGAGCAGGTCGACCGTCCGGCCGCCGCCCGGCACGTCCGCGTGCCGCACGCTCATGCCCGTCGCCCGGGCGAGTCGTTCCAGGTCGGCCCGCTCGGCCGCGCGGAACGCCGGGCCGATGAAGCGCGAGGTCCGGCCGCGCCGGATCACCACGCAGGGCGATCCGGCGAGAGTGCCGCGCAGCCAGAGCGCGTGGGGGGTGCGGGCGGCGATGCCGAAGCCGAAGTCCCGGGCGAAGACCTCCGCCCGGTCCAGGTCGGGCTTCTCGAACTCCAGCCAGGCCAGGTCCGCCACCTTGATCACGGGGTTGCGGGAACGGCCCGGGTGCTCGCCGCGCAGGGCGCCCTCTTCGCTGTGGAGGTCCTGGTGGGGCGTTCTGCCGTCCGCTCCGGCGGCTGTGTTGGCAAGGGTTTCGGACATGGTGTCCTCCAGGCAACATCTTCGTAATGAGGAAATCATCAGCTTTGACTCTTTGATCGTCAAGAGCTGGCCTCAGGAAAGGGGGCGAGTCCAGCGGTTCACTGGAGCCGGGGGAACAGGCGGCGGGCGTTGCCGTGGAACATCGCCTGCTTGTCCGGTGCTCTCAGTACGCGGGTCTCGGCGAGGGCCTTCGCGTGCGCCGTGGCGACGACCGCGTTGGTGAAGGGGTAGTCGCTCCCGTACAGCAGGCGGTCGGGCTCGACCAGGTCGAGCAGGGCGGGGAGCGCCCGCGGCAGAGGGAAGCCCGCGACGTCGTAGTGCAGACGCCGAAGGGTTCCCAGTACGTCTGTGGGGGGTCCGCCGACGGCCAGGGCGAAGGCCGAGATCCGGTCGGCCACCACCGGCAGCGTGGCTCCGCTGTGCGGAATGACGAACTCGATGCCGGGATACCTGTCCACCACCCGGTTCAGGACGAGTTCGGTGACGGCCCGCGTGGTGTCGAAGAGGAACTCGATCATGGGGCGCGGGTAGCCGAGACCGGTGGACCGCGAGCAGGCGGGCGACGTGGGGTGCAGGAGGACGACCGCCTTGCGGCGGTGCAGTGCCGCCATGAGGGGTGCGAACGCGGGACTGCCGACGTACGTGCCCTGGTAGTTGGTCTCCAGGATGATGCCGTCCGCGCCGAGGTCGTCCAGCGCGAACTCGGCCTCGGTCACCGCGGCCGGGACGTCCGGCAGGGGAACCGACGCCAGCAGCCCGAAGCGGGTGGGATGGGCGCGGACGATGGCCGCGCCCTCCGTGTTCACCGTGCGCGCGAGGTCACGGTTGGCGGCCGTGTCGCCGAGCGAGATCCCCGGCGAGGACACGGACAGCATGGCGGTCGCGACGCGGTTGGCGTCCATGAAGCGCAGGGCCTGCTCGACGCTCCAGTCGGGGATGCCCGGCATGCCGTCCGGCCGACTCTGTCCGGCCGCGATCAACGCCGCGCGGTATGTGGGCGTGACGTAGTGGGCGTGCACATCGATGGCGCCCGCGCCTCTGTGCCGCTGCGCGGCGGCGGTCGTCGTGCTCACCGCGCCGGTGGCGACCGCACCGGCGGCCACGGACCCCATGCGCAGAAGACGACGACGACTGGTGGATGGCATGGAGGCTCCCGCGGTCGAGGAGAAGCGGCATCTGACCCGGCGACCATAGATGATGATTTCATCAGAATGAAGGGTTGGCAGGGCTGGATCCTGCGGGGTTCTGCTGGACGCCGTCCGGTTCGAAAGTTTCGAGCTATAAGCGCTCGCTTGCGTTACGTCTCTTTGACATCCAGGTCCGACCCTCGTGGCAGTCCGCGCAAGAAGTCGGCTGACCAGCGATGATGTGTCCACCGCGACGCTGTCTCGTGAAGGGAATGTTTCCGAAAGGATGTCGAAAGTGTTGACAGGCTCATGGCGTTATACGAAAACTGAGGCCACCGAACGACAGGAGGCCGTCGTTCCCCTCGCGTCATGGGACCGGGGTCGGCGGCCGGTCGTCGCGGTACGACGACGGGCGACCCCCGCCGTGTTCCATGCAAGGCCGCGGGCAGCAGAGGCCGCCCGGCCCCCACCAGCCTTCATCGGGAGGACGCATGCAACAGGACGGCACGCAGCAGAACCAGATCAAGCAGAACCCCGCCCCCTTCAGCGGCGTGAGTCGGCGAGGCTTCCTCGGCGGCGCCGGAACCGTCGCGCTCGCCACGGCGTCCGGGCTGTTGCTGCCCGGTACCGCCCACGCCGCCACCACCATCAGGACCAACCAGACCGGCTACGACGGCATGTACTACTCGTTCTGGACCGACGGTGGCGGCTCCGTCTCCATGACGCTCAACGGCGGCGGCAACTACAGCACCCAGTGGACCAACTGCGGCAACTTCGTCGCGGGCAAGGGGTGGAACACCGGCGGACGCCGGACGGTCCGCTACACCGGCTACTTCAACCCGTCGGGCAACGGCTACGGCTGCCTCTACGGCTGGACCTCGAACCCGCTGGTCGAGTACTACATCGTCGACAACTGGGGCAGCTACCGGCCCACCGGTGAGTACCGGGGCACCGTCTACAGCGACGGTGGCACGTACGACATCTACAAGACGACGCGGTACAACGCCCCGTCCGTCGAGGGCACCCGCACCTTCGACCAGTACTGGAGCGTCCGCCAGTCGAAGGTGACCAGCGGCTCCGGCACCATCACCACCGGGAACCACTTCGACGCCTGGGCGCGCGCGGGCATGAACCTCGGCCAGTTCAGGTACTACATGATCATGGCCACCGAGGGCTTCCAGAGCAGCGGAAGCTCGAACATCACGGTCAGCGGCTGACATCTGCCCGGCGAACGACCGGCTGCGGGATCCGTCCTCCTGGCGGGTCCCGCAGCCGTGCTGGTGGTGGACGGCGACCGGGTTCCGGGCAGCCTCGGACGCTCGTCAGGTGCGTGACGCGGCCCCCGTGGAGCCAGGATGGACCTGACTCCACGGGGGCCTGGGTCCCCGTTGCTCCCTCGCGGGGTGCGGGCGTGTCACTGGAACTGTGCGAAGAACCTCCAGATCTCTGCTTTGGTCCAGGTGGCGACGCCGCTTTCGCCGGAGGAGCCGTCGACCGGAGCGGGTATGTGGTCTCCGTCGAACGCGGCCCACTGGACCGGGTAGCCGGTACGGCAGCCCGAGTAGACGGTGGTGATGTGGGTTCGGCTGCCCGGCGCGGGCTCGCGCGGGTTCTGGGCCGTGCAGCCGTTGTTGCTGACGAACCTGTCCCGCAGGGGCCGTCCCTGCGAGATGTTGAGCACGGAGTCGCTGATGCCGTGGATCCCGAAGTAGGCGATGGGCTGGGTGCCGCCGGTGCACCCGCTGATCTGGGCACCGGAGATGACCGCGACGGCCCGGAAGACGGTGGCCCGGCTGCACGCGAGCGCGTAGCTCATGCCGCCGCCCCAGCTGAAGCCCGTGGCGAAGCGCTGTGCCGGATTGACACAGAGGCCGCCCTCGATGACCCGGATCATGTCGTCGACGAAGGTGACGTCCTCGCCGCCGGAGTTGGCCCAGCCGTTACCGAGGCCCTGGGGGGCCACGAGGATCGCGCCGTTGTTCGACTGTTCCTGTTGGCCGTAGTACGACCAGGCGCTCCCGCTCGTGCCGCCCGAGGCGACGTCACCGGCCGTGCCGCCCCGCCAGTGGAACGCGAAGATCAGCCGGTAGGGATGGCTGTTGTCGTAGTTGGCGGGGACCCGGAGGATGAAGCTGCGGCTCTTGCCGCCGCTCTGGATCGTGTGCGTACCGCTCGTGAGGGTCGGGGCGTTGCCGCATGCGCCGCCGCCGCCGGACGACAGCTTGACCATCTGCCACTGCTGGTTGGCGCCGCCCCAGTCGGTGTACTGGACGACGCTGCCTCCGTCGGCGGTGGAGGCGCCCTGCACCTCCACCGCCTTGGCGCTGGCGCGGTTGATCAGCCGGACGTGTCCTGAGTCGGAGTCGGCCAGACGGAACTGCTGGTTGGTCCCGTTGTGGTCGGCCCACTGCTGGACGGCGGCACCGTCCGCGGTCGAGGCTCCGGCCACGTCGAGGACCTTGCCCGAGTGCCGGGCCTTGAGACGGTAGTAGCCGTCGCCGGAGTCCACGAACTGCCACTGCTGGTTGGTCCCGTCATGGCGCGTCCACTGGCTGAGCCGTGCGCCGTCGGCGGTGGAGGTGCCAGCGACGTCCAGTGCCTTGCCGCTGTTCCGGTTGACCAGGACGTACCAGGCGTTGGTGTCCACCGTCGCCGCCTCGGCGGGCGTCGGATTCACCGCGGTGAGCATGCCGATGGCGAGGGTCGCCGCCACCACGGCGGCGACCCGGGACCACCAGCGGCGTACTCCCGGCGGGGCGGGAGGAGCCGTACCGTGGGCCGTCATCGATGCACCCTTTCGTGTGTGGGGGGCCTCATCAGGTGCGGGTCCAGCGCTGGTTGCTGCCGTTCGTGCAGGAGTAGAGCTGGATCTGGGTGCCGTTGGCGGTTCCGGCCCCGACGGCGTCGAGGCAGAGGCCGGACTGGACGCCGACGATGGAACCGTCGGAGTTGAGGCGCCACTTCTGGTTGTCGCCGCCCCAGCAGCTGTAGATCTGGACCCTGGCTCCGTTGCCGGTGCCCGCGGCGTCCAGGCACTTGTTGCCGTAGACCCTGAGTTCGCCGCTGTCGGTGGACGTCCACTGCTGGTTGGTGCCGCTGTGGCAGTCCCACAGCTGGAGCTGGGTGCCGTCGGCGGTGCTGGCGTTGGGCACGTCAAGGCAGCGGCCCGAGCCGACGCCCTTGATCTGTCCGCCGTCCCCGGGGGGCGTGGTGGTGCCGCCGTTGAGCGCGTTGAGTACGGCGGTGTAGGCGGGCTTCTTGCTGCCGTCGCCGTTGAACAGCAGCGGCGTCTGCTCCGATCGCCAGGAGTCGGTGTCGCGCACGCCCCAGACGGTGATGCCGAGGCAGCGCGAGACGGCCAGGCAGTCGTTGACCACGCTGGCGTAGGTCGTGGACGAGGCGCCCTGGATGTCGAGTTCGGTGACGGCCACGTCGACGCCGAGGGCGGCGAAGTTCTGCAGGGTGGTGCGGAAGTTGCTGTTGTAGGGGCTGCCGCTGTTGAAGTGCGCCTGGAAGCCGACGCAGTCGATCGGCACGCCGCGCTGCTTGAAGTCGCGGACCATGTTGTACATGGCCTGGGTCTTGGCCCAGGTCCAGTTCTCGACGTTGTAGTCGTTGTAGCAGAGCTTGGCGGCCGGGTCGGCGGCGCGCGCGGTGCGGAAGGCGACCTCGATCCAGTCGTTGCCGGTGCGCTGGAGGTTGGAGTCGCGCCGGGCGCCCGAACTGCCGTCGGCGAAGGCCTCGTTCACGACGTCCCACTGGGCGATCTTGCCCCGGTAGTGGGCCATCACGCCGTTGATGTGGCCGATCATGGCCTGCCGCAGGTCGTTGCCGCTGAGGCTCTGCATCCAGCCGGGCTGCTGGGAGTGCCAGGCCAGGGTGTGGCCGCGTACCTGCTTGCCGTTCTGCACCGCCCAGTTGTAGACGCGGTCGGCGGCCGTGAAGTTGAACTGGCCACGCTGGGGTTCGGTGGCGTCGATCTTCATCTCGTTCTCGGCCGTCACCGAGTTGAACTCACGGTTCGCGATCGTCGTGTACGTCGAGTCGCCCAGCTTGCCCGAGGCGATGGCGGTGCCGAAGTAGCGGCCGCTCTGCGCCGCGGCGGCGCCGAGGGTGCTCTCGGCGGCGTGGGCGGTCGGGGGGGCGGCCAGGGTGGCGACCGCCGCGAGGACGCCGACGACCAGCGCCAACAGCGTGCCGCGGATCTTTCGGCGGATAGCGGGTCTGGCAAGGGCATACGAGCCCATGACTGTGCCTCCAAGGTAGAGATCACGGAAGGACTGAAGCGCAGGGAATCGCCAGGCAGTACGGAATCACCGGACACCGCGGTCATGGAGCGGGACGGTCTTCGACGGAGGTGCGGGGGCTCCATCGCGGCTCAGCGTGGTTCGACATATCGATCTGCGGCCGGTTCCTCAGACAGGGATGATTGAGGTGTTGGTGATGCATCGTCAAGACTTGTCGCAGAGAAAGTTTCTGTTCTCCGCTCAAAACTTTCGGAGCGCTCGACCGGTGGACTGTCGGCTGCCATGGGCGGGCTGGTCGCGGGCGCGTCGCGCCCCCTGTCGGTGCCCTGATTCTCGCCGATCTCCGCTTCGGCGAGGGCGTGAACTCCTCTCGTTTGAGCCCTGCTCGCGAATGTTTCGATATCCCCGGCGATATGTGCGAGAGGTGTTGACGCCGTTCGGCGGGTCCCTATCATTCAGGTTGCTCGACACTTCGACCCCTGTTCGATATCTCGGACGGCACTGGCGATATGCATATGTCATGACCTCGCCAATGCCTTGTCGTAGCCCTCACCACCGACAGTCCGGTCGGCCTCTGACGAGGCCGACCGGAACCGCCCACTCAAGGTTGGGGAAGTCTCCATGCACAGACGAAGTTTCAGCCGCAGGCATCCGTCCGCGGTGCTCGCCGCCGCGGTGACGGTCCTGACCGCGTTGGCGGCGATGCTCGTCGCCACCACCCCGGCTCAGGCGGCTTCCACCGGCGCCTTGCGCGGTGTCGGATCGAACCGGTGTCTCGACGTGCCGGGCGCCAGCCAGACCAACGGCACGAACCTGCAGATCTACGACTGCTGGGGCGGGACCAACCAGTTGTGGACGCTGACGGACAGCAACCAGCTCACCGTGTACGGCAACAAGTGCCTGGACGTCCCGGGCGGCGCCACCACGGCCGGTACCCGGGTGCAGATCTGGAGCTGTTCCGGCGGCGCGAACCAGCAGTGGCGGGTGAACGCCGACGGCACGGTGGTCGGCGTGCAGTCCGGGCTGTGCCTGGAGGCCGCGGGGGCCGCTACGGCCAACGGTACGGCGGTGCAGCTGTGGACGTGCAACGGCGGCAGCAACCAGAAGTGGACCGGGCTGACGTCGACACCGCCGGACGGCACGTGTTCCCTTCCGTCGACCTACCGGTGGACGTCGACGGGTGCGCTGGCACAGCCTGCGAACGGGTGGGCCGCGGTGAAGGACTTCACCACCGTGACGCACAACGGCAGGCACCTGGTCTACGCGACGAACTTCGGATCGTCGTACGGCTCGATGATGTTCAGTCCCTTCACGAACTGGTCGGACATGGGGTCGGCCGGTCAGATCGGCATGAACCAGGCCGCGGTGGCACCCACGCTGTTCTACTTCGCGCCCAAGAACATCTGGGTGCTGGCGTACCAGTGGGGTCAGTGGCCCTTCATCTACCGCACGTCGAGCGACCCCACCAACCCCAACGGCTGGTCCGCGCCGCAGCCGCTGTTCACCGGGAGCATCTCCGGCTCCGACACCGGTCCGATCGACCAGACGCTGATCGCCGACGGCCAGAACATGTACCTGTTCTTCGCCGGTGACAACGGCAAGATCTACCGGGCGAGCATGCCGATCGGGAACTTCCCGGGCAACTTCGGATCGTCGTACACGACGATCATGAGCGACACCAAGGCCAACCTCTTCGAGGGCGTGCAGGTCTACAAGGTCCAGGGCCAGAACCAGTACCTCATGATCGTCGAGGCGATGGGCGCGAACGGGCGCTACTTCCGCTCCTTCACGGCCTCCAGCCTCAACGGGACGTGGACCCCGCAGGCCGCCAGCGAGAGCAACCCCTTCGCGGGCAGGGCCAACAGCGGCGCCACCTGGACCAACGACATCAGCCACGGTGACCTGGTCCGCAACAACCCCGACCAGACCATGACCATCGACCCCTGCAACCTGCAGTTCCTCTACCAGGGCAAGGACCCCAACGCGGGCGGCGACTACAACCGCCTGCCGTGGCGCCCGGGCGTCCTCACCTTGCAGCGCTGACCCCCCCCGCGTGACCGACACGCCGAGGAACCCCGGCCGTACGGCGGCCGGGGTTCCCTCCGTCTCACAGGCTTTCGACGGCCGTGACCAGTCGACTGACGGCCTCGTCGACCGTCGAGCGGGGGCAGCCCAGGTTCACGCGCATGTAGCCGTGGCCCTCGGTCCCGAACTTCTGGCCCCTGTCCAGCCACAGTCGTGCCTTGGTGAGCATGAACTTGTCGAGGGGCTCGGCGTCCATGCCGAGGCCCCGGCAGTCCATCCAGGCCAGATAGAGGGAGTCGGCCGCAAGGACCCGTACCCGGGAAGTGGCGGAGTTGACCGACCGGGCGAAGTGGGCGTGGTTGCCGCGCAGGTAGGGGAGCAGCTCCTCGAGCCAGGGTTCGCCGTGGGTGTAGGCGGCCTCGGCGGCGACCATGCCCAGTACGTTGACCAGCGGGAACAGATTGCGGTCGTACTGGCGGGCCAGTTCCGCGCGGAGCCGGGGGTCGGGGACGAAGACGTTGGCGCTCTGGAGGCCGGGGAGGTTGAAGGTCTTGCTGGGGGCGGTGCAGGTGATGCTGTTGCGGGCGAAGTCCTCGCCGAGCGAGGCGAACGGGATGTGCTGGCGGGCCGGGTTGACGACGAGGTCCTGGTGTATCTCGTCGGAGATGACAAGGACGCCGTGGCGGGCGCAGATCTCGCCCATCGTGCGCAGCTCGTCCTCGGTCCACACGTTGCCCGTGGGGTTGTGGGGGTGGCTGAGGACGAACAGCTTGGTGTCGGGGCGGATGGCGGCCTCGAAGGCCCGGGCGTCGAACGCGTAGCCGTCGTCGGTTCGCTGGAGCGGTGCGTACGCGAGGTGGCGGCCGTTGAGCAGGACGTCCTCGTGGAAGTGGACGTAGACCGGGGGCTGGATCAGGACCGAGTCGCCCGGCGAGGAGAAGGCCTGTACCGCCGTCTTCAGGGTGGTGATGATGCCTGCCGTCTGCATCACCCACTCCCGCCGGACCTCCCAGCCGAAGCGCCGGGCCTGCCAGCCGGTCACGGCGTCGACGTAGCTGTCGGTCGCGCCTCCGGGATAGCCGAAGACCCCGTGGTCCACGGCCCGGTGGAGCGCGTCGAGTACGGCCTGGGGTGCCCGGAAGTCGGTGTCGGCGACCCACATCGGCAGCGGGTCGGCCGCCGCTTCGTCGGCTGTCAGCAGCTGAGGGGCGTACGCCCACTTCAGGGAGTTGCTGTTCCTGCGGTCGACGACGGTGTCGAAGACCGAGCCGGTGGTGCCCGCGGAGACAGGGGAGGAGGGGTCGGGTGCCATGGCTGGATGCTAGCCAGGATGCCGCGCAAAATGTTGGTGAGTTTTGCCAGGGTGAAGGGTCTCCGCGCTATGATTTGTCCAGTGGACCGTACTGACCGCAAAATTCTTGCCATCCTTCAGGCCGAGGGCCGCATCACGCTCACCGATCTGGCCGACAGGGTCCGGCTCAGCGTCTCCCGGTGTCAGCGGCGCGTCCGTGAGCTGGAGGCGACCGGGGTCATCCGGGGATACCGCGCCGTCGTCGACGCCGCGGCGATGGGATACGGGTTCGAGGTCCTGGTCTTCGCCACGCTCAGCCGTCCCGACGCGGTGACGGACTTCGACGCGGCGCTCGCCGATATCCCCGAGGTGGTCGAGGCCCAGCGGCTGTTCGGGGAGCCGGACTACCTGATCCGCGTGGTCACCGCGGACCTGCCGTCCTACCAGCACCTCTACGAATCCGTACTCATTCACCTGCCGGGCGTGCGCAGTCTCAACTCGACCATCGTGATGAAGCAGGCCGTGCACCCGCGGCCCCTGCCCGAGCGGGCCTCATGACGACACCCTCGCCCCTGCCCGCGGAGCCCGCACTGACCGTCGACGGCACCGGGCTGCTCTGCGTCACCCTCCTCCTCCGCCTGCGCAAGCAGATCGACGGCGTCCCGCCGGGCACCGTCGTCCATGTCATCGCCACCGACCCCGCGGCACCGCTCGACCTGCCCGCCTGGTGCCATATGACCGGACACACCTATCTCGGGCCCGTCCCCGGCTCCGAGCGGCCGGTGTACGCCCTGCGGCTCGCCGCCGGTGCACTCACCACCCGCCCCGACGCACCCTGGCACCCGCTGCGGGGAGCACCCGAGCAAGGGCGCTGACGCTCAAGAACCGTCGGCATCCGATCACCATGTGACTAAAGCCGGTCCTAGAATGCCCACTTGCACCCGCACGGCACCGACGCCGCCACGCGTCCCGGTCCGCGCGGTGAGGAGACGGGGGGCTGGGTGGGGGAACGAGCGGTGCCCGTGGGCGTGCTGCGGTTCATCGCGTCGCGGGCGTGGGGGTACCGCGCGCTGCTCGGGGCCGCGCTGCTGACCGTCCTGCTGACCACGGCCGTGCTGGCCGCGCTGACCGCGTACTCGGGTGCGATCGGTGACGCGGCACTGCGGCGGTCACTCGGTGAGCGGCGGACCGCGGCCGAGGCCGCGCTGGTGGTGAAGGCCGATGTGCCGGAGGAGGAGCGACGGGCGGCGGATGAAGCCGTGCGGACGGGGGCCCGCGAGATCTTCGACGGGCTGCCCGTCCGGGTACGCACCCTGCCGCGGTCCGGGCCCTACGCCCTGCCAGGCGGGCTGCGGACGGGAGCCGAGCGGGACGGGAACCCCGCGCTGACGTACTTCGCCGCTCTGGACCGCACCCAGGTGCGGGCGGTCGACGGACGCCTGCCGCGCGAGGCGGCGGTGAGTGGGGGGACCGTCGAGGCCGCGCTGCCGCGGAGTGCCGCCCGGCGGCTCGGGATCGGCCCCGGTGAGCGGCTGACCGTCACCGACCGGCTGGACGGCCCGCCGGTACGGGTGCTGATCACCGGTGTGTACCGGCCGGTGGACGTCCGGGCGCCCTACTGGCAGTTGGACGACCTCGGCGGCCGGGGTGTGAAGGCGTCCGGGTTCACGACGTACGGTCCACTGCTCACCGCCGAGGGCGTGGCGACGTCGGGGCGGGTGAGCGCCGGGGCGTCGGGGTGGCTGGTGTCGGCCGACTACTCCTCGCTGACGACGACGCGCATCGGGGCGCTGCGTGAGGCCGTCCGGTCCGGGAGCGCGGAGTTGCGGGAGCGGCCCGCGCTCAGTGGGATGACCGTCGGGGCGACCGGGTTGCCCGAGGTGCTGGACCGGATCGAGCGCTCGCTGCTCGTCACCCGGTCCAGCGTGCTGATCGTCGCCGTGCAGCTTGTCCTGCTCGCGGGCTGTGCGCTGCTGCTCGTCGCGGGGTCGCTCAGCGCAGAACGGACGGGCGAGACCCGGCTGTTGCGGGCGCGCGGAGCCACCCGGGCGCGGCTGGCGGGGCTGGCCGCGCTGGAGGCACTGCTCATCGCCCTGCCAGCGGTGATCGTGGCGCCGCTGGTGGCCGGGCCGTTGACGCGGCTGATGGCAGGGCAGGGGGCGTTGGGACGGACCGGGGTACGCGTGGACGTGCCGGTCGGCGGGCGGGCCGAGGTGTGGGCGGTCGCGGCGGGTGTCGCCGTGCTGTGTGCGGTGGCGGTGGCCGTTCCGGCGTGGCGGGCGTCCTTCGCGAGCGGTGTGCGGGCGAGGGCGCTGCCCGTGCCGCTGCGCGCCGGGGCGGACGTCGGGCTGCTCGCGGTGGCCGGGGTCGCCTTCTGGCTGCTCGACGGCCAGCGCTCCGGCGCCGTCACCGCCGACCGCGCGGGCGTCCTCGGTGTCGACCCGCTGCTGGTGGTGGCGCCCGCCCTGGTGCTGCTCGCCGGAACCGTGCTGGTGCTACGGCTGCTGCCCCTGCTGGCGCGGACCGGCGAGCGGCTTCTGGTGCGGGGGCGCGGGCTGACCGGGGCCATGGTCGGCTGGCAGTTCAGCCGTCGGCCGATGCGCGGAGCGGGGCCCGTGCTGCTCCTGGTCATCTCCGTCGCGTTGGGCGTGGTGGCGATCGGGCAGGGCGCGTCCTGGCACCGCTCCCAGGACGACCAGGCCGACTTCCGCGCGGGGGCGGAGGTGCGGGTGCTGGCCGCGGGGGGTGGCGGTGTGGGGCGTACGGACGTCTACGCGGGCCTTGCGGGGGTCGACGGGATCGCCCCCGCGGTCCGTAGCACGATGCCGCTCTCCGGCAGCCGAACCGCGACCGTCGTGGCCCTGAACACCGCAGGGGCGGCCGGGGCGGTGCTGGCGCGGCGCGATCTGACCGAGGGGCCGATGCTCGCCGGGCTCGCGCCACGTGGGATGCCGACGGGGATCGAAGTGCCCGCGGGTACGGTCCGGCTCACGCTGACCGCAGCCCTGCACAGTACGGTGCCGGGGCCCGGCGGGGACGTCACGCTCTCCGTGCGGGACCGTTACGGGACTTCCTACGCGATACCGTCCGGCCGCCTGGCCGCCGACGGCCGCCCGCACCGGCTGACCCCTGATCTGGGCGGCGCGCGGGGCCCGTTGGCCCTGACGGGACTCGAACTGCGTACGTCGCAGCCGAGCGGCCGTGCCCACCGGCACCGACTGGCCCTCGGCGCGCTCACGGCGACGGCGGCCGACGGCGACGTCCGGCGCCTGACCCTGCCGACGCGGTGGACGACCGCCGTCGAGGCCGACTCGGCCGCCGCCTCCCCCGACGACAGCGCCCGGCCGACCCGCCCCCGCGTCACGTCGACGGCGCCCGTCACCATGACCTACCGCACCGGTCATGTGCCGTCGGACGTCTCCTGGCCCGCCTCGCCGCTGACGGTCCGCCTGGACGTCGCCCAGCCCCCGGTGCCCCAGATCGTCGCGGTCGCCACCGACCGGTTCCTCACCGCCTCGGGTGCGCGGGTGGGCCAGCGCGTGGAGGTGAGGTTCGACGGCCGTTCCGTGCCCGTACGTATCGTCCGTACCGCGAGCGCCCTGCCCACGACGGAGGCCACCGCGCGGGACGGCGGGGCCCTGCTGGTCGATCTCCGGGCCGTCGACCGGGTGCTGCGAGCCCGCGACGGAACCGGCCTCACACCCACCGAGTGGTGGCTGCGCACGGCCGCGCCCGGCGCGGTCGCGGCGGCTGTTCGCGCCCTGCCCGACGTCGAACCGGAGCAGGTGGTGGTGCGCGACGAGATCGCGGCACAGCTGCGCGACGACCCGTTCGGGGCGGCGCCGGAGGCGGCGCTGCTCGGGGCCGCCGCGGTGACGGTGCTGTTCGCCTCGCTCGGTTTCGCGGTGAGCGCGGCGGGGGCGCTGCGGGCACGGGACGGTGAGTTCGCCGTGCTGCGCGCCCTGGGGACACCGCGCCGTCGGCTGGCCCGGCTGGTCGCCGTGGAGCACGGCGTGCTGGTGGCGCTGGCGCTGCTGGTCGGCACCGCGCTGGGGGTGGTGCTGACGTATGCGCTGGTGCCCCTCGTCGTGCTGACCGGGGAGGCCACCCGGCCGCTCCCGCCGGTGCTGGTCGAACTGCCGTTGCCCCGGCTGGCCGTGCTGCTGGCGGGCCTCGCCGCGGGGCCCGCGCTGGTGACCGTGGCCCTCGCGTTGCGGCGGGCGAGACCTGTGGGGGCTCTGAGGGATGAGGTGGGGCAGTGAGCGGACACGTTGCCGGTACGTTCGTCGCTCCCCGGGGCGGGGTGACGCGGTGAGCGCGCGACACGCCGGGTTGCGGACCCGGTTGCGGGCCTTCGCCGGTACGTCCCTTGCCCTCGCGCTGCTCGTGGCCGTGACCGCCGCGCTGGCCGCCGCGTACCCGCGGGCCGTCGACCGGTACGGGGACGCGGGGCTGCGCCGGGCCGTCGAGCAGGCGCTTCCCGACCGGACGACCGTGCAGACGCAGGCCCCGCCGCCCTGGACGGACACGATCGAGGAGGCGGAGGCCGCCCTGCGCACCGGGCCGCTCGCCGCCGCGCAGGCCGAGCTGCTCGCCACCGCCGAGGCGCCGCTGGTCCCCGACCCCGCGCAGTCGTCGTACGGCGTGCGCACGACCGTCGCCCTGGAGGCGTCCGACCGCTGGCTTCCCCAGCCCGCCGGGCTGCCCGCCCGACTGCTGCTCGCCGCCCAGCAGGACCTGGACTCCCACGCCCGGCTCACCGCGGGCCGACTGCCGCGCACCAGCGGCGAACCGGTGACCGCGGCGACCGCGCGGGTCGAGGCCGCCGTCACCACGGACACCGCCCGCACGCTCGGCATCCGCGTGGGCTCGGTGATCCACGTACCCGGTTCGGGCCGCGCCCCGCTCGCCGTCCGGGTCACCGGCGTCGTCGCCCCGCGCGACGCCGAGGGCGCGTACTGGTCGGCACAGCCGGTGCTGCGCACCCCCGCGCAGAGCCGCCTGCCGGGCAGCGCGCCGACGGAGGTGTACTGGCTCGGCGGCCTGCTCCTCGCCCCCGACGCGGGCCCGGTCCTCCTGGGCACCCCCGGCCGCCCCCACCGTTACTGGCAGTTGGCCCCCGACCTCGACACCCTGCGCGGCCACGACCTCGACCGGCTCGCCTCCGCCGTCGCCGCCCTGGAGTCGGGGCCGGGCGTGCAGCGCCTGCGGGCGGCCGTCGACGAGCGCCTGGAGGCCCAGACGTTCCTCGACGAGGTCCTCGCGGGCCACGCCGCACTGCGGTCGGGGATCGAACCGCTGCTCCTGCTCGCCGCCGTCGGCACCGGCAGCCTCGCCGTGATCGTGCTGGCCATGACCGGCGGCGTGGCAGCGGATCGGCGACGCGCCGAGCTGGCCCTGCTGCGGGCCCGCGGGGCCGCACTGACCGGGCTGGCCGTCCGGCTGCTGGCGGAGACGGCGGTGGTGGCCGTGCCGTCCGGTGCGCTCGGACTGACCGCCGCGCTGCTCGCCCTGCCCGGCGCGCGCACCGCGCCCGCCGTCGCCGCCGCCCTCGCCGTCACCCTGCTCGCCTGCGCCGCGCTCCCGCTGCGCGCCCTCGCGGCACACCGCACGGTACGGGCGCACGACGGCCGCGACGACCTCGCCGCCGCCCGGCCCTCGCGGCGCCGCACGGTGGCGGAACTGACCGTGCTGGTGGTCACGGTGGGGGCGGTCGTCGCCCTGCGCCGCCAAGGGGCGGGCAGCGCCGGGCTGGTGGCCGCCGCCCCGGTGCTGACCGGCGCGGTCGCGGCGCTGCTGCTGGTACGCCTCCACCCCCTGCCCCTGCGTGCACTGGGCAAGGTCACCGCCCGGATGCGCGGCCTGGTGATCCCGCTGTCGCTGGCCCACGCGTCCCGCGCCTCCGGCTTCGCCGTGCTGCCGCTGCTCGCCCTGCTCAGCGCCCTGACCACGGCCGCGTTCGGCGGCTCGGTCCTGGCGGGGGTGACGGCGGCCCGCGACCAGGCCGCGCTCCTCGCCGTCGGCGCCGACGGCCGTGTGGAGACGACCACCGGCGCGCTTCCCCGGGGCCTGCCGGACCGCGTCCGCGGACTGACCGGCGTACGGGACATGACGGAGGCGAGCGTCACGTACGAGGCGAAGCCGGGGCAGGGGAGTCAGGTGGTACCGCTGGCCGGTGTGGACCCCGACGCCTATGCGCGGCTGGCGCGGCGCACGGGGCTGGGCGCGTTCGACGCGGGTCGCCTCCGGCGGGGGGACGCCGGTACGAAGGGGCAGGGGGACGCCGGTACGACAGCGCAAGGGAACACCGGTACGACGGCCAGCGGCGCCGACCGGACCCTGCCCGCGCTGGCCTCACCTCGCGTGGCCGAGGCGTACGGCACCGGCCCGTACCCCGTCCTGCTCCCGGACGGCACCTCCCTCACCGTACGGATCGTCCTGGTCAGGGAGCGCACCCCGGCCGTGATCCGTGACGACTTCCTGATAGTGGACCGCGCCGCCCTTCCCCGGGGCCCGGCTCGGGCGACGACGACCCTGCTGCTCACCGGCGACTCCCTCGACGGGCGGGCGTTGCGCTCGGCGGCGGACGGCACGGGGGCGGCCGTCCGGCTGCGTGCCGAGGAACGCGCGCGGCACGTCGACTCACCGCTGCGGTCCGGCACGGAACGCCTCTACGGCGCCGCGGTCGCCGCGGGCGCGGGCTACGCGGTCCTCGCCCTGGTGCTGACCGTGCTGCGCACGGCGCCCGAACGCCGGGCCCTGCTCGCCCGGTTGCGCACGATGGGCATGAGCCGGGCCCAGGGCCGCCGACTGCTGATCCTCACGGCCCTCCCACAGGCGCTGCTGGCCGCGGCGGGCGGCATGCTGACCGGCTGGGTCGGCATTCACCTGCTGTCACCCGGCATCGACCTCACGGCCATCGCGCTGGCCTCCCCGTCCGCCCTCGACGGGGCCGCCCTGCGGACCGATCCGCTCTCTTTGACGGTTCCGGCGCTCGCCGTGCTGCTGCTGGCCGTGGGGGTGCCCGCGGGGCAGGCGTGGTGGGCCAGTCGGCGGGGGTCGGTGCGGGAGCTGAGGTTGGGTGACCACTAGACGACGGCACACCGGACCCCCGCGACACCGGCCCGTGTCCCTCCGCCCTCCCGTCCGTCCGCCAAGAGCAGCCGATGACGAGTAGCCCGACCTTCCATGAGCTGGCCGACCGTGCGCGCGCCGCGCGTGACGCCGCCGTCTACGGACACGACGCCCTGATCACCTGCGACCGGCTGGTACGGATCTTCTCCGCCGACGGTGTGGAGGTCCAGGCGCTGCAGGGCCTCGATCTCCTGGTGCGCGAGGGCGAGTTGATGGCCCTGGTCGGCGCCTCGGGCAGCGGCAAGTCCACCCTCATGAACATCCTGGCCGGGCTGGACAGACCCACGGCAGGAGCCGCCCGCGTCGCCGGTCACGACCTGTTCGCGATGTCCGCCAAGGAACGGCTCGCCTACCGCCGTAGGACCGTGGGCTTCGTCTGGCAGCAGACCTCGCGCAATCTCCTGCCGTACCTCACCGCCGCGCAGAACGTCGCCCTGCCCCTGCAGTTGGCCCGCGCGGGAGGCGGGCGCCGGGCGCGGGCCGACCGCGCCATGGAACTCCTCGACCTGCTGGACGTCGCCGAGTGCCGCGACCGGCGGCCCCAGCAGATGTCCGGCGGCCAGCAGCAGCGCGTCGCCCTCGCGGTCGCCCTCGCGGGCGGCCCCGCGGTCCTGCTCGCCGACGAGCCCACCGGCGAACTCGACTCCTACACCGCCGAGCAGGTCTTCGCCGCGTTCCGCACCGCCAACGAGGAGCTGGGGACCACCATCGTCATCGTCACCCACGACCAGTCCGTGGCCGGTGAGGTCCGCCGCACGGTCGCCATCCGGGACGGCCGCACGTCGACGGAGGTCCTGCGCCGCAGCGAGGTCGACTCCGCCACCGGCCAGGAGAACCTGGTCGCCCGCGAGTACGCCATGCTGGACCGGGCGGGGCGGCTCCAGCTTCCGGCCGAGTACACCCGGGCGCTGGGGATGCGCGACCGGGTCGCCCTGGAGCTGGAGCCCGACCACATCGCCGTCCGCCCGGACGACACGCCCGGTGGCTCCTAGGGCCCGGTGATCGCGCCGTCTTCAGGACTCGGTGACCTCGCCGTCCTTCAGCTCCAGTACCCGGTCGGCGAGGTCGAGCAGCGTTGTGTCGTGCGTGGCCACGAGGGCCGTGATCTGTTCGCTGCGGACGACCGCGCGCAGCAGTTCCATCACGGAGTGCCCGGTCTCCGCGTCCAGTTGGCCGGTCGGCTCGTCGGCGATGAGGATCGAGGGGCTGTTGGCCAGGGCGCGGGCGATGGCGACGCGCTGGCGCTGGCCGCCGGACAGCTCGCCCGGGCGCTGCGCGGCGTGGTCCGCGAGCCCCACGAGGGAGAGCAGCAGGTCGACGCGCTCCCGCCGCTCACGCGGGTCCGCCCGGCGCAACCGCAGCGGCACGCCCACGTTCTCGGCGGCCGTGAGGACGGGGATGAGCCCGAACGACTGGAAGACGAAGCCGATGCGCTCACGGCGCAGCGCGAGGAGGGCGTCCTCCCCCTGCTCCCGCAGGTCCAGCCCGTCGACGGTGACACGTCCGCTGTCCGGCTCGTCCAGCCCGCCGACGATGTTGAGCAGGGTCGTCTTGCCCGAGCCCGAGCGGCCCTTCAGGGCGACGAGTTCACCGCGGGGAACCGCGAAGGACACGCCCCGCAGCGCGTGCACGGCGCCTGCGCCACGGCCGTACGACTTGTGTACGTCCGCCACCTGAAGCATGGCTGCGGTCACCGCCTGGCCCATCGTGCCCCCGTATGCTCCGTTGTTCCGCCGCTGTTCCCCTGATTCCGCGGCGCGCAGTATCCCACCCGCACCCGGCCCCACGACACGCCACGGGCCCCGCTCGCGGAACGACGCCGCGAGCAGGGCCCGTGACACGCCACGCTCTCGCCCCTCAGGTCACGCTGATCGCCCCGGTCAGCGACGCGAACCCGATGCAAGCGACGGACACCGGAATCGCCCAGCGCAGCGCGTGCCTCTGGAAGTCCCCGAGTTCGACCTTGACCAGCCCGAGGAGAACCCACAGGGGCGCACAGCTGCCCGACCGGCTTGTCCCGGTGTCGCGGACGTACTTCTCGGCGACCTCCCGTTGGCCGCGGACGGCTTCTTCGTAGGCGGTGAAGTCGGACAGTACGGCGTAGAGCTTGTGGTGGGCCGGTGGATCGAGGTTGCTGGTGGGCTCGTCCAGCAGGAGGACGTCGGGGCGCTTGACGGCCGCGGCGCACCGCGTGGTTCGACCCGCGGCCCTCGGCGGGGTCGCGGGTCGAACCGTCACCGGGCCTACGCGACGTCGTCGCCGAAGGCCTCCTCGTCCATCATCGCGGCGCCGAAGCCGCCCAGCATCTCCTCGATGTCCAGCTCGGTGGCGCCGGACGGGGCCGTGACCGTCTCCCCCTCGCCCAGCCGCACCTTCAGGCCCAGCTTCTTCACCTTCGCGTTCTCGGCCAGCTTGGAGAGGTCGACGTAGACCTCGGTCAGCTCGCCGTCGTTGAGGGTGAAGTCGGCCGAGACCTTGGTGTTGGGGGCGTCCTGGAAATCCTTGGCCGTGGGCAGCTCCACGCCCGGCGGCAGGTCCTTGGCGAGCGGACGGATCTCGCCGAGCAGCTCCGAGATCAGCGTACGGAACGGCGCGGTCGCGGTGATGTGCTCGGAGCCGTCCTCGCCGTCGGACGTCTTGAACTCGACCTCGCGGGCGATGGTGGAGCGGACGGCAGCCAGCAGCTTCTTCTGCGTCTTGGCGTCGAGGGTGGGCTCCGGCTCGGGCTCCGCGCCGGACTCGCCCTCCAGCTCCGAGGTGGTCTTCTCCATCTCCTCGGCGTCGATCTTCACCCACTCGCCCGCGAGCGCCTTCTTGAGCGCGCCCGCCTCCGGCGGCAGGTCGTCCGCCGACGGCACGGGAGCGCCCATCGCCTTACCGAGGGCGGCGGTGTCGGACCGTACGTAGATGTAGTCGCCGATGACCCGGTACTCGACGAGGTCGCCGTCCTTGGTGCCGACCTTCATGGCCATGCCGACGTAGTCCTTCTCGCCGGACTCGTCGATCGGCTTCTTCGACTGCACGGTGAAACTGACCTTCGCGCCACTGAGCAGGTCGGCGACCTCGTCGGGCAGTTCCTCGCCGGGCTCCGGGTCCGACGACTCGTCCAGCGCCAGCAGCGTCTTCTTGTCGGTGTCGAGGCCCAGTTCGAAGGAGATCGTCTTCTCCTGGCCGAGCTTCTCGAAGGCCTGGTCCAGCTGCTGCCCGGCGGAGAGCTGTTCCACGGTGCCGCAGGCGGCCGAACCCGCCAGGACGGCGCCGACGACTGCGGTGGCGGTCAGGGTCTTACGTATCGCGGTGATGATGGTCTCCTCGTCAGTGCGACCACGAACGTGATCACTGACTAGACCCCTGACATGGCGGAATGGTTGCCCTCACCGTGCCGTGTTGACGTCCGGTTCCGCCCCCGTACGACCCTGGACGCCGAGGTGGCCGTCCTCGAGCCGGAGGCAGACGTCGGCGGAGTGGGCGGTGTCCAGATCGTGGGTGGCCTGGACGATGGTCACTCCGTCGGCGGCGAGTTCCGTGAGGAGGGCCGCGATGGTCTGGCGGGCCTCCGGGTCGAGGCCCGTCGTGGGCTCGTCCAGGAGGAGCAGGTCGGAGTGTTGCGCCAGCCCCTGGGCGATCAGCGCGCGCTGGCGCTGGCCTCCCGAGAGTTCCGCCAGTTGGCGTGCGGCGAGGTCGCCGACGCCCAGGCGGTCGAGGGCCGCGTCCACCGCGGCGTGGTCCCGGCGGGTCAGGCGGCGCCATGGGCCGCGCTCGCCCCAGCGGCCCATCTCCACCGTCTGACGCACGGTGAGCGGGAGCGTGTCACCGACGGCACCCCGCTGGGGCACGAACGCGGGCGGCCGGTCGCCGTCGTGCCGGACCTCGCCCGATGTCGGTTGGATCACACCCGCCAGAACGCCGAGCAGCGTGGACTTGCCGCTGCCGTTCGGACCGACGAGCGCGGTGACGGACAACGCCGGTATCTCGGCGGTCACTTGGCGGAGGACGGGACGTCCCGGGTAGCCCGCGCAGAGGTCGGTGACGCGGACGCGAGCGGCTCGGTGAGGGGATTTGTTGAACATGATTTTCATTGTAGTGTCGTCCGTATGGAGTGGTTGACGGCCCCGTTCGAGGTGACCTTCGTGCAGCGCGCCCTGTGGGGCGGAATCCTGGTGTCCGCGATCTGCGCGCTGGCCGGTACCTGGGTGGTCCTCAGGGGGATGGCCTTCCTCGGGGACGCCATGTCGCACGGGCTGCTGCCGGGCGTCGCGCTGGCCGCGCTGTTCGGTGGGAACCTGCTGGTCGGCGCGGTCGCGAGCGCGGCCGTGATGACGGCGGGCGTGACCGCCCTGGGCCGTACCCCACGGCTGTCGCAGGACACCGGCATCGGACTGCTGTTCGTCGGCATGCTGTCGCTGGGCGTGATCATCGTGTCGCGTTCGCAGTCGTTCGCGGTGGACCTCACCGGGTTCCTCTTCGGCGACGTCCTTGCGGTGCGGGAGCAGGACCTGGTCCTCCTCGGGGCGGCACTGCTGGCGGCGCTCGCGGTGTCGGTCCTCGGTCACCGCGCCTTCCTCGCCCTGGCCTTCGACCCCCGTAAGGCCCGGACGCTGGGGCTGCGTCCACGCCTCGCCCACGCCGTCCTGCTCGGGCTGCTGGGGCTGGCGATCGTCGCCTCGTTCCACATCGTGGGGACCCTGCTGGTGCTGGGACTGCTCATCGCCCCACCCGCGGCGGCCCTGCCCTGGGTCCGCAGTGTGCGCGGGGTCATGGTGCTCGCGGCCCTGCTCGGCGTCGCCGCGACCTTCGGCGGCCTGCTCCTGTCCTGGCATCTGAGCACCGCCGCGGGAGCCACCGTCGCGGCGCTCTCGGTGAGCCTCTTCTTCCTCTCCACCGTCGCGTCCGGCCTCCGCCGCCGCACGCGTCCCCGAACCGACTGAACGAAATCCGAGGCATCCGTCGTGACCGACGCGACCGTCCGAAGAAACGTCACTGCATGGGTCTCGGCCGCGCTGGTGTGCACCGCGCTGCTGACCACGGCCTGCACGACACCGACCGACAACAACACGAAGAAGCCCGCGACTTCACCGTCCACCACCCCACACGGATACGTGCCCGGTGCCAGGGAGTCCGCCGAACAGCAGTCCCGGCTCGTCCTCAACGACCCGGCGACCGGAGACACCCGCGTCCTCGACCTCATCACCGGCGAGACGACCGAAACGGCACCGGTGCGGGGCGCCACCCGGCTGGCGACGGACGGACGCTTCGGCTACCTCCACACCCCCGACCGGACCCATGTGCTCGACAGCGGCACGTGGACGGTGGACCACGGCGACCACGTCCACTACTACCGCGCGGCGATCCGCGACGTCGGCGAACTGCCCGGCGGCGACCGGGCACATGTGCGCGCCGACGCCGCCGTGACCGCCGTGACCGGCGAAGACGGCCGAGCCGTCCTCCACGACCGCGCCAGCCTGGAGAAGGGCCAGATCAAGGCGGACCGGACACTGCCCGGCACCTACGCCGGCGCGGTCGTCCCGTACGCCGAGCACCTGCTCGCCTTCGCCGAGCGCGGCGGCACCACCGAACTCGCCGTCCTCGCCCGGAACGGCGAACGCGTCAGCGCCCCGGACGCCGAGTGCGAGGACCCACGCGGCGACGCCGTCACCCGGCGCGGCGTGGTCTTCGCCTGCGCCGACGGCGCCCTGCTCGTCCGCGAGGAGCGGGACGGCGTACTCGCCGCCGAGAGGATCCCCTACGACGACAGCGTGCCGACGCCGGAACGCGCCACCGCCTTCCGGTACCGGCCCGGCAGCGACACCCTCACCGCCCCGGCCGGGGACGACGCCGTATGGGTCCTGGACGTCACCGAACGCGCCTGGACCCGCGTCGAGACCGGCCCCGTCGTCGCGGCCAACACCGCGGGAGAGGGCGCCCTGCTCCTCGTACTGGAGAACGACGGGGCCCTGCACGGCTACGACATCGCGACCGGCGAGGAACGGGCGCGCACGCAGCGGCTGCTGACGGGCGACCAGCCAGCCGCGATCGAGGTCGACCGCAGCCGCGCCTACGTCAACGACCCCGACGGGAACAAGGTGTTCGAGATCGACTACAACGACGACCTCCGCGTCGCCCGCTCCTTCGAGCTGGACATCCGACCGGCGCTGATGACGGAGACCGGCCGATGAGACGGCTGCGCCGGTTCCTCCTGGGTCTCCTCGCCCTGACCGCCGTGACCTCCGCCACCGCCTGCACCGCCGACGGGGACCGACCGCGGATCGTGGTCACGACCAACATCCTCGGCGACGTCACCCGGGAGATAGCCGGTGCCGAGGCCGAGGTCACCGTCCTGATGCGACCCAACGCCGACCCCCACTCCTTCGGCCTGTCGGCACGCCAGGCGGCCGAACTGGAACAGGCCGACCTGGTCGTCTACAACGGCCTCGGCCTGGAGGAGAACGTCCTGCGCCATGTCGACGCCGCCCGCGCGGCCGGGGTCGCCACCTTCGAGGTCGGCAAGGCGGTCGACCCGCTCACCTTCGGCCCGGGCGTGGACGGCGAGGCCGACCCGCACTTCTGGACCGACCCGGAGCGGATGCGGACGGCGGTCGGGCTGATCGCCGACCGGGTGACGGAGCACGTCGACGGGGTCGACGAGACGACGATCCGCGCCAACGCCAGCCGCTACGACGGCAGGTTGACGGACCTCGCCACCCACATGCGCGAGTCCTTCGACCGTATCCCGGAGGACGACCGGGCCCTGGTCACCAACCACCACGTCTTCGGCTACCTCGCCGACCGCTTCGGCTTCCGGGTCATCGGCGCCGTCATCCCCAGCGGCACCACGCTGGCCTCGCCCAGCTCCTCCGACCTGCGCTCACTCACCCAGGCGATGGAGAGGGCAGGCGTGCGCACCGTGTTCGCCGACTCCTCGCAGCCCACGCGGCTGGCCGAGGTGCTGCGGACGGAGCTGGGCGGCCGGGTCCGGGTCGTCGAACTGTACTCGGAGTCGCTGACGGCCAAGGGCGAGGGCGCCGACACGTACCTGCGGATGATGCGCGCCAACACGACGGCCATGACGGCCGGTCTGACCGCCGACTGACCTCCTGTACCGACCACTTCCCGTGAAAGGACGTACACAGCAATGAACACGACCACCCGGCGGAGAGCCGCTTCCCATACGGCACTCGCCCTGGCGCTCGCCACGGTCCTGACGGCCTGTGGAGGCGAGGACTCCACCACCTCCTCCTCGAAGACCACGCCTTCCGCGGCGACGGTCAAGGAACCCCTCGTCGCCACCTTCGACGGCGGCCTCTACATCCTGGACGGCGAGACCCTCAAGCTCAGCCGCACCATCGAGCTGCCCGGCTTCAACCGCGTCAACCCGGCCGGGGACGAGGACCACGTCATCGTCTCCACGGACAGCGGCTTCCGCGTGCTCAACGCCGCCGCACAGACCTTGACCACCGTCGAGTTCAAGGGCGCGAAGCCGGGCCACGTCGTCCGGCACGCCGGGAGGACGGTCCTCTTCACGGACGGCACCGGCGAGGTCAACGTCCTCGACCCCGCCGACCTCGGCGGCGACGGCGAGCCCGAGACCCGCACCTACACCTCCGCCCAGCCGCACCACGGCGTCGCCATCGAACTGGAGAACGGCGAACTCCTCACCACCCTGGGAACCGAGGAGAAGCGCACCGGCGCGCTCGTCCTGGACAAGGACAACAGGGAAATCGCCCGCAACGAGGACTGCCCCGGCGTCCACGGCGAGGCCGCGGCCCGGAACGAGGCCATAGCCGTCGGCTGCGAGGACGGCATGCTCCTCTACAAGGACGGCGAGTTCACCAAGGTCGACGCCCCCGACGCCTACGGCCGCATCGGCAACCAATCGGGCAGCGACGTCTCCCCGATCCTCCTCGGCGACTACAAGACCGACCCCGACGCCGAACTGGAACGCCCCACCCGCATCTCCCTCATCGACACCGAGACGGCCGAACTCCGCCTCGTCGACCTGGGCACCAGCTACTCCTTCCGCTCCCTGGCCCGCGGCCCGCAGGGCGAGGCCCTCGTCCTCGGCACCGACGGCGCCATCCATGTCATCGACCCCGAGAGCGGCACCGTCGACCGGAGGATCCCGGCCGTGGGCAAGTGGCAGGAACCCCTCGACTGGCAGCAGCCCCGCCCCACCCTGTTCGTCCGCGACACCACCGCCTACGTCTCCGAACCCGGCGAGAAGGCACTGCACGCGATCGACCTGGAAACCGGGAAGAAGGTCACCTCCGTGACGCTGCCCGAGAGCACCAACGAACTGTCGGGCGTGGTGGCCGGGCACTGAGGCCGCGGCGGGCCCGTGCGGCGACCTCAGACGTCCCGCGCGCTCGCGAACTCGTGGAGCACCACCCAGTAGTCGTCCTCCTCGACCGACGTGGCGCACAGACGGCGGCCGTCCACCGAAACGGCGATGAACTCGGGCTCTCCCGTCACGTCGGCGACACGTGACGGGAGGCCTCGGCCGACCGGGTCCTTCACCCGCACCCAGCCGACCTCGCTCCCTCCCGGCACGGGCGGGAGGACGAGGAACTCGCCGTCCGCCCCGTACAGCGCGACCCGTGCGGCATGGTGATGCCAGGCCGCGTCCAGTTCGTCGGCGGCGTGCGGACTGGACGCGGGGACGGCGGCGGTCGGCTCGACCTCGAACCCGGCGACCGCGTGGATGGCCGCGAGCACGGGCGGGCCATCCCGCGCGGCCCCTCCCGTGACCTCAAGGCCACAACACCCGAGGACCTCCCGCCACTTCGGGGGCTGCCGGTGCGTCATGATCGGTGACCTTTCATCGCTCCCGCGAACCGGAGAGGCGGACGAGGAACGCCCCCCGGAGGCTACCGGGACGCGGCGCACGAAGACACGTCGGTCGGCCGCCGTCGCGTCGCGATGACGGCTGCTCCGGGCCGACCCTGGAGCGTTCCGGCACACCCGGGTCCGGCTGCCCGCCGCCCGTGCCCGGTGGCTGCGGGAGATTCTCGAGAACCTCACGCAACACAGGCGCGCGGGCCTCTTCCAGCGACTCGGGCGGGTCCGTGCACGGCGTCGGGCAGCCTGCGCGGGTGGCCACGGGGGAGTGGCCGTCACTCCTCCCCGTCCCCCTCCCGCCGAGCCTCAGCCACCCGCCGCAACCGCCAGTGCCGGGTCCGTGTCTGCTCCGTCACCACGTCGCCGACCATCGTGCGGACGACGTCGCGCAGGCCGTGGAGGGCGTGGTGGCGGGCGGGGCCCGCGCCGGGGTCCTCGCGGAGTTCTCGCAAAAGGGCCCAGCAGAGGACGAGCATGACGACGACGAAGGGGAGGGCGACCAGGATCGTCGCCGTCTGGAGGGAGTTGAGGCCGCCGACGACCAGGAGGACCGCCGCCACCGACGCCATGAGGACGCCCCAGGTGACCACGAGCCAGGAGGGTGGGTGCAGGGCGCCCCGGCTGGTCAGGGAGCCCATTACCAGGGAGGCCGAGTCGGCGCTGGTGATGAAGTAGGTCATGACCAGGACCATGGCCACGAAGGACGTGACCGCGCCGATCGGCAGCGCGTCCAGCATCGCGAACAGCGACGCCTCGGCGCCGTCCTCGATGGCGCTCGCGAGGTCCGCCTCGTTGGTGGAGTCCAGCCGGAGCGCCGTACCGCCCATGACACAGAACCAGATGACCGTCGCACCGCTCGGCACCAGCAGGACGCCGATCAGGAACTCACGGATGGAACGGCCGTGGGAGATGCGGGCGATGAACGTGCCGACGAACGGCGCCCAGGACAGCCACCACGCCCAGTAGAAGATCGTCCAGGCGCCCAGCCAGTCGTGGTCCGTGAAGGCGCCGGTGCGGGTGGCCATGGGGAGGAGGTTCTGGAGGTAGCCGCCCACGGACGCCGGGACCGTGTCCAGGACGTAGACCGTGGGGCCCAGGAGGAAGACGAACAGCATCAGGGCCGCCGCCAGCACGATGTTCAGGGATGACAGCCACTTGATGCCCCGGTGCAGGCCCGAGAACGCGGACAGCACGAACGCCGCCGACAGCGCCGCGATGATGACCAGCTCCGTGGTGCGCGTGGCGTCCACGCCGAACGTCAGGTCCATGCCCTCGGCCACCTGCAGCGCACCCAGGCCCAGACTCGTCGCCGTACCGAAGACCGTGGCGAAGACGGCGAGCAGGTCGATCAACCGGCCCGGCCAGGACACCGCCCGGCGGGCACCGATCAGCGGTACGAACGCCGCGCTGAGACGGTTGCCGCGGCCCTTGCGGAAACCGGCGTACGCCAGGGCGAGTCCCGCGATGCCGTAGATGGCCCAGGGGGTGAGCGTCCAGTGGAAGAACGAGTACTCCATCGCCGTGCGCGCCGCCTCCGGCGACTCCGGCTCCGCCCCGCTCGCCGGAGGCGGCGCCAGGAAGTGGGTGAGCGGCTCGCCGACGCCGTAGAACATCAGGCCGATGCCCATGCCCGCGCTGAACATCATCGCGATCCAGGCGAGGTTCCCGAACTCCGGCTCGTCGCCGTCCTTGCCCAGCGTGATGTGGCCGAACCGGCTGAACGCGATGACCAGGCAGAGGACCAGGAACACGTCCGCCGCCACCACGAACAGCCAGCCGAAGTTGTTCAGGACCCAGGTCAGGCTCGAGGACGACACGTCGTCGAAGGAGTCCTCGCCGAGCCACGCCCACACGACCACCGCGGTGACCGCCGCCATCCCGATGCCCACGAGGGCGTGGTCGGGTCCGGCGGCTACGGGCGTGCCGGGCGGGGGGCCCGGTGCGGGCTGTTCGGTCGGTTCCGTGCTCATAACGCCCCACTATGGTGGGGAATCCGAGGGTTGTGGGGGGTGGCACGCCGCCTTGGTGCGCAGGGTCAGTCCTTGGCCCGCGAGCCGATCGCCCCCGTGATGGTGTGGGCGATGCGGATGAACGTCTCCACCTCGTCCGCCGTCAGGCCCTCGACGGACGTCTCCTCCAGGGTCCGCCACATCGCCGCGATCGGCTCCCGCAGCGCCCGGCCCCGGTCGGTGAGGCGTACGACCATCACCCGTCGGTCGTGCTCGGCCGGTTCCCGGGTGAGCAGGCCCGCGTCCTGCATCCGGCGCAGCGACTTGGAGACGGTGGAGTGGTCCAGGCCGACGCTCTCGAGGAGTTCGGACTGGGTCTGGCCGTCCCGGTCGTAGAGCTGCATCAGCAGCAGCTCCTGCCCCGGATGCAGGTCCATCGCGCGGAGCATCGCGGCGGCCTGACCGCGGTGGGCGCGGGCGAGCAGGAAGACGGCGTAGCTGAGCCGTCCGTCGCGCGCCGTGTTCGGGGTCGGGGGTACGGCGGTCATCGCGGTGTCTTCCTCGGGCGGTGTGCGGCGGAGGCCGACGGGGTGTCCTCAGGCGGTGTGGGTCGGGTAGTCGGTGTACCCGGCCGCCCCACCGCCGTAGAAGGTGGCGGGGTCGGGCGTGTTCAGCGGTGCTCCGGAGCGTACCCGTTCCACCAGGTCGGGGTTTGCCAGGGCGAGCGCGCCGACGGAGACGACGTCCGCGCGCCCGTCCGCGACGTCCGCCGCGCGGGCCGGGATGTCGGCGCCCGCCCGGTTGAGGACCAGCGCGCCGGGCCACAGGCCGCGCAGGGTGTCGAGGAGTTCCTCGTCGCCGAAGTGGACCAGGTGCAGATAGCCCAGGCCGAGCGGGGCGAGCGCGCGGACGAGCGCCGGGTACAGCTCGTGGGTGTCGCTCTCCGCGATGTCGTTGTAGGTGTTGCCGGGGGAGAGCCGGATGCCGGTGCGTCCGGCGCCGATCTCGTCGGCGACCGCGGCGGCCACCTCCACCGCGAAGCGGATACGGCCCTCCAGGGACCCGCCGTAGCGGTCGGTGCGCTGGTTGGTGTTGGTGGACAGGAACTGGTGGACCAGGTAGCCGTTGGCGCCGTGGATCTCCACCCCGTCGGCACCGGCGTCCACGGCGCCCGCGGCGGCCCGGCGGAAGTCGTCGACGGTGGCGGTGACCTCGGCGGTGCCGAGGGCGCGGGGCGTCGGCATCTCCAGTGGGCCGGACGCGGTGAACATGGTGCCCGCGGGCCGCACCGCCGACGGGGCGACCGGCTGGCGCCCGTGCGGGGTGTTGTCGGGGTGGGCGATCCGGCCGACGTGCATCAGCTGGACGACGATCCGCCCGTCCGCCTCGTGCACGGCGTCGGTGACCTTGCGCCACCCGGCGATCTGCTCCGCCGAGTGCACGCCGGGGGTGAGCAGATAGCCCTGTCCGTCCGGGGAGGGCTGGGTGCCCTCGGTGATGACGAGGGCGTGGGAGGCGCGCTGGGCGTAGTACTCGGCGTTCATCTCGGTCGGCACACCCTCGGGGGTGGACCGGTCGCGGGTCATGGGGGCCATGACCAGTCGGTGGGGGAGGTCGATGTCGCCGAGGGCGGTGGGGGTCCACAGGGCGTTGAGCATGGGTTTCTCCTTGACATACGCGGCACTCAGGGGGACTTGCGGGGACTCACGGGTGATCCGTGGAATCGCTTGGCTAGCCACATAAAACGTAGCACCAGAAACGTGGCTGGCCAAGTAAATGTTTCCGGGATGCGCCGGGAAGGCGCCCGACGCGCGGTCTTCTGGTCATGTTCCTGGTCGGGGTCGGCCATTCCGGCCCCCGTCCGTGGCGGCCCCTGGCGCTCGCCGCCGCCCTCGCCACCGCCATGCTGAACGCCGCGATCTACGACGCGGAGAGTTCCGGGTCTGGCTCGGTGTGCACTTCCCGTGGGACGCCGAGGACGGCCTCGTGCTCGGTGACAGGATCGCCGAGTACGTGTGCACCACCCGCCTCGTCGACCTGGGCTGCCCCCGGCGGGCTGAACGCCGCCCGCTATCCGGCCGGTTCCGGCAGCGGGCGGCGCGCCACCTCGTGGGCCTCGGGCGCGGGCACGCCCAGCATGCGCAGCATCAGCTCCGCCAGGTTCGACGCGGCCTCGTCGCCGTCCAGGTCGGGGCGGGTGAACCTCAGCTCCACCAGGGCGACCAGCGAACCGCCCATCGCGGAGAGGGCGACGGTGGTGTCGACGGGGGTGAAGCGGCCCGTGCTGGTGCCGTGCTCCAGGTCACGCAGGGCGCGGGGGGCCAGGCCGGTGCCGGAGTGGATGTGACCGAGGCCGCGGTGGCACACGATCCGCATCAGCTCCGGGTCGGAGTCGGCCATCCGGGCGCTGAGCCGGAAACCGGCGGCGACCAGTTCCGCCGGGTCGTCGATGCCGTGCAGGCGCTCGTCGAAGGCGCGGCCGAACTCCTCCAGGGCGTCCGTGACCGCCGCGTCGAACAACTCCGTCTTGGAGGCGAAGTGGTTGTAGAAGGAGCCGAAGCCGACGTCCGCGCGCTCGGCGATGGTCTGGATGCTGGCGCTGGTGTCCCCGGTCTCGGCGAGGATCTGCCGGGCCGCGCGCACCAGCGCCCCCCGGGTCTCGGCGCGACGGCGCTCGAACCGGTTGCTGGGCGGCGCTGACGTGGTCATGCGGGGAGTCTAGCCGGGGTGACCCTGGGCATTCCAGTTCTGATGCTTCTATCAGCCACCCTCTGGCCCGCTCCCACCCTCTGGCCCGCTCCCACCCTCTGGCCCGCTCCCACCCTCCGGCCCTCTCTCCTCCTCGGGCCCTCTCCCATCCTCCGGCCCCGTCCCATCTCTGGCCCCGCCCCACCCCCGGCCCCGTACCGCCGCGGCCCTCACCACCCCGTCCACAGCAAGTGGTTGACCAGCAGCGCCACCCCCGCCTGCGCCGCGAGCCACGCCCGAGGCCTGGGCAGCAGCGCACACGCGGGCAGCAGCCACAGCGCGAACGGCAGCCAGATGCGTTCCGTCTCCGCCTTGCTCATGCCGGACAGATCGGCGACGAGCAGGGCGAGCAGCGCGGCGCACACCAGCAGGGCGAGCCGGACCTCGGGAACGGCCGGGGAGCCCAGCGGGCCACGGCGGATCAGGACCGCGCCGGTCCCGCGCAGGCCCGCGACCGTCGCCAGCCCCACCACCAGCACCGTGCAGGCGAGATTGGCCCAGACCCAGTAGGCGTAGGGGCGGGTGCCACCGGCGCCCTGGTTGTAGCGGTCGACGAGGAGGTGGTACGCCTCCCAGTAGTCGAACCCGTAGAGCGTGAAGACGAGGGGGACGACCGCCAGGCCCGCGAGCAGATACGGCAGTCCCGGCAGCAGGCCCCGCACCCGGTCCCTGGCGATCAGCAGCACGCCCGCCAGGATCAGGGCGACCAGGGTGAGGCCGTAGGACAGATAGCAGGTCAGCCCGAACAGCAGGCCCGAGCCGCCCAGCGCCGCCCGTGTCCGGCCCGGCGTGCGCGCGGTCACCGCCAGCGCCAGCAGCGCCACCGACCAGGCGGCCACCGCGGCGAAGTACGCGTCCGCCGACGTGCCCATCCACACCGCGCCGGGCGCCAGCACCAGGAACGGTGCCGCCCGCCGGGCGAGCCGCTCCCCGGCCAGCGCCCGCACCGCGACCAGCACCGCGAGGACGGCCGTGGTGCCGACGGCCACGCACCAGACCCCGGCCCAGCCGCCGCCCCGCAGTCCGATCCGGTCGAGCAGCACGAAGGTGACGGTGGCCGCTGGGGGGTGCCCGGCGATGTGCGCGGGCCAGTGGTCGTCTGCCGGGCCGCCCTGGATCAGGATGTGGTCGGTGAAGGTGGACAGGGCCGCCGGAATGTCATGGAAGCGGTCGATGACCTGGAGGTACTCGTAGCGGGTGGTCAGGCGGCGGGCGACGCCCCGGTGCCAGCCGTCGATCAGGGCGAGCGAGAAGGTCCACGCCAGCGCGGTCGCCCACGCGGACGCGAGCAGCGCCCGCCAGGGCAGCCGGGCGGCCAGGGCGGGGGCGTACGCCACCACGGCCGCCGCCACCAGCAGCGCGGCCGGGGTGCCGGGGCCCAGGTGCGGGTCCCAGGAGGCCAGCAGCGGCGGCCAGTCGACGAACAGCGTGCCGTCCGTGTCCTCGATGTGGCGGCCGATCAGCACGGCCGCCACGAAGAGCAGCACGGCCGCGGCGGCGGCGAGCAGATCGGGCGCGACGCGTACGGCGGGCCGGGCGCGCCGGTCGTCCTCGGGGCGGAGCGAAGTGCGGGTCACACCGGAACGCTAGGGCGCCGTGGGCCTGACCGGCTGGTACGCGCGGCGGACGTCAGCGTTTCGTCATCGGTCGCGCACCCCTTCGCGTGCCGGGGCGGGCCTACGGTCGGGACATGGCACGGTCTCCCTTCCCCCCTTCGTCCCCCGGGTTCTGGCGCAGCCCGGTGCGCGGCCCCTGGTTCACCTCGGTGCTCGGCGTGGTCCTGCTCGCCGGGATCACCGTGCTGTTCCTGACCGGGCTGCTGTCGTACGCCGCGTACAACCCGAACCTGTCGCCGGTCAACGACAAGACGCCCGACAAGGGCATCCTCGGCTTCTACCTCTTCTCCTGGCCGACGGACCCGGTCTGGCTGTACCGGCTCAACCAGGGCGTGCACGTCACCCTCGGGATCACCCTCATCCCGGTGCTGCTGGCCAAGCTCTGGTCGGTCATCCCCCGGCTGTTCGCACTGCCCCCGGCCCGCTCGCTCGCCCACGCGCTGGAGCGGCTGTCGCTGCTGCTGCTCGTGGGCGGGGCGCTGTTCGAGTTCGTGACGGGCGTACTCAACGTCCAGCTGGAGTACGTCTTCCCGGGCTCCTTCTACCCCCTGCACTTCTACGGGGCGTGGGTGTTCTTCGCCGCGTTCCTCGTGCACGTCACGCTCAAGGTCCCGCTCGCCCTGCGCAACCTGCGCGCGATGCGCGACGACCCGCGCGAGCCGGAGGAGGCCGCGCTGATCGCCCCGCGGCCCGATCCGCCGACCGTCTCGCGGCGCGGGGCGCTGTGGTTCGTCGGCGGGGGCTCGCTGCTGCTGTTCGCCACCAGCGCCGGGCGCTCCTTCGACGGGCCGCTGCGGCAGACCGCCCTGCTCACCCCGCACGGCGGGCCCGAACCGGGCGGCGGTCCGGGCGGCTTCCAGATCAACAAGACGGCCGCGTCCCGGGGCATCCGCCCCGCCGAGACCACGGAGGAGGCGTGGCGCCTGGTCGTCACGGGCCCCGGCGGCACGGTCCGCCTGTCCCGCGCGCAACTGCTCGAACTGCCCCTGCACAGCGCCGCGTTGCCCATCGCCTGCGTGGAGGGCTGGTCGACGTCCGACCAGTGGTGGCGGGGCGTACGGCTGCGCGACCTCGCCGCGCTCGTCGGCTACGACGACCCGGACCGGGCGCCCGACGTGCTGGTGGAGTCGCTGCAGCGCCGGGGCGCCTTCCGGAGGGCGGCGCTGCGGGCCAACCAGGTCCGCGACGGGCGCTCCCTGCTCGCCCTCGACGTCAACGGCGAGCCCCTCACCCCCGACCACGGCTTCCCGGCCCGGATCATCGTCCCGGCGGCGCCGGGGGTGCTGAACACCAAGTGGGTGACGCGGATGGAGTTCGGAGACCTGTGAGGAGTCCCGCGATGTTCCTGAGGCCCCGGCTGCCGGTGGGCAGCCCGTTGCAGATCCTGCTGCTGGCCTGCTCCTTCGCGCTCGCCGGGTACGCGGGCGTGCGGCTGCTGGAGGGCGAGTGGCTCCAGGTGCTGCTCTGGTTCGTCGGGGCCGCGCTGCTGCACGACCTGGTGCTGCTGCCGCTGTACGCGGCGGCGGACCGGGCGGTGGTACGGGCCTTCGACGCGGGCGGGAGGCGGCGGTGGACGGTGTACGTCCGGGTCCCCGCCGCCTTCTCCGCGCTGCTGCTGCTCGTGTGGTTTCCCCTGATCAGCGGGCGGGTCGACGACCGCTACCAGTCCGCCGCCGGGCTCTCGGCGGACGGCTTCCTCGGCCGGTGGCTGCTGATCAGCGCGGCGCTGTTCGCGGGGTCGGCGGTGGTGTTCGTGGCGCGGTTGCGCAGGGCCGCGAAACACCGCCCCCCGGCCGACCACTGATCGACGGCACGCCAGCCCGCGCGGCGGGCGTGCCGCAGCAGCGCCGGGGTGCCCACGCGGGCCCACGGGAACGGGGTGCCCGCGGTGCGGTGGGCGGCGGCGAGGTGGACGACCTGGACGTGGACGCGTTCGTCGATGTCGGACGGGGCGGTCTCGGCGATCAGGAGGCCGTCGCGGGCGACGAGTGCGGTCAGGCGGTCGAGGAGGGCGAGCGGGTCGCCGCCTATGCCGATGTTGCCGTCCATGAGCAGGGCCGTGCCCCAGCGGCCCTCGCCGGGCAGCGGGTCGAAGACGGAGCGGCGCAGGGCCCGGCCGCCGTGCCGGACGGTGTGGGCGACCGCGGCCTCGCTGACGTCGATGCCGAGGGCACGGCGGCGCCGCGCGACCAGCGCCGCCACCAGCCGCCCCGGACCGCAGCCCACGTCGAGTACGGCGCCCTCGCAGCGGTCCAGGACCGCCAGGTCCACCGGGTCGGCCGCCGCGCACCACCGCTCCACGTCCAGCGGCAGCAGCCATCCGTCGGCCCGCTCCAGGAACAGCGGGCCCCGCCCGGCGCGCAGCGCCTCGGAGTAGGGGTCACCGGCATCCCAGGGGGCCGGGGCCTCCCACAGGTCGGCCGTAACCACGGTCGTCAGATCGCGGGCCGTGCTCATCGGCCCGTCGGCGCCGTCAGGCGGGTCAGCGCGGCGGCGAACCGGCCGTGCGGCGCGGCCACCGCGACCGCCTCGGCGTCGGCGGCGGTGTCCACGTCCCGCAGCCGCGGCAGGTCCCGCACCCGCAGTCCCGCCTCGGTGAGCCGGGCCCGCTGGACGGCCCCCGTCACCGGCGTCGACATGGGCACGCCCCGCAGCAGTGCGGGGTCGGGGTCGGCCAGGCCCAGCGCCCAGAAGCCGCCGTCCTCGGCGGGCCCGAGGTACGCGTCGCCGTCCGCGAAGTCCACGGTCAGCAGCTCGGGCGTCACCTGGGGTGTGTCCATGCCGATCAGCAGGGCCGGGCCGGTGCACGCGGCGAACGCCTCGGCGAGCCGCTCGTCCAGCCCGCCCGGGCCCTGCGGCACGACGTCGAAGCCGGGCGGCAGCCAGGGCCCCGGCGCCCCGTCGAGCACCAGTACGCGCCGGGACGCGGGAGTCGCGGCGACGGCGTCCAGGGTGTCGGCGAGGGCCGCCGCGGCGAGCGACGCGGCCTCCCCGGGCGTGAACGGCGGGGTCAGACGGGTCTTCACCCGCCCGGGGCGCGGCTCCTTGGCGATGACGAGCAACGTGCTCAACGGGGTGTGCCTTCCGAGAAGGTGGTCAGTGGTCGTGGGGCGGGCGGTTCGGCCAGCACCCGGCTCATGTCGCGCACCGCCTGCCAGGTCCCCCGCCAGGTGCCCGTCACCTTGGACGCGCCGGTGCGCGGCAGATACGGCACGTCGTGCTCGGTGACGCGCCAGCCCGCGTCGGCGGCCCGCACCACCATCTGGAGCGGATAGCCGCTGCGCCGGTCGGTGAGCCCGAGCCCGAGCAGCGGCTCGCGGCGGGCCGCGCGCAGCGGGCCCAGGTCGCGCAGGCGCAGTCCGGTGCGGCGGCGCAGCATCCGGGACAGCGCCAGGTTCCCGGCGCGGGCGTGCGCGGGCCAGGCGCCCCGCGCCTGCGGACGGCGCCGCCCGAGCACCAGGTCGGCGGCGCCCGCGCGCACCTCGGCGACGAAGGGCACCAGCAGCCCCGGGTCGAGGGAGGCGTCGCAGTCGCAGAAGCAGACGATGTCGGCGGTGGCGGCGGTCAGCCCCGCGTGGCAGGCGGCGCCGAAGCCGCGGCGCGGCTCCCGCACCACCGTCGCGCCCAGGTCACGGGCGATGTCCGGGGAGCCGTCGGTGGAGCCGTTGTCCACCACCAGCGCCCGCCAACCGGCGGGGATCCGCTCCAGCACCCAGGGCAGCGCCTCGGCCTCGTCCAGACAGGGCAGGACGACGTCGACCCCGGCGCTCACCGCCGCCCCCCGGCCATCCCGGCCCGCGCGAACTCCCGCATGCCCTCCTCGAACCCGACCTCCGGTTTCCAGCCCAGCTCGGCCCGCAGCCGCGCCGAGTCCGCGGTGATGTGCCGTACGTCGCCGAGCCGGTACTCGCCGGTGACGACGGGCTCGGGCCCTGCGCACGCGGCGGCCAGCGTCCGCGCCATCTCCCCGACGGTGTGCGGCTCGCCGCTGCCGGTGTTGTACGCGGTCAGGGCACCGCCCGGCAGCTCCGCCTCCAGCGCCGTGACATTGGCCGCCGCCACGTCCCGGGCGTGCACGAAGTCCCGCCGCTGGTGCCCGTCCTCGAACACGCGCGGCGCCTCGCCGCGGGCCAGCGAGGACCGGAAGAAGGAGGCGACCCCGGCGTAGGGGGTGTCGCGCGGCATCCGGGGCCCGTAGACGTTGTGGTAGCGCAGCGACACCGCCGCGCCGCCGGTCGACCGGGCCCACGCGGCGGCCAGGTGCTCCTGCGTCAGCTTGGTGGTGGCGTACACGTTGCGCGGGTCCACCGGCGCGTCCTCCGCGACCAGCCCCGGCACCAGGTCGGCCCCGCACGCCGGGCAGCGCGGCTCGAACCGTCCGGCGTCCAGGTCGGCGACGGCGCGCGGGCCGGGCCGCACCACGCCGTGGCGCGGGCAGTCGTACCGCCCCTCGCCGTACACCACCATCGACCCGGCGAGCACCAGCCGCCGTACGCCCGCCTCCGCCAGCGCGGCCAGCAGGACGGCCGTACCCAGGTCGTTGCGGGAGACGTACTCCGGCGCGTCGCCGAAGCCGGTGCCCAGGCCGACCATGGCCGCCTGGTGGCAGACGGCGTCCACCCCGTTCAGCGCCCGGGCGACCGCGTCGGCGTCCCGCACGTCCGACCGGGCGTCCGCCCGCACGTCGTAGACGACGGGTTCGTGCCCGCGCGCCGTCAGCTCCTCCACCACATGGGATCCGATGAACCCGGCACCGCCGGTGACCAGTACACGCATACGGCCACGCTAGATCCGCGACCCGGCCGCGCCGCAGGGCCGCGCCCGGCACGTCATGACTCCGTAAGAGGTCATGCTTCCGGTTTCCCCTCGGTGAGCCTGGCCTCCAGATCGCGCAGGTCCTTCACCAGCGAGGAGCGCACCTGCCGGGACAGCAGGGGCGCGGCCAGCCGGTAGAAGCCGCCCTCGCCGCCGCGGACTTGGAGCCGGGCGCGGGTGCCGGGCGGGTGGGGCTCGAAGGTGTAGGTGACGTGCATCGGCAGCGGGCCCGCCATCGACCGCATGTCCAGCAGCCGGGGCGGATCGTAGGCGTCGACGCGCAGGACGTAGTCGATACGGCGGCCCAGGAAGTACGCCGTACGGGTGACCTCGGCGCCCACGCCGAAGCCGCCGCCGTCCGCCGGACGGGTCAGCTCGGCCGTGCGGATGCCCTGCGTCCACTCGGCGTCGTGCCGCCAGTCCATGGCGTACCCGGCCACCCGCTCGGGCGGGAACGGGAGCACCCGCTCCGCCGCCACGTCGATGCCGCCCATCGCACCCGCCTCGTCCCGGTCCCCACGGCGCCCGTCGCGCCGGTGGCGGGTCCAGGATGCGCGCCCCCGCTCACCTCCGCAGCCCGCGCGGCACGGCCGCCGCGGTGGCACCGGCCGCCAGCGCGGTGCCGGTCAGGGCGAGGGCCTGGGCGGTGCGGCCGGGCGGGGCCGGGCGCGACGCGGGCGGTCCGGCGTCCGGCGGTTCCGCCAGGTGTGCCGCCTCCTGGCCGCCGCTGGCCAACTCCTGGATCCGCAGCGGTTCCACCGGTGGCCCCACCCGCCAGCCCGCTCTCTCCAGCCCCCGCAGCGCCGCCGCGGCCTCCGGTTCGCGCACCCCCCTGAGGTTTCCTCCCGGTGTCGTCCCGCAGCGGCATGCCGGGTACTCCGCGCCCCTTCCGGGCAACCGTGCGCGGTCGTGGCCGGTCGCACACCGTGTCGCTGTTGGGCCGAACGGGTGACTTGGCGTAAGAATTGGCTGGTGCAGGAGATGAGTGCGAGTCAGATCGGGGGAGCCGGTGCACCGTCACGACGTCACCGATGAACAGTGGGAGGGGCTCGCCCAGGTGGTTCCGCTGCGCGGCCGGGACGCCTGGCCGTCCGCGGTGGACCACCGCGCGCACCCGGAGGCCGAGACCGAGGCCCGGCGCCGCTTCGTCGTCCTCCGCGTGAACGTCTTCGCCGACGCCCGCGAGGTCGCCGAGACCGTCATGTCGGGCATTCCCGTCCTGCTGGACCTCACCGGCGCGGAGCCGGACGTGGCTAAGCGCGTCCTGGACTTCAGCACCGGCGTCGTCTTCGGCCTGGCCAGCGGGATGCATCGGGTGGACCGCAATGTCTTCCTCCTCACCCCGCCGGGCACGGAGGTGCAGGGGCTGATGGAGGGCATGGGGGTGCCGGGGGCCTGAGGCGGAGGTTCCGGAGAGGACCGTATTGTCGCCCGATCGTAGGAAGGTCTGGTTGGCGGAACGGTTCGGCGGACGGGTGGAGGAATACCGTCCGGATATGCCGGTGTCATCCCAGGTGGTCGTCCCGAGTGTGCCCGCCGCCGCGCGCCCCGCGCGGCCCTGTGTCAGCGAGCTGCGGCTGTCCGCGTTCGCCGGGCACCGGGGCGTCGGGCTGCCGTTCGGGCCGGTCACGCTGCTCGCCGGGGCCAGCGGGTCGGGCAAGAGCAGCGCGCTGCGGGCGTACCAGGCGCTGGCGCGGCTCGGGGGCGGGGCGCGGCTCGGCGAGGTGTTCCCGGACCCGGTGGCGTGCGTGCCGGAGCGGGCCCGGCCCGACGCCCAGCGGCGCCGGGGGTTCCGGATCGGCTGTACGGCCGACGGTCCCGAGGGGCCGGTACGGCTCGACGTCGCCGTCCAGGCGGAGCCGGAGCTGCGGGTCGTGGGGGAGCGGCTGACCGCGGGCGGGCGGGTGCTCCTCGAGACCGCGTTGCGCGACCCCGGGCGCCGTACGGTGCAGGCCGCCTGGCACACGGCCGGTGCCGCCCCGGTCACCCGTGCCCCGCTGCCCGACGACCGCCTCGGCACGCCGCTGCTGCCGCTGCGGGTGGCCGGGAAGACCGACGGGCAGCGGCAGGTGCTCGCCGCCGCCGAGCAGATGGTCGTCGCGCTGCGCTCGGTGTACGCCTGCGACCCCTGCCCCGCCCGGATGCGTGCCCCCGCCGCCCTCGGCTCCGGGCGGCTGCGCACCGGCTGCGACAACCTCGCCGACGTGCTGTGGCGCACCCGCGCCGAGTGCGGGCAGCGGCACGCGCGGTACGTCGAGACGGTGGGCCCGGGGTGTGCGGGGCGGGTCGTGGACGTGCTGGCCGAGGCGGAGGCCGACGGCACCGTCCGGGCCCTGCTCGACCGGGGTGACGGCATCCGCACGGCGTTCGCCCGGCTCGGGGACGGGGAACTGCGGTATCTGGCGCTGGCGCTGGTGCTGGTCTCCGGGTCCGCCGTGCTGGCCCTCGACCCGCGCGGTGAGGTGCCGTCCGGTCGGCGCGACCTCACCCTGCTCGCCGACCGCTTCGACCGCGCGCTGGACCCACGGCAGCGGGCGGGGCTCCTGCTGCTGGCGGTGCGGATGGCGGGGCACGGGGGCCTGCGCTGTGTCGCCGCGGTGAGCGACCCCGGGTGGGCGGCGGGGGCGTCCGGGGTGACAGTGGTACACCTGGGGCCGTGACCGAACCTCTCGACGTGGCGAAACTCCAGCGCAGGCTGGTCGAGTTCGCCGCCGCCCGCGACTGGCAGCCGTACCACACGCCCAAGAACCTGGCGGCCGCCCTCAGTGTGGAGGCCGCCGAACTGCTGGAGATCTTCCAGTGGCTGACCCCGGAGGAATCCGCCCGGGTGATGGCCGACCCCGGGACCGCGCACCGGGTCACCGACGAGGTGGCCGACGTGCTCGCGTATCTGCTGCAGTTCTGCGCCGCGCTCGGCGTCGATCCGCTGGCGGCGCTGGACGCCAAGATCGACCGCAACGAACAGCGGTTTCCCACGTGACGGTTGCCGGGAGGTGACAAGTGGCGGAGCGCTAGGCTCCGCAGTTACTCTCCGTATCGAAAATCGGGCTGCCATCCGAATTGTTGTCCACAATTTTCCGCCTTCCTCTGATATTTGGACTCAAGCTCCCTCACTCTGGGTAGTGAACAAGGGAGTTCGGGCGGACGCGCGGGAGCGCGCGTCATGACGACGGGGACAGCGCATGGACGCGGTGCGGCTCATCGTGGCGAGCAGGCGTGCCCTGGCGGGAAGCGGCGAGGTGCCGCGCATCCTCACGGAGGTGTGGCAGGCGCAGGCCCTGGCCCAGGCCATCGGCAGCCGCCTCGCCGTCTCCGGCCCGCCCGAGCTGCGCGGCGAGGCACTGGGCCTGACCGAACTCGCGGGCCGTGGCTGCGGAGTGCTGGACACCCCGGAGCTGGCCCCCGGCGAACTGCGCGCGGCCCAGCTGACCGAGCTGGGCGACGCCCGCCAGACCCTCCTCCGCCTCGGCGGCCTCCTCGGCGAGGTCGGCATCGCCCTCGTCGGCATCACCTGCGCCGCCCCGGACGAGGGCACGTACTGGCAGTGCATGGAAGCCATCGACGCCGCGGACGAGTCCCGCGACCGGGTCGTGGAGATGCTCAGCAAACTGGCGGACCGGGAGCAGGTGTTACGGCAGCAGTCGCTACCGGAGCGGGAGGCGGGGTAGGGGCGGGCCCTCACCGGGGCCTACGGGCTGGTCACCCCCGGCTGTCGCGCACGGCGCAGGTGCATGGCCCGTAACGCCGCCTCCAGGGCGAAGCGGTGGTCCGGGTCGGTGAGGCGGTCGCCGAGGTGGGCGTCCAGGTTGCGGAGGCGGTAGCGGACGGTCTGGGCGTGCACGCCGAGCATCTCGCCGACCTGTTCGGCGGGGGCCCGGGTGGAGACATGGACGCGCAGGGTCTCCACGAGGCGGTCGCGGCGGCTGGCGGGCAGGCCGTCCAGCGGGGCCAGCTCCCGGGCCGCGAGGTGGGAGACGAGAGGCGCGTCGGACAGCAGCCAGATCGTCACCAGATGGTCCTCGCAGCGCACCAGCGGCGCGTCGGCCACGGCACCCTCGTCGATGAGCTGGAGCACCCGCCGCGCCCAGCGGAGCGAGTCGGCGGCCTGGGCCAGCGGCACGGTCAGGCCCACCACGGCATGCGCGCCGGACAACGCGGCGTCGAGCATGGTCAGGCGCTCCGGGGTCAGCGCTCCGGGGATCAGCAGATGGGCGTGCGGCGCGTCCAGGTCCGCGAGGACGTCCGCGGCCAGCCCCGCCTCCAGGTGCTCGGGCACCGGGGCGCGCAGGGCGACCATGGTGACCTCGGCGGGCAGTTGCCAGGCGGCCGTCTCGCACAGCCGGGGCAGTTCCTGCGGCAGCGGCGGCGCGGCGAGGATCAGGTGGAGCAGCCGCCTTCGCTGGGCCGACACCTCGGAGGAGGCCCGGGACAGCACCTCGACATAGCCCTCACGCGAGATCGACTCCAGCTCCTCCACATACGCGAACAGCGCGTCGGCGAAGGCGAGGATGAGGCTGGGGGAGAGGTGGTACTGCTGGCCCACGGCCTTGGCGCGGCGCAGCGCGACCCGGGCGCCCAGCCGGAACGCCCCTTGCAGCGTGTCCAGTTCACGGCCCTCGTACGCCTCGACCCGGCCGAACTTGCGCAGCAACTGGTCGCGCAGCACGGAACTCTTGCCGGGTTCGGCGACCCGGTCCACGAAGGCGGACAGCGCCTGTTCGACGCCCTGGCGGATGGCGCCCGCGTTGGGGCCGTTGAGCAGACGGCCGTAGACCGGGTAGGCCCGGGTGACCTCGGCCCGTATCTCCTTGATGAGGCCGGGTAACTCGGGTCTCATCAGGGCGGCGAACTCCTTGGGGAGGGGTCCGATCGGTTCACCGACCTCCGGCGGGTGCGTGATGGAAGACATGAGGCGTCCCTTGCTCTCCGTTGCGCCCGGGGTGGGGGGTGCGGCCGTGCGCTCGCGCCCCGGGTGGGGGGCGTGGGCGCACGGCCGGCCGTCAGGTGCTGCCTGTCTGGGCTGATGAAGTTAAAACAACTTCGTTTCGCCGTACACAGCTTGTGCACATTTCGACGCGGCGGGACGGCAGGGGACTGAGGGGACGGCTGAGAATCGCCGGTGTGCGGCCATTAGTCGACGGCGGAGTGCCAGGCCTGGGAGAGCACCTTGCCCGCGTTCGGCGCGACGGTGCCGGGCGCCGTCAGACCGGCCAGATGGGTCTGGCTGCTGTTGAGCGTCAGGTTGTTGGACCCGGCGGGCGCGGGCAGTCCCGTCTTGGCGTTGACGGCGGCGTTGACCAGCCCGAGGCCCAGACCACAGCCGGTCGCGCCGGGCACCGCGAAGCCGTCGTCGTTCTGGGTGGCCCCGGTGAGGTTGATACGGCTCATCTCCCCGTCGTCGGCGGTGGTGCCGTCGCCGTTGAAGAAGGAGATGCCGAAGTCCGGGAAGGTGAGGTTCTCCGGGCGCAGCACGATCGGGTTGGACCTGCTGCCGATGTAGCAGTTGTCGCCGAGGATCGGGTTCTGCAGGTGGATGCGGACCGGCAGGGCGACGATCGGCTCGCCCGTGACGATGCCCGCGGTTTGGTTGAAGGCGTACGGCGTCCCGACGGACTCCACCGTGGCGGTGATCTTGTTGAGGGTGCTGTTGCTGAGCTGCTCGCAGATGGCCGTCACCCCGGGCATGTCGCTCGGGCACATCAGCCCCAGCAGCCCGCCGGGGACGGTCGCGGAGTCGGCGAGGAGCGCGCCGCCCGCCGGGGCGACGACCGTGCTCGTGCCGTCGGAGTTCTGGATGACGCCCATCTGGAGGTTGGTCTTGCCGGTCGTCACGGTGGTGTTGCCCAGCTTGATGGAGCCGCTCGCGGAGGCGGCGACCACGCACTGCGGGGTCTTCGCCAGGCCGTCCGCGGCCAGCATCACCGGGGCGTCCACGGGGCAGCGGGTGAAGGGCGCCCACTCGCCGTTCGGCTGTGCCGCGGCGGCGGTCGCCGTGCCGGTGGCGGCGAAGGCGGCGAGCGCGGTGCCGAGCGCGGTGGCGGTGGTGGCGACTCTGGCGCCGAGTGCGGAGCGGTTCATGGGGTGTGGCCTTCCGTGAGGTCGGGGCGTGCGGGGGAGTGGTTCAGCGTTCCGGAACGGGGATGAGCAGGGGCTGGAGGTCCTCGGTGCACTCGTTCGGGTTCGGCACCAGCACGGCGCAGGTCTGGCCCTGGATCTGCTTGATGTAGTTGCCGGGGCCGGAGACCGACGCGGTGAGCAGCGGGTCGAGGTCCTCGCCGCCGGTGCCGCAGCCGGTGAACGCCGGGATGGCGAACTCGCCGGTCAGCGGGCCGCCGGAGGACAGCAGATAGCCGGTGGCGACCTCACCGACGACCTGTTCGCCCCGGCCGAAGAGGACCAGGTGGTCGCCGGGGTTCTGTTCGGGGTCGGGTTCCGCCGAGGTGAGGGGCTTCTCGGTGCGGCAGTCGGAACCGACGTCCAGCGGCGTCCCGTTCACCTCCAGGGCGGTGACCCGCAGCACCAGCGGCACCCGGACGTGGGTGTCCAGGCTGATGAAGTTCTGGAGGAAGTCGTAGAACCCGGCGGAGCTGATGGTCATCGGGCCGGTCTGCTCCAGCACCATGGTGGCCTTCGTCGGGGTGAAGCCGAAGGTCAGGAACGTGGCCTGGAAGGGCGGGATGCGCTGGCGGCCCTCGTCGTGGAGCTTGCCGGTGGAGAACTGGGTGAGGTTGGCGCCGCTGAAGTCCGGGAGGAACTCCAACCCCAGCTCGCCCTGGACGAGCAGCGTGCACGAGAGGGGGATCAGCGACGCCCCGTCCAGTTTGCGCACATTGGAGTAGCCGGTGATGTACGCGGCCATCGAGCCCTGCACCGGCGGGTTCTGCTCGTCGTGCTTGCAGGGCGGCGCGGACGCGGCGGGCGTCGCGCCGTCCGGCGTGGTCTCGGTGATCCGCGGGGCGCGCTCGCCCTGCCGTTCCCGCTCCCCGGGCGAGGGCGAGGCCGAGGGCGACGGGGACGGTGAGGTGCCCGGCGGTCCGGTGGTACCGGGGCCGGGGTCCTCGCCCACCGCCACGGTCGCCAGCAGCCCGCCGTCCGGCGCGTCCTCGGCGAGGGCGCACTCGACGGTCAGCGAGGCGGGGTCGGTGGGGGCGCCGTCCGCGGTGGTCGGGGCCAGGTCGACGGTGAGGTCCCCGGCGGTGAAGCGCAGGTCGCCCGTGGCGCCCGCGGTGACCGAGGGGACGGCGCCCGTCGCGGTCAGGGTCAGCGGGCCGGAGGGCGGGACGGCGACGGGTGCGGCGGTGCCCCGCCAGGTCGCCTCCGCGGTGCTGTCGCCCTGGGCGACACCGACGACGAGCCGGGTCGCGGCCAGGGTGTCGGCCGCGCCGAGCGCGGTGAGGTCGGCCGTGGCCTGCTCGGGCAGTTCGACGGTGGTGGTGACGTCCTGCGGCTGGAGGGGCTCGCCGGTCGCCGCCCGGTCGGGGAGGGTCGCCGAGATCCGTACGCTCGCGGGCTGCGGGCCCGACGGCAGGGTGCAGACGTAGGGCAGTGCCGTGTCGACCGTCTGCGGGCCCGCGGCCACCGCCTGGGCGGGGAGGGTGGCGGCCAGCACGACGAACGCGGCGGTCGTCGCGCTGCGGGCCCGGGTACGGGCCGGGTGCCGCGGGGTGGTGCGTGGGCCTCTCATCCAGTGCTCCGGTCGGTCGTCGGTCGGTCCCCGGGGGCTTGCGGCGGGTGCGGGCGGACAGCCCGCGTGCGCCCGGCCGGTGTCACCGGCCGGGCGGCTGCGTCGCTGGCGCCGATCACGGGGGGTTGGAGCCGACGACCTTCGGGATGGTGGTGGTGCCGGTCACCTTGACGGCGTAGTTGCCCTTGAAGATGGGCTTGGTGGCGGTGGTCACGACCGAGCCGCAACCGGAGGGCGCGGAGACCGACAGCTCCCCGGAGACGCTGTTGACCGCGAGGATGCCGGTGGAGTTGGTGTAGGTGCCGGAGGCCTTGCCCGAGACGGTGAACGAGCAGGTCCCGGCGGTCACCTTGGCCACGATGTTGCCGACGTAGCCGGTGGTCACGCCGCCCCCGGTGGAGGCGTTGTAGTCGGTCGCGTAGATGGTCCAGGGCAGGGTGGCCACGGTGGTCACGTTGCCCAGGACGCTGGTGCACGGCTGGGTGGGGGTGCCGAAGTTGATGGAGGCGATGGAGGCGATCGCCGCGGGGTTGCCGGTGGCGCTCTGCATCGAGCCCGACGCCGTCGACGTCGTACACGTCATCGGTATTCCGGCCGTCATGACGATGTTGCCGCTGTTCGGCGCGGTGTAGTTGGCCGGGGACGGGGTGACGGTCCAGACGGTGGACGGCACCGCGGAGGCCGGGGCGACGGCCATACCGAACGCGGCCGCACCCGCGCCGGCCACGACGGCCATTCTTCGCATGGGCTTATTCATGATTCTGGGACGCTCCTTGGGATTGAGGGCAGAGGTCCACGGTCCGGAATATCTCCGGCCGCGACCTCGACGTTACTTGCGGGAAACTTAGCCGAACAATGCCATCGACCATGATTCTTTGAGGTCCCGGAAACATCTGTCCTTCGAGTGAGCGATCCACGGTCGGCTTTAGTCAGCCGGTGCTAAGACCGGCGTTCCCCGAGGTCCGGCCGCCGGGTCCGCCGCTTTTGCGCCGGGTGACAAAACCGGTTCCCCTTTTTGGGTGCGCGCTGACAGATTGCCGATGGCCGAACCGAAACTGTTGGAAAACTCAGAACCCGCTCTTGCCTGCCGAGGTTACTCAGCCGTAGCGTGCCGGACACGGCGCTGATCTCCTGGTGGGTGCCCCCCCGTGCCGGGGAGGCGCGACGGATGATTTCCGGCCTCGCCCTCCTTCCGGGCCGGACATTCGTCGGCAGGGCCGCGCGCGGCCCTCCCTCCCTGGAGGCGCGTGGCCCTGCCTCGTATACGGACGGCGAGTCTGTGTACGGGGAGACAAGTGCCGGACCGCTGTTTGTCTGCGTGGTGACAAAGAGCGGGGCAGTGCGCGGAACGTGTGTCCCGCCTGTTGTCAGTGCACCGCGCACCGGCTTAACGTGCGCTCCGCGTGCACCGCGGTCCCGGCCTTTTTTGGAGGTGATGTGGGAATCGAAGTGGCGGTCGAGGGGCTGACCATGTCCTTCGGCAAGCAGACGATCTGGCAGGACGTGTCCCTCACGCTGCCACCCGGTGAGGTCAGTGTCATGCTGGGTCCCTCCGGGACCGGAAAGACGGTGTTTCTCAAATCGCTCATCGGGCTGCTCAAACCGCAGCGCGGCCGGGTCCTCATCAATGGCGTCGACATGGTGAACAGTCCGGCCCGCGATATTTACGAGACCCGGAAAATGTTCGGGCTCATGTTCCAGGACGGTGCCCTTTTCGGTTCCATGTCGGTCTTCGACAACATCGCCTTTCCGCTGCGCGAGCACACCCGTAAGAAGGAGTCCGAGATCCGCCGTATCGTCATGGAGCGGATCGAGGTCGTCGGCCTGCTGGGCGCCGAGGGCAAGCTGCCCGGGGAGATCAGCGGCGGTATGCGCAAGCGGGCGGGCCTCGCCCGGGCGCTGGTGCTCGACCCGCAGATCATCCTGTGCGACGAGCCGGACTCCGGGCTCGACCCGGTGCGCACCGCCTACCTGTCCCAGCTGCTGATCGACCTGAACGCGCGCACCGACGCGACCATGCTGATCGTCACCCACAACCTCGACATCGCCGCCAAGGTCCCCGACAACATGGGCATGCTCTTCCGGCGCGAGCTGGTCACCTTCGGCCCGCGCGAGGTGCTGCTCACCAGCGACGAGCCGGTCGTGGCGCAGTTCCTCGACGGCCGCCGCGAGGGGCCCATCGGGATGTCGGAGGAGAAGGACGCGGCCACCCTCGCCGCGGAGGCGGGCACCCCCACCGACGCCGGGCCGCGCCCGATCGTCCCGCAGCTGGAGCCGTCCCCGGGCCTGCCGCCGCGCCGCGCCGTCGACCGGCGACGTGAGCGTGTCATGGGCATGATCAACACGCTGCCGTCGCCCGCCCGCCGGGCCATCGAGAAGACCTACGCCGCCACTCCCACCCTGCCGATGCCCACGGCCGGGAGCGGCGCATGATCACCGCGGCGCTGCGGGAGACGGGTCACCTCTTCGCGCTCGCCGCCGAGGTGACCCGCGCCGTCTTCCGGCGGCCCTTCCAGTTCCGCGAGTTCATCGAGCAGTTCTGGTTCATCGCCAGCGTCACCATCCTGCCCGCCGCCCTCGTCTCCATCCCGTTCGGCGCGGTCATCGCCCTCCAGGTCGGCTCGCTCACCCAGCAGCTCGGCGCCCAGTCGTTCACCGGCGGGGCCAGCGTCCTCGCCGTCGTCCAGCAGGCCAGCCCGCTCATCGTCGCCCTGCTGATCGCCGGGGCGGGCGGCTCCGCGATCTGCGCCGACCTCGGCTCCCGCAAGATCCGCGAGGAACTCGACGCCATGGAGGTCATGGGCGTCTCCCCGGTGCAGCGCCTGGTCGTGCCCCGGGTGCTGGCGACCATGGGCGTCGCCGTCCTGCTCAACGGCCTGGTCTCCGCCGTCGGCATCCTCGGCGGCTACTTCTTCAACGTCTTCATGCACGACGGCACCCCCGGCGCCTACCTCGCCAGCTTCTCCGCCCTCGCCCAGCTGCCCGACCTCTACGTCAGCGAACTCAAGGCCCTCGTCTTCGGGTTCATCGCGGGCATCGTCGCCGCCCACCGCGGACTGAACCCGCGCGGCGGCCCCAAGGGCGTCGGCGACGCCGTCAACCAGTCCGTCGTCATCACCTTCCTGCTGCTGTTCTTCGTCAACATGGTGATGACGGGCGTCTACCTCCAACTCGTCCCGCCGAAGGGAGGCTGAGGCCGGTGGCCTCCCCGCTCGTCTGGCTCGACCGCTCCGGCGACCAACTCCTCTTCTACGGGCGCGCCCTGCTCTGGGTCCCGCGCACCCTGCGCCGCTACCTCAAGGAGGTGCAGCGCCTCCTCGCCGAGGTCGCCTTCGGCACCGGCGGCCTCGGCGTCATCGGCGGCACCATCGGCGTGATGATCGCGATGACCCTGTTCACCGGCACGGTCGTCGGACTCCAGGGCTACGCGGCCCTCGACCAGATCGGCACCGCCGCGTTCACCGGGTTCGTCTCCGCCTACTTCAACACCCGCGAGATCGCCCCCCTGGTCGCCGGACTCGCCCTGTCCGCCACCGTCGGCGCGGGCTTCACCGCCCAACTCGGCGCCATGCGCATCAACGAGGAGGTCGACGCCCTCAAAGGCATGGGCGTGCGCTCCATGCCCTACCTCGTCACCACCCGCATCATCGCCGGGGTCGTCGCCATCATCCCGCTCTACGCGATCGGGCTGCTCTCCTCCTATCTGGCCTCCCGCTATGTCACGGTCTGGTTCAACGGCCAGTCGTCCGGGACCTACGACCACTACTTCAACCTGTTCCTGTCACCCACGGACGTCCTGCTCTCCGTACTGAAGGTGCTGATCTTCAGCGTGATGGTGATCGTCGCCCACTGCTACTACGGCTACCGCGCCACCGGCGGACCGGCCGGGGTCGGGGTCGCCGTGGGCCGGTCGGTGCGCAACGCCATCGTGCTCATCAGCGTCACCGACTTCTTCCTCTCCCTCGCCCTGTGGGGCGCCACCACGACCGTGAAGGTGGCGGGCTGAGATGGGCGGCACCCGAGGCGCGACGGTGCGGCGCCGGTTCGCGGGTCTGGTGTTCCTGGCCGTGCTCGCCCTGCTGGTGGGGCTGGCCGTCGCCGTCTACGACAAGCGGTTCACCGACTCCGCGCCCGTGACCGTCGAGACCGGCAGCGTCGGCAACGAGATGCACCTCGGCGCCGAGGTCAAACTGCGCGGCGTCGTCGTCGGCGAGGTCCGTGACATCGGCGCCACCGGCACCGGCGCCCGGCTCACCCTCGCCCTGCGCCCCGGCGCCCTCGACGACATCCCGGCCGACGTACGCGCCCAGATGCTGCCGACCACCCTGTTCGGGGAACGGTTCGTGGCCCTCGTACCCCCCGCGAACCCCTCCGGGCGGACGCTGAGCGCCGGAGCCGTCATCCCGCAGGACCGCTCCGCGAACGCCGTGGAACTCCAGCAGGTCCTCGACAACGTGCTGCCGATGCTCACCGCCGTACAGCCGCAGAAGCTCTCCGCGACCCTCTCCGCCGTGTCCCAGGCCCTGGAGGGCCGCGGCGACGACCTCGGCGAGACCCTCGGCCGACTCGACGCGCACCTGCGGAAGTTCAACCCGCACCTGCCCACCCTCAACCGCGACCTGAAAGAACTCGTGAAGGTCAGCCACCTCTACGCCGACGCCGCCCCCGAGGTGATCACCGCCCTCACGGACGCGACCACCACCACCGGCACCCTCGCCGAGAAGGACGACGACCTCGCCGCCACCCTCGGCACCACCACCCGGGCGGCCGAGGACACCACCGCCTTCCTGCGCCAGAACAAGGACAACATCATCCGGCTGAGCGCCGCCTCCCGCCCCACCCTCGAACTGCTCGCCGAGTACTCCTCGTCGTTCCCCTGCACCCTGCGCACCCTCGCCGAGTTCGTCCCCGAGATGGACAAGGCGCTCGGCAAGGGCACCGACCGCCCCGGCCTGCGGGTCGACCTCACCACCGTGCCCTCCCGCGGCGCCTACCGCCCGGGCCGCGACACCCCCGTCTACGACGCCACCGGCGGCCCCCGCTGTCACCCCGTGCCCTACCTCGGCGTCCCCGCCCGGCCCGCCGCCGAGGTGCCCGCCTCCGCCGAGGCGGACCTCGGACCGGCCAACTCCCCGCAGGAGAACGACCTCGTCAACGAACTCCTCGCCCCCGCCACCGGCAAGCAGCCCGCCCACCTGCCCGACTGGAGCAGCCTGCTCGCCGGTCCCACCCTGCGCGGCACGGAGGTGACCCTCGGATGACCCCCCGCCGCGACCCGCACACCCGGCGCCGCCCGCTCACCGGACCGGTGCTCAAGTCCCTCGCCTTCCTGCTGGTGACCGCGCTCGCCACCACCGTCCTCGGACTGAGCGTGGCGAACACCGGCGTCGGCGACGACACCGTCACCTACAAGGCCCTCTTCACCGACGTCACCGGACTCACCGACGGCGACAGCGTCCGCGTCTCCGGCGTCGAGGTCGGCGAGGTCACCGACGTACGCGTGGTCGACCGCAGGCTCGCGCAGGTCACCTTCACCGTCCGCGACGACCGCACCCTGCCCCGCTCCACGACCGCCGCCGTGAAGTACCTCAACATGGTCGGCCAGCGCTACGTCTCCCTCGACCGGGGCAGCGGCGACCTCACCGGCACCCTCGGCGGCGGCGACACCATCCCGCTGGAGCGCACCGCGCCCGCGCTCGACCTGACCCTGCTGTTCAACGGCTTCAAGCCGCTGTTCGAGGGGCTCGACCCCAAGGAGGTCAACGACCTCGCGGGCTCCATCGTGCAGGTGCTCCAGGGCGAGGGCGCCACCGTCGACAGCCTGATCCGGCACATCGGCTCGCTCAGCACCACCGTCGCCGCCAAGGACGAGGTCATCGGCGAGGTGGTGGAGAACCTCAACACCGTGCTGACCACCCTCAACGACCGCGAGGCCGACTTCGACGACCTCGTGGACACCCTCCAGAAACTCGTCACCGGCTTCGACGAGGACCGCAAGCCCCTCGGCCGGGCCGTCGCCGCCATGGGCGACCTGACCACCGTCACCGCCGACCTCCTCGACGACGGACGCGAGCCCCTGAAGCGGGACATCCGCGAACTGGGCCGCCTCTCCGACAACCTCGGCGACGCCACCCCGCAGATCGAGGACTTCCTCGCCAGGACCCCCGCGAAGATGTCCGCGCTCACCCGGCTGTCGTCCTACGGCTCCTGGTTCAACTTCTACCTCTGCGAGGCCCGCGTGAGCGGAGTGACCACCTCGGACGGCTCCCGGCCGCCGACCGGCATCGCGGTCACCGAGGCGAGGTGCGGCGCATGAGGCTGAAACCCGTGGCGGAACGCAGCCCGGTCGCCGTGGCGCTCGTGGGCCTGGTCCTGCTGGCGCTGCTCACCGTCGCCGCGTTCAGCGCCGAACGGCTGCCGTTCCTCGGCGGCGGCACCTCCTACAGCGCCGACTTCACCGAGGCCGCCGGGCTCGACGAGGGCGACGAGGTGCGCGTCGCCGGGGTCAAGGTCGGCCAGGTGACCGGCGTGGCGCTGGACGGCGACCGGGTGAGGGTCACCTTCGAGGTCGAGGACGCCTGGATCGGCGACCGGACCACGGCGGCCATCGCCATCAAGACCGTACTCGGCGACAAGTACCTGGCCCTCGACCCGCTGGGCGCCGCCCGCCAGGACCCCGGCCGCCGCATCCCGCTGGCCCGCACCACCTCGCCGTACGACGTCACCCAGGCGTTCCAGGACCTCAGCGGCACCGTCGACGCCATCGACACCCAGCGGCTCGCGGAGAGCTTCGAGACCATCTCGCAGACCTTCGAGGACTCCCCGCCGCACGTCCGCAAGGCCGCCACCGGCCTGTCCGACCTGTCGAAGTCCGTCTCCAAGCGCGACCGCGAACTGTCCCGGCTCCTCCAGGGCAGCGCGCGGTTCACCAAGACCCTGGAGAACCGCAAGTCCAGCTTCGAGACCCTCATCGAGGACGGCGGCTCCCTGCTCGGCGAACTCCAGGACCGCCGCGACGCCATCAACGCCCTGCTGGAGGGCAGCCGCGACCTCGGCACCGAACTCAGCGGCCTGGTGACCGACAACAACAAACAGCTGAAGCCCACCCTCAAGGCGCTCAGCCGGGTCACCAAGGTCCTCCAGAAGAACACCAAGCAGCTCGACCGGACGCTCGCCCTGGCGGGCCCCTACTACCGCCTCGTCGGCAACACCCTCGGCAACGGCCACTGGTTCGACAGCTATCTGTGCGGGGTCGTCCCCCGCCACTACCTGCCCGAGGGCTCCCAGCCGGAGACCGGCTGCATACCACCGAAGGGGAGGGGGGCCTCATGAGCGGACGCAGACGACTCCTCGCCGTCGCGATCGCCCTCGCCGTGGTCGCCGCCGGACTGGCCGCGGCCCGCGCCCTCGACGACCGCGGCACCCGCCTGACCGCCTACTTCGACCGGGCCGTGGGCATCTACGCGGGCTCCGATCTGCGCATCCTCGGCGTCCGTGTCGGCGAGGTGACCTCCGTACGGCCGCAGGGCACGCGCGTCCAGGTCGGCCTCGAACTCGACGACGGCGTACGGGTGCCCAAGGGGGCGCGGGCCGTGGTGGTCGCGCCCAGTGTCGTCGCCGACCGGTTCGTCCAGCTCACCCCCGCCTACCGGTCCGGGCCCGCCCTCGCCGACGGCGCCGTGCTGCCCGCCTCCCGCAACCGCACCCCGGTCGAGATCGACCAGCTCTACGCCTCCCTGATCGACCTCAGCGAGGCGCTCGGCCCCGACGGCGCCAACTCCACCGGCGCCCTGTCCGACCTGCTGACCACCGGCGCCGCCAACCTCGACGGCAACGGCGAGGCCATCGGCGACAGCGTCGAGCAGTTCGGCAAGGCCGCCAGGACCCTCGACGGCTCCAGCGACGACCTGTTCACCACCCTCCGCCAGCTCCAGTCCTTCACCACCATGCTCAAGGACAAGGACAGCGACGTCCGCACCGCCCAGGAACGCCTGGACACCGTCGTCGGGTTCTTCGCCGACAACAAGGACGACCTCGCGGGTGCCCTCGACGAACTCGGCACCGCCCTCGGCCAGGTGAAGACCTTCATCGAGGACAACCGGGGCGAGCTGAAGGACAACGTCGACCGGCTGGTGCCCCTCACCCGCACCCTGGTCGCCCAGCGGACCTCCCTCGCCGAGGCCCTGGACGTCGCCCCGCTGGCCACGAGCAACTTCGTGGGCGCCTACGACACCGACATCGGCCGGATCAACGGCCGCACCAACCTCAACGAGCTGAGCATGGGCGGCCCCCTGCTGCCGCTGCCGGTCGCCGGGGACGGCGCGACCTCCGGGGAGGGGACGCGGTGAGACTCCTCAGGCGCGGCGCGCTGACCGTGGGCACCGGACTCGGCGGACTGCTCGCCCTCGGCCTCGGCTTCACCCTGGCACTGGGCGCCTTCTCCGTCGGCGTGCCCCGCTTCGACGGCATCGAGGACCTGCCGCTGCCCGGCGGCGCCGACCTCGGCCCGAACCCGTACACCGTCACCGTGGAACTCGACGACGCCCTCAGCCTCGTCCCGCACGCCGCGGTCAAGGTCAACGACGTCGCCGTGGGCCGGGTCACCGACATCCGCCTCGGCGACGACTGGGCGGCCCGCGTCACCCTCCAGATCAACGGCGACGTACGACTGCCCGCCGACTCCGGGGCCCGCCTCGAACAGTCCAGCCTGCTCGGCGAGAAGTACGTCCAGCTGGTCGCCCCCGACGGAGTCACCACCGCCCGTCCCCTCGGCGACGGCAACGTCATCCCGCTGTCCCGCACCAACCGCAACACCGAGGTCGAGGAGGTCTTCGGCGCGCTGTCCCTGCTCCTCAACGGCGGCGGCGTCAACCAGCTCAAGACCATCACCCGGGAACTCAACACCGCCCTCGGCGGCCGGGAACCCGAGGTCCGCTCGATGCTCCGACGGGTCGAGGAACTGGTGTCCGACCTCGACGACCACCGCGGCGACATCACCGACGCCCTCGACGGCGTCAACCGGCTCTCCGCGACCCTCGCCGGACGCGAGGACGACGTACGCACCGTCCTGACCGACCTCTCACCCGGGCTGAAGACCCTGCACGAACAGCGCGGTTCGCTGCTGACCATGCTGCGCTCCCTGGACACCCTCTCCGACGTCGCCGTCTCCACCGTCGACGCGAGCAAGGACGACATGGTCGCCGACCTCAAGGCCATCGCCCCCACCCTGAAGGCCCTCGCGGACGCGGGCACCGACCTGCCCGACTCCCTGGAGGTGCTGCTGACGTACCCGTTCACGGACGAGGTGCTGAACGGAGTGAAGGGCGACTACCTCAACGTGTACCTGAACCTGACGGCGGCGCCCGGCACCCAGGTGATTCCACCGCTGGTGCCGCAGGGCGGCGGATCCGAGAAGTCGGCACCGCTGCCGCTCCCGTCCCCCGAGGGAGGGCAGAAGCGGTGATCACCCTCGCGATCCGCCTGAAGAACCTGGCCTTCCTGATCATCGCCGTCCTGGTCCTGGGCTTCCTCGGCATCCGCTACGCGGACCTCGGCCGCTATGTGGGCGTGGCGGACTACTACACCGTCGACGTCGAACTTCCCACCACCGGCGGCCTGTTCACCCACTCCGACGTCACCTACCGGGGCGTGTCCGTCGGCCGGGTCGGCCCGATCGACCTCACGGCGGACGGGGTCGTCGCCGAACTGCGCATCAAGAAGTCCGCGCCCCGCATCCCCGCCGACACCCGGGCCGTGGTGGCGGGCCTCTCCGCGGTCGGCGAGCAGTACATCGACCTGCGCCCGGAGAGCGACGGCGGCCCCTACCTGGCCGGGGGCTCCCGCATCGAACGACCCGACACCGAGGTCCCCGCCCCCGTCACGGACGTCCTCAGCAGCGTCAACGACCTGACCAGATCCGTCCCCCTGGAGGAGCTGCGCACGGTCGTCGACGAGCTGGGCAAGGCCTTCGAGGGCCACGGCGACGACCTCCAGGTGCTCCTCGACAGCGGCAGCGACTTCGTCGAGGCGGCGGACCGCGCGCTGCCGTCGACGACCAGGCTGCTGACCGACGGCGAGACGGTGCTGCGCACCCAGGCCGAGGAGGCCGACGCCATCCGCGGCTTCGCCGACGGCGCCGAGGAACTCGCCCGCACCCTGAAGGGCTCCGACACCGACCTGCGCCGCCTGCTCACCGTCACCCCCGGCGCCGCCACCCAGATCAGCGGCCTGCTGCGCGACCTCGACCCCAGCCTCGGCGTCGTCCTCGCCAACCTGCTCACCACCTCCGAGGTCGCCGTCACCCGCCAGCGCGGCCTGGAGGAACTCCTCGTCACCTACCCCGCGGCCGTCTCCGCCGGAGCCACCGCCGTCGACGGCGGCAAACTCAACCTGGGCCTCGCCGTCACCTTCTTCGACCCGCTGCCCTGCACCAGCGGCTACGAGGCCACCCGCTTCCGCAACGGCCTGGACCTCGGCACCACCCCCGCCCTCAACACGGCCGCGTCCTGCACCGCACCGGCGTCCAGCGGCGTCAACGTACGGGGCTCCGCGCACGCACCCCGGGGCGGCCCCGTACCCGAACCGGCCCGACCCGGCACGCTCCCGCCCGGCGGCGCGTCCCTCCCCGGCGCGCTGGCCCTCCCCGACGTGGGCGACGACACCCCGTCCGGCGTCGCGGGCCTCCTCGCCCCACCCCAGGAGCGCGCCCGATGAAGCTGACCGGCTCCCGCGTCCTGACCGGCGCCGCCCTCGCCCTCTCCCTCGCCTTCTGCGGCACCGGCGCCTGGACCTACGCCCAGGCCCGCGCCGACGACTCCCTCGCCTACGGCCACGCCCGCGACGAGGCGCTGGCCGACGGGCGCGCCCGCCTCGCGGTCCTCACCACCCTCGACGCCTCGTCCCGCCAGACGGCTCAACAGGGCATCCGCGCCTGGGGCGCCGCCGCCACCGGCCCCCTCCGCGACGAACTGGCCCGCACCGAGCCCAAGGCGGGCGCCTCCGCCCGGGGCACCGTCACCGAGGCCGCCCTCACCTCCCTCGACGACCACACGGGCACCGCCAAACTCATCGCGACCGTCCGCGTCCAGGTCACGCCCCCCGGCGCCAAGTCCCCGACCACCGACCGCAAACGCCTGGAGGCCGTCCTGACCCGCACGTCCGAGGACGAGTGGAAGATCAAGGCCCTGAGCGCGATACCGCTCGCGCGGGTCGTGGAGGGGGGTGACGGCTCATGACGGGGTTGCTGCGCAGGGCGCGGCCGGGGGAGCCGCACGCCGTGGAGGACGAGCCGACCGGGACCGCCCTGCCCGCCGAGCCCACCGACGCCGACGCGCCGGGTACCGGCCCCGCTCGTCTGCGCCGCGCCGCCACCGCAGTGGCCTGCGTCGCTCTCCTCCTCCTCGGCTCCTGGTTCTTCTACGGCGCCCACGACCTGGAGTCCGACCCCTCCGCGGAGAACAGGGCCCTGACCGACGCCCAGGCCACCACCAAGGTCGCCGGGGACATCGGCAACGCCCTCGCGCGGGTCTTCTCGTACACCCCGGACGGCCTCGCCGCGACCGAGCGCTCGGCGCGGGCCGTGCTCGACGGGCGGGCGGCGCGGCAGTACGGCGACCTGATCGACCGGATCCGCGAGGACGTCGCCGCGCAGCGCGTCACCCTCAGCACCCAGCCCGTGCGCACCGGAGTGATCGAACTCGACGGGGACAGCGCCCGGCTGCTGGTCTTCCTCGACCAGGTCTCGCGCCGCGGCAAGGACGATCCCACCTCCGTGGCGGCCCAGCTCACGGTGACCGCGCGATGGGAGCGGGACCAGTGGCGGATCGTCGACATCACCACCCGCTGACCGGGACCGGGCCCGGGAGAGGAGACAGCCCCATGCAACGCACCAGCCGCGCGGTGTCGGCCACCGCCCTCGTCTTCGTGCTCCTCGCGGGCGGCTTCGCCGCCTGGACGGGCTGGGACTGGTACGACGCGGCCCACGACGACTCGGCGTCGTACGCCGCCCAGCGCGACCGGGCCCTGGCGGCGGGGGAGCAGGCCGTCCAGAACCTCAACACCCTCGACCACCGCGACCTGGACCGCGGCCTCGACCTGTGGGAGTCCTCCACGACCGGCGACCTGCACCAGCAACTGGTCGGCGGGCGGGCCGAGTTCGCCACTCAGGTGAAGGAGGCGAAGACCGTCACCACGGCCAAGGTGCTGTCCGGCGCCGTCACCGAACTCGACGACCGCGCCGGTCGCGCCCGGGTCCTGGTCGCCGTGCGGGTCACCGTGAAGGCGCCCGGCGAGGACAGCACCGACAAGGACAGCCGCCTGCTCGGCGAACTCACCCGCACCGGCGACCACTGGAAGCTCAGCGCCCTGGGGCAGGCCCCCGTCGGCGGCACCCCGGCCGGTTGACCGGCGTACGAGAGCCGTACGAGAGGACGACACACGCATGCCGACGACCACCCGTCACCACATCAACAGCCGACGCCGCCGCCAGGTCCGCGAGGCCACCCGCCCCCAGCCCACCGCCCCCACGCCGAAACCCCCAGCCCGCACCCCCGCCCCCACCCGCACCCGCCCCCGCTCCCGCCCTTCACTCCCGGTACTGCTCTGCGCCCTCACCCTCCTCCTCGGCGCCTTCGCGGGCTGGGCCCACTCCCGCGCCGAGGCCCTGCGCGACGACCCGGCCACCCGCAACACCGCCCTCACCGACGTCGCACGCACCAGCGAGATCAAGGGCCAGACCGCCAAGGCCGTCGCCGCCCTCTTCTCCTACGACCACGCCGACCCCGCCGCCTTCGAGAAGGCCGCCGAGCAACTGCTGACCGGCAGGGCCGTCGCACAGCACCGCGCCCTGCTGGGCGACGTCCGCGCCCGTGCCCAGCAGCAGAAGGCGGTGATCACCACCACGGTCACGGACAGCGCAGTCGAGCGCATCGACGGCGACCGGGCCCGGGTGCTGGTCTTCGCCGACCAGAGCAGCGTCAGCACGGCCGGAGAGACAAAGCAGGCAGAGACCGAGAAGGCAGAGACCGAGAAGGCAGAGACCGAGAAGGCCGACGACCAGGGCACGTACGCCGGAGCGATGCTCGCCGTGGACGTCGTACGGCGCGACGGCCGCTGGCTGGTCTCCGGCATCGACACCTTCGGCCGCTGACGGAACCGACGAACTCACCACCACAGGGGAGTGACAGCCATGCCCGCACGCCGCGCACGACGTCCGCACGCCCGCACCCGGCAGGGGCTGCGCACCACCGCCGTCGCCGTGGCCGCGGTCGCCGCCCTCACCGCCTCCCAGGCGCCGGGCGTGCCGGAGCGGGACCGGGGCCGCCCGGCCGCCGACGACGAGCCGGGCGCCCAGGTCGCGGACCTCCCGCTCACCGCGTACGCCCCGCCCGGCGACTCGTCGTACCACACCGAACTCCCGCCCCTGGTCACCCCGGACGTACCGCCCCGCCCCGCCGAAGCGGCCCGCGTCCGCGCCGAGTCCGGCATCCCGGGAACCGTGCTGCGTGCCTACCGCGCCGCGGAGCGGTCCGTCGGCCGCACCGACCCGGGCTGCGCGCTGCCCTGGGAACTGCTCGCCGCGATCGGCAAGGTGGAGTCGGGCCAGGCCCGCGGCGGCGCGGTCGACCGGCACGGCACGACCCTGGGCCGCATCACCGGACCCGCGCTCGACGGCAACGGGTTCGCGCTGATCCTGGACAGCGACAACGGCGCCCACGACGGGGACACGGTGTACGACAGGGCGGTGGGGCCGATGCAGTTCCTGCCGTCCACCTGGGCCCGCTGGGGCGCCGACGGCAACGGCGACGGCCGCTCCGACCCGAACAACATCTTCGACGCCGCCCTGGCCGCCGGACACTACCTGTGCGCGGGCGACCGGAACCTGAACCGGGCCGCCGACCTGGACCGGGCGATCCTCAGCTACAACTACTCGCGGTCCTATCTCCAACTCGTCCGCTACTGGCTGGACTTCTACCGCGACGGCGTCCACCCGGTGCCGGACGGCAAGGGCGTCATCCCGCGGTCACCGGGGGCCGGGGGAAAGACCCCGGCGACGGAACCGGTGGACGGCGGTGGCGGCACCGGAAAGGGCGGCGGCGGCATCGTCATCGGGCCGGACCCCACCCCGACCGGAACCTCCGGACCGGGCCGACCCTCCCCGTCCCCCTCACCCACCACCCCCACCCCCTCCCCGTCGACGACCTCCAGCCCCTCACCCTCCCCGTCCGGCTCGTCCCCCGACCCCACCGGCTCCCCGACCGATCAGACCTCGCCCACGCCGGACCCGACCGACTCACCCGACCCGACCCCCGACCCGTCGGCCTGCCCGTCGGACTCCCCGAGCCCCTCGGCGACCCCCGGCGGGGACGAGCCGACCTGCCCACCCGAGACGGAACCGGAACCGGAGCCGGAGCCGGAGGCGGCGGCGGGCTGACCCTGTCCACCCGCCGCCTGGAGATCGGCGCCCAGGGCGTTGAGGTCCGCGTTCAGGGCCGCCATCAACTCCTCCATCTGCTGCAACAGGCCCTTCGGCGGGTTGGCGGACCCGCCCTGCTGCGGCACGGTTTCCTCGGACAAGACGGCCTCCTCGGCCCGTGACGCCCCGGCGGCGACCGGCCGGTGCGGGGGCCGGGCGGTCCGGCTCCGCCCGAGCCAACGATCACCCACCGGGCCGGTCACTGGCGCGGGCGGGCGCCGGGCGCGGGGTTGACGCATTTCACCCGGGGGTTCCGCAGCGTGCAGGATGGAGGCATGGATCTTCGAATCTTCACCGAGCCCCAGCAGGGGGCGACCTACGACACCCTGCTCACCGTCGCGAAGGCCACCGAGGACCTCGGCTTCGACGCCTTCTTCCGCAGCGACCACTATCTGAAGATGGGCTCCGTGGATGGCCTCCCCGGCCCGACCGACGCCTGGATCACCCTCGCCGGGCTCGCCCGCGAGACCAAGCGCATCCGGCTCGGCACCCTGATGACCGCCGCCACCTTCCGGCTGCCCGGCGTCCTCGCCATCCAGGTCGCGCAGGTCGACCAGATGTCGGGCGGGCGCGTCGAACTCGGCATCGGCGCGGGCTGGTTCGAGGAGGAGCACCAGGCGTACGGCATCCCCTTCCCGAAGGAGAAGTTCGCCCGCCTGGAAGAACAGCTGGAGATCGTCACCGGCCTGTGGGCGACCGAGCCCGGCAAGACCTTCGACTTCCACGGCACCCACTACGACCTCACCGACTCGCCCGCGCTGCCCAAGCCCGCCCAGCGCAAGGTGCCGGTCCTGATCGGCGGCCACGGCGCCACCCGCACGCCCCGCCTCGCCGCCCAGTACGCCGACGAGTTCAACATGCCGTTCGCCTCGATCGAGGACAGCGAGCGCCAGTTCGGCCGGGTGCGGGCGGCGGCCGAGAAGGCCGGGCGCAAGGGCGACGACCTCGTGTACTCCAACGCCCTCGTCGTCTGCGTCGGCAAGGACGACCAGGAGGTGGCCCGCCGCGCCGAGGCGATCGGCCGTGAGGTCGACGAGCTGAAGACCAACGGCCTGGCGGGCACCCCGGCCGAGGTCGTCGAAAAGATCGGCCGCTACACCGAGATCGGCTCCCGGCGCCTCTACCTCCAGTTCCTCGACCTGTCCGACCTGGACCACCTGGAGCTGATCTCCTCGCGGGTGCAGGCGCAGCTGTCGTAGCGCAGCCGCCGTGACCACCTGGAAAACCAGGTGGTCACAGCCGTCGGCTCTGGAACACTCGGGCACATGTTCCTGACCATGACCACGACCGGCACACCCGAACGCCCCGCGACCGACCTCGGCTACCTCCTGCACAAGCATCCCGAGAAATCGCAGGCGTTCTCCACCTCCTACGGCACGGCGCACGTCCTCTACCCCGAGGCGCACGCCGAACGCTGCACGGCGGCGCTGCTGCTGGAGGTGGACGCGGTGGCCCTGGTCAGGCGCGGCAAGGGCAAGGGGCGCGGCGGCGCTCCCGACGCGGCGCTGGCGCAGTACGTCAACGACCGTCCGTACGCGGCCTCCTCGCTGCTCGCGGTGGCGCTGAGCGCCGTCTTCTCCAGCGCGATGCGCGGGGTGTGCAACGCCCGCCCGGAGCGCGCCGCCGAGCCGCTGCCGCTGCGCGTCGAGGTGCCCGCGCTGCCCGCTCGCGGGGGCGCCGACCTCGTACGACGTCTCTTCGAGCCGCTCGGCTGGGCGGTGACGGCCGAGCCGGTGCCGCTGGACGCCGAGTTCCCGGAGTGGGGGGACTCGCGGTATGTGGGCCTGACCCTGGAGTCGGCGGCGCTGACCCTCGCGGAGGCGCTGCGGCACCTGTATGTGCTGCTGCCGGTGCTCGACGACGCCAAGCACTACTGGGTCGCCCCCGACGAGGTCGACAAGCTGCTGCGGGCGGGCGAGGGCTGGCTGCCGGGTCACCCGGAGCAGAAGCTGATCACCAGCCGGTATCTGTCCCGGCGCTGGTCGCTGACCCGGGAGGCGATGGAGCGGCTCGAGCTGGTGCGGCTGGCCGAGGCTGACGACAGTGAGGTCGAGGAGATCGACAACGCCGTGGCGGAGGAGACCGAGGCGGAGGAGAAGCCGACGCCGCTCGCCGTCCGGCGCCGGGACGCGATCCTCGCCGAGCTGGGCGCCCGCGGTGCCGCCCGGGTGCTCGATCTGGGGTGCGGTCAGGGGCAGTTGGTGCAGGCGCTGCTGAAGGACGCGCGGTACACCGAGATCGTCGGCGTGGACGTGTCGGTGCGGGCGCTGACCATCGCCGCGCGGCGGCTGAAGCTGGACCGCATGGGGGAGCGGCAGGCCGCCCGCGTCAAGCTGACGCAGGGCTCGCTCGCCTACACCGACAGCCGTCTCCAGGGCTATGACGCCGCCGTGCTCAGCGAGGTCATCGAGCACGTCGACCCGCCCCGGCTGTCCGCCCTGGAGTACGCGGTGTTCGGCGCGGCCCGCCCCCGCACGGTCCTCGTGACCACCCCGAACGTCGAGTACAACGTCCGCTGGGAGTCCCTCCCGGCCGGACACGTCCGGCACGGCGACCACCGCTTCGAGTGGACCCGCGCCGAGTTCCGGGCCTGGGCGACCGCGGTCGCCGAACGGCACGGCTACGCCGTCGGGTTCCAGCCCGTCGGCCCCGACGACCCCGAGGTGGGACCGCCCACCCAGATGGCCGTGTTCACCCTTGGGCCCGTGAAGGAGGCGAAGGCCGCGTGAGCGAGAACCGAACCCAGGAACGGGTCCTGCCCGTCACCGACCTCTCCCTCGTGGTGCTCGTCGGCGCCTCCGGCTCGGGCAAGTCCACCTTCGCCCGCAAGCACTTCAAGCCCACCGAAGTGATCTCCTCGGACTTCTGCCGCGGTCTGGTCTCCGACGACGAGAACGACCAGGGCGCGACGAAGGACGCCTTCGACGTCCTGCACTACATCGCGGGCAAGCGCCTCGCCGCGGGCCGCCGTACCGTCGTCGACGCCACCAGCGTCCAGCAGGACGCCCGGCGGCAGCTGGTCGACCTGGCCAAGCGGTACGACGTACTGCCCATCGCCATCGTCCTCGACGTACCCGAGGAGGTGTGCGCCGAGCGCAACGCGGCCCGCACCGACCGCGCCGACATGCCGCGCCGGGTCATCCAGCGCCACATCCGCGAACTCCGCCGCTCCCTACGGGGCCTGGAGCGCGAGGGCTTCCGCAAGGTGCACGTCCTGCGCGGGGTGGCGGAGGCCGAGCACGCCACCGTCGTCACCGAGAAGCGGTTCAACGACCTCACCCACCTCACCGGCCCCTTCGACATCGTCGGCGACATCCACGGCTGCGCGTTCGAACTGGAGGCGCTGCTCGGCAAGCTGGGCTACACCGACGGCGTCCACCCCGACGGCCGGACCGCCGTCTTCGTCGGCGACCTCGTCGACCGCGGCCCGGACAGCCCGGGTGTGCTGCGCCGCGTGATGTCCATGGTGAAGTCGGGCAACGCGCTGTGCGTGCCCGGCAACCACGAGAACAAGTACGGCCGCCACCTCAAGGGCCGCAAGGTCCAGCACACCCACGGACTCGCCGAGACCATCGGGCAGATGGAGTCGGAGAGCGAGGAGTTCCGGGCCGAGGTACGGGAGTTCATCGACGGGCTCGTCAGCCACTACGTCCTCGACGGCGGGCGCCTGGTGGTCTGCCACGCCGGGCTGCCCGAGCGGTACCACGGCCGCACCTCGGGCCGGGTCCGCAGCCACGCCCTGTACGGCGACACCACCGGCGAGACCGACGAGTTCGGGCTGCCGGTGCGCTACCCGTGGGCGGAGGAGTACCGGGGCCGCGCGGCCGTGGTCTACGGCCACACGCCCGTCCCGGAGGCGACCTGGCTCAACAACACCATCTGCCTGGACACCGGCGCCGTCTTCGGAGGCAAGCTGACCGCGCTGCGCTGGCCGGAGCGGGAACTGGTCGACGTACCGGCGGAGCGGGTCTGGTACGAGCCGGTGAAGCCGCTGCGCACGGAGGCGCCCGGCGGGCACGACGGACGGCCGCTGGACCTGGCGGACGTGCACGGGCGCCGGGTGGTGGAGACCCGGCACCAGGGCCGGGTGGCGATCCGGGAGGAGAACGCGGCGGCGGCGCTCGAGGTGATGAGCCGCTTCGCGGTCGACCCGCGGCTGCTGCCGTACCTCCCGCCGACCATGGCGCCCACGGCCACCTCGCACGCCGACGGCTATCTGGAGCACCCGGCGGAGGCGTTCGCGCAGTACGCGGCGGACGGCGTCGGGCGGGTCGTGTGCGAGGAGAAGCACATGGGCTCGCGGGCGGTGGCGCTGGTGTGCCGGGACGCGGCGACAGCCGCGAAGAGGTTCGGGGTGGACGGCCCCTCCGGGTCCCTCTACACCCGTACCGGCCGCCCCTTCTTCGACGACGACTCCGTCACCGAGGAGATACTCCGCCGTCTGCGCGCCGCGGTCGGTGAGGCCGGGCTGTGGGAGAGGCTGGAGACGGACTGGCTGCTCCTGGACGCCGAACTGATGCCGTGGTCGCTGAAGGCGTCCGGGCTGCTGCGGTCGCAGTACGCCGCGGTGGGCGCCGCGTCCGGGGCGGCGTTCCCGGGTGCGCTGGCCGCGCTGGAGAGCGCCGCCGCGCGGGGTGTCGAGGTCGGCGGACTGCTGGCCCGGCAGCGCGAGCGGGCGGACGCCGCCGCCGCGTTCACCGACGCCTACCGCCGCTACTGCTGGACCACAGACGGCCTGGACGGCGTCCGCCTGGCCCCGTTCCAGATTCTCGCCGTGCGGGGGCGCAGCCTGGCCGCCCTGCCGCACGACGAGCAGCTCGCCCTTCTGGACCGCCTCGTCGAGCACGACCCCAGCGGCCTGCTCCAGACCACCCGGCGGCTGTACGTCGACACCGGTGACCCGGAGTCGGTGGCGGCCGGTGTCGACTGGTGGCTGGAGATGACCGGCCGGGGCGGCGAGGGCATGGTCGTCAAGCCCCTCGGCGCCCTGGTCCGCAGCCCGGAGGGCCGCCTCGTCCAGCCCGGCATCAAGTGCCGGGGCCGCGAGTACCTGCGGATCATCTACGGCCCCGAGTACACCCGCCCGGACAACCTGGAGCGCCTGCGCAAGCGGTTCCTCAACCACAAGCGGTCCCTCGCGGTCCGCGAGTACGCCCTCGGTCTGGAGGCCCTGGACCGGCTGGCCGACGGCGAACCGCTGTGGCGGGTGCACGAGGCGGTGTTCGGGGTGCTCGCGCTGGAGTCGGAGCCGGTGGACCCCCGGCTCTGACCGAGCCTCCGGTTCAGTCGGCCCGTGTCCTGGACGCGGGCCGACTGGGCAGCGAGCGGGAGTGACGGGGCTGCGGCTCCGGCAGCGGGTGGTCGCGGCGGGCGAGGCGGTCGACCAGGTGGAGCATCGGCTGCGTGAGCAGCGTGGTGATCAGGGCCATGAAGACCAGCACCGTGTAGAGCGGGGTGCTCAGCAGGCCCGCGTGCAGGCCCGCGTTGAGGGCGATCAGCTCGGTCAGGCCGCGGGCGCTCAGCAGGACGCCGACGGTGCGGGCGTCATGCCGGTCGAGACCGCCGAGCCGGGCGGCGGCCGTGCCGCTGCCCACCTTGGTGACCACCGCCAGCACCGTCACCACCAGCAGCGTCAGCCACCCGGCGCCGTCGATGCCGGTGAGGACGACGGACTGGCCGGAGAGGACGAAGAAGAACGGCAGCAGCAGTTGCCCCACCTCGTGCAGGGGCCGCACCAGGTCCGGGTCGAGGGTGCCGCCCTCCTCGCGGGGCACCACCACCCCCGCGAGCAGCGCACCGAAGATCACATGCAGCCCCAGCGAGTGCGTCACCCACGCCGACCCCAGCGCGAACCCGATCAGCATCGCCAGCCGCAGCGAGGGCTCCACCCGGGGCCGCCACAGCAGGCGCCGCAGCAACGGCCGGGCGCACAGCAGCATCACGACGGTGAAGCCGACGGCGAGCACGGCCCGCCAGGCCCAGCCGAGCCCGTGCCCCTCTCCGTCCAGCAGCGCCCCGGCGAGCACCGTCCAGCCGAGCACGTCCAGCACCCCGGCGGCGGACACCGCGATCACCCCGGGCACGGTCGGCGCCAGCCCGTTCTCCCGCACGATCGCGGTCAGCACCGGCACCGCCGTGATCGACAGCGCGACCCCGGCGAACACCACCATCGCGGGCGACGGATCACGCGGCATGCCCAGGCCGTGCAGCCAGTCCCGGAACAGCAGCGCACAGCCGCCGCCCACCACCATCGGCACCACGAACGCGGCCAGCGCCACGGTCACCGCCGTACGCGCCCGGCCGCCGAGCAGGCGCAGGTCCAGTTCGTACCCCACCCCGAACAGGAACACCACCAGCGCGAACTGCGCGAACCCGGTCAGCGCCGGGCCGATCCCCGCGGGGAACAGGACGTCGTACGCCTCGGGCGCCACCGCGCCCAGCAGGGTCGGGCCGAGCGCGATGCCCGCGGTCAACTGGCCCACGATGTACGGCTGCCGCAGCCGCCGCGCCAGCCAGCCGCCCGCGTGGGCGGCCACCAGGATCACGGCCGAGGCACCCACGAAGTGGGTGATCAACGCGTCAGGGCTCACACACTCTCCCCGTTCTCCCCGTTCGTCCGGACCTGTTCGGGCCGTCCCGCCGAGCCTAGGAGCGGCGCGGCCCCGCTGTGACGTCTCACCGCCCGTCGTACGCGTACTGCGTCAGGGGCACGGGAAGCACGGCCCCGGGCCCGCCGTGATCCCCGGGCCGCCGTGTGCGCACCCCCGCCCCTCGATGCGCCCGAGGGGCGCGGGCCTCTCCCGATACAGGGGTGAACGGGCGCCCGATTGGTCAGGATGGAGGCATGGCATTCCATGTGGACTCCGAGGCCGGGCGGCTGCGCCGCGTCATCCTGCACCGCCCGGACCTGGAGCTGAAGCGGCTCACCCCCAGCAACAAGGACGCGCTCCTCTTCGACGACGTGCTGTGGGTACGCAGGGCGCGCGCGGAGCACGACGGGTTCGCGGACGTCCTGCGCGACCGCGGTGTCACCGTGCACCTCTTCGGTGATCTGCTCACCGAGGCCCTGGACATCCCGGCGGCCAGGACCCTCGTCCTGGACCGGGTCTTCGACGAGAAGGAGTACGGGCCGCTCGCCACCGACCATCTGCGCGCCGCCTTCGAGGCGCTGCCCGCCCGGGAGCTGACCGAGGCCCTGGTCGGCGGGATGACCAAGCGCGAGTTCCTGGCGCACCACGCGGAACCGGCGTCCGTGCGCTTCCACGTCATGGAGCTGGACGACTTCCTGCTCGGCCCGCTGCCCAACCACCTCTTCACCCGGGACACCTCCGCCTGGATATACGACGGCGTCTCCATCAACGCGATGCGCTGGCCCGCCCGGCAGCGCGAGACGGTGCACTTCGAGGCGATCTACCGGCACCACCCGCTGTTCCGCGACGAGGCCTTCCACCTCTGGTCGGAGGGGCAGGCGGACTACCCCTCCACCATCGAGGGCGGGGACGTCCTCGTCATCGGCAACGGCGCCGTCCTCATCGGCATGAGCGAGCGGACCACCCCGCAGGCCGTGGAGATGCTCGCGCACAAGCTGTTCGCGGCGGGCTCCGCGCGCACCATCGTGGCCCTGGACATGCCGAAGCGGCGCGCGCTGATGCATCTGGACACGGTGATGACGATGGTCGACGGCGATGTCTTCACCCAGTACGCCGGGCTCGGCATGCTCCGCTCCTACACCATCGAGCCGGGCGCCGGGGACAAGGAACTGAAGGTCACCGACCATCCGCCGGAGCACATGCACCGCGCGATCGCCGCCGCGCTCGGCCTGAGCGAGATCCGGGTGCTGACCGCCACCCAGGACGTGCACGCCGCCGAGCGCGAGCAGTGGGACGACGGCTGCAACGTGCTCGCCGTCGAGCCGGGCGTCGTGGTCGCCTACGAACGGAACTCCACGACCAACACGCATCTGCGCAAGCAGGGCATCGAGGTGATAGAGATCCCCGGCAGCGAGCTGGGGCGGGGCCGGGGCGGTCCGCGCTGCATGAGCTGTCCGGTGCAGCGGGACGCCGTATGAACCGGTAGTGACAACTGGCGGCTGTGGAGAGACAGCTCCTGTATAGAAATGCCGATGGTCGTATAGACTTCCATCGTCTCTGTCCCCGCCCCCCTGGAGCCCCCTCATGGCGACAGTCCCGACCGCCCTCACCGGCCGCCACTTCCTCAAGGAGCTGGACTTCACCGGGGAGGAGCTGCGCGGTCTGATCGAGCTGGCCGCCGAGCTGAAGGCCGCCAAGAAGGCCGGGACGGAGACGCCGTACCTGCGCGGCAGGAACATCGCGCTGATCTTCGCCAAGACCTCGACCCGCACCCGCTGTGCCTTCGAGGTCGCCGCCGCCGACCAGGGCGCCTCGACGACCTACCTCGACCCCTCCGGCTCACAGCTCGGCCACAAGGAGTCCGTGAAGGACACCGCCCGGGTCCTCGGCCGGATGTTCGACGCCATCCAGTACCGGGGCGACGAGCAGGCGGCCGTGGAGGAGCTGGCGGCCCACGCGGGCGTCCCGGTCTACAACGGCCTCACCGACGACTGGCACCCCACCCAGATGCTCGCCGACGTGCTCACCATGACCGAGCACAGTGCCAAGCCGCTTCCCGGGATCGCCTTCGCCTACCTCGGCGACGCCCGCTTCAACATGGGCAACTCCTACCTGATCACCGGCGCCCTGCTCGGCATGGACGTACGGATCGTCGCCCCGAAGTCCTACTGGCCCGCCCAGGAGATCGTCGACCGGGCCCGGAAGATCGCCGAGGAGAGCGGCGCCCGGATCACCCTCACCGAGGAGGTGGCCGACGGGGTGCGCGGCGCCGACTTCGTCGCCACCGACGTCTGGGTCTCCATGGGGGAGCCGAAGGAGGTCTGGGACGAGCGCATCGCCGCCCTGGCGCCGTACGCCGTCACGATGGACGTGCTGCGGGCGACCGGCAACCCGGACGTGAGGTTCCTGCACTGCCTGCCCGCCTTCCACGACCTGGGCACCAAGGTCGGCCGGGAGATCCACGAGACCCACGGTCTGGACTCCCTGGAGGTCACCGACGAGGTCTTCGAGTCGGCCCACTCGGTCGTCTTCGACGAGGCGGAGAACCGGCTGCACACCATCAAGGCGCTCCTGGTGGCCACCCTCGCCTGACGCCGGTCCTCAGGCCGGACGCGACCGCCGCTGGCGCGGCACCACGGCCAGCCGGAACCACACCGCCTTGCCGGAGCCGGTGGCGCGGTGGCCGCAGGACGAGCTGAGGCTGCGGATCAGCAGCAGCCCGCGTCCGTGCTCCTGCCAGGGGTCGGGCGGGCCGTCCGGCGGACGGGTGAGGTCGCGGGGCGGCACCGGGTCCGGGTCGTGCACCTCGACCTGGCAGCCGGTCGGCAGCAGCTCGACCACCAGCTCTATCGGGGCCTCGCCGGTGGTGTGCTCCACGGCGTTGGCCACCAGCTCCGCCGTCAGCAGCTCCGCGGTGTCACGGTCGGCCCCGTGCTCCAGCTCGGTCAGCGCGGTGCGGACCAGAGCGCGGGCGACCGGCACGGCCGCGGTGGAGTGCGGCAGCGCGATGCGCCAGGAGGCTGAGGCGGAGGGGCGTTCGTGCAAGGTGGGGTCCGATCATGGCGGCAGGGTTTTGTCCTACCTTCAACGATATGAATGGTACGGGGCCCGTCGACGTCACCGCTCGACGGGCGACCCGCACCGGCGGCCTACCCCGGTGAACGCCCGGCCTCGCCCGGCCGGTCCCGCTGTTACCGCGTTATTGACGTCCGGTGACCTTGTGACAAACGTGCTACCCCCACGTATCGCGCCCTCGTGACGACAGTCACAGACCGGTGATAACTTCATGGCACAGAGCGCAGTGAGACCGTGCCCGCCCGAGGAGGCCGCACGTCATGAGTCCCTTCACCGGCTCCGCCACCCGCACCCCCCGCTGGCAGCACCTGCGCGTCGACCACGCCGACTCGGTCGCCACCGTCACCCTCACCCGCCCCGACCGGCTCAACGCCCTCACCTTCGGCGCCTACGCCGACCTGCGCGACCTGCTCACCGAGCTGTCCCGGGAGCGGTCCGTGCGCGCCCTGGTGCTGGCGGGCGAGGGGCGCGGCTTCTGCTCCGGCGGCGACGTGGACGAGATCATCGGCGCCACCCTCTCCATGGACACCGCCCAGCTCCTCGACTTCAACCGGATGACCGGCCAGGTCGTACGGGCGATCCGGGAGTGCCCGTTCCCGGTGGTCGCCGCGGTGCACGGCGTGGCCGCGGGCGCGGGCGCGGTCCTCGCCCTGGCGGCGGACTTCCGCGTCGCCGACCCCACCGCCCGGTTCGCCTTCCTCTTCACCCGCGTCGGGCTGTCCGGCGGTGACATGGGCGCCGCGTACCTGCTCCCGAGAGCCGTCGGCCTCGGCCACGCCACCCGCCTCCTCATGCTGGGCGACCCGGTCCGCGCCCCCGAGGCCGAGCGCATCGGCCTGATCAGCGAACTGACCGACGAGGGCCGCGCGGACGAGGCCGCCGGAGCCCTGGCCCACCGCCTGGCCGAGGGCCCGGCCCTGGCGTACGCCCAGACGAAGGCCCTTCTGACGGCGGAACTGGACATGCCACTCGCGGCGGCCATCGAACTGGACGCGGCGACACAGGCCCTCCTGATGAACGGCGAGGACTACGAGGAGTTCCACCGAGCCTTCGCGGAAAAGCGCCCTCCCCAATGGCAAGGACGGTGAGGATGCCCACCTCAGGCGCGCGGGGGACTGCGCGACCAGCCCCAGCGCACCCGCACCCGCCAACGGCGAACAACCACCCCCACCGCATAGCGATCATCGGCGGCGGCCCCGGCGGCCTCTACGCCGCAGCCCTCCTGAAAAGACTCAACCCCCACCGCCACATCACCGTCTGGGAACGCAACACCCCCACAGACACCTTCGGCTTCGGAGTCGTCCTCTCCGACGAGACCCTCGGCGGCATCGAACACGCCGACCCCGTCGTCTACGACGCCCTGCGAGCCCACTTCACCCGCTGGGACGACATCCACCTCACCCACCGCGGCACACACCACACCTCCGGAGGCCACGGCTTCGCCGCGCTCGGTCGCCACCGCCTCCTCAACATCCTCCAGGACCGCTGCCGCACCCTCGGCGTGGACCTCCGCTTCCACTCCGAGGCCCCCTACCCGACCTGGCTGTCCGAGACGCATGACCTGGTCATCGCCGCAGACGGAGTGCACAGCGCCACCCGCGAGGCCTACGCCGACGCCTTCAGGCCCCACGTCACCGGCCACCGCTGCCGCTACGTCTGGCTGGCCACCGACTTCCCCTTCGACGCCTTCCGCTTCGAGATCGCCGAGACCGCACACGGCCTCATGCAACTGCACGGCTACCCCTACGCCCCCGACGCCTCCACCGTGATCATCGAGATGCGCGAGGAGGTATGGCGGGCGGCGGGCTTCGCGGACCTCGACGGGCACGAGTCGACCGACCGCTGCGCCAGGATCTTCGCCGACGCCCTCGACGGCCACCCCCTGCGCTCCAACAACTCGTCGTGGACCGCCTTCCGCACGGTCGTCAACCACCGCTGGTCGCACGGCAACGTCGTCCTGCTCGGCGACGCCGCCCACACCGCCCACTTCTCCATCGGCTCCGGCACCAAGCTGGCCGTGGAGGACGCCCTCGCCCTCGCCGCCTGCCTGGAGGAGCAGCCGACGACGGCCGAGGCGCTCGCCGCCTACGAGGCCGAACGCAAACCCGTCGTCGCCTCCACCCAGCGCGCGGCCCGCGCCAGCCTGGAGTGGTTCGAGGACCTGGCCCGGTACGTCGACCAGCCGCCCCGGCAGTTCGCCTTCAACCTGCTCACCCGCAGCCGCCGCGTCACCCACGACAACCTCCGGCTGCGCGACGCCCACTTCACGGCGGCCGTGGAGCGCGAGTTCGGCTGCCCGCCCGGCACGCCCCCGATGTTCACCCCGCTGCGACTGCGCGGTCTGACCCTGCGCAACCGGGTCGTCGTCTCCCCCATGGACCTGTACTCGGCGACCGACGGCGTCCCCGGCGACTTCCACCTGGTCCATCTCGGCGCCCGCGCCCTGGGCGGCGCGGGGCTGGTGATGACGGAGATGGTGTGCGTCAGCGAGCGGGGCCGGATCACCCCCGGGTGTGCCGGTCTCTGGAACGGCCGCCAGACCGAGGCCTGGCGGCGGATCACCGACTTCGTGCACACCCGTGCCCCGGGCACCGCGATCGGCGTCCAGCTCGGCCACTCGGGCCGCAAGGGCTCGACCAAGCTGATGTGGGAGGGCATGGACGAGCCGCTGCCCGACGGCAACTGGCCGCTGGTCGCCGCCTCCCCACTGCCGTACCGGCCGGACAGCCAGACCCCGCGCGAGCTGACCCGGCCCCAACTCACCGAGGTGCGCGAGGAGTTCACGGCCGCCGCCCGCAGGGCCGCCCGCGCCGGGTTCGACCTGCTCGAACTGCACTGCGCGCACGGCTATCTGCTCTCCGGCTTCCTCTCCCCGCTGACCAACCGCCGCACCGACGCCTACGGCGGCTCACTCGACCGACGGCTGCGCTTCCCGCTGGAGGTCTTCGACGCCGTACGGGCGGTGTGGCCCGAGGACCGGCCCATGACGGTCCGGATCTCCGCCACCGACTGGGCGGAGGGCGGCACGACCGCCGAGGACGCCGTCGCCGTCGCCCGCGCCTTCACCGCGCACGGCGCCGACGCCATCGACGTCTCGACCGGGCAGGTGGTCGCCGACGAGCGGCCGGAGTTCGGCCGCTCGTACCAGACGCCGTACGCGGACCGGATCCGGCACGAGGTGGGCGTCGCGGTGATCGCGGTCGGGGCGATCTCGTCCTGGGACGACGTCAACTCCCTGATCCTCGCCGGACGCACCGACCTGTGCGCCCTCGCCCGCCCGCACCTCTACGACCCGCACTGGACCCTGCACGCGGCGGCCGAACAGGGCTACGACGGTCCCGGCGTCGTCTGGCCCGCCCCGTACCGCGCGGGCAGACGCCCGCCTCGCACGGGCCGCACGGACGCGCCCAAACCCCGGCTCACGCTCGGGAACCGAGATCGGTCATGCCCGCCGTGAGGGTCGCCCCGTCCGACGGGTCGATGAGGATGAACGCGCCGGTGCGGCGGGAGGCGGCGTAGTCGTCGAGGGCGAGCGGCTCGGCGGTGCGCAGGACGGCGCGGCCCAGGTCGTTCGCGGCCAGCTCGCCCGCGCCGCCCAGGTCCTTGACGATCGCCTTGACGGTCCGCGTGGTGTGCCGCAGCAGCACCCGGTCGCCGACCCGCAGCGGACGCTCGGCCAGATGGCACACCGCCGCCCGGACGTCCTGGGTGAGCGTGGGCGCGTCGACCCCGGCGGTGAGCATGTCCCCGCGTGCGATGTCCCGCTGGTCGGCCAGCCGCACCCCGATCGACTGCGGCGCGTACGCCGCCCGCACCTCCTCGCCGAGCACGTCGATGCCGGTGATCTCCGAGGTCACGCCGGACGGATGCACGGTCACCCGGTCGCCGACGCGCAGCGTGCCGGACACCAACTGGCCCGCGTACTGGCGGACTTCGCCGTGCCGGATCACGTACTGGACGGGGAAGCGGGCCGGAGCGTCCGCCCGCGCGCCGCCGACCGGCACGCTCTCCAGGAACTCCAGCAGGGCCGGACCCTGGTACCACGCCATCCGCGGGGACCGGTCGACGACGTTGTCACCGGCCAGCGCCGAGACGGGGATCGGTGTACAGCCGGGCAGCCCCAACTCGTCCGCGAGCCGCCCGAACTCCTCGGTGATGGCGGCGAACACGGACTCCTCGTAGCCGACCAGGTCCATCTTGTTGACGGCGAGCACGACGTGCGGGACGCGCAGCAGGGCGGCGATGGCGGCGTGGCGGCGGGTCTGCTCGACGACGCCGTTGCGGGCGTCCACGAGGATGACGGTCAGTTCGGCGGTGGAGGCGCCGGTGACCATGTTGCGGGTGTACTGCACGTGGCCGGGGGTGTCGGCGAGGATGAAGCGGCGCCTGGGGGTGGCGAAGTAGCGGTAGGCCACGTCGATGGTGATGCCCTGCTCGCGCTCGGCGCGCAGGCCGTCGGTCAGCAGCGCGAGGTCCGGGCCCTCCTGGCCCCGGGAGGCGGAGGCACGCTCCACGGCCTCCAGTTGGTCGGTGAGGACCGACTTGGAGTCGTGCAGCAGGCGTCCGACGAGGGTGGACTTGCCGTCGTCGACGGAACCGGCGGTGGCGAACCGCAGGGTGTCGACGGTCGTGGTGGTGCTCATGCTCAGAAGTACCCCTCGCGCTTGCGGTCTTCCATCGCGGCCTCGGACAGCTTGTCGTCGGCGCGGGTCGCGCCCCGCTCGGTGAGGCGGGAGGCGGCGATCTCGGTGATCACCTTCTCGATGGTGTCGGCGTCGGAGTCGACGGCGCCGGTGCAGGACATGTCCCCGACGGTGCGGTACCGGACCTGCCGCTTCTCGACCGTCTCCGAAGCGCGGGGCCCACCCCACTCACCAGCCGTCAGCCACATCCCGTCCCGCCGGAAGACCTCGCGGTCATGGGCGTAGTAGATCTCCGGCAGTTCGATGCCTTCGCGGGCGATGTACTGCCAGACGTCCAGCTCGGTCCAGTTGGACAGGGGGAAGACGCGGACGTG
>NZ_JBHVMS010000014.1:0-211745 GCF_042796855.1 Streptomyces sp. NPDC057877
AGCCCCGATAACTCGCCGATATCCGCAGACACCCGCACCACCCCCGGGAAGCACTACGCAGCAGCGTACGCCCGCAGGCTAAAACAACGGCATTGGGCCTAGGCCACGTCCGGTATCGGAAGCGGACGCTTCTCGATGGCCGCCGCCATCACCTCCGGGAACAGATCGGGCGTACAGGCGAAGGCCGGTGCGCCGAGCCCCGCGAGCGCGGCGGCGTGCTCCCGGTCGTACGCCGGTGCCCCCTCGTCCGACAACGCGAGCAGCGTCACGAACTGCACCCCGGACGCCTTCATCGCCGCGACCCGCTTCAGCATCTCGTTGCGGATGCCCCCTTCGTAGAGGTCGCTGATCAGCACGACGACCGTCTCGGCGGGCCGGGTGATCTGCGACTGGCAGTACGCCAGCGCCCGGTTGATGTCCGTACCGCCGCCGAGCTGGGTGCCGAAGAGGACGTCCACCGGGTCGTCGAGCTGGTCGGTGAGGTCGACCACCGCCGTGTCGAAGACGACCAGCCGGGTGCTGATCGACCGCATCGACGCCAGCACCGCCCCGAACACCGACGCGTACACCACGGACGCCGCCATCGACCCCGACTGGTCGATGCAGAGGATGACTTCCTTCTTCACGGACTGGGAGGCACGGCCGTATCCGATGAGCCGCTCCGGCACGATCGTGCGGTACTCGGGCAGATAGTGCTTGAGGTTGGCCGCGATCGTACGGTTCCAGTCGATGTCGTGGTGGCGGGGCCGGTTGATGCGGGCGCTGCGGTCCAGGGCGCCGGTGAGGGTCGCCCGGGTGCGGGTGGCGAGCCGCTTCTCCAGGTCCTCGACGACCTTGCGCACGACGGCGCGTGCCGTCTCCTTGGTCGTCTCCGGCATCGCCTTGTTGAGGGAGAGCAGCGTCCCGACGAGGTGCACGTCGGCCTCCACCGCCTCCAGCATCTCCGGCTCGAGGAGCAGCGTGGACAGCCCGAGCCGGTCGATCGCGTCCCGCTGCATGACCTGGACGACGGACGACGGGAAGTAGGTGCGGATGTCCCCGAGCCAGCGCGCCACGGACGGTGCCGACGCCCCGAGCCCCGCCGAACGGTCCTTGCCCGACTGGGGTTTGTCGCCCTTCCCGTACAACGCGCTGAGCGCGCCGTCCATCGCGGCGTCCGTCCCGGTCAGCCCGCATCCGATCCCGTCCGCGGTGTCGCCCCCGAGCACCATCCGCCACCGCCTGAGCCGCTCCCGCCCGGCGTCCACCACCTCGGCCGTCATGCCCCCACCTCCACAAGCCCGTCGTCCGTACGTCCCGTCGGCCCGGTGGCCTCGTCCAGCCCCAGCAGCAGCCGCACCACGGGCAGCACGGCGTCCGCCCGCGCGGCGTCCAGCTCCGCGCCGAAGCCGGGTGTCCCGGCGGTCCTGGCCACCGCGCGCTGCCGATGCCCGGGCGCGCGCCGCACCAGCTCGCCGAGCGTTCTGCGCACGCCCGGTTCGTACGCCGAGAACGTGCGCCGCAGCAGGGGCAGCACGTCCGTGAACGCCTCGGCCGACACGCTCGTCAGCCAGCCGTCGACCAGCCCGAGCAGCCGCTCGTCGTGCACGAGCAGCATCCCGCCGCCGCCTCCGCCGACGAACCCCTCGATCCACGCGGCGGCGTCCGGCGGCGGTGTCCCCGGGGACAGCGCGAGGCCCATCAGCCGCGCCGCGTCGCCCTGCTCCAGCTCGCCGTCGTCCAGCAGCAGCCGTACGGCCCGCCCCCGGATCACCCCCGGCACGGTGTCCCGCGCGGACAGCACCCGCAGCACCCCGTGCCACCGTCCGCGCAGTCCGGCGTGGCGCGGCGCGGAGGTCTGCGCCGCCTCCCCGAGCAGCCCCACCGCCCCGTGCACCGCGTCCACATGGCGCCGCATCTCCTCGGCGGCGTCCGCGTCGAGGGCGGCGCAGGCCGGGGGCAGCCCGACGAAGACCCGCTCGGCGAGACCGGCGGCGACCTCGGCGAGCGCACCGAGGTCCGTGCCCCGCACATCGCCGTACCGCAGGGAACGCACCAGCGCGGGCAGCGCCTGGGCGAGATGGCCCACGTCCGCGTCCAGGGCGGCACGGTCGGCGAGGATCCGCATCACCGCGGGCAGCGCCTGCGCCAGGTCGGCCAGCAGACAGCGCTCGGCGAGCGCGGTGACGTCGGCGAGGTGCTGCGCGGCGGTGGCGTCGGCCTCCGCCTTGGCGGTCGCGGCGGTGAGCACGGTCGTCCCCCACACCCCCGCCTCCGCGACCCGCACGGACAGCTCGGGCTCCCAGCGCAGCCGCCAGGTCTCCCGGAACGTGCCCGTGCTGCCGCGCGAGGACGCCGGTTCACCCCACCCGATGCCCAGCAGCCGCAGCCGGTGGAGCAGTCTGCTGCGCTCGCCGTCGGTCTCCTTGCGCAGGTCCAGCTCGAGTTCCCGCTCCAGCGCCTCCGGCTTGAGCCGCAGCCTGCGCTGCGACCGGGTCAGGTCCCGCTGCAGCGGCACCGCGGGCGCCGACGGCGGCACCTCCCCCAGCACGTCCCCGACGACCAGCCGGTCGTGCACGAGCCCCAGCGGCACGTCCGAGCCCTCGCACATCACCGCGCGCACGGCGTCCGTCATCTCGCTCAGGCCGGGCAGCGGGCGCCCGCGCATCGCGGCGAGCGTCTCGGCCAGCCGCACCGCCTCGATGACATGCGCCGAGGACACGATCCGGTCCTCCTCCCGCAGGAGCCCCGCCACCTTGGTCAGCCACCGTTCCACCGGCCGGTCCGGCGCGCCGAACAGATGTCCGTACCAGCCCGGCGAGTCGATGCCCGCGCCGTACCCGCTGGCCCGCGCCAGCCTGCGGTGCGTCCACGGCACCCAGGTCATGTCCGTCTTGACCTTGGGCAGCCCCTTCAGCAGCGCCCGGTCGGCGGCGACGGTGGTCTTCCGGCGCAGCGCGGGCACGTGCCAGGCCCCGCACACCACGGCCACGTCCTCGCCGAACTCGCGCTGCGCCGCCCGCATCTGGAGACGCATATGGGCCTCGCGCACCAGGTCACGGTCGTCACCCCCGCTGCCGTACGCCTCCCGCAGCGCCCCCATCGCCTCCTCCAGCACGGTGAACGGCGCGTACGCGTCCCCCGCGCCCAGGCCCCGGTGCTCGACGACGTCCTCCCACCAGCGCTCGGGGTCGTCGTACCCGGCTGTCTCGGCGAGCACGGCGAGCGGGTCCACGCGGACGTCGGCTCCTCCCGCGTCCTGGGCGTCGGCCTCATCCGCGTCGCCCGCGTCGCCGCCCGTCCGCTCCTCGGGCGCGTCGGGCGCGTCGGGCGCGTCGGGCATGTCTCCTCTCCCCCACGCCAGCGAATGGGCCGCCGGAAGGTCGATGAACCGGGCGGGCACGCCGTGCTCCAGGGCCCAGCGGATGGCGACCCACTCCGGGGAGAACTCGGCCAGCGGCCAGAACGCCGAGCGGCCGGGCTCGTCGACGGCGTGGGCGAGGAGGGCGACCGGGGGCCGCATCTCCTCGTCGGCGGCCAGCGGGATCAGCGCGTCGGCCTCGGGCGGGCCCTCGATCAGCACGACCCGGGGCCGCGCCGCCGCCAGCGCGGCCCGCACCGCCCGCGCCGAACCGGGCCCGTGGTGCCGTACGCCGAGCAGCAGCGGTCGCGCCGCGGTGCCGCCGCCCGCGCTCTCCTCAGCTCCGCTCACACCGTCCCCCTTTGGGTTTGGGCTTGGGCCAGCCCAGGTCGTCCCCTTCATGTGCCGTGCACAGCGCGCGGGTCATGCGCTCACCTCCCGGCAGGCCCGGTAGAAGTCCTTCCAGCCGTCGCGCTCACGGACGACCGCCTCCAGGTACTCCTGCCAGACGACGCGGTCCGCCGCCGGGTCACGGACGACGGCCCCGAGGATGCCCGCGGCGACATCGCCGGGCCGCAGCACGCCGTCACCGAAGTGGGCGGCCAGCGCGAGGCCGTTGGTGACGACGGAGATGGCCTCGGCGGTGGACAGCGTGCCGCTGGGCGACTTCACCTTCGTACGCCCGTCGGAGGTGACACCGTCGCGCAGCTCGCGGAAGACGGTGACGACCCGGCGGATCTCGTCGACGCCCTCGGGCACGGCGGGCAGGTCGAGGGAGCGGCCGATCTGGTCGACGCGCCGCGAGACGATGTCGACCTCCGCCTCCACGCTCTCCGGCAGCGGCAGCACCACCGTGTTGAAGCGGCGGCGCAGCGCGCTGGACAGGTCGTTGACACCGCGGTCGCGGTCGTTGGCGGTGGCGATCAGGTTGAAGCCGCGGACCGCCTGCACCTCCTGGCCCAGTTCCGGTATCGGCAGGGTCTTCTCCGACAGGATCGTGATCAGCGTGTCCTGCACATCGGCCGGGATCCGGGTCAGCTCCTCGACCCGGGCCGTCATCCCCTCGGCCATCGCCCGCATCACGGGGCTGGGCACGAGGGCGTCGCGGCTCGGGCCGTGGGCGAGCAGTTGCGCGTAGTTCCAGCCGTACCGGATCGCCTCCTCCGGTGTGCCCGCCGTGCCCTGCACCAGCAGGGTCGAGTCCCCGCTGACGGCGGCGGCCAGATGCTCCGACACCCAGGTCTTGGCGGTGCCGGGGACGCCGAGCAGCAGCAGGGCGCGGTCGGTGGCGAGCGTGGTGACGGCGACCTCGACGATACGGCGCGGGCCCACGTACTTCGGTGTGATCACCGTGCCGTCCGGCAGGGTGCCGCCGAGCAGATACGTCGCCACGGCCCACGGCGACATCTTCCAGCGGGCCGGGCGCGGACGGTCGTCCTGCGAGGCCAGCGCGGCGAGTTCGGCCGCGAAGGCGTCCTCGGCGTGCGGCCGCAACGCTTCGGCCCGCTCACTTTCCCGCGCTTGTACGGACGTCGGTTCAACGGACACAGACATGGCTGAGGCCCCCTCCAGCTCGGCCGGTTCGGATCTGGTGTCCACCGTGCACCATCCCACTGACAATCGCTCTGACCTGCGGCGATGCGCTGGCAGGGTCGATTGTCAGTGGGGGGATCTACCTTCGATGGCATGACTCAGCAGGGGGTGCGCTGGATTGCGGACCAGGTGCTGGCGCTGGCGCCTGACACCGCGTCACGCAAGGCGGGCAGCAAACTCGGAGCGGCCGGGCCGTGGTCCGAGGCGGGGAGTTCCGACGAGGGGACGGTATGGGGACAGTGCAAGGGCAGCGGCAGCAAGCCGTATCAGACGATCGTCGACATCGCGGACGCGTCCGGCCCCGCGTACAAGTGCAGTTGTCCGAGCCGGAAGTTCCCGTGCAAGCACGCGCTCGGGCTGCTGCTGCTCTGGGCCGGTGGCGAGGTCGCGGTGCCGGGTGCGCAGCAGCCGCCGGACTGGGCCGAGCAGTGGATAGCGGGGAGAAGGAAGCGGGCGGAGGACAAGCGGACCGCGGACGCCGGGGGTTCCGGGTCGGGGCCGGGTGATCCGGAGGCGGCGCGGCGCCGGGCCGAGCGCCGGGCGGCGCGGGTCACCGCGGGCGCCACGGAGCTGGAGCAGCGCCTTGCCGATCTGCTGCGCGGCGGTCTGGCCGCGGCGGAGCAGGCGGGATACGGGCTGTGGGAGGAGACCGCGGCCCGCATGGTCGACGCCCAGGCGTCCGGACTGGCGGCGCGGGTGCGGGAGTTGGGGGCGATACCCGGGTCCGGGCCGGGCTGGCCGGTGCGGCTGCTGGAGGAGTGCGCGCTGCTCCACCTCCTCGACCAGGGCTGGCTGCGGAGGGAGGGGCTGCCGGAGGAGCTGGCGGCGACGGTCCGCTCCCGGGTCGGCCTGCCCGCCTCGGCGGACGGACCGCCGCTGCGTGACCGCTGGCTGGTCCTCGCCCAGTACGACACCGCCGACAGCAAGCTGACCACCCGCCGTATCTGGCTGCACGGCGCCGACTCCGGCCGTACGGCGCTGCTCCTCTCCTACGGCGCGGCGGGCCGCGCCCCGGAGCTGGCGCTGCCGGTGGGGCTGGCGCTGGACGCGGAGGTGTCCTCCTATCCGGGCGCCGGGCAGGTCCGGGCGGCCCTGGGTGAGCAGTTCAGCCCGCCCGCGCCGGTGCCGATACGGCCCCCCGGGGTGTCGACGGCCGAGGCGGCGGCCCGTTACGGCGAGGCGCTGCGCGCCGACCCCTGGCTGGACTCCGTGCCGGTGACGCTGGACCGGGTCATACCGACGCCGGACGGCGAGTCCTGGCAGCTCGCGGACGCCGACGCGGACGCGGCGCTGCCGCTGACCCCTTCGGCGCGTTCCCGCCCCGGCCTGTGGCGGCTCGTCGCCCTCTCCGGGGGCGCCCCGGTCAAGGTCTTCGGCGAGTGCGGCCACCAGGGCTTCACCCCTCTGGCGGCCTGGCCCCAGGACGCGGGCGCGGCGGTCCCGCTGTGCTGACCGGCCCGCCGCCCAGGACACCCGACGCCCAGCGTCACCGCACCGACAGCCGAACCGGACGGAAAGGAACCCCGTGACCAGCACCTCCGCTCCCACGGACACGCCCGCCCCGGGCACCGCCTGGGAGGAACTCGTCACCACCGCGCTGCTCGGCACCGACCGGCGCACCCCGCCCGGCGCCCCGCCGGGCCGGGAGGCACCGCTGGCCCTGCTGGACGCGGCGGCCGTGGAGACCGTACGGCGGCGGGCCGGGCTGCGGCCCGCGCGGGCGGCGCGGCGTCCGGAACCGGCGCCGGAGGATTCCAGAAGCCCGCTGCCCGACGCCGCGGCCCGCAGGCTCGCGATGCTGCTCACCGACCGCCCCGGCGCGGGCGGCGGCGGCCGTCGGGGCACCGCGCCGGACTTGATGGAGCTGCTGCCGCAGTGGCTGGCGGCGGCCAACGCCCGTGGTTTCGCGGCCCCGCCGCAGTCGCTGCCCGCCCTGCTGGACGCGGCCCGGGGCCGTACGGACCTGCGGCCCGCGGCGCTGACGTTCGCGGGGCCGCGCGCCCTGTGGCTGGCCCGGTTCAACCCGGACTGGCGGTTCGCGCTGCGCTCGGCCCCCGGCGGGGGCGCGACGCTGCCGCATCTGGAGGACACCGGTCAGGTGGAACAGGTGTGGCAGGAGGGCCTGTTCGCCGAGCGGGTCGCGCTGCTCGCCGCGCTCCGCGCCCGTGAACCCGCCGCCGCGCGCGAGCTGCTGACGTCGACCTGGTCGACGGAGCGGGCCGAGGACCGGCTGATGTTCCTCGACTCGCTGCGCACCGGCCTCGGCCCCGACGACGAGCCGTTCCTGGAGCAGGCGCTCGCCGACCGCAGCCGGAACGTCCGCGCCACGGCGGCCGAGTTGCTGTCCGCGCTGCCCGGTTCGGCGCTGGCCGCGCGGATGGCGGTCCGGGCGGGGGCGTGTGTGGCCATCGATCACACGGGCGACGCCCCGGTCATAGCCGTTGAGGCGCCGCACGAGTGCGACGCGAGCATGGAGCGGGACGGTGTAGTGGCCAAAGCTCCGTCGGGACGGGGGGAACGGTCCTGGTGGCTTGGACAGTTGGTGGAGGCGGCCCCGCTCGGCAGCTGGCCGGGGCGGCTGGGCGGACGTACGCCCGAGGAGATCGTGGCGCTGCCGGTCGCGGACGACTGGCGGGGCGAACTGCACGCGGCGTGGTGCCGGGCCGCCGTGCGGCAGCGGAACGCCGAGTGGTCGCGGGCGCTGCTCGGCACACCCGCGGCGCCGGAGGCGGGCGGGCCCGGGGCGGTGTCGCTGGCCGAGCGGGCGAAGCTGCTCGGCACGCTCGGCGCCGGGGAACGGGCCGACTGGGTGGCCGGTTTCATCGCGACGCACGGACTGTCGGAGGCGTTCCAACTGCTCGGCGTCTGTGCGGTGCCGTGGTCCGGGCCGCTCGGGCGGTCGGTGGTCGACGCGCTCAACATCGCGCGGGACGCGGGGAGTTACCCATGGAGTTTCAGCGGAGTGATGGGGCTGGCCGAGCGCTGCCTCGACCCGTCCGAGGCGACCCGGCTGGACGGACTGCTGGCCGTCCCGGAGGAACCGGAGGACGCGTCACCGGGGGCCGGTGGGTACTGGGCGGAAGCGTTCCAGCGCCTGGTCACGACCCTGCGGCTGCGGGGGACGATGCTGGCGGAACTGGGAGCGCGGTAACGGCGGGTCACCGGGTGTGGACGGCACCCTGCCGACGCAGGGCACCGCACCCGTCCCGGCCACCGGAGCGGCTACGCCCCGGCGGGCTGACGCACGTTCGACCGGACCCAGTCCACGATCGAGGCCGTGGTCGCACCGGGGGTGAAGATCTCGGCGACGCCCTGTTCCTTCAGCGGAGGGATGTCCGCCTCGGGGATGATGCCGCCGCCGAAGACCAGGATGTCCTCGGCGTCGCGCTCCTTCAGCAGCGCGATCACGGCCGCGAAGAGCGTGTTGTGCGCACCGGAGAGGATGGACAGGCCGATCGCGTCGGCGTCCTCCTGGATCGCGGTGTCGACGATCTGCTCGGGAGTCTGGTGGAGCCCGGTGTAGATGACCTCCATACCGGCGTCCCGCAGCGCCCGTGCGATGACCTTTGCCCCGCGATCGTGGCCGTCGAGCCCCGGCTTGGCCACCACCACGCGGATCGGACCGGCTGCCACACCCATCACTGCCTCCATGAAGCGACTACATCCTCCGTACCGACAAGTACCGCACACATCGCGCATGCCGTACATGTGGCGCGTACCACTCATTCACGGCGGACGCCCCGCACCCCATCGGGCGGGGAAGTGAACGAACGTTATCCCCAGCATCCCGCAACCGGCAGTTTCACGGTGCGCAGGGAGGGGGAAATCACACGGTGGGACACATTCGCCGCGCACCGTTCCGAGCCCGCACGGCAGGAACACGCGCCACGGGAGCCGCTACGAGGTCGCCGCACCACCGGGCCGCAGGCCGCGCGCCGTGGTGGTGCGGCGCCTCGGCACAGTCGCCTTCGGCACAGTCATACGGGCCGGGCAGAGCCCGCGGCTTCCCATGAGGGCACACGGGGGACAGAGCCGTACTCCGGCGTGCCGACAGGAGGTCGGCCATGAAGGTCACCGGGCTGCCGCCCCTTGGTCTGCTCCCCCTCAACAGCCTGCTCCCCCTCAAGCTGCCGCTCTCCGCCTCCAGGCTGCTGCCCTCGAGACTGGCCGGACTCTCCATGGCCCTGCTGAAGGCGACGGCGCTGGAGATCGCCATCCTCGCGGGCCACCTCCTCCTCTACCCCTCCGGCATCGTCCAGGAGCGCAGGTCCGGGGACGCCGAGCCGTCCCCGTCGGGCGACACGAAACAGCTGCCGACCGAAGCCCGGCCCCCCGTCGTGCTGCTGCACGGCTTCATAGACAACCGCTCGGTCTTCGTCCTGCTGCGCCGCTCCCTCGCCCAGCACGGCAGGCAGCAGCTGGAGTCGCTCAACTACTCCCCGCTGACCTGCGACGTCCGCACCGCCGCCGCGCTGCTCGGACGGCACATAGAGGAGATCTGCCGACGCACGGGCAGCGACCGGGTCGACGTGGTGGGACACAGCCTGGGCGGCCTGATCGCGCGCTACTACGTCCAGCGGCTCGGCGGCGACACGCGCGTGCGCACCTTGGTCACGCTCGGCACGCCGCACTCGGGTACACGGGTTGTACCACTGGCGAACGCACACCCCGTTGTGCGCCAGATGCGCCCCGGTTCCCAGCTGATGGACGAGCTGTCCGGCCCCGCGCCGGGGTGCCGCACCCAGTTCGTCAGCTTCTGGAGCGATCTGGACCATCTGATGGACCCCCCGGAGGCGGCCCGTCTCGACCACCCCGACCTGCCCGCCGTAAACGTGCAGGTCACCGGCATCGGACATCTCGCCCTGCCCGTGCATCCGGCGGTGGCGGCCCGCATACGGCAGGCCCTAGACGACGCGCCCGCGACTCCGGCGGACTCCGGCACCGGCGCGGCGGCCACGGACGGTCTCACGGTGGCGTAGAAACGGGTCGCCGGACCGGCATGGACGGCGACCGATAGTCGAACACCCTTCGAACACAAAGCCAAGCCTGCGTCCAGGGACGCCAAAACACGGCCGAATGCCCGTTTCCTGCTGGCGGGAAACCTGCTGAAGATTGTCGTGCCCGCGTACCGCCGGGTACAGTCGCCGCACTGCTCTGGCAGCCCCTGTTGTCGAGGCGAAAGAGAAGTTGGTGAACGACCGTCACCCGTCGGGGATCATGACCTCCCCGGCTCCGGCTTCCGACGCCGCCTCCGCGCACTACGCGTCCTATGGCGGCCAGGAAGCCCAGTACGGTGACTTCACCACGTACAGCGACCACAACGCCACTGGTTTTGACGGTGGTTACGGCGCCACGGGCCACACCACCGCGACCTTCTCGGCCGACCCCCTCTTCGGCGCCCTCCCGGACTACAGCCAGGCCACCGGCGCGTACGACGCCACCCAGTGGGCCACCGGCAGCCATCAGACGCTGAACTACGACCCGTACGCGGCCCAGCACCAGGCCGCCTACGACACCGGCGCCTACGACACCACCACCTGGACGGGTGACCACCAGCAGCTCGGCGGCATCCCCCAGCAGACGACGGGCAACGACACCAGCGGCCAGTGGGACGCGAGCGCCTGGCTCCAGCCCGACCCGTCCGCCGCACCGGCCGCCGACCAGACCCAGCAGTGGGAGTGGGGCACCCAGGCCTTCGACACCGGTGCCTACGACGCCACGCAGTGGAACTCCGAAGGCACCGCCCACGACATGGCGCAGGGCCACGAGGACTTCCCTGATACCGGGGCGCCCGCCGCCCACCCGGAAACCGACCCCGACGACACCGAGTTGAGCCGCACCGGTGAACTGCCCGCCGTGGACACACCGGTGGAGCCGCTCCTCGACGACCAGGAAGAGGTCGCACCGGCCCCCGTCGGCCGGGCCGCCGCCCGCGCCTCCCGCTCCCGCCGCCGTCCCCCCGCCAAGCGCTCCGCGCTGCTGACGGTCGCCGTGCCCTCGGCGTGTGTCATGGGCGTGGCGGGAATCGCCGCCGCCTCGGTCAGCGGTTTCAGCGAGGACGACCAGGAGGCGCCCGCGACCGCCGCGGACGCGCAGCCGGTGAAACCGACCACCGCGAACGACAAACTGGGCACCCAGCTGGAGTCCCTCACCGCCGACGCGAACGACTTCGGCGACCGGGTCAGCCGCACCCAGGAGCGCATCGACCTCAAGGCGCAGCAGGAGGCCGAGCAGAAGCGGGCGGCGGCGGAGGCGGCGCGCAAGGAGCGGCTGCGCCCGAAGTTCGCCCTGCCTGTCGCGAACCACGGGCTGAGCGCCTACTTCGGCCAGGCGGGCATCAACTGGATGTCCGTGCACACCGGCATCGACTTCCCCGTCTCCTACGGCTCGACCGTGATGGCCGCGACCGACGGCACCGTGCGCACCGAGTACAACAGCGCCTACGGCAACATGATGATCGTGACCGCGATGGACGGCACGGAGACGTGGTACTGCCACCTCTCCAGCTACCAGGTCGCCTCCGGTACGACCGTCAAGGCGGGCGACCCGATCGCGTTCTCCGGCAACTCCGGCAACTCCACCGGCCCGCACCTGCACTTCGAGGTCCGGCCCGGCGGCGGTTCGGCGATCGACCCGCTGGCCTGGCTGCGCAGCCACGGGCTCGACCCGTCGTAGCGCGTCCGCCGTCACGCATCCGCCGTAACGTTCCGCTTCCGCTCGGTGAGCCCCCGGCCCTCGGTAAGCCCTCGGCCCTCGGTGAGCCCCCGGTGTGAGGGCTCACCCGACGGCTCGCGCTACAGCTTCTCCACCGGCGCGTACCGCAGCAGCAGCCGCTTGGCCTTGCCGTCGCCGAAGTCGATCGACGCCTCGGCCTTCTCGCCGGTGCCCTTCAACGCGACCACCGTGCCGAGCCCGAACTGGTCGTGGGTCACCCGGTCACCGACCGCGAGTGCGATCACCGGCTTCCTGTCGGTGGCGAACCCGGACGCCCCCGACGCCGAGGAACGCGACCTCGACGACGACAGGGAGGCGGCCACGCCCGAGACCGGACCCGCCGGGGCCCCGGAGGCGCCGGTCCGCTTCCAGTCGACGTGGTGGCCGGGGATCTCCTCCAGGAAGCGCGAGGGCGGGTTGTACTGCGGCTGCCCCCAGGCGCTGCGCATCGCCGACCGCGTGAGGTAGAGCCGCTCGCGCGCGCGGGTGATGCCGACGTAGGCGAGGCGGCGCTCCTCCTCCAGCTCCTTGGTCTGGCCGAGGGCGCGCATGTGCGGGAAGACGCCGTCCTCCATGCCGGTCAGGAAGACGACCGGGAATTCGAGGCCCTTGGCGGTGTGCAGGGTCATCAGGGTGATGACGCCGTCGCCGTCCTCCTCGTCGGGGATCTGGTCGGAGTCGGCGACCAGGGCGACCTGCTCCAGGAAGTCGGCCAGCGTGCCCGACTCGCCCTCCGCGCGCTCCTGCTCGAACTCCATGGCGACGGCGGCGAGTTCCTGGAGGTTCTCGATACGGGTCTCGTCCTGCGGGTCGGTGGAGTTCTGCAACTCGGCCAGATAGCCGGTGCGTTCGAGCACCGCCTCCAGGATGGTCGCGGGTCCCGCGCCGGACTCGACGATCGTACGGAGGTCCTCCATCAGCGTGTTGAACCGCTTGACGGCGTTGGTCGACCGGGCGGCCATGCCGTACGCCTCGTCGACGCGGCGCAGCGCCTGCGGGAAGCTGATCTTCTCGCGCTGGGCGAGCGCGTCGATCATGGCCTCGGCACGGTCGCCGATGCCGCGCTTGGGGACGTTGAGGATGCGGCGCAGCGGGACGGAGTCCTCGGGGTTGGCGAGCACCCGCAGGTAGGCGAGGACGTCCCGGACCTCCTTGCGCTCGTAGAAGCGGACGCCGCCGACGACCTTGTAGGGCAGGCCGACGCGGATGAAGACCTCTTCGAAGACACGGGACTGGGCGTTCGTACGGTAGAAGACGGCGACGTCCCCGGCCTTCGCCTCGCCCGCGTCGGTGAGGCGGTCTATCTCCTCGGCGACGAACTGCGCCTCGTCGTGCTCGGTGTCGGCGACATAGCCGGTGATGCGCGCTCCCGCGCCCGCGTTGGTCCACAGGTTCTTGGGGCGGCGGGACTCGTTGCGCTCGATCACGGCGTTGGCGACGGTGAGGATGGTCTGGGTGGAGCGGTAGTTCTGCTCCAGCAAAATCGTCGTCGCGTCCGGGTAGTCCTCCTCGAACTGGAGGATGTTGCGGATGGTCGCGCCGCGGAAGGCGTAGATCGACTGGTCGGCGTCACCGACCACGCACAGCTCGGCGGGCGGGATCTCGGCCTCGGGCGGCACGTCGACGGGGTGCTCCGAGGTGCCGACCAGCTCGCGCACCAGGGCGTACTGGGCGTGGTTGGTGTCCTGGTACTCGTCGACCAGGACGTGCCGGAAGCGGCGGCGGTAGTGCTCGGCGACGTCCGGGAAGGCGCGCAGCAGGTTGACCGTCGTCATGATCAGGTCGTCGAAGTCGAGGGCGTTGGCCTCGCGCAGCCGCGACTGGTACAGGGCGTAGGCCTGGGCGAGGGTCTTCTCGAAGCCGTCGGTGGCCTGGGCGGCGAAGTCCTCCTCGTCGATCAGCTCGTTCTTCAGGTTGCTGATCTTGGCGCTGAAGGACTTGGGCGGGAAGCGCTTGGGGTCGAGGTCCAGGTCACGGCAGACCAGGGCCATCAGACGCTTGGAGTCGGCGGCGTCGTAGATCGAGAAGGACGAGGTGAAGCCGAGCCGCTTGCTCTCCCGGCGCAGGATGCGCACACAGGCGCTGTGGAACGTCATCACCCACATCGCGCTCGCGCGCGGGCCGACGAGCTGCTCGACGCGCTCCTTCATCTCGCCCGCGGCCTTGTTGGTGAAGGTGATCGCGAGGATCTGCCCGGGGTGCACATCCCGGTCGGCGAGCAGATAGGCGATGCGGTGGGTGAGCACCCGGGTCTTGCCGGAACCGGCTCCGGCGACGATGAGCAGGGGGGAACCGGCGTGCACGACGGCGGCGCGCTGGTTGTCGTTCAGCCCGTCCAGGAGCGCGGCGGAGTCCAGGACGGGGCGCGGGGCGCCGTCGCGGTAGTAGGCCTCCCGGTCCGGGGGCGCGTCGAACTTCCCGCCGAACAGATCGTCCGGAATCGGCTCCGGAACGTGATCGTCCTCGGGCGGCGGCGGGGGCTCGTCCGCGGGGCCGCGCTGGGCCTGGAGGTCCGCCAGGAAGCTGTCGTCAAAGAGGCTGCTCATCGCTCTCCGAGTCTAGGGTGCCGCACTGACAACCGGAGGCCGGATGCCCATCACGGGACCGCCGGTCCGCCACCACGCTCCGTGATGCCGGGCCCTGGCGCCCGTATCGGCAACGGACGAGCGCTCACCGGAATTCCGTCACGGTCCATTCCAGGCCGGACACGGTGAGCGACGCTCCGGATAAGGTCACGAAAATGTATCGGGCATATCACCCACCAACCTTCACAGCCGCCACACGAGTTGGCTACGGTGCCCAGCGGGCCGTACGACCCCCACCGGCGAACGTCGCCGGGCCGCGCGGCCTCCGCCGAGTCCGGCGTGCCCGAGTGGCACCCGCCGGAGCCGGGGACCCACAGACCCCCCGGGGTGAATCGGCCCACTCCTCTCGTGGGAGCGGCCGTAGGGCAACCCTTCCGAACCACCCGCCCGAACCCGACAGCTAACCCGGTAGGCGGCGCATGGAAGGAGTCGCCTCCTTGGCGTCGCACCGCAAGTCGCGTCCCGCGGGCGGCCGCATGGCCGGTATACGGACCCCCGCCCTGGCCACCGCCGCCCTCACCTCCGTCGCCCTGCTCTCGCAGACGGCCAACGCCGCCCCCTCGGACGACGACCGGCCGAGCCTCGAGGAGGTCGAGAAGAAGGTCGACGACCTCTACCGCCAGGCGGAGTCGGCGACCGAGAAGTACAACGCGGCCAAGGAGAAGACCGCGAAGCAGCGCAAGCGCGTCGACACCCTCCTCGACGACGTGGCCCAGCGCACCCAGAAGCTCAACGACGCGCGCGAGGAACTGGGTTCCTACGCCGCCGCCCAGTACCGCACCGGCGCCGCCGCCCCCGACACCGCCACCTTCCTGCTCGCGGACTCACCGCAGGACTACTTCGACCAGACCCAGCTCATGGGGCGGCTCACCAGCACCCAGAAGTCGGCGGTCGACGACTACTTCGCCGAGCAGACGGCGACGATGGAGAAGCGGGAGGAGGCCACCGAGAGCCTCGCGACGCTCAACGAGTCGCAGAGCGACCTGCGGACGGCCAAGTCCACCGTCCAGAAGAAGCTCGCCGACGCGCGCGACCTGCTGTCGGAGCTGACCGCCGAGGAGAAGGCCCGCCTCGCGGCGATCGAGAAGAAGAAGCAGGAGGAGGCCGAGCGCAAGGCGGCGGAGCTGGCCCGCCAGCAGGCGGAGGAGCAGCAGCGCCTGGCGGACGAGGCCGCCGCGGCGGCGCGGGAGCAGGAGGAGACCGGCACCTCCGACGGCTCGGACGCCTCCGGCTCCACGGGCTCCACCGGCTCCACCGACACCGGCGGCTCGACGGACACCTCGGCCGACTCCTCGTACGCCACCAAGGCCGAGAAGGCGCTCGCCTTCGCCCGCGCCCAGATCGGCAAGCCGTACGTCTGGGGCGCCACCGGCCCCGACTCCTACGACTGCTCCGGCCTGACCATGGGCGCCTGGAAGGCCGCCGGGGTCACCCTCCCGCGCACCACCTACGACCAGGTCAACGCGGGCACGACGGTCCCCCTGTCCAGCGCCCTCCCCGGCGACCTGGTCTTCTTCTACGACGACGTCACCCACGTCGGCATCTACATCGGCAACGGCATGATGATCCACGCCCCGAAGCCCGGCACGTACGTGCGCGAGGAGTCGATCTACTACGACGGCGAGTCGTCGATCCACAGCGTGGTGCGGCCCGCCTGACGCGGAGGGCGGCCCAGGGGACCCTGCCGCACGGAGGCGACCCCTGGGCCCGGCTCTCAGGTCCAGAGCACCGCGATGAAGATGTTGGTCATGGTCAGCAGGCCGACCAGACCGAACAGGCCCTTGTCCACCTTCTCGTCGTCCCGCTTCACATAGACGAGTCCGAGGATCACGATCAGCAGGGCCAGCTTCACACCGATCTTGATGTTGTCGACGGTCCGGTCGTCGGCCTGGTTCAGGCCGACCAGGACCACACCCGTGACCAGCATCGTCAGGGCACCGTGCAGCATCGCGGGGACAAAGCGGGCGGTGCCCTGGCCCATCGCCTTCATCTGGGTGAGGAAGCCGCCGAGCAGCGCGGCGATACCGATGATGTGCAGGCCGACGAAGATGTGGATGAGTACGTCCATGGGGCCGGAGCCTAGCCACGGCCCGGGCGCCCTCCGACACCGCCCCACCCCGTCCGCCCTCCTGGCATCCCTTGCATATATGCGCGCATAGCAGCCGCTCCGTCGCCCCGGCCCCGGAATCCCCACATCGGTCACCGCACTGCGTGAAGTCGACGGCCCGCCCCGGGGACGGCGGTCATCTCCGGTCACCCCGCGGTCCGCTCACGTCACTTCCGCACAACCCGTCACCGCCCCGACGGACCCGGGTTTAGCGTCCTCCACCAGGTGACCGGCTCGCCATCGCCGCCCGGGCCAGGGGCGGCCGTCGGTCACCCCCGCCGAGGAGGTCCGGCGGCGGTCCGCTCCCCCTGTGCGGGCCGCCGCCGGACGCGTCCCCCCGCGTCTCGCGGCCGTAGGAAAGGATGGGCAGCCCTGGTGGCAGCGCACCGCAAGCCCCGACCACGTCCGGCAGGCGGCACCACGGCCCGTACGGCCGCCACCATCGCCCTGGCGGGCGCGGCCACCGCGACGGCCTTCGACGGCACCTCACACGCCGAGCCGAACCTCACCCCGACGCAGGTCACGGCGAAGGTGGACAGGCTCTACCAGGAGGCCGAGGCCGCCACCGACCAGTACAACGGCGCCAAGGAGAAGGCCGACGCCGCCGAGGACCGGCTGGCGGAGCTGCGCGACGAGGCGGCCCGCAAGGAGGAGCGGCTCAACTCGGCGCGCGAGGCGCTCGGTTCGGCCGCGGCGGCGCAGTACCGCACCGGCGGAGTCGACCCCGCGCTCCAGTTGGCCCTCTCCGACGACCCCGACCGCTACCTGGAAGGCGCCGCGCTCGCCGAACGCGCCGGGCACCGGCAGGACACCGCCGTCACCCGCGTCCGCGGGCAACTGCGCGAGATCGAGCAACTGCGCGGCGCCGCCCGCGTCGAACTCGCCTCCCTGAAGTCCCGCCAGGCCGAGCTGAAACAGCACCGGAAGACGATCACCGGCAAGCTGGACAGGGCCCAGCGACTGCTCGACCGGCTGACGTCCGAACAGCGCGCCCGCGTCACCTCCGACGACGGCTCCGCCCGCGCCTCCCGCACCGCCACCGCCCGGGACGGCCTCCAGCCCTCCACCACCGCCCCCGACTCCCGCACCGCCACCGCCCTCTCCTACGCCCACCAGGCCCTCGGCAGCCCCTATGTCTGGGGCGCCACCGGCCCGGACGCCTTCGACTGCTCCGGCCTCACCCAGGCCGCCTACCGCGCCGCCGGTGTCTCCCTGCCCCGCACCACCTACGCCCAGATCGACGCCGGACGCCGCGTCGCCCGCTCCGAACTCCTCCCCGGCGACCTCGTCTTCTTCTACTCCGGCATCAGCCACGTCGGCCTCTACATCGGAGGCGGCCAGATGATCCACGCCCCGAACCCGTCGTCCCCGGTGCGGGTGGCGCCGATCAGCGAGATGCCGTTCGCGGGGGCGACTCGGGTGGTGTGAGCCGTCCCGCTCGGGGCGAACGCGTCCGTCAGACCAGCCGCCGCGCTGTCGCCCACCGCGTCAGCTCATGCCGGTTCGACAGCTGGAGCTTGCGCAGGACCGCCGAGACATGGGACTCGACCGTCTTCACGGAGATGTAGAGCTGCTTGGCGATCTCCTTGTAGGCGTAGCCGCGGGCGATGAGGCGGAGCACCTCGCGCTCGCGCTGGGTGAGGCGGTCCAGGTCCTCGTCGACCGGCGGGGCGTCGGTGGAGGCGAAGGCGTCCAGGACGAAACCGGCGAGCCTCGGGGAGAACACCGCGTCGCCCTCCTGGACCCGGAAGACCGAGTCGACCAGGTCGGTGCCGGTGATCGTCTTGGTGACATAGCCGCGGGCGCCGCCCCGGATCACCCCGATCACGTCCTCCGCGGCGTCCGAGACGGACAGCGCGAGGAAGCGGACCGGCTGCTCGGTGTCCGCCATCAACGCGGCACAGCGGCGCAGGACTTCGACCCCGCCGCCGCCGGGCAGGTGTACGTCGAGGAGGACCACCTCGGGGCGGGTCGCCGTGATGACGGTGACCGCCTGGTCGACGTCGGCGGCCTCGCCGACCACCTCGACGCCGGTCTGCTCGGTCTGGCCGATCTCGGCCTGCACGCCGGTGCGGAACATCCGGTGGTCGTCGACGAGCACCACCCGCACCCGGCGCCCGGGGGCACCGCCGCCCGCGGGCTGTGCGGACTCGGGCGTCTCCGCCGCTCCCGCCGTGCCGTTCGTCTCCGAAGGGTCGCTCATGACGTCTTCTCCGCCCTCTCCATCTCCAGCTCGACCTCCGTGCCGCCGTCCGGCACCGCGCGCAGCCGCGCAGTACCGCCGTTGCGCTCCATGCGGCCGATGATCGATTCTCTGACGCCCATGCGGTCGGCGGGTATCGAGTCGAGGTCGAAGCCGGGGCCGCGGTCCCGGACGGACACGAAGACCGTCTTCCCCTCGACCTCGGCGTAGACCTGGACGGCGCCGCCCTCGCCACCGTACTTGGCGGCGTTCACCATTGCTTCGCGCGCGGCCTGCATCTGGGCGGCGATCTTCTCGTCGAGGGGGCAGTCGCCCACGACGACGACCTCCAGCGGGACGCCGTGCTTGTCCTCCACCTCGGCGGCGTTGCGCCGTACCGCCTCGGCCAGCGTGGTCGGCTCGTCCTCCTCGTCCTTGCCGGTGCCCTCGGGTTTGTACAGCCAGGTGCGCAGGTCGCGCTCCTGGGCGCGGGCGAGGCGGCGCACCTCGCCGGGGTTGTCGGCGTTGCGCTGTATCAGCGTCAGCGTGTGCAGCACCGAGTCATGGACATGGGCGGCGACCTCGGCGCGCTCCTGGGCGCGGATGCGCATCAGGCGCTCCTCGGAGAGGTCCTGCGTCATCCGGACGAGATAGGGACCGGCGAGGAGGGTGATCCCGACGAGGACGGCGAGGGCGGCCTGGAGGACCGAGCCGAGGTGGGCGGCGGAGCCCTGCAGCACGAAGATGCCGGTGACACCGGCCGTGACCAGCAGGACTCCCGCCACCGCGCGCAGCAGGGTGAGCGTGCGCCTGCGGCGGCCGACCTCGACCCAGCGGGCCCGGCGGGCGTTGTCCGCCTGGCGCCAGACCAGGGCGACGCCCGCGCCGACCAGGACGGTGGGCCAGAGATAGGCCTGCGCTCCGGTGCCGAGGTTCACATTGCCCACGAAGATCATGGCCACGACGACCATGAGGAGCAGCGCGACCAGCTGGCCCCGGTCCGGCTTGCGGGTGACGAGTCTGCGGCGCCCGTCGGGTGAGGTCTCGGTGTGGACCAGGGACGGGGGCCGCTGGGCCTCGACGCCGCCGACGCCCAGCGGGACGAAGAACCAGAACGCGGCGTACAGCAGGGCGCCGAGGCCGTCGGCCATGAACAGGCCGACGAAGACCAGACGCACCCAGATCACGGGCAGCCCGAGATGCCCGGCGAGCCCCCGCGCCACACCACCGAGCCAGCGACCGTCGCTGCTGCGGTAGAGCTTGCGCGGCGGCCGCGGTGACATGACTGGCGCTGCTGCGGCTTCCGGCATGCCAACGATGGTCACACGGCGGGCAGGCCCGGGCATCAGGGTCGGCCCCCGAGACTCCCCTGATCTTCGGGGGCCGTGGGCACCGCCCGGCCTCGAACGCTTCCCCCGCACCGGCTCAGGGGCGATTTCAGGGTTCGGCCAGGGTCGTACCGACTGCCGCCGGGGCGGCTCGCCCGTCACCATGGACTCATGACTGATCACCAGCACGCCGCGGACGCCGTGCCCGAGGCGGGGCCTCCGTCCGACGCGGCAGCCGCGGCCGCCGCGGGTGAGGAACCGCGCGCGCACGAGCGCGCCCGCACGGAACGAACATCGCCGGGCCCAGGCGGCACACCGGGCCCGGGTGGCGCGCCCGGCCCAAGCGGCACATCGGACCCGGGCGGCGCACCCGACCCCCGCGGCACCGCCGCCGAGGCCGACATGATCGACGCCTTCCGCAAGTTCCGCCGCGAGCGGCCCCACAAGATGCTGGCCGGGGTCTGCTCGGGGCTCGGGCGGCGCTGCGACATGGACCCGGTGATCTTCCGGATCACGCTCGCCGTGCTCTCCGCGACCGGCGGCATCGGCCTCATCTTCTACGGCTTCGCCTGGCTGTTCGTCCCGTACGAGGACGAGGAGGAGAACGAGGTGCGCAAGCTCCTCACCGGCCGTGTGGACGGCCAGGCGCTCGCGGCCGTGCTGTTCGCGCTGGTCGGCTGCGGGGTCTTCCTGTCGATGCTGCACAACGGCGGCGTGCTGACCTTCGCCGTCGTCCTCTCCCTCCTGCTGGCGGGCGCCGGGTACTGGTCACAGCACCGCGACGCCCCGGACGCCGATCCGCTGGCCGCGCAGGCCGCCGCCGACGCCCCGCCCGAGCCACAGGCGCCACCGGTTCCGGCCGCCCACTCGTCCTGGTGGCGCGGCCCGATCGTCAAGGACGGCACCCATGTCGGCGGCACCGGCTATCTCTGGGGACCGCCGGACTCCCGGGACCGCGACATGGCGGCGGCCGTCAACATCGCCCGCGGCACCAGCGGCGCCCCCTGGGCTCCCGTGGGCTTCCCGCGCCCCCAGCCCCCGAAGCCACGGGGCCCTCGCGGCACGGGCGGCTGGATCGTCCTGCTCGCCCTGCTCACGGGCGCCCTCGGCACCGCTCTGACATGGGAGGAGCACCCGCTCGGCACCAGCCTGCAGACCGGGCTGTCCGGCATGCTGATCGTGCTCGGCCTGGGCGTGGCCCTCAGCGCCTTCCTGGGGCGCACGGGAGCGGGCTCCATATTCCTGGCGATCATCACGGCGGGCCTGCTCGGCGTCGCCGCCGCCCTGCCGAAGGACATCAGCACGCAGTGGATCAGCACGACATGGGAGCCCACCGCGGTGTCAGAGGTACGGCCGAAGTACGAACTCGGCACCGGCGTCGGCACGCTGGACCTGTCCGGCCTCGACCTGCCCAAGGGCCGGACGCTGACCACCGGCGGCGAGGTCGGTCTGGGCCGACTGTGGGTGATCGTGCCGAAGGACGCGACCGTGAAGGTGACCATCGAGGTCGGGGTGGGTGACATCCAGTTGCCCGGAGAGAAGCGGCAGGACGTGGATGTGCAGCCGGGCAGGTATCAGGAGACGACCCTGAAGCCGCCCAGGGGAGCAGGGGACGAGGGCGGCACGATCGACCTCGATCTCGAGGTCGGTATGGGACAGGTGGAGGTGAGCCGTGCTGCGTCATGAGTTCCAGCCCGGGCGGCTGGTCGCGGGCTTCTTCCTCACCGTCGCGGGGGTCATCTACGCCGGTGACGCGGGCGACGCGTGGGAGACGCCGTGGTTCGTGGTGATCCCGGTCGTGGTGGGCGGCCTCTGTCTGGCAGGCGTCGCGGGGATGGTGGGCCGGGGGATACGCCGAAACCGACAGGCGGGCCACTCGGACAGACCGGGCGGCCGACCGGGCCCTGGCTCGCCCTCACCGGAACCCGAGCCGCACCCCCGGAGCTGACCGGCCCGACCACCCGGCCCCACACCATCCCGCCCCACTCGCCTCAGCCGTGCGCCCCCACCCGCCGCTGCCGCCGCCCCCGCCACACGGCGTCCAGCGACAGCATCGGCGCACCGGCGAGGACGAGAGGCAGCCAGGCCATCAGGTAGGCGAGATCATTGCCGTAGTAGTAGGGATCGGACGCCCAGCTGACGGTGAGCCACAGGCTGAGGGAGATCAGCGCGCCGCCGAGGGCGGCGAGGCGGGCGAGGAGACCGAGGAGGGTGCCGATGCCGACGGCGAGTTCACCGAAGGCGATGGCGTAGCCGAAGCCGACGGGGCTCTCCAGGGCGAGGTCGACCAGGGCCGGGATGGCGGAGGAGTCACGGACCCCGCGCATCAGGTCGCCGATCGAGCCCGCGCCGGAGTCCTTCATGAAGGCGCTGTCGGTGAGCTTGTCCAGACCGGCGTAGATGAAGGTGACGCCGAGGAAGATCCGGAGGGGGAGGAGGGCATAGCGGGTGGCGGTGTCCCGCCAGTTGCCGTCGCCGTTGAGACGCGAGGTATGTGGATCCGTAGGGAACCCATGTGTCATCGCTGCCGCCGCCTCTCCACCAAAGACCGTACGAACGACCATACGCACGGCGGGGAGATACCGCTCAGCCCTCGTCCAACGAGTTACCGGGACCCGCACTCACCCCGGCGGTCCCTGGTGACTCACTCCGTCACACCGATCGTGCGGACTCGCGCCGTCGCACTGATCGTGTGGATTCGCCCCGTCGCATGGATCCTGTCGACTCACCCCGTCGCATCGATCCTGTCGACTCACTCCGTCACATCGATCGCATACGCCCCTGTCTCCACCCCGGCCGCGGTCACCACCCGTACCTCCACCTTGCCCGGCTCCACATCCACCGGTACGGGGACGGTGAGCAGGTTGTCCGTGGGGTTGCTGAAGCCGCCGGAGACGGGGACCAGGGGGACATGGACGTGGACGGCGCCGACGCGGACCACCATCCGCGACAGGCGGTCCGCGGTTCCGGCGCCGGGTGGTACGAAACCGGCGCCGCGGATCTCGATGTCCTCGCCGGTGCGGATCGGCGCGTCCAGGTCGCCCGCCTCGCGGGCGCGCACCACGGAGAGGATCACCGGGCGCCCGCCGTCGGCGTACTTCCCGGCGAAGTAGGTCGCGGCGGACACCAGCATCACCACCGCCAGGCCCCAGGGCAGGTCGGGCAGTTGGTCGGGGCGGCGGGCCAGCCGTACCGCCGCGAACAGCAGGGCGACGGCGCTGATCGCGACGTACTGGATGTCGCCGAAGGTGCCGCGCCCGGAGTCGTCGGTCAGCAGGTCGGCGGCGCGTGGGCGGTGGGCCCGCACCTTCTGGAGCCGCTGCCCGAGCACCCGTACCCCGACGACCCGCCGCACCACGACCGCGATCGCGCAGACCACGGCGAGCACGGTCACCATGCCCGCGCCGCGGGCGAGTTCGAGCCCCGAGATCAGGGTGTCGCGCTCGGCGGGCCCGGAGGCCGCGGCGAGCCGTCCCACGAGCACCAGAACGGAGTACACCACGAACAGCACCCACACGGCGGCCACCGCACGGGAGGTGGACAGGCGGTTGTCCTCACCGATGACGGGCGCCAGCGCGCCGCCGCGCGCCCGGTGGTACCAGGAGGCCGCGGTGAGCGTGGCGGCCAGCAGCAGCGCGGCGGCGAGTCCGGCGGTGCGGGCGGCCGTCCAGCCCGACCCGATCGCGGTGAGCGCCTGTCCCAGCAGCAGGAGGACGACGCCCGCCCACACCGTGCAGGCCGTGCGGCGCCACAGCCCCGCCAGCCATGCCTCGCCCTCGGCCCGGCCGCGCTCGGCGACGAGCTGGGCGGACTGGGTCAGTTCGTCCGAGACCCACTGGCGGGAGGCTGCGGCGGAGTGCGCCACCGCGGCGGGCAGCCCGTGCCCGGCCGCGAACTCGTCCCGCCGCAGCAGGAACGCGGCGACCGCCCGCCGGTGGCCTTCCCGTGCCCCGTGCGGGCAGTCCCCGCACGTGCAGCCTCCTCCATGGGCAGCACCGCGCGCGTCCGTCTCCACGCCCTGTCTGGCCTCCTGCACCGCCACGCCCCGCAACCGCCTTCCCCGCCGGCCGAACCACACCGCAACTCCGATGCGACGACAGCGAATTGTGCCCTACGCCACGTCCGCCACGCCCGGCAGGTGGGGCCATCGGGGGCTCATGAGAGTGAAGGCGCGACCGCCGTGTTGACCCGGCTGCGAGAATCTCCGTATGGCCGAGATCATCCAGCGTGACGGGACCTGGGCCTTCGACGGTACGACGATCAGGATCACGCCAGGGCTGCACCGGTCCGTGCCGCTGTTCCGGCAGACGTACGGGGAGATCGCCGTGCCGCTGGAAGCCGTGTCCGACATCGTCTTCGAACCCGAGCGCAAGCGCGGGCGGCTCCGGCTGCGGCTGCGCGAGGGCGCCGACCCGCTGCTCCAGGCGACCGGCGGCAGACTGCCGGACCCGGCCGACCCCTACCGGCTGGTGGTGAACGTGGACCGGTCCGGGGTCGCCGAGTACGTGGCCGAGGAGATCCGTCGCGCGCTCCTTCTCGACCAGGTCCCCAAGGACCCCACCAAGACCTTCCTGCTGCCCGGCCCACCGGTGCCGGTGTCGGTCCGCTCCTCCGACGGCACGGTGTCCTTCGACGGTATCCAGGTGCGTATCGACTGGAGCGACACCTCCGACCGGGTCAAGCGCGCGACCGGCCCGCGGATCCTCGCCCTCGGCGATCTGGTGCAGGTCGAGTGGCTGCCCAACACCGGCTACGAGAACGGCTTCCTGCGGTTCGTGACGCGCGAAACGGCGTATTCGAAGCTGCCGCCCGAGAAGGACCCCTACGCCCTGGACCTGTGGGGCAGTGCCCGCCGCGATCTGCTCACCGCCCTGGTCGCCACCGCGGTCACCGCCCGGTTGCCGCACCCCTCCACCCGTACCGGCGCTCCCCTGGCCCGCCTCCCGCACCAGCCGACGGCCGCGCTCCCGGCGGCGGGATCGGTGGGCGACCACCACGACGTACTGCTGCGCCGACTGCGCGAGCTGGGCGAGCTGCACCGGGACGGGGTGCTCACGGACGAGGAGTTCGCCCGCACCAAGGCGGCGGTGCTGCGGGACTTCTGAACCCTTGCGAAAGGGTGGCTCAGCTCAGCAGATCCGGCTCGCTGCGGCTGATGTCCTGCCACAGCGGCTGGTAGTTGATCCAGGCCACCAGGTCGCCGCCGAGCTGTTCCCGGGTGGCGACGGCCTGCTTGTGGTCGATGAGGACGGGGCGGCCCGCGGCGCGGGCGGTGAGCTGCACCTGGCAGGACCGTTCCATGGACAGGAACCACCAGGCCGCCGCGTCCACCGAGCCGCCGACCGTCAGCAGCCCGTGGTTGCGCAGCACCAGCGCCTTGCCCGAGCCGAGCGCGGCGGCGATACGGCGGCCCTCCCCGGCGTCGACGGTGACGCCGCTGTAGGAGTCGTAGAGGGCGTGGTCCTCGTAGAAGGCGCAGCTCTCCTGGGTGATCGGGTCGAGCAGCTCACCGAGGGCGGACAGGGCACGGCCGTGCGGGGAGTGGCAGTGGGCGACGGCGACGACGTCCGGGCGCGCGGCGTGCACCTGGGCGTGCACGGTGAAGGCGGCCTGGTTGACGTGGTAGTTGCCGTCGATCACCTGGCCGTCCTGGTTGGCCAGCACCAGGTCGCTCACGGTGACGTGCTTGAAGGGCAGCCCGAAGGGGTTGACCCAGAAGCAGTCGGAGAACTCCGGGTCGCGGGCCGTGATGTGCCCGGACACCCCGTCCTCGAGGCCGGACCGCCCGAAGAGGCGCAGCGCGCCCGCGAGGCGTTCCTTGCGGTGGCGTCGTTCGTCCTCGACCGAGTCGTGCCTCGGCGGCATGGCGAACCGCAGCCGGTCGGTGGGTAGGGGTTGCGGGGGTTTGGGCCCGAGCATGGGTCCTCCGGCGCTGGGTTCCGTCACGGGCGGGAAGTTACCGTCGGTCAGGCGAGGATGACAGGGGCACGCGGGCATTCGGCGCGCGTCACTTGACACGGGTACCCGATACCTGACAGCGGATGTCCGGTATCGGCGCCACACTCCCCCTATGGCAACGAACTGGGCGGCATTCGCCGCGGCCGAACCCGAGCTGGCCGGCACCGTCGAGGCGCGCTTCGGCGCCTTCACGCACCACGTCCTGGCGACCCTGCGCAAGGACGGCTCCCCCCGCACCACCGGCCTGGAGGTGCGCTTCCTCGACGGCGAACTGTGGCTGGGCATGATGCCGGGCTCGCTCAAGGCGCTCGACCTGCGCCGCGACGCCCGCTTCGCGCTCCAGGCCAACCCCGGCGAGGGCACGGGCATGGGCGGCGGGGACGTACGGATCGCCGGGCGGGCGGTGGAGGTGCGGGACCCGCGGGAGAAGGCCCGGTACAGCGAAGAGGTGGAACCGCCGGAGCCGTTCCACCTCTTCCGCGCCGAGCTGACGGAGGTCGTGCGGACCTACGTCGAGGACGACACGTACCTGGTCGTCCAGATCTGGCAGCCGGACCGCGCCCTGCGCACGGTCAAGCGCACCTGAGCCCTCTCAGAAGGGGGCTCACTCCCACTCGATCGTGCCCGGCGGCTTGCTCGTCACATCGAGCACGACCCGGTTGACGTCCTTCACCTCGTTGGTGATCCGGGTGGAGATCTTCGCGAGCACCTCGTACGGCAGCCGCGACCAGTCGGCGGTCATCGCGTCCTCGGAGGAGACGGGGCGCAGCACGATCGGGTGACCGTAGGTGCGGCCGTCGCCCTGGACGCCGACGCTGCGGACGTCGGCGAGCAGCACCACCGGGCACTGCCAGATGTCGCGGTCGAGACCAGCGGCCGTCAGTTCCTCACGGGCGATGGCGTCGGCCTCGCGGAGCAGGTCGAGCCGCTCCTTGGTGACCTCGCCGACGATACGGATGCCCAGGCCGGGGCCGGGGAACGGCTGGCGCTGGACAATCTCGTCCGGCAGGCCCAGCTCCTGGCCGACCATGCGGACCTCGTCCTTGAACAGCTTGCGCAGCGGTTCGATGAGCTTGAACTCAAGGTCCTCGGGGAGGCCGCCCACGTTGTGGTGGGACTTGATGTTGGCGGTGCCGGTGCCGCCGCCGGACTCGACGACGTCGGGGTAGAGGGTGCCCTGGACCAGGAACTCGACGGCCGGACCCGCGTCGGCGATGATCTCGGCCTGCGCCTGCTCGAAGACGCGGATGAACTCCCGGCCGATGATCTTCCGCTTCTCCTCGGGGTCGGAGACCCCGGCGAGCGCCGCCAGGAACCGCTCCTCCGCGTCCACGACCTTCAGCTGCACGCCGGTCGCGGCCACGAAGTCCTTCTCGACCTGCTCGGTCTCGCCCTTGCGCATCAGGCCGTGGTCGACGTACACGCAGGTCAGCTGGGAGCCGATGGCCTTCTGGACGAGGGCGGCGGCGACCGCGGAGTCCACGCCGCCGGACAGCCCGCAGATCGCCCGCTTGTCGCCGACCTGGGCGCGGATCGCCTCGACCTGCTCCTCGATGACGTTGCCGGTGGTCCAGTCCGGCTTCAGGCCCGCGCCGCGGTACAGGAAGTGCTCCATGACCTGCTGGCCGTGCGTGGAGTGCATGACCTCGGGGTGGTACTGGACGCCGTACAGCTTCTTCTCGTCGTTCTCGAAGGCGGCGACCGGGACGACGTCGGTGGACGCGGTCACGGTGAAGCCCTCGGGGGCGGCGGAGCAGGCGTCGCCGTGGGACATCCACACGGACTGCTCGTCCGGGGTGCCCTCGAAGAGGGTGGAGGACGCCTTGGAGACGTGCAGCGGGGTACGGCCGTACTCCCGGGCGCCGGTGTTGTCGACGGTGCCGCCGAGGGCCTGGGCCATCAGCTGGAAGCCGTAGCACATGCCGAAGACGGGGACGCCGGACTCGAAGATCGCGCGGTCCAGGCGCGGGGCGCCCTCCGCGTACACCGACGAGGGACCGCCGGAGAGGATGATCGCCGCCGGGTTCTTGGCGAGCATCTCTGCCACCGGCATGGTGCTCGGCACGATCTCGCTGTAGACCCGCGCCTCGCGGACGCGTCGGGCGATGAGCTGGGCGTACTGCGCGCCGAAGTCGACGACCAGGACGGTGTCGGGGGCGGCGGCGGGGGTCGCTGGTGACACGGGTTGCCTTCCGGCGGCTTGAAAGGGGCTGTGCCGTCGATTCTACGGGGCGGCCACGGGTGGCCCCCGAGTCCGGCCGTCTCAGGATGCGAACCGGCTTGGAGGTCCCCGGGGCGCGCGGCATACTGGGCGCCATGCTCACGCACCAGACCTACGTCTTTACCTATGGCAACCGGCCCACCGGCTGCCATGGTCGTGCTGCTTGAGCAACTGACAAGCCACATCCCAGGCGCCCCGGGCCGACGAGGTCCGGGGCGTCTGGCGTTTCCGGGCCGTGTCGATCCGGGACCCCCGATCCCCAAGGAGTCCCCCATGACCGCCCTCGACGTGACCGGCGCCCGTACCGCGGACGCCGCCGATGTGATCACCGGCGCCCGGGAGCGCGTCGACGCGCTCGACGACCGGATCATCGGTCTGATCCAGGAACGGATGGCGGTCTCCGCCGTCATCCAGGAGGCCCGGATCTCCTCCGGCGGCCGTCGGGTGAACCTCTCCCGCGAGATGGAGGTCCTCGGCCACTACCGGGAGGCGCTGGGCAAGCCGGGCACGGCCCTCGCGATGACGCTCCTGGAGCTGTGCCGCGGCAGGATCTGAGCCCCGTTCCGCGAGGGGGAAACCCCGTTCCCGGCACAGACGTACGCATCCCTCTCACCCGTACGGAGCGTGACGCGGCCCACGCCCCTTCGTTGTTCCCGGTGTCCGTGCCAGCCAGGGGCGGGCCCGAAAGAACCACGCGTGGCTCACTGGGGCGATGAGACGTGCGGATCGTGCCGTGCGTCGTGGGACCTCGCTCCAGACCGTGACCGGACGGCAGGGGACAGCAGCCCGGTCACCCAAGGGGTCGGCTCCGGGGACGCCCGGGGCCGACCGGCGGAACCCCCAGAAGAGACCCGGAACACTCCCCGCAGACGCCCAGAACACCCCCGGAAACTCCCAGGACGTCTACGAAAGCGGCGCGACCCCCCCGGCGCCGCCCCCGCGCACCGGCGAAGCCCTGACGCCGGTGCCGACGGAGAAGGGCCCCGCGGCCGAGCACCGCGGGGCCCTTCGCTGTGCCCGGACACCTCCGAGCCGCTGGGACGCATCCCAACCGGCGTGACACCGCGACCGACCCGGCGCGACACCCCGATCCGGCGTGACACCCCGATCCGGCGCGACACCAGACCCGGCGTGACACCCCAACCCGGCGCAACACCAGACCCGATGCGACACCAGACCCGGCGCGACCCCGACCCGATGTGGCACCCCAACCCGGCGCGGCACCCCAACCCGATGTGGCACCCCAACCCGATGTGACGCAGGCCACATTAAATTTCCGTGAGCGCCGGGACAACCATTCCCCCACGTCGCGGATCAAACCTGCTGAACCAAGGGCCACACTCGCGCCGCGGGGCTCGGAGCCCACCCGCCCAGACGTGCTGCGGCACAGCAGCACGCCGACTCCTCGATAGAGGTCCTCATGAAGCTTCGCCGTGCTGTCGCGGCGGCGGCCGCCACCGCCGCGATAGCCCCGCTGGCACTGCTGTCGGCCCCGGCCGCCTACGCGACCGGTGACACGTCCTCGTCGCCCTCGGTGTCCGCCTCGGTCACGGAGTCCCCCGCCGACAGCGCGTCGCCGTCGGACTCGACGACCGCTCCGGCGCCGAGCACCTCGCAGTCCGAGACCTCGGGCGAGACCACCACGACGCCCCCGGCGCCCTCGGACTCCGCGAGCCAGTCCGCGACGTCGTCCGCCAGCCCGACCGAGTCGGCCACGGGGAGCGCCTCCCCCAGCCCGAGCCCGTCGGAGACGGCCGGTGAGGAGAAGCCCGAGCCCTGCGCCGACACCGACGCGGACATCGCGCTGAGCGACTCGCTGACCAGCGGTCTGTCCAGGCTGCCCGAGACGATCGTGGCCGGGAGCGGCTGGACCTCGTTCAAGTTCAACGTCTCCAACAAGGGCGACGAGACGATCAAGGACATCGTTCCGCTGATCGGTGTCGCCGCGATCGGCTGGGACGAGAAGGACTACTCGGGCCAGCTCAGCGTCCAGGTCCTCGACAAGGCCAGCGGCAGCTGGCGGACGCTCGCCGACGCGGCCGGTGAGGGCGCGACCCTCTCCGCCTTCTCGCTCGGCGCGGGCCAGTCGACCTCGTTCCAGCTGCGGCTCAACGTCAGCGGCAAGGTGCCCGACGCCATCGGTCTGACCGGCGGCTTCGCCCAGTACTCGACGGAGGACGGCCTCTGCTGGCTCGCCGACGACCCGAACGGCTGGATCTACCTCTTCGACATCCTGGCCGCCGGTTCGGACGCCGGTAACCCGGGCGACGCCAAGCCGCAGGGCGGCATGGGCGACCTCGACGAGGTGGGCAAGGTCGCGGCCACCGGCAGCCTCGCCGAGACCGGTTCCAGCTCCGCGCTGCCGATGATCGGCCTCGTCGGCGGTGTCGCCGTGGTGGCCGGTGCGGGCGCGGTGTTCGCGGTGCGGCGGCGGAAGGCCGACGCCGACGCCTGACGGGTGCCCAGCACCAAAGACAGAGGGACCTGCGCTCGGAGGGGGGCGCAGGTCCTTCTTGCTTCCCGCACCCTCGGCCTCACTTCCGGCCTTGCCCCCGGCTCACGCCTTCGGCGGCACCGTGGGTATCCCCAGGAACGGCAGCCGCAGCGCCCCGAACGCGTCCGCCGGGACGACCGGCGACTTGGGCGCGACCGGTTGCAGACGCTCGTACGCCACTCCCTGCGCGGGACGCGGGTCGGCCTCGCCCTTGTTCGGCCAGTACGACATCGCCCGTTCGGCCTGCGCGGTGATGGTGAGGGACGGGTTGACGCCCAGGTTCGCGGAGACGGCCGCGCCGTCGACGACCGAGATGCCGGGGTGGCCGTAGAGGCGGTGGTACGGGTCGATGACGCCGGTCTCGGCGGAGTCGCCGATGGGGCAGCCGCCCAGGAAGTGGGCGGTGAGCGGGGTGCCCATGAGTTCGCCGACGTTGGAGCCGGGGAAGCCGTTGATCTCGGTGGCGATCGCGGACGCCGCCTCGGTCGCGGCCTTGATCTGCTTGGGGTTGGGGGCGCCGTGGCCCTGCCGGGCGGTGAGCAGCCCCTTGCCGACGCCGCCCGGTTTCAGATACGTCGTCAGGGAGTTGTCCAGCGACTGCATGACCAGGCCGATGATGGTCCGCTCGGACCAGCGGCGGTTGGACATCGAGCGCAGGACCAGCATCGGGTGGCGGGCGGCGTTGCCCAGCCAGGCCAGCAGGCGGGACGAGCCCTCGGCGTACGGCACCTGGAGGATGGACAGGCCGCCCATCGAGTTGGAGCCCTTGCCGTAGCGGACGGGTTCGATGTGGGTGTTGGCGTCCGGGTGGATGGAGGACGTGATGGCGACGCCGCGGGTGAAGTCGGCCTTGGCCTTGCCGGTGAGCCTGCGGTAGCGGCGGTCGCTGGTCTGCGCGCCGACGAGGGCCTCGGAGTTGGTGCGGGTCAGCTCGCCGAGGCGCTGGGACATGTACGGCAGTTGTCCGCCCGCCCGCATCCGGTGCAGCAGGGTCTGGGTGCCGTAGGTCCCGGCGGCGAGGACGACGCGCCGGGCGGTGAAGACGCGGCCGTCGCGCTTCTTCCTCCTGTCGGTCGGCACGGTGGTGACGGCGTAGCCGCCGCGGGAGTCGTCCGTGAGCAAGACCACCGTCGTCATCGGGTGGACGACCGCGCCCGCCTTCTCGGCGAGGTGGAGGTAGTTCTCGGTGAGGTTGTTCTTCGCGCCGTGGCGGCAGCCGGTCATGCACTCGCCGCACTCGTTGCAGGCGGTGCGCTCCGGGCCCGCGCCGCCGAAGTACGGGTCGGGCACCTTCTCGCCCGGCTTGGCCCTGGCCGTTCCGTCGGCGTCCTTGCCGTCGCCGTAGAAGACGCCGACCGGGGCGAGGTGGAAGGTGTCGCCGCACCCCATCCGTTCCGCCGCCGCCTTCAGATGGACGTCGGAGGGGGTCATGGTGGGGTTGAGCCGCACCCCGAGCATGCGCTGGGCCTGGTCGTAGTACGGCTTCAGTTCCTGTTGCCAGTCGGTGATGTCGCGCCACTGGGGGTCGTCGAAGAACGCCTTGGGCGGCACGTAGAGGGTGTTGGCGTAGTTGAGGGAGCCGCCGCCGACGCCCGCGCCTGCCAGGACCATGACATTTCCAAGGAGATGGATGCGCTGGAGGCCGTACATGCCGAGCTTGGGTGCCCACAGGTAGTTCCTGAGGTCCCAGGAGTTCTTGGGGAGTGTGTCGCGGGTGAAGCGGCGACCGGCCTCCAGGACGCCGACGCGGTAGCCCTTCTCCGTCAGGCGCAGGGCGGTGACGGAGCCGCCGAAGCCCGATCCGACGACGATGACGTCGTAGTCGTAGTCATGGGTGTCCTGGGGCACGGTCGCTCCTCGTTGAGTACGTGCTGGGGGTGGGGCGCGGTCAGCGGAAGCGGAACGCCTTCATCAGGCGCAGGCTGCGGCTCATGAAGGCCGCGTACTTCTCGTCGTCCATGCCGAGAGCCGGAGCCATCGGCAGCAGGCGCTGGTGGGCGACCGTCTGGGCCTCGGTGTACTTGAGGATGCCCTCGGCGCCGTGGCGGCGGCCGAGCCCGGAGTCCTTCATGCCGCCCATCGGGGACTGGACGCTGCCGTAGGCGGAGGCGTAGCCCTCGTTGATGTTGACGGTGCCGGTGCGCAGCCGGGCGGCGAGGGCGCGGCCACGGCGGGCGTCCTTGGTCCAGACCGAGGAGTTGAGGCCGTACGGCGTGGCGTTGGCGCGCTCCACCGCCTCGTCGTCGGAGGTGAAGCGGTAGACGGCGACGACCGGGCCGAAGGTCTCGTCGCCGCACACGGTCATGGACTCCGTGACGCCGTCGAGGATGGTCGGCTCGTAGAAGTGCGGCCCGATGTCGGGGCGCGCGGTGCCGCCCGCGAGGATCGTGGCGCCCTTGGCGACGGCCTCCTCCACGTGGTGGATGACGGTCTGCAACTGGCCCGGACCGGCCAGCGACCCCATGTCGGCGCCGTAGGCGAGGGAGGTGCCGAGCCGCATCGCCTTGGTGCGGGCGGCGAAGCGCTCCAGGAAGGCGTCGGCGACGGACTCGTGGACGTACAGCCGTTCGACGGAGATGCACAGTTGGCCCGCGGAGGAGAAGCACGCGCGCACGGCTCCCGCGGCGGCCTTGTCGAGGTCGGCGTCGTCCAGGACCAGCATGGCGTTCTTGCCGCCGAGTTCGAGGGAGACGCCGACCAGGCGGGCGGCGGCGCCCTGGGCGACCTCGCGGCCGGTGCGGGTGGAGCCGGTGAAGGAGACGTAGTCGGCGTGCCGGACGACCTCGGGGCCGACGACCGGTCCGTCACCGATCACGACCTGCCAGACGTCGGCGGGCAGTCCCGCCTCCACCAGCAGGTCCCGTGCCCACAGGGCCGTCAGGCAGGTCTCCGTGTCCGGCTTCATCACGACCGCGTTCCCCGCGACGAAGGCGGGCAGCGCGTCGCCGACCGACAGCTCCAGCGGGTAGTTCCAGGGGGCGATGTGGCCTACGACGCCCCGCGGGTGGCGCACTTCGGTGACCCGGGTCAGCGCGGGTACCGCACCGGCGTGCCGCTTGGGCTTCAGATAGGCGGCGGCGCGGCGGCCGTAGTGCCGGGCGGCGACGGCGACGGCCTGCACCTCCTCGTGGGCGTGCAGCCGGGCCTTGCCGGTCTCGAGCTGGATCAGGTCGAGCACCTCGGCCTGGCGTTCCAGCACCAGGTCGTGGAAGCGCAGCAGGACGGCGGCCCGCTGCCGGAGCGGCACCTGCGCCCAGACGGTCTGTGCGGCACGGGCCGCCTCGAAGGCCCGCGCCACGTCCTCGGGCGTGGACTCGGGCAGGTCGGCCAGCTTCTCGCCGGTGAACGGCGTGTGGTTGGCGGTCCGTCCGGAACCGGTCACGCCCTTGGTGAGCTGGGCGACCAGCTCCGGGGTGACCACATCGGCTGCGGTACGGGCGCCCGCCGGGGCGGGGGCGAGGGGGTTGGTGCCGATCCGACCGGCGTGACCGGTCTCTTCCTTGGCCTGCGCGTCCGTCATGAGCCGCAGGGTATGCCTGGGCGCGGGGTTTGTGTACCCGTCGGTAATGGGGATTCACCGACTGCACACAACACGCCAGTGAACGCTGGCAACAAACGCCCTGATCAGGGCGTCGTTCCATACGCGTTCAGTCGTTTCCGATCTCGAGCCGATCACGGGCGCCCTCGAACACCGCCGTGCCCTCGCGCTCGTTCGCGGTGCCCTTGGGCATGTCGACGCGCAGTTGGTACATGCGGCGGTCGTCGGTGCGGATCAGCAGTTCCAGCACACGGGTCGGGACCGGGGAGCCGCCCTGGTGGTGCGTGGTGTCGGCGAGCACCGCCTCGTAACCCCGCATGCGGGTGCGGGCGTAGTGCGTGCGGGCGCCCTCCCAGGCCTCGTGCGCCCGGCGCGCCTGACTCATCGGGGAGCGGGGGGCCGTGTCCCACTGGGTGAGGCGGACCTGGACGGGCTTCTCGGCGTCGGCGTAGACGACCAGGCGGGGCGGGTGGGCGGCGCCGCCCCGCCTCATGGACTCCTGGTAGGCCCTGGGGAGGGCGAGGACGACGTTCATGTCCTTCTCGTAGTGCTTCGCCCAAATATCAGCCGTATCAGCTGTATCGGTGGCGCCCAGCCAGATGACGGCGAGGAGGAGCGTGCCGAGGAGGACGAGAACGGCGGGACGACGAAGACGGCGGCGGGGCGCCTCCACCCCGGGAACCGGTTCCGCCACGGGCTCCGGCTCAGGCACCGGCGCCGCGACCTCCTCGCCCGCCACCGCCGCGAGCGTCGCCGCCGCTTCCCCCGGCTCCGGCCGCCGCGCGGGATCCACCGCCCGCAACCGCGCGATCAGCGGTTCCAGCACACCCCCGCCCTCGACGGACGCGGCCAGCAGCGCCCCCAGCGACCACAGGTCGGACGCCGGACCCGCGCCCCGCCCCGCGATCCGCTCGGGCGCGACGAACCCCTCGTCGCCGTCGCCCCCGTTCGCCATCCCGAAGTCGGTGACGACGACCCGCCCGCTGCCCGACTCGACCAGCACGTTGGCGGGCTTCACGTCCCGGTGCACGATCCCGACGGAGTGCGCGGCGCGCAGGGCGCCCAGTACGGCGAGGCCTATCCGGGCCGCCTCCGGCGGATCGAGCGGGCCGCGCCCGATCAGCCGGTCCAGGGTCTCGCCGCGCACCAACTCCATGACGATCCAGGGGAGTCCGTCCGCGCCGTCGCCTTCCTCCACCACCACGTCGTGCACGGACACGGCCGACGGATGCTCGACGCGGGCGGCGGCGCGGGCCTCGCGGTAGAGCCGGTGGGCGGCGCGCCGGTACTCCTCGCCCTCCGGATCGCCCGGTAACCGGGGCTCCTTCACGGCGACCTCACGGCCCGCCCGTTCGTCGTACGCCCGCCAGACGGTGCCCGTGGCGCCGGAGCCGAGGCGCTCGACGAGGCGGTAGCGCCCGGCCAGCAGTCGTCCGTCGTCCCGCTGTGCTCCGCCGTCAGTCATCGTCTACAGGCTCTTGACGTCCCAGTTGTCGACGACGATCCGCGCGATCGCACGGCTGTCGTCGGCGAAGTGGCCCTCGGCGGGGCCGTCGATGGAGAGCCGGTACAGATCGCCGTTGCCCGCGACGTAGTAGTAGATCCGGTACTCGCGCTTGCGCGGGTTCTCGGTGTCGTCGGTCGAGTAGACGATGGTGTTCTCGGCGGCCTTCTTCTCCTTGTACGTCGTCTCCTTGGGCTCGCCCTCGGGGGCGGGCTCGGCGGCGATGTCCCAGCCGTACTCACCGTCCTTGAGCGTCTCCCAGTCCGCGTAGGCCTGGTCGAGCGCCCTGGTGGGCAGCGCGTCGTCCTTGTCGTCCTTCTTGATGTCGCGGTCGGCGGTGACCGTCATCAGTCCGCTGGGGTCGGCGTACGTCACGACCGTCCCGTCCGCGTCCTCCGCGGGCGGCAGCTTCTCGAACCCGTCCGGCAGCGCGACACTGACGCCGGTCTTCGCGCCGAGGTCCTGCTGCTTCCACCCGTCCGGCAACGGCCCCGCGAACGGCTCCGCGATCACCAGATACGCCGCCACCGCCGCCGCGACCACCGCCGCGCCGAGCCCGAGCAGGACCCCCCGGCCGACCCGGACGCCGGGCCGGTCGGCGCCACCGGCGACGGTCACGACCTGCGTCTGCGCGGGCGGCGCCGGAGGGCTGGCGGTGGCCTCCAGCAGGGCGCGCACCTGGGCGGCGTTCGGCCGGTGGGCCGGGTCCTTCTGGAGCAGGCCGTTGATGGCGTCGGCGAGCGGGCCCCGCGCGGACGCGGGCGGCGCGGGCGTGGCGTTGAGGACGGACTGCAGGGTGGCGGGCGTGTTGCTGCGCCGGAACGGCGACACGCCCTCCGTCGCCGCGTACAGCACGACGCCCAGCGACCACAGGTCGGAGGCGGGGCCGGGGCGCTGGCCGAGCACCCGCTCCGGGGCGATGTACTCGGGGGAGCCGACGAAGCCGCCGGTGTCGGTGAGGTTGGTCTCGCCCTCGATCTGGGCGATGCCGAAGTCCGTGAGGACGACCCGGTCGTGCCGCCCGAGCAGGACGTTGTCCGGCTTCACGTCCCGGTGCAGGATGCCCGCCGCGTGCGCGGCCTCCAGCGCGCCGAGCACCTCCAGGCCGATCCGGGCGGCCTCGCGCGCGTCGAGCGTGCCCTCCTGGAGCGCGGCGCCGAGGGAACGTCCCTGCACCAGCTCCATCACGATCCACGGCTGGCCGTCCACGACCGCGACGTCATGCACGTTCACCACCGCGGGGTGGTCGAGCCGGGCCGCGGCGCGGGCCTCGCGGCGCATCCGCTCGAAGGCGTTGGCCCGTTCACGCTCGGGAAGATGGTCCGGCACGCGCGGCTCCTTGACCGCCACCTCCCGGTCCACCGTCTCGTCCTTGGCGCGCCAGACCGTGCCCATGCCGCCGTGCCCGAGCTTGGCGATCAGCCGGTAGCGTCCGGCGATCAGCCGCCCGGCGCCGGGGTCCTCGACGGGCGGGACGGCCTGCGGCTGCGGCGGCACGACCTGGGTGGGCGCCAGGTAGGGGTTGTCCGGGTGCGGCATACCCGCGGGCGGGTTCGGCGGTTGCAGACCAAAACTCGTCGGCTCGTCGGCCCCGTAGCGGGCTCCCCCGTTGTTGCTCATGGCCTCATGCATATCGCGCCGGGCGCTCCCGTATCCACTTCGGGGCTCGCGCGGTCACAGACCCGTGACGCAGGCTGCCGCTTATCTCCCATTTATGGGCCTACCGCTGTGCGTACCACTGCGTGTACCGGTATGCGTACCACTACGTGTACCGGTATGCGTACCACTGCGTGTACCGCTATGCGTACCGCTTCCGGAGGGCGACACGGAGGGCTTGACCGAGGACGGCGCGGTCGTCGTCACGGTCGTCACCGTCCCCGGCGTCGGGCCCAACGGCGTACCGTCCCCGCCGACCAGCAGCGCCACCGCCGACACCCCCGCGACGGCGACCGCGGCCACCAGCACCACCGCCGCCAAAACGCTTCTGCGCGGCCGTACCAGGCGCCCCGGACCCTCGGGGACCGGTAGTTCCGGCACCCGCCCCGTCACCCGGAACTCCCGCAGCATCCGCTCCGCCGCCACCGCGTCCAGCCGCCGGTCCGGGTCGCGCTCCAGCAGCCCGCGCAGCACCGGCAGCAGCGGCCCGGCCTGCGCGGGCGGCCGGATCTCGTCCGACAGCACGGCGTGCAGGACGCCGCCCAGCGAGTCCCGGTGGAACGGCGACCGCCCGCTCAGCGCCGCGCACAGCAGCGCGCCCAGCGACCACAGATCGGCGGCGGGACTCGTGCCGCCCCCGGACATCCGCTCGGGCGCGGTGTACTCGGGCGAGCCGACGAAGGTGCCGCTCTCGGTGAGCGTGGTGGCGCCGGGGATCTGGGCCACCCCGAAGTCGGTGAGGACGACCCGGTCGGTGCCGGACTCGACCAGCACGTTGGCGGGCTTGATGTCGCGGTGCAGCACCCCGGCCGCATGGGCGGTGCGCAGCGCGCCGAGCAGTCCGATGCCGATCCGCGCGGCCTCACGCACGTCGAGGGGCCCGTTCCCGGCGATCCGGTCGGCGAGGGAGTCGCCGTCCACGAACTCCATGACCAGGTAGGGCCGTTCGTCGTGCTCCACCACATCGTGTACGACGATGATGTTCGGGTGCCGCAGCCGGGCCACCGCCCGCGCCTCGCGCAGGGTGCTCTCCCGCTGCCGCCGGGCCTCCTCGGCGGTGAGGGAGGGATCGAGGAACAGCTCCTTGACCGCGACCCGGCGGCCGAGCAGCTGGTCCCTGGCCCGCCAGACGACGCCCATGCCGCCCCGCCCGAGCGGCGCCTCCAGCCGGTAACGGCCCGCTATGACACGCCCGTCCGACCCCTCGGTCCCCATGCGTCTCATGATGCCGCAGACGGAGAGACCGACTCCGTTACGCGGGCACGAAGTTGGCCGACAACCGACGCCCGAGCGGGCTCAGGCCACCCCCGGCCGCCATCCCTGCAGTACCGTCCGGAACTGCTCGCGCGTCGTCTCCCAGTCCGCCGCCGGGGAGGACATGTAGATCGCGTACTCCGTGCCCTCCCGGTCGAAGTAGATCTGGTCGATGGCGTGCCGCGGCCCGGGGAACTCGGTGTCCTTGGCCAGCGCGGTCCAGGTGTACTCCCACAGCGCGCCGGGCCGGTCCCGGTAGACGTTCTCCTCCAGGGTCACCCGCTGGTAGTCGACGAGCCGCTGGAGCTGCTGTTCGAGGTCGACCACATGGTCGTAGGGGCTGGCGAAGTCCGGGGAGTCGTCGACGGCGATCCGGATGAAGGTCCGGCCGCCGTCGGGCGTGTAGTCGATCTGCCCGCCGGACTCCACCCGTTCCCAGTCCGCGCCGGGCAGCGCCAGGCTGAAGCCCGCCGGGTCCTCCTTGCGCACCCAGCCGTCGGGCAGCGCGCCGCCACCGGAGTCGGGCGTCGGGGAGACGGAGTCGGAGGGCGTGGGGGTGGGGGTGGGCGTAGGGGTGGGCGACGCGGACACCGACGTACCGCCGTCGCCCCGCTGCTGCCGCCCCTCGTCCCACGCCATGATCCCCACCGCCGTGCCGCCACCGACCAGTGCGGCGAGTACGACGACCAGGGCTAGCGTGCGCAGCCGCTGCCGCCGGGACCGCACGGGCGGCGGGGCACCGGCGCCGGGCATCGCCGCCCTCGTGTGCGCCCGCGTGTCACGGACGGTGCCGGGCCCGCTCGCCGCGAGCACTCCGGTCGTGGCGGTCGGCCCGGTCACGGGGCCCGGGGGCACGGCGTGGCCGGTCGGCACATACTCCTGGGCCTCGCGGGGCCGCCGTCCCTCCGCCGCCTCGGCCAGCATCCGTTCGGCCGCCGCCGAGTCGGGCCGTTCGGCCGGATCCTTGCGCAGCAGCGCGGTGATGACGGGCGCGAGCGGACCGGCGTAGCGCGCCTGGTCGGCGTCCTCCTCGACGACGGCCTGCATGGTGGACAGCGGCGAGGTCCGCCGGAACGGCGATCTGCCCTCCACCGCCGTGTACAGCGTCGCGCCGAGCGCCCAGAGGTCGGAGGCGGGGCCCGGGTCGTGGCCGCGGACCCGCTCGGGGGCGAGGTAGTCGACGGAGCCGACGACCTCTCCGGTGCGGGTGATGGTGTTGTCGCCCTCGATCTGCGCGATGCCGAAGTCCGTGAGCAGGACGCGTCCGTCGCGGGCGAGCAGGACGTTGCCGGGCTTGATGTCGCGGTGCAGGACACCGGCGGTGTGCGCGGCGCGCAGGGCGCGCAGCACCCACAGGCCGATCCGGGCGGCCTCGGCCGGGGCGAGGCGACCACCCTCCTTGACCGCGTCGGCCAGCGAGTGGCCCTCGACCAGCTCCATCACGATCCATGGGCGGCTGTCGTGGTCGAGGACGTCGTGCACGGTGACGACGGCGGAGTGGTTGATCCGCGCGGCGGCGCGCGCCTCCGCGCGGGTGCGGGCCAGGAGGCGCTCCTGGTCGCTCTCGGAGACATAGTGCGCGGCGGTCAGTTCCTTGATGGCGACGGCCCGGTGCAGCACCTCGTCGTGGGCGCGCCACACCCGGCCCATGCCGCCGCTGCCGATGATGTCGGCGAGCCGGTAGCGGCCCGCGACAAGCAGGCCCTGCATCTGATCCACGTTTCCCCGCAATGTTCTTGACAGGTTCAGGTTAGGGACCCTCACCCATCCGGGGAACCTGCACGGGCCCAAGGAGACCGCACTGTGACGGTTGTCGCTTTCCGTGACGGACGGGAACCGAAAGGGGACTTGACCGCCAGTGTTCAGCCGGTGACCTGATAGGTCGTCGAGGCCTGCTCGAACAGCCTTGTCACCTCGTCCCGTTCGGTCTCCGGGCCGCGCACCTGCACCACGTGGTAGCGGTCGCCGATGAGGATCACGAGGTTGCGCACGAACACCTCCCGGCCCTCGCCGTCACTCCAGGTGAACTGCCCCTCGGCCATGGACCGCTCGCCCACCTGGATGGACTTCAGCCCGGTGGCGGTGGCCCAGGTCGACTCCCGGTACGGCTGCAGCTCGCGCTCCCGGTCCCGCTGGTACACCATCGGGTCGCTGCCGTACTCGCCCGTGCCGTCCCGCCCGGGGACGACGATCAGCTCGAAGTCGCCGCGGGAGTAGACGACCTGGCCGCTGCCGTTCTTCGGGGTGCGCTGCCAGCCCTTGGCGACGGCGATCTCGAAGCCCTCGTCGTCCGTGCGCAGCGTGAAGCCGTCGGCGGCCTCGGGGCCGGTGGTCTGGGTCTGGCCCTCCGACTCGTCCGGGCTGCCGCCACCGCTCGCCGAGGGCGGCGCGGTCTGGTCGGGCCGGGGCTCACTGCTCGCCTCCGGCGACGGGTCGGCGGGCGCCTCGCTCACCTCGCCCGCCGCGCCGGTGCGTTCGGTTCCGTCCGCCCCGCCCTCGCCCGCCTTCGGCATGAAGAGGACGGCGTACGCGATCGCCCCGGCCAGCGCCAGCAGGACGAGTAACAGCAGCGTCCGGCCGAGCGAGCGCGGGGAGCGGGACTTCTGCTTGCCCCGCTTGTGCCGCCCGTGCGTCGCGGGCAGCCCGGCACGCCGTCTGCGCACCAGTTCGCCCCGGCGGCGGACGATCGGCAGACGGCTGGTCTCGACCGGCGGCGCGGCGACGACGTTCAGCCCGGCCTCCGGCTCGGGCGCGGACCGCACCAGCGAGCGCAGCCAGCCGCGCAGCTCCTCGAAGTCCAGCCGCTCGGTGGGGTCCTGACGCAGCAGCGACTCCACGACCGGCCGCAGCGGTCCGCACTCCTCGGCGAAGGCGGGCGGCTCCGCGCACACCATCTGCACCAGCTCGGCGGTGGACTCCTCCGGATACGGCGCGTGTCCCTGTACGGCCCTGAACAGCAGCGAGCCCAGCGCCCACAGGTCGGTCGCGGGGCCGATGGGCGGGGCCAGCTGCCAGTTCTCGTGCACCGGCCCGGCCTGCTCCGGCGCCCAGCGCTCGGTGACCGGCCCGACGACCGCCATCCGTGCCTGCCGGGCCCGCTCGGCGGCCAGCGCGGTGGCGGGCCCACGCCGCGCGGGCGCCCCGGCGGCCGACTCGTCCCAGCGGCCCGGCACCGCCTGCACGCCCGCGGGCTCCATGGCACCGGTCGCGGCACCGCCGGGGAGCGCCGTACGGCTCTGTACGGGCCCGAGTTGGGCCATCCCGTTGCTCTGTCCGTTGCTCTGCGCCGGGTCCTGCCCGGTGCTCTGCGCCGGGAAGCCCTGGGCGGTGCCCGGCGTGGCGGGGCGGGGTGCCGCGCCGTGCCAGGAGGCGGCGCGGACGCCGTAGGGGTCGGCTATCTGACCCGGTGGCGCGCTGGCCTCGGGCGGATTCGGCGCGCCCTGCTGGGCGGCGTACGGCGTCGGGTCGCCCTCGGGGGCGGGGCGGGCACCCGGCAGCGCGGCGCGTCCGTTCTGCGCCTCCTGCACCCGGGCCGCCGCCCGCGCGCCCGCGCGGTACGCGGCGATGGCCCCGGCCCGCGCGGCCCGGATGTCACCGCCGCCGCTCTCCGGCGCCCGGCGCGCCACCGCGGCGGAGGCACCGCCACCGCCCGTGCCACCGGCGCCGTCCGCACCGCCGACCGGCAGCCGTCCGGCCGCCCTGGCCTCGATCGCGGCCCGCCGCGCGGCCTCGGGATCGGCGCCGGGCGACCCGGCGGGGCCGGGCGGGGCGGGGACCGGAGCGGCGCCCTCGCCCCCGTCGGTGCCGTCGTCCTCGTGCGGCACCGGGTCGTACCCGCACAGCGCCTCCTCCGCCGCCCCGGCCGCCAGGCCGGTCAGCATGATCCGGCCGTCGTCGCAGACGAGCACCGTGCGCGCGGTGATGTTCCGGTGCACCCAGCCGTGGGCGTGCAGCACCCGCAGCGCCATGAGCACGTCGGAGGCGACCTCGGCGGCACGGTACGGCGTCAGCGGCTGCTCGGCGAGCAGGGCCGCGAGCGGGCGCGCGGCCACCAGTTCGCTCACTATCCACAGCGAGCCGCCCTCGGCGAACACGTCGAAGACCTGGTCGAGCCGGGGGTGGTCGGGGATCCGGGCCGCGGCCTGCGCCGCCTCCATGGCCCGCCGGACCACCGGATCGGTGGGCCTGCGGGTGCCGCCGCGGGCCGTGGGCCGCCGGGCCGCCGTCCCCCGGTCACGCCGGGTGAAGCCCTCGGGCAGCCCTTCGGCGTCGAGCACCTCCGCCTCGACGACCTCCGGCAACGGCACCTGCCGGACCAGGACTTCCTGACCGCTGTAGGTGTCGAAGGCCCGGGTCTCGGTAAGTTCGTACTCCTCGGAGGGCGGCAGCGGCAGGCGGTAGCGGTCGGCGAGGACCCGGCCCGCATAGTCGTCCACGTTGGCCTCCCCCGGCCGCCTGGCTGGTCAATTCCGTTCGTCTGGCGTCCCGTTCCGGAGTCTTTCCGGATGCGTACGGTTCGCAACCACTCACGATACGTGCCGGAGGCAACCTACAAAGAGGGGATGCCAGATCTCACGCCGCAAACCTGGTAATCGCCCCGGTCAGGACTTCGGTTGGAAGGTCTTCGTGAGTGTCCGCCATGTACTCCTTCGCAACGCGCTGTCCCATTCAGCGGCCTTGGCGGTGTACATCAGCGCGTAGCCCTGACTGTCGTCGACGACGAAACCACGGTCGATCGTCCGGTACTTCGTCCCGCCGTCGACGTAGGTGAACTCCCAGTCAGCCGTGTTCCAACCGCGGTAGTCCACCTCCTCTATTCGGATCCGGGTGTACTGGGAGCGCGTCATGTAGCCCTCCTGGTTCTCCCAGTCCGCGACGGGGTCGCCCTTGGGCGTGGACGTCCAGGCGACCAGCAGCTTCTGCCCGTGGGGCCCGGTGAAGCGGTCCCCGGCCGCGTCGGACGACTGGTACTTCCACCCGGCGGGCAGCCCGATCGAGTACCCCTGGTCGCCCTGGTGGGTCGACTTGGCGCCCTCGTCGGCACCGTCCTTGGAGTCCTCGGAGCCCTCCGACCTCTCCCCGTCGTCGTCCGACTTCCCGGAGCCGTCGGAGTCGGCGCCGCCGCCCGGTGCCGCGGCGCTGCCGCTCGGCGACTGACCGGCCGTGGCCTCGCCGTCGGCGGCGACGCCGCCCTTGTCGTCGTCCTTGGTGTCGGCGCTGGCGGTGGCGGCGGTGCCGCCGCCACCGGAGTTCTTGTCGTCGTCGCCGTCGCCGAGGGTGAGCGCCAGGACGGTGCCGAGCACGGCGAGCACCACGACCACCGCGATGACCACCAGCGTCCGCCGCGGCACCACATCGGTCAGCGGCGCCCTGGGCACGGACCTGGGCGCGACATCCGGCGGCGGCGTCATCACGGGCCAGCCGGAACTGCGCCCACCGGCGGCCGGGTTGGCGGCCGGGCCGCTGACGGCGGTGGCACCCGCGGCGGCGGCTGCACCACCGGCACCGCTCCCGGCGCCCTGCCGAGCCCTCTCGGTGTCCGCCGCGCCCGCCTTGGCCGCCCCGGCCGCGCCCGCCGCCACGGCCGCCTTCCGGGTGGCGCGCAGCGCACCGCGCAGCCGCTCGCCCGCGCCGCCGCCCGCGGGCCCCTCCGGCTGCGGAGGCAGCGGTACGACCTTGGTGGCGTCGGCGGGCTCGGCCGCCGCCGGTTCGGGGGCGTGGATGACGGAGTTGAGCAGCGCACGGGCGCCCGCGTCGTCGAGCCGCTCGGCCGGGTCCTTGGTGAGCAGGCCGTAGATGACGTCCCGCAGCGGGCCCGCGTTCTTCGGCTCCTCCAGCGGCTCGGTCATCACCGCGGTGAGGGTGGCGATCGCGGAGCCCTTGTCGTACGGCGGGGTGCCCTCGACGGCGGCGTAGAGCAGTCCGCCGAGCGACCAGAGGTCGGCGGCCGGGCCGGGCTTGTGACCGCGGGCGCGCTCCGGGGAGATGTAGGAGGGGGCGCCGACGAGCATGCCGGTGGAGGTGATGGAGGGGTCGCCCTCGACCTGGGCGATGCCGAAGTCGGTGAGCACCACCCGGCCGTCCTCCGCGATCAGCACGTTGGACGGCTTCACGTCACGGTGCAGGATGCCCTCGCGGTGCGCCGAGCGCAGCACGTCGAGCACGGCCAGGCCCACCTCGGCGGCGCGCCGGGGCTCCAGCAGGCCGTCCTCCCGGATGACCTCGGCGAGCGACTTGCCCTCGACGAGTTCCATCACGATCCAGGGCCGGTCGTCCTCCTGGACGACGTCGTAGACCGTCACCGCGCTGTTGTTGCGGATCCGCGCGATGGCCTTGGCCTCGCGCAGGGTCCGGGTGATCAGTCGGCGCTTCTCCTCCTCGTCGATGCTCGACGGGAAGCGCAGCTCCTTGACGGCCACCGTGCGGCCGAGGGTTTCGTCCTCCGCGCGCCACACCGTGCCCATACCGCCGCGACCGAGCACTCCGCCCAGCCGGTACCGACCGGCGAGAAGACGCTCGTGGTTGTCCTGACGAGTCTCCTGACGAGATGTACCCGCCCGCTCCGCCTCCGACATGCGTCCCCTCATGCAACCCGCCCTGACAGAGCCTCCATTGTCCCTCACCCGACAACCGCCCAACGCCCAGGGTGTCCCTCAGACCCCACCCACCCCCACGGACCCCACCCCCACCCGGAATCCAACCCTCCGCAGACGAGTCCCAGCCACGGATTCCAGCGCCTACAGGGGCACTATGTCCGGCGCTCCCAGCCGCGCCGCGTCCGCCGTCAGATCGTCGGGCTGGCGCTGCGACTCGCGTTCGGCCTCGACCCGCTTCTCGTAGTGCTCGATCTCCCGCTCGATGTGGTCCTTGTCCCAGCCCAGCACCGGCGCCATCAGCTCCGCCGCCTCCCGGGCACAGCGCGTGCCGCGGTCGAAGGTCTCGATGGAGATGCGGGTGCGCCGGGTGAGTACGTCGTCCAGGTGCCGCGCGCCCTCGTGCGAGGCGGCGTACACCACTTCGGCGCGAAGGTAGTCGTCGGCCGACTTCAGCGGCTCGCCCAGCGAGGGGTCGGCGGCGACGAGTTCGAGTATCTCCTCGGTCAGCGAGCCGTACCGGTTGAGCAGGTGCTCCACGCGCACCACGTGGAGCCCGGTGCGGGCGGCGGTCCGCGCCCGCGCGTTCCACAGCGCCCGGTACCCCTCGGCGCCCAGCAGGGGCACGTCCTCGGTGACACAGTCGGCGACCCGCAGGTCCAGCCCGTGCACGGCCTCGTCGACGGCGTCCTTGGCCATCACCCGGTACGTCGTGTACTTGCCGCCCGCGACGACGACAAGACCCGGCACCGGATGGGCGACGGTGTGCTCGCGCGACAGCTTGCTGGTGGCGTCCGACTCACCGGCGAGCAGCGGGCGCAGCCCGGCGTAGACACCCTGGACGTCGTCGCGGGTGAGCGGGACCGCGAGGACGGAGTTCACATGCTCCAGCAGATAGTCGATGTCGGCGCTGGAGGCGGCCGGGTGGGCCTTGTCGAGGTCCCAGTCGGTGTCGGTGGTGCCGATGATCCAGTGCCGTCCCCACGGGATGACGAACAGCACGGACTTCTCGGTGCGCAGGATCAGTCCGCTGGTGGAGTGAATACGGTCCTTGGGGACGACGAGGTGGATGCCCTTGGAGGCCCGGACGTGGAACTGCCCGCGCTCGCCCACCATGGCCTGGGTGTCGTCGGTCCACACACCGGTGGCGTTGACGATCTGCTTGGCGCGGATCTCGTACTCGCCGCCCGCCTCGACGTCCTGCACCCGGGCGCCGACGACCCGCTCCCCCTCGCGCAGGAAGCCGGTGACCCGCGCACGGTTGGCCGCCTTCGCGCCGTACGCCGCCGCGGTGCGCACCAGGGTGGCGACGAAACGGGCGTCGTCCATCTGGGCGTCGTAGTACTGGAGCGCGCCGACCAGCGTGTCCTTCTTCAAGGCGGGCGCCACGCGCAGAGCGTGACGGCGGGACAGGTGACGGTGCATGGGCAGCCCTCGGCCGTGGCCGCGGGCCATCGACATGGCGTCGTAGAGCGCGACGCCCGAGCCCGCGTACAGCCGCTCCCAGCCCTGGTGCCGGAGGGGGTAGAGGAACGGCACCGGCTTCACCAGGTGCGGGGCGAGCCGCTCCAGCAGCAGCCCGCGCTCCTTCAGCGCCTCGCGGACCAGCGCGAAGTCGAGCATCTCCAGATAGCGCAGGCCGCCGTGGACCAGCTTGCTGGACCTGCTGGAGGTGCCCGACGCCCAGTCACGGGCCTCGACCAGGCCGGTGGACAGGCCTCGGGTGACCGCGTCCAGCGCGGTGCCCGCGCCGACCACACCGCCGCCCACGACCAGTATGTCCAGCTCGCGCTCGGCCATGGCCGCGAGTGACTCGGCACGCTGCGCCGGTCCCAGTGTCGCTGTCCTCACCGCTGCCTCCCGCTCATCGGTCGCGTCGGCCGCACCCGTGTGGCGAAGCCCGGTCCGCATCCCCCTGCCCAAATTCTGACCGGGTTGCCCGACTTCAGCCACCAGTCATCCGCAGCCTGTGGACAACACCCCTGGAAGCGCGCACGCCCAATCCCGCACATCGGTCATATTTACCCCTAGTGTGACATTGCGCTAGCTCGTTCTGTCCACAGGGCTTGCGCACCTGTCCCGCTTCGGCTACTGGGAAGGACGGCCCACGCCATGCCCGCAGATCTCGCCGTCATCGGACTCGGCCCGCTCGGCCTGCCGCTGGCCCAGGCCGCCGTCGCCGCCGGCATCCCCACCATCGGCTACCGCACCGGTCCCGAGGCGAGTTCCCTCAGCCCCGCCGAACTGCGCCGGATGGTCTCGGGGGGCTTCCGGCACGCCGTGGGACCGGCCGAGCTGGGCCGGGTGCGCACCGCGGTCATCTGCGCGCCGACCCCGCACGGCCCCGACGGCGGCCGACCCGACCTCGGCCAGGTGGCAGCCGCCGCCCGCACCCTGGCCGCCCGGCTGCGCCCGCACACCACGGTGATCCTGGAGTCCCCGGTCCCTCCCGGCACCACGGAGGACTTCCTGCGCCCCCTGCTGGAAGAGGGCTCCGGACTCCGCGCGGGCCGCGACTTCCACCTCGCCCACTCCCCCAGCCGTGTCGACCCCGGCAACCGCGACTTCACCCCGGCCAACACCCCGAAGGTCATCGGCGGCCTCACCCCCGCCTGCACCGAGTCGGCCGCCGCCTTCTACGGACGGCTCACCGACAAGGTGGTACGCGCGCGTGGCCTGCGCGAGGCCGAGACCGTGCAGGTCCTGGAGACCAACTTCCGGCACGTCAACATCGCCCTCGTCAACGAGATGGCCGTCCTCTGCCACGAGCTGGGCGTCGACCTGTGGGACGTCATCCGCTGCGCCGAGACCAAGCCCTTCGGCTACCAGGCCTTCCGCCCCGGCCCCGGCGTCGGCGGCCACGCCGCCCCCCAGGACCTCGCCGGACACGCCAGCCGCCCGCTGCGCATGGTGGAACTCGCCGAGCAGGTCAACAGCCAGATGCCCCGCTACGTCGTCCAGCGCGCCGCCACCCTCCTCAACGAGCACGGCAAGTCCGCCCGCGGCGCCCGCGTCCTCCTGCTCGGCGTCACCTACAAACCCGACCTCGCCGACCAGCAGTCCACCCCCGCCCGCGAGATCGCCCTGCGCCTGCTGGACCTCGGCGCCTCGGTCAGCTACCACGACCCCCACGTCCCCACCTGGAGCGTCACCGACCGCCCCATCCCCCGCGCGGACTCCCTCTACGAGGCCGCCGCCGACGCCGACCTCACGATCCTCCTCCAGCAGCACCGCACGTACGACCTCCAGGGCCTGTCGGTGAAGGCCCAGCTCCTGCTGGACACACGGGGGGCTACGCCCACGGGGGCGGCGCATCGGTTGTGAAGGGGGGCGCGCGGGTGGGCGGGCACCAGCGGCTGGTCGCATACGGGCACCAGTGGCTGGTCGCATACGGGCACCAGCGGCTGGTCGCCTACGGGGAGCGGCGCGGGCACGTCAACCACGCCCCCTCCCACACCACGCGCCCGCGCAAAGGCGCAGTTGGGCATGCGGAAGGCCGGTCACCCCACCCGGAGTGACCGGCCTACCGACAGCCGTACAGGAGGCCTACGCGCTACCGCCGGTGCTGCGAGTCCGCGACCGTCACCTCGACCCGCTGGAACTCCTTCAGCTCGCTGTAGCCGGTGGTGGCCATGGCGCGGCGCAGGGCGCCGAAGAGGTTCATGGAGCCGTCGGGGGTGTGGGACGGCCCGGTGAGGATCTCCTCGATGGTGCCGACGGTGCCGAGGTCGACCTTCTTGCCGCGGGGCAGCTCCTCGTTGACCGCCTCCATGCCCCAGTGGTGGCCCCGGCCCGGCGCGTCGACCGCGCGGGCGAGCGGGGAGCCCATCATCACCGAGTCGGCGCCACAGGCGATCGCCTTGGGCAGGTCGCCGGACCAGCCGACGCCGCCGTCCGCGATCACATGGACGTACCGGCCGCCGGACTCGTCCATGTAGTCCCGGCGCGCGGCGGCCACGTCGGCGACCGCGGTGGCCATCGGGACCTGGATGCCGAGGACGTTGCGCGTGGTGTGCGCGGCACCGCCGCCGAAGCCGACAAGGACGCCCGCGGCGCCCGTGCGCATCAGGTGCAGGGCGGCGGTGTAGGTGGCGCAGCCGCCGACGATCACCGGTACGTCGAGTTCGTAGATGAACTGCTTCAGGTTCAGCGGCTCGGCCGCGCCGGAGACGTGCTCCGCCGAGACCGTCGTACCGCGGATGACGAAGATGTCCACGCCCGCGTCGACGACGGCCTTGGAGAACTGGGCCGTGCGCTGCGGGGAGAGCGCGGCGGCGGTGACCACGCCGGAGTCGCGGACCTCCTTCAGGCGCTGCCCGATCAGCTCCTCCTTGATCGGCGCGGCGTAGATCTCCTGGAGGCGGCGGGTGGCGGCCTCGACCGGCAGCCCCACGATCTCGTCGAGCAGCGGCTGCGGGTCCTCGTACCGCGTCCACAGGCCTTCGAGGTTCAGCACGCCCAAGCCGCCCAGCTCGCCGATGCGGATGGCGGTGGCCGGGGAGACGACGGAGTCCATGGGGGCGGCCAGGAAGGGCAGCTCGAAGCGGTAGGCGTCGATCTGCCAGGCGATCGAGACCTCCTTCGGGTCCCGCGTACGACGGCTCGGGACGACGGCGATGTCGTCGAACGCGTACGCCCGGCGGCCGCGCTTGCCGCGCCCGATCTCGATCTCAGTCACTGTCTGTGGCCTTTCCCTGATGCGTTGCAGCGCCTTCCAGTATCCCCGACGGGCACGGCCGAGGCGGCCCCGGAACCTCCGGGACCGCCTCGGGGGAGACCGGCGCCTACTTGCGGCTGTAGTTCGGGGCCTCGACCGTCATCTGGATGTCGTGCGGGTGGCTCTCCTTGAGGCCCGCGGAGGTGATCCGGACGAAACGGCCGTTCGCCTGGAGGTCGGGGACGGTCTTGCCGCCGACGTAGAACATCGACTGGCGCAGACCGCCGACCAGCTGGTGGACGACGGAGGACAGCGGGCCGCGGTAGGGCACCTGGCCCTCGATGCCCTCGGGGACCAGCTGCTCGTCGGAGGCGACGCCCTCCTGGAAGTAGCGGTCCTTGGAGAACGACTTGCGCTCGCCGCGGGTCTGCATGGCGCCCAGGGAACCCATGCCGCGGTACGACTTGAACTGCTTGCCGTTGATGAACAGCAGCTCGCCCGGGGACTCCTCGCAGCCCGCGAGCAGCGAGCCCAGCATGACGGTGTCGGCGCCCGCGACGAGGGCCTTGGCGATGTCGCCGGAGTACTGCAGGCCGCCGTCGCCGATGACCGGGACCCCGGCCTCACGGGCGGCCAGCGAGGCCTCGTAGATGGCGGTGACCTGCGGGACGCCGACGCCGGCGACCACGCGGGTGGTGCAGATCGAGCCGGGGCCGACCCCGACCTTGATGCCGTCGACGCCCGCGTCGACCAGGGCCTTGGCGCCGTCCCGGGTGGCGATGTTGCCGCCGATGACGTCGACGCCGGAGGAGTTCGACTTGATCTTGGCGACCATGTCGCCGACCAGCCGGGAGTGGCCGTGCGCGGTGTCCACGACGATGAAGTCCACGCCCGCCTCGATCAGCGCCTGGGCGCGCTCGAAGGCGTCCCCGGCGACACCGACCGCGGCGCCGACCAGCAAGCGGCCCTCGGCGTCCTTGGCGGCGTTGGGGTACTTCTCGGCCTTGACGAAGTCCTTGACCGTGATCAGGCCCTTGAGGACGCCCGCGTCGTCGACCAGCGGCAGCTTCTCGATCTTGTGGCGGCGCAGCAGCTCCATGGCCTCGGCGCCGGAGATGCCGACCTTGCCGGTGACCAACGGCATCGGCGTCATGACCTCGCGCACCCGGCGGGTGCGGTCGGTCTCGAAGGCCATGTCGCGGTTGGTGACGATGCCGAGCAGCTTCTTGTCGCCGTCGGTGACCGGGACGCCGCTGATGCGGAACTTGGCGCAGAGCGCGTCGGCCTCGGCGAGCGTGGCGTCCGGGTGGATGGTGATCGGGTCGGTGACCATGCCCGACTCGGAGCGCTTCACCAGGTCGACCTGGTTGGCCTGGTCCTCGATGGACAGATTGCGGTGCAGTACGCCGACGCCGCCCTGGCGGGCCATCGCGATCGCCATGCGCGACTCGGTGACCTTGTCCATGGCGGCGGACAGCAGCGGGATGTTCACCCGCACGTTCTTGGAGACGTACGAGGCGGTGTCGATCTCGTCGGGCGCCATGTCCGACGCGCCCGGCAGCAGCAGCACGTCGTCGTAGGTCAGCCCGAGTGTCGCGAATTTACCGGGCACTCCGTCGACGTTGGCAGTCATGACACCTTCCCCAAATGGCCTTGATCGGTGCGGATGTCCATGCTAACGGGAATGAGGGGTGTCTCATTCCACGGCAGGGAACCGCTCCGGGCTTCGTATGTTCGTACGGAAACGGCTCACCGTATGTTCACCGAAGGGGCGTCACTGCTCCGCCAGCGCCCGCAACCGGCTCAGCGCCCGGTGCTGGGCGACGCGCACGGCGCCCGGTGACATTCCCAACATCTGGCCGGTCTCCTCCGCCGTGAGGCCCACCGCGATGCGCAGCAGCAGCAGCTCGCGCTGGTTCTCGGGGAGGTTGGCCAGCAGCTTCTTGGCCCACTCGGCGTCGCTGCTGAGCAGGGCGCGCTCCTCGGGCCCGAGGGAGTCGTCGGGGCGCTCCGGCATCTCGTCCGACGGCACCGCCGTGGAACCGGGGTGGCGCATCGCGGCCCGCTGGAGGTCGGCGACCTTGTGGGAGGCGATGGCGAAGACGAACGCCTCGAAGGGGCGCCCGGTGTCCCGGTAGCGCGGCAGCGCGAGCAGGACGGCGACGCAGACCTCCTGCGCGAGGTCCTCGACGAAGTGCCGGGCGTCGCCGGGGAGCCGGGACAGGCGAGTACGGCAGTAGCGCAGTGCCAGTGGGTGGACGTGGGCCAGCAGGTCGTGGGTGGCCTGCTCGTCCCCGTCGACGGCACGATGCACGAGCCCGCCGATCGCCCCTGGCGCCTGGGCCGCCTCGTCGTCGCGCATCGGTCCATGGTGCCCTGCGGCCGACTGGTCCGCGGCACTGCCTCCGTCGTTGTGCACTGAAGCGTTATGAGCAGGTGCGCCGGAACTCATCCCCTGCGCCCTCCCCTTCCGCTCGACCGACTCGTCCCCGAGGAACTCCACACCCTCAAGGATGCGGCATCCGCGGCGAAACGAGCAGCGGACCTCTAAGGGACGGTCCCCACCGCGCCCCTCAGGGGCGCGGGGCAGCACCGAAACGCGGCTCCGCCGCGGGGCGCGACCAGCCCGGTACGGTCCGCACAGGACCACTCACGGACGACGGCGGACGAGTGGCGACCGACCACTCGTCGCACCGGAGTGCTCAGCGAACGAGCCCCCACCGAAAACCGAGCGCCACGGCATGGGCCCGGTCGGACGCCCCCAGCTTCTTGAACAGTCGCCGGGCGTGGGTCTTGACCGTGTCCTCGGAGAGGAACAGCTCCCGCCCGATCTCCGCGTTGGACCGCCCGTGGCTCATCCCTTCCAGCACCTGGATCTCACGGGCGGTGAGCGTGGGGGCCGCTCCCATCTCGGCGGACCGCAGCCGCCGGGGCGCGAGCCGCCAGGTGGGGTCGGCGAGGGCCTGCGTCACGGTGGCCCGCAGTTCCGCGCGTGAGGCGTCCTTGTGGAGGTACCCCCGCGCACCGGCGGCGACCGCGAGGGCCACCCCGTCGAGGTCCTCGGCGACGGTGAGCATGATGATGCGCGCACCGGGGTCGGCGGACAGCAGCCGCCGCACGGTCTCGACGCCGCCCAGGCCGGGCATGCGTACGTCCATCAGAATCAGGTCCGAGCGGTCGGCGCCCCAGCGGCGGAGGACTTCCTCGCCGTTGGCCGCGGTCGTCACGCGCTCGACGCCGGGCACGGTCGCGACCGCGCGGCGCAGCGCCTCTCGGGCAAGCGGGGAGTCGTCGCAGACGAGGACGGATGTCATGGCCGTCCTCCGCAGCTGATGCGCGTCACCTTGAGCCTCCAGGCTGGTACGAATCGTCACCTGTGCGGTCGACCGTCTCGGACGCCTGCCCGAGCGCTTGTGGTTTCAACCGCCTCCGCACTCTCAACGACGGTCACTCGAAAGAGTTACGGGGCTGTGTGCCATCTTCGGCACTCTACGTGAGGGGGCGGACACGGCGCAGACACGCGCGGCAGACTCTCAAGCTTTCATCACAACCATGCCCCATTTAGCCGTATTTCTTCCCATCCACTGGTGTCTGAGGCTAGATTCGCAATGAGTCATATTTTCATCTCCTTAGATCGTAGTTGTACGGTCGTGGGCACCGTATCCGCCCAGAACGGCTACAAGGGGTCACGCAATGGCAGATTTCTCCCGCCTTCCCGGACCGAACGCGGACCTGTGGGACTGGCAGCTCCTGGCTGCCTGTCGCGGGGTGGACAGCTCGCTCTTCTTTCATCCGGAGGGTGAGCGCGGGGCGGCACGGAGCGCCCGAGAGAACTCGGCCAAAGAGGTCTGCATGCGGTGCCCGGTGCGGGCGCAGTGCGCGGCGCACGCGCTGGCGGTCCGTGAACCGTACGGCGTGTGGGGCGGGTTGACCGAGGACGAGCGCGAGGAGCTGATGGGGCGAGCCCGCCATCGGCTGGTGTCGGCGTCGACGGCTGGCGGACAGGCCGCGTCGAACAACTGAAGGAACGTTTCCGCATTCACCCGTGCGGAAAGCCACCCACGGATACCGGACAGCAAGGGCACGCGCACGCGTGCCCTGTCCTTTTCGCCTGGCGCCGCTAGCGCGCCGCGGCCCGCGCCAACTGGTCCAGCGTCGCCGCCACCGTCGGCACGTTCGCCAGGTCGGGCAGGGTGAGCGCGACGATCTCCCGACGTACCGCCGGTTCCAGCGTCACCGCGCGGGCCCCCCGGGGCCGTACGGACTCGATGGCCAGCTGGGGCAGGACGGCCACCCCCAGACCGGCGCCGACCAGGCCGACCACCGCGGGGTAGTCGTCGGTCGCGAAGTCGATGCGCGGGGTGAAGCCCGCCCCCTCGCACACCTCGACCAACTGCCCACGGCAGCGCGGGCACCCGGCGATCCACGGCTCCCCGGCGAGTTCGCCGATGGCGACCGACTCCGCGCGGGCGAGCCGGTGCCCCTCGGGGACCAGCGCCACCAGCCGGTCGGACAGCAGCGGCCGGACGACGAGGTCGTCCCACTCCTCAGCGCCCGCCGCACCCTCGTACCGGAAGGCGAGCGCGAGATCGCAGTCCCCCTCGCGCAGCAGCCGCACGGACTGCGGCGGCTCGGCCTCCTCCAGGGAGACCCGGGTGCCGGGGTGCTCGGCGCGCAGGGCCGCGAGGGCGGTCGGTACGAGGGTGGAGCTGCCGCTGGGGAAGGAGACCAGCCGGACCCGCCCGGCGCGCAGCCCGGCGATCGCGGCGACCTCCTCCTCGGCGGCGGTGAGCCCGGCGATGATCCCGGCCGCGTGCCGCACCAGCGCCTCGCCCGCCTGCGTCAGCCGCATCTCCCGGCCGCTGCGCACCAGCAGCGGGGTGCCCACGGACGCCTCCAGCGCCTTCATCTGCTGGCTCACGGCGGGCTGGGTGCAGCCCAGTTCGCGCCCGGCCGCCGAGAACGACCCGGTGGCGGCCACGGCGCGCAGCACACGGAGATGACGGGCCTCGATCACACCATGAGCATAAGCGAGACTTGGATACGACGGCGAATAATGCGTCGACACTTTGGGCCCGGGTCGCTTACCGTGCGGCCATGAAGCTTCTCTCGGTGAACGTCGGCCGGGCCCGCTCCGCGCCCTACACCAGCCACCCCGACGGCGTGACCGGCATCGACAAGCGGCCGGTGGACGGACCCGTGCGGGTGGCGGCGCCCGGCCCCAAGGGCGTCGGGGGCAGCGGTCTGGCGGGGGACACGATCTGCCACACCCGGCACCACGGCGGCGACGACCAGGCGGTGTACGCCGTGGCCCGCGAGGACCTGGACGACTGGGAGCGCGAGCTGGGCCGCCCGCTGGCGAACGGCGCGTTCGGCGAGAACCTCACCACCTCCGGCCTCGACGTCTCCGGCGCGCTGATCGGCGAGCGCTGGCGGATCGGGCCCGAGCTGGTGCTGGAGATCACCTGCGGCCGGATCCCCTGTCGCACCTTCCAGGGCCATATGGGGGAGAAGGGCTGGGTGCGCCGGTTCACGCAGAAGGGCGCGCCCGGGGCGTATCTGCGGGTGATCCAGCCGGGGGAGATCCAGGCGGGCGACCCGGTGCGGGTCGTGCACCGGCCGGACCACGCGGTGACGGTCGCGCTGGCGTTCCGTGCCGAGACCACCGAGCGCGCGCTGCTGCCGCGGCTGTTGGCGGCGGGCGAGGCGCTGCACCCGGAGCTGCTGGCGGCGGCGCGGGAGTACCGGGGGAACCAGGCCGTCTGACGGTCCGTCGGCCGATAACGAAGCGTCATCACCGCCTGGAAGGCCAGTTCGGGCAGCGGACGGGCGTAGTCCGGGTAACTACCCTTGGGCCATGACAACGGCTCTGATTACGGGATCGACCGCGGGGATCGGCGCCGCGTTCGCGCGGCGGCTGGCGGCTGACGGGCACAACCTCGTGCTGGTGGCCCGGGACACCAAGCGGCTGCGGGAGCAGGCGACCGAGCTGCACGACCGGCACGGCATCGAGGCGGAGGTGCTGACGGCGGACCTGGCGACGGACCAGGGCATCGAGGCGGTGGCGGACCGGCTGGGCGACCGCAGGAATCCGGTCGACCTGCTGATCAACAACGCGGGCTTCGGCAACAAGGGGCGCTTCCTCGAGGTGCCGATGGCCGACGAGCTGACCATGCTCAAGGTGCACTGCGAGGCGGTGCTGCGGCTGACCTCGGCGGCGGTGGGGGCGATGCGGGAGCGCGGGCGCGGCGGGGTCGTCAACGTCGCCTCGACGGCGGCGTTCGTGCCGCGCGGGACCTATGGGGCGTCCAAGGCGTGGGTCGTGCAGTTCACGCAGGGCGCGGCGAAGGACCTCGGGGAGAGCGGGGTGCGGCTGATGGCGTTGTGCCCCGGTTTCGTGCGCACCGAGTTCCACGCACGGGCCGGGATGGGCACGGACAACATCCCCGGCTGGATGTGGCTGGACGCCGACAAGCTGGTGGCGGCGGCCCTGGCCGATCTGGCGCGGGGCAAGACGGTGTCCATTCCGGACGCGCGGTACAAGGTGCTGATGGGGGTCGTGAAGGTGGTACCGCGTGGGCTGCTGGGCGGGATCACCTCCAAGACGGGCCGCAAGTACGGTCCGCGGTAGCGCGGGCCCGCACCGGCAGGCCCGCGGCGACCTGTGGACCCGGCGCTCCGGTGGGAGAATGGCCGTGGCAAAATCAGGCAAACCGGACCCCGGGGCCGGGAGGCGGTGTCATGACCTTCGTACAGCTCATCGACTGCAGGACGAGCCGGTTCGACGAGATGGACCGGCTGATGGACCGGTGGGTCGAGCAGACCAAGGGGAAGCGGACCGCGACGCACGACGTGATCGGCAGGGACCGGTCCGACGGCTCCCACTTCATCGAGATCGTGGAGTTCCCGTCGTACGAGGAGGCGATGGAGAACTCCCAGCTGCCGGAGACGGACCGGATCTTCCAGGAGATGGTGGCCCTCTGCGACGAGCCGCCGAAGTTCACCGATCTCGACGTGGTGCGCGACGAGCAGTTGTACAAGGCGACCGCGCGGCGCTTCTACGACCTGCTGGCGGCCGAGGGCGATGTGCTGCCGCCGATGGACGAGGTGCTGGCCGAGAACTACCACGACCACGACCCCGCCAACGTCGAGGACAACATCGGGATGGACCACATCCGGCGCGAGATGGAGATGTGGCGCGACGCCTTCGACTTCACCTTCACCATCGAGGACCAGATCGCCGACGGCGACCGGGTGTGCAACCGCTGGACCTGGCGTGGCACGCACAAGGGCGACTTCATGGGCATCGCCCCCACCGGCGAGCGGGCCACCATGACCGGGACGACCATCTTCCGGTTCGGCGAGCACGGGAAGATCGTCGAGGGCTGGTGGCAGTACGACCGGCTGGGGCTGATGGATCAGCTGGGGGCGCTGGAGCAACTGGAGCAGTAGAGCGGGACGCCGGAGGCCCGGCACCCTCGTCGGGTGCCGGGCCTCCGTGCTGACGTGGGTGCGTCAGTGCGCGTGCCCGTGGCTGTGACCGGCCGCGGCAGGCTCCTCCTCTTCCTTCTTCTCGACGACCAGGGTCTCGGTCGTGAGCAGGAGGGAGGCGATGGAGGCGGCGTTCTCCAGGGCGGAGCGGGTGACCTTCACCGGGTCGATGACACCGGCCTTGAGCAGGTCGCCGTACTCGCCGGTGGCGGCGTTGTAGCCGTTGCCCTTCTCCAGCTCGGCCACCTTGGAGACGATGACGTAGCCCTCGAGACCGGCGTTCTCGGCGATCCAGCGCAGCGGCTCGACGGCGGCCTTGCGGACCACGGCGACACCGGTGGCCTCGTCGCCGGTCTTGCCGAGGTTGCCCTCGAGCACCTTGACGGCGTGGACCAGGGCGGAGCCACCACCGGAGACGATGCCCTCCTCGACCGCGGCGCGGGTCGCGGAGATGGCGTCCTCCAGACGGTGCTTGCGCTCCTTCAGCTCCACCTCGGTGGCGGCGCCGACCTTGATCACGCACACGCCGCCGGCCAGCTTCGCGAGGCGCTCCTGGAGCTTCTCGCGGTCCCAGTCGGAGTCGGTGTTCTCGATCTCGGCCTTGATCTGGTTGACGCGGCCCTCGACGTCGGCCTTCTGACCGGCGCCGTCGACGAGGGTGGTGTCGTCCTTGGTGACCGTGACGCGGCGGGCGGAGCCGAGGATGTCCAGACCGGCCTGGTCGAGCTTGAGGCCGACCTCCTCGGAGATGACCGTGGCGCCGGTGAGGACCGCCATGTCCTGGAGCATCGCCTTGCGGCGGTCACCGAAGCCGGGGGCCTTCACGGCGACGGCGTTGAAGGTGCCGCGGATCTTGTTGACGACCAGGGTCGACAGGGCCTCGCCCTCGACGTCCTCGGCGATGATCAGCAGCGGCTTGGAGGCGTTCGACTGGATGATCTTCTCAAGCAGCGGCAGGAGGTCCTGGATGGAGGAGATCTTGCCCTGGTTGATGAGGATGTACGGGTCCTCGAGGACGGCCTCCATGCGCTCCTGGTCCGTCACGAAGTACGGCGACAGGTAGCCCTTGTCGAAGGCCATGCCCTCGGTGAAGTCCAGCTCCAGACCGAAGGTGTTGGACTCCTCGACGGTGATGACACCGTCCTTGCCGACCTTGTCCATCGCCTCGGCGATCAGCTCGCCGACCTGCTGGTCCTGGGCGGACAGCGCGGCCACGGCGGCGATGTCGGACTTCTCGTCGATCGGGCGGGCGGTCGCGAGCAGGTCCTCGGCGACGGCGGCGACGGCCGCGTCGATGCCCTTCTTCAGGGCGGCGGGGGAGGCACCGGCGGCGACGTTCTTCAGGCCCTCGCGGACCAGCGCCTGGGCCAGGACGGTCGCGGTGGTCGTACCGTCACCCGCGATGTCGTTGGTCTTGGTCGCCACCTCCTTCACCAGCTGGGCGCCGAGGTTCTCGTACGGGTCCTCGACCTCGACCTCACGGGCGATGGTGACGCCGTCGTTGGTGATGGTGGGGGCGCCGAACTTCTTGTCGATGACGACGTTGCGGCCCTTGGGGCCGATCGTCACCTTCACGGTGTCGGCGAGCTTGTTGACGCCGCGCTCGAGGGCGCGACGGGCGTCCTCGTCGAACTTCAGGATCTTCGCCATGGCAGCGGGAGCCCTCTCGGAAAGCTAGGGGGTAAAGAAACTGCGCCCCGGGCGCCCGGCTTCGTTATCGGTCGCGGGGGCAGCCAGGGGCGCAGTGTGAAGCAAGGTGCTTCGGGTGAACTACTTCTCGATGATCGCGAGCACGTCGCGGGCCGAGAGAACGAGGTACTCCTCGTTGTTGTACTTCACCTCGGTGCCGCCGTACTTGCTGTAGAGCACGACGTCGCCGACGGAAACGTCGAGCGGAAGGCGGTTGCCGTCCTCGAAGCGGCCCGGGCCCACGGCCAGGACGACGCCCTCCTGGGGCTTCTCCTTGGCGGTGTCCGGGATGACCAGGCCAGAGGCCGTGGTCTGCTCGGCGTCCAGCGGCTGGACCACGATGCGGTCCTCGAGCGGCTTGATGGCAACCTTGGAGCTGGCGGTCGTCACGATCCGACCTCCCCCTTCGGAGATCTCACGGGGTTAACTGTCTGAGGTGGCGACCAGGTCGATCCGTCGTCGCGGGTGCCGGACCTGCCCGTCGCGTTGTTGGCACTCTCCGGTGGTGAGTGCCAGAGCCGAGACTATGACTGCGGTTAGCACTCGGTCAAGCGGAGTGCCAATTGCCCGCGGCGCGGCGGGGGTTTTTGGCTCATGCCGGTGTGTGAGCGCGCCCGGCGTGTGAGCGACAGTTACAGGTAGTCCTCCAGCCGCCCCACACTCAGCCCCGCCCCCTTCACCTCCCCCAGCACCCGCAGCGTCCGGTCGACGACCGCTGTCGCGTCGGCGTCGTCCGGGGTGACGGAGATGATGTCGCCGGGCCGGAGGCGCTGGGGGCCCCGGACGTAGGTCAGGCCGGCGCCGGTGGCGACAGCGCGCCACAGGGCGATGGCGGTGATGCCGCAGTCGGCGGCGGCGCGGCGGGTGGTGGCGTCGTGGGCGCCGTACGGGGGGCGCAGGAGGTGGGGGCGGACACCGAAGCGTGCGTGCAGCTTGTGCTGCTGCCCGCAGATCTCCGCGCGCTGCCCGGCGTACGGCAGTCCGCGCAGGGCAGCGTGGTCGAGGGTGTGGTTCTGGATGCCCGCCCCGACCGACCGCAGCCGGGCGAAGTGCCCATAACCGGGCCCGGCGACACGGTCGGTGAGGAACAGCGTCACGGGCAGCCGCAGCTCCCGGATCGCCTCGACGAACCTCGGGTCCCGCTCCGCGCCGTCGTCATACGTGAGGAAGACAACCCGGTCCCGGGTCGCCACCCGATCCACCACCGACGGCAGCCGCGCCTGCCCCCCTGCCGCCCGCGCGTCGACCGGCGGCACGGGCACCGCGGACCGGGCACAGCCGCTGACCAGGAGCAGGACGACCGCCGCGCAGGCCCAGCCGACGACGGCGACCGGCGACCTCACAGGTAGTCCTCCAGCCGCGCCACCGCGTACCCCTTCGCCGTCACCTTGTCGAGGAAGCGGCGGATCATGTCGGGCATCGTGCCCTTCCAGTCGCCGCGGCCCCGGAAATGGGTGAGGACGATGTCGCCGGGGTGGAGGTCGCGGTCCCACTCGCGGTAGTCCCAGCGGTCGACGAAGACCTCCTCGTTCCACAGGGGTACGTGCGTGATGCCGCAGGACTTCGCGGCGCGCAGGGTGTCCTTGTTGTAGTTGCCGAAGGGTGGGCGGAAGAGGGTGGGGCGGGTGCCGTAGCGCCTCTCGATGACGTCCTGCATGCCGCAGATCTCGCGCTTCTGGCGGGCGTGGGAGAGGCCGGGCAGGTAGGGGTGGTGGAGGGTGTGGTTGTTCAGCACGACGCCCCGGGCCTGCATCCGCTTGAAGTAGCCGTAGTCCTCCTTGACCAGGTAGTCGCTGAGGAAGGCGGTGTACGGGATCCTCAGCTCGCTCATCATCCGCAGGAACGCGGGGTCCTTCTCGGCGCCGTCGTCGATGGTGAGGAAGACGATCTTGTGGCGGGTGGGGACGGTGGTGAAGACCGGGGGCAGGTTCAGGGCCCGGTGGCCGTCGACCTCGAAGCCCTCGCGGGTGGTGATGTGCGGCTTGCGGGCGGGCGGCGGGGGCGCCGTCAGCGGCACCCGGCGCAGGTCCCAGCGGTTCGCGGCCGCCACGCGCGCGGTGTACGCGGCCTCGAGCCTGGTGGCGTAGGAGTGCAGGGCGCGGGCCTCGGGGGCCCGGAGGGGCGGCTGCTGGCCGGGGGCGGGACCCGCGTTCGGGCCGGAGCCCGGTGCGCAGCCGGAGGCGATCGCGGTGGCGGCGAGCAGACAGAAGAGAACCCTCGTTCGCCCCGTCGTTCGCCCCCTCGTTAGCCCCCTCGTCCGCCCCCTGGTTCGCCCTCTTCCTCTCCCTCGCCCTCCCGTCGACCTCTTATCGCCTTGTACTACGACATTTTGTACTACTTCGCGCATGGTGCCGGATCCTCGCAGGCCCCACCCCCGGCACCCCGCCGACACCGCCACGCCTCCCCGCACCGTCCACCGACTGGCCGACACCGAGGACAATGAACCCGTGAACGACCCCCTCGCCCCCCTCCGCACCCCCGAAGGCCGCGCCCTCCTCGACGAGGTGCGCGGCACGGACCCCGCCCGGGAACTCGCCGTCGCCACCCGGCTGCGCCGCGAGCACCCCGCCGAGCTGGTGTCGGCGGCGCTGGGCCAGGCGCGGCTGCGGCAGCGGGCGGTGGCCAAGTTCGGGGACTCCGACGCGCGGCGGATGTTCTTCACGCCCAACGGCGTCGAGCAGTCGACGCGGGCGAGTGTGGCGGCGTACCGGGCCCGGCGCCTCACCGAGCTGGGCGTGGGCTCCGTCGCCGACCTGTGCTGCGGCATCGGTGGGGACGCCATCGCCATGGCCCGTGCCGGGATCCGGGTACTCGCCGTGGACCGGGATCCGCTGACGGCGGCCGTGGCGCGGGCCAACGCCGAGGTGCTCGGGCTCGACGGGCTGATCGAGGTGCGGGAGGCCGATGTGACGGACGTCGACGTGGCGTCGTACGACGCCGTGTTCGTCGATCCGGCGCGGCGCGGGGGGCGGGGGCGCATCTTCGATCCCGAGGCGTACTCCCCGCCGCTCTCGTGGGCCGTGCGCGCCGCCGAGCGCGCCCCGCACGCCGCGCTGAAGGTCGCCCCCGGCATCCCGCACGACGCCGTGCCCGCCACGGCCGAGGCCGAGTGGATCTCGGACGGCGGCGATGTGAAGGAGGCGGTGCTGTGGTTCGGGACGCGGCCGGGCGCCGTGCGCGCGACCCTGCTGCCCGGCCCGCGCACCCTCCTCGGGCGCGGGCTGCCCGACCCGGAGGTCCGGCCGGTGGGGCGGTACCTGTACGAGCCCGACGGCGCCGTCATCCGCGCCCATCTGGTCGCCGAGGTCGCCGCCGAGCTGGACGGCGGGCTGCTGGATCCGACCATCGCCTACATCACGGCCGACACCGCCCGCCCGACGCCGTACGCCACGGCCTACGAGATCACCGACCATCTCCCCTTCAACCTCAAGAAGCTCAAGGCGCTGCTGCGGGAGCGGCAGGTCGGCACCCTGACCGTGAAGAAGCGCGGGTCGGCCGTGGAGCCGGAGGAGCTGCGCCGGAAGGTCAAGCCGCAGGGCCCCAACTCGGCGACCGTCTTCCTGACCCGGGTCGCCGGGGCCCCGGCGATGCTCGTCGGGCGACCGGTCGAGGTCGGCTAGAGCCCTTCGGCCCGCCCCCGCAACAGCTCCCGTTCCTTCGCGTTGTGCGTCAGCGCCGCCGCCCGTTCGAACTCCGCCCGCGCCTCCGCCGTACGCCCGAGGCGCAGCAGGAGGTCGCCGCGGACGCTGGGCAGGAGGTGGTAGTCGCGCAGGGCGGGTACGGCGAGCAGGGCGTCCACGATCTCCAGTGCCGGGCCCGGGCCCTCGGCCATGGAGACCGCCACCGCGCGGTTCAGCTCGACGACGGGTGACGGGGCGCGGGCGGCGAGCATGCCGTAGAGGGTGGCGATCCTGGCCCAGTCGGTCTCCTCGTAGGACGGGGCGTGGGCGTGGCAGGCGGCGATCGCGGCCTGGAGGGCGTACGGGCCGGGCGGGGCCGTGGCGGTGGCGCGGGCCAGGGCGGTGATGCCGCGGGCGATGAGCAGGCGGTTCCAGCGGGCGCGCTGCTGGTCCTTGAGCAGGATCGGCGCGCCGTCGGGGCCGCCGGTGCGGGCGGGCATCCGGGAGGCCTGGAACTCCAGCAGCGCGGCCAGGCCGTGCACCTCGGGCTCCTTCGGCATCAGCTCGGTGAGCTGCCGGGCGAGCCGCAGCGCGTCCTCGCACAGCCCCGGGCGCAGCCAGTCGTCGCCCGCGGTGGCGGCGTACCCCTCGTTGAAGATCAGGTAGATGACGTCGAGCACGGAGCCGAGGCGGGCCTCGCGGTCGGGGCCGTACGGCACCTCGAAGGCGATGTTCCGCCGGGCGAGGGTGCGTTTGGCGCGGACGATGCGCTGGGCGACCGTCGGCTCCGGCACCAGGTAGGCACGGGCGATCTCGGCGGTGGTCAGACCGCCGAGCAGCCGCAGGGTGAGGGCGCAGCGGGCCTCGGCGGAGAGCACCGGGTGGCAGGCGGTGAAGACCAGGCGGAGCAGGTCGTCGTCGATGTCCTCGGGGTCGGCGGGCTCCGGCGGCGGGGGTGTGTCGGAGAGGTCCCGGCCGATCTCGGCGAGTTTGCGGGCGTAGTTCTCCCGGCGGCGGACCAGGTCGACGGCGCGGCGCCGGGCGGTGGCGGTGAGCCAGGCGCCGGGGTTGTCGGGCACCCCGTCGCGGGGCCACTGCTCCAGCGCGGCGACCAGGGCGTCCTGGGCGAGTTCCTCGGCGATGCCGAGGTCCCGTACGACCCGGGCGACGGCGGCGATCACGCGCGGGGCTTCCATCCGGAAGACGGTCTCCACGGCGCGCCGGGGGTCTGCGGTGGGCTGTTGCTCCTGCACAGCCCACCATCAGACACCCGTCACGGCGATCAGGCCAAGCTCACACCGCTCAGCCCGTCACGACCTCCCGCACCTCGCAGAAGAACCGGAACTCCTCGCCGTGGACCCGCAGGAACCGCTTGGTCCACTCGAGCGCCTCGGCCTTGTCCTTGCACTGCATGAGCGCGTAGCCGCCGACGACCTCCTTGGTCTCGGTGAACGGCCCGTCGGTGACCGAGGCCCGCTCGCCGTCCCAGTGCACGCGGGTGCCCTGCGCGGTCGGGGCCAGCCCGGCGGTGTCGAGCAGCACCCCGGCCTTGGTCATCTCCTCCAGCAGCTCCCCCATCCGCTGCATCAGCTCCTCGCTCGGGCCCTCGGGGTAGGCGTTCTCGTCGATCGTCACGAGCGACATGAAGCGGGGCATGGTGACTCCTTCGGTCGGTCAGGGGCGGGGTCGCTCCTCGCCCCTCACCCCCACGTCGATCGGGAGACGCCCGGATCGACACCCCCGCGAAGAAAACTCCGGGAATCTGTCACCGGAGCGATTCCCACAGCTTTGTCGCCTCCGGCTCCTCCGCCACCACCCGGTTGCCGTCCCACGGCGCCGGTACCACCGGCATGGTCACGGTCGTCACGTTCTGCGGCTCCAGGTCCCGCAGGCTCTCCCCGAGGCCGATCAGCTCGCCGAGGGAGTCAAGACCGGTGTCGGTGGTCAGGCTGCCGGTGACGGTGTCGGCCACCCGGTACAGCTCGGCCGGGTCGCTGAGCAGGCTGGTGCCGGAGACCTGGGTGAGCAGCGCCGTCACCAGTTGCTGCTGGAGTTCGATGCGGCCCAGGTCGCTGCCGTCGCCGATGCCGTGCCGGGTGCGGGCCAGGGCGAGGGCCTGCTCGCCGTCGAGGTGGTGGGTGCCCGCCTCCAGGGTGAGGTGGCTGTCCTCGTCGTCGATGTCCTCCTCGGTGGTGACGGTGACCCCGCCGAGGGCGTCCACCAGCTTCGCGAACCCGGCGAAGTCCAGTTCGACGTAGTGGTCCATACGGACGTCGGTGAGCGTCTCCACGGTCTTCACCGCGCACACCGGACCGCCCACCGAGTAGGCGGTGTTGAACATCACGCCCTGCCGCTCGGCGGTCTCGCCGCCGTCCTCCAGCGGGCAGGACGGGCGGGTGACCAGGGTGTCGCGGGGGATGCTCACGACGGTCGCCTCGGTGCGTCCGGCGTCGAGGTGGACGACCATCGCGGTGTCGGAGCGGGCGCCGCCGCTGGGGCCGCCGCCGAGCTTCTGGTTCTCCGCCCCGGTGCGGGAGTCGGAGCCGAGGACCAGGATGTTCAGGGCGCGGCTGGGCACCGGGGAGGCGGACGCCGACCCGGCGGCGTCGGTCGGGGTGGTCAGCGCCCGCGGCGGCCGGTCGTCGCCGAGGGCGCTGTTGATGTCGACGCTGGTGATGTTGTCGTTGAGGTGCCAGTAGACCCAGCCCGCCGCCGCGACGCCCAGCACCAGCGCTCCGGCGAGGGTGAGACCGGCGGCCTTCAGCAACGTCGACCGCCGGCCCCCTGGTCCGGCCTTTTCCCCGTCCCCGTTCCCCGGCCCGTTCTCGTTCGTGTCAAGTCCCGCCACAGCAGGAACATAAGTCCGAAATATTACGAGCGGGAACGCCAGGCCGTCTTTTCTTGGGAAAATCTCAGATTCCAGGGCGGTATCTCATCCCAGCGTCACCTCCGGCACCGGATTGCTCCCGCTCCAGGTGCCGTTGAACCCGAACGTCACCGAACCGCCGGGCGGCACGGTCCCGTTGTAGGAGGCGTTCGTACAACTCACCGCCGTGCCGGACTGGGTGCAGTTGGCGTTCCAGGCCTGGCTGATCCGCTGGCCCGCGCCGAAGGTCCAGTTCACCTTCCACGCCGACAGCGCGGTGTCGGTGCAGGCGATGCGCACCTGTCCGGTGAAGCCGGTGTTCCACTGGTTGACGACGCTGTAGGTCGCGGTGCACCCGTCGCCCGGCTGGGTGGTCCCGCCGAGCGACTCGGCGATGGCGTGGTAGGCCGGTTTCGGCGCGTAGTTCTCGTCGTACGGGGTCGCCGCGCCGTATCCCTCGAACCAGTCCGGGATCCAGGAGTCGGAGTCGGTGAAGCCCCACACGGTGGCGCCGGAGCAGCCGTCGACGGCCACGCAGGCGTTCATGACGGCCCGGTAGTCGGCGGCCTGCTGGGCCAGCTTGTCCGCGGTGGCGGGCAGCTGCATCCGGATGTCCAGCTCGGTGATGGCCACGTCCACGCCGAGGTCGGCGAAGCGCTGGATGTTCTGCTGGAAGGTGGACGGGACCTGGCCGAGGATCAGATGGGCCTGGAGGCCGACGCCGTCGATCGGGACGCCGCGCTCCTTCAGCGACCTGACCAGGTTGTACAGGGCGGTGGACTTCGCGTTGACGCCCTCGACGTTGTAGTCGTTGATGTAGAGCTTGGCGGACGGGTCGGCAGCGCGGGCGCGGGTGAGGGCCTCGGCGATGTAGTCCTGGCCGAGGTTGTCGGACCAGATGGTCTGCCGGTAGGTGCCGTCCTCGTTGAAGGGCTCGTTGACCACGTCCCAGGCCTCGACCCGGCCCCGGTAGCGGCCCATCTCGGTGTCGATGTGGTTCATGAGCAGGGTGCGCAGCTCGGCCGGGGTGAAGCCGCCGTTGGTCAGCCAGCTCGGGTTCTGGCTGTGCCAGACGAGCGTGTGGCCGCGTACCTCCTGGCCGTTGGCCTCGGCGAAGTCGACGATCTGGTCCGCCTCGGCCCAGTTGAAGGAGCCGCGGCTGGGCTCGACCGACTCCCACTTCATGGCGTTGCCGGGGGTGAGCCAGTTGAACTCCCGGGCCGCGACCTCGGCGTAGGTGCCGGTGAGCTTGCCGCCGGTGACCGCGGTGCCGATGACCTTGCCCTGGGCGTCGGCGAGGTCACGCAAGGGGGCGTCGGCCGCCTGGGCGGCGGGGGCGGTGAACAGCAGCGCGCCGAGGGTGGCGAGGCCGGTGAGCAGCGACGCCACGGTGAAGCCTGGTCTCAGAGATCTCATGCGGGGGCCTCCGAAAATTTCGGTTCGATAACCGATTGGCTTCGGAGGAGTGTTGGGGTCACCGCACCCCGCGTCAATACGGCAACTTCCGGCCACCCGGCCCCAGGACTCCTCAGGCGGGCGCCCCGGTACTGCTGCGCACCACCAGACTCGTCGCCAGCTCCACCCGCGTCGCGGCGGGCGTCGCGCTCTCCCCGCGCCCCAGTTCGAGCACCAGCCGCGCCGCCGCCTCGGCCATCTCCGTGAGCGGCTGCCGTACGGTCGTCAGCGGGGGCCCCACCCAGCGCGCCACCGGCAGATCGTCGAATCCGACGACGCTCAGGTCCTCCGGAATGCGCAGCCCCAGCTCGCGCGCCGCCTCGTACAGCCCGAGCGCCTGGAGGTCGTTCCCGGCAAAGATCGCGGTCGGCCGGTCCTCGCGGCGCAGCAGCTGGAGCCCCAGCCGGTAGCCGGACTCGTGATGGAAGTCACCCGGCCTGATCAGCTCGGGGTCGACCGGCAGCCCGGCGGTCTCCAGGGCGGCCCGGTAGCCGTCGATGCGGGCGCGGCTGCACATCATCCGGGACGGCCCGGTGATGGCGCCTATCCGGGTGTGGCCCAGCTCGACCAGGTGCCGGGTGGCGGCGAGCCCGCCCTGCCAGTTGGTGGCGCCGATGGACGGCACGTCGGTGCCGGGGTCCCCGGCCGGGTCCATCACCACGAACGGGATGGACCGGCTGGTGAGCAGTGCCCGCTGGGACTCGTCCAGCTCGGACAGCACCAGGATCACGCCGTGCGGGCGGCGGGCGGCGACCTGGTCGGCCCAGGTCCGGCCGGGGGTGAGCCGCCCGGCGCTCTCGGAGAGCACCACACTCAGGCCCGCGTCCCGGGCGACGTTCTCCACGCCCCGGATGACCTCCAGCGCCCAGGCGCTCTCCATCTCGTGGAAGACCAGGTCCAGCAGGGGCGAGCGGGTCGCCTCAGCCCGGCGCCGCCGGTAGCCGTGGGTGCGCAGCAGTTCCTCGACCCGGGTTCGGGTCGCCGGAGCGACGTCGGCACGGCCGTTGAGGACCTTCGAAACAGTCGGCGCGGACACACCTGCCTCGCGGGCGATCTCCGCGAGGGTCGCGGTCTGCGCGGACCGTCCTGTCGTCTGGGTTTGAGCGCGTTCCGGGGCAGTCATGCTGGCGATCGTATCTCTGCACGACCTCTTGACGGAGCCCCTGGGGCGCCATAGGTTCCCCAAAACATTCGGAAGACGATGCGAAACATTCGTTCGCTTCGTACGACGCTGGGCCTCCTACGACGTCGAGCCTCGTACGGCGCCGGGCTTCGTGCCCGACGAGCTTCGCACCCGACATCGAACAGGCATTCAAGACAACACAGGCATTCGTACTGCGCAAGGCGTACGGCGCAAGCATTCGTGCTCGACATTCGCGAGAGGTGCGGTCATGGAGTCCACAACAGGGCGGTCCAACGGCGGGCGGCCCGGCGGCGGCAGCCCGGGCGGACGGACGTTCAGCAGGCGCTGGGTCCTGGGGGCCGGCGCGACCACGTTGCTCACCACCGGCCTGACCGCATGCGGCTCCGGCAACGGCGCGGGCGGTGGCGACGGCAAGACGGTCACCGCGTTCGTCTACGGCGACGACGCCGTGAAGGTCCAGCAGGCGGCCGTGGACCGGTTCAACAAGTCGGCCGCCGCCAAGAAGGCGGGCGGCAAGATCAAGCTGGAGCGCATCCCCGGCTCCGACTACTCCCCCAAGCTGCGCACGGCCATGGGCTCGCCCAGCGCGCCGGACGTGTTCTTCAACTGGGGCGGCGGCTCCATCAAGCCGTACCAGGAGGCCGACAAGATCGTCGACCTCACCGACATCATCGAGGGCGACCCGGTCCTCAAGGACGGCTTCCTGCCCTCGGTGCTCGCCGCCGGTGACCTCGACGGCCGCCACTACGGCATCCCGATGCGCGGTATGCAGCCCGTGATCCTCTTCTACAACAAGGCCGTCTTCCGGGAGCACAAGCTCCAGCCGCCCACCAACTGGGACCAGCTCCTCGACAACAACGCCAAGCTGAAGAAGGCGGGCATCACCCCGTTCGCGCTCGGCGGCTCCGACATCTGGCCCGAGCTGATGTGGCTGGAGTACCTGGTCGACCGCATCGGCGGCGCCGAGGTCTTCAAGCGCATCCAGAACGGCGACGCCGAGGGCTGGGGCGACCCGGCGATGCTGAAGGCGGCCGAGCTGGTCAAGCAGCTCATCGACGACGACGCCTTCGGCTCCAAGTTCACCTCGGTGTCCTACGTCAACGGCGGCGCCCCCGCGGTCTTCGCCAAGGGCAAGGCGGCGATGCACCTGATGGGCTCCTGGGAGTACTCCACGCAGCTCGGCAAGTTCCCCGACTTCGCCAAGAAGGACCTGGGCTGGGCGCCCTTCCCCAGCGTGGAGGGCGGCACCGGCGACATCAGCAACGTGGTCGGCAACCCCACCAACTACTGGTCGATCAACAGCCGCGCCAGCAACCAGGACGCGGCCATCGCCTTCCTCAAGGACTGCGCCTCCCAGCAGTACGCCAAGGACCTGGTCGCCAACGGTGACGTGCCGACCACCTCCAACGCGGCCCTGCTGCTGCGCTCGGCGCCCAACCCCGGGTTCGCCACCTTCCAGTACGAGATGGTCGAGAAGGCCAGCGCCTTCACCCTCTCCTGGGACCAGGCGCTCGGCGACGAGCTGGGCACCAAGATGCACACCGAGATCAGCAAGCTGTTCGCGGGGAAGTCCTCGCCGCAGCAGTTCGTGGACGCCTGCAAGGGGCTGAAGTGAGCACCACGGTCAATCCGAAGACCGGCACCACCCGCACGACCGGCAGGACCGGCAGGACCCAGGCGGGGCGTCCGCACGCCGCCTGGGCCCTGCCCGCCGTCGTGTTCTTCGTATTCTTCGCGGGCGTCCCGATGGTGCTGGCGTTCTACCTCTCCTTCACCAGCTGGGACGGCCTCGGCGACCCGCAGCCGGTCGGCTTCGACAACTGGCAACGCCTCCTCGACGACCCCCGCCTCACCCAGTCCCTGTGGCTGACGGTGCTGCTGACGGCCACCAGCTGGCTCTTCCAGACCGTCGTCGCCCTGCTGCTCGGCGTCTGGGCGGCGGGCCCGCAGCGCAACCGGGCGATCCTCTCCGCGATCTACTTCGTACCGCTGCTGCTGTCGTCGACCGCCATCGCGATCCTCTTCTACGCCCTGCTCGACCCGAACTTCGGCATCATCCAGGAGGACATCCTCGGCTCCTCCAACGGCGCCTTCCTCGCGATCGTGTTCGTCGGCGGCTGGCAGTTCATGCCACTGCACACACTGATCTACCAGGGCGGCGCCCGCCAGATCCCCGCGGTGCTCTACCAGGCCGCGGCCATCGACGGCGCCGGCCGCTACCGCCAGTTCTTCTCGATCACCCTGCCGCAGCTCCGCCACACCATCACCACGTCCTCCGTGATGATCGTCGTCGGCTCGCTCACCTACTTCGAGACGGTGCTGATCCTCACCAAGGGCGGCCCCGGCACCGACACCGCGATCCTGCCGTACCTGATGTACGAGGCGGGCTTCAAGAACTACGACTTCGGCTACGCCAGCGCCATCGCGTCCTTCCTGGTGCTGGTGGCCACCGGCCTGTCCCTGCTGCTCGTCCGGCTGACCGGCTTCGGCACCATGCGCAGCACCCGCGAAGGGATGTGACGAAGTGTCACACGATACGTTGCCGCGCCCGGCCAAGACCAAGCCCGCCCAGGACGGGGCCGGCGCCCCGCGCCGCCGACGCCACTGGACCAAGCGCGCCAACCCGGTCGCGGGCCTCGGCTCGCTGATCTGGCTGGTGATCGTCCTCGTCCCGGTCTACGCCATGCTGTCGGCCTCCCTGACCCACCAGGACGAATCCCTCGACGGCAACCCGCTCAAGCCCCCGTCCAACCCGACCCTCGACAACTACAACACCGTCCTGGAGAGCGGCTTCGGCCATCTGCTCACCAACACGGTGATCGTCGCCGTCGCCGTCGTCGCCCTCGTGCTGGCCCTGTCCATCCCGCTGGCCTACGTGATCGTCCGCTCCCGCACCCGCTGGTCCGGCACCGCGTTCCGGCTGTTCCTGCTGGGCCTCGCGATCCCGGCCCAGGCCGTCGTCGTACCGCTGTACCTGCTCATCTCCGAGCTGGGCCTCTACGACACCCTGCCCGCGATCATCCTGCCGACGGCGGCCTTCGCGATGCCGGTCTCGGTGCTGGTCCTGGTCGGCACCCTGCGCGACATCTCGGAGGAGCTGTACGAGGCCATGGCCCTGGACGGCGCCTCACCGCTGCGGATGCTGCTCCAGTTGACGGTCCCGCTGGCCAAGGGCGGCATCAGCACGGTCGTCATCTACTCCGCGCTGCAGGCGTGGAACGGCTTCCTCTTCCCGCTGATCTTCACCCAGTCCGACGGTCCGCGCGTGCTCACGCTCGGCATCTTCAACTACGTCAGCCGGTTCGGCGTGAACATCCCCGCGCTGCTCGCCTCGGTCGTCCTCTCCGGCATCCCGATCTTCGCCGTCTATCTGGTGGCCCGCCGAGCGCTGGTGAGCGGCCTGATGGGTGTGGGCGGCAAATAGAACCCGGCACCCGCACACCGCCCCTTGAGACGCATCAACCGACTGGAGTTCCATGACCACCGCCCCTTGGCGCGACCCCGCCCTGCCTGCCGCCGCCCGCGTCGACGACCTCCTCGCCCGGATGACCCTGGAGGAGAAGACCGCCCAGCTGTACGGGGTGTGGGTGGGCGCCGCCACGGACGGCGACGGAGTCGCCCCCCACCAGCACGACATGAACACCGACTTCGACTGGGACGACCTGATCACCCGCGGCCTCGGCCAGCTCACCCGCCCCTTCGGCACCGCCCCCGTCGACCCGGAGACCGGCGCCCAGTCCCTCGCCCGCGCCCAGCGCCGGATAGTCGAGGCGGGCCGCTTCGGCATCCCGGCGATCGCCCACGAGGAGTGCCTCGCCGGGTTCACCGCCTGGCAGGCCACCGCCTACCCGGTGCCGCTCGCCTGGGGCGCCACCTTCAACCCCGGCCTGATCGAGCAGATGGCCCAGCACATCGGCCGCGACCTGCGCTCGGTCGGCGTCCACCAGGGCCTCGCCCCGGTCCTGGACGTCGTACGCGATCTGCGCTGGGGCCGGGTCGAGGAGACCATCGGCGAGGACCCGTACCTGGTCGGCACGGTCGGTGCCGCCTATGTCCGGGGCCTGGAGTCGACGGGCGTCGTGGCGACGCTGAAGCACTTCGCCGGGTACGCCGCCTCCGCGGGCGCCCGCAACCTCGCCCCCGTGCGCGCGGGCGTCCGGGAGTTCGCCGACCTCACGCTGCCCCCGTTCGAGCTGGCCCTGCGCGACGGCGGCGCCCGCTCGGTGATGGCCGCCTACAACGAGACCGACGGCGTCCCGGCATCGGCGGACCCCCATCTGCTCACCGAACTCCTGCGCGACGAGTGGGGCTTCACCGGCACCGTCGTCTCCGACTACTTCGGCGTCGGCTTCCTGCAGACCCTGCACCGGGTGGCGGGCACCCCCGCCGAGGCGGCGCACGCGGCCCTCGCCGCGGGCATCGACGTGGAGCTGCCCGGCCTGAAGTGCTACGGCGAACCGCTGATCGAGGCCGTCCGGGCGGGCGAGGTCCCCGAGGACCTGATCGACCGGGCCGCGCGCCGGGTGCTGCTCCAGAAGTGCGAGCTGGGCCTCCTCGACGAGGACTGGCGGCCGGAGCCGGGCGAGCGCATCGACCTGGACTCGGCCGCGAACCGCGCCCTGGCCCGCCGTATCGCCGAGCAGTCGGTGGTCCTGCTGGACAACCCCGACGCGGTGCTGCCGCTGTCGCCGGACGCCCGGATCGCGGTCGTCGGCCCGCGCGCCGCCGACGCGCTCGCGATGCTGGGCTGCTACTCCTTCCCCTCCCACGTCGGCGTCCTGCACCCGGACAAGCCGATGGGCGTCGACATCCCGACCGTCCTTGACGCCCTGCGCGGCGAACTGCCCGACGCCAAGGTCACCTTCGCCGAGGGCTGCGACGTCGACGACCCGGACACCTCCGGCATCGACGAGGCGGTGGCACGGGCGGCCGAGGCCGATGTGTGCGTGGCGGTGCTCGGCGACCGGGCGGGCCTGTTCGGCCGCGGCACCTCAGGCGAGGGCTGCGACGCCTCCGACCTGCGGCTGCCCGGCGTCCAGTGCGAACTCCTGGACGCGCTGGTCGCCACCGGCGTCCCGGTGGTGCTGGTGCTGCTGACCGGCCGCCCCTACGCGCTGGGCCGCTGGCACGGCAAGCTCGCCGCCTCCGTCCAGGCCTTCTTCCCGGGCGAGGAGGGCGGCCCCGCGGTGGCGGGCGTCCTCTCGGGCCGCGTCAACCCCTCCGGCCGCCTCCCCGTCAGCGTCCCGCGCGACCCCGGCGGCCAGCCCTGGACCTACCTCCAGCCCCCGCTCGGCCTCGCGGGCGAGGTCAGCAACCTGGACCCGACACCGCTGTACCCGTTCGGCCACGGCCGCTCGTACACGACGTTCGAGTGGAGCGACTTCACGGGCGCCGAGGACACGCGGGTCGACACGGACGGGTCGTACGACATCGGTGTCACCGTCACCAACACCGGTGACCTGGACGCCGCCGACGTCGTCCAGCTCTACCTGCACGACCCGGTCGCGAGCGTCACCCGCCCCGACGTCCGGCTGGTCGGCTACCAGCGGGTCCGGCTGGCCCCCGGCGAGGCGGCCCGCGTGACCTTCCGCTTCCACACCGACCTGTCGGCCTTCACCGACCGCACCGGCCGCCGCGTCGTCGAACCCGGCGACCTCGAGCTGCGCCTCGCGGCCTCCAGCGCGGACGTACGGCACACCACGCGGCTGACGCTGACCGGCCCGCGCCGCGAGCTGGGCGCGGACCGGCGGCTGCGCTGCGAGACGGAGGTGACGTCCGCGAGCTGAGCCGCTCAGCGGGTGTAGCCGACCTCGTAGTCGTCGGCCTCGTCCTCGTCGTCCGGCTCGGTCCCCTCCAGCAGATCGATCAACGGCACCAGCCCCGTCGCCCGCCCGTCCGCGCAGAACATCCACATCGCGGCCCGGCGGGCGACGGGGTCCCGGCGCAGATGCTCATGGAGCAGGCGGCGGGCGTCCGGGTTGCCGGGGGTACGGCCCATCAGCGCCTGGTAGAAGTGGCGCGTCACCCACTCGACGTCCTCCGCCTCCTCCAGACGGGCCTCGCCGTACCCCTTGGCCCGGCCGTAGTGGGCGAGGCTCAGCCCGTCGAGGATGCCGACGGTGATGCCGATGCCGAACAGCGGGTGCACATGGCCGACCGCGTCACCGACCATCGCGATCCGGCCGTGCTCGTACGACGTGCGGTGGCGGAAGCCGCTGGCCGTCCAGGCGATCCGCTCCTCGTCCTCGCACACCTCGAGGATCGGCTCCTGGAACTCCTGCGGCAGCAGCGGCAGGAAGTGCTGCTCCAGATGGGGCCGCACCTCCCCGTCCGGGGGCCGGTTCGTCGGCAGGTCCAGCGCCACCCGGATCAGGTCCGGGCCGACCGCGTGGATGCGCACGCAGCGCCCGTCGTCGTCGGTGATCACCCGGGCCTGCTCATAGCCCTTGGCCCCGGTGCCCTCCAGCAGGGCGGTCGCGGTGTGCGCGGTGACGCCCTCGGGCACCTCGCCGTAGAGCTTGTGGCGTACGACGGAGTGGCGGCCGTCGGCACCGACCAGATGGTCCGCGCGGTACTGGGTGTCGTACTTGCCGCGGGTCGCGTGGACCGAGCCGTCGAGTTCCATGGCGAGCACCTCGACGCCGTGCAGCATCTCGGGCTCCATCCGCTCGATGATGCTGGCCCGCAACGCGTTGACCAGGTCCGGGTACGGCATCACCACCGGCTGGCCCGCGGTGGGGAACCGCAGCTCGATGGGTTCGCCGCCGCCGTGTTCGTAGAGGGTCACGCCGGTGCCGCGCACATGCCGGTCCGGCGGCAGCTCCACCCCCCAGCGCTCCAGCATCTGGAGGGCCGGGGGAAAGACCAGCTCCGCGCCCAGCTGGGCCACGGGCTCATGCCCCATCTCGAGCATCAGCACCCGAGAGCCCTGGTCGGCGAAGGCATGCGCGGTGGCACAGCCGATCGGCCCCGCACCGGCGATGATCACGTCCGCATGGCAAAAGTCCATGGCCGCCTCTCAACCCCGCGTCACGGGGCCTGTCGCTGAGGGAGTGCACGAAAGCGCCCGGAACGGCGGTACCGACCTGGGGCTGCCGGGCAGGACGGTACGCCGATACGGAGGACGGAGGAGCCATCTGACTCAATACGGTTGAACTTCCGGCACGACGCCTTGACTTGACGGCGCGTCAGCCTGTAACCGGCCCTCTCGTCAGCTCGCCCCCGCCCCCGCGGACGGCCCACCGGCCACCGACTCGAACCGCCAGCGGTGCACCGGCCGTCCGATCAGCTCCCCGCCCGGCTCGGGCAGTTCGGGCACAACGGCGTCGAGCGCCGCGTCCCACCAGGTGATGACGAGCACCCGGTCCTCCGGTGCGCGGAAGGTCTCGCGGCGCAGGGGCCGCCCGGCCAGTTCCTGGGCGCGGGCCCAGTCGAGGAGGTCCGCCCCCCGGCCGGGCAGCGCCCGTGCCTCCCACATCAGCGCGACGGTCATGAGTACAGGTTCTCCTCGCCCACCTCGTGCACATGGTCATGTCCCGGTACGTGCGGGTCCGTCACCGGCAGCGAGGAGTCCGCCGACAGGTCCCAGTCGGAGGCGGCCCGGTTGCGGGCGACCATCTCGGCGCCGAGCGCCGCGACCATCGCGCCGTTGTCCGTGCACAGCTTGGGCCGCGGCACCCGCAGCCGGATCCCGGCCGCCTCGCAGCGCTCCCGCGCGAGCGCCCGCAGCCGGGAGTTGGCGGCGACGCCACCGCCGATCATCAGGTGGTCGACGCCCTCGTCCTTGCAGGCCCGTACCGCCTTGCGGGTCAGCACGTCCACCACCGCCTCCTGAAAGGAGGCCGCCACGTCGCGCACCGGCACCTCCTCACCGGCGGCCCGCCTCGCCTCGATCCAGCGCGCCACGGAGGTCTTCAGCCCGGAGAAGGAGAAGTCGTACGCCGGGTCACGCGGCCCGGTCAGCCCGCGCGGGAACGCGATCGCCGCCGGGTCGCCCTCGCGCGCGTACCGGTCGATGACGGGCCCGCCGGGGAAGCCCAGGTCCAGCACCCGGGCGATCTTGTCGAAGGCCTCGCCCGCCGCGTCGTCGATGGTGGCGCCCATCGGCCGCACGTCGGAGGTGATGTCGGAGGACAGCAGCAGCGACGAGTGCCCGCCGCTGACCAGCAGCGCCATCGTCGGCTCGGGCAGCGGGCCGTGCTCCAGCTGGTCGACGCAGATGTGCGACGCGAGGTGGTTGACGCCGTACAGCGGCTTGCCCAGCGCGTACGCGTACGCCTTCGCCGCCGAGACCCCGACCAGCAGCGCACCGGCGAGACCCGGACCGGCGGTCACCGCGATGCCGTCGAGGTCGCGCGCGCTGACCCCGGCGTCCTTCAGGGCCCGTTCGATGGTGGGGACCATCGCCTCCAGGTGGGCGCGGGAGGCGACCTCCGGCACGACGCCGCCGAAGCGGGCGTGCTCGTCGACGCTGGACGCGACCGCGTCGGCCAGCAGGGTGGTGCCGCGCACGACACCGACGCCGGTCTCGTCGCAGGAGGTCTCGATCCCCAGGACCAGGGGTTCGTCAGCCATGGATCTCGGTTCCTTGGTTCTCGGTGCCTTGGTTGTCGGCTCGTCTTGTGGAGTCCGGTATGGCGGCGGCGGGGTCGGTCAGGCGCATGACCAGGGCGTCCACGTTGCCCGGCTGGTAGTACCCGCGCCGGAAGCCGATCGGCTCGAAGCCGAAGCGCTCGTACAGCCGCTGGGCGGACACGTTGTCCACGCGGCACTCGAGCATCACCTCGGCGCACTCGAACGCCGTCCCCGCCCGCAGCAGCCCGGTCAGCAGCCGCGCCCCGAGGCCGGTGCCCCAGCGGTCGCGGGCGACGGCGATGGTCTGCACGTCGGCCAGCTCACCGGCGGCGGCGAGACCGGCGTATCCGACGAGGCGGTCCCCGTCGGTGGCCACCAGGTACCGCCGGGTCGCCCCCGGCCCCCGCGCATGGGCCAGCTCGGACCAGAACATCCCCCGCGACCAGGCGTCCTCCGGGAACAGGTCCCGCTCGAGGGCCAGTACCGGGTCGATGTCCCACCAGCGCATCTCACGCAGTACGGGCGTCGTCCGGTCCTCGGTCACTTGGGGGTGACCACCTTGTAGTTCTTCGGGACCTGGGCGTCGGGCCGCCTCAGGTACAGCGGCCGGGGCGCCGCCAGCTCCTCCCCCGCGGCCAGCTTCTCCGCGGCCAGCCGGGCCAGCGCGGCGGCGGACACGTGCTCGGGCTCGTGCGCCTGCGGGAAGGTGTCGGGGTACAGCAGCGCGCCCGCGCCGACCGCGGGCAGTCCAGCGACCTGTTCGGCGATGTCGGCGGGCCGGTCCACGGCCGGGTCGGTGAGCCGGGTGCGCGAGTCGGTGTAGCGCGCCCAGTACACCTCCTTGCGCCGGGCGTCGGTGGCCACGACGAACGGCCCGGGCAGATCGGCCGCGTACGCCAGGCCGTCCAGCGTGCACAGGCCGTGCACGGGCACCCCGAGCGCCAGCCCGAAGGTGTCTGCGGTCATCAGCCCGACCCGCAGCCCGGTGTACGGGCCGGGTCCGGTTCCTACGACGATCCCGGTGACGTCGTCCAGTCGGCGCCCCGCCTCCCGCAGCACTCGGTCGACGGTGGGCAGCAGCAGCTCACCGTGCCGACGCGCGTCGACCTGACCGGCGGAGGCGATGACGTCCGTGCCGTCGTGCAGGGCGACGGTCACGGCGGGGGTGGCGGTATCCAGAGCGAGCAAGAGCACGCAAACAGCCTACGGCTCCCGCGCCGCCCGCATGGCCGCCCCGGTCGGGGGCGCCCGCACTGCTACGGTCGCCGCAGTCAGAGTGCGGACATAAGACGCAGAGGTGGACGAAGGTGGCAAGCAGCAGCTCGGGGATCGTGGTCGGGCTCACCGCGGCGGCCCTCGGGACGATCGGTTACCTCACCCACCAGGCGGCGACGACCGTGCCCGCCGACCTCGCGCGTCCCCAGGCGGCCGTCTCGGCGGCGGCGCTCGCCTCCAAGGCGCCCCGCGACACCCGCGATCCCGCCGCCCTGCCCGCGCACTCCGGCACCGGCGAGCGGGTCGTGTACTCCCTCGACGACGACCGCGTCTGGCTGGTCACCGCCGACGGCACGGTCCAGCGCACCTTCCGGGTCGCCCCCAGCGCGGTCGACCCGGCGCCGGGCACCTACACCGTCTCCTCCCGCTCGGGCCGCATCACCGGCTCGGACGGCATCCCCGTCGAGCACGTGGTCCGCTTCGCCACGGTGGAGGGGGTGACGGTCGGCTTCAGCGCGGCCGTGGACGGCTCGCCACCGGCCCCCGGCACGACCGCCCGGACGGGCGGCATCCGGGAGACGCGGGCGGACGGGGACGCGATGTGGAGGTTCGCGACGGTGGGGCGGCCGGTGGTGGTGATCCGCTAGGGCCTGCCTGACCGTTCCCGTCGTCGCCCGAAGGGCGGCTCAGCGGCGTCAGGTGCGTGCTCTGGGGGCCCCCTGCCCAAAGAGCTTGGGGGAGTGCCGGGACCCGACCCACGTACTGGACGCACTTCAGGGCTCGGTGCGGCGAGAGGGCGTGCATGGCGGCGCGGAGCAGGCGGGAAGGGTCAGACAGGCCCTAGGCGGCCTGCCGCCGCTCGGGGCGCCGCGGGGCGACCGTGGGCTCCGGGTCGCGTGGTGGGCGTGAGACGGCGTCGGCCGCGGCGCAGGACGCCAGCAGATCGCGCATGGACACGCCGTGGACCCCCGGCACCGCGCGCGGTGCCTCGTCTCGTTCACTGGTCGGCATGGGGCGCCTCCTGAGGTACGGGCGGCTCTAGTTAGGTAAACCTAACCAGCGCTGGCTACCATCTGAACACGCCGCAGCCACCCCGCGCAATAACGTACCGACAACTTGTCGGAAAACGCGGGGTGGCTAGGGGTGACGAGACGAATGCCGAGGTCTAGGCCGTGAGCGCGCCGAGGTCCGCCCGCGTCCACCGCTCCCCGATCCCGGTGAGCGTCATCCGCCGTACCTCGTCGGTGGTGTCCCCGACGGCCCGGTGGATGGTGATGTGCAAGCGTTCCTCGGTCAGCTCCTCGACCTTGCCCTCGCCCCACTCGACCACGATCACCGAGTCCGGCAGGGACACGTCGAGATCGAGGTCCTCCATCTCGTCCAGACCGCCGGAGAGCCGGTAGGCGTCGACATGGACGAGCGGCGGCCCGCCCCCGAGGGACGGATGCACGCGGGCGATCACGAAGGTCGGCGAGGTGACCGCGCCCCGGACGCCGAGCCCCTCACCGAGCCCCCGGGTCAGGGTCGTCTTGCCCGCGCCGAGTTCCCCGCTGAGCATCACGAGGTCACCGGCGCGCAGCAGCCCGGCGAGACGGCGGCCCAGCTCCCGCATCTGCTCGGGGGAGGTGACGACCAGCTCGGTCTCAGCCGGGTTCTCAGCCGGGTTCTCAGCCGGGTTGTACGGTGCTGCTGGTGCTTCCATAGCCACTTACGGTAGCCCCTGCGGGGACCGCGCCCACGCGCGTGAGCAGGTCGGCGAGGCGGTCGGTGACCACCTCGGGGTGCTCCAGCATCACCAGATGCCCGGCGTCCGGCACCAGCACCAGCTCGGCGTCCGGCAGCAGATCGGCGATGGCCTCGCTGTGCTCGCTGGGCGTCACCAGGTCCTGCACACCGGCCAGCACCAGCACCGGTATGTCGGCGAAGTGCACCAGCGCCTCGGTCTTGTCGTGCTCGGTGAACGCCGGGTAGAACTCCGCGACGACATCGATCGGCGTGCCCTCGATCATCCGCTCGGCGAACCGCTCCACGGCCGGATCGATGTCCCGCGCGGCGAAGGAGTACCGCTTGATGATCCCGGCGAACAGATCGGCGGTCGCCCGCCGCCCCTTCTCCACCAGCTCGGCCCGCTGCCCCAGCGCCTTCAGCACCCCCGGCAGCACCCGCCGCACCGCGTTGACCCCGGCGACCGGCAGCCCGAAGTTGACCTCGCCGAGCCGCCCCGACGACGACCCGACCAGCGCGGCCCCGACGACCCGCTCCCGCACCAGCTCGGGGAACTGGGCGGCCAGCGCCATGATGGTCATCCCGCCCATGGAGTGCCCGACCAGCACGATCGGCCCGTCCGGCACGGCCACGTCGAGCACGGCCTTCAGATCCTGGCCGAGCTGGTCGATGCTGACCGGCAGCCCGTCCTGGATCTGCGCCACGCCGCGCCCCGACCGCCCGTGACTGCGCTGGTCCCAGTGCACGGTGCGCACCACCCCCCGCAGCGCCGCGCGCTGGAAGTGCCAGGAGTCCTGGCTCAGGCAGTACCCGTGGCAGAACACCACGGTCACCGGGGCGGGCGCCTTACGGCCGAACAGCCGACGCCTGCGGGGCGCGAGCTGCGCCTCCGGCTCGACGTCGTCGACCTCGAAGTACAGCTCGGTGCCGTCGTCGGCGTACGCCTTGCCGGGCATCCCGCGCAGGGCGCCGTACGGACCGGCCGAGTCCAGCGCGAGCCGTGCCTTCTGCCGCATACCGCGCCCGACGGTCAGCCGCTCGATGGCGACCCCCGCCGCCGCACCCGCCGCGAGCACGCCTATCGCGGTGCCCGCGACCCCGGTCGCCCTGCGCCAGCCCCCGGCGGCGGCCCCCGTGGCGGAGGCGACGGCCGCCGAGGCGGCGTCCGCGACCGCCTCCGCACTGCTCTCGCTCACGTACCGCTCCTCTTCGCCGTACCTGTCCGCCGTGTGTCGTGCTCCTGCGAGTTACCCGTCAGGCTGTTCGTGCACATGCCCCTCGTCCACGTAGACGCGGGGAACGCGTGTTCCGATGCGCGTGACGATCTCATACGCGATGGTCCCGGCGGCCTGCGCCCAGTCCTCGGCGGTGGGCTCACCCCGGTCACCGCTCCCGAAAAGCAGGGCCTCCGCTCCCACCCCCGGCTCGTCCCCGCCCAGGTCGACGACGAACTGGTCCATGGCGATCCGCCCGGCGACGGTCCGCCACTTCCCGCCGACCAGCACCGGCCCGGCCCCGGAGGCGTGCCGCGGAATCCCGTCGGCATACCCCAGCGGGACGAGCCCGAGGGTCGTCTCACCCGCCGTGGTGTAGTGATGCCCGTAACTGACGCCATGACCCGCCGGTACGTGCTTCACCAGCGCCAGCGAGGCCGAGAGGGTCATCACCGGCCGCAGCCCGAAGTCGGCCGGGGTGCCGATCTCGGGGCTGGGCGAGATGCCGTAGATCGCGATCCCGGTCCGCACGAGATCGAAGTGGGCCTCGGGCAGGGTCAGGGTCGCGGGCGAATTGGCGATGTGCCGCACCTCGGGCCGCAGCCCCCGCCGCTCCCCGTACCCGACCATCTCCCGAAAGGCGCCGAGCTGGGCGGCGATGGACGGATGCCCCGGCTCGTCGGCACAGGCGAAGTGGGACCAGAGCCCGGTGACGCGGACGAGCCCGTCACGCTCCGCTTCCACGGCGGCCCCGACCAGCTCCTCCCAGCCGCCCGGCGGGCAGCCGTTGCGCCCGAGCCCGGTGTCGGCCTTGAGCTGCACGCGCGCGGGGCGCCCCACGTCCCGGGCCGCCTCGCTGACCTCCCGCAGGGCCCACATCCCGCTCACGGACACATCGAGATCGGCCTCGATGGCCTCCCGCCAGGGCCCGCCCGGCGTCCACAGCCAGCACATGATCCGCACGTCGTCGGGCAGCCCGCCCTTGGCCCGCAGGACGAGGGCCTCCTCGGGCGTGGCGGTCCCGAGCCACTCAGCCCCCGCGTCGACGGCGGCCCGCGCGACACGCAGCGCACCGTGCCCGTACGCGTCCGACTTCACCACGGCCATCAGCGCGGCCCCGGGCGCCCGCTCCCGCAGGGCGCGCACGTTGGCCCGCAGCGCGGCCAGGTCGATCTCGGCGCGGGCGCGCAGCGGGGCGGTCGGCAGAAGTGCTGTCTCAGTCATCGCGCCCAGTGTCTCAGAGGGCACTGACACGTCGGCCCGGCCGTGGTCACCCTCCGTCACAGACATCCCGCCAGGCCCCGGGAACCGCCTCCGCCACATCGTGCGCCCCCACCGGAGCCCCGTCCGCCGCGAACCTCCCGGCCAGCCCGTGCAGATAGGCCCCCGCACTGCCCGCGTCCAGCGCCGGAAGACCGGCGGCGAGCAGCGACCCCACCAGCCCCGACAGCACGTCCCCGCTCCCGGCGGTGGCCAGCCAGGACGTCCCGGTGGCGTTCACCCGTACGGCCCCACCCCCGGGATCGGCGACGAGGGTGGTCGAGCCCTTGAGCAACACGGTCGCCCGGTACCGCCGGGCCAGCTCCCGCACGGCACCCAGCCGCGCGCCCTCGACCTCCTCCCGGGCGACCCCGAGCAGCGCGGCGGCCTCCCCGGCGTGCGGCGTCATCAGCGTGGGCGCGGTTCGCGCGCGCACCGCGTCGACATCGACGAGCCGCAGCCCGTCGGCGTCGAGCAGCACGGGCACATCGGCCCCGACGACCTCCCCCACGGCGGAGGCGTCATCCCCGGCCCCGGGCCCGACGACCCACGCCTGCACCCGCCCGGCGTGCTTCGGCCCCTGGTCCGACACGAGCGTCTCGGGGAACCGCGAGATCACGGCATCCCCAGCGGGTCCGACGTACCGCACGGCACCGGCGCCCCCACGGAGCGCCCCGGCCACGGCGAGCACGGCGGCACCGGGATATCGGGCGGACCCGGCGGCGATCCCCACCACCCCACGCCGGTACTTGTCACTCTCGACGCCGGGGACGGGCAGCAGCCGGGCGACATCGGCGTGCTGAAGGGCCTGTAGTTCCCCCGCACCTGGCAACTCGAGCCCGATGTCGACGAGCCGCACGACCCCGGCGTACTCCCGCGCGGGATCGACGAGCAGTCCGGGCTTGTACGTCCCGAAGGTCACGGTGAGGTCGGCCCGCACGGCGGCCCCGCGCACCTCCCCACTCTCGACATCGACCCCACTGGGCAGATCAACGGCGACCACGGCACCGCGCCCGCGCGCGGCAGCTTCCGCCAGCCCGACAGCGTCCCCGCGCAGCCCGCCCTTGCCGCCAATACCGACGATCCCGTCCAGCACGAGGTCGGCCCGGGAGATCAGCGACCCGGCGGCTTCGACGGAGGCGAGCCGCCCCCCGGCCCTCCGCAGGGCGGCGAGCCCACCCCCGTGCACCCGCTCGGGATTCAGGGGTACGGCGATCACCCCGGCCCCCCGCCGCGCGAGCCGAGCCCCGGCGTACAGGGCATCACCCCCGTTGTCCCCGCTCCCCACCAGCACCACAACCCGCCGCCCGTACACCCGCCCGAGCAACTCGGCGCAGGCGGCGGCGAGCCCGGCGGCGGCCCGCTGCATCAGGGCCCCTTCCGGAAGCCGCGCCATCAACGCCCGCTCGGCCGCCCTGACGGTCTCCACGCTGTAAGCAGTCCGCATAGCCGAAAGTCTCTCCCGCCTCACGCGTCGACGTACCGATCCCTGCCGCCCCCATTGACGCTTTGCCACCCCATTGCCAAACTCACCGATCCCCACAGGATGAATCGATTCACTCGAATCGGTTCGACGACAGGAGACGGACTCTCATGGGACGCAGAGCCGCACTTCTCGCCGCCACCACAGCAACGGCCCTGCTCACGGCAGCAGGCGCGCTCACCACGGCCCCGACCGCCACGGCAGCCGCCTGCGGCGACGGCACGTACCAGGCGGAGGCAACCCTGAGCGGCAGCACCTGGACGGCCCGCCGCGGCGGCAGCACGGTCTACACGGGCACGGACATGCGAACGGCGGTCCAGTCAGCGATCAACAGCCTCACGGCGAACCGCACGGCAAAGGAACGCGTGGTCGTCCGAGGCTCAGGCTCAATCCCCGCCTCAACCCGCATCAGCCTCCCCTCCTACACCACCCTGGACGTCTGCGGCACGATCAACGTCACGGGCACGGGCTCGGGCGACCAGGCCCCGGTCTACTCCCGAGGCACAAGGGACGTAGAGGTCCAACACCTGAACGTCACGGGCACCCCGCTCTACGGCGTCTTCATGCGCAACGTCCAAAACGTCGTCCTGGGCCACATGGACATGCGCCTCTCGGCGGGCCTGGGCATCCGCATAGACAACAGAGGCGACACCTCGCAGTGGACGCGCAACGTCCGCATAGACAACGCCTACGTCTCGGGCGCGTCCAACCACGCGGTGGAGACATACGGCGTAGACGGCTTGACGATAGGCACGGTAACGGCCCGAAACGTCGGCTACTCGGGCCTCCTCCTCAACCAGACCATCAACGCCACGGTGGGCAAGGTGGACGCGGAGAACGCGGGCACCGGCACGGGCTACGCCGCCTTCCGCATGGCCAACCGCAACGGCAGGGTGGGCAGCAGCTACCCGACGAACATCAGGGTCGGCGAGGTGGTCGCGAGGGGCGGCGGCCGGGGCGTCTTCTGCGTCTCAGAAAGCGGAGGAGCGGTAATCGACCGCATAACCGTCTCCAACACCGGCAACAACGCGATCCTCGTCGAGAACTGCTACAACGTGAACATCGCGGCACAGGGCGGCTCAGTATCGGGCGGCGGCGAAATCCGCCTCGCCGCCCGCTCGGAATTCCCGAACAACGACAACATCACCATCCAGAACCTGACGGTGACGAACTCGGCGATCCGGGAAAGCCCCTGCGGCACGAACACCACGTTCCGCAACAACACCCTGGTGAACAGCACCCAGTCCATCTGCTGACGCCACCGCGGCCACGGGCCCGTCCGCCCGCTCCGCACCCGGCGGCGAGCGGACGGCCCCCCACCTCGCACCCGCCTTAATCCCTCAGCGGGGCATCCTTCACATGGGCGTCGAAGAAGGCGACGATCCGACGACGGGCGTCCTGGGCGGAGGGTTCGTGGTAACGGGTCCCGGAGATCTTGCTCAGCACCGCCGTCAACGGGGTCAGGTCGGACGGCGGATGCCGGTTGAGGAACCCGTGACCGGCATCGGCGTACACCTTGACGTCGTGCTCCACCCCGTTGGCGGTCAGGGCCCTCTCCAGCCGACCGGCGGCGCGGTACCCCATCGGCGACCGGTCCCTGCCCCCGTAACTGGCCACGATCGGACAGGCACCGGCCAGCACCCGCTCGGCGTCCTTCGGGCAGCCCCCGTAGTTGCTGCTGGAGGCCGCGAAGCCCCGCCCGGCCGCCAGCGCCAGGGCATACCCGCCGCCCATGCAGTAGCCGATCACCCCGACCCGCCCGGTGCACGAGTCGTGGTCGGCCAGCCACACGCGGGCCGCCTCGATGTCGTCGAAAGTACGCCCCCGCCGGGCGTCCAGCTCACGGACGATGGTGCGCAGGCACCGCAGCATGCCGCCCCACCAGTACTGATCGGGAGCGGCAGCGAGGTACCCCTCGCCAGCCAGCCAGTCGGCCTGCTCGCGCGTGTCCTGACTCATCCCCCCGAAGTCGTGCAGCACCACGACCCCCGGCCAAGGCCCCTGTCCGGCCGGAACGGCCACGTAGGCGGGCATCGTTCCCCTCGGTGTGGCGATCTCCACCTCGGCCATGGGTTCCTCCCGTCCGTCGCCACCCACCGTAGCCAGGCCGTGTCCGCGCCGCGCGCCACGGAACCGGCGTGCCCGGCCCCGACGAGGAAGCGGGCGGCCTCACGGCAGCCCATCGCACACCCGGCCCCCGCATCACCCCTCCGCGACGACCACCGCCGACGCCACCCCCGCGTCATGGCTCAGGGACACATGCCACGACCGCACCCCCAGCTCCGCCGCCCGAGCGGCCACGGTCCCGCGAACCTTCAGCCGAGGCTGCCCGCTGTCCTCGACGTACACCTCGGCATCGGTCCAGTGCAGCCCCGCGGGGGCCCCCAACGCCTTGGCCAAGGCCTCCTTGGCAGCGAACCGGGCCGCCAGCGAAGCGACCCCCCGCCGCTCCCCACTGGCCAACACCAACTCGCTCTCGACGAACAGCCGCTCCGCCAGCCCCGGCGTCCGCTCCAGGGACGCCCGGAACCGGTCAATCCCAGCAACGTCGATACCGACCCCGATGATGCTCATGGGGAGCACCTTACGGCGGGCCCGCGCAGCCCTGCCTTCCACTGAGGCCTGTCTCAGCGGGGTTCATCCACCGGGGTAAGCAGGACGGCCGGGATCGCCGCCGCGCCGGTCTCGATATCGAGGCAACCCAGGTCAGGAACCCTCTGTCGCCTCGCCGAACAACTCCTCTGCCTCTGCGACGGTGACGGCCCGGACCAGCAGCTCATCGAGGCGGGCGAGGTCGCCACATGCGGTGACGAGGTCCCGTACGGCCTCGGAGACAGGTAGACCGCGGGCTTCCAGCACGCGCAGCACGGCTTCGGCCTTGCCCTTGGCCTTGCCCTTGGCCTCGCCCTTGGCCTCGCCCTTGGCTTCGCCGTCGAGGTAGGTCTCTTCGATGAGGGTGCCCCTGCCGGGGAAGAAGCTGGCGACCATTTTCTGTAGCTCTCTCCATGTGTCCCTGGCCGGAGTGTTCTCCAGGCCGACTTCCAGCAGTTCCGACCAGTAGCTGGCCGTGTCCTTGTTGAACGACCGCATGCCGTGGGCCAACAGATTCAGTATGGCCTCGATGCCCCGGCTCTCACTGTGGACGATGGCGCTGAACGTCGCCAGAGCGGGCTGCCGTGTCACCACCGACTCGTCGGTGATCTCGGGAACGGAGTCCGGACCGAGCACGAACGGGCGCATGACCAAGGTCGGCCAGGAGCCGACGCGGCACTCGAAGGGTCCTGCGGCCCAGGCGGCGGTTCCCCTGTTCCGGCAGACCGCGACGAGCAGGACCGGCAGGCCGAACTTCGCCTGCAAGTAAGCCGCGTAGTACGACCAGTTGACACCCTTGTCCGGAGCTTGCCTGGTCTGCGCCTCGATGGCGAGCAGAAAGGCTTCCCCTTCCGACGGAACGACCTTCAGCACCGAGTCGACACGCCGTTCGAGCGGCTTGACCTCTGTCGCGTCAGGCGTGATCGCCTCGATGTCCGCCTTCGCGGGCGGTGTCAACCCCAACGCCTCGAAGACAGGGGCGAGGACCTCGGGATGATCCTGAAAGATCCGGTGTGAGGTCTCGTGGGTGGATGTGACCATGTGCGCCACCTTGCCGGGCTGTTGCGCCGGAGATCGGATGAATGCCGAGAGGTTCACTCTTTCGAGCGGCGGGGAATCGTTCACGCCGCCGAGGTCAGCTCGCACCACACGTACTTGCCCCGGTTCCCGTCTCTGGCCAGCGGCTGCCACCCCCATACGTCGGCACAGGCCCGCACCAGCGCCAGCCCCCGCCCCTCCTCCGCGTCCCCGAGCCGCTCGAACGAAGCGGGGGGTTCGGGCGGCTCGGGGTCGGCGTCCCACGCCCCGATCCGCAGAACGCCCGCCGCCCAGCGCACCCGCAGGGCGGCGGGCCCCTTCGTGTGCAGTACGGCGTTGGAGACCAGCTCCGTCGCCAACAGCTCGGCCACGTCCACGAAGCGGATCAGGCCATGCATCGTGAGGATGAGACGGAGGGTGCGGCGGCTGACCGTGACCGCGCGGATGTCGTCGGGGATGTAGAGGGTGTACTCCCAGGAGTCGTTTTCGGGCATGCGTCAGCTCCGGTTCGGTGGTGGGGGGCGCGGTGTCATTGCCGCAGCCGTCATGGCAGGACGGAGCGGTGCGCTTCCGCAGTGTGCCAGTTGCGTCACTGACGGTAGACCTGAAAGTTTCGGCGCTGCAAGCCAACCGCGTAATCTGCCCCCGAACGAGTCGCGCCAGCAGGCGCGTTGGAGCAAGGAGCAGCCGATGCCCACGAGGCGGGAACCAACGGCACGACAGTTGCGCCTGGCAGTGGAACTGCGCAGGCTCCGCGAAGCGGCAGGGCTCAGCTCCCGTGAAGCAGCCGCTCTGCTCGGCGTGAGCAACGTCCAGATCAGTCAGATCGAAACGGGTCTCTCAGGAGTGAGCGAACAGCGACTCCGTCGCCTCGCCTCGAACTACTGCTGCACAGACAACGAGTTGATCGACGCCCTCGCAGTCATGGCGAACGATCGGACCAAGGGCTGGTGGGAGGCGTACAAGTGGCAGTTGCCCACATCATTCCTCGACCTGGCCGAACTGGAGCACCACGCCACGTACAGGCGCGACGTGGAGTTCCTCTACATCCCTGGGTTGCTTCAGACGGAGGATTACGCCCGCGCCGCCTTCTCGTCTCGGATTCCCGAACTCCCCGATGAAGACCTAGAGCTGCGCGTCCGCCATCGAATGCAGCGCAGGGTCATCCTTGAAGGACCCACTCCCGTACCGTACGAGGCGGTGATCCACGAGGCGGCCCTACGCATCAAGGTCAGCGATAGCGCCGTCCTGCGTACTCAACTCACCCGCGTCTTGGAGTTTTCCGAGGCAGACCATGTCACCGTACGAGTCATCCCCTTCGACTTGAATGGCTTCGGTGGCACCTGGACGTCCATGATGCTGGCAGGCGGAGCCGTACCCAGGCTGGACACAGCCCTTGGGGACGCACCCCACGGCGCGGACTTCATTGATTCCGAAGCCCAACTCAACGTCCTTAGAACGCTCTTCCGTAGAGTTGAAGCGGTGGCACTCGACCCCGCGCGTTCGCGTGACTTCATGCACGGCCTGGCCAAGGAACTGTGAGGCACACACCATGACCACCCTCGACAACTGGCGGAAGTCCTCCTACTCCGCCGGTGGCGACGGCAACAACTGCATCGAGATAGCGAACTCAACCACCCATGTCGCCGTCCGCGACTCAAAGGCCCCAGCCGACGGCATACTCACCTTCCCGACCGCCGCCTTCACCCCCTTCCTCGACACCCTGAAGTCCCCTCACTCCACCGTCACCGACTTCGCCAGGTTCCGAGGCTGATCCACCTCGTTCCCCCGAGCCGTAGCCAACTCACAGGCGAAGACCTGCAACGGCACGGTCGCGACCAGCGGCTGAAGCAGCGTCGGAGTGACCGGCACCCGCACCAGGTGGTCGGCGTACGGCACCACCGCCTCGTCGCCCTCCTCCGCGACGACGATCGTACGGGCGCCCCGGGCCCGGATCTCCTGGATGTTGGACACGATCTTGTCGTGGAGGACGGACCGCCCTCGGGGGGACGGCACGACCACGACGACCGGCAGGTCCTCCTCGATCAGCGCGATCGGCCCGTGCTTCAACTCGCCCGCCGCGAAGCCCTCGGCGTGCATGTAGGCGAGTTCCTTCAGCTTCAGCGCGCCTTCGAGGGCGACGGGATACCCCACGTGCCGCCCCAGGAACAGCACCGTGTTCTTGGAGGCGAGCGACCGCGCCAGCTCCCGTACCGGCTCCATCGTGCCCAGTACGCGCTCCACCGCCCCCGGCATCTCCGACAGGTCGCGGACGACGTCCCGGATCTCGTCGGCCCACTTGGTCCCCCGGACCTGCCCGAGCCACAGGGCCACCAGATAACAGGCGACGAGCTGCGTCAGGAACGCTTTGGTCGACGCGACCGCGACTTCGGGTCCCGCGTGCGTGTACAGCACCGCATCCGACTCACGCGGAATCGTCGAACCGTTGGTGTTGCAGATGGCCAGCACCTTGGAGCCCTGCTCGCGCGCGTGCCGTAGGGCCATCAGCGTGTCCATGGTCTCCCCCGACTGGGAGATGGCGATGACGAGGCTCTGCGGGTCCAGGATCGGATCGCGGTACCGGAACTCCGACGCCAGCTCCACCTCGCACGGAAGCCGCGTCCAGTGCTCGATGGCGTACTTGGCGATCAACCCGGCGTGAAAGGCCGTACCGCACGCCACGATCACCACCTTGTCGATCTCCCGCAGCACGGTCGCCGGAATCCGCACCTCGTCCAGCGTCAGCGACCCCGAGCCGTCGATACGGCCCAGCAGCGTGTCCGCGACCGCCTTCGGCTGCTCGGCGATCTCCTTGAGCATGAAGTAGTCGTGGCCGCCCTTCTCGGCGGCGGATGCGTCCCAGTCGACGTGGTAGGAGCGGCAGTCCGCGGGGCGTCCGTCGAAGCCCGTGACCGTCACCCCGTCCCGCCGCAGCTCGACGACCTGGTCCTGCCCCAGTTCGATGGCGTCCCGGGTGTGCGCGATGAACGCGGCCACGTCCGACGCCAGAAATGACTCCCCCTCCCCCACCCCGACCACCAACGGCGAGTTCCGCCGCGCCCCCACCACCACGTCCGGCTCGTCGGCGTGCACGGCGACCAGCGTGAACGCGCCCTCCAGCCGTCGGCACACCAGCCGCATCGCCTCCGCGAGGTCGGCGCACGACGAGAACTCCTCGGCGAGCAGGTGGGAGACGACCTCCGTGTCCGTCTCGGAGGCCAGCTCATGCCCCCGCTCCGTCAGCTCGGCCCGCAGCGCGGCGAAGTTCTCGATGATGCCGTTGTGCACGACGGCCACCCGACCCGCGTTGTCCAGATGCGGATGCGCGTTCGCGTCGGTGGGGCCGCCGTGCGTGGCCCAGCGGGTGTGGCCGATGCCCGTGGTCCCCGTCGGCAACGGCCACTCCGTCAGCTGCTTCTCCAGGTTGACCAGCTTCCCGGCGCGCTTGGCCGCCGCCAGTCCGCCGTCGGCGAGCACGGCGATGCCCGCCGAGTCGTACCCCCGGTACTCCAGCCGCTTCAGCCCGGCCACCACGACCTCAAGCGCCGACTGCGACCCCACGTATCCCACGATTCCGCACATGTGCGGCACCCTACGTCCGAATCTCCGTCCGAACCGGCCTCTGCCTGCCCGAAATCGGAAATTCCCACGGTCGTAGGAACGCCGCTACGGCGAAATCAGCTCCGCGCTGGTTCCCGCTCCACCGGGAGCCACAGCTCCGCCTCCGCCTCCTTTCCGTCCGGCGACAACCGGGTGCGCAGGATCTCCGGGCCGGGGCGGCTGCGGTACGGGTTCGACGGGAACCACTGCGTGAACACGTCCCGCCACAGGTACTGGATCGCCTCCGGTGCCGGTCCCGAGGTGGTGAAGACGGCCCAGGAGCCTGCCGGGACGGGCAGTGCGACGACGCCTTCGGGGACGGAGTCGGCGGCCGTGACGACCACCCCGTGGTAGTAGTCCAGCTCCGTGCCTTCGGCGCGGCTCGGGTCCAGGTCGTCACAGACGGCGACCATGCCCTGGGGGTCCTGGTCCGCCAACCCCTCCAGCTCCGCGACCACTTGCCGGTCGATCCCCCGGACGAAGTCGATGATCGCCTGGTTGGGGCCCACATGGACCAGGGGGACCCGGGCCTTCATCCCTACGATGGTGAAGTCCGACCTGTCCACGACGCGGTACCGCATGCTGCTGCTCCCTTCGATGGTGAGGCGGAAGGTGAGCCGGGCCTGCGACACGAGCGGGCTCCCGTCGCGCCGGGCCGCACCGGGCCCGACGCCGTGCATGGCGCGGAACGCCCGGGCGAACGCCTCGCCCGAGCCGTAGCCGTAGCGCACCGCGATCTCCAGCAGCGTCCCCCGCCCGCCCAGCACCTCGGCCCCCGCGACGGTCAGCCGCCGACGCCGGACGTATTCCGACAGCGGCATGCCCGCCAGGGCCGAGAACAGCCTGCGCAGGTGGTACTCGGAGGTGGCCGCCACCCGGGCGAGTTCGACCACGTCGAGGGGCTGCTCAAGATGGCGTTCGATGTGCTCCATGCACTGGTTGAGCCGGTCCAGCACCCCGGTCCCCTTCCTCTTCCGTGCTCCCCACGCTAGGGAACGGGCACCGGTGCGGACCCGACATCCCGTGCCCGATCCGATCGGGTCCGGGAGCCCTCAGACCTCACGTCTTCGCGCGGTACACCCTCATCGCCACCGGATAGAAGACCACGGCGATCCCCGCCGCCCACACCAGCGACCACGTCACCGGCTCCGCCACCGGCCCGCCGAGCAGCAACCCACGGAAGGCGTCGGACAGATGGGTGACGGGATTGACGTCGCTCCAGGCCTGGAGCCACCCCGGCATGGTGTCCACGCGCACGAAGGCGCTGCTGGTGAAGGTGATCGGAAAGATCAGCGTGAAGGCGAACGCCTGCACTTTCTCCGCGTCCCCGGCCAGCATCCCGATGAGCACGGCGCACCAGGACACGGCCGCGGCGAAGACCACCACGAGCACGACGCCGAGCAGGAATCCGGTGGAACCGCCGGTGATCCGGAAGCCGAGCAGCAGGCCGAGGCCGAGCATCAGCAGCATCGCCCATACGTGCTTGGCGAGGTCCGCGGTGATCCGTCCGATGAGCGGGGCGGAGCGGGCTATGGGCAGGCTGCGCAGGCGGTCGAAGACGCCCTTGGTGAGGTCGGTGTTCAGCGCCATGGCCGTGTACATGGTCATGAACAGGGTGTTCTGGACGATGATCCCGGGGAGCGCGTACTTCAGGTACGCCTCGGGAGATCCGGCCATCTGTCCGCCGAGTACGTAGGTGAAGAGGAACACGAACATGATCGGCGTGATGCTGTAGTCCACCAGTTCCAGCGGGTTGTGCTTGACGGCCACCAGACTCCGCCAGGCCATGGTGAACGTCTGCTGGAGACCGGCGAGCGGCGGTACGCGGCCCGACTTGGTGAGGGGGGCCGTGAGGGTGGTGGCGGTCATGGCCGCATCACCGCTTTCCGCAGCTCGTTATCGTCCTCCCGGACGGCCGCGCCGCCGTCCCCCTCCGGTGCGCCCGGTTCCGCGCGGTGGCCGGTCAGGGCCAGGAACACCTCGTCCAGCGAGGACCGCCGCAGCGCCAGCTCCCCCACCGCGATCCCCTCGCGGTCGAGCGCGCGCACGACGGCGGGCATCAGCTCGGGGTCCTTCACCGGCGCGGTGACCGCCTCCCCCTCGATCTGGGCCTGCGGCCCGGCGGCCTCCCGCACCAGCCGGTGCACCCGGTCGAGGTTCCCCGCCAGCACCGGCCGCAGTTCCAGCACCTGCCCGCCGACCTGCGACTTCAGCCGATCGGGCGTGCCCTCCGCGATGACCCGCCCCTTGTCGATCACGACGATCTCGTCCGCGAGCACATCGGCCTCGTTCAGATACTGCGTGGTCAGCAGCGCCGTCGCGCCCTCCGCCACCAGCCCCCGCAGCATGTCCCACAGCTCACCGCGGCTGTGCGGATCGAGCCCGGTGGTGGGCTCGTCGAGGAAGAGGATGCTGGGCCGCCCGACGAGGGAGGCGGCGAGGTCGAGCCGCCTGCGCATGCCGCCGGAGAAGGTCTTCACGGCCCGCCCGGCCGCCTCCGTCAGCTGGAACCGCTCCAGCAGCTCGGCCGCCCGCCCCTTGGCGTCCCGTCGGGAGAGCCCGAGCAACCGCCCGATGAGCAGGAGGTTCTCCGTCCCGGTGAGGTTCTCGTCGACGGCCGCGTACTGCCCGGTCAGGCCCACCATCGCCCGTACGACCCCGGCGTCCCGCACCACGTCGTGCCCGGCCACCCGGGCCCGTCCCCCGTCCGGCCGCAGCAGCGTGGCGAAGATCCGCACGGCCGTCGTCTTGCCCGCCCCGTTGGGCCCCAGCAACCCCAGCACCGTGCCCTTGCGGGCCCCCAGATCGACCCCGGCCAGCGCCTCGGTCTCCTTGAACCGCTTGACGAGGCCTTCCGCCTCGATCGCATACGTCGTCATGGGTCACCCCTCGGGGTTCGTGGACCCCGGCCTGGGCCCACCCTTCCCACAACTGTGACGCACGCCACTGACATTCCCCCTTTGTCCGCGTTCGTCCACGATGGGGGCGAGTGACGGACGCCACCCCGCCGTCCGTTCGTACTGCCGTAACAATGGACTGTGATCTCTCCGGTCTCCTCGATGCCCCGGAGCGCCCACCGGCCCAGGCCGGAGGCGACTCCCTACGTCGACCTCACCCGGGCGGAATGGAGCGCGCTGCGCGACAAGACGCCGTTGCCGCTCTCCGCCGAGGAGGTGGAGAAGCTGCGTGGTCTCGGGGACGTCATCGACCTCGACGAGGTGCGGGACATCTACCTCCCGCTGTCACGGCTGCTCAACCTCTACGTCGGCGCCACCGACGGCCTGCGCGGTGCGCTGAACACCTTCCTCGGTGAGCAGGGCTCCCAGTCCGGGACGCCGTTCGTGATAGGGGTCGCCGGGTCGGTCGCCGTGGGCAAGTCCACCGTCGCCCGGCTGCTCCAGGCGCTGCTGTCGCGGTGGCCCGAGCACCCGCGCGTCGAGCTGGTGACGACGGACGGGTTCCTGCTGCCCACCAGGGAACTCCAGGCCCGCGGCCTGATGTCGCGGAAGGGTTTCCCCGAGTCCTACGACCGCCGGGCGCTGACGCGCTTCGTCGCCGACATCAAGGCCGGGAAGGCGGAGGTCAGCGCCCCCGTCTACTCGCACCTCATCTACGACATCGTCCCGGGCGAGAAGCTCGTCGTCCGGCGGCCGGACATCCTGATCGTCGAGGGGCTGAACGTCCTCCAGCCCGCCCTGCCCGGCAAGGACGGCCGCACCCGGGTCGGCCTCGCCGACTACTTCGACTTCAGCGTGTACGTCGACGCCCGTACCGAGGACATCGAGCGCTGGTACCTCAACCGCTTCCGCAAGCTGCGCGAGACCGCCTTCCAGAACCCGTCCTCGTACTTCCGCAAGTACACCCAGGTGTCGGAGGAGGAGGCGCTGGACTACGCCCGTACCACCTGGCGGACCATCAACAAGCCGAACCTCGTGGAGAACGTGGCCCCGACCCGCGGCCGGGCCACCCTCGTGGTGCGCAAGGGCCCGGACCACAAGGTGCAACGGCTCAGTCTGCGCAAGCTGTGACGGCTACGCTGCCGCCATGCTGCATCTGCGTCTGATCGTCCCCGCGGAGAAGACCGACGACGTGGTGCGCCTGATCGACGGCACGGTGGGGACCGCCCATGTCGTCGTGATGCCCGGAGTGGCCCGGGAACCGGCCGGGGACGTCGTCACCTGCGACGTCGCCCGGGAGGCCGGGGACGAACTCCTCAACGGCCTCCAGCGGCTCGGCATCGAGGAGTGCGGTTCCATCGCCGTGGACAACATCGACCTGTTGCTGTCCGAGCGTGCCGTCCGCGCCGAGAAGGACGCCCCGGGCGAGCCCGCGGACGCGGTGCTGTGGGAGCACCTGGTCGAGGAGACCCACGAGGAGTCGACGCTCTCGGTCACCTATCTGTCGTTCATCACGCTCGCCACCATGATCGCGGCCTGCGGTGTCGTCCTGGACAACGCGATCCTGATCGTGGGCGCGATGGCGGTCGGCCCGGAGTTCGGTCCGCTGACCGGTATCTCCACGTCGGTGGTGCAGCGGCGGCCCCGTCTCGCGCTGCGCTCGCTGATCGCCCTGCTGGTGGGCTTCGCCCTGGCGATGGCGGTGACGGTGGTCTTCAGCCTGCTGATGGACGCCGGGGGGCTGTTCACCGAGGCGGGGCTGGAGGGCGAGCGGCCACAGACGGGTTTCGTGTACGCCCCGGACGCCTTCTCGTTCGTCGTGGCGGTCCTGGCCGGGATCGCGGGCACGCTCTCCCTGACCTCGGCCAAGTCGGGCGCCCTGGTGGGCGTGGCCATCTCGGTGACCACGATCCCGGCCGCCGCCAACGCGGCCGTCGCCCTCAGCTACGGCGACATGGCCCAGACGGCCGGTTCCAGCAAGCAACTGCTGCTCAACCTGTTCGGCATCACCGTCGCGGGCACGACGACGCTGCTGCTCCAGAAGTGGCTGTGGGCCAAGCAGCGTCGCCGTATGCACGTCCCGGTCACCGGGCGGTCGGGCCGTCCGTGACACCGGGCGGCCCTACGCACCTCAGGGGCGCGGGCACCTATCCGAGCGCCGACTTCACCGCGTCCGCCAACCGCCCCGCCACCGACCGGGCCTGATCGATGTCCGCCGCCTCGACCATCACCCGCACCAGCGGCTCGGTCCCCGACGGGCGCAGCAGGACGCGGCCCGTGGAGCCCAGTTCCCGTTCCGCCTCGGTGATCGCCGCGACCAGGTCCGCGGAGGTGCCGACGCGTGCCTTGTCCACGTCCGGGACGTTGATGAGTACCTGCGGGAGCCGCTCCATCACGGAGGCCAGTTCCCGCAGCGGGCGACCGCTCTGGGCCACCCGCGCGGCCAGCAGCAGGCCGGTGAGGGTGCCGTCGCCGGTGGTGGCGTGGTCGAGGACGATGACGTGGCCGGACTGCTCGCCGCCGAGGGCGTAGTCCCGCTCCTTCATCTCCTCCAGGACGTAGCGGTCGCCGACCGCGGTCTGCACGAGGTGGATGCCCTCGCGTTCCATGGCGAGCTTGAAGCCGAGGTTGGACATGACGGTCGCGACGACGGTGCCGGAGCGCAGTGCGGAACGTTCCCGCATCGCCAGCGCGAGCACGGCGAGGATCTGGTCGCCGTCGACCTCCTCGCCGGTGTGGTCCACAGCCAGGCAGCGGTCGGCGTCGCCGTCGTGGGCGATGCCGAGGTCCGCGCCGTGGGCGAGGACGGCGGCCTTGAGCTGGCCGAGGTGGGTGGAGCCGCAGCCGTCGTTGATGTTGAGGCCGTCGGGTTCGGCGCCGATGGTGACGACCTCGGCCCCGGCGCGGGCGAAGGCCCGCGGGGAGACCTTCGCGGCGGCGCCGTGCGCCTCGTCGAGGACGATCTTCAGGCCGTCGAGCCGGTTGGGGAGGACGCCGAGCAGGTGCTCGACGTACTGGTCCGCGCCCTCCTCGTGGTCCCGCACCCGGCCGACCCCGGCACCGGTGGGCCGCGACCAGGGCTCACCGTGGCGATGGCCCTCGTACACGGCCTCGATACGGTCCTCCAGTTCGTCGGCGAGCTTGTGCCCGCCGCGGGCGAAGAACTTGATGCCGTTGTCCGGCATGGCGTTGTGGCTGGCGGAGAGCATCACGCCGAGGTCGGCGCCGAGCGCGGCGGTCAGATGCGCCACGGCCGGGGTCGGCAGCACGCCGACCCGCAGGACGTCCACGCCCGCGCTGGCCAGGCCCGCCACGACGGCGGCCTCCAGGAACTCCCCGGACGCACGCGGGTCCCGCCCGACCACCGCCGTCGGCCGGTGGCCCGCGAAGGTGCCCGCCTCGGCCAGTACGTGTGCCGCCGCGACGGAGAGACCGAGGGCCATCTCGGCCGTCAGATCCGCGTTGGCGACGCCGCGCACGCCGTCCGTGCCGAAGAGTCGTCCCACTTGTCCTCCTGAGGAAGCATCAGTTCCGGCAGCCGCCGCCCGCTGCGGCCCGCATATGCGTGCGGGGGCTCCCGTGGCCGGACCGCGAAGGTCCCGCCATCCCATCACACCAGCCCATCACACAAGCCTTTGAGCGTCTTGTGCCGTTATACGCCCGCTGGCCGTGATACACGAACGCCCCGACAGCACGAGGCGTGCCGCCGGGGCGTTCGGAGTACGTGCAGACCCGCAGATTAACGCTTGCTGTACTGCGGAGCCTTACGGGCCTTCTTCAGACCGGCCTTCTTGCGCTCGACCGCACGGTCGTCGCGGCGCAGGAAGCCCGCCTTCTTCAGCGGACCGCGGTTGTTGTCGACGTCGGCCTCGTTCAGCGCGCGGGCCACGCCCAGGCGCAGGGCGCCCGCCTGGCCCGAGACACCGCCACCGGCGATGCGGGCGACGACGTCGTAGCGGCCTTCCAGCTCGAGCACCTTGAAGGGCTCGTTGACCTCCTGCTGGTGCACCTTGTTGGGGAAGTAGTCCTCAAGGGTGCGGCCGTTGATCTTCCACTTGCCGGTGCCCGGGACGATCCGGACGCGGGCGATGGCGTTCTTGCGGCGGCCCAGGCCCGCGGCGGGCTGGGGCTCGCCGAAGCGGGAGGCCATGGACTCCGAGGTGTACTCGCCCTCGACGGGGACCTCGGACTCGGTGGTGTAGCTGTCGATGTCAAGCTCTTCGAGCGGCTGCTCGGCAGTGGTCTCGGCCACGATTCTCCTCAGATTCTCTTCAGTCTTAGGGGGTGGCCGGACTTACTGCGCGACCTGGGTGATCTCGAACGGCTGCGGCTGCTGCGCGCCGTGCGGGTGCTGGTCACCCTTGTAGACCTTCAGCTTCGAGAGCATCTGACGGCCCAGCGTGTTCTTGGGGAGCATGCCCTTGACGGCCTTCTCGATAGCCTTCTCGGGGTTCTTCTCGAGGAGCTCGTCGTAGCGGACGGAGCGCAGACCACCCGGGTAGCCGGAGTGGCGGTACGCCATCTTCTGGGTCCGCTTGTTGCCGGACAGGTGCACCTTGTCGGCGTTGATGATGATGACGAAGTCACCGGTGTCGACGTGGGGCGCGTAGATCGGCTTGTGCTTGCCCCGCAGAAGGGACGCGGCGGTGGAGGCGAGACGACCCAGGACGATGTCCTGAGCGTCGATGACGTGCCACTGGCGCGTCACATCGCCGGGCTTGGGGCTGTACGTACGCACGGTTCGTAGCCTTCGCTTCGAGTGAATGGTCCTGACAAGGTCACCGAAACGATCACGACAGCCTTGGCCACGGCGGCGACGCATACCGCGTGCGTGGAATCGCTGGTCATCGGCCCGGTGGACCGGTGTAAGGGCCCGTCCCGTGAGAATGAGCAAGCCAATACACAACGAACCAGCAGGATACCGGGGGCGCGCGGACGGGTCAAAACGAGCGATCGGCGGACACCCGCGGCTACCGCCACCGGACCTTCGGACACGGAGGGTGACGAACCCCCTCCGGGCACCCTAACCCCAGGGCTCCCAGGCTTGGTTGGCACGGCTCGGCCCGCCGCGCGGCCCGTCTAAGATGCGGCCCATGAGCTTTGGGCAGGGGGGACCTCAGTCGCAGTGGGATCCCTGGACACCGCACTCCCAGCAGCAGCAGCCGTGGAACAGCGGCGGCAGCCAGACGCCGGACTGGGCCGCGCTGGCCGAGGCGTCCGAGGCGCGCAACAAACGGCGCCGGCTGCTGCTGATCGGCGGGGGCGCGCTCGCCACCGTCGCGATCGGGGCCGCCGTCGCGGTGGCCGTCGTATCGGCGAACGGCGACGACACGGCCAAGGAGCCGTCCTCCCAGCTGCCCGCCACCGCGGACCTGCCCAGCAGCCCGGCCGCGCCGTCGTTCGAGCCGACCTCCGCGCCGCCGCCGCTGGACCCGAAGGACTTCATCGCCAGCAAGGCCAAGGACAAGGCGCCGCTCAGCCCGCAGACGCTGTTCCCGGGCACCCAGCTGACCATGGGCGACACGGTCTACAAGAAGGGCCCCACGGCCGACACGACGACCTGCTCCTCGGCCGCGCAGGCCACCCTGCCGAAGGTGCTGGAAGCCAATGACTGCACGCGGCTGATCCGGGTCACGTACACCAGGGACGGCGTCGCGGTCACCGTCGGCGTGGCCGTCTTCGACACCGAGGCCCAGGCCACCAGGGCCAAGAAGCAGGCCGACACCAAGAGCATCGTCCGCCCGCTGTCCGGCGGCGGCGTGCAGGCCTTCTGCACCGGCGCCGTCTGCCGCTCCACGACCAATTCCTACGGCCGCTACGCCTACTTCACCCTCGCCGGTTTCACCAACGGCAAGGACGTCACCACCAAGGACAACGCCGTCTTCTCGACCGGCGACGACCTGGCCGAGTTCACCTTCCGCCAGATCCGGCGGCGGGGCGAGGCGCAGGCGTCGGCGGCGGCGAACGAGTAGCTCCCCCTCGCGCCCCCGCGCCGCCCCACCACCCGATACGGCGGCCCCCTCCCGCACCAGGGAGAATCCCCGTACGACGGATCAGGTGGGGACGGGGGCAAGACCGTGCGGATGCGCGACCGGATCGGGCTGCTCGGCGCCGCGGCGGGGGCCGCGGTGCTGGTGCCGCTGGGGGTGTGGGCCTGGCCGGAGGACGAGGCGGCGGACGCGGCCGACCCGTCCGTCCCCACCGACCTGCGGGCGCGTGACCCGAAGGCCACCCCGGCCGCCCGCCGCGTGTACGCGACGCTGGCGGGCCTGGAGAACGAGGCCCGGCGCGGGCGCCCCAGCCGCACTCTGATCGGGCAGCACGTGGAGCTGCACAACGAGCGGTACAACGCGAACTACGGCGACACCCGGGGCACCAAGCCGCCCGGCTACTACTACCGCAAGGCGCAGGACATCACCGGGCGGCTGCCCGCCTTCGTGGAACTGGACCTGGGCCCCGGCTACGGGCAGCCGGGCTGGGCCGTGGGCGAGTCCCGGTCCTACTCGCGGGCCTGGCCGAGCTGCCGCCGGATGTGGGGGTACACGGACGACGCCATGGACCTGGCCCTGGGCGTGTGGGCCGGGCTGCCCCGGGAGGCCGACGGCTCCTACCGCCCCTCCGGAACGCACCGGGAGTGCTCCTCCGGCTCCGAGGTGCGACTGCCGGAGAACGGGGGCGGGCCCGCGGGTCTGGTCGGCTTCTCCTTCCACCAGCCGTACCCCGGCAGCCCGGTCAAGGGCTTCCCCCAGACACTGCACCGCAACTCCCCCGGGGCGCGCGACAGCGGCTGGTTCGAGCGGGTGCTCACCCCGGGCAGCACCGAGCACCAGGCCCTGCTGTACGACCTGGCGTTCCTCGCGGACCACCTGGGCTACCTCGCCGACCACGGCGTGCCGGTGCTGCTGCGGCCGTACCACGAGATGAACACGACACCCGGGAAGGGCTTCTGGTGGTCCGGCCAGGACCCGGCCGCCTTCCGGCGGCTGTGGCGGCTGACGTACGACTACCTGGTGCACCGGCGCGGCCTGCACAACCTGGTCTTCGTGTGGGCGCCGAACTCCTGGGACGGGACCTACGGGCGCGAGCCGCACGCGTACTACCCCGGGGGTCGCTACGTGGACGTCGTGGGCGTCGACGACTACAGCGACTCCCCAGCCCGGCCGTTCGGCGACGGCGCCTGGACCGGGGTCTGGTACCGCGGGCTGGAGAAGTACCGCAGACCCCGGATCGTCGCCGAGTCCTTCCATGTGCCGCTCAACGCGCACCAGCCGCGCACGCTGGCCGAAACACCGTGGGTGCTGTGGACGGTGTGGGGCCAGGCACTGTCGTACGAGAACACCTCCTCTCCCCGGCACAAGAACACCGGCGCCGACGTGAAGAGGACATACGGGTCGTCCGCCGTGGTCACCGCGCATACCTGGGGATCACTACTCAATAAGCGGAATGGTTAACTTTTGACTACAGCTTTCACATAGTCGTTTCGTAGTGCACACAAGTGTGCGAGGATCGATCAGCCGTTTCGGCCAGCGGTCTGGACGCCTGGGGGGGCATCCGAGTGGCACATGGCCGGTATGCCAAAGAAGGCGTTGGGGGGCTCTAGGCCCAGAACTGCGGTGTGCGGTGCGCTGATGCGCCGTGCCGAGATCCAGTGCTGCCTCAACGCACCGCCGATCTCACGGGAGTTCCGCAGAAGTCATGGCATCGACAGTCGTCGAGGGGGGCGTGCCGCATTCGCGTCACAACGCGAAGCTGGCCAAACGTACTGCCGCGTGGAAGCCGGGCATCCTGCCGTTCCTCATACCGCTGGTGGTCCTCCTCTTTTTCAGCCTCTGGTCCTACACACCCACAGACTCGCCGCTGGCGTGGCTGATCACCATCTGCTGGGCCCTGCCCGTGCCGGGTGTGCTGGTGTCCATCCAGGGCTTCATGCTGATCCGGCGCCGCAACCGCAAGGCGCATCTGATGACACCGCCCGCACTGGTGGAACAGGACTTCCTGATCACGCTGGTGCCGACCATCGGCCGCCACGACACCTACCCGGCGCTGGAGCGGTCCGTCCTCTCCTACGTGGAGCACCTGCCCGAGTGGTTCCCGTACATGCGGGTGGACGTGCTCACCGAGGAGGGCTGCGAGGCCGCCGAGCGGATCGACGCGCTGGCGGCCACCCACCCGTGGATCCGCGTGGTCACCGTCCCGAAGGCCTACGAGACCAAGAACGGCACCCGCTTCAAGGCCCGCGCCAACAACTACGCCCACGAGCTGCGGATCGCGGAGGGCGAGGCGCTGGAGAACGTCTGGGTGCTGCACATGGACGACGACACCGGTGTGGGCCCCGACACCGCCGCGTCCCTCGCGCAGTTCATCAACCGCCAGCGCCGTGCGACCCCCGAAGAGGTCAAGCACATGGCGCAGGGCATCCTGACCTACCCGCGCGAGAACGCGGTCAGCATGTTCACCTGGTTCGCCGACGCCATCCGCCCGGCGGACGACATCGCGCGGTTCCGTGCCTTCACCGGGCTCGGCACCCCGGCCGCCGGTGTGCACGGCGAGCTGCTCGTCATCCGCGCGTCCATCGAGGCCGAGATCGGCTGGGACTTCGGCCCCAAGGAGATCGTCGAGGACGCCCGGCTCGCCCTCACGTTCTGCCGTATCTACCCGGGCCGCAGCGACTGGTTCAACGGCCGCTGCTACGGCGCCTCCCCGGCCAACATGAAGGACTTCGTCAAGCAGCGTGAGCGCTGGGCCTGGGGCCTGGTCGCCCTCTGCTTCAACCGCAAGGTGCCCTTCCGCTACCGCTGGTTCATGACCGTGTGTGTGACCAGCTGGATCCTGGGCCCGTTCCAGCACGTCGGCGCCATTCTGCTGGCCGGCTGGATCATCAACGACATGAACACCTCCCCCGTGACCCAGTCCGTGGTGGTGTTGTGGTCGATCAGCTTCGCCTACGTCATCTGGGCGTACTGGGAAGGGCTGCGACTGAACGCGATCGCCTCGGCGAACGGCAAGCGCAAGTGGTGGGAGCCCATCGCGGTGCTCCTCATGCTGCCCCTGTTCTCCCTCCTCGAAGGGCTCGGCGGCTTCAAGGGCCTGATGAAGTTCATCCGCCGCGAGGAGAACAAGTTCGTCGTCATCGCCAAGCCCGCCTGATCCGGAAGAGACATCCGTCCATGAAGCGCACCCGCCTGCCCATGCTCGCGGTTCTGCCCGTCACCGTCATCGCCTCGGTGATCGCCGTTCCCTTCGTCCTCGGGGACCATCCCCTGCGGTGGGAGTCCGGGTCCCTGGTGCCGAACCTGGTGATCAACGAGGAGACTTCCACGTCCGACCAGTCCCCTGATACAGGCGGCGACTCCGCATCACCGGTGGTGGAACTGGCCAAAGTGGAAAAGGAATGGAAGGAGGGCATGCCGCAGTGGGGTGTCCAGCTCTACTGGGAAGACCACGCCGCCTCCACGGAGTACATCAAGAAGCAGGCCCGCATCCAGGCCAACTACCTGGTTGGACTGCACGCCAACTCGGTGAGCATCAGTTTTCCCTTCGCCACCGGCGGCCGTGCCTCCACGGAGATCAGCGCGAGCGACAAGACGCCCTCGCCCCAGCGGATGGCTGACGTCCTGGCGATCTTCCACCAGGCCGGACTGAGGACGACGGTCAGGCCCCTGCTGGACGAGACGTCCCTCGACGTGGACAACGGCGACTGGCGCGGCAACATCGAGCCGTCTGACCCTGACGCCTGGTTCACGTCTTACGAGAAGTTCCTGACTCCCTATCTGCGGGAGGCGGAAGCCCAGAAGGCAGCCACCTTCGTCATCGGCACCGAGCTCAACTCCATGGAGGGCTCCCCCGGCTGGGACAGCCTCGTGGACCGGGCTGAGCAGTTGTTCTCCGGCGAGGTCGCCTACGACGCCAACTGGGACGCCTATGTCGCGGGCCCGGTCAACATGCCCGTCACCAACCTCGGCATCGACGCCTACTTCCCCGTCAAAGTCCCGGACACCGCCTCCGTGGAGACCCTGGCCGAGGGCTGGAACGAGTGGCTGGACAAGAAGGCCACCGGCCCCCTCCCCAAGATCACCATCGCCGAGGCCGGCATCGGTGCCATGGACGGCGCCTATCAGGCTCCCGGCGACTTCTACACCAAGCGCGCCGTGAATCCGAAGGTGCAGGCGAACTGGTACACGGCCGTCTGCCAGGTCGTGCAGGAACGGCAGATGAGCGGCGTGTACTGGTGGTCGATCTACTTCGACGACGACCCGAACACCAAGCCCGACGACGAGAAGCAGTCCCGACTGGACTTCGCCGGGCGCCCGCAGACCGAGAAGGCCATCACGGCCTGCTTCACCTCCGACTACGCAGGCCCTGGCGTCGACGACGCCAGCTGACCGAGCGAGGCCATCATGCAAGAAGCCATCATCCTGGTGGGTGGCAAGGGAACCCGCCTGCGCCCCTTGACGAACCACACCCCGAAGCCGCTGCTCAACGTCGCGGGCTCCTCCTTCATCCGGCACCAGATAGCCAAGCTCATGGACGCCGGAGTCGAGCATGTGGTCTTCGCCACCTCGTATCTCGCCAGCCTCTTCGAGGAGGAGTTCAAGGACTTCTCCCAGGACCTGGACATCTCCTACGCCGTCGAGGAGGTCCCGCTCGGTACGGGCGGAGCGATCCGCAACGCTGGCCGCCTGCTGCGGGGTCCGGCCGACGCTCCGGTCCTGGTCCTCAACGGCGACATCCTGTCCGGCCTCGACCTGCGCGGCGTCCTCGAGCAGCACCAGGCGCGGGAAGCCGACGTGACGCTACATCTCACCCGGGTCTCCGACCCGCGGGCCTTCGGATTGGTCCCCACCGACGAGACCGGAAGGGTGCTCTCCTTCCTGGAGAAGCCCAAGACCACCGAGGAATGCGTCACCGACCAGATCAACGCCGGCTGCTACGTGTTCCGCCGTTCCGTGCTCGAGTCCATCCCCGCCGACCGCGAGGTCTCCGTGGAACAGGAGACCTTCCCGCAACTCGTCGCCGAAGGGCGGCGCGTGTTCGGCCACATCACGAGCGGCTACTGGCGGGATCTCGGCACCCCGCTGGCCTTCGTTCACGGCTCCGCCGACCTGGTCACCGGCACGGTGGCCTCTCCTCTCGTACCGAAGCCCGCTGACACTTTGATCGACCCCACGGCCACCATCGACGCCACCGCGTGCATCATGGGCGGTTCCACGATCGGACCGCGCGCCGTGATCGGTCCACACGTGATCGTGGACCGCTCCATCATCGGCGCGGGCGTCACGGTCTCGGAGGGCGCCCAGATCCACGACTCCGTCGTGGACCATGACTCCGCCATCGGCCAGAACTCCCGCCTCCGCGAAGCAGTCGTGGGCTGCCACGCGCACATCGGCGCCGACAACGAACTGCCCGCCCAGCTGAGGCTGTCGTGCGGAATTCGCATCCCCGCCCAAGGAGTACGCGTCAGCGGCACGGCTGCCGCCTGCGCGACGATCCACTGACCTCGCCCACCCGCCGCACGGTCAGACCGGACGGTCAGCTACTGGAGAATCATGTCCCGCCATCGCACAGAAGCCGAGAAGACGGAACGTCTTCGCAAGTATCGGCCTGACATCCAGGGCCTGCGTGCCGTCGCCATCATGATGGTGGTCGCCATGCACTGTGGCATTCTCGACATCCACGGTGGCGTGGACGTGAGCTTCGTGCTGAGTGGCTTCCTCATCGGCAGCCAGTTGCTCGCCGAGATCGACAAGACCGGCAAGGTTTCGCTGAGCAAGTTCTGGGCGCGTCGCTTCCGACGGCTTGCCCCGGCCATGACCGTCACCATCATCGGCACAGCCATCCTGTCGTGGGTGTTCGCCAGCCCACTCAGGTTCCGCGACTACGTCACGGACGGTTTCAGCGCGGCGCTCAGCATCATGAACTGGCGCCTCGTCGAGACCGGTACCGACTACTTCGCCAACGACGGCAGCCAGTCCCCGTACCAGCACTTCTGGTCGCTGGGCATCGAGGAGCAGTTCTACGTCGTCGCCCCGATCGCGCTGGTGGCCCTCGTCTGGACCAGCCGCAAGATCTTCCGCAACCGCGCCCTGGTCGCTCTGTTCCTCATAGCCGTGGTGGGCGGTTCGTTCTATCTGGGGTACACCAAGACCTCGGAAAACCAGCCCCTCGCCTACTTCAGTACGCACACCCGCATCTGGGAGATCGCCCTCGGTGTCCTCCTCGCCCTCAGCGCACCGCTCCTCTCCCGTATGAACACCGCGCTGGCGGCCTTCCTCACCTGGGTCGGACTCGGTACCACCCTGGTCACCGGGTTGCTCATCACGGAGCACACCCCCCTGCCCGGGTACGCGGTTGCTGGGCCCCTGCTCGGCGCCGCGCTGATCATCGCCGGTGGCTGTGCCGCGCCGCGCCTCGGCGCGGAGAAGCTGCTCGACAACCCCGTCTTCAACTCCATAGGAAACGTCAGCTACGGCTGGTACCTCTGGCACTGGCCGATTCTCATCCTCTGGCCCAACATCATCGAGCGGGAGTTCACCTACCAGGACCGCCTGCGGGTCGCAGTCGTCTCCCTGGCGCTGGCCTACCTCATGCACTACGCGGTCGAGCGCCGCTTCAGGAACAACACCCAGTTGGTCGCACGCCCGTGGAAGGGCATCTTCGTCGGCGGCACGGCCACGGCGGGAACGGCCGGAGCCATGGCCTTCGCCATGGTCGTCCCGCTCAACATCGCGACGCCGACGACCGTCGCGAGCGGCGACTCCGGGTACAACGGCGAAGCCTCGGTGAAGACCGCCGTCACCCAGACACAGCTCTCCACGGCCGTCCAGGGCACTCTGGCGAAGTCCCCCGACGACCACACCAACTACGGCTGCATCGACAACACCGAAGTCGACACGTTCGTCATGCGGGACAACTGCATCATCGGCGACCCGCAAGGCAAGAAGTCGCTGGTCATCATCGGTGACTCGCACGCCTGGCAGTGGGGCGACGCCTTCAACGAACTCGGCAAGTCGCTCAATGTCAAGGTCGTGACCATGGCAAAGGGCGGCTGCTCCCCCGAGGTCTACGCCATCAAGAACCCTGAACTGAACCGCCGTTACACCGAGTGCGACAGCTGGCGGAAGACGGCGTTCGAGGAAATCGAGAAGGTCAAGCCGGACGTCATCGTCGTCACCAACCGCACGCGCCGCGAGGCGACCGAGGCCGGTGCCAAGGAGGCTTTCAAGGTCTTCGAGGGCACCGGAGCCGAGCTGGTCTACATCACCGACACTCCGCAGCCCGGCACCAACGTGCCCGACTGCCTCGCCACCCACATCGACGACATCTCGGCGTGCAACCCCGCCCAGGGCAAGGCCATCGAGTACCCGGACTTCCGGGCCATGGAGCAAAGGGTGGCCGAGGCCCACGGGGCCGCCATCATCGAGACGCTGCCCGCGTTCTGCGCCGACGGTGTGTGCCCGACAGTCATCGCCGACCAGGTGGTCTACTTCGACTCCAGCCACATCACGGCGGGCTACGCGAAGTCCCTGGTGCCCTTCCTGAAGCCGACCCTGGAGAAGGCCCTGAACGGCTGACAGGCACCGAATACCCCAGAGGGCTCTGCGACCGACCACCGCAGAGCCCTCTTTCCGTCTCAGTCCAACGCGCCCCGCACCCGCCGCGCCTGCCGCTGCCGCTCCGCCAGCAACTCATCGGCCGGATAGCCGACCTCCTCCAGCACCAGCCCGTGCGGCCGCACCACGTGCACCGCGCTGTCCCGCACCCGCGCGTCGAGGACCTGGCGCGGCCACTCCACGCCCCGGTGCCCGTCCCCGACGAACAGCAGGGCGCCGACCATCGCGCGCACCTGGTTGTGGCAGAAGGCGTCGGCGCGCACCTCGATCTCGATGATCCCGTCCGCGCCCCGGCGCACCCCGAAGTCGAGGATCTCCCGCACGGTGGTGGCGCCCTCGCGCTTCTTCGCGTACGCCGCGAAGTCGTGCTCGCCGATCAGCGACTTGGCGGCGGCGTCCATCACGGCCACGTCCAGCGGCCAGTCGTGCCACAGCACATGCGTCCGCAGCAGCGGGTCCACGCCCCCGGGGTTGTCGGTCACCCGGTAGACGTACCGCCGCCAGACGGCCGCGAACCGCGCGTTGAAGCCGCCCGGCGCCTCCCGCAGGGCCCACACCCGCACATCCCTCGGCAACCGCCCGGCGAGCCGCTTCAGCAGCTTGGCGCCCTGCTCCGCCCACACCTCGCGCGGCAGATCGACATGCGCCACCTGCCCTCGCGCGTGCACCCCGGCGTCGGTGCGCCCGGCCACCGTCAGCTCGTACGTCGTCTCCCCTGACCGCGTGACGGTCCGCAGCGCGTCCTCGACCTCCCCCTGGACGGTGCGCCGCCCACCGGCCTGCTTGGCCCAGCCGGAGAAGTCGGTGCCGTCGTAGGACAGGTCGAGGCGGATGCGGACGTAACCGGGCTGTACTTCGTCGCTCACCCCTGAATCCTCTCAGGAACGCGGAACGGGCCCGCCCCAAGGGGCGGACCCGCGGCGCCCGGCCGATCCGGGAGTCAGTACCTGCCCGCCGGGTTCAGCACGATCTTCCCGGCGTCGTTCGCCGGGTTGCCCTCGTTCGGCATGGTGTACGCGAAGAACGCCCGGCCGGTGGCGTTCCTGATCACCTCGTCGACGCGGAGGCCGAAGGTGAAGGTCATGGAAGCGTCCTCCAGGACCGGCGTGTCGATGAAGCAGAGGTAGTCGCCCTCGGCGCCCTCCCAGTCGCCGGGTCGGCAGCCCTCGGGGACCGTGGTGGCCGTGGTGCCCGGGGGCAGGTCGACCCAGAAGGAGATCGGCTCGCCGCCGGAGCGGAGCAGCGCCAGCCAGGCGGGGCCGTGGTTGGCGAAGCCGATGTCGACCGACACCGTGGCGCCCTTGCGGGCCCGCAGCCGCTCGCCGGTCAGATCGAGGTCGAAGGTGTTGCCCGTCGGGAAGTCCAGCTCCGCCCAGCGCGTGTAGTCGGCCGGGTCCGCGTCCGGGAGCGGCACCAGCTCCAGCACCGCACCGGTGCCCGCCTGGTAGTCGCCCTCGGCCAGCAGCTCGTCCACCTGGTCGGCGGGCACGGCGCTGAAGGAGTACGACAGCGCGTCGTACAGCGCGAAGTCGGCGGTCTGGACCGGGAAGCCCTCGCTCAGGCCGTACGCGGTCCCGCCCGCGAACTCGCTGTCGAAGACGCACAGCGCCGTGGACCGCCCGAACAGGTCGTCGGGTTCGCGCGGGTCGTACCAGCAGTTGCCGAAGGTGCCGGGGAAGGACAGGCCCCGGCTGCCGGACACGCGCAGCACGACACCGTCGCCGCCCAGCCCGCCGACGTTACGGAAGCCCAGCGGCGCCGGGAAGGTGTCACCGGCCTGGAAGCCCTGGGGCTCGGCCAGCTGCCTCATCCGCAGCTCGGGGCCGCCGACCAGGACGTCCACGGTGTGCCCGGTGAAGGCCAGCCCCTCGCCGACGGCCGTGACCTCGATGGCGCCGAAGTCGCCCGCGGCGCTCTCGTCGGTCACGTCGAGGCGGATGCCGCCCAGGTCGTTGTACTCCTGGCCCGCGTAGATGTCGTAGTCGGTGCAGGTGGCGACCAGCCCGGTCACCGAGCAGCCCTGCCAGCCGCCGAGGCTGGAGAAGTCCACCGCGGCGACGCCCGCCAGGGAACTGGCGTCCACGGTGACCGTGTAGTCGCCGGTGTGGATCGGGTAGATGACGCCGTTCTCGTCCGGTACCGGCTCGCCGGGCGCCCGGAGTCCGAGTTCGATCTGCGGCTCGACCGGCTCACCGGACTCCGGGTGCAGTGAGAGGTTCACGCTGTCGGGGCCGGTGACGGCGACCGGCAGCGGTTCCGCCTGGGCCTGGGCGTGCGCCGGGACGGTGAGCGCCGTTCCGGCCAGTGCTGCCAGCGCGCACGCGGAGACGGTGCGCCGCAGGGCGGCGAGAGAAGTCATGAGTCCCCCGTAAGTCAGACACGACATGACATGGCATGGAGCGAACACCTGAGCGGTGCCGCACCTGCTTGACCGCTGAACCTCCGGGAGGGTTGCCCTGGGGAGGGCGGGAACGCGAAAGGGCCCGCCCCCTTCACGAAGAAGAGGGCGGGCCCGGCGCGACGCCTGGGCGTCAGGCGTCCTTGGACTCCTCGGCGGCCTCGTCGGCCTCCGGCTTGGCGTCCTCGACGGCCTCGTCGGACTTGGCCTCGACGGCCTCGTCCTTCTTGAGGGCGTCTTCCTTGACCGCACGCTTGGTGGCGGCCTCGGCCTCGCCCGTGGCCTGCTGGGCGACCGTCAGCGCCTCGACCAGCTCGATGACAGCCATGGGCGCGTTGTCGCCACGGCGGTTACCGATCTTGGTGATGCGGGTGTAACCACCGGGGCGGTTCTCGTAGCGCGGGCCGATCTCGGTGAAGAGCGTGTGGACGATGCTCTTGTCCGTGATGACCTGGAGCACCTGGCGGCGGTTGTGAAGGTCGCCCTTCTTCGCCTTGGTGACCAGACGCTCCGCGTACGGGCGCAGGCGGCGGGCCTTCGCCTCGGTGGTGGTGATCTTGCCGTGCTCGAAAAGCGCCTTCGCGAGGTTCGCGAGCATCAGCTTCTCGTGCGCGGCACTGCCGCCCAGACGGGCACCCTTGGTGGGCTTCGGCATGGTGTTTCTCCTAGGTGTCTGCCCCGGCCGTGTCAGGTACCGGGGTCAGTATCTGAGCAGACGGTTGTCTGTCAGAGATCCGGGAGGCGCCCCGAAGGGGGCCCTCCCGGAAGGGGCGCGGGGAACCGCGCGACCAGCCACGACGGACCGGCACGCGCAACCGATCAGTACTGCTCGGTCTCCACGAACCCGGCGTCCGCGTCGTCGTCCGCGCCGAACGCGTCCGCCGCGGCGGTCGGGTCGAACCCGGGAGGCGAGTCCTTCAGCGCCAGACCCATCCCGGCCAGCTTCGCCTTGACCTCGTCGATGGACTTCGCACCGAAGTTACGGATGTCCAGCAGGTCCGCCTCGGAGCGCGCGACCAGCTCACCCACGGAGTGGATGCCCTCACGCTTGAGGCAGTTGTACGAGCGGACGGTCAGCTCCAGCTCCTCGATCGGGAGCGCGAGGTCGGCCGCCAGCGCCGCGTCCGTCGGGGACGGACCCATGTCGATGCCCTCGGCGTCGATGTTCAGCTCACGGGCCAGACCGAACAGCTCGACCAGGGTCTTACCGGCCGACGCCATGGCGTCACGCGGACGCATGGCCTGCTTGGTCTCGACGTCGACGATCAGCTTGTCGAAGTCGGTGCGCTGCTCGACACGCGTGGCCTCGACCTTGTACGTGACCTTGAGCACCGGCGAGTAGATCGAGTCGACCGGAATACGACCGATCTCCTGGCCGACCTGCTTGTTCTGCACGGCGGAGACATAGCCGCGGCCACGCTCGACCGTCAGCTCCATCTCCAGCTTGCCCTTGCCGTTGAGCGTGGCGAGGACGAGGTCGGGGTTGTGCACCTCGACACCGGCCGGAGGCGCGATGTCGGCGGCGGTGACCAGACCCGGGCCCTGCTTGCGCAGGTACATCACGACCGGCTCGTCGTGCTCCGAGGAGACGACCAGCTGCTTGATGTTGAGGATCAGGTCGGTGACGTCCTCCTTGACGCCCGGCACGGTGGTGAACTCGTGCAGCACGCCGTCGATGCGGATGCTGGTGACAGCCGCACCGGGGATGGAGGACAGCAGGGTCCGGCGGAGGGAGTTGCCGAGGGTGTAACCGAAGCCCGGCTCCAGCGGCTCGATCACGAACCGGGAGCGGAATTCGTCGACGACCTCTTCGGTCAACGAGGGACGCTGAGCGATCAGCATGTGTGGATCAGATCCTTCTGTCAGGGGCGCCCGCTATTTGACGCCCTGATATGTGACAAGGGTACGGGCGATACGACTCGAAGGAGCCGTACCGCCCGGAAACCCAGCCCGCGAAGGGCGCGAACGCGTCAGACGCGGCGGCGCTTGGGCGGACGGCAACCGTTGTGCGGGGTCGGGGTGACGTCCTGGATGGAGCCGACCTCGAGACCGGTCGCCTGGAGCGAACGGATCGCGGTCTCACGACCGGAACCCGGACCCTTCACGAACACGTCGACCTTGCGCATGCCGTGCTCCTGGGCGCGGCGGGCGGCCGACTCGGCGGCCATCTGCGCGGCGAACGGCGTGGACTTCCGGGAGCCCTTGAAGCCGACGTGGCCGGCGGAGGCCCAGGAGATCACGTTGCCGGACGGGTCGGTGATCGAGACGATGGTGTTGTTGAACGTGCTCTTGATGTGCGCGTGGCCGTGAGCGACGTTCTTCTTTTCCTTGCGGCGCACCTTCTTGGCAGCGCCCTGACGACCCTTGGGGGGCATCTGTAACTCCTACGGGGAGGTGGTCGGTCCTACAGCGAAGACCGCTGATGAAGCGTTGTCCGCTGTGGACTACTTCTTGCCCGGCTTCTTCTTGCCGGCGATGGCGCGACGCGGGCCCTTGCGGGTGCGAGCGTTGGTGCTGGTGCGCTGACCGCGGACGGGCAGGCCGCGACGGTGGCGGAGACCCTGGTAGCAGCCGATCTCGACCTTGCGGCGGATGTCGGCCTGGATCTCACGACGGAGGTCACCCTCGGTCCTGATGTTGTTGTCGACGTACTCGCGGATCGCGACGAGCTGCTCCTCGGAGAGGTCGCGGACGCGGGTGTTCGGGTCGACGCCGGTGGCGGCCAGCGTCTGCTGCGAAAGGGTCCGGCCGATGCCGAACACGTAGGTGAGGGCGACCTCCACGCGCTTGTCGCGCGGGATGTCAACACCGGAAACGCGTGCCATTCAATGGCTCCAGTTGGTTCTTCGGAGGTCTTCCGCAGAGCCGACTCCCAGCCGCCGTACCAGGTACGAACTGGGTCCCCGGCCTCCGAACCGGGGGTGTCGAGCCGTGAGGCTCGGGCCCTGCTTATGAACATATTCAGCTCGCGTCGCGCGAAACTCTGCGAAAGCAGAGGGAAAGGATCTGCGATCAGCCCTGGCGCTGCTTGTGGCGCGGGTTCTCGCAGATGACCATGACCCGGCCGTGACGGCGGATCACCCTGCACTTGTCGCAGATCTTCTTGACGCTCGGCTTGACCTTCATGGGGTGAGGTTCTCCGGGTCAGTGCCATCACCCCGCCGTGGGCGGGGCGCGGGCAAGATCTACTTGTACCGGTAGACGATCCGGCCACGCGTCAGGTCGTACGGAGACAGCTCCACCACGACCCGGTCGTCAGGGAGGATGCGGATGTAGTGCATACGCATCTTGCCGCTGATGTGTGCCAGGACCTGGTGGCCGTTCTGGAGCTCGACCTTGAACATGGCGTTCGGAAGAGACTCGACGACAGTGCCCTCGATCTCGATGGCACCTTGCTTCTTGGCCACGCTTCGCCCTTCGAATCGACTACCTTGATCGACTCCGGCTGCACCGTAGAAGCGCATGCAGACATGCGGGTACACCGGAGCCGACGAGTCAGTCTACGTCAGCGCACCCGGAAAGACGAATCGAGCAATCCTGCCCTACAAGGGAGATCATCATGCGAGCGGATCCGGCGCGGCCGTGACACCCAGCTCCGCCAGCTTTTCCTTCCCACCGTCCCAAGCCGTCAGGACCAGGGGGCCCTCCGGGGTCAGGGCCACCGAGTGCTCCCAGTGGGAGGACCAGGTGCCGTCGGTCGTGATGACGGTCCAGTCGTCCGAGAGGACCTCCGTCTTCGGGGTGCCCAGGGAGATCATCGGCTCGATGGCGAGGCAGATGCCGGGGACCAGCTTGGGGCCCTTGCCGCGCCTGCGGTCGACGTAGTTCAGCAGGTGGGGGTCCATGTGCATCTCGGAGCCGATGCCGTGGCCGCCGTAGTCCTCGACGATGCCGTACCGGCCGCCGCCGGGCTTGGGCTGGCGGCGGATGTACGTCTCGATCGCGCGGGAGACGTCGACGAGCCGGTTGCCCTGCTTCATCGCCGCGATCCCGGCCCACATCGACTCCTCGGTCACCCGGGACAGCTCGATCAGCTCCGCGGAGTGACCGGAGCCGACGAAGGCGGTGTACGCCGCGTCGCCGTGCCAGCCGTCGATGATCGCGCCCGCGTCGACGGAGATGACGTCGCCGTCCTTGAGGACGACGTCCTCGGACGGAATGCCGTGCACCACGACCTCGTTCACCGACGTGCAGATGGTGGCGGGGAAACCGCCGTACCCCAGGAAGTTCGACTTCGCCCCGTGCTCCGCGAGCACCTTGCGCGCGACCTCGTCCAGATCCTTCGTCGTCGCACCCGGCACCGCGGCCTCCCGAGTGGCCGCGTGGATGGCGGCCACGACCAGCCCCGCCTCACGCATCTTCGCGATCTGCTCAGGGCTCTTGATCTGCACCATGGGGACTACGGCCTTTCTGGACCGGAAGAGATGGACTGCTTCCAACGATACGGGGGACCGGCACCCACCCCTCACGCAGCAGCCGCGGCCCCCCGGAAAGCGAGGGACCGCGGCCGTGACAGCGTGTGGATCCGGAAGGGGCCGGGAGGACTACTGCTCGTCCTCGCGCTTGAGCGCCTCCAGCGCGCGGCCCGTGATCTCGTCCACCGCACCCAGCGCGGAGATGGTCACGACCAGCCCCTGCGCCTTGTAGTAGTCGATGATCGGCTCGGTCTGCGTGTGGTAGACCTCCAGCCGCTTGCGGACCGTCTCCTCGGAGTCGTCGTCGCGCTGGTACAGCTCACCGCCGCAGACGTCGCAGACGCCCTCCTGCTTCGGCGCGCTGTACGTGACGTGGAAGACGTGGCTGGAGTCCTTGCGGCAGATCCGCCGCCCGGCGATCCGCTTGACGACCTCGTCCTCGGGGGCCTCCAGGTCCAGCACCGCGTCCAGCTCCATGGACTCGGCGGTGAGCAGCTCGTCGAGCGCCTCCGCCTGCGAGACGTTGCGCGGGAAGCCGTCCAGCAGGAAGCCGTTCTCCGCGTCGGGCTGTTCCATGCGGTCCTTGGCCATCGCGATGGTGACCTCGTCCGGCACGAGGTTGCCCGCGTCCATGTAGGACTTGGCGAGCTTCCCCAGCTCCGTCTGCTGGCTGATGTTGGCGCGGAACAGGTCACCCGTGGAGATGTGCGGGATCGACAGCTTCTCGGCAAGGCGGGTGGCTTGCGTACCCTTGCCCGCGCCCGGTGGCCCGACGAGGACGATTCGCATCAGCGGAGGAACCCTTCGTAATTGCGCTGCTGGAGCTGGCTCTCGATCTGCTTCACCGTCTCGAGACCGACACCCACGATGATCAGGATGCTGGTACCGCCGAACGGGAAGTTCTGGTTTGCCCCGAAACCAACCAACGCCATTGTTGGAACGAGAGCGATCAGACCCAAGTACAGCGAACCCGGCCAGGTGATCCGGTTGAGTACGTAACTCAGATACTCAGCGGTCGGTCGGCCAGCCCGGATGCCCGGGATGAAGCCACCATACTTCTTCATGTTGTCCGCGACTTCCTCGGGGTTGAAGGAGATCGCCACGTAGAAGAACGCGAAGAACACGATGAGCAAGAAGTACAGACTGATGTAAATCGGGTGGTCGCCCTGGACGAGGTGTCCCTCGATCCACGTCTTCCACGAAGAATTTCCGCTGGAGAACTGGGCGATCAGGGCAGGGATATAGAGCAGCGACGAGGCGAAGATGACGGGGATCACACCCGCCTGGTTCACCTTGAGGGGGATGTAGGTGGACGTGCCGCCGTAGGACCGGCGGCCGATCATGCGCTTCGCGTACTGCACCGGAATGCGGCGCTGGGCCTGCTCGACGAAGACCACCAGGCCGACCATGACCAGGCCGACCGCGATGACCGTGCCGAACTCGATCCAGCCGTCGGCCAGGGTGCCCTGCTGCTTGATGGCCCACAGCGCGGACGGGAAGGTGGCGGCGATCGAGATGAACATCAGGATCGACATGCCGTTGCCGATGCCGCGGTCGGTGATCAGCTCACCGAGCCACATGACGACGGCCGTACCCGCGGTCATCGTGACGACCATGGTGATCGTCACGAAGATCGAACGGTCCGGGACGATCTCCGAGGCGACGGGGCAGCCGCTGAACAGGGCGCCGCTGCGGGCGGTGGCCACCAGGCCGGTGCCCTGCAGCACGGCGAGCGCGACCGTCAGATAGCGGGTGTACTGCGTGATCTTCGCGGTTCCGGCCTGGCCCTCCTTCTTGAGGGCCTCCAGACGGGGGATGACCACCGTCAGCAGCTGGAGGATGATGCTCGCGGTGATGTACGGCATGATGCCGAGCGCGAAGATCGTGATCTGGAGCAGCGCACCGCCACTGAACATGTTGACCAGGCCGAACAGACCCTGGTTGCCCTCGGCGACGTCGATACAGGTCTGGACGCTCCGGTAGTCGACACCCGGGATCGGAATGTGCGTACCGATCCGGTACACCACGATGATGCCGAGCGTGAAGAGCAGCTTCTTGCGCAGGTCGGGCGTCTTGAACGCCCGGGCGAACGCGGTGAGCACGGTGCCTCCTGCGACCCCCGCGCATCTGCGTCAAGGGTGACGGTCTTGAAGGTCCAATGAAACAACGACTTAGGTAACGGCCAACCGCCGCTCGGAGTGCCCTTGTGAGGTACCCCGGTGAAAGTTGGCAGTGCAGGCCACCTTACCGGCGAGACTGCCACCCTTGGAACGACCAACCGGGGATACCCCATTTGTGGGGTATCCCCGGTCGGGATCGCTCAAGTCATCGAGACGCCTGTGGTGTTCAGACGAGCTCGGTGACGGTACCGCCGGCGGCGGTGATCTTCTCCTTGGCGGAACCGGAGACGGCGTCGACCGTCACCTGCAGCGCCACGGAGATCTCGCCCTGGCCGAGCACCTTGACGAGGCTGTTCTTGCGAACGGCACCCTTGGCCACCAGACCCTCGACGGTGACCTCGCCACCCTCGGGGTAGAGGGCGGCCAGCTTGTCGAGGTTCACGACCTGGTACTCGGTCTTGAACGGGTTCTTGAAGCCCTTCAGCTTCGGGAGGCGCATGTGGAGGGGCATCTGCCCACCCTCGAAGCGCTCCGGAACCTGGTAACGGGCCTTGGTGCCCTTGGTACCACGACCGGCCGTCTTACCCTTCGACGCCTCACCACGACCCACACGGGTCTTGGCGGTCTTGGCGCCCGGGGCGGGACGGAGGTTGTGGATCTTGAGCGGGTTGTTCTCCGCCATGATCAGTCGACCTCCTCGACCGTCACGAGGTGGCGGACGGTGTGCACCATGCCGCGGAACTCGGGGCGGTCCTCCTTGACGACCACGGTGTTGATCCCCTTGAGACCAAGCGACCGCAGGGTGTCACGGTGGTTCTGCTTGCTGCCGATGTAGGACTTGACCTGCGTGATCTTGAGCTGCGCCATGATTACGCACCCGCCCCGGCACGCGCACGGAGCAGGGCCGCGGGGGCGACGTCCTCGAGCGGCAGACCGCGGCGGGCCGCGATCTCCTCGGGACGCTGAAGACCCTTCAGGGCCTCCACGGTCGCGTGCACGATGTTGATGGCGTTGTCGGAGCCGAGCGACTTCGACAGCACGTCGTGGATACCGGCGCACTCGAGCACGGCACGCACCGGACCACCGGCGATAACACCGGTACCGGGCGACGCGGGCTTGAGCAGCACCACACCGGCAGCCTTCTCACCCTGGATGGGGTGCGGGATGGTGCCCTGGATCCGGGGGACCTTGAAGAAGTGCTTCTTGGCCTCCTCAACGCCCTTGGCGATGGCGGCCGGCACCTCCTTGGCCTTGCCGTATCCGACACCGACGGTGCCGTCACCGTCGCCCACCACGACCAGCGCGGTGAAGCTGAAGCGACGACCACCCTTCACAACCTTGGCGACGCGGTTGATCGCGACAACGCGCTCAACGTACGCGGTCTTCTCGGCGGCAGCAGCGCCGCCGTCACGGCCCTTCCGGTCCCGCCGCTCGCCGCCACCGGCACCGCCACCGCGGCGCTGGGGTCCAGCCATTGGAATTACCTCTCTCTGTTTCCGCTAGCTACGGAACCGGCTCAGAACTTGAGCCCGGCCTCGCGGGCGGCGTCCGCCAGGGCGGCGATGCGCCCGGCGTACTGGTTGCCACCACGGTCGAACACGACGGCCTCGACACCGGCGGCCTTGGCACGCTCGGCGACCAGGGCGCCGACCTTCTTGGCCTGCGAGGACTTGTCCTCGGCACCGCGGATCGACGCGTCCAGGGACGACGCCGACGCCAGGGTGTGACCCTTCAGGTCGTCGATCACCTGCGCCACGATGTGACGGTTCGAGCGGGTCACGACCAGACGGGGGCGCTCGGCCGTACCGTTGATCCGCTTGCGGATCCGGATGTGCCGACGCTTGATCGCGGCGCGCTTGTAGGCGTCGCCCTTCAGGATCTTCTGCCCGTATGCCATGGCTTACTTACCCGCCTTTCCGACCTTGCGGCGGATGACTTCGCCCTCGTACTTGACGCCCTTGGCCTTGTACGGGTCGGGCTTGCGCAGCTTGCGGATGTTGGCCGCGACCTCGCCGACCTTCTGCTTGTCGATGCCCTCGACCGAGAAACGGGTGGGGGCCTCGACCTTGAAGGTGATGCCCTCGGGGGCCTCGACGAGGATCGGGTGGCTGTAGCCGAGGGAGAACTCCAGGTTCGAGCCCTTGGCGACAACGCGGTAACCGACACCGCTGATTTCGAGCTTCTTCACGTAACCCTGGGTCACGCCGGTGATCATGTTCGCCACCAGCGTGCGGGACAGGCCGTGCAGGGCCTTGTTCTGACGCTCGTCGTTGGGGCGGGTGACGTTGAGCACGCCGTCCTCACCCTTGGCGATCTCGATCGGCGCCGCGACGGTGTGGGTCAGCTGGCCCTTGGGGCCCTTGACCGAAACCGTCTGGCCGTCGATGGTGACGTCCACGCCGGCGGGAACCGCGATGGGGAGCTTGCCGATGCGCGACATAGCTGTTTCCTCCGTTCCCTTCCGCTACCAGACGTAGGCGAGGACTTCCCCACCCACGCCCTTCTTGCCGGCCTGCTTGTCGGTGAGGAGCCCGTGCGACGTGGAGATGATGGCCACGCCCAGGCCGCCGAGCACCTTCGGCAGGTTGGTGGACTTCGCGTACACCCGGAGACCGGGCTTGGAGATCCGCTTGATGCCCGCGATGGAGCGCTCACGGTTGGGGCCGAACTTCAGCTCCAGGACGAGGTTCTTGCCGACCTCCGCGTCCTCGACGCGCCAGCCCGTGATGAAGCCCTCCTGCTGGAGGATCTCCGCGATGTGAGACTTGATCTTGGACGCCGGCATCGTCACGGAGTCGTGGTACGCCGAGTTCGCGTTCCGCAGACGCGTCAGCATGTCTGCGATCGGATCAGTCATGGTCATGAATTGGCCTTCGGCCTCTCTCGCCGGGGTTTCCTGGTGCGCCATCCCTCTCCCCGATCCGAGACGGGACGGGTGCGGCGCGGTGGACCTACGGCGTAGTAAGTCGTCTGGGCGTCCAGGCGCCCAACCCTCCTAGCCTAAGCCATGAAGGGGTGGGCACCTGACACCGCCCTTTACTTACCGAGAGCTTCCGGAATCCCCAATCCAACCAGTCGGCCCGAAGGGCCGCCCTTGAGGGGCGGTGGTCGGGCGACGGGAGGGAGGGACTACCAGGAACTCTTGGTCACGCCCGGCAGCTCGCCCCGGTGAGCCATCTCACGAAGGCACACGCGGCAGAGGCCGAACTTGCGGTACACGGAGTGCGGACGGCCGCAGCGCTGGCAGCGGGTGTACGCGCGCACACCGAACTTGGGCTTGCGAGCAGCCTTAGCGATCAGAGCCTTCTTCGCCATCTCGCTCACGCCTCCTTGAAGGGGAAGCCGAGGTGACGAAGGAGCGCGCGGCCCTCAGCGTCGTTGGTCGCCGTGGTGACCACGGTGATGTCCATACCCCGGACGCGGTCGATCTTGTCCTGGTCGATCTCGTGGAACATGACCTGCTCCGTGAGACCGAAGGTGTAGTTGCCACGGCCGTCGAACTGCTTGGGGGACAGACCACGGAAGTCGCGGATGCGCGGCAGCGCGAGCGACAGGGTGCGGTCCAGGAACTCCCACATGCGGTCGCCACGGAGCGTGACGTGGGCACCGATCGGCTGGCCCTCACGCAGCTTGAACTGCGCGATGGACTTGCGGGCCTTGGTGACGGCCGGCTTCTGACCGGTGATCGTGGTGAGGTCGCGGATGGCGCCCTCAATCAGCTTGGAGTCGCGGGCGGCGTCGCCCACACCCATGTTGACCACGATCTTGACGAGGCCGGGGACCTGCATGACGTTCTCGTACTTGAACTCGTCACGCAGCTTGCCCGCGATCTCCTCGCGGTACTTCGTCTTCAGACGCGGAGCAGTGGTGGTAGCCATCAGATGTCCTCACCCGTCCGCTTGGCAACGCGGATCTTGTTGCCTTCGTCGTCGAAGCGGAAGCCGACACGCGTGACGACCTTCTTGCCGTCCTTCTCAACGACCAGCTGGACGTTGGAGACGTGGATCGGCGCCTCGGTCGTGACGATGCCGCCGGCCTGCGAACCGCGAGCGGTCGGACCGGCCTTGGTGTGCTTCTTGACCCGGTTGACACCCTCGACCAGGACGCGCTCGTCGCGCGGGTAAGCGGCAATGACCTTGCCCTGCTTGCCCTTGTCCTTACCGGTGATGACCTGGACCAGGTCGCCCTTCTTGATCTTCATGCTTACAGCACCTCCGGCGCGAGCGAGATGATCTTCATGAACTTCTTCTCGCGCAGCTCACGGCCGACCGGGCCGAAGATACGGGTGCCGCGAGGGTCGCCGTCGTTCTTCAGAATGACGGCGGCGTTCTCGTCGAAGCGGATGTACGAGCCGTCCGGACGGCGGCGCTCCTTGACGGTGCGAACGATGACCGCCTTGACGACGTCACCCTTCTTCACGTTGCCACCGGGGATCGCGTCCTTGACGGTGGCGACGATGACGTCACCGATGCCCGCGTAGCGGCGACCGGAGCCACCGAGCACACGGATGCAAAGGATCTCCTTCGCACCAGTGTTGTCGGCGACACGCAGTCGCGACTCCTGCTGGATCACGTCTATCTCCTGTTTGTCTGCCGGTTCCCTCCGGGCGTTGAGCCGGAGAGCCTGGCGGAACGTCCTGCGAGGTCTGCCCCGCAGGAATGACTTGCCGGTCCCGGCGGGCGGGTCCGTAAGTGACTTACGGACCCGCCCGCCGAGTAGGCGGAACCTGTCCCCGAGGCCGAAGCCCCGCAGGGACTACTTGGCCTTCTCGAGGATCTCGACGACGCGCCAGTGCTTGGAAGCGGACAGCTTGCGGGTCTCCATCAGGAGGACCCGGTCGCCGACGCCTGCCGCGTTCTGCTCGTCGTGCGCCTTGAGCTTGTTCGTACGGCGGAGGACCTTGCCGTACAGCGCGTGCTTCACGCGGTCCTCGACAGCGACGACGACGGTCTTGTCCATCTTGTCGCTGACGACGTAACCCTCACGGGTCTTGCGGGCGTTGCGCTCGGTCTTCGACTCAGTCACGTTGTTCTCGCTCATGCGTTCTCCACCGTTTCGATGCCCAGCTCGCGCTCGCGCATCAGGGTGTAGATCCGCGCGATGTCCTTGCGGACGGCCTTCAGCCGACCGTGGTTTTCGAGCTGACCCGTGGCCGCCTGGAAGCGGAGGTTGAACAGCTCTTCCTTGGCCTCGCGGAGCTTCGCCAGAAGCTCCTCGTTGCCCAGCTCGCGCAGCTCGGACGCCTTGGTACCGGCCGACATCACGCTTCACCTGCCTCGCGCTTGACGATCCGGCACTTCATCGGCAGCTTGTGGGCCGCACGCGTGAGCGCCTCACGGGCGATCTTCTCGTTGGGGTACGACAGCTCGAACATCACGCGTCCGGGCTTGACGTTGGCCACCCACCACTCCGGCGAACCCTTACCGGAACCCATGCGGGTCTCGGCGGGCTTCTTGGTGAGGGGGCGGTCCGGGTAGATGTTGATCCAGACCTTGCCGCCACGCTTGATGTGACGGGTCATGGCGATACGAGCCGCCTCGATCTGGCGGTTCGTGACGTACGCCGGGGTCAGCGCCTGGATGCCGTATTCGCCGAACGCAACCTGCGTACCACCCTTGGCAGCGCCGCTGCGCTTGGGGTGGTGCTGCTTGCGGTGCTTGACCCTACGGGGGATCAGCATGGGGTCAGCTCTCCTTTCCGGCAGCGCTCGGCTCGGCCGCGGCGGCGGCCGGGGCCTCCGCCTTGCTGGCCTCGGCAGCCGGGGCGGACTGCTGCGGCTTGCGACCGCGCCGCTCGCCACCGCGGCCACCACGGGCCGGGCGGTCGGAGCCGCCACCGCGGGCCGGGCGGTTACCCGCACGGGCAGCGGCGTTCTCGGCGCGGACCTCGGCGATGTTCTTGACGTCGCCCTTGTAGATCCAGACCTTCACACCGATGCGGCCGAAGGTCGTCTTGGCCTCGAAGAAGCCGTAGTCGACGTTCGCGCGGAGCGTGTGCAGGGGCACACGGCCCTCGCGGTAGAACTCCGAGCGGGACATCTCGGCGCCGCCGAGACGGCCACCGCACTGGATCTTGATGCCCTTGGCGCCCGCCTTCATCGCCGACTGCATGCTCTTGCGCATGGCGCGGCGGAAGGAGACACGGGAGGACAGCTGCTCGGCGACGGCCTGGGCCACCAACTGAGCGTCCGTCTCCGGGTTCTTGACCTCGAGGATGTTCAGCTGGACCTGCTTGCCGGTCAGCTTCTCCAGGTCGCCGCGGATACGGTCGGCCTCGGCGCCACGGCGGCCGATGACGATGCCCGGACGCGCGGTGTGGATGTCGACGCGGACGCGGTCACGGGTGCGCTCGATCTCAACCTTCGAGATACCGGCGCGCTCCATACCGGACGTCATCATCCGACGGATGGCGACGTCTTCCTTGACGTAGTCCTTGTACAGCTTGTCGGCGTACCAACGCGACTTGAAGTCGGTCGTGACACCGAGCCGGAACCCATGCGGGTTTACCTTCTGGCCCATTACCGGGTTCCTTCCTTGCTGCTGACGACCACGGTGATGTGGCTGGTCCGCTTGCGGATCCGGTAGGCGCGGCCCTGGGCGCGCGGCCGGAACCGCTTCAGGGTCGGGCCCTCGTCGACGTACGCCTCGGAGATGTAGAGGCTGTCGGCGTCGGTGTGGTCGTAGTTGTGCGCGGCGTTGGCGATGGCGCTGTCGAGCACCTTGCCGACCGGCACGGAGGCTGCCTGCGGAGCGAATCGCAGAACAGCCTGGGCCTCCGTGGCGTCCATGCCACGGATGAGGTCCACCACGCGGCGGGCCTTCATGGGCGTGACGCGGATGTACCGCGCCTGGGCCCTGGCTTCCATGGTTGTCCCTTCAGTTTCTTACGTGTCTGAATGCGATCCGCTGCTAGCGGCGCTTCGACTTCCGGTCGTCCTTGACGTGGCCCCGGAAGGTGCGGGTCGGCGAGAACTCGCCGAGCTTGTGGCCGACCATCGACTCGGTGACGAACACCGGGATGTGGGTCTTGCCGTTGTGCACCGCGATCGTGTGTCCGAGCATGTCCGGGACGATCATCGAGCGGCGGGACCAGGTCTTGATGACGTTCTTGGTGCCGGCTTCGTTCTGGGCTTCCACCTTCTTGATCAGGTGGTCGTCGACGAAGGGCCCCTTCTTCAGGCTACGAGGCATCTCAACCCGTCCTTAGCGCTTCTTGTTCGTCTTGCGGCGGCGGACGATGTACTTGTTCGACGCCTTCTTGGGCGAACGAGTACGGCCTTCCTTCTTGCCCCACGGGGACACGGGGTGGCGGCCACCGGAGGTCCGGCCCTCACCACCACCGTGCGGGTGGTCGACCGGGTTCATGACGACACCACGGACGGTCGGGCGAACGCCCAGCCACCGCTTGCGGCCCGCCTTGCCCCAGTTGATGTTCGACTGCTCGGCGTTGCCGACCTCGCCGACAGTGGCGCGGCAGCGGACGTCGACCAGGCGGATCTCACCGGACGGCATGCGCAGGTGGGCCATCGAGCCCTCCTTCGCGAGCAGCTGCACCGAGGCGCCGGCGGAGCGGGCGAACTTGGCGCCGCCGCCCGGCCGCAGCTCGATGGCGTGCAGCGTGGTACCGACCGGGATGTTGCGCAGGGCGAGGTTGTTGCCCGGCTTGATGTCGGCCCCGGGACCGTTCTCGATGCGGTCGCCCTGCGACAGGCCGCGCGGCGCGAGGATGTAGCGCTTCTCGCCGTCGGCGTAGTGCAGCAGCGCGATGCGCGCGGTGCGGTTGGGGTCGTACTCGATGTGCGCGACCTTCGCCGGCACGCCGTCCTTGTCGTGACGACGGAAGTCGATCACGCGGTAGGCGCGCTTGTGGCCACCACCCTGGTGGCGGACGGTCACACGACCGGAATTGTTACGGCCGCCCTTGCTGTGCAGGGGACGAACCAGCGACTTCTCCGGCGTGGACCGCGTGACCTCGACGAAGTCGGCGACGCTGGCGCCACGACGGCCCGGCGTAGTCGGCTTGTACTTGCGGATTCCCATTTCTCAGTCCTCGTCCGATATCGGACGATCCGACCCGCTTACGCGGTCGGACCGCCGAAGATGTCGATACGGTCGCCCTCGGCGAGGGTCACGATCGCGCGCTTGGTGGCGGCACGCTGGCCGAAGCCCGTGCGGGTCCGCTTGCGCTTGCCCTGGCGGTTGATCGTGTTGACCCCGGTGACCTTGACCGAGAAGACCGCCTGGACGGCCTCCTTGATCTGGGTCTTGTTGGAGCCCGGCGCGACGATGAACGTGTACTTGTTCTCGTCGAGAAGCGCGTAGCTCTTCTCGGACACGACCGGCTTCAGCAGCACGTCCCGGGGGTCCGAGAACGACTTGCTGGCCGGGGTGACGACGGTGTTCTTGCCCTCGGCGGCGTGGCGACGCGCCTTGGCGACGCGCGCGGCCTTGGCGGCCTTGGCGGCCTTCGAGGCGATGGAGGGGTGGCGGATGGCCATCAGACCTCGCTCCCTTCGGTGTCGGTGGCGGCCTTCGGGCCGGACACGAAGGACTCGAAAGCGGCCTGGGTGAAGACCACGTCGTCCGAGACGAGAACGTCGTACGTGTTCAGCTGGCCCGGCTCCAGGATGTGGACCTGGGGCAGGTTGCGGGCGGACAGCCACGCGGCCTCGTCGGCGCGGTCGACGACCAGGAGCAGGTTCTTGCGCTCGCTGATCTTGCCGAACAGGCTCTTCGCGGCCTTGGTGGAGGGGGTGTCGCCCTCGATCACGCCGGAGACGACGTGGATGCGGTCGTGACGCGCCCGGTCGGTGAGGGCGTGCCGCAGAGCGGCGGCCTTCATCTTCTTCGGGGTGCGCTGCGAGTAGTCGCGCGGCACGGGACCGTGCACGACGCCACCACCGGCGAACTGCGGCGCGCGGGTCGAACCCTGACGGGCGCGACCGGTGCCCTTCTGGCGGTACGGCTTCTTGCCACCGCCGCGGACCTCGCCGCGCGTCTTGGTCTTGTGGGTGCCCTGGCGGGCAGCGGCCAGCTGTGCGACGACGACCTGGTGGATCAGCGGGATGCTGACCTTCTCAACGCCGAAGATCTCCGCGGGGAGCTCGACGGTACCGGCCTTGTCGCCCGCCGGCGAAAGGATGTCAACAGTGCTCATCGGTTACCTCAGGCCCCCTTGGCCGCGGTGCGGACCAGGACGAGGCCGCCGTTCGGACCGGGAACCGCGCCCTTGATGAGCAGCAGACCCTTCTCCGCGTCAACGGCGTGGACGGTCAGGTTCTGGGTGGTGACCCGCTCGTTGCCCATGCGACCCGCCATGCGGAGGCCCTTGAACACACGGCCCGGGGTGGCGCAGCCACCGATGGAACCGGGCGAGCGGTGCTTGCGCTGGGTGCCGTGTCCGGCGCCGAGGCCACGGAAGTTGTGGCGCTTCATGACACCGGCGAAGCCCTTGCCCTTGCTCTTGCCGGTCACGTCGACCTTGACACCGGCCTCGAACACCTCGGCGGTGACTTCCTGGCCGAGGGTGTACTCGCTGGCGTCAGCGGTACGGATCTCGACGAGGTGACGGCGCGGGGTGACGTCGGCCTTGGCGAAGTGGCCCTTGAGGGGCTTGTTCACCTTGCGCGGGTCGATCTCGCCGAAGGCGAGCTGGACGGACTCGTAGCCGTCGACGTCGTTGGTACGGACCTGGGTCACGACATTGGGCCCGGCCTTGACGACGGTGACGGGAACAACGCGGTTGTTCTCGTCCCACACCTGCGTCATGCCGAGCTTCTCGCCCAGGATGCCCTTGATCTGCTTAGCCATCTCTCAGATCACCAGGCCTCAGAGCTTGATCTCGATGTCGACACCGGCCGGGAGGTCGAGTCGCATCAGAGAGTCAACGGTCTTGGGGGTCGGGTCGAGGATGTCGATCAGGCGCTTGTGCGTGCGCATCTCGAAGTGCTCGCGCGAGTCCTTGTACTTGTGCGGCGACTTGATGACGCAGTACACGTTCTTCTCAGTGGGCAGCGGCACCGGGCCTGCGACCGACGCACCAGTGCGCGTCACCGTCTCGACGATCTTCTTCGCCGAAGAGTCGATGACCTCGTGGTCGTAGGCCTTGAGCCGGATGCGGATCTTCTGTCCCGCCATGGCTACTTCGTAGTCCTGTCTCTCTTTACGCTCTGGAACCCGGTGGGGGTTTACTGCTGGTCCTTCTCCGACCCACGCGGTCGGGCGTGTCGCGCTCTCGCTGACATGAATGTCCCTTGTTCGAACATCCCTGCTGGGGAGCACGGCCCTTACGGAACCGCTGGACCGGGGGCGAAAGACCCACCGGGCGCCTGGCCGGCGCCGCGCCCACGCTTCCCGGAAGATTCCCGTACGTCCGCCCCATTGCTGCCTTACGGCAGTTGGGACGACGAGTACTGTGGGACTCGCTTCCGGTCCTCCCGGCGGGAGGCGCGCAGCATCAACACTCGACCGAGCAACTCGGACAGTCTGCCATATGGGGCAGGGGCCTGGCCAATCGAGCGGAAGAGATTACCCCGACCGTGACGTAGGTCAAACGCGGGGACCAGGATCGCCTCCCGGGGCTACGCGGGAACGGCCCCGGAAGGCGAACGCGAACCGTCAGACCGCCCGCCACAGGGCCGGGGCGGCCGGGGGCTCCCAGCCGGGCTGGGCGGTGTGGGCCTGGAGACAGGCGTAGGCGCGCCCGGCGTAGGTGACGCGGTCACCGACTCGGTAGGTGGCTCCCTGCGTCCAGGTACCCCCCGTGGGAGTCGGGGTCGGATCAGGCCCCGGGTCCTGGGGAACGTTCAGGACGAAGTCAAAGGCGCCCTCTCTGCCGCCACCCCCATCCCGCACGGTCATCAGCAGCCGCGGGTCGAAGATCGAGTCGGTGTTGTTGCGGGGCTCGTTCGGGAAGTACAGCTGCGTGGTCAGGACCGGACGGTTCGGCGCCTGCACCTTCACATGGAGGTGCCGGGTCCGCCCCGGGTACAGACCGGGCACGATCGTCGTGAGCACGAAGGCGCCGTCGGCCCCGGTGAACTGGTGGCCGCGCAGCCGGAAGCCGGTGTTGTCGTACGCCCCGTTCGCGTCGGCCTGCCAGAAGTCCAGCAGGGCCCCGGCGACGGGTCGGCAGGCGAGCCCGAAGACATAGCCGCTCACGGTGAGCCGCGTCCCGGGCATGCCCGCCTCCAGCAGGCTGCCGCGGCGCGGGGAGCCGGGCTTGAAGTACGGCCCCTCCATCTGCGGCGGCGTCGGGTCGTCCCCGTCGTCGCAGGCGGGGGTGAGCGGGGGCGCCGCGTCGCCGGGGGCGAGGGTGCGGGCCAGGGCGGGGGCGCCCATCAGGGCAGCCGGGACGGCGGCGGTGGCGGCGAGTGCGGCACGTAAGACCGTCTTGCGGCGGATGAGGGGACTGTTCGTGTCATCCATGGGTTGGTGCGCTCCTCGTGTGGGGGGGTACCGGAACGCCACCGAAGCTAGATCCGCGCCTCAGCCCCGTTCGAGGGACTGGTCAACGGAACCGTGGTGTTTTCGAGCGTGGTGTTGTCGGAAGGCCCCGGGGCTCAGCCCGGTCTCCCTGCGGAAGAAGCGGCTGAAGTAGGCGGGGTCGGTGAACCCGGTACGGACGGCGACCTGCCGCACGGACAGCTCGGTGTGGGCCAGCAGCCGCTGGGCCCGCCGCGTGCGGGCCTCTATCAGCAGGCGGCCGGGGCTGCGGCCGGTGGCGGCGCGCACGGTCTGGGTGAGGTAGCCGGGGCTGACGCCGAGCCGCTCGGCGCACTCACGCACGGTCCAGGTGACGGCCTCCCGACTGGCGATCAGCCGTCCGAAACTTTCGGCGACGGCGGCGGTCCGCCCCTCGGCCATGACACCGGGCACGGGGTCCCCCGCGAGCCGGGAAGCCCGTACGACGAGCACGTGCAACAGCGACCGCAGGACGCTCTCGTAGCCGGGGGCGCGCTGCCGGAACTCCCCCACCAGCTCGGCCATCAACCGCCCGATCCACTCTCCCTCCCCGCCCTCGGGCCGCAACCAGGAGCGAGCGGCGAGCTGCCGCAACAGCTCACGATCACCGGGATGGTCGACGAGGAATTCCTCGGTGAACAGCACGAGGGTGCCGTCGAGACGACGGCTGTGCTCCCAGTGGTGCACCTGCCCGGGGCGCAGCACGGCGAGGTGCGGCGGGGCGAGCGGCCAGCGGGCGAGGTCGACGACGTGGGTGCCGGAGCCGCCGGTCACGTGCACGATCTCGTAGAAGGTGTGCCGGTGCGGCCGGGCGGACCGCGACAGCGGCCCTACGGCGTCGAAGCTGCCCGCGGCGAAGGGGGGTGCCCCCGCACCGGCCACCTCAAGCCGGTGCAGGGGCATTTCGTCGGGACGCGGGACGAGACAGGGCGTGCCGGGTGGAACGGTGGTGCCGCGCATGGCTTGGACCCCTTGCCGCAGGTACAGACCAATCGAGCGGCACCAGGGTCTCATGCCCTCTTCAGCGTGGACAGCAGGGCGTGGAAGGCGGGCTTGCGGCCGAAGTCCTCGGTCATGACGGTCGCGGAGCCCTCGCCCTCGAAGAACACCGGGACCCAGGAGTACTTGTCGGTGAAGCCCCAGATGGTGAAGGAGTTGCAGCCGTCGACGGCCAGGCAGGCGGACAGCGCCCGCTGGTAGTAGTCGGCCTGCTGCGTCAGCTGTGCCCGGGTGGGCACCCCGCTCTCCGGCAGGTCCATCCGCACGTCCAGCTCGGTGACGGCGGTCTCCAGACCCAGCGCGCCGAACCGCCGCAGGTTCTGCTCCAGGTCGCCCGGGAAGCCGTAGCGGGTGCTCAGGTGGGCCTGCGCGGAGAAGCCGTGCACGGGAACGCCCTGCGCCAGCAGGTCCTTCACGAGCGCGAGATAGGCGTCGCTCTTGGCGTTGACGCTCTCCACCCCGTAGTCGTTGAAGAACAGCTGCGCCTCGGGGTCGGCCTCGTGCGCCCAGCGGAAGGCGTCGGTGACGATGTCCGGGCCCAGCTCCCGGATCCAGATGTTCTCCTGGGTGCGCAGCTTGCCCTCACCGTCGAAGATCTCGTTGGCGACGTCCCACTGCTGGATGCGGCCCGCGTACCGCCCGACGACGGTGGTGATGTGGTCCCGCAGGATGGCGCGCAGCTCGTCCTTCGAGAAGTCGCCCTGCTCCAGCCACGCCGGGTTCTGGCTGTGCCACAGCAGCGTGTGCCCGCGCACCACCTGACGGTGCCGCTCGGCGAAGTCCACGATGGCGTCGGCCGCGGCGAAGTCGTAGCGGTCCCGCTCGGGGTGGATGGCCTCCCACTTCATCTGGTTCTCGGGCGAGACCGAGTTGAACTGCTGCCCGAGGATCTTCCGGTACTTCTTGTCGTGGGTGAACGGGTCCGGATAGTCCTGCTCCAGGTGGTGCCCGCCGCCCGCCACGGCGGTGCCCACGAAGAACCCGTCGGGCGCCGCGACGCGCAGCCGGTCGTGCTTGGCGTTCGAGTGCCGCTCGACGGAGGGCTCGGCGGTGGCCACGCCGCTCAGCAGCGGGAGGGTGAGGGCGGCGGTGGCGAGGGCGACGGTGGTGAAACGCAGGGAACGTATGGGGCGTGCGGGTCTCATACGGGAAGCCTCATTCCGTTTCTTCGAATGTTTCGAAGTAAAATCCGAAACTTTTGAAGACGGAAGCTAGGGCCCGAGGGAGTGGTGGGTCAATACCCGTGCACACACATCCGTGCGGGAGGCGTGAAGGTGCCGGGACCCGGGGCGGGTCGTGTGCCGGAAGATCGCCATAATCGCCGCATGCCTTCGCACGGGGACGGGCCAAGCAGCCCGGAGGAGAACGGAGCCCCCAGGTCACGGCTCCAGGACTATGTGATTCAGGACCATGGGAGCGAGGACCATGCGCTCCAGGACCATGGGAGCGAGGACCATGTGCTCCGGGACCATGTGCTCCAGGAGCATGTGATCGAGGACCACGTGGAGATGACGGCGCGGGACCAGGAGCCGCCCCCCGAGGCGGTGGCGCGTCGGGAGCGGGTCACGGAGCTGCTGGCGGAGTTCCGCCGGACGCCGGTCCTGGTGCCCTTGGGCGACGGTCCCGGCCCGGACGACGAGCGCGGTTTCCTCACCGCCGACCGGAACGGCGTCCGCTTCATCCTGGCCTTCTCGGACGGCCCGGCGCTGGCCCGCTACGCCCAGGCGCGCGGCGAGTACCACCGGGAGTGGGTCTACCAGAGCGTCCTCGGCGCCCGTCTGCTGGACGTGGCCGTGCCCGCGGCGGGCGTGCCCTGCGGGGTGGCCCTGGACTGCGCGGACGGCCCGGACGGCGTGCTGTTCCCGCCGGTGCGCGGGATCGTGCCGGACGAGGCGGCGGTGGACGGCGAGTGGGGGGCCGAGCTGTGAACGGGGGTGCTCCGGACCTCAAGACCGCCGGGATGGCACTGGTCGCCAAGGGGCTGACCGACGCGCTGGGCGAGCTGAAGGAACTGGGCATGGTCGGCATGGCCGGTGCCGGGCGCGGCTTCGGCGACATCGCCCTGAACGGGCTGGACCTCGGGCACGAGGGGCTGACCGAGGCGTTCGGGACGTTCTGCGAGCGCTGGGAGTGGGGGGTGCGCGCGCTGATCCACGAGGGCAACGCGTTCGCCGTCAAGACCGGACTGGCAGCCGGGACGCTCCACGAGACCGAGCAGTACGTCGAGGGCAGCTTCAAGGTCGTCACCAACTCCCTCATCGGCAATCCCTACGCCTCCGAGGACGAGGTCACCGCCATGGGCTGGGGCGATGTCGCCACCTCCGGCGTCTTCGGCGGCGGCGTCGACTACAGCAAGGAGTCGTTCGAACAGGCCTGGGAGACCAGCAAGCAGGGCTGGAAGGACGCGGGGCGCGACGTCATGACCTCGCAGACCGTGGGCCTCCCGGGCGTCAACCCGGACAGCATGCGCCAGGCGATGGGCGTCTCGGACGCCGAGTACGACCGACTGCTCGACGAGCAGTTCGGACCGTCGCCGGAGGCGCGCGCGCAGGCCGCCCAGACCGCACAGACCGCCCAGCAGCAGACCGGGGGCGAGGGCTAGTGGGCATCGTCGACGACATCAAGGGCGGCATCAACTCCGGCCTGGAGTTCGGCGAGAACCTCGTCGACGAGGGCAAGAAGAAGCTCGGCGAGGGCGTCGACTGGGCCACCGACAAGGCGGGCGACGGCCTCGACTACGTGGGCCTGCACGACGCGGCCGACGCGGTGGAGGACTGGGGCGACGAGGTCGCCGCGGACCTCGGCGCGATGCCCGGCGAGCAGCAGCTCGGCCAGACCGAGGAGGCCAACGAGCTGATCCACGGGAACCCGGACCGCATCCGCGAGAGCGCCGGGCACCTGCGGGACTTCCAGTCGGCCTTCGACAAGGTCGGCACCGGGATGAAGAAGGTCGACTCCGCCGACTGGAAGGGCGCCGCGGGCGACACCTTCCGCGAGAAGTTCGGCGTGCACCCCGCGAAGTGGCTGCACGCGGCGGACGCCTGCGAGACGGCCGCGGCGGCGCTGGAGGGCTACGCCGGGACGGTCAAGTGGGCCCAGGGGCAGGCCCGGGAGGCCATCGAGCTGTACCGGCAGGGCAAGAAGGCCTCGGTGGAGGCGGTCGACGCCTACAACCGGAAGGTCGACACCTACAACGCCAGGCTGAAGGCCGACCAGGACCCCGGTCCGCTGCCCGGCCCGTTCCACGACCCCGGCGTGGCCGACATGCGGGCGGCGCGCGACCGGCTCGCCCAGGCCAGGAAGCAGCGCAACACCGCCGCCGCCGAGGCGGCGGGCAGGGTCAGGGCGGCGCTCGCGCACGCCCCCGCCGAACCGCCGCCGCTGGACCGGCTCGGCAGCAACCTGATGGACGGCTACCAGGCCGTCAACACCGAACTCACCCATGTCGTCGGCGGCGCCCTCAAGGGCACGGCGGGCCTGGTCAACTTCGTCCGGGGCCTGAACCCGCTGGACCCGTACAACCTCACGCACCCCGCCCAGTACCTCCAGAACGTCAGCCTCACGCTCTCCGGCCTCGTCTCCACCGCCGCCCACCCCGAGCGCGTCGTCCAGTCCGTCGTCGACGGCTTCAAGAAGGACCCTTCGGAGTTCGTCGGCCGCCTCATCCCGGAACTGATCGGCACCAAGGGCGCGGGCCTTGGCCGTACGGCGCTGCGGACCGGTCTGAAGGAGGGCGTGCCGAGCGCGGCGACGACCGGCGCCAAGCACGCCGACGGTCTCGCCGGGCCCAAGGACTGGAGCGGGCTGGCCAAGCCCACGAATGACGTCTCGGAAAAGGCAATTCACTATGAATCGGTCGACCCGAAGACCGCGCAGGAATTCCTGGACAGCGAATACCCATGGCTGCGGGACGTCAACAACACCGGAATGCCCGGCTATACGGACAACTGCAGCCACAATGTCGTCACCGTCGACCGCCAACTGGACGGAATAGAGGTGAGCGCGGCACCCAAGCAGGCCGCCGACCACATTCCACCAGAGCAGCTCGGGGTGACGAATCGAGTCAAGGGCCAGTACGACATGGTCAACAGCTACGATGACATCATCAAGGATCTTCAGTCCCGGGGCGAGGGCTCGCGCAGCGTCGTCTACATCAGCCGCCCCGACGGCAGCGCCCATGTCTTCAACGCCGTGAGCACACCACACGGGGTCGTGTTCCTCGACGGCCAGACAGGGACGCTCGGCGTCCTGGAGAGAAACGTGTCGTCCATCGGGCACATCCCTTATCGCGACGGAGTCAAATAAATGGTGACCAAAGACCAGGCAGTTTCCTCGGCCGAGCGTTTTCTGAAAACGGCCGCCTACCCGGACCGGGCCGATTCCGTCGTCATGCTCCCGGACACGGCGATCGAACTCGGCTACGGCTGGACCGTCCGCTTCGACTTCCAGGAGCACATCGACACGGGCGACATGGCCACAGCCCCCTTCACCTCGGTCGTAGTCGTCCCGCACGACGGAACACCGGCCCATTTCCCGCCGACCGCCTACCCCGTGGACCGCTACATGGACATGCGCGCCACCGGCAACTGGCCCCCGAGGAGCCAAACCCCGTGATGAACCCCGTCGCCCGAGCGACAGCCTGGCTGAACGACACCTACCGGGGCCTGGCCGAACTCTCCGCCCCCCACCCGGTGTACGAAACCCCCACCGCCTGGATGTTCGCCTGCCGGACCCTGAGCCAGCCGGGCTACCCGGCGACGCCGATGCTGGCGGCCTCGGTCGTCGTGCCGAAGGACGGCTCCGCCCCCTTCCACCCGGCGCCCAGCGACCCGCTCGCCGACCTGGCCCCCGCAGACCCGGAGCGCACGGCCGCCCGGTCGGCCGGGCAGGCGCGGCGGATCAACGCGCGGGGCTGCCTGGTGGCCGTGCACTCCGCGCTGGACCGGGCCCCGTCGTCGCCGCTGCCGTGGCAGCCGTCCGACGAGGCCCCCGGCTGGTGGGCGAGGCTGACGCGGCGCTATTTCCCGGGGTTCCGGCCCGTCCCGGTGGGTGACTGGGACGCCGTGGTGCGGGCCATGGCCGAGCCGGGCCCGGACACCCGGGGCGTGGTCTGGGTCCGCCGCGAGCTGGGCGGCGCCGAGGCCACCGGCAACCTGCTCTACGCCCACAACAACAAGGGGAACGTGGTCCTGCTGGACGGCTTGACGTCGTCCCTCGCCCGGCTCGACCCGGCGCTCGTGCGCGAGCTGGTCCTCTTCCGGTCCCTGCCGGAGGCACACGCGCCCGCACGGCAGCCGTGGGAGCGGCAGGCGCCCGACTTCGCCGCGGCGGTCGAGAAGGCCCGGCTCTGGCTGGCCGACGCCTACCACGGACAGGTCGAACTGGCGGCGCCGACCGCCCGGGACGAGACGGCCCGGGGCTGGGTCTTCTCCTGCAACTCCACCCGCTTCCTGCGCGACGGCCACTGGCAGGACGCCCTGCTCGACGCGACCGTGGTCGTCCCCAAGGACGAGACCGCCCCGTTCGGTCTGCCCAACGCCGATCCCTGGGGCTGGCTGGCCCGTTGGGACGCGGGCGGGACCCCGGGCTCCGCCGACCTGCCCCTGCCGCCCGCGCCCGGCCGCGCCGCCTGGTTCGCCCCGACCCTGGCGGAACTGGGCCCCGTACTGTCCACCTCCGAGCACGACGACTGGCAGCAGACGCTCCGAGCGCTCTCGGACCTCCCGGCCGGAGCGCGGGCCCTGGTGTGGGTGCGCCGCACCGACGGCCGGTCGCGGGAGGCCGTGGGCTGGCTGGTGAACGCCGCGGCGACACCGCGGGGCGTGGCCCTGTACGACGGTGCGTCCGGCAACCCGGCGTCGCTCGACGCGACGGGCGTCCACCGGCTGCATGTGATCCGCTACCGCTGAAGCGACCCGGGTTCCAGCGCGCGCCGTAGCGCGGGCGAGCGGCACACACCCCCACCCCACGTTCACGCGCCGTAGCAAAGCGGTTACTCCGCGTACTAGCGTCATGTGAATGGGACAGTACGATTTCGGGATTCTCGGGCCGCTGACGGTCACCCGCGACGGGGCGCGGGTGAGCCTCGGCGCGGCCCAGCTGCGCACGCTGCTGGTGGCCCTGCTCATCGACCTCGGCCATGTCGTCCCGATGGCCGACCTGGTGGACCGGTTGTGGGGGCAGGACCCCCCGCGCGGGGCCCGCAACGCCGTGCAGAACTACGTGCTACGGCTGCGCAGGGCCCTCGGCCCGGAGGCGGTGCGCACCGAGCACGGCGGCTATGTGCTGCGCGTGGGCACCGCGGACGCCCTGGACGCCCACCGGTTCACCGCGCTCGTCCGGGAGGGCGGTGCCGCGCTCGCCGAGGACCGGCCGCAGCGGGCGGCGGGGCTGCTCGGCGAGGCGCTCGCGCTGTGGCGGGGCGAGCCGCTGGCGGACCTGCCGCAGGAGCGGTTCGCCGATGTGATCCCGGCCCTGTGCGAGCAGCGGCTCGCCGCGCGGGAGGCCTGGATCGACGCCATGATCCGGTGCGGGCGCCCCGCCGACGTCCTGCCGGAGCTGCGTGCGCTGACCCGGACCCATCCGCTGCGGGAACGCTTCTGGGCGCAGCGCATGCTCGCCCTCTACCAGTGCGGCCGACAGGGCGAGGCGCTGCGCTGCTTCCACGAGGTCAGCGCGGTCCTCGCCGAGGAGCTGGGCATCGACCCCGGCAGCGAGCTGAAGACCCTGCACCAGCGGATGCTGACAGCGGCCCCCGACCTCACGCGCCCTCCGGCGATGGGCGCGGGAGGAGTCGGCAACCTGCCCGCCGAGACCACGTCCTTCATCGGGCGCGAGCGCGAACTGGCGCAGGTCCGGCGGCTGTTGGGCCGCTCCCGGCTGGTCACGCTGACCGGCGTGGGCGGGGTCGGCAAGACCCGCCTGGCGCTGCGCGTCGCCCGGCGCCCGGGGTCCGGCTGCCCCGACGGGGTGTGGCTGGTGGACCTCGCGGCCGTCACCGACCCGGCACTGGTGGCGCGGGCGGTCGCCGAGTCGCTGGGGCTGCGCGACCAGTCCACGCGCTCCGCCGCCGACGCGGTGGCCGAGCATCTCGGCGCGCGGCGACTGCTCCTCGTACTGGACAACTGCGAGCATCTGACGGCGGCCGTGGCGGCGCTGGTGCTGCGGCTGCTGCGGGCCGCCCCGGAGCTGCGGGTGCTGGCCACCAGCCGGGAGCGGCTCGGCGTGCCGGGCGAACACCTGATGCCGGTGCCCTGTCTGACGCTCCGGGACGGTCCCGACGGCACCCCGAGCGAGGCGCTCAGGCTGCTGGCCGACCGGGCGGCGGCCTCCTCGGCCAGCCTGCACACCGGCGCCGGAGACCACGCCGAGGCGGCCGAACTGTGCAGACGCCTGGACGGCATCCCGCTGGCCATCGAACTCGCGGCGGTCCGGCTGAGCGCGCTGACCGTGGCGGAGGTGCTGGAACGCCTGGAGGACCGTTTCCGCCTGCTGGCCGCCCCCAGCCACCAGGCCCCCGGGCCCGGGCCCGCCGCCAGCCGCTACCGGCACACCCTGCGCGGCGTCATGGACTGGAGCCACAGCCTGTGCACCCCCGGGGAGCGCCTGCTGTGGACCCGGTTGTCGGTCTTCGTCGGCGGCTTCGACCTCCCGGCCGCCGAGGCGGTGTGCGCGGGCGAGGGCATCGCGCGGGACGACGTACTGGACCTGCTCGACGGCCTGGTCCACAAGTCCGTCGTCACCACCGAATCCGTCGCCACGGTGGGCCGCCCCGGCACGGTCACCCGCTACCGGCTGCTGGAGACCATCCGCCAGTACGGCGCCGACCGGCTGCGCGCGCGGGGCGACGCCACCGCCCTGCTGCTCCGGCACAGCGACTACTACCAGGCACTCGCCGCCCGGGCCGCCGACGAGTGGTTCGGCCCCGGCGAGACCGGCTGGCTGCTGCGGCTGCGCCGGGAGCTGCCCAATCTGCGCTCCGCGCTCGACTTCTGCCGCGTCCAGCCGGGCCGGGCTCCGGCCGGGGCGGCCATCACCGTCGATCTGACGCGGGCCCGCTCCTGGTTCGTCAGCAGCACACTCGGGGAGGCCCGCGGCTGGATCGAACGCCTGTCCGCACTGCTCGACCCGACGGATCCGGCCCTCGGTGAGCTGAGGGTGTCGGTGGCGGCGCTCAAGGCGTTCATCGCGATCCTCCAGGGCGATCACGCGGCGGCCCGCGCCCTCCTCGCCGAGTGCCACGCGACCCTCGGCGAGGCGAAGGCCCCGCCGGTCGCCTACGTCGAGGGGGTGTACGCGCTGCTGGTACCTGCCGATCCCGCGTGCATCGCACAACTGGCGGGGGCACGCGAGGAGTTGCTCACCCACGGCCTCACCGGCGACGCCCACATGGCCACCATGTTCTGGGCGATGGCCGCCGCCTTTCTCGGCGACCGCGAGCAGGCCCGCGCCGCGTGCGAGACGTACGTCGCCGAGGCCGAGGCGGCCGGTGCCGACTGGGCGCACACCTGGGCCCAGTGGTGCGTCGCGCTGACCGAGCTGCTGCACGGCGAGCCGTCCAAGGGCCTCATACCGCTGTGCGACGCGCTCGTACGGCAGCGCGCCATCGACGACAACTGGGGCCCCGCCTGGATGCTGGAGACCCTGGCCTGGACGCTGGCCGCCCTCGGGCAGTACGAGGGTTCGGCCGTCGTCCTGGGGGCGGCGCACCGTCATCGCCAGGTGACCGGGGCGAACATCACCGGCCTGCGCCCCTTCGCCGTACTCCACACCCGCACCCGGGCGTGCGTACGGGAACACCTGACGGAGGAGGCGTACGCCGAGGCGTGGCAGCGGGGCGCGACGGCCGAGGACGGTGTGGCGATGGCCCTCGGCATCGCGCGCGGGACCCACCGGCGGACGGCGGCGAGCCCGGCCCGGCTGGCGCGGACGGGAGTGACCGAGGCGTGACCGGGGTGAGAGGGCGGGTCGCGACAGTGGTTCAGGAGAGGCCGGAGGCGAAGGCGCCGACGGCACGACGCGAGTCCTGGAGCCCCCTCATGCCGCCCACCGCCCCCGACTTCGGTCCCCACATCGACCCGTACGCGCCGTACGAGGGCCAGCAGGGCTGCGACCCCACGGCCAAGCCGGGACTGCTCGCCTTCCGCGAACTGGTGCTGGCCGCCTACCCGGTCACCCGGAGCCTGGGCATCGGCAGGTCGTGCGACGCGCCGGGGGTCAGTGAGCACAAGGAGGGCCGCGCCTGGGACTGGGGCGTGGACGTGCACACCCAGGAACACCTGGCCGCCGACCTCCTGAACTGGCTCCTGGCCACCGACCGGCACGGCAACCCGCACGCCCTGGCCCGCCGCTTCGGGATCATGTACATGATTTGGAACCGGCGGATCTGGGAGTCGTACCGGGCGCACGAGGGCTGGACCCCGTACACCGGCCGCAGCCCGCACACCGACCACGTCCACTTCAGCTTCGGCTGGGCGGGCGCCCGCAAGGAGACCACCTGGTGGACCGAGCCGGGCCGGGCCGCGCCCCGGGTGAGTGTCGGGGTGCCGTCGGTGGTGGACCACGGCGCGGGCATGGTGGTGTCCGGCGTCGAGGGCTCGGGCGAGGTGGCGCACCGCTGGCAGCACCGGGCGGGCGGGGCCTGGTCGGACTGGACGCCCCTGGGACGCCCGTCGCCCGGGGCGGTGGGGCGACCCTGGGCGCTGGTCGGCCGCTACGGCAAGCTCGCGGTGTTCGTGCGGGGTGCCGACGGGGCGTTGTGGCACACCTGGCAGTCGGAGGCGGGCGAGTGGGCGCCGGACTGGGTGTCCCTGGGCGGGCGGCTGGCGAGTGACCCGGCGGTGCTGCTCAGCCCGAACGGCGCGCTGTCGGTCTTCGCCCGCGACCCGGACGGCCGGGTGACCCACACCTGGCAGCACGGCCCGGAACAGGGCCACGCCTGGAACGCGTCGTGGGCCGACATGGGCGGCTCGGTCCGGGGCCGCCCCACGGCACTGGTCGGCCGCGACGGCGGCATGGTCCTCTTCGCCCGGGGCACCGACGACGCCCTGCACCACCGCTGGCAGACCGGCACCGGCGGCCCCTGGTCCGACTGGAGCCCGCTGGGCGGACGGCTGACGAGCGACCCGGTGGTACTGCTCAGCCCGAACGGCGCGCTGTCGGTCTTCGCCCGCGACCCGGACGGCCGGGTGACCCACACCTGGCAGCACGGCCCGGAGCAAGGCCACGCCTGGAACGACTCCTGGGCCGACATGGGCGGCGCCATCCAGGGCCGCCCCACGGCCCTCGTCGGCCGGGACGGCGGCATGGTCCTCTTCGCCCGGGGCGCCGACAAGGCCCTGCACCACCGCTGGCAGACCGGCACCGGCGGCCCCTGGTCCGACTGGGCCCCCTTGCACGGACGGCTCACGGACGACCCGGCCGTGGTCCTCAACCCCAGCGGCGACCTCTCGGTGTTCGGCCGCGACCCGGAGGGCCGGGTGACGCACACCTGGCAGCGCGGCCCCGAGCACGGTCACGCCTGGAACGACACATGGGTGGACATGGGCGGCAACCTCGCCCAGGACGTCAGCCATCCCTGAGCCGCTGAGGCCGAGATCGTGGGTGGGCGGGGCGCACGGGGGCCCGCCCACCCACCCCTTCACGTCGAGAGGAACACCACGATGGCACCGTGCCACGTCCCACCCGACCGCGACCTCGAAGTGACGAAGGCGGTGTACGGCGTCGGCCGCCGCCTCGGCGTCTCCGACAAGGTGATGCTCGCCGGGTTCGAGGCGGGCTGGGTCGAGTCCCACATGAACAACCTGCGTTGCGGCGACCGCGACTCCCTGGGCGTCTTCCAGCAACGCCCGAGCCAGGGCTGGGGCACCCCCGAGCAGATCCTGCACGTCCCGTACGCGGCGGAGCAGTTCTTCACCCGCGCCGTCCGGGTGGAGCAGCAGCACCCCCACCTCACGGCGGGCCAGACGGCCCAGAAGGTCCAGCGTTCCGCCTTCCCCGACCGCTACGACCAGGCCGAGTCCAAGGCACGCGCCCTGCTGGCGGAGGCGGCGGAGGCGACGGGCCCACCGCCGAGAGCCCGCGTCAGCGTCGGGATCCCGTCGGTGGTGGACCACGGAGCCGGAATGGTGATCTTCGGCGTGGACCCGTCGGGCGGCATCGTGCACCGCTGGCAGACCGCCCCTGGCGGATAGACGGCGTACAACCCACCGCACCGACTCGGATCACCGCGGACCGCCCGCCCCGGGCTCCGCACCACAGGAAACTCGGGTTCCGTCGCAGGGCGGCCGTTGCAGGCCCCGTCCGAACGCCCCACCGCCGTGCCGTCCACGAACTTCAGCAGTTCGATCCTGCCGTCAAGGCCGGAGTGCGTCTCGCAGTCGAGCGGCGTCACCTGGAGCACGACGTCACGCAGCTGCCCCGCCTCCGGCAGCCGTTCGAGCTGCCGTCGCCACACCAGTGTGCCCCCGGTGGGCCTCCGCGGCGGCGCCTCTTCCAGCACATGGATCGTCCCCGGTCGTCTGCCGGAGATCCAGCGGACGCAGGACGGGGCGTTCGTCACGGCCATGGAGTGGCAATCGCTGCGCCCTGTGCGGGGCCGGGTCCCGCGAGGACGCCTCCGACGTACGACCTGGGCTGGTAGGCGGCGACCGTGGGAGGCCCCCTCACACCCCCCGAACCCGAGCGAACGACGCGTCCAACCCCCGCTTGACCACCCGCCCCACCGGCCGCTCCACCCACCGGTGAACCCCCCAGCTCAACACCAGGAACCCCGCGATCAACCCCACCACCAGCAACCGCGGATCGACCACGTCCCGCAACCGCGCGATCAGGGCCGTCCCGGCGGCGTAGTGCGTCAGATACAGCGGGTACGTCAGACACCCGGCCGTCACCAGCCACCGCCACCGCACCCGGTCGGTGTACCCGAGCGCGACGGCCACCATCACCAGCAGGAACGCCGTATAGATCAGCACGGCGCCCCGCCAGCTGCTGACCTGCTCGTACGCCGCCCGCTCCCCCAGCTCCAACTGGCCCATCAGATAGGCCATCCCGAGGATCCCCCACAACAGCAGGTCCTGCCCGAAGCGGTACATCAGGTAGAGCGCGAGCCCGGCGATGAAGAACCACGCGCCGGTCGGATTGGCGACCAGGACCAGCAGCGGGAACTCGGAGACCGGCGCGAGCATCGCCGCGGCGCCCCACACGCAGCAGAACACCACCACGCGCCGGTACGTCAGCCCGACCGCCACCACCACCATGAACAGCAGGTAGAACCGCAGTTCCGACCAGAGCGTCCAGTACACGAGGTCCACGTGCGGCACCCCGGAGCCCTGTTGCAGCATCGTCAGGTTCAGGAGCACCTCCCGGACCGGGAGCCGTTCCCAGACCCCGGGGAGCAGCGTCACGACCGCCGTGGTGAAGAAGACCGCGAACCAGTAGGCCGGGTACAGCCGGATCACCCGTGACACGAAGAACTGCCTCGGCGTCCGCCCCCAGCACGACATGCAGATCACGAAGCCGCTGATGACGAAGAAGATCTCCACGCCGATCCAGCCGAACGACGTCAGCCGGAACCACGTCGGCACGATCTCCGAGACCGGGCGGTCCCAGACCGGGTTGCCCGGCTCGTTGACCCGGCGGGTGCCGACGTAGTGGTGCAGGACCACCATCAGCGCCGCGGCCAGCCGGATTCCGTCGAGCACATAGAGGCGGGGTCGGCCACGGGCGGTGGGCACCGGCGGCGGGAAGGAGACGGCGGGGCGGCGGTCGGCGAGCGCGACACCACGCGCCGCTACGGACGATCCACGGAACACCCACAGCACGCTAGGGGGTACACCCCTCGCCCACCGCCCGGGAACACGCGAATTCACACGCAGGTGGACCCTTTCTCCACAACTCGTCCCACGCTGGTCCGTACCAAACCCTTGCCTCGCCCCCGCCCACCCTCCAAGCTCCCCTCATGGAGCTGGAGTTGCGCCATCTCAGAACCGTCCGCGCCATCGCCGACGCGGGCAGCCTCACCCGGGCCGCCACCGCGCTCGGCCTCGCACAACCCGCGCTCAGCGCACAGCTCAAGCGCATCGAACGCACCCTCGGCGGCCCCCTCTTCGAACGCCACCGGTACGGCGTGCGCGCCACCGCCCTCGGTGAACTCGTCCTGGAGCGGACCCGCATCCTGCTGCCCGCCGTCACCGAGCTGCAGCAGGAGGCGACCCGCTTCGCCCACGCCCCCCAGCACAGGCACACCCCCCGCCTGCGCATCGGCTCCACCCACGGCCCCCTCCTCGGCGCCCTCGTCGACCGCCTCGCCCGCACCGCCCCCGGCACCGACGTCACCACCCGCACCTCCTGGTCCGAGCGCGAACTGGCCGACCTGCTCACCGAGGGCCGCCTCGACTACGCCCTCACCGGCGCCTGCGGCTCCGCTCCCCCACCCGGCCCCGACCGGCTGACCTGGCGGGAAATCGCCGTGGACCCGGTGTGCGTGATGCTCGCCGAACAGCACCCCCTGGCCCACGCCCACCAGATCGACCTCGCCGACCTCGCCGACGAGGAGTGGGCCTGCGTCCCCGGCGACAGTTGCTTCGGCGACTGCTTCACCGCCGCCTGCGCCCGCGCCGGGTTCACCCCACGGCGCCTGTACGAGACGGACACCGCGTCCTGCGTCCACCTCGCGCAGGTGGGCCGGGCGGTCGGACTGTGCCGGGCCACCTTCCCCGGCACCCCCGGCATCACCGTCCGCCCTCTCGCCGGTACGCCGCTCACCTGGCGGCATCTGCTGGGCTGGCACCCGGCGGTCCAGTCCCCCGACGCCGCCGCCCGCGTCCTCGCCCAGGCCCGCGCCGCCCACCCCGAGCTGGCCGTATCCCCTCCATAACGCCGGGCAGGGGGCCAACTGATTCCTTACGCCCACGGATCCGCCCTCCCTACGGTTTCGGCACCTCCGTAGCTCTCGCAGCGCCTCCCCGCGGAGACCCCGAAACCGAGGAGAGACCTCCCCCATGCTCCGACGCCACACCAGAGCCGCCTGCGCCGCCGCCGCGGCCACCGGTGCCCTCCTGCTCACGAGTCTCACCGGTCTCACCGGCACCGCGAACGCCGGTGAGACCCGTACCGCCGCCGACACCCTCCGCACCGACCAGGCCCCGCCCGCCCTCCTCGGCGCCCTGCAGCGCGACCTCGGGCTCACCGCCCCGCAGGCCGAACGGCGCCTCGCCAACGAGGCCGAGGCGGGCGCCACCGCGGGCCGCCTGCGCGCCGCCCTCGGCGCCGACTTCGCGGGCGCCTGGGTGCGGGGCGCCGACTCCGGCACCCTCACCGTCGCCACCACCGACCCCGCCGACACCGCCGCCATCAAGAAGCAAGGCGCCCACGCCACCGTCGTAGCCCACTCCCTGGCCACGCTCGACGCCGCCAGGTCCCGCCTCGACCGGGCCGCCCAGAGCCACGACACCACCGACACCCCCGTCTGGTACGTCGACGTCCGCAGCAACTCCCTCGTCGTCCAGGCGATACGGCCCTCCGCCGCCCACGACCTGCTGCGCGCCGCGGGCGTCGACGCCTCCCTCGCCCGCGTGGCCAAGTCCGCCGAGCGGCCCCGCCCGCTGTACGACCTGCGCGGCGGCGAGGCGTACTACATCAACAACAGCGGCCGCTGCTCGATCGGCTTCCCGGTCACCCGCGGCACCCAGCAGGGCTTCGCCACCGCCGGTCACTGCGGCCGGGCCGGGGCCAGCACCAGCGGCCACAACCGGGTCGCGCAGGGCACCTTCCAGGCCTCCACCTTCCCCGGCCTGGACATGGCCTGGGTCGCCACCAACTCCCAGTGGACGGCGACCCCGTACGTGAAGGGTGCGGGCGGGCAGAACGTCCAGGTCACCGGGTCCACCCAGGCGCCCGTCGGCGCCTCGGTGTGCCGCTCCGGGTCCACCACCGGCTGGCACTGCGGCACCATCCAGCAGCACAACACCAGCGTCACCTACCCCGAGGGCACCATCTCCGGCGTCACCCGCACCACCGTGTGCGCCGAGCCCGGCGACTCCGGCGGCTCCTACATCTCCGGCAGCCAGGCCCAGGGCGTCACCTCGGGCGGCTCGGGCAACTGCTCGAGCGGCGGCACCACCTTCTACCAGCCGATCAACCCGCTCCTGCAGAACTACGGCCTCACCCTGAAGACGACGACCAGTGACCCCGGCGACCCGGGCGACCCCGGCGGCACCTGGGCCGCCGGTACCGTCTACCAGCCCGGCGACACGGTGACCTACGGTGGCGCCACCTACCGCTGCCTCCAGGGCCACCAGGCACAGGCGGGCTGGGAGCCCCCGAACGTGCCCGCCCTCTGGCAGCGGGCGTAACCGCACCACACGGCGAAGGGGCCCGTACGCCATCACTCGTACGGGCCCCTTCGTTCCGCGTTCTCAGGTCACGGGCAGTTCCGCCTCGCCCTTGCGCGCGAAGGCCCGTGTCACCAGGTGCACGCCGACCGCCAGCAGCAGCGCCCCCAGGAAGACCACCGTCGCCCCGACCACGTCCTCCATCACCTCGGGCGCCGTCACCATCACCCCGGCCAGCGCCAGCATGACCGTCCCGCTGACCAGCTTCAGCAGCCGCCCGTGCTTCTCCTGGAGCTTCGCCGCCCGCATGGTCACCACGGCCACGCCGAACACCAGGAACTCGTCGACGAGGAACGGGATCATGTAGAGCCCGTACAGCCCCGCCGCCTCCGCGAACGGCACGTCCTGCGCGGCCAGCATGCCCGTCCACATCACCGGGAAGCCCGCCGTGCACGGCGTCTCCAGCAGCGACACGGCCACCGCGAGCGCGGTCGTCGCCGCCAGCGCGGGCAGCAGCGAGCGGTGCAGGGCGATGTCCCGCATCCGCTTGTACAGCGCGGGCTTGCGGCCCTCCGGGATGGACAGGGTCGCGCCCTTGCGGAACCAGAAGTAGTCCTTGACGCTCAGCACCCCGAAGACACCGGCCGCCACCGCGATGCCGACCTGGATCGCGTCCAGATAGCCCACGACGGTCAGGGCGCTGTAGATACCGGCCATGTAGACCGCGTACATCCCGGCGGTGACCAGCAGGAACACCGTGCCCACCGCGGCCACCCGGCGTCGGCTCCCGGTACGCAGCACGATCGCCAGCAGAATCGAGATGGCCCACAGCGAGCAGGGGTTGATGCCGTCGACGAAGCCGATCACCAGGGTGGAGACGACCAGCGAGTCGTCGGCCAGCTCCACGGTCCCGACGAACGGTACGTCGACCTTGTTGCTCTCCTCGCGCACCTCGCACTTCTCGGTGATGTCGCACGTCGACGACGATCCGCCGGTGCCGTAGACCCCCTTGGGCACCGGCTCGCCCCGCAGCGCCCCTTCCAGGACCTTGCGCAGGTCGGCCTCAATGGCGTCGGTCCAGCCGACCCAGGCCCGTTCGCCCACGAAGGTGGCGGGGACCGCGGTGGCCTTGATGCCGTGCCGGTCGGCGTACTCCTTGAACAGACCGCGGTTGCCGGTGTCGTTCCAGACCTCGTACTGGACGATCTCCAGATCCGGGTGGTCCGCGCCGAAGTCCTCCAGGAAGGCGCGCTCGGACTTGCACTTGGGACAGCCGTCGCCCCAGAAGAGGGTGAGGGTGACCGGTTTCTCGTCCGCGGCGCTCGCGACCGCCGGGGAGGCGGGCAGCAGGAGGGCGAGCAGGGCGGCGAGCAGAAGGAGCAGCGCGGCGCGGGGGCCGCGTGCCCGGCGTAGGGGTGACTCCACGCCCCCCACTCTCGACGAGCGCGCCCGCGTGGCGCCGGGGCCGAAGGTCCCCGCGTACACGGCAAAAGGGCCCGTACGACCGAAGTCGTACGGGCCCTTTCGAGCACTCAGGTCAGACGACCAAGCAAGCGGTACTTACTTGACGATCTTGGTGACCTGGCCGGCGCCCACGGTCCGACCACCCTCACGGATGGCGAACTTCAGGCCCTCCTCCATGGCGACGGGCTGGATCAGCTCGACGCGCATCTCGGTGTTGTCGCCCGGCATGACCATCTCGGTGCCCTCGGGGAGGTGCACGACACCGGTCACGTCAGTCGTACGGAAGTAGAACTGCGGGCGGTAGTTGTTGAAGAAGGGGGTGTGACGGCCACCCTCGTCCTTCGACAGGATGTAGGCCTGGGCCTCGAACTCGGTGTGCGGGGTGACAGAGCCCGGCTTGATGATGCACTGGCCGCGCTCGACGTCCTCGCGCTTGATGCCGCGGAGCAGCAGACCGACGTTCTCACCGGCCTGGCCCTCGTCGAGCAGCTTGCGGAACATCTCGATGCCGGTGACCGTGGTGGTGGTCTTCTCGGTCTTGATGCCGATGATGTCGACGGTCTCGTTGACCTTGAGGACACCACGCTCGATACGGCCGGTGACGACCGTACCGCGACCGGTGATCGTGAAGACGTCCTCGATCGGCATCAGGAACGGCTTGTCGATGTCACGCTCGGGCTGCGGGATGGACTCGTCGACAGCCTTCATCAGGTTGAGGACGGAGTCGACCCACTCCTGCTCGCCCTCGAGGGCCTTGAGCGCGGAGACACGGACGACCGGCAGGTCGTCGCCCGGGAACTCGTACTCGGAGAGCAGCTCACGGACCTCGAGCTCGACGAGCTCCATGATCTCCTCGTCGTCCACCATGTCGGCCTTGTTCAGGGCGACGACGATGTACGGCACGCCGACCTGGCGGGCCAGGAGCACGTGCTCCTTGGTCTGCGGCATCGGGCCGTCGGTGGCGGCGACCACGAGGATGGCGCCGTCCATCTGCGCCGCACCCGTGATCATGTTCTTGATGTAGTCCGCGTGACCCGGGCAGTCGACGTGGGCGTAGTGACGCGCCTCGGTCTGGTACTCGACGTGCGCGATGGAGATGGTGATACCGCGCTGACGCTCCTCCGGCGCCTTGTCGATGTTGTCGAACGGGGTGGCCTCGTTCAGGTCCGGGTACGCGTCGTGCAGCACCTTGGTAATGGCGGCCGTGAGGGTCGTCTTACCGTGGTCGATGTGACCGATGGTGCCGATGTTGACGTGCGGCTTAGTCCGCTCGAACTTCGCCTTCGCCACTGGGGTCCTCCTGTGGAGTGGTTCTGTACGCCTTACTTCAACGGCGCCAGGTGATCTTTGCTGTTAGGTCCCGGGCCTCGGGCCATTCCGCCATGAATGCGGAGGAATGGCCCGGGAGGCTCCGGAGTCAAGCCTACGGCGTACGGACGAGGTCCGTTACTCGCCCTTGGCCTTCGCGATGATCTCCTCGGCGACGTTCCGCGGAACCTCGGCGTAGGAGTCGAACTGCATCGAGTAGCTTGCGCGACCCGACGTCTTGCTGCGGAGGTCCCCGACGTAGCCGAACATCTCCGACAGGGGCACGAGGCCCTTCACGACGCGGGCACCGGCCCGCTCCTCCATGGCCTGGATCTGGCCACGGCGGGAGTTGATGTCGCCGATCACGTCACCCATGTAGTCCTCGGGCGTGGTGACCTCGACGGCCATCATCGGCTCGAGGAGCACGGGGGCCGCCTTGCGCGCGGCCTCCTTGAACGCCTGCGAACCGGCGATCTTGAAGGCCAGCTCGGAGGAGTCCACCTCGTGGTAGGCACCGTCGAGCAGGGTCACGCGGACACCGGTCATCTCGTAACCGGCGAGGATGCCGAACTGCATGGCCTCCTGGCAGCCGGCGTCGACCGAGGGGATGTACTCCTTCGGGATGCGACCGCCGGTGACCTTGTTGACGAACTCGTACGAGGCGTCGCCGCCCTCGATCGGCTCGATCGCGATGATCACGCGAGCGAACTGGCCGGTACCACCCGTCTGCTTCTTGTGGGTGAACTCGACCTTCTCGACCGACTTGCGGATGGTCTCGCGGTACGCGACCTGCGGCTTGCCGACGTTGGCCTCGACCCGGAACTCACGGCGCATACGGTCGACCAGCACCTCGAGGTGCAGCTCGCCCATACCGCCGATGATGGTCTGGCCGGTCTCCTCGTCCGAGTGGACCTGGAAGGACGGGTCCTCCTCGGCGAGCCGCTGGATCGCGACGCCCAGCTTCTCCTGGTCGCCCTTCGACTTGGGCTCGATGGCGACCTGGATGACCGGCGCCGGGAAGTCCATGGACTCCAGGATCACCGGGTTCTTGTCGTCGGACAGCGTCTCACCGGTGGTGGTCTGCTTCAGGCCCATGACGGCGACGATGTCACCGGCGCCCACCGACTCGATCTCCTCACGCTTGTTGGCGTGCATGCGGTAGATCTTGCCGATGCGCTCCTTGCGGCCCTTGACGGAGTTCAGCACGGCGGTGCCGGACTCCAGGCGGCCGGAGTACACCCGGACGAAGGTGAGCTTGCCGAGGTGCGGGTCGCTCATGATCTTGAACGCCAGCGCCGACAGCGGCTCGTCGTCGGACGGCTTGCGCTTGATGACCGTCTCCGGGTCCTTGACGTCGTGGCCCTCGATGGCCTCGACGTCCAGCGGAGAGGGCAGGTAGCGCACGACCGCGTCGAGCAGGGGCTGGACGCCCTTGTTCTTGAACGCGGTGCCGCAGAAGACGGGGGTGACGGTGGTGCCGTCGCCCTTGCCGGAGGCGATGGTGATACGGCGGATCGCCGCGTACAGCTGCTCCACGGAGGGCTCCTCGCCCTCCAGGTACAGCTCCATCAGCTCCTCGTCGTTCTCGGCCACGGCCTCCAGGAGCTTGCCGCGGTACTCCTCGGCGGCCTCCTGGTGGGTGTCCGGGATGTCGACGACGTCGTACATCTCGCCCTTGGTGGCCTCGGCGGACCAGACCAGGGCCTTCATCGTCACGAGGTCGATGACGCCCTTGAAGTCGGCCTCGGCACCGATCGGCAGCTGCATGACCAGCGGCTGCGCGCCCAGACGGTCGGTGATCATGTCGACGCAGCGGTGGAACTCCGCACCGGTGCGGTCGAGCTTGTTCACGAAGCAGATACGCGGAACGCCGTAGCGGTCCGCCTGACGCCACACCGTCTCGGACTGGGGCTCAACGCCGGCGACGCCGTCGAACACCGTCACGGCACCGTCGAGCACGCGCAGCGAACGCTCCACCTCGACGGTGAAGTCGACGTGGCCCGGCGTGTCGATGATGTTGATGGTGTGGTCGACGTCTTCCAGCGGCCAGTGGCAGGTGGTGGCAGCAGAGGTGATCGTGATGCCACGCTCCTGCTCCTGCTCCATCCAGTCCATGGTGGCAGCGCCGTCGTGGACCTCACCGATCTTGTACGAGACGCCGGTGTAGAACAGGATCCGCTCGGTGGTGGTCGTCTTGCCCGCGTCGATGTGGGCCATGATGCCGATGTTGCGCACCTTGGCCAGGTCAAGCGAAGTGGTAGCCATAAGGCTTTCGTCTTCTCTCGGTCTCGATGTGGACTGCGACTACCAGCGGTAGTGCGCGAAGGCCTTGTTGGACTCGGCCATCTTGTGCGTGTCCTCGCGCTTCTTGACGGCCGCACCGAGGCCGTTCGAAGCGTCGAGAAGCTCGTTGAGCAGACGCTCGGTCATGGTCTTCTCGCGACGGGCGCGGGAGTAACCGACCAGCCAGCGCAGCGCCAGGGTGTTGGCACGGCCGGGCTTGACCTCGACCGGCACCTGGTAGGTGGCGCCACCGACACGGCGGGACTTGACCTCGAGGGTCGGCTTGATGTTCTCGAGAGCGCGCTTGAGCGTGATGACCGGGTCGTTGCCGGTCTTCTCGCGCAGGCCCTCCATGGCGCCGTAGACGATGCGCTCGGCGGTCGAGCGCTTGCCGTTCAGCAGCACCTTGTTGATCAGGGAGGTCACCAGAGGGGAGCCGTAGACCGGGTCGATGATGACCGGGCGCTTCGGGGCGGGGCCCTTACGAGGCATTCTTACTTCTCCTTCTTGGCGCCGTAGCGGCTGCGGGCCTGCTTGCGGTTCTTGACACCCTGGGTGTCGAGCGAACCGCGGATGATCTTGTAGCGAACACCCGGCAGGTCCTTCACACGGCCACCACGCACGAGCACGATGGAGTGCTCCTGCAGGTTGTGTCCCTCACCCGGAATGTAGGCCGTGACCTCGATCCCGCTGGTCAGACGCACACGCGCGACCTTACGCAGGGCCGAGTTCGGCTTCTTCGGGGTGGTCGTGAACACACGCGTGCAGACGCCGCGACGCTGAGGGGAACCCTCGAGTGCGGGCGTCTTGTTCTTCTCGACCTTGTCCTGCCGGCCCTTCCGGACCAGCTGCTGGATCGTAGGCACTACTTCTCCGGTTTCTGTGTGCCGATGGGTACAGCTAACCTGGAACGTCGCCGACCCACGCGGTCGGGTGTGTCGAATCCCGCGGACTCCCGCCGCTAGGCAGAAAGAAGCGCAGATTACGGTGGCCGCTCGCGGCCCCGCTGTGCGGTGTGAAGGCACGCACGAGGGCCAGGGCACACCCCAGGCACAAGGTCTGAGCGTACCTACCGCATTCGCTGCGGTCAAAACAAATGGACCTCGCCCTAATCACCACACCGGTGTCAGCCCACCGCGACCGACACCATGGTCAGCAGCACCAGTACGAGTGCCCAGCCCGCGGTGGACAACCACCCCAGAACCAGCCCGGTCAGCGCGAGGCCGTCCCCGCCCTCCCCGGAACGCCGGATCTCGGCGCGCGCCGCGTGCCCGAGCACGACCGCGGGGATGCCGGTGAGCCCGAAGGTCGGCAGACACAGCAGCCCGCAGATGGCCGCCCCGACCGCCTTCCCGTTCGTCTGTGGCCGCGGCGTCGGCAGGAACGTCCGCGGGACCTCCACAACGGCCGCGGGCTGCGGTACGGGCCCCTGGGGCAGGTCGGCCACCAGCAGGGCCAGCTCTCCCACCGTGCGGGCCCCGTACGCCCGTGCGACCCGCTTCTCGAACTCCTCCTGCTCCATGCGGCCCTCGCCGTAACCGGCTCTGAGCACGTCCACGGCCCGCTCCCGGTCGGCGTGCGAGGCGAGCATGTGCTGCGGGGCCGGGGACGGCGACGGCTGCCCCCAGGGCTGCCAGGACGGCTGCGGCGGATACGGCGGCTGCGACACGGGGCACCTCCCGGGCACCGGACTCACTCCATAGTGCGCCGAAAGCGGCCCGTACGGCACCGGTGCGTCCCCCCGGCACGCCGAAGGGCGGCCACCCCCGGGGGTGACCGCCCTTCGGCTCAGGCGACTCGCTTACTGGTTGTACGGACCGTAGTCGTAGTCCTCCAGCGGAACGGCCTGGCCGGAGCCGGTGCCGAACGGCGAGTAGTCGATGTCGTCGTAGCCGACGGCCGAGTACATCGCGGCCTTGGCCTCCTCGGTCGGCTCGACCCGGATGTTGCGGTAGCGGGACAGGCCCGTACCGGCCGGGATGAGCTTACCGATGATGACGTTCTCCTTGAGGCCGATGAGGCTGTCGGACTTGGCGTTGATCGCCGCGTCCGTCAGGACCCTGGTCGTCTCCTGGAAGGAGGCGGCCGACAGCCAGGACTCCGTCGCCAGCGAGGCCTTGGTGATACCCATCAGCTGCGGACGACCGGAGGCCGGGTGACCGCCCTCCTGGACCACACGACGGTTCTCGGTCTCGAACTTCGAGCGCTCGACCAGCTCACCGGGCAGCAGCTCGGCGTCGCCGGACTCGATGATCGTCACCCGGCGCAGCATCTGCCGGATGATGATCTCGATGTGCTTGTCGTGGATCGACACACCCTGCGAGTTGTAGACCTTCTGGACCTCGCCGACCAGGTGGACCTGAACGGCCCGCTGGCCCAGGATGCGCAGCACGTCGTGCGGGTTGGTGGCACCCACGGTGAGCTTCTGGCCCACCTCGACGTGCTCGCCCTCGGACACCAGGAGACGGGCGCGCTTCGAGATCGGGTACGCCGTCTCGTCGCTGCCGTCGTCCGGGGTGACGACGAGCTTCTTGGTCTTCTCGGTCTCCTCGATCCGCACCCGGCCGGAGGCCTCGGAGATCGGGGCGACACCCTTCGGGGTACGGGCCTCGAACAGCTCGACGACACGCGGCAGACCCTGGGTGATGTCGTCACCGGCCACACCACCGGTGTGGAAGGTACGCATCGTCAGCTGGGTGCCGGGCTCACCGATGGACTGGGCGGCGATGATGCCGACCGCCTCACCGATGTCGACCAGCTTGCCGGTGGCCAGCGAGCGGCCGTAGCACATGGCGCAGGTGCCGACGGCGGACTCGCAGGTCAGGACCGAGCGGGTCTTGACCTCCTCGACGCCGTAGCGGACCAGCTCGTCGATGAGCACGTCACCGAGGTCGGTACCCGCCGGGGCGAGCACCTTGCCGTCGACGACGATGTCCTCGGCGAGGCAGCGCGCGTACACGGACGTCTCGACGTCGTCCGCCTTGAGGAGCGTGCCCTCGGCGTTGCGCTCGGCGATCCGCAGCCGCAGACCGCGCTCGGTGCCGCAGTCCTCCTCGCGGATGATGACGTCCTGGGAGACGTCGACCAGACGACGGGTGAGGTAACCCGAGTCGGCGGTACGCAGGGCGGTGTCCGCCAGACCCTTACGGGCACCGTGCGTGGCGATGAAGTACTCCAGCACGGTGAGACCGTCACGGTACGAGGCCTTGATGGGCCGCGGGATGGTCTCGTTCTTGGCGTTGGACACCAGACCACGCATACCGGCGATCTGACGCAGCTGCATCATGTTTCCTCGGGCGCCGGACTCGATCATGATGAAGATCGAGTTGGTGCGCGGGAAGTTGCGCTGCATCGCCTCGGCGACCTCGCTGGACGCCTTGTTCCAGATGACGATCAGTTCCTGCGTGCGCTCTTCCTTGGTGACGAGGCCGCGCTCGAACTGCTTCTGGATCTTCAGCGCCTGGTCCTCGTAGCGCTCCAGGATCTGCGGCTTCTCCGGCGGACCGACGATGTCGGAGAACGCGACGGTGACGCCGGAACGGGTCGCCCAGAAGAAGCCCGCCGCCTTCAGGTTGTCGAGCGTCGCCGCCACGATGACCTTCGGGTAGCGCTCGGCCAGGTCGTTGACGATCTGGGAGAGCTGCTTCTTGCCGACCTCGTAGTCGACGAACGGGTAGTCCTCGGGCAGCAGCTCGTTGAACAGCGCGCGGCCCAGCGTGGTGCGCAGCGTGAAGCTGTCACCCTGCTGCCACTCCGGCTCGCCCTCCTCGCGGACCGGCGGGGTCCAGCCGCGCGGCGGGATGGTGCCGACCGGGAAGCGGACGTCGATCTTCGACTGGAGCGACAGCTCGCCCGCGTCGAAGGCCATGATCGCCTCGGCGACGGACGCGAACGCCCGGCCCTCGCCCTTGACCTCACGGGCGTCGCTGTCGGTCGTCAGGAAGTACAGACCCAGCACCATGTCCTGGGTCGGCATCGTCACCGGACGGCCGTCGGCGGGCTTGAGGATGTTGTTCGAGGACAGCATCAGGATGCGGGCCTCGGCCTGCGCCTCCGCGGACAGCGGCAGGTGCACGGCCATCTGGTCACCGTCGAAGTCCGCGTTGAAGGCGGTGCACACGAGCGGGTGGATCTGGATGGCCTTGCCCTCGACCAGCTGCGGCTCGAAGGCCTGGATGCCGAGGCGGTGCAGGGTGGGCGCGCGGTTCAGCAGCACCGGGTGCTCGGCGATGACCTCTTCGAGGACGTCGTACACCACGGTCCGGCCACGCTCGACCATGCGCTTCGCCGACTTGATGTTCTGCGCGTGGTTGAGGTCGACCAGCCGCTTCATCACGAACGGCTTGAACAGCTCCAGCGCCATCGCCTTCGGCAGACCGCACTGGTGCAGCTTCAGCTGCGGGCCGACGACGATCACGGAACGCGCCGAATAGTCGACGCGCTTGCCGAGCAGGTTCTGACGGAAGCGGCCCTGCTTGCCCTTGAGCATGTCGGACAGCGACTTCAGCGGACGGTTGCCGGGGCCCGTCACCGGGCGGCCACGACGGCCGTTGTCGAACAGCGCGTCCACGGCCTCCTGGAGCATGCGCTTCTCGTTGTTCACGATGATCTCGGGCGCGCCGAGGTCGAGAAGCCGCTTCAGGCGGTTGTTGCGGTTGATGACACGGCGGTACAGGTCGTTCAGGTCGGAGGTCGCGAAGCGGCCACCGTCCAGCTGCACCATCGGACGCAGGTCCGGCGGGATGACCGGCACGCAGTCCAGCACCATGCCCTTGGGGCTGTTGCTGGTCTGCAGGAACGCGGAGACGACCTTCAGGCGCTTGAGCGCACGGGTCTTCTTCTGGCCCTTGCCGGTACGGATGATCTCGCGGAGGCGCTCGGCCTCCTCGTCGAGGTCGAAGGACTCCAGGCGCTTCTGCAGCGCCGCGGCGCCCATCGAGCCGTCGAAGTAGGTGCCGAAGCGGTCGCGCAGCTCGCGGTAGAGCAGCTCGTCGCCCTCCAGGTCCTGGACCTTGAGGTTCTTGAACCGGTTCCACACCTCGTCGAGGCGGTCGATCTCGCGCTGCGCACGGTCGCGCAGCTGCTTCATCTCACGCTCGGCACCCTCGCGCACCTTGCGGCGCACGTCGGCCTTGGCGCCCTCGGCCTCCAGCTCGGCCAGGTCGGTCTCGAGCTTCTTGGCGCGGGCCTCCAGGTCGGCGTCCCGGCGCTGCTCGATCTGCTGGCGCTCGACGGAGACATGGGCCTCCAGCGAGGGCAGGTCGCGGGTGCGGCGCTCCTCGTCGACGAACGTGATCATGTACGCCGCGAAGTAGATGACCTTCTCCAGGTCCTTCGGGGCGAGGTCGAGCAGGTAACCGAGGCGCGAGGGAACGCCCTTGAAGTACCAGATGTGCGTGACGGGCGCGGCCAGTTCGATGTGGCCCATCCGCTCACGGCGCACCTTGGCGCGCGTGACCTCGACGCCGCAGCGCTCGCAGATGATGCCCTTGAAGCGGACGCGCTTGTACTTGCCGCAGTAGCACTCCCAGTCCCGGGTCGGACCGAAGATCTTCTCGCAGAAGAGTCCGTCCTTCTCGGGCTTGAGGGTGCGGTAGTTGATGGTCTCGGGCTTCTTGACCTCGCCGTGGCTCCACTGACGGATGTCGTCAGCGGTGGCCAGGCCGATCCGGAGCTCGTCGAAGAAGTTGACGTCGAGCACTATGCGTCAATCCCTCTCAGGGTCGTAAGTCTTTGGTCTGTACGGGGGCCTGGGGGTCGGCGGGGCCCCTGGTCGGTCAGGGGCACCGCCGGACTCCCGTCAGACCTCTTCGACGCTGCTCGGCTCGCGCCGGGACAGGTCGATGCCGAGCTCCTCCGCAGCGCGGAAGACGTCCTCGTCGGTGTCACGCATCTCGATGGACATACCGTCGCTGGACAGCACCTCCACGTTCAGGCAGAGCGACTGCATCTCCTTGATGAGCACCTTGAAGGACTCGGGGATGCCGGGCTCGGGGATGTTCTCGCCCTTGACGATGGCCTCGTAGACCTTCACGCGGCCGGTGACGTCGTCGGACTTGATGGTCAGCAGCTCCTGGAGGGCGTACGCGGCGCCGTAGGCCTCGAGGGCCCACACCTCCATCTCGCCGAACCGCTGGCCACCGAACTGCGCCTTACCACCCAGCGGCTGCTGGGTGATCATCGAGTACGGGCCGGTGGAGCGGGCGTGCAGCTTGTCGTCGACCAGGTGGTGCAGCTTCAGGATGTACATGTAGCCGACCGAGATCGGGTCCGGGAACGGCTCACCCGAGCGGCCGTCGAACAGCCGCGCCTTGCCGGACGGCTGGACCATGCGGTCGCCGTCGCGGTTGGGCAGGGTGTTCTCGAGCAGACCGGTCAGCTCGTCCTCACGGGCGCCGTCGAAGACCGGCGTCGCCACGTTCGTCCGGGGCTCGACCACGTCGGCGCCGATCTGCTGGAGGCGCTGCGCCCACTCGTCGGCGAGACCGGAGACGTCCCAGCCCTGGCTGGCGAGCCAGCCGAGGTGGATCTCCAGGACCTGACCCGGGTTCATTCGGGACGGCACACCGAGCGGGTTGAGGATGATGTCGACCGGGGTGCCGTCCTCCAGGAACGGCATGTCCTCGATCGGCAGGATCTTCGAGATGACGCCCTTGTTGCCGTGGCGGCCGGCGAGCTTGTCACCGTCGGTGATCTTGCGCTTCTGCGCGACGTACACGCGCACCAGCTGGTTCACACCGGGGGGAAGCTCGTCGCCCTCCTCGCGGTCGAAGACGCGGACGCCGATGACCTTGCCGGTCTCGCCGTGCGGCACCTTCAGCGAGGTGTCACGGACCTCACGGGCCTTCTCACCGAAGATCGCGCGCAGCAGGCGCTCCTCCGGGGTCAGCTCGGTCTCACCCTTGGGCGTGACCTTGCCGACGAGGATGTCACCGGCGATGACCTCGGCGCCGATGCGGATGATGCCGCGCTCGTCGAGGTCGGCGAGGACCTCCTCGGAGACGTTCGGGATGTCCCGGGTGATCTCCTCGGGGCCGAGCTTGGTGTCACGGGCGTCGACCTCGTGCTCCTCGATGTGGATCGAGGAGAGGACGTCGTCCTGCACGAGGCGCTGCGACAGGATGATCGCGTCCTCGTAGTTGTGACCCTCCCACGGCATGAACGCGACCAGCAGGTTCTTGCCGAGCGCCATCTCGCCGTTCTGGGTGGCCGGGCCGTCGGAGAGCACCTGGCCCTCGATGACGCGGTCGCCCTCGTTGACGATGACCTTCTGGTTGACCGAGGTGCCCTGGTTGGAGCGGGCGAACTTGGCCAGGCGGTAGGTGATGTAGGTGCCGTCGTCGTTGGCGGTGGTGATGTAGTCCGCGGAGACCTCCTGGACCACACCGGCCTTCTCGGCCTTGACGACGTCACCGGCGTCGACGGCGGAGCGGTACTCCATGCCGGTGCCGACGAGCGGGGCCTCCGCCTTGATGAGCGGAACGGCCTGGCGCATCATGTTCGCGCCCATCAGGGCGCGGTTGGCGTCGTCGTGCTCGAGGAACGGGATCATGGCGGTCGCGACCGACACCATCTGGCGCGGCGAGACGTCCATGTAGTCGACCTCGTCACCGGGGACGTAGTCGACCTCGCCGCCGCGGCGGCGCACCAGGACGCGCTCCGAGAAGTGCATGTCCTCGGTGAGCGGCGCGTTGGCCTGCGCGATGACGAAGCGGTCCTCCTCGTCGGCGGTCAGGTAGTCCACCTCGTCGGTGACCTGGCCCTCGACGACCTTGCGGTACGGCGTCTCGACGAAACCGAACGCGTTGACCCGGCCGTAGGAGGCGAGCGAGCCGATCAGACCGATGTTCGGGCCTTCGGGGGTCTCGATCGGGCACATGCGGCCGTAGTGCGACGGGTGCACGTCACGGACCTCGAAGCCCGCCCGCTCACGGGAGAGACCACCCGGGCCGAGCGCCGACAGACGGCGCTTGTGGGTGAGACCCGACAGCGGGTTGTTCTGGTCCATGAACTGCGACAGCTGGCTGGTGCCGAAGAACTCCTTGATGGAGGCGACGACCGGCCGGATGTTGATCAGGGTCTGCGGCGTGATCGCCTCGACGTCCTGGGTCGTCATGCGCTCACGCACGACGCGCTCCATACGCGCCAGACCCGTACGGACCTGGTTCTGGATCAGCTCGCCGACGCTGCGCAGACGGCGGTTGCCGAAGTGGTCGATGTCGTCGGTCTCGACGACGACCTTGTCGCCGTTGTCACCGACGGTCTCGGTCTCACCGGCGTGCAGCTGCACCAGGTACTTGATCGTCGCGATGATGTCCTCGACGGTCAGGATGCCCGCGTCCAGCGGAGCGTCTGCACCCAGCTTCTTGTTGACCTTGTAGCGGCCGACCTTGGCGAGGTCGTAGCGCTTGGGGTTGAAGTAGAGGTTCTCGAGCAGCGTCTGCGCGGCCTCACGCGTGGGGGGCTCGCCCGGACGCAGCTTGCGGTAGATGTCGAGCAGCGCGTCGTCCTGGCCCTGGGTGTGGTCCTTCTCCAGGGTGGCGCGCATGGACTCGTACTCGCCGAACTCCTCGAGGATCTGCTCGGTGGTCCAGCCGAGCGCCTTGAGCAGGACGGTGACGGACTGCTTGCGCTTGCGGTCGATGCGGACACCGACCATGTCGCGCTTGTCGATCTCCATCTCCAGCCAGGCACCCCGGGACGGGATGATCTTGGCCGAGAAGATGTCCTTGTCGGACGTCTTGTCGATGCTGGAGTCGAAGTACACACCCGGCGAACGAACCAGCTGCGACACCACGACACGCTCGGTGCCGTTGATGACGAAGGTGCCCTTGTTCGTCATGAGCGGGAAGTCGCCCATGAAGACGGTCTGGGACTTGATCTCGCCGGTCTCGTTGTTGGTGAACTCGGCGGTGACGAAAAGCGGAGCCGCGTAGGTGAAGTCACGCTCCTTGCACTCGTCGATCGAGTTCTTCGGCGGCTCGAAACGGTGGTCGCGGAAGGTCAGCGACATCGACCCGCTGAAGTCCTCGATCGGGGAGATCTCCTCGAAGATCTCCTCGAGCCCGGACTTGGTGGGGACGTCCTGACCGTTGTCCAGAGCCTGCTCGACACGAGCCTTCCACGCGTCGTTGCCGAGCAGCCAGTCGAAGCTCTCGGTTTGCAGCGCAAGAAGGTTCGGAACCTCGAGGGGCTCCTTGATCTTTGCAAAGGAGATGCGCAGCGGGGCGGTGCTGGCGCCGTTGTTCGTATTCGCGGAGGCAGTGCGCGAGGCGGCCAAGAGGGGGTCCTTCCGAGGGCTCGGACTCACTACGCGCGTACCGGCCCCTCACCGCCGCAGGGAGACAGAAATCCCAGGTCGGGGACTTACTGGTCATCGATGCTGAGGCGAGGGCAGACCCCTGGTGACGGGCAGGGGACAGCTAACAGGCAGCGCAAAGGGTCAGTGTAGCCACTTGGCACACTGATGTCCAGTGCGGGTTCTTGGCACCCGTGTTGACCCTCGTTGTCCTCGTTGTTCTCAACCTCTGCGACAAGGCCCTGCCCTCAACGCACGTTGATACTGCCCTCTTCGTCGCCGATCCATGCCTCGGATTCGGATCCTTGTGACGACGCGTCCTGAGAATTGCGCGCTGCGTGCGGTTCGTCAAGGCCCCCCTGCCCGAACCCCCTGCCCGAACGGGGCCACCCAGAGACACGACGAAGATCACCATACCCCTCGCATACGCGGGTGCAAGGCAACCGTGGCCACACCCCCGAACACGCCGAAGAGCGACCACCCGGATGGATGATCGCTCTTCGGTACGTCGGTGTTACAGCCCTGCGGGGGCCGCGGTCACCTCAGTGGTGTCACTTGACCTCGACGGAGGCGCCGGCGCCCTCGAGGGCCTCCTTGGCCTTGTCCGCGGCGTCCTTCGCGACCTTCTCGAGGACGGGCTTCGGGGCGCCGTCCACCAGGTCCTTGGCCTCCTTCAGGCCGAGGGAGGTCAGCTCACGCACGACCTTGATGACCTGGATCTTCTTGTCACCGGCGCCGGTGAGGACGACGTCGAACTCGTCCTTCTCCTCGACGGCCTCGGCGGCGGCGCCACCAGCGGCACCACCGGCGACGACGACCGGCGCGGCAGCGGCGGCGGTGACGTCGAACTTCTCCTCGAACGCCTTCACGAACTCGGAGAGCTCGATGAGGGTCATCTCCTCGAACTGCGCGAGCAGGTCTTCCTGGCTGAGCTTCGCCATGATGGCGGTCCTTCCACTAATTCGGCAGGTGCCGGATGTACTGGTGTGGCGGGCGTACGTCTGGCCCGCGACGGCCTCCGCGTTCAGGCAGCGGCGGCCGGAGTGCGAGCCGAGTTACTCGGCACCGCCCTGCTCGTCCTGCTTGGCACGGAGCGCGTCCACGGTGCGGACGAGCTTCGACGGCAGCGCCTGGAAGACGGAGGCAGCCTGGGACTGCTTCGCCTTGAAGGCACCGGCCAGCTTGGAGAGCAGAACCTCGCGCGACTCGAGGTCCGCAAGCTTCTTGATCTCGTCGGCGGACAGCGCCTTGCCGTCAAGGACACCGCCCTTGATGACGAGATTCGGGTTGTCCTTGGCGAAGTCACGAAGACCCTTCGCCGACTCCACCGGGTCACCGGTGATGAAGGCAACCGCCGTCGGACCATTGAACTGGTCGTCCAGCGTGGTGATCCCGGCCTCGTTGGCCGCAATCTTGGTCAGCGTGTTCTTCACCACGGCGTACTGGGCGTTCTCACCGAGCGAACGGCGCAGCTGCTTGAGCTGGGCCACGGTGAGACCGCGGTACTCGGTCAGCACGGCGGCGTTGGAGCTACGGAACTTGTCCGTCAGCTCGGCAACCGCGGCAGCCTTGTCGGGCCTCGCCATAGAGCCTCGGCCTCCTTCCGGGTGATTCGGACCGCGCGGACCCGAAGGAGGACTGGAGAAAACGAAACGCCCCGGCGCAGGCGCACGGGGCGGACTCGACCGGACGCGCATACGCGGGACGCACGCACTCCGGGAGTTCTTCCACTGTCACCTGCGCGGGTCGTCCGCTGTTCAGCGGATCCTTCGGCCACCGTGCCCTCGAACGAGCACACGGCAACGACCAGCGGTCTTTGGCTTCGTGGAGAGAGTACGTGACCGGATCGCCGTCAAGCAAATCCGGTCACGCGGGTGAGGCTCGGCTCTCCGTGACTCAGCTCTCGGAGGCCATGGCCTCTTCCATCATCTCGGCGAAGTCGACGGTGTCCGCGGCGGGCGGGGCCTCGATGTCCACCGGCTGGTTGTAGTCGAGGAAGGTGACGGTCATGTCCAGCGGGCCGCCGGTGGCGTCCCCCTGCATCCGGAACTGCTTGGCCCGGTCCTCGCCGTCGATCCACATGTCCATCTTGAGGGACTCGACGCCCATCTTCTCGTACTGCTCGATGCTCTTCTCCCGCTGCTCGCGCAGGGTCCTGCTCTCGCCCTTGGTGGCCTTGCGCAGGTCATCGAGGTCGACCGTGCCCTTGTAGTGGGTGGTCTCGACGCCGTCGACAGTCTCGGTGCCGACCTTCTCCACGTCCTCGGCACCGGCCAAGAAACCGGACTCCGCGGCCGGGTTCTGACCGGCCTGGCCCGCGCCCAGCTCGTCGAGGTTCAGCGGGTTGTCCTCGCCGAGCGCGGACAGGTCCATCTTCATCCAGCTCTTGCCGTCCAGCTCCTTGGCCATCTCGGCGCCACCGCCGATGTACATGACCTGGTCGAGCAGACGGATCTCCGCCTCGCCGGACTGGGTGGGGCTGGCACCTTCGACCGACATCTTCATGTCCATCGCCAGCGGGTCCAGGGACATCGAGGCCTCGCCGTCGATCGTGCCCTGCTCGGGGATGTCGCCGCTGATCCTGTACCGGAGGGACTTGATCTCCTCGGCGTTCTTCGCCGCCGCCGCGACCGCCGCGGCGGGCTCCATCTCCGGCGAGTCGCCACCGTCACCGGAGGAACAGCCGACCGCGCCCGCGGCCAGCAGCAGCGCGGACAGTCCGGCGCCCATCGCCCCGCGCCGAGTACGGCGCGTACGTACGGAAAGACCCATTGATTCCCCCCAAGGAGCATGGCCGACCCTCAACGAAACGTGAGCGTATCTCAGGGGACTGACAGAGTCCGCTCAATTGCTGTGGGGCCGGTGTGACTCGTGTGACTCATATAGCTGGCCGTTTCGGGTGCTTCAGGAGCCTGTGTCGTGATGCTCCAGCAGCTCCGTGAAGTCCACCGTGTCATCGACCGGCGGTTTCTCGACAGAGACCTTCAGGCCGTAGTCGTCGTAGAAAGCGGTCTGCCTCAGCTCGCCGGTCTCCTCCAGCTCCCCCTTCTCCACCTTCTTGACCAGCAGGTTCCGCTCGTCCACCCATATGTCCACGGTCTGGGTGACCACCCCGGCGTCGGTGAGCCGCCGCTTCAGGGCGGAATCGGCCAGCTCCGCCACGTCGAGCGTGCCCGAGTAGCGGGTAGCGGTCCGGCCGCCGACGCCCTCCACACCGACCCGCCGTGTGGTCGGCGAGGCCAGCAGCAGCTCTATCGGCTGGACCGGAGCGGTGCGCTCCAGCTCCTCCTTCAGCTGCGCCCCGGAGCCGCCCGGCAGCTCCTGGAGGCTGTCGTGGTCGTACTTGATCCAGTGCCTGCCGTGCATCCGGTCCGCGAAGGCGTCGCCGAACTCGGCGTAGTAGGCGTCGGGCAGCAGCCGCGCCCGCATCGAGACGCTGCCCAGCTTCCGCATGGTGTCGGCGACCTCCCCGCCGGTGTAGGTGAGGGTGAGGAGGCCGACGGGGCGCTCGGCCCAGGACAGGGCGCCGGTGGTCTCCATGGACAGGACGCTGCCCATGACCGTCGTGGAGGTCACCCGGGCGGAACCGGCCTTGCCGGTGGCCTTCTCCACGGCACGCAGTTCCTCGCTCACGGCCGCCGGAGCGCCCCTCGTGCCGGTGGGGGCGGCGGTGGGCTTCGTCGGCTTCTCCGAGCCCCCGGGCGAGCCGCACGCGGCCGCCAGCACCAGCGCCACCACGGCGATCCCCCGCCCCACCAGCCCGTACCTCACCCGTGCCCCCCTCGGACGTCCCGGCCACTCCCCCCACGCTAACCCGCGGGTACGACAACGGGCCCCGCACCTCGGAAGGTCGCGGGGCCCGTCGACGGATACGCGTACGCGCGCCTCGGTCGTCGTCAGGATCAGACGGCGGCCGGGTCCTCCTCGACGAGGAGGTTGCGGGTGCGGTTCGGGTCGACCGGAATGCCGGGGCCCATCGTGGTGGTGATGGCGGCCTTCTTGATGTAGCGACCCTTGGCGGCCGACGGCTTCAGACGGAGGATCTCCTCCAGCGCGGCGCCGTAGTTCTCCACCAGCTTGCTGTCGTCGAAGGACGACTTGCCGATGATGAAGTGCAGGTTCGAGTGCTTGTCGACGCGGAACTCGATCTTGCCGCCCTTGATCTCGGTGACGGCCTTGGCGACGTCGGGGGTGACGGTGCCGGTCTTCGGGTTCGGCATCAGACCACGCGGGCCGAGCACGCGGCCGAGGCGGCCGACCTTGCCCATGAGGTCCGGGGTGGCGACGACGGCGTCGAAGTCCAGACGGCCCTTCGACACCTCGTCGATCAGTTCGTCGGCGCCGACGATGTCGGCGCCCGCGGCACGCGCGGCCTCGGCACGGTCGCCGGTCGCGAAGACCAGGACCCGGGCGGTCTTACCGGTGCCGTGCGGGAGGTTCACGGTGCCACGCACCATCTGGTCGGCCTTGCGCGGGTCGACACCCAGACGGAAGGCGACCTCGACGGTGGAGTCGAACTTGGTCGTGGAGGTCTCCTTGGCGAGACGGACGGCCTCGAGCGGGGCGTAGAGCTTCTCCCGGTCGACCTTGGCGTCCGCAGCGCGGAGAGACTTGCTGCGCTTGCTCACTACTGCTCCTGGGTTTTCTTAGGAGTCGTGGTCCGGGCCGAGCAGGCCCCGCCACTCATCTGCTGGTGGGGAGGTTGGGGCTCAGCCCTCGACCGTGACGCCCATGGAACGGGCGGTGCCGGCGATGATCTTCTCGGCGGCGTCCAGGTCGTTGGCGTTGAGGTCGGGCATCTTGGTGGTGGCGATCTCACGGACCTGGTCACGCGTGATCTTCGCGACCTTGGTCTTGTGCGGCTCGCCGGAGCCCTTCTCCACGCCCGCGGCCTTGAGGATCATCTTCGCGGCCGGCGGGGTCTTGGTGATGAAGGTGAAGGAACGGTCCTCGTAGACCGTGATCTCCACCGGGATCACCCAGCCACGCTGCGACTCGGTCGCGGCGTTGTAGGCCTTGCAGAACTCCATGATGTTCACGCCGTGCTGACCCAGCGCGGGGCCGACCGGCGGGGCCGGGTTGGCGGCACCGGCCTGGATCTGGAGCTTGATGAGCCCCGTGACCTTCTTCTTCTTGGGAGGCATAGCTCTCCGGGTCCTTTCAATCGGGTCCATGCCCGCGCGACGGGACCAACCGAACGCAGGCATACCGCACAACGATAACGGGTATAGATGCGCGGCCAAAAACCGAGCAGGTCAGGCAGTGCCTGACCTGCTCGGAAGCGGTTCGTCCAGAAGGGATCAGTTCTTCTGGATCTGGTCGAAGCTCAGCTCGACCGGGGTCTCACGACCGAAGATCTCCACCAGACCCTTGACCTTCTTGGAGTCGGCGTTGATCTCGTTGATGGTGGCCTGGAGCGTGGCGAACGGGCCGTCGGTGACGGTGACCGAGTCGCCGACCTCGAAGTCCAGCACCTGGACCTCGACCTTGCGCTGCGGCGCGGGCTTGCCCTCGGCCTCGGCGGCCTCGCGGGCGGCCTTCTCCTCGGCCTCCGGGGCGAGCATCTTGACGATCTCGTCCAGCGTCAGCGGGTACGGGTCGTAGGCGTTGCCCACGAAGCCGGTGACGCCGGGGGTGTTGCGGACGACGCCCCAGGACTCGTTCGTCAGGTCCATGCGGACCAGGACGTAGCCCGGGAGCTTGTTCTGCTTGATCGTCTTGCGGTCGCCGTTCTTGATCTGGACGACCTCTTCCTGCGGCACCTCGGCCTGGAAGATGTAGTCCTCGACGTTCAGCGAGACGGCGCGCTGCTCCAGGTTGGTCTTCACGCGGTTCTCGTAACCGGCGTAGGTGTGGATCACGTACCACTCGCCGGGCAGGATGCGCAGTTCCTGACGGAGCTTCTCGACGGGGTCGATGTCGGCCTCGGGCTCCTCGGCCTCAGCCTCGGCGGCCTCTTCGGCCTCAGCCTCGGCGGCCTCTTCCGTCTCCTCGTCGGCGGCGGTGTCCGCAGCCTCGGCCTCGTCGGCCTGGGTCTCGTCGACCTCGTCCGCGCCCGCGACGATGTCGAGATCGTCATCCACGGACTCGACGACGTCCTCGCGAGGCTCCATGGCGTCGTTCACGTTCGGGTCAGACACGGTGGCTGCTTCTTCCTGGATACATACGGGTGGAACACGCGAAAGGGGCGCCGATCACGGCGCCCTTCGCTCTTGGCTCAGCCGAAGACGTACTTGGCTGCGTGGTCGAGCCCATAGTCAATCACGGTCACCAGGCCGATCATCACGACCACGAAGATGATCACGACGGTCGTGTACCTCGTCAGCTGGGTGCGCGTAGGCCAGACGACCTTGCGAAGCTCCGCGACGATCTGGCGGTAGAAGAGTGCGAGGCGCTTCAGCGGGCCCTTCTTGGCGCGCTTGCCACCCTTTCGGGTCTTCTTCCTCGACTCGGGAACCTCGTCCTGGGCATCAGGCGTGTCGAGGGAGCCCACGGCGTCCGACATTCATCCTCACCTGATCCCGGGTCGTGGCCGTGCCGCGCCCGGTCTGAGCCGCACGGCGGTGCAATGCTGTACGTACCTGCGCACACATCCTGGCGGTGTGTGTAGCAGGGCCGGAGGGACTTGAACCCCCAACCGCTGGTTTTGGAGACCAGTGCTCTACCAATTGAGCTACGACCCTTTGTGTCTCCCCCAACGTACCGCATCCGGACGGGTGCTCGGTGTATGCACCCGTTGAGCACGGCTCGCTGAAGGCCAACGACGTGTGAGTGTACGTGTTCCTGGCCCGGGCGTCGAACAGAAAGTGCCCGTGAGGGCGCTCCCGGTGGAAAGATCGGGAGAAAGATCGCCGAAGCGACGGCCGGATCCCGGCGGTCCGGGGTGACGCTTCGGTCAGGTGTTCAGCGGTTTGCCCGCTCCTGTTCAGTACGTGAAACCCGCGTGCCGGGGACATTTCCGGTCTGAAACGATGGGCCCCATGAGCCCTGCAACCCCTCCCACCGAGCGCCGGGTCTCCGCCCGAGTCGGCGCGATCTCCGAGTCCGCCACCCTCGCCGTGGACGCCAAGGCCAAGGCACTCAAGGCCGCCGGGCGTCCGGTGATCGGCTTCGGCGCGGGCGAGCCCGACTTCCCGACCCCGGACTACATCGTCGAGGCGGCCGTCGAGGCCTGCAAGAACCCGAAGTACCACCGCTACACCCCGGCGGGCGGCCTGCCCGAGCTGAAGGCCGCGATCGCCGCGAAGACGCTGCGCGACTCCGGCTACGAGGTCGACCCGACCCAGATCCTGGTGACCAACGGCGGCAAGCAGGCCATCTACCAGGCGTTCGCCGCGATCCTCGACCCGGGTGACGAGGTCATCGTCCCGGCCCCGTACTGGACGACGTACCCGGAGTCGATCCGGCTGGCCGGGGGTGTCCCGGTCGAGGTCGTCGCCGACGAGTCCACCGGCTACCGCGTCTCCGTGGAGCAGCTGGAGGCGGCCCGCACCGAGAAGACGAAGGTCGTCCTCTTCGTCTCGCCGTCGAACCCGACCGGCGCCGTCTACAGCGAGGCCGAGACCGAGGCGATCGGCCGCTGGGCCGTCGAGCACGGCCTGTGGGTGCTGACCGACGAGATCTACGAGCACCTGGTGTACGGCGACGCGACCTCGGTGTCCCTGCCCGCGGTCCTGCCGGAGCTGCGGGACAAGTGCGTCGTGGTCAACGGCGTCGCCAAGACCTACGCGATGACCGGCTGGCGGGTCGGCTGGATCATCGGCCCGAAGGACGTCGTGAAGGCAGCGACGAACCTCCAGTCGCACGCCACGTCCAACGTCTCCAACGTGGCCCAGGTGGCGGCGCTGGCGGCGGTCTCCGGCGACCTGGAGGCGGTCGCGAAGATGCGCGAGGCCTTCGACCGGCGCCGCAGGACGATCGTCCGGATGCTCAACGAGATCGACGGCGTGGTCTGCCCGGAGCCGGAGGGCGCGTTCTACGCCTACCCGTCGGTGAAGGCCCTGATCGGCAAGGAGATCCGCGGCAGGCGTCCGCAGGACACCGTCGAGCTGGCCGCGCTGATCCTGGAGGAGGCCGAGGTCGCCGTCGTGCCCGGCGAGGCGTTCGGCACGCCCGGCTATCTGCGGCTGTCGTACGCGCTGGGTGACGAGGACCTGGTCGAGGGCGTCTCGCGGATCCAGAAGCTGCTGGCGGAGGCGCGGGACTGAGGTCCCGCCGCCCCGGGCGGGCCCTCAGGTGCTCATGGTGAGTACCTGAGGGCCCGCTTTTTCGTGCGAGCAAGACCACGAACGGGGAAAGCGGTACCGGGGCCGGAGGGCCGTTTGGCAGTATCACGGAATGGAACGTGTACGTGATGTCTCCGAGCTGCCGAAAGCCCATCTGCATCTGCACTTCACCGGGTCGATGCGGCCCGGGACCGTCCTGGAGCTGGCCGACAAGTACGGCGTGCGCCTGCCGGAGGCGCTGAGTGAGGCGTTGACCAGTGGGGAGCCGCCGCAGTTGCGGGCCACGGACGAGCGGGGCTGGTTCCGTTTCCAGCGGCTGTACGACGCCGCCCGGTCGTGTCTGCGGGAGCCCGAGGACATCCAGCGGCTGGTGCGGGAGGCCGCCGAGGAGGACCTGAAGGACGGCTCGGGCTGGCTGGAGATCCAGGTGGACCCGACGTCGTACGCGCCCCGGCTGGGCGGGCTGATCCCGGCGCTGGAGATCATCCTGGACGCGGTGGAGACGACGTCCCGGGAGACCGGTCTGGGGATGCGGGTGCTGGTGGCCGCCAACCGGATGAAGCACCCGCTGGACGCGCGGACGCTGGCACGGCTGGCGGTGCGGTTCGCGGACCGGGGTGTGGTGGGCTTCGGGCTCTCGAACGACGAGCGGCGGGGCATGGCGAGGGACTTCGACCGGGCGTTCTCGATCGCCCGGCAGGGCGGGCTGCTGTCGGCTCCGCACGGCGGCGAGCTGACCGGCCCGGCGTCGGTGCGGGACTGCCTGGACGACCTGGACGCGGACCGCATCGGCCACGGCGTACGGGCCGCGGAGGACCCCCGGCTGCTGAAGCGGCTGGCGGACCGGGGCGTGACGTGCGAGGTGTGCCCGGCGTCGAACGTGGCGCTGGGCGTCTACGAGAAGCCGGAGGACGTACCCCTGCGCAAGCTGTTCGAGGCGGGCGTCCCCCTGGCCCTGGGCGCCGACGACCCCCTCCTGTTCGGCTCCCGCCTGGCGGCCCAGTACGACATCGCCCGCCACCACCACGCCTTCACGGACCGGGAACTCGCGGAACTGGCCCGGCAGTCGGTGCGGGGGTCCGCGGCTCCGGAGGACGTGAAGGCCAAGCTGCTGGCGGGCGTGGACGACTGGCTCGCGGGCTGACGCGGATCGCTCTGTGGCGGTCCCTACAGGGCGACGCCCACCGTCACCGGCTCGTTCACCAGGGTGATGCCGAACGCCTCATGGACCCCGGCGACGACCTCCCGGGCCAGCGTCAGCAGGTCCTCGGTGGTGGCGTCGCCGCGGTTGGTGAGGGCGAGGGTGTGCTTGGTGGAGATGCGGGCGGGGCCGGTGCCGTAGCCCTTGGTGAATCCGGCCTTGTCGATCAGCCAGGCCGCGGAGGTCTTCGTACGGCCCGCACCGGCCGGGTAGGCGGGCGGCTCGACGCCGTCGCCGAGGCGGGCGCGCACGCGCGCGTGGAACTCCGCGAAGTCGGCGTCGGTGAGGATCGGGTTGGTGAAGAAGGACCCGGCGGACCAGGTGTCGTGGTCCTCGGGGTCCAGGACCATCCCCTTCCCGGCCCGCAGCTTGAGCACCGTCTCGCGCGCGTCCCCGAGCGGCACCCGCTCCCCCGCCTCGACCCCGAGCGCCCGCGCGGTCTCGGGGTACTTGAGGGGCGCCGAGAGCCCTCCGGCGTCCTCCAGCCGGAAGCGGACCCGCAGGATCACGTACCGGGAGGGGTCGGCCTTGAAGCGACTGTGCCGGTAGGAGAAGGCGCACTCGGCGTTGGAGAGCGTCACCGTCTCGCCCGCACGCCGGTCGTAGGCGATCACCTCGGTGATGGTCGAGGAGACCTCCTGCCCGTACGCCCCCACGTTCTGGATCGGCGTCGCGCCCGCCGAGCCGGGGATCCCCGCGAGGCACTCCACGCCCGCGAGCCCGGCGGCCACGGTGCGCTCGACCGCGTCGGTCCAGACCTCGCCCGCGGCCAGCTCCAGCCGCGTACCGTCCAGCTCGAAGCCGGACGTGGCGACGCGCAGGGCGGTGCCGTCGAAGCCCTTGTCGCCGATGACCAGGTTGGAGCCGCCGCCGATCACCAGCAGCGGCGTACCGCTGGCGTCCGCCTCGCGTACGGTGGCGATCACCTCGGCGTCGGTCGTCGCGGTGACCAGCCGGGTGGCGGGGCCGCCCAGCCGGAAGGTGGTCAGCGGGGCGAGGGGGGCGTCGTGGAGTTCCTGCACGCGCCCAAGACTACGAGACGGCACTGACAGCCCCGGACGGCGGCGAGGGGGCGGCGGGCACGCGCGCGTACGGCCCCGGTACCGGGCAGGCGCCCAGGCGTACGGCCCCGTCCTTGCCGACGGGGCCGTACGCGCGCGTGCGCTCACGTCAGGCGGCGCGCCGCCTCCGACCAGCTCAGTGGGAGGTCGGCGCTGGACGCCGTCCACGAGGCGAACTTCGCGTCCCGCATCTGCGGGGCCAGGCCCCGCGCGGTCGGCGCGTGGATGCCCCCGTGGGCGAAGGTCTTGAGGGCGTCGGGCGACTCCCAGGCGGACAGCGTCCAGAAGGTCCGCTTGAAGGGCTCGGCCTTCAGGGAGGCCCCGTAGGCGCCGGGCGCCCGGCTCACCTGCCGCCAGACTCCCGGCGTTCGGACGAGGAACCTGAGCGCTCCCCACAGGGTCCGCGTCTCGAAGCGCGAGGCGAAGACGTGCACCTCGGTGTCGCGCGGCGGGGTGTTGGGCTCGGTCCAGGGAAGGGTCGGCATGTCGTACTCCTTTCCGGGTGATCTCGGTGTCTCTGTGGGTGATCTCGGTGTCTCTGTGGGTGTTCTCGGTCTCTTTGCGGGTGTTCTCGGTCTCTTTGCGGATGTTCTCGGTGTTCTTGCGGGTGTTCCTCAGGTCTGTCGAAGAGGTGTTCTCGGGTCTCTCCGGGCGTTCTCCGAGTCAGCGGGCCGCGGTCTCGGCGAGCGGCGCGGCGGGCTCCGGCTCGGGCGGTTCGGGGGTCGTGAGGACGGCCTTGCGGCGGGCGGGGATCAGCAGGGCCGCCATCCCGGCCAGGGCGACCACCCCGGCGCCGACCGCGATCGCGGGCCGCAGCCCGTCGACGAACGTCTGCGGGGTCTCGTAGCCGCCCTGGGCCGCGAAGATCGAGGACATGATCGCGATGCCGAGCGCTCCGCCGACCTCGCGCAGCGCGTTGTTGGCGCCGGAGGCGATGCCCTGTTCCTTGGCGATGACGCTGCCCATGACCAGGGCGGAGGCGGGCGCGAAGAAGAGGGCCATGCCGATGCCGCTGAGGATCAGGCCGGGCAGCTGGACGGAGTAGGAGGCGTCGGCGGTGATGACGTAGGCCAGGTACCCGAGTCCCGCCGCCTGGAAGAACAGGCCCGTGGCGACGACCGGACGGCCGCCGACGCGGTCGGAGAGGAGCCCCGCGATCGGTGCGACGAGCATGGGCATGCCGGTCCAGGGCAGCATGCGCAGCCCGGCCTCGGTCGGCGAGTAGCCGAGGACGCCCTGCATGTACTGGCTGAGCAGGAAGATCGAGCCGAACATACCGAGGAACATGAGCATGCTCGCCGCGTTGATCCCGGCGAAGGCGCGGGAGCGGAAGAGGCGCATCGGCAGCATCGGGTTGCGGCCTCGGATGCCGTGCCGGACGAAGGCGAGCAGCAGCGCGCCGCCCGCGGTCAGGCCCGTCAGGACGACCGGGTCGGTCCAGCCGTCGGCGGGGCCGCGCACCAGGCCGTAGACGATCCCGAAGAGACCGCCGCTGGCGAGCAGGGTGCCGGTGACGTCGAGCGGGGAGCCGGTGCCGTGGGACTCGGCGAGGCGCAGGCGGGCGAGCGGCAGCAGGGCGAGGCCGAGGGGCACGTTCAGCCAGAAGATCCACTGCCAGGAGATGTGTTCGGTGAGGCTGCCGCCGATGAGGGGCCCGGAGGCGACGGCGAGTCCGTTGACGGCGCCCCAGATCCCGAACGCCATCCCGCGCCGTTCGGCCGGTACCGCGGCGGTCAGCAGGGTCAGCGTCAGCGGCATCATGACGGCCGCTCCGACGCCCTGGACCGCGCGGGCCGCGATGAGGGAGTCGATGCCGGGTGCCATGGCCGCGGCGGCGGACGCGACGGTGAAGATCGTGATGCCGACCAGGAAGAGACGACGGCGGCCGAAGCGGTCGCCCAGCGCCGCGCCGAACATCAGCAGCACGGCGAAGGTGAGCGTGTAGGCGCTCACGGTCCACTCCAGGTCGTGCAGCGCCCCGCCCAGGTCGTCGCGGATCGCGGGCAGCGCGGTGGTGACGACCAGGTTGTCCAGGGCCGCCATGAACCCGGCGACGCTGGTGATGACGAGCGCCCAGACGAAACCCCAGCGCGGTGGGGCGTGTGTGGCCGTTGTGCTTGGTGCAGAGTGTGCGGACTGTTGTGACATTGCTCCCCCTGAGCATGAATCACGTAGATGGTTAGTTATTGATGACTAACTTTTGCGGGCACACGACGGCCAACAGACGTCCGGATGCGGCCGGACGCCTACTGCTCCTCCGTCCCCTGCTCCGCCTTCTGCTTCACGCGGGCGGAGAGGTACAGCCCGTCCCACACCCGGTGCCCCGGCGGAAAACCCATCGCGGCGAGGGTGTTGATGAGCATTCCGTAGGCCAGGAAGGTCGTGGTCTCGCCGATGTCGGCACCGAGCGGCAGATGCACGGTGTCCCAGATGTCCATCCAGCCCTTGCGGACCATCTCACCGAACTCACGGTCCCCGGCCGCCTCGGCGGCGGCCACCGTGACGTACGTCTGCAACTGCATCTGGACCCGCTCCGGCTCCTCCGAGATCAGCCGCGTATACGCCTCCGCCATGGCGTGCAGGGCCTCCTCGCCCCGCAACCCCTCGGCGGCCTTCTCGAACAGTTCGCGCGAGTCACGCAGACAGCGCTCCGCCGCGGCCAGGAAGATCGCCTTCTTGCCGGGGAAAAGCCGGAAGAGATACGGCTGCGAGACACCCACCCGCTTGGCGATCGCCTCGGTGGAGGTGCCGTAGTAGCCGCTCCGCGCGAACTCGGCGATCGCCGCGCGGATGACGCTTTCTCGCCGCTCTTCTGCGCTCATCCTGACCATGAAGCCAAGTTAGTACTCAATCACTAACTTGGTCAAGAGGGCTTCTGCCGGGGCCGATGGAGTGGCTCCGTACAGCGAAGAGGGGCACCCGCGCGGGTGCCCCTCTCGTCATCCTCCAGACGTACTTCCGCTCAGGCCAGGCGGACGACCGCCCGGGACATCCCCAGCACCTTCTGCCCGGCGCTGGTCGCCGTGAGGTCCACCCGGACCGTGTTGTCGTCGAGCTTGGCGGCGACCTTGCCGCTCACCTCGACGGTGGCGCCCTCGTCGTCGTTCGGCACGACGACGGGCTTGGTGAAGCGGACGCCGTACTCCACGACCGCGCCCGGGTCGCCGGTCCAGTCGGTGACCACGCGGATCGCCTCCGCCATGGTGAACATGCCGTGCGCGATCACGTCCGGCAGGCCCACCTCCTTGGCGAACTTCTCGTTCCAGTGGATCGGGTTGAAGTCCCCGGAGGCACCCGCGTACTGGACGAGGGTGGCGCGGGTCACGGGGAAGGTCTGCGCGGGCAGTTCGGCGCCGACCTCGATGTCGTCGTACGCGATCTTGGCGGTCATCGGCTCACGCCTCCTCGGCCGCGCGGGCCACCAGCTTGGTCCAGGCGGTCACGACGTGCTCCCCGGCCTCGTCGTGGACCTCGCCGCGGATCTCCAGGATGTCGTTGCCCGCGAGGGACTTGATCGTCTCGATGGTCGAGGTGACCGTCAGCCGGTCACCCGCGCGCACCGGACGGCTGTAGGCGAACTTCTGGTCGCCGTGCACCACCCGGCTGTAGTCCAGGCCGAGCTGCGGGTCCGCGACGACCTGTCCGGCGGCCTTGTAGGTGATCGTGAAGACGAAGGTCGGCGGGGCGATCACATCGGAGTGGCCCAGTTCCTTGGCGGCTTCCGGGTCCGTGTAGGCCGGGTTGGCGTCCCCCACCGCCTCCGCGAACTCACGGATCTTCTCCCGGCCCACCTCGTAGGGGTCGGTGGGCGGGTACGTCCGCCCCACGAAGGACTGGTCGAGCGCCATGGCTCGGCACCTCCTGGTGTCTGCTGTTGTCGGCGGTGAACGACGAGTGCTGTCGACGGGTGAACGACGAGTGCCGTCGACGGGTGAACGACGACTGCTGTCGGCGGTGAACGACGACTGCCGTCGGCGGTGCCCGACGAGCGGGAACCCATGAACGATAAGCGGTGCCCGTGACGAGAAGCGTTACTCGTCCATGACGGGCCGTGGTCGTGAATGACGAGGGTGGTCACGCATGACCAGCAAGGGCCATGAAAGCGGTGCACGTTGAAGTGCGATAAACGCCACGAGGCCGCCCCTGTGGATCAGGGACGGCCTCGTGATACGAGCCTTGTTATCGCGTCTCGCGGTGCGCGGTGTGCGCGTTGCAACGCGGGCAGTGCTTCTTCATCTCCAGTCGGTCCGGGTTGTTACGCCGGTTCTTCTTGGTGATGTAGTTCCGCTCCTTGCACTCCACGCAGGCCAGCGTGATCTTCGGGCGGACGTCGGTGGCAGCCACGTGAGTGCTCCTTGACGAACGGATAGGATGATTTAACGCAAGAAAGAGTAGCCGATCGAAGGACCGACCCCACAATCGGCTACTGTCAGTAGCGGTGACCGGACTTGAACCGGTGACACAGCGATTATGAGCCGCTTGCTCTACCGACTGAGCTACACCGCTTCGATGCGATCGGATCCCGCCTCGCGACGGGAACCTCTCACACCAGAGCCCCAAAACGGAATCGAACCGTTGACCTTCTCCTTACCATGGAGACGCTCTGCCGACTGAGCTATTGGGGCGAGCGATGAAGACATTACACGGTCAGCGGCGGTTCGCCCAAATCCGTTTCCCGCCGCCCGCGCGGCCCCACGCCAGTGCCCCCGCACGGGCCCCGTGGACCCCATCGGCACCAAGGCGCTGACCGGCGGACGACACCGGGAGGACGGCCGCGGACCACACCGGTACGACTATTGCGCTCCTCCCCGCCATGGCGTGATCACCGGCCTAGGCTCGACTCACTCTGCGTGATCATGCGTCCTCGCGCGCGTGCCTGCGCGGAGCGGCCCGCGCGGGTCTACGCGGAACAGACCCACGCGTGTCTACGCGGACCACTCCCGCGTGTGTTCACGCGGACCGGTTCCGCGCGTGTTTACGCGGACCACTCCCGCGCGTGTTCACGCGGACCGGTTCCGCGCGTGTTTACGCGGACCAGTTCCGCGCGTGTTCACGCGGACCAGTCCCCGAGCCCTTGGAGCGCGATGCCCGACAGCCAGCCGCAGCCGCCCCACTCGTCGTCGTCCTCGCCGGGCTCCCCGGGACAGCCCGACACGGCCCCCTTGCTGCTGTGCGGGGCCCGCCTCACCGACGGCCGCACCGTGGACGTACGGCTGAGCGGCGGGCGCATCGAGGCCGTCGGCACGGTCGGCAGCCTCGGTCCGGTCCGCGGCGGCGGCACGCGCGTGGACCTCGGCGGCTACCTGCTGCTGCCCGCCCCCGCCGAGCCCCACGCCCACGCCGACACCGCCCTGACGGCCGACGACGACGGACCCGTCTCGTACGACCCCCACGACGTCCAGCGCCGCGCCACCGAGGCCACGCTGCTCCAGCTCGGGCACGGCGCCACCGCCGTGCGCACGCACGCGCGCGTGGGGGACGTCCAGGGGCTCGACGCGCTGGAGGCCACGCTCCAGGCGCGCCGTTCGCTGCGCGGGCTCGCCGAGCTGACGACGGTGGCGGTGCCGCGCGTCCTCACCGGGGCGGCGGGGGCCGACGGGCTCGCGATGCTGCGGGACGCGGTGAAGATGGGCGCCTCCGTGGTGGGCGGCTGCCCGGACCTGGACCCGGATCCGGGCGGTTACGCGGAGGCGGTCCTGGAGATCGCCTCCGAGCACGGCTGTCCCGTCGACCTGCACACCGACGCCGCCGACCCGGCACGTCTCGCCCGGCTCGCGGCGATGGCGGGCGGACTGCGCCCCGGCGTGACCATCGGCCCGTGCGCCGGTCTGGCGGACCTGCCCGCCGACATGGCCTCCCGGACCGCCGATCAGCTCGCGGCGGCCGGAGTCTCCGTGGTCTGTCTGCCGCAGGGCGGCTGCGCGGGCGCGGACCGGCACGGCACGGCACCGGTACGGCTGCTGCGTTCCGCCGGGGTACGGATCGCCGCCGGGAGCGGCGCCCTGCGCGACGTATCGAACCCGGTAGGCCGCGGCGACCCGCTCGAAGCGGCGTTCCTCCTGGCCTCCCGGCACGGTCTGCGCCCCGAGGACGCCTACGACGCCGTCAGCTCGTCGGCGCGGGCGGTGCTGGGGCTGCCTGAGGTGCGGGTGGAGGCCGGGTTCCCGGCCGAGCTGCTGGCGGTACGCGGCGACCGGCTCGCGGGGGCGCTCTCGTTGGCGTACAGCCGGATCGTGGTGCATCGGGGGCGCGTTGTCGCGCGGACCAGCGCGGTGCGGGAGTACTGCAACACCACCAGCACGCCGGACCTGGGGCTGCCCCGGCAGGGTCGGGGGCAGTTGTCCTGACCCGGACGGCGAGCCGAACCCGCGGCACGCCGAACTCTCACGACCCCATACGGCGGAGGCGACCCATACGGCGGAGGCGACCCCATACGGCGGAGGCGGCCGTCCGGGCGTACGGTCAAAGACATGCGCATTGTCATCGCTGGTGGTCATGGACAGATCGCGCTGCGGCTGGAGCGGCTGCTCTCCGCGCGCGGGTACGAGGTCGCGGGCATCATCCGCAACCCCGAGCAGGGCAACGACCTGCGGGAGGCGGGTGCCGAACCCGTACTGCTCGACCTGGAGTCGGCCTCCGTCGAGGAGGTCGCGGCACACCTCCAGGGCGCCGACGCCGCCGTGTTCGCCGCGGGGGCGGGCCCGGGGAGCGGAGCGAAGCGCAAGGACACCGTGGACAAGGGCGCGGCCGTCCTGTTCGCGGACGCGGCCGTGCGCGCGGGCGTACGACGCTTCCTGGTCGTCTCCTCCATGGGCGCGAGTCCCCGGCAGGAGGGCAGCGAGGTCTTCGACGTCTACCTGCGCGCCAAGGGCGAGGCCGACGAGCACGTCCGCGGCCTGGACGCCCTGGACTGGACGATCCTGCGCCCCGGCTCCCTCACCGACGACCCAGGCACCGGCCTGGTCCGCCTGGAGGCCCACACCGGCCGCGGCCCCGTCCCCCGCGACGACGTCGCCACCACCCTCGCCGAACTCCTGGAGACCCCGGCGACGGCGGGCCTGACCCTGGAACTCATCGCCGGGTCGGCACCGGTGTCGGTGGCGGTGAAGTCGGTGGCGGGCAACTGACGGGGGCGAGGGCTGGGGCTGGGGTTACGTTCCTGGGCTAACGGTCCTGGGCTTACGCTCCTGGGCGTACGGGTCCCGGGGTACAGGTTCTGGGGTTACGGTCCCGGGGTTGCGGGTCCTGAAGTTGTGCGGGCGCCCTGGAGTTGTTCTGGGGCCCTGGAGTTACGGGTCCTGGAGTTGTGCGGGCCCCGGAGTCACAGGCCCTGGATCACGCATCCTGGGGTTGGGCCTGGGCCCCGGCGCGCCTGCGTCAGAAAAGCGGCAGCTGTCCCGGGAAGTCGGGCACCACGAACCCGTCGAGCCCCGGCTGCACGGCGCCGAGCTGCGCCGCCCGCCGCGATCCGGGGCACGACACCAACTCCGCGCTCTCCCGCGCCCCGGGCGGATCGTGCCGCGCGAACCGCCCCGCGACGACAGCAATCTCCCGACGGCACTCGGGACACCTCCTACGACGGCTGACCATGCCCCCAGTCTGCCCCGCCCCGAACGCGAAGACCCCCTCCCTGTGTTTCCACAGAGAGGGGGTCTTAGTGAAGTGGCGGCGCCAGGATTCGAACCTGGGAAGGCTGAGCCGGCAGATTTACAGTCTGCTCCCTTTGGCCGCTCGGGCACACCGCCAAGGTCGCTGCCGGGTCGAACTGCCTTTCGGCGGTGCTCGCTGGCAACGACGTAAACAATACCCGATACGCAGGGGTGCTTCGCCACCCGATTGATCGGCACCCGGGGCGCGCCGGGTGGCTAGGCTTGTCCGGATGCGGCCCGCGCCCCTCGCCGGGTCGGAGGCCGCCTCCGCGTACGCCGCTACGCACCCGTTAAGCACCCGGACACAAGGAGCCACAGCACATGGCCGACTCCAGTTTCGACATCGTCTCGAAGGTCGAGCGGCAGGAGGTCGACAACGCCCTCAACCAGGCCGCCAAGGAGATCTCCCAGCGCTACGACTTCAAGGGCGTGGGTGCCTCGATCTCGTGGTCCGGCGAGAAGATCCTCATGGAGGCGAACTCCGAGGACCGGGTGAAGGCTGTCCTCGACGTCTTCCAGTCCAAGCTGATCAAGCGCGGTATCTCGCTGAAGGCGCTGGACGCGGGCGAGCCCCAGCTCTCGGGCAAGGAGTACAAGCTCTTCGCGTCCATCCAGGAGGGCATCTCCCAGGAGAACGCGAAGAAGGTGGCGAAGATCATCCGCGACGAGGGCCCCAAGGGTGTGAAGGCCCAGGTGCAGGGTGACGAGCTGCGCGTCACCTCCAAGAGCCGGGACGACCTCCAGACCGTGATCGCCCTGCTGAAGGGCCAGGACTTCGACTTCGCGCTGCAGTTCGTGAACTACCGGTGACCTGAGTCGTTGACCTGCACTATCCGGAAATGATCTCGGGCTGAGGGCACAACGCGGGCACATCGCCGAGGACCGCCTCCACGGCCGCCCGCGTTGTGTCCTCGTCGTCCGGCCAGAGGTGGGTGTAGATGTCGAGCGTGATCGACGGCTTCGAGTGGCCGAGGCGCCGCTGAACCGTCTTCACGCTCTCGCGGTTCTTGATCAGTGCCGAGGCGTAGAAGTGCCGCAGGTCGTGCATGCTCGCGCCGTCCGGCACGCGCACCGGCGCCGGTTCCTTCCCGTCCGGACGGCCACGCTGCACCCACGCCGAGTACGCCTCGGCGTACGCCTTGCTCAGGGCTTCGTTCGCCCGCTCCTCCATCCGCGCCCACACGTGCGACCAGCTCGCCCGCTTCAGCACCTCACCACGGCCGTTGCTGAACAGCATGTGCGCCTTCCGGCGCTTCGGCTTACGCGGGTCGGTCCGGTCCTCGATGTCGACGACGGCGGCCGGGAACTGCTGGAGGTGCGCGGCGAGGGCGTCGACCGCCAGGCCGACCAGCGGCACCGTGCGGTAGCTCTCGTGCGTCTTCGGCTCGCCGAGGTACGGTTCCGGGGTCTCGTCCTCGCCAGCCTCGGTGTCCTTGTCCGGGGTGATGAGCTGCTGTCGCACCGTCACCTCCCGGCGCAGGAAGTCGATGCAGTTCACCTCCAGGCCGAAGACCTCGCCCTGCCGCAGCCCCGAGGCGACGGCGAGCAGGATCATCGCCCGGTACCGAGGCGGGGCCGCCTCGATCAGGGCATGGACGGCGTCCTTGTGCAGGGGAACGATCTCGGGGCGGCGCACCTCGGGGAGCTTGATACCGGCGCACGGGTTCACGGCGATCGTCCGGTCCCGTACTGCCGTCCCCATGATTGTGACCAGGTAGGCAAACGTGACCCGCAGGGTGGACGGGGCGAGGGCCTGCGACCGGTCCTTGACCCATGCCTGCACCTCGGACGGCCGGATGGTCACGATCGGCCGGTCCCCGAACGTCGGGTAGATGTGGAGCCGTAGGGCCCGCTCGACGCGCGAGGCCGTACCGTCGCGGTGCACCGCAGAGGTCCGCCAGCGCTCGGCGACCGCCCTGAAGCTCTCCTTGCCCGCGGCCGGGTCGACGTACAGGCCACGGGCGAGGTCGGCCTCGATCGTGGCCGCGCGGATGTCGGCCTGGCCGCGCTTGGCGAAGTTCTCCTTCTGCTGCTCCCCTGACGCGTCGCGCCAACGGACCTGCCAGCGCTTGCCCTTTCCGTGGTCGCCAGACGGTACGAGGGTGCGGGTCTTGCTGGTGTGCTCCGTGCACGGCTCGGCACCCTTCTTCGGGCGCGAGAGGTGCCATCGGTCGTAGACGCTAGCCATCGCTACCCCCCTCGTCGAGCAGGCGCTTGTTCTGCTGTCGCATGCGTCGCGCTTCGCGGCGGGCATCCGGCGCTCCCCCCTCGGGGAACGGACCGAGTTCGTACCGCTCGCGCATAGCGTCGATGCGGAGGCGCATGTCCTGCTCAGAAACCTCGGCGAAGTACGTCCGCTCGTCAGTTCCTGGCAGCGGTGACTCTCCGCGGATCCATGCACGCACGTCATCGGCGGGCTCCACCCGGGTCGGTGTCACCTGATACGACCTGTCGTTCAGTGGTACGAGCAGGTTGACCGGTGCCACGTCCAGCACGCTGGCCAGAGCGAACAGCTCTATGACCGTGACGTTCTGCCGCTTGCCGTTCTCTAGGTTGGCAACCGTGAAGCGGTCCCACTTCAACTCGTGTTTCGTGTGCAGCTCTTTGCCTAGGTCCGCTGCGGTCCAGCCGCGTCGGCCGCGTAGTTGCTTCACACGCTGGGCGATCGTGCCCACGGGTGTAGCTAGGCCCAGTTCAGGTGACATGAGTTCACCTTAGCGGGAACTTGCATCACTCGCCAGCGTCATGTAAAGATCTCCACGGATGGGCTTTCACGCCTCATCTAGGTGAAATTACTTCACGTACAGGAGATCTCGGTGACCCGATCGACACTCCCCAGGTCAGGAGCTGCGCAGCGTCGGCCGTTGGCCACCGCGCAGGACATCGCCGACTACTGCGTTGTCCCGCTCGCCACCGTCTACCAGTGGAGTTCGCGGGGCGGGGGACCGCGAATGATCCGCGTCGGCCGTCACCTACGGGCCCGCTGGGACGACGTCGACGCATGGCTCGACGAGCAGATCGTGAAGGTCGCCTGACATGACGAAGCCCCGGGCCGCCCGACCCGGGGACTTCTCGCCCGCCACATCGCCCGATGAAAGGAGCTGATACAAGCAATGGTACAGAATCTTGCCGCGCTTGACAGTAGTCTCGACCGCCCCGGCCCCCAGACCGCCGACGTGTACGCCGTGTACGGCGCCTACGGCAACGCCGTGTGGGTCGGCTCCGGCAAGAACGCGCAGCACCGCGTCTACCGGGCGTGGGCCAACCGGTTCGATCCCGTTGCACACGCCCACAACCCTCAGTACGTCCGTTGGCTGCGCAGCCTCGACCGTCCGCCGCGCGTGACCGTCCTGTGCACGGTGCCGTACGAGCTGCGGCACACGTTCGAGGCGGCTGCGACCCTCGCGTACCGCGCAGCCGGTCACCGGCTGTTCAACGTCCGCATCGGCATGGCGCAGCCCCCGGAGGTACGCGTCCGGATCTCGCATAACGAGTCAGCCCCCTGCGTAAGCGCCGGAGGTACCAGCTCCGACGACCGCAGGGGGCCCACGCCCAACCGCGACCGACTCGCACACGGATCGCAAGCCCCGCGAGACAGTCGCCGCACGTAAAGGACGTGATGCCAGGATGGCACACACCAACGACGCCGAGGTAGATCGGTCAACCTCGACGTCAATCCCGCGCCCCCGTGAGGGCGAGCCAGCGTTCTGGGATCCCTCACGCTCCCGCTTCCCCGTGTACCGGGCGACCGACGACACTCCGCGCACTCCCATCTGGCCAATGCCCGGAAACTGCGGCTATCCCAAGGGCAGCAAGGCGTACGAGGTGCACCGGGTCTATTGGTCGCGCATGACGATGACCTGGGCCGAAGCCTGCGCCGTCGTGAGCGGTGAGCAGCCTGTCGGTCGTCGACGGGGTGGCACCGCCCTCGATGTCGCCCACCGCCCTCACCTCGATGACGAGTTCGTCGTCGACCTCGATGTGAAGCGGTACGACTCCGAGACGGGGTTCGTCCTGCGCCAGGACGGATCCGCCACGCTTGCGCCCGTCGTGGTCAAGCGCGGCATAGACGATCTACGCCGGGAGGTCGAGGCAGCCGGGCATTCGATGGACGAACTGCTCACGTACACCGAGAGCACCAAGAGCGACGGCCGCCACCTGGTGTTCAGGCAGAACCCCGAGTGCCGCATCGAGAAGACGATGCACCACCGCGAGGACTGGCGTGTCGATGTGCTGGTCAACAACTGGCGCGCCTGCGCTCCCACGCCCGGCTACGCCGTCGTGCAGGACGTCCCGGGCATGATGGCGCCGGTCTGGTTCGCGCAGCTCCTGAAGGACGTACAGCGCCGTCTTCCTCGGGTCGGCGGGCACAGGGCGTCCGCCGCAGAGCAGCGGTTCAAAAGCATCGCAGGGACCGTCCCCGGCGCCGGGCTCCGAGGCGTCACGGATGCCTCGCTGTTCGGGGCCTGGCGCGCCGCCGTGCTGAACGTGGTGCGCATCGCCGATCAGTACGGCCAATGGAACAACCGGGTCTACTGGGCCGCCTGTCGGTACGTCGAGGCGGGTTGGTCGTACGACGTCGCCGAGCGCGACATCCTTGCCGCCGCCCGCCCGTGGAACGCCCGCGAGAAGTCCGACGCGATCCGCACCCTCCTGAGCGCGTACGACGGGGGTGCACGGTGAACGCGTACGACGTCCTCGACGATGGCCCCGAGATCCCTGACGACATTGCCAACCTGATCGCCGAAACGGCCGACGACATGCCCGAGCAGCCGAAGGCAGGAGGGCTCACCGAGCGGTTCCCATCGGTCGATTGGGACAACGCCTGGTCACAGGACTTCAGCCGTATCGACTGGTTGCCCGGCAAGCTGATGGAGCGGGGGCAGCAGGTCGCCTTGGTGGGCGCGGGCAAGGTGGGCAAGTCCATCGCTGTTCTCGACTGGTGCTGGCACTGCGTGACCGGTCGCCGATTCCTTGGAGACGATGAGCGCGAACCGTTGCGGGTCCTCTACTTCGACCGGGAGAACAACCTGCGGGACGTCATCACCCGTCTGAAAGCATTCGGCGCGAAGCCTGATGAGCTGCGGGACCGGTTCGTCTACAAACTGTTCCCTCGGTTCACGGGCGGCCTCGACGACTCTCAGACTGCGGAAGCCGAGCTGATGGCACTGGTCGATGAGGCGAAGCCCGACATCGTCATCCTGGACACCGTCTCCCGCTTCATCGGGGGCAAGGAGAACGACGCCGACACCTGGCTGTCGCTGTACCGGCGCGTGCACGCTCCGCTCAAGGACATGGACATCGCAGGGGTGCGCCTCGACCACTTCGGCAAGGACTACGACCGGGGTTCGCGCGGCTCGTCGGCCAAGACGCAGGACGTCGACCACGTCTGGGAGATGAAGCTCGTCAGTGAACACGTCGCCCGTGACGATGCGTACGGGCTGGAGACTCACGCCACCGAGATCAAGCTGGCCCGAACGCACACACGCACAGGGCTCGGCCAGGACTCGGTGATGATCACCCGGCGAGGTGTCAAGCAGCCGGACGGCATATGGACCGAGGGCGGAACCCGTCATCTACTGTCCGATCCCGGCGCCCTGGCTGACGCAGAGAAGACCGTGAACCATTTCGTGGCGCAGCTCTCCGCTCTCGGCGCGCCGACGGGCTACGGCAGGGACAAACTCAAGCAGTGGGCTAAGGAACATGGGGTGAAGTTGCCCGGCAACACGACCGTCCTGGGACAGATCGTGAGCAAATACAAGCGACTCCACACCCCTGGAATGCTGCCCGATTAGCCCCAGATCACCTGTTCCGTCCCTCAAGGCTCAGGGAACTGTTCCCGGAATCTGTTCCGACTGTTTCGAGATCAGCATCTTCGCAGGTCAAACCTGCCTCCAGATCTGTTCCCTGCGGTTCCGGGCGCCAGCCCGGGAGGTCTGTTCCCCTGTTCCCCGACATAGGAGGGGAACAGGGGAACAGACCGAGCAGCGGGAACGGCCCGAAGAACAGAAACAACCCCCTTTCAAGATCGTTTGCCCGTCACGTGACATCACCCCATATGCCCGCAAATTCCGAATCGAGGATCCATGCACCGCTCGTCTCTCATCCGGGGCATCGAGCCCGGCATCACCCCCGCCGTCGGGGACATCGTCCTCGCCCGCAAGTCGCCCGTCGGCCCCCTCGTACGCGCTCTGGTGCGCAACGTCCGCCCCACCCGAGACGGCCGCCGGGTGCGCATCGGCCTGCTGTGGCTGGAGGGCAGCCGCAGGGGCGTGAAGGACTCCGTGCACCAGTTCGCTGACGGCTGGCCGCCGATGGTCCGCCCCACCCGTCATATCACTCAGGACACCGAGGGAGACGCCGCATGACCACCCACCCGCTTCGCGTATCCCTCGTCGGCCAGCGCTGGTTCGAGATCGGGATCCCCGAGGACGCCGTATACGTCGGACGAGCTTACGGCGGCGTGAAAGGGCACCCCCTGCGCAACCCGCATGCCGTCGGCAAGCCGTGCCGGGCGCGCTGCCATTGCAAGGACATCAACTGCGCCACCTGCCGGGCATGCGATGGCGGAGATATCGTCCACACCAGTTCCGCCGAGGTCGTCCGCCTGTACCGGCAGCACCTGATACGGCGCCCCGACCTGCTCGCCATGGCTGTCGAGATGCTGAATGCGGGCGTCCGCCTGGCGTGTTCCTGTCCTCTCAACAACCCGTGTCACATAGATGTGCTGATCGAGTTGACGGCGATACACCCGGTCACTCCTGCGGGTGAACCGGATTCCGAATGATCACGCATTGTCATACAAACCCGGCGCCGCACTCCTCGCCCGGTGCAAGACTCGACCGACAGTTCGTCAACGTCCGGACAGGGGAGTCGCGGTGGTCGCCAAAGGCGAGATGCGATGGACAGACTGGGCCACCGGCGAGTGGCACGAGATTGTTGAGGGCGATGACTTCGTCAGCGTACGGGGATTACGCTCGGGTGCCTCGCGATGGGCCAAGCGTCGTGATATGGAAGCCACTGTGCATGCCCTCCGGCTGAGTCCCGCCGAGAAGGCGGGAGGCGCGCCCCGGCGGTTCCGTATCCGCTTCACGGGGCCTGGTCTGGCCGCCATCCCCAGACCGCCGCGCTGGATCCAACTCGCCTTGTTCCCGCCCTGGCTCGTACGGATGCCGAAGCAGCCCCGGACGCAGGCCACATGACGTTCTGAGCGCCTGCCTGACCGCGCTGACGAGGGTGGCCAGATCCCCTCCGCCGTCCGCCCCGCGGGCCGTCAGGCGGCGGGAGAGCAGCGTATCCCTGGTATCTCGCCATGCCGCGATCACCGGTTACCTGGTGCAGTCCCAAAACGGCGGACGAAGATGACTTGCGCTGGTGATGTCACGCGCGCTGAGAATCTCGCGTGCGCACCATGTCAGATCCGAAATGGCGAACCCAACCCGACCGAAGCCCTTTTCGAACTGCTCCGGGAGTATCAGTTGGCCACCGTCCTCCACGAGCCCGTCAGGATGTATGCCTTCGATCGCGCGAAGGAGGTTGATGAGGACCGGCCCGGTGAACCGGTCCATGTCGTCGGGCCCTTCGATCTCCGCAGCGATCTTGGCCGCTCGGACTTCCGTCATCCGCTCTGTCAGCCGCGCGTACGTCTCGGCGGCGTAGTCACGGCTGAGGTTCCCTTCCTGCACGGCCCGGTGGAACCGGTGTAGGTCCTCCGCGACATCTTGGGACACGAGGATCAGCTTCGCGTATGCCTCGCGCCTGCTCTGCCGGTGCCACTGTTCCTGGGCGGCCTTGGCACCCTTGCTGGCCGTGACCCGCGCGGCAGCAACCGCACCAGTGCCACCCACGACGGCACCGACGATGCCCGCGCTCGCGCCGATTATCGCGGCTGCTGTCTCACTGTTCACGGCAGAACATTGTGTCCGACGGGACAACGGAGCGGCCCCGGCCGAGTCGGGGGTCTCAGCCGGGGCCGCGCTGTCGGTTCGCTTCAGGCTCGCGCGCCGACGATGAGGGTGCCGATGTGCCCCTCCTTCGGAGCCTCCACGACCCTTGCCTGCGCCGTGGAAAACCCTGCGCGAAGGAGATGCCGCTCCCATACGGCGGGCTTGTAGCTGTACCGGTAGGTGAACATCGCCTTGCCCGCGAAGCCGCCCTTGTACATGCCCTGCGGGCCGTAGGCGCCCGGGATGGCTGGCGGCTGGGAGAACACGAACACGCCGCCCGGGGCCAGGCGCTGGCGGACGAGGGGGAAGATCCGGGACGGGTCGGTGAACCACGCCGCACCGAAGATCGAATACACGGCGTCATACTGGGATTGGTCGGCGGCGAGCCAGTCGAGGACCTCGGCCCGCTCGATCCGGACACCGTGAGGCGCCCACCGTGCGCTGGCCAGCTCGACCATGCGCGGCGAGAGGTCCACCCCGGTGGTCTTCACGCCTTGCTGGGCGAGGTGGGCGAGGGCACGCCCCGTGCCGCAGCCGATCTCCAGTACGGACGTCGGCGAGTTCAGGAGTTCCGGACCGGGGCCGTGGCCGACGTACTGGGTCCAGCAGAACGACGGCTCGGCCTCGTCCCTGAACGCTGACTCGGCGAAGGCGTCCCAGAGTTCGGTCTCGGCGGGGATGTCGTGCGGTACGGGCAAGGCGGTTCTCCTGGCTTGGTCGTCGGGAGGCCCCTGCCCTCGGGGTGCAGTGAGGGCAGGGGCCGACTGTAGCGGGGTCAGTGGCTGTCGGGGACCTTGTCGTCGCACGGTGAGCAGTCGGCGCCGTCGATGGCCCACAACTCCTCGTCGATGGCCCAGCCCTGCGACTTCAGGAAGTCGCCGGTGCGCAGGCACAGGCCGTCGCTGCGGCGCTCGATGAACGGCGCGTGGTGCTTGAAGCGGCCACCGTTGTAGAGGCGGCAGATGCCCCACCAGACGGGCGTGTCAAGGATGAGCTGGTGCACGCCGATGTCGACGAGCTTGCCGACGCCGAGGTGGACGTCCGGGTTCTCGATGGAGCCCATGACGTACATGACGGCGTTGCCGAGGATGCGTTCGGCCATGTCGCGGACCATCGGGTGGTCGCGCAAGAGCAGGGCGACTTCACGGTCCCAGAGGGTCATACCGGAGTCGAAGATGTTGACGGTGAGTTCCGTGATGTGCGGGGCGACCGCGTTGAGGAGTTCCTGCGGGTCCCGGGTGCGGGTGGCGGCGGTGAGGTCTAACGCGACGGTCACGATGTCCTCCTGTGGTGGACAGACGCCCTCGGGGTTGAGGACGCCGAGCCTCCCGCACTGTGGCGAGAGGGGGCTTCAGAGGCTGGCGCGGGGTAGCGTCAAGAGTTGGCGCCGGGCTTCTTCCCGTGGCAGGGGCAGCCACAGCGGCGCTGAAGCAGGATGCCGTGCGTGTGAGGCAGCGGAATGTCCTTGGTCTGGCGGCAGTCACCGTGCAGATTCCGGTACTCCGGCCGCTGCTCCGCAAGGGCGCACTCCGCCGATCGCCGGACGGGCGTCAGGGCGCTTGTGCGGGCGGTCACGGAAGTTGGCCCCGGGATCGGGCGTTGGCCGCCGACACCCCGGCGCTGAGGGCTTCTGAGGGAGAGACCGGCCTGAGATTCGCCGGGTACGCGTCCCACTCGACTCCTCCGCCGATGGGGCGCAGCTGGATGTAGGGGCCCTGGAAGCCCATCACCTGGCCGATCTTGCCCGTATCGGTGTCCCTGACGGTGTCACCGATACGGGGCTCGTCGGCGGGCGGACGGGCTGTAGCGTTCATCGTGTCGACGCTCCTTCGCGGCGTTGGCCACGCCCCGGGAGGTAGCCGCCTCGCCGGGGTCTTCTCGTACCTGCCGACGCTAGGGACGCGGTGGGCAACACCACCAGCAATGTGCAGATGTTTGCAACGCCCTCTTGGAGCATGCCCGTGGCGTGTAGGCAGCCTTGACGACGTGTCCCGATGGCGAAACGGTGACGCAAAGAGCTGCAAGCGCTTAGGGATGGAGACTGACGTGCCGTTACTGTTCATCGGAATCGACCCCGCCACCGAGAAGGACAAGAGCCCTACCGTGTGGGTCGACCAGGAGAAGCGAGAACTCGTCTTCCAGGGCTTGAAGCCAGGCGCCGAACTCGAAGCGGAGTGCGCCGCCTTCGAGGTTCCTGGGCATGCCAAGGGCATCCCGGACGACGAGGCCGTGATCCGTATCCCGGCCAGGATGGTGCACATGATCAGGGAGGCGTGCGATGCCCTCGAACGAACCGACGTTCGCTGAACTCCTCGCCGCCTGTACGCGTTCCGCCGTGCACCTGGAGATGCGGGACCAGTACGGCATCAGTGACGAAGCCGAAGCCTTCAGCACCTGGCGGCGTAGCGGACAGCGCGACACCGACCCCACCTCCGAGAACTGGGCTTCCTGGGTCACCCTCATCTCCAGCACCGTGACCCGGGGAGTCGTCGTTCGGCGGGCCCGTATCGTGTCGGAGCCGGTGACGGACTACATCCGGTGGGAGCACGCTGGGACACCTGTCAACGTGCACGCCGGTGAACACGTGCGATGGCTGCCCCGACGGCGCGCCTCGGACATCGCGTTGCCGGGCAACGACTTCTGGCTGTTCGACAACCGCCTGATCCGGTGGAACCACTTCACCGGTGACGGCGCGTGGGCCGGACAGGAGTTCTCCGAGGACCCTGCGGCCGTCAAGCTGTGCTCGCAGAGCTTCGAGGTCGTGTGGGCGCGTGCCATCCCGCACGACCAGTACGAGATCCACTGACAGGAAGCATCCGCAGGCCAGCTCATGCCCGTCTCCCCGTCCTCGTCTGCCCAGGCCGCGCGAGAGGCCGTGGCCCGACGGCTGCGCGGCCTCCGCAAGGAGGCTGGACTGACGATCACTGAGCTGGCCCGCCGGTGCGGCTGGCACTACTCCAAGACCTCGCGCATCGAGAACGCCCTAACCGGCCCCTCAGCGACGGACATCCGCCGATGGTGCACTGCCGTGCAGGCCGACGACCAGGCGCAGGATCTCATCGTCCAATCCCTCAACGCCGAGTCGATGTACCGGGAATGGCGCGACCAGATCCGCAGCGGGTTGAAGCACCTGCAAGACGGTCTCGTTGGGTTCTACCAGCAGACCGAACAGTTCCGGGTGTACTCGTCCACCGTGGTGCCGGGTCTGCTCCAGACCGAAGGTTATGCGGCTGCTGTCCTCACCATCGCTGCCGGTTTCCACGACCGCCCGACCGACGACATCGCAGAAGCCGCACGGGCCCGGATGGACCGCTCGCGCGTCGTCCACGAACCGGGGCACCGCTTCGTGTTCCTCCTGGAGGAGACCGTCTTGCGCTACCGGATCGGTGATGCTGATGCGATGGCGGCCCAGCTCGGGTACCTGCTGACCGTGGGCGCCCTGCCCGCGGTCTCGCTCGGCATCATCCCTATGGAGGCACGCGAGCGGTTTCAGTGGCCCGAGGAGACCTTCCACATCTACGACGATACGCTCGTTTCTGTGGAATTAGTGTCCGCCTCGGTGAACGTCACCCAACCGTCCGAGATCGCTCTCTATGGCAAGACGTTTGACCGGCTTCGCGGCATGGCCGTGTACGGCGCCGACGCCCGAGCGCTGATTCTGCGGGCGATCGAGGCACTGCACTGACCTCGTGTACGACAAAGCCTTCTTCAAAGGAGAGCATGCCGAAATGCCTTGAAGGAGAGAATTCCTCGGTGCGAATTTGGCCGAACCGAACATCGAGCGTCTACCTATCCCCGCAGATAGATGCTCTTCAGCTTGGATCGAGGCTGACCAATTTATCCCTTATGTCGGAATCCTTAAGGGCTCACAGAACCTCCGCGCACTGCGAGCGCCCGCGCGCCCACACCTGACGGCTTTTTAGGTAATTTTTGAGCAAAAGCAAATGAGTTGACGTAGAGGTTGACAATTCTCGTTACGCTACTTAAAGCCAGCTTTCACCGCTAGAATGAGCGGAGGGAATTCAAGCCTTCAATGTGCCGAAAGAGGCAGTGATGACGACCGCGCCAAACCGAATTCACAGTGTCCGGGCAACATACGTAGCATCGGCGTACGGCATGGTCATGAGCGCATCCCGCGCCTACATCCGCACCCTCGACGCGCACCAGGCTGCCGCCCTCGCCGGTGACCGGGACGCCATACGCGCCGTCCGGGAGGCACGCACGCTGCTCGCCCTCGCGGCCCCCGAACTGGAGCAGCTCCGACGCGTAGACCCCGAGCAGCGACAGACGCTCTTCCGCCGCACCATCGTCTGATAAGGAGCAGCACGTGATCACTGACCACGACATCGAGCAGGCCGAGGCCCGGGTAGCCGAGGTCAAGGAGCGAGGTGAACTTCTGCGCATGGCCAACCGAGACGAGACAGCGGACGCCATCCGGCTGGAGGTGGGGCGCCTGGTCGAGCTGAAGGAGCGCAAGGCCGCGCAGGATGCGGCGTTCAAAGCGCGTAAGGCCGCCGAGCGTCCGCACGCGTCCGAGCTGAAGGCCATAGGCGCTGAGTTGGACAGCTCCGCCGGTACGGTCGACACGGCGCGCCAGAACGCTGCCCGCGCTCTTGAGGAACTCGTCACCGCCCTGCGGTCCCACAACACCGCCGTCGGTACGGCACACGCCCGCCTGGCTGCCCTCGGGCTGCCGCTCAGCGACGAGGCATGCGACCGGTACGACGTCGGTCACGGCAGTGCCGGAGCGCTGCGCTTGGCCGGTGACATGTGGGCGCCGGTCCCCGAGGACACGTACACGCAGCATGTCGTAGCCGAGGTGATGAGGCGGGAGTTCGGGCCGAAGCACCCGGCGGCGCGAGTAAGGGACATCCGGCTGCACAGCCTTCAGCGGGGCTCGGCGGGAGCACTGCGGGTTGCCTGACCCGCAGGCATGCGAACGGCCCCGGCACGGCCAGGGCCGTCGGTGTCTACCGGTCGAGCCCGTACGGCACGGCGTAGCCTGCGGCTTTCAGCGCATCGGCGTACGCCCGCCGGGTCTCGTCCGCTCTCTTCACGAGGGGTTGCGTCTCTTCCAACGTGAGCGTCCGTGTCGCGGCCAGCGCCCAATGAGTGGTCAGCGCTTCTTCGGCTTCCACGTACGCGGTTAGAGCGTGAGTCAGGTTGTCGTGCGGTTTCATCAGGAGGTGTCCCCTTTAGTCGAGTTGCGCTTGACGAGGAGCGCGAAGGTACATCGCGGCATCCGGATTCCGCTAACAGGGAGGGAACCGGGGACCAATCACGGCGGCGCCCCGCGGCGCTGGGGCGGGTTGCCGACGCCGCATCCCTCACCTCCCTGGGCGGTTGTTAGCACAGGTCAGGCCAGGGAGGCAGCGGCGGGGAAGGGATCAGGGAGAACTCCCTGATCCCTCCTGACTCCCTCTAGGCGGCGTCGCGCTTGGCCAGCGCGTCACGCACACGGTCACGGTTGACAACCATGACGCCCTCCGACTTGTACGGCGCGGCGTCGTACTCGTCGAGGAACGCCCGCAGATCGCTGTTTGTCCACGGCCGGTAAGTGCCCGGGTCCCGTTCTGCGAGCCGCTGGAGAACCTCCTGCGTCCGCATCCGGGGCTCCGTCCCGAGCACGGCGAGGATGTCGGCCAGCGGATCAACGTCACGCACCGGGGTGAGGTGATGCACCGTCGAGACGCCGGACCGTACAGCCTTGGCCCGGTCGGCGATCTCCTGAGCCTGGTCGTCGTCGATGAAGTGCGTTCGCACCGTGATGGACGACTGGCCGGGCTCCATCTGGATGCCGTCACCGGCAACGACCAGTGTGCCCTTGTCGAGGCCCTGGCGCAGCAGGTGAGGGGCGGCGCCACCGTCGATGGCCTTATCTCCGAGCGCCATACGGCCCTGAGACTCCGTGCCGACGACCAGCGACGCACGAACGTGGGCGCCCTCCCGGACCAGCTTGGGAAGGTTCTGGTCGGTGGGGTCCTGCGTGCCCTGCCACAGGGTGACGGACACGGCACGGCCCTGGTTGTGGATCCGGCGGGCCGCCATGAAGTAACGGCTCGTCGCCTTGCTGCCGCCGTATGGCCGTCCGTCGGACCCCTTGAGGGGGTTCATGAACGCCACCTGTGCCTCGTCGACGACGATGACGAGGGGGTCGAACTCAGTGCCTGGTGGAGCCATCAGACGGCGCTCCATCTCCTGTACGCCCGCCTCGACCATCTCGGTCACGGCGCAGGCGTGATCATCGGTCGGACCCTGGATCAACACGCGGGCCAGTCCCTCGAACATGCCCCAGTCGCCAACGCCCTTGAGGTCCCCGATCCAGAACTCAACCGTCGGGTCGAGGACGAGCCACAGTGCCAGGGCTCGGAGTGCGGCGGTCTTGCCCTGATTGGACAGGCCCGTGCACAGAAGATGCCGCTGGTAGAGGTTCATGGCCACGGCATCACCGCGCAGGTTCTCCCCCCACGGGGCACGGCCCGCCCGATAGTCGGCGCGGATGTCCGGATCTGTGACGAGCGGAGACGGGCCGATCGGCTCGTCCAGTGCTCCCGGGTCGGCGATCCACAATCGCACCGTGCGAGCCGCCTCGGGGATCGTGATGAACACCTCGTGCTCGTGCCGACCGAGGTTTTCGGCGAGCTTGCGGCGTCGCTTCTGGATCTCGTCGGTGGAAACCCCGGAGGGAAGCGTCACATCCACCTCGACACCGCAGCCCGCCATGACGATGGGCGACAGGAGCGAGGCGCCTGCGTCGCCCATGTCCTCGACGGCGCGACGCAGGGCCGCGATTCCGAGATCCCGGAACGCCACGACCACGACGGACGGTGTGATGGGCCCACCATCGTCGCGCCGGTGCGCGGGCAGTGCCCACTGCGGAGCGGTCCGGGCATGCCGACCGACTGCCCATGTGGCGGCGAGTCCCGCCCACGGGAAGACGAACAGCGCCGGTTTCCACACCACGCCCGCGATGAGCGCCACCCACCTGACCAGGTGAACGACGGTTGCCATCGGGGTGAGCACGTCGCTCGCGTCATGGTTGGCCCAAGCGAGCAGGAGGCCGAGGAGCAGAAGCAATCCAGCCCCTGTGAAAGCTCCCGATGCGACTGCCTTCGGAGCCCGGATCAGAGCGGCAAGCAATTCCAGACGGCGGCGGTGACGTGCCTCCCGGAACGCCCGCCCACGCTCTTCCCACTCCCGCACCTCATCCATGAGACCCGCGGCTTCCGCTGCCCTGATCATCCGCTCATACCGGGCGGCGGTACGTCCGTCCCACGCCCGGCGGGCCAGCACCCTGGTACCGCCGACGACGTAGGCGCCGTGCCGTACGACGAGGCGTCCGGCGGTGCGTATCCGCTCGTCGGCCAGCACCCCGCGCAGGCCATCGAGCCGCAGACGCCGCCGCTCAATCGGCGCGCCGGTCTTGTCGATGGACACCACCACAGGGCGTACAGGCTGCGTGGTCATGCCGCCCCCTTGCGGTAGTCGCGCCACATCGACCGCAGCACCAGGACGCAGATCGTCAGCGATACGACAGAGAGGGCGAGCACCGCCAAGGCGACCGTCATCCCGATGAGGATGGCCACCAGCACCGCGCCGACGATGGCGAGGGCGATCACGCCGAGGCAGCCGACGCCGATGTACGCGCCCCACGGGTGCGCCTTGATCGGCGCCTGCGGTACCGGCGCCGGGGTAACCGACCACGGGTAGATCGGCTGCCCCGTGCTGGTCATGCCGATCGGCTGAAGGTGGTCATGCTGCGGGGTGAAGTCGGGGTTGTTCATGACCGCTTCTCCTCGACGATCTCGCGCCGCAGTGCGGCAGCGTCACGGCGGGACAGACCGAACTCCGACCGCAGCCGGTTGATGGTCACCGGCCGTCCGGTTGCGGTGAGCACCTCACGGTGCAGCCTGAGTGCCTTTTTCCGCAGCTCAGCGGGGGTGAGCGTGACCACCTCGGTGACCACCTTCCGTGGGGTGGCAGCGGGCAGGGAAGCGGTCACCTCGCCGGTGGCGCTGGTGGTTGCGTAGGCGTCCCACGCGAACGGCATCGGATCGGGCAGGGCGGGCACCGAGGTGACCACCTGGGCGGGACTGTTCCGGGCAGCCGGGCCGGTCACCTTGGCAGCGTCGCGCAGGGCGTGAACCCGCCACAGCACCAGCGGGGCAATGGCGGAGACGGCAACCACCAGCGGTACGGACACCGGCAGCAGTCCGGCGGTGACGAGGTGGCTGGCGGCGTTGACGGCGATCATGGTGACGACGACGGCGAGCACGTCGCGGTGTACGCGCAGGGCGCGCACGGCGTAGATGTCGAGGGCTGCCGGGACCCCTGCGGCGACGACGGGGCCGAAGCCGCAGGCGCGGGCAAGGGTGTACTCGGCACTGGCGGTGACGGCGAGAGCGGCACCGAGTGCGGCCCACGCGAGAATGTCGCGCTTCACTGGTCACCGTCCTCGATGACGGAGATGAGGCTGGCGATGACGACTTCGCACCGGCCGATGAGGCGGCACAGGTCGCGCTCAGTGAGTTCGTCGTGTCCGGCAGCGTCCATGTCGGCGAGGAGCTGACGGGCGATGCCGAGGGGGAAACGCGCGCTTGTGTTGCGCGCGGGTACGTTCTCCATTGAGTCCGGCTCCTTGATCGGAAAGGGTCTGGATCAAGGCGCTGTTCGGTGGGGTTCAGCCACCGGGCGGCGCCGCTCTGTCTGCGCAAGGCAGACAGAGCGGAGTCGGAGGACTGCGGGAGCCAGAGGGCACAGCGAGGGCACAAGGCCACTTACGACGCTGTGAAGCAGTGGCAAATACTGTCAGTAGTTCCTGCACGTTAACCGCCCTCTCAGCGGTCGCATGCAGGTCAGGCGATCAAGCGGGCGGTACGTGAACTACCGGTAGGCACGGTTGTCCGGGGGCGGGCGCCCGGTGCCCGCCCCCTCTGCCGTGTGGGTGGTGCCCGGTGCGTCAGTCCCGTGAGTTGCCGAACAGCAGTCGGTAGGCCACCAGGAGGACGAACGAGCCGCCTATCGCCGCCGCCCAGGTGGCGCCGTCGTAGAAGTCCTTGCTGATCGGGTGGTCCAGCCAACGGGCCGAGATCCACCCGCCTATGAAGGCGCCCGCGACGCCGATGAGGGTGGTGCCCACGAGGCCGCCCGGGTCGCGGCCCGGCAACAGGAACTTGGCGATCGCTCCGGCCAACAGTCCCAGGATGATCCAACTGACGATGCTCATGCCGTGAACCTGCCCTTCCGTGCTGTGCCCGCACCTTGATCGGGCTGTCTTTCCGTGCCCGACGGGGTGGGCGGCTCGGCCCTTGCCGAGTGCGCGTTCGTACTGTGTTGGTGCCGTGTTGATGTCCAGGACGGCGCCCCTGCATCCCGCGGTTGCGGCGCTCAGTAGAGTGCGCCGCATGACACAGTCCAGCGCTGAACTGCGGCGCACCCTGGGCGTCGGTGACGCCGTGGTCATCGGGCTCGGCTCGATGATCGGTGCCGGAATCTTCGCCGCGCTGGCGCCCGCGGCTGACGCCGCCGGGACCGGGCTGCTGCTCGGCCTCGCGGTCGCCGCTGTCATCGCCTACTGCAACGCCATGTCCTCAGCGCGGCTCGCCGCCCGCTACCCGGCGTCGGGCGGCACCTACGTGTACGGGCGTGAGCGGCTCGGGGACTTCTGGGGTTACCTCGCGGGCTGGTCGTTCGTCGTCGGGAAGACCGCCTCCTGTGCGGCCATGGCGCTCACCGTGGGCGCCTACGTCTGGCCGGAGCAGGCGCACGCGGTGGCGGTCGCGGCCGTGGTGGCGCTGACCGCGGTGAACTACGGCGGCATCCAGAAGTCCGCCTGGCTGACGCGGGCGATCGTCGCCGTCGTCCTGGCTGTCCTCGCTTCCGTGGTCGTGGCCTCTCTGGGCTCCGGGGCCTCGGACGCCGGGCGGCTGGACATCGGGGCCTCGGACGGTGTGGGCGGCGTGCTCCAGGCCGCCGGGCTCCTCTTCTTCGCCTTCGCCGGGTACGCGCGGATCGCCACCCTCGGTGAAGAGGTGCGGGACCCCGCGCGCACCATCCCCCGCGCGATCCCGCTGGCGCTCGGGATCACGCTGGTGGTGTACGCGTGCGTGGCCGTCGCCGTCCTCTCGGTGCTGGGGACGGACGAACTGGGCCAAGCCGCCGCGCCGCTCGCCGACGCGGTGCGGGCCGCCGGTGTGCCGGAGCTGGCGCCGGTGGTGCGGGTGGGCGCCGCCGTGGCCGCGCTGGGCTCGCTGCTCGCCCTGATCCTGGGCGTCTCCCGCACCACGCTGGCCATGGCACGGGACCGTCATCTGCCCGGCGCCCTGGCGGCCGTGCATCCCCGCTTCCAGGTGCCGCACCGGGCGGAACTCGCCGTGGGCGTGGTGGTCGCGGTGCTGGCCGCCACGGTGGACGTGCGCGGCGCGATCGGTTTCTCCTCCTTCGGTGTGCTGGCGTACTACGCGGTGGCCAACGCCTCCGCGTGGACCCTGGACCGGTCGCCTGCGGCGCGGGTGGTTCCGGCGGTGGGGCTGCTCGGGTGTGTGGTCCTGGCGGTGTCGTTGCCGGGGGTTTCGGTGCTGGTCGGGGCCGGGGTGTTGGCGGTGGGCGTGGTCGCGTACGGCGTGCGGCGGTGGGTTGCCGGGCGCGGGTGAGCGCGGCGGCTGCCGGGCGGCCGTGACGGGGTGGCTGCCGAGGAGCGGCCGATGCGGTGGCGCCGGCTGAGCGACCCGGTGCCGCAGTGGTGGCTAGGCCGCTGACGGTCCCGCCGTGCGTATGCGGAAGTCGGGCCACGGTTCCATGTCCATGCCGTCGTTCGTCTCCTCGTACCAGCCCGTGCCGTCGACCCAGGCTTGGAGCCAGTCCGTCAGGCTCGGGGCGTCGATGAACCAGGCGTGGTCGGCGTCGCCGGGGTTCGGCTCGAAGAGCAGGACCGGTGCCTGCGGGGTGCGGCAGTCCACGCACGCGTACATGGCGCAGCCCCAGTGGGATATCGGCAGGACGCCTTCGGGCCAGGGCCAGTCGGGGTCCTTGCGGCCGCTGTCGCGGCGGGCGAGGTACTGCGCGACGGCGGCGGGTTCGCCGGAGGGCGGGCTGTCGAGCAGGGGCAGCAGACCGTATTCCGGGCCGAAGCCGCCGTCTCCTATCCGGAGGTAGAGAGCGGCCAGCAGCGGGGGCAGTTCGAAGCCGAGGGCCGCCTCGGCGCGGGCCACCGCGTCGGCGGCCACGGGCTCCGGCAGTGAAGCCCAGCCCCACGGGCGGGTGTTGCGGGCCTTGTCCGCCACCCGGGTCAGCAACTGCTCGTTCTCGGTCATGGGTTCATGATGCAAGGCACCACTGACAATCGAGCGAGCCTGTGGAAAACCTGCCGCCTGTGGACAACTCGGCGCCCCTCGACCGCTCCTCGGCCGCCTGTCGGCTCCCGTCGGGCGCCGTCAGCGGGCGCTGAAGGACTGGTTCGTGAAGGGCTGGTCCGTGCGGACGATCTCGCGGCCCAGCGGCAGCAACGAGACCGGGATCAGCTTGAAGTTGGCGATGCCCAGGGGGATGCCGATGATCGTGACGCACAGGACGATGCCGGTGGCGATGTGGCCGAGGGCCAGCCACCAGCCCGCGAGGACCAGCCACAGGACGTTGCCGACGCAGGACGGGGCGCCCGCGTCGCGGCGCTCGACGGTGGTGTACCCGAAGGGCCACAGGGCGTAGACGCCGATACGGAAGGCCGCGATGCCGAACGGGATGCCGATGATCGTGATGCAGAGCAGCACGCCCGCGAGCAGATAGGCCAGGAACAGCCAGAAGCCGCTCAGGACGAGCCAGATGATGTTGAGGATGGTCTTCATCAGCTACGACCTGCCATCTGCTCGAGGCGGGAGATGCGTTCCGCCATGGGCGGGTGGGTGGAGAACATCTTGGACAGCCCCTGACCTGGCCGGAAGGGGTTGGCGATCATCATGTGGCTGGCGGTCTCGATGCGGGGCTCCGGGGGCAGCGGCAGCTGCTTGGTGCCCGCCTCCAGCTTGCGCAGGGCGCTGGCCAGGGCGAGCGGGTCGCCGGTGAGCTGGGCGCCGGAGGCGTCGGCCTCGTACTCCCTGGAGCGGCTGATGGCCAGTTGGATGAGGGTGGCGGCGAGCGGGCCCAGGATCATGATCAGCAGCATGCCGAGGAGGCCGGGGCCGTCATCGTCGTCGGAGCGGCCGATCGGGATCAGCCAGGCGAAGTTGACCAGGAACATGATCACGGAGGCGAGAGCGCCCGCGACCGACGAGATCAGGATGTCGCGGTTGTAGACATGGCTCAGCTCGTGCCCGATCACGCCGCGCAGTTCGCGTTCGTCGAGGATGCGCAGGATGCCTTCCGTGCAGCACACCGCCGCGTTGCGCGGGTTGCGCCCGGTCGCGAAGGCGTTGGGTGCCTCCGTCGGGGAGATGTACAGACGGGGCATCGGCTGACGGGCCTGGGTGGAGAGGTCACGCACCATGCGGTACAGCGCGGGGGCCTCGAACTCGCTGACCGGGCGGGCGCGCATCGCGCGCAGGGCGAGCTTGTCGCTGTTCCAGTACGCGTACGCGTTCGTGCCCAGGGCGATCAGGACCGCGACGACGAGCCCCATGCGGCCGAAGAAGCTGCCGATGACGATGATGATTGCGGACAGTCCCCCGAGGAGGACTGCGGTCCTGAGCCCGTTGTGCCGGCGGTGCACGGTACGCCCTCCAAGTGGTGCGGCAGGGGAACCCATTGCTTGGATCTGCTTGGTGCTCTTCTTGGTGATCTGCTCTGTGATCTGTGAATCCGCTGGTGCGTGGTGCCACGTCCAGTGGACCCTCCCGTTCTGGTCAACGCCAGGCGAGAAGGACTAGTTCCCTTGTGCGTCCGGCGGCGCCTGTGAGCCGTCCGGGTGACCGGCGGATACGGACGGCTGGGCGGGCCCCGTCAGAACAGGCCGGTGTCGGCGAAGCGCAGGACCAACTGGGGCGCTCCGGACAGTCCGATGCCGACGACGGCGGTCAGGGCGATCGCCGCGGTGAGGGGTGCGGGGACGAGGTGCTTCTCGGGCCGTCCCTCGGGCGCGCGGAAGATCAGTGCCGTCCACTGGAGGTAGTAGAACAGCGCGATCACGACGTTGGCGGCCATGACGACGGCCAGCCAGCCGAGGCCCGCGTCGACGGCCGCGGAGAAGACGACGACCTTGGCGAACAGGCCGATGATGCCCGGCGGCAGCCCGGCGAGGCAGAGCAGGAAGAAGGCCAGGAGGAGCGCGGTGAGCGGGTTCGTGGCGTACAGGCCGCGGTAGTCCGAGACGCGGTTGAGGGATCTCGTACGGCCGACCAGTGCGGCCACCGCGAAGGCGCCGAGGTTCACGGCGGCGTACATCAGGGCGTAGGCGACCGTGGAGCCGATGGACCGCTCGGCGTCGTCGGAGTACGCGGCGGCGGCGATCGGTACGAGGAGGTACCCGGCCTGGCCGACGGAGGACCAGGCGAGCAGGCGTACCGCGCTGTACGCGCGCGTGCCCTGCTGGCGGAGGGCGCCGACGTTGCCGACGGTCATGGTGAGGGCGGCCAGCGCGGCGAGGGCGGGGCCCCAGACGTCGGCGTACGACGGGAGGGCGACGACCGTGACGAGGATCAGGCCGGTGAAGCCGACGGCCTTGCCGACGACCGACAGATAGGCGGCGACCGGCAGGGGGGCGCCGACGTAGGTGTCGGGCACCCAGAAGTGGAAGGGCACGGCGGCGGTCTTGAAGGCGAAGCCGATGAGGGTGAGGACGACGCCGGTCTGGGCGAGGGTGTGCAGTTGCCCGTCGACGTCCTGGATGCGCTCGGCGATGCGGGTGAGGTGGAGCGTGCCGGTGGCGGCGTAGACGAAGCTGACGCCCATGAGGCTGACCGCGGTCGCGGTGACCGAGGACAGGAAGAACTTCAGGGCCGCTTCGGAGGACCTCTTGTCGCCGTGCCGGAGGCCGACGAGGGCGAAGGCGGGCAGGGAGGCGACCTCCAGGGCGACGATCAGGGTGGCGAGGTCGCGGGAGGCGGGCAGCAGGGCGGCGCCGGCGGCGGAGGAGAGCAGCAGGAACCAGAACTCCCCTTCGGGGAGTCCCTTGCGGGCGTCCTTCAGCGCGGTCACCGACAGCAGCGCGGTGAGGAGGGCGCCGCCGAGGACCAGGAACTGGATGACGAGGGTGAAGCGGTCCGCCGTGTAGCTGCACACGTCCGCGTCGCCGGTCAGGCAGAAGGTGGAGCGGTCGCCGTCCAGGATCGGCAGCAGCATCAGGGTGGACGCGGCCAGGCCCGCGACCGAGATCCAGCCCAGCAGGGCCTTCCTGGAGTCGGCGACGAAGAGGTCGGCGATGAGCACGGCGACGGCGACCACGGCGGCGATGGTGGGCGGCGCGATGGCGAGCCAGTCGACGGACTGCACCACGGACTCGGCCGCCAGGGACGGGTCGGCCGCGGACTGGGCCGGAAGGCTCATCGGGTGCCTCCTGCGAGGAGCTGCTGCACGGCCGGGTCGGTCAGGCCGAGGAGGGTCTTGGGCCACAGCCCGGCGACGACGGTGAGGGCGACGAGCGGGGCCCAGGCCGCGTACTCGTAGCGCTGGACGTCGGCGAGTTTCGGCGTCTCCTGCTCCATGGCGCCCATGCAGACGCGGCGGACCACGATGAGCAGGTAGGCGGCGGTGAGCAGGGTGCCGAACGCGCCGATCGCCATGAAGGTGAGGAAGGCGGGGCGGCTGAGGTCGGCGGCGGGCCGGAAGGCGCCGAACAGCGCCAGCATCTCGCCCCAGAACCCGGCGAGGCCGGGCAGGCCGAGCGAGGCGACGGCGGAGAAGGCGAGCAGGCCGCCGAAGCGGGGTGCCCTGCCGTAGAGCGCGGCGCCGGTCCGGTCGGCGAGGGTGTCGAGGTCGGTGGTGCCCGTGCGGTCCTTCAGCGCGCCGACGAGGAAGAACAGCAGACCGGTGATGAGGCCGTGGGCGATGTTGGCGAACAGGGCGCCGTTGACGCCGGTCGGGGTCATGGTGGCGATGCCGAGCAGGACGAAGCCCATGTGGCCGACGGACGAGTAGGCGATCAGGCGTTTGAGGTCGCCCTTCGCTCCGCGCCTGGCGAGGGCCAGGCAGGCCAGGGAGCCGTAGATGATGCCGACGACCGCGAAGGCGGCGAGATACGGCGCGAAGGTGCGGAAACCCTCCGGCGCAACCGGGAGGAGGATGCGGATGAAACCGTACGTTCCCATCTTCAGCAAGACACCCGCCAGCAGGACCGAGCCCACGGTCGGCGCGGCGGTGTGGGCGTCGGGCAGCCAGCTGTGCAACGGCCACATCGGCGTCTTCACCGCGAGCCCGAGACCGATCGCCAGAACGGCGGTGACCTGCACGGATGTGCTCAGCGACCGGCCGTTGTCAGTGGCGAGTGCCATCATGTCGAATGTGCCCGCGTTGAGTCCGATCAGCAGCAGGCCGAGCAGCATGACCACGGAGCCGAGCAGCGTGTAGAGGATGAACTTCCAGGCGGCCTCGGCCCGGCCCTCGCCGCCCCAGCGGGCGATGAGGAAGTACATCGGGATCAGGACCATCTCGAAGGCGAGGAAGAACAGCAGCAGGTCGAGGACGGCGAAGGTGGCGAGGGTGCCGGACTCCAGGACGAGCAGCAGCGGTACGAAGGCCTTCGAGGACGGGCCCGCGGGCATCTTGCAGTAGGAGTAGAGCGCGCAGAGGAAGGTCAGCAGCGCGGTCAGGACCAGAAGGGGGAGGGAGATGCCGTCGACGCCGAGGTGGATCCGCACGTCGAGTGCGGGGATCCAGCTGATGTCCGTCGTGGCCTGCATCTTCGACGGCTGGTCATGGTCGAAGCCGAGCGTGAGGACGATCGCGGCGATGAGGACCGCCCCGGTGACGGTCACGCCGTGCCGCAGCACCGCCTGCTCGGGTGACTTCCCCTTCAGTCCGGGCGGGGCGGGCAGGAGAGCGGCGGCGGCGCCGAGGAGCGGGCCGACCACGATGAACGCCAGAAGGAACTGCATCACGGACTCGCTGATATCGATCACGCCTGCTCACGCTCCCGTGGCGACGAGGACGACGGCGACCGCGAGGACGACGGTGCCGGCGAGCAGCGCGCTCACATAGGTCTGCACATTGCCGGTCTGGGCCCGGCGGACGGCCGCGCCCAGCAGGCGGGGCAGGGCGCCCGCGCCTCGTACGTAGGTGTCGACGACCTCACGGTCCAGGAACCGGACGAGGCTGGCCGCGCCCCGCGTCGGCCGGACGAACAGGGCCGTGTACACGGCGTCCAGGTGGAAGCCGACGGCCGCGTGGCGGTGCAGCGGGCCGAGCAGCAGGCGTCCGGGGTCCGCCGGGTCGGGGGCCGAGGCCACATCGCCGTAGGCGGGTGCGTGGCTGGCGATGGCCTCGGACTCCACCAGTCCGGCGTCGCCCTCCGGATGGGCGGCGACCGCGCCGAGCGGCGCGCGGACCGTGAGCGCGGTGGTGTGCCGCCAGGCGGCGTAGGTGACGATGCCGCCGACCAGGGCCACCCCCGTACCGAGTACGGAGGTGGTGAGGGTCGGTGCCAGGTCGCCTCCGTCGAACCAGTCGGGGAGCGTGCGGTAGGCGAGTCCGCCCAGGGTGAGCGACGGCACGGCGAGCACCCACAGCACCGCGGTCATGGTCAGGGGCTGGCGTCCGTGGTCGGGGGCCTCGGTGCCGTGGCCGCGGAAGGCGAGCAGCCACAGCCGGGTGGCGTAGGCGGCGGTGAGCAGGGCCGTGAGCAGTCCGGCGACGAGGACGATCCAGCCCGCGGCGCCGGGGGCGTGCTCGGTGTGGCCGGTGGAGACGTGTTCGGCGGCGCCGAGGACGGACTCCTTGGAGAAGAAGCCGCTGAACGGCGGGATCGCGGCGAGCGCGAGCAGCGCCACGGTCATCGTCCAGTAGGCGTCGGGGACGCGGTCGCGCAGGTTCCGCATGCGGGACATGGCGGCGAGCGAGTTGGTGCCGGCCGCGTGGATGATCACGCCGGCCGCGAGGAACAGCAGCGCCTTGAAGGCGCCGTGGGAGAGGAGGTGGAAGACGGCGGCCGACCGGTCGGCGACGGCCAGGGCGCCCGTCATATAGGCGAGCTGACCGATCGTCGAGTAGGCGAGGACGCGCTTGATGTCGTCCTGGGCGAGTGCGGCGAGCGCCGAACCGACCATCGTAATCGCGGCCATGACGGCGAGCACGACCATCGCCGCCGTCGACGCCTCGAAGACCGGAAGGAGCCGGGCGACGAAGTAGACACCGGCGGCGACCATCGTCGCGGCGTGGATCAGCGCGGAGACGGGCGTGGGGCCCGCCATCGCGTCGGGGAGCCAGGTGTGCAGCGGGAACTGCGCCGACTTGCCCGCCACGCCCGCCAGGAGCAGCAGGGCGATCAGGGTGGGGTGGTCGAGTCCGCCGTTGGCCACGGTGTCGAGGACCCGGGTGACGCGGAACGACCCGGCGTCGGTGGCCAGCGCGAACAGGCCGATCAGGAAGGGGACGTCACCGAGCTTGGTCACCAGGAAGGCCTTGAGGGAGGCGGCGCGGGCCTCCGGGGTCTCCCAGTAGTGGCCGACGAGGAAGTAGGAGCAGATGCCCATGACTTCCCAGCCGACCAGCAGGACCATCAGGTCGCCTGAGTAGACGACCAGCAGCATGGCGGAGGTGAACAGGGAGACGAGAGCGGCGTAGGAGGGGTAGCGCGGGTCGTCGCGGAGGTAGCCGGTCGAGTAGATCTGCACACAGGAGGCGACGAGGCCGACGAGTAGGGCGACGAGGGCGGCGAAGCCGTCGATGTGCAGGGCGAGTTCGATCGGGACCGAGCCGGTGGGGGTCAGCTCGGTGGCGGCGTCGACGGCGCGGTCACCGCCCTGGCGCACGGCGACCACCACGGCGAGGACGAGCGAGGTGACGGTCGGCAGGACGGCCAGCGGGCGGACGAAGCCGGGGGCGGTGCGGCCGAGGAGCAGTCCGGCCGCGGCACCGAGGAAGGGAAGGAGGGGGACGAGGACGGCGAGGGTGGTCGTGGTCACGCGGTGGCCTCAGCCTTCTCGGCCCGCGCGGACCGCTCTGCCGTGCGGGCGTCGCTGTCGGGGCCGTCGGTCCCGCCGCCTTCGGCGGTGTCGCGGAGCTTGTCGATGTCCGAGGTGCCGCGGTTGCGGTACACGGCGAGGACGATCGCCAGGCCGATGCCGATCTCCGCGGCGGCGATGGCGATGGTGAACAGGGTCAGTGCCTGGCCGGAGTGCAGGGTCTCCTCGGCGGTCCTGCTGAGCCAGACGTCGAAGGCGACGAGGTTCAGGTTGACGGCGTTGAGCATCAGCTCGACCGACATCAGGACCAGGATCGCGTTGCGGCGCGCGAGGACTCCGTACAGGCCCGTGCAGAACAGGAGGGCGGAGAGTACGGCGGGATAGGCGAGGTGCATCAGCGGGCGCCTTCCTTCTCGTCGGCCGCGGACGTGGCGTCGGCCTTCGCCTTGCGGGACAGGACGATCGCGCCGACCAGGGCGGCGAGGAGGAGGACGGAGAGGGCCTCGAAGGGGAGGACCCAGTTCTGGAAGAGGCTCGCTCCGGTGACGGCGGTGGTACCGGCGGCGGGGCCGTCCAGGTCGATCCAGGTCGTGCGGAAGGCGTCGACGACGACCCAGACCAGGGCGGCGGCCGCGGCGACGGCCACCGTGAGGGCGGCCCAGCGGTTGCCGGAGTCGGCGTCCGGGGAGCGGCCGATGGGGGCCTTGGTGAGCATCAGACCGAAGAGGAGGAGGACGACGACGGAACCGACGTAGATGAGGACCTGCACCCAGGCGATGAACTCGGCGGTGAGCAGGAGGTACTCGACGGCGAGGCCGCCGAGGGCCACCACCAGCCAGAGGGCGGCGTGCACCAGTTGCCGGGTGGTCACGGTGACGATCGCGGCGCCGAGGGTGACCAGGCCGACGAGGAGGAAGGCGACCTCGACACCGGTCGGGGACAGGAAGCCCCGGGTCTCGGTGGCGGCCAGGGCCGTGGAGTCGGCGGTCAGGCGGCCGACGGTGGCGGCGAGGGTCATTCCCGGCCCTCCTGGCGTGGCTGGTCGGTCTGCTGCTTGGAGTCACCCGCGGCGCGGGTGGGGCCTTCGGCGGCGCGGGCCTGCTCGTCGGCGTGGGGGGTCGAGGCGGAGGCCGTGCCCGTGCCGGACCCCGGCTTCCCGTCCGGGTCCGCGGTGGACTCGGCTTCCTGCTGGGCCGCGAGCTTCTCGGCGGTCTTGCGGGCGGCGGCGATCTCCTTGGGCTCCTCCGCCGCGGGGTCGAGGGCGGGGGGCGCGGGGACCGTCCACATCCACTCGCGGAGCTTGTCGCGCTCGTGGGTGAGGTCGCGGATGTCGGTCTCGGCGTACTCGAACTCGGGGGACCAGAACAGCGCGTCGAAAGGACAGACCTCGATGCAGATACCGCAGTACATGCACAGGGAGAAGTCGATGGCGAAGCGGTCGAGGACGTTGCGGCTGCGCTCACGGCCGCCGGGGGTGGCCGCCGGGATCGTCTCCTTGTGGGAGTCGATGTAGATGCACCAGTCGGGGCACTCACGGGCGCAGAGCATGCAGACCGTGCAGTTCTCCTCGAACAGGCCGATCACTCCGCGGGTGCGGGGCGGGAGGTCGGGCTGGGCGTCGGGGTACTGCTCGGTGACCGACCTGCGGGTCATCGTGCGGAGGGTGACGGCCAGGCCCTTGGCGAGGCCGGTGCCCGGAACGGGGGCCATCAGGAGATCACCACCTTGACGACGCCGGTGAGGGCGATCTGGGCGAGGGAGAGGGGGACGAGGAGGGTCCAGGACAGCTTCTGGAGCTGGTCCTCGCGCAGGCGGGGGTAGGTGACGCGGAGCCAGATGACCAGGAAGGCGAGGACGGCCGCCTTGAGCAGGGTCCAGACCCAGCCGAGGCCGTCGGCACCCCAGGGGCCGTGCCAGCCGCCCAGGAACAGGACGGTGGTCAGGCCGCAGAGGATGACGATCCCGGCGTACTCGGCGAGGAGGAAGAGGGCGAAGCGCAGACCGGTGTACTCGGTGTACGCACCGAAGATGATCTCCGAGTCGGCCACCGGCATGTCGAACGGCGGGCGCTGGAGTTCAGCGAGACCGGCGACGAAGAAGACGATCGCGCCGACGATCTGCCAGGGAAGCCACCACCACTCGAAGGCGTCGAGGATGCCGGGGAGGGAGACCGTGCCCGCCGCCATGGCCACCGAGGCGGCGGCGAGCAGCATCGGCAGTTCGTAGGCGAGCAACTGGGCGGCGGTGCGCAGGCCGCCGAGGAGGGAGAACTTGTTGGCGGAAGCCCACCCGGCCATGAGGGAACCGAGGACGCCGACGCCCATCACGGCCAGGACGAAGAAGATGCCCGCGTCGATGACCTCACCGACGGCGCCCTCGCCCGGGCCGATCGGGATGGCGAGCAGGACGAGGAGGTACGGCAGGAGGGCGACGGCGGGAGCGAGTTGGAAGATACGGCGGTCCGCGCCCGCCGGGACGACGTCCTCCTTCTGCGCGAACTTCACCCCGTCCGCGATGAGCTGGGCCCAGCCGTGGAAGCCGCCCGCGTACATCGGTCCGAGGCGGCCCTGCATATGGGCCATGACCTTGTGCTCGGTCTGGCCGATGAGCAGGGGGAAGGTGAGGAAGACGCCGAAGACGACCAGGAGTCGCAGGGCGACGTCCAGCGCGTCGTTCACTGCGGGCCTCCTGCGGAGTCTTCGGGGGTCGTCGGGTCTTCGCCAGTTCTCGGGGCCTCGGGACTTACGGGGTCCTCGGCGGTCTTCGGGGCCTCGGGACTCACGGAGTCTTCAGCGGTCTTCGGGGCCTCAGGACTCACGGGGTCCTCAGCGGTCTTCGGGGCCTCAGGACTCACGGGGTCCTCAGCGGTCTTCGGGGCCTCAGGACTCACAGGGTTCTCGGGAGTCTTCGGGGCCTCAGGACTCACAGGGTCCTCGGGAGTCTTCGGGGCCTCAGGACTCATCGGGGCCTCGGGAGTCGTCGTCGGCGCCTCGGGGGGCGAGTCCTTGGGTGTCGCGCCCTGCGGCTCCGGTTCGGGTTCCTCGAAGGCCGGACGGGCGTGGTGCCAAGGGGCGTCCGGAGCGGTCGGAGTGGCCGCGCCCTCCGTGGTGCCCGGACGCTGGCTGGCCGACCCCTCGTTGGCGCTCCGCGAACGCCGAGGACGCGCGGGCCCGGACGCACCAGCGGCATCTGCGGCAGTACCAGCCCCACCGGCAACATCAGCCCCACCGGTCCCCACAGTCCCACCGGTCCCACCGGTTCCGCCGGTTCCGCCGGTTCCGCCGGTTCCGCCGGTCCCACCGGTCGCCGCCTGCGTCGCCGACCCCTCCGCCGCCGTGCGCGTGCGGCGCGGCGGGCGTTCGCCGGAGGTGCGGGTGCCGCGGGCGGGACGGGCCGGGGCCGGGGGGAGCTGGCCCTTCTGGGGGCCCCACTCGTTGGGGTCGGGGACACCGGGCGGGAGCATCTGGCGGCGCTTGGGGCCACCGTGCTCCGACTCCCCCGGTTCCTTCGCGCCGGGCCAGGCCTTGGCCACGCGGGCCGCGAGGACGAAGTCCTTGCGCAGGGGGTGGCCCTCGAAGGTCTCCGGCAGGAGGAGGTGGTCGAGGCCCGGGTGGCCCTCGAAGGTGACGCCGAACATCTCGTGCGTCTCGCGTTCGTGCCAGGCCGCGCCCGCGTAGACGCCGACGGCGGAGGGGAGGCCGGGTGCCTCGTGCGGGACGGTCGTGCGCAGCAGCAGGCGCCGTACCGGCTCGAGGGCGACGACATGGGCCGCGACGCGGAAGCCGGTGCCGGGCTCGTCGACCGCGCTCAGCCAATCGAAGTAGGCGCAGCCGAGCCGGTCGCGCGCCGTCCGCAGGGCGGTGAGCCAGGAGGCGGGCGGGACGTCCACGGTCAGGACCTCGTAGGACTCCTCGGCCGTGGCGTCCGTACCGAAGAGTTCCTCGGCGGGGGCGGGCAGCCAGCCGACCATGGTCATCCCCGCACCTCCGGCCCGCGCACCAGGCCGCTCTGGAGTGCCGCCGCCGAGGGACGGGCGGCGCCGCCGTCGCCGTAGCGCTCGCTGAGGGACTCCCGAGCGATCTTCTCCTGGAGCTTGAGGATGCCCTGGAGCAGCGCCTCGGGGCGGGGCGGGCAGCCGGGGACGTAGACGTCGACGGGGATGATCTGGTCGACGCCCTTCGTCACCGAGTACGAGTCCCAGTACGGGCCGCCGCAGTTGGAGCAGGCACCGAAGGAGATGACGTACTTCGGCTCGGGCATCTGCTCGTAGAGGCGCTTCACGGCGGGCGCCATCTTGTCGGTGACCGTGCCGGAGACGACCATCAGGTCGGCCTGCCGCGGGCCCGGCGCGAAGGGGATGACGCCGAGGCGGATGAAGTCGTGGCGGGCCATCGACGCGGCGATGAACTCGATCGCGCAGCAGGCGAGGCCGAAGTTGAAGACCCAGAGCGAGTAGCGGCGGCCCCAGTTCAGGACGACCTTCATCGGCTCGGGGGCGAGCCGGGAGAGCGCGCCCAGCCGCTTGGGTTCGGGGAGCGGCACCGGTTCGGTGGAGGGGGTCACGTCCATGCCAGAACGCCCTTCTTGTAGGCGTACAGCAGGCCCACGGCCAGGAAGCCGAGGAAGAGGAACATCTCCACGAGGGTCGTCGCGCCGTAGCCGGGGGCGGCGAAGACCGTGGCCCACGGGAACAGGAAGATCGAGTCGACCGCGAAGATGACGTAGAGGAAGGCGTAGACGTAGTAGCGGACCTGGGTGTGGGCCCAGCCCTCGCCCACGGGGTCGACACCGCATTCGTACGTCAGGAGCTTCTCGGGGGTGGGGACCACGGGCCGCAGCAGCCGTCCGGCGCCGAAGGCCACGGCGACGAAGAGCATGCCGACGACGGCCAGCAGCCCGACGACCGAGTACGACTGGAAGTAGTCCGCCGCCAGTACGACGGTCGGTTCCCGCACGTCCGTCACCCTCGCTCCCTGCCATGTGCCCGGTGTGACCTGGTGTGAGTCTAGGCCCTGTTAAAGAGACGGTAAGCAGCCCGTCGCACCTTGAGACCCACGCGAGACACATCGAGCGACGGCGAGACGCGCGGCGGGGGCCCGGCCGCCGCCGGGGTGGGGTTATCCCCCGGTGCTTCGCGGCGGCCCACCTCATGGCGCCGGGGCACGGCAGGCGGCACGCTAACCCGTATGACCGAACGCCTCCCGTCCGCGCGCCACGACCGGTACGCCGCCGATGACCGACCGCCCCCGGTCCGGTTCGCCTACGCCGCCCACACCTGGAAGGAGATCGCGCATCTCCTGGTGAACTTCCCGATGGCGCTGATCGGGTTCGTCTACACGGTGACGGTGCTGTTCACCAGCGCCTTCCTGACCGTCACGGTGATCGGTTTCCCGCTGCTCGCGGCGGGTCTGATGGGTGCGCGGCAACTGGGCAAGCTGGAGCGGGCCCGGGCCAGGGCGCTGCTCGGGGTGCGGATCGACGAGCCGAGCCCACTGCCGCTGCGCAGCACGAAGAACGGCGTCTTCGCACAGCTGTGGATGGCGCTGAAGGACCCGGTGGGCTGGCGGACCGTGCTGTACGACTTCATCCGGCTGCCGTGGGGCATCCTCACCTTCACCGTCACGCTGGTGTCGCTGTTCGTGCTGTGGCCCGTACTGCCGTTCATCGCGCGGGGGCTGACCAACGCGGACCGGGCGATGGTGCGCGGGCTGCTGTCGCCGTCCGACGAGCTGGAGCGGCGGATCGCGGAGCTGGAGTCGGACCGGGGCGTCGTGGTCGACACGGCGGCGGCCGATCTGCGTCGTATCGAACGCGATCTGCACGACGGGGCGCAGGCCCGCCTGGTCAACCTGGCCATGGGGCTGGGCCTGGCCAAGGAGAAGCTGCTGGACGGTCAGGCCGACGACCAGGTCGCGGCGATGGTCGAGGAGGCGCACGGCGAGGTGAAGCTGGCGCTCCAGGAGCTACGGGACCTGGCGCGCGGCATCCATCCGGCCGTCCTCACCGACCGCGGCCTGGACGCGGCGCTCTCCTCGGTCGCCTCGCGCTGCACGGTGCCGGTGAAGGTGACGGTCGACCTGGAGTCGAGACCGGCGGAGGCCATCGAGGGCATCGCCTACTTCACCGTCTCCGAACTCCTCCAGAACGTCAGCAAGCACAGCGGCGCGGAGTCCGCCTCCGTCGACGTGTGGCGCACGGACGACCGGCTGCTGATCCAGGTCGGCGACGACGGCCGCGGCGGGGCGAGCCTCGACGGCGGTACGGGCATGCGCGGGCTCGCGGAGCGGCTGGGCGCCGTGGACGGGCTGTTCGTCGTCGACTCGCCGGAGGGCGGGCCGACCACCGTCACCGCCGAACTGCCCTGGCGGGACCGGCAGCGGCAGTGACGGGGTAGGGAAAACCCCCCGTTCAGGACGCCGACGGACTCCATGGTCCCCACTCCCCCGGCCGAGCAAGCTGGAACACACAGCACACGGCACAGGGCACAGGGCACACACCGCACGGCACACACCGCACGACGCACGACGCACGACGCGGCCGACCGACGAGCAGAACGGGACCACAGGGATGACCACCATGGAGTACGGGCAGGAGTACGGCTACCCGACCAGGCCCGACGACCGCCGCCACCGGCTCCCCGCTCCCCTGCGGGCGCCGTTCGAGGCGCGCAGCTGGCGCGAGCTGGCGTATGTGCTGCTCAGCCTGCCGATGGCCGTGCTGCTGTTCACCTACGCGGTGACGATGGTGGCGCTCGGCGCGGGTCTGCTGGTGACCTTCCTCGGCGTTCCGGTGCTGGCGGCGGGCCTCGCGGGGTGCCGTGGGTTCGGGGCGGTGGAGCGGGGGCTGGCGCGCGGGCTGCTCGGGCTCGACGTGGCCGCGCCGGAGCCGGTGCGGGTGCGGGGCGACGGGGGCGCGCTGGCGTGGATGGGCGCCGTCCTCAAGAGCGGCACGTCATGGCGGCACCTGCTGTTCGCCGTGGTGCGGCTGCCGTGGGCGGTGTTCTCCTTCTCCGTCGCGATCAGCTTCTTCACCTACGGCTGGGCGATGCTGACGTACCCGCTGTGGTTCTGGCTCTTCCCGGTGTACGGCGGTCAGGACGGGCTCCAGCTGTACGGCGACGAGACGCACGGCGTCTATCTGGACAACCCGTTCGAGATCACCGTCACGGCGGGGGTCGGGCTGCTGTTCACCCTGGCCACGCCCTGGATCGTGCGGGCGCTGACGATGGTGGACCGGGTGCTGGTGCACGGGCTGCTCGGGCCGTCGCGGCTGGCGTCGCGGGTGGAGGAGCTGGAGTCGGACCGGGGCGTCGTGGTCGACACGGCGGCGGCCGATCTGCGCCGCATCGAGCGTGACCTGCACGACGGGGCGCAGGCCCGCCTGGTCAGCCTGGCGATGGACCTCGGACTGGCGAAGGAGAAGCTGGCGGAGGACCCGCAGGCGGCGGCGCGGATGGTGGACGAGGCGCACGGCGAGGTGAAGACGGCGCTCCAGGAACTGCGCGACCTGGCGCGCGGCATCCACCCGGCCGTCCTCACCGACCGTGGCCTGGACGCGGCGCTCTCCTCGGTCGCCTCGCGCTGCACGGTGCCGGTGACGGTCGAGGTGGACCTGTCCGAGCGGCCCGCGCCCGCGATCGAGGGCATCGCCTACTTCACCGTCTCCGAACTCCTCCAGAACATCAGCAAGCACGCGCGGGCCACCCGGGCGACCGTGGACGTATGGCGGTCCGAGAACCGTCTGATGCTCCAGGTCACCGACGACGGCGTGGGCGGCGCCGCGACCACCGCCGGGTCCGGCCTGGCGGGGCTCGCCGAGCGCCTGGACGCCGTGGACGGCATCCTGGTGGTCGACTCCCCGGCGGGCGGTCCTACGCGGGTGACGGCGGAGCTGCCGTGGCGGCGCGGGTAGCGACGGGAGCCGCCGTAAGGGGGAGCCTCCGGAGAGCGCGCGCGTGACCGGGCAGCCGCCGGAGAGCGCGCGCGTGACGGCAGGAGCCGCCGGAGAGCGACGCGCGTGACCGGGCAGCCGCCGTAACGACAGCGTGGCGGCGCGGCTGGGCCCCGCCCCCCATCAGGTTCGATTCAGCCCCTCCCCCGGCCCGAACCCACTCGTTTCCACCCCCTCTTCCCCCACTCCGGGCGCCCCCGAGCCCGAAGACTGGAATGCTTGACTGTCGAACGGGTCGTACAGGGTGTACGACCCGAACAGGCTGTGGGGGGCCGAGGGATCGTGGAGGACAGGGTGCGGGTGGTCATCGCGGAGGACTCGGTACTGCTCCGGGAGGGCCTCACCCGGTTGCTGACCGACCGCGGGCACGAGGTCGTCGCCGGGGTCGGTGACGCGGAGGCCCTGATCAAGACGATCACCGAGCTGGACGCGGAGGGCGCGCTGCCGGACGTGGTGGTGGCGGACGTACGGATGCCGCCGACCCATACGGACGAGGGCGTACGGGCCGCCGTACGGCTGCGCAAGGCGCATCCGGGGCTCGGGGTGCTGGTGCTGTCGCAGTACGTGGAGGAGCGCTACGCCACCGAACTGCTGGCCGGATCCAGCCACGGCGTCGGCTATCTGCTGAAGGACCGGGTGGCGGAGGTCCGGGAGTTCGTGGACGCGGTGGTCCGGGTGGCGCGGGGCGGTACGGCGCTCGACCCCGAGGTGGTCGCGCAGCTGCTCGGCCGCTCCCGCAAGCAGGACGTGCTCGCGGGGCTCACCCCGCGCGAGCGCGAGGTGCTGGGCCTGATGGCGGAAGGGCGGACCAACTCCGCGATCGCCCGCCAGCTGGTGGTCAGTGACGGAGCGGTCGAGAAGCATGTCAGCAACATCTTCCTCAAGCTCGGGCTGTCCCCTAGCGACGGCGATCACCGGCGCGTTCTCGCGGTTCTCACCTATCTGAACTCCTGATTCCGGTATCTGGACGCGGGCGCTTGGCTCCTGACTCGTGCGGATCACCAGGGGAAGCCGTACTCAAGGGACGTAGGGTTGAATTCGGGAGGGTCTGTGGGAAGGCCTCTCCCAGACACTCGCCTCGAAGGAGGTCCAGTTCAGTGACCAGCCAGGTCAGCAGCCCAGCGGAGCATGCGGAACAGACCGACGGAGCCGTCGTAGGAGAGCAGCGCAAGGCGGACGGAGCCAAGACCGTCCGCCGCCTGGACCGGGTGATCATCAGGTTCGCGGGGGACTCGGGTGACGGGATGCAGCTCACCGGGGACCGGTTCACCTCGGAGACGGCGTCGTTCGGGAACGACCTGTCGACGTTGCCGAATTTCCCGGCTGAGATCCGGGCGCCCGCCGGGACTCTGCCCGGTGTTTCGTCGTTCCAGCTGCATTTCGCCGACCATGA
>NZ_JBHVMS010000015.1:0-175593 GCF_042796855.1 Streptomyces sp. NPDC057877
TTGCCGCCGGAGAAGAGGATCACCGGCTTCTCGAACTCGCCCGCCACCTCACGGAAGATATGGACCGCCTCGGACTCCAGCGCGTCCAGGTGGGACAGCGTGAACTCACTCATACGAGCCCCCGCTCGGCCAGCGCCGCGTACACCAGGTCGGCCGACTCCCGTGGGGTCTGGTCCTGCGTCTTGAGCACCAGCGCCGGGTCCACGGGCTCCTCGTACGGGTCGTCGACGCCCGTCAGCCCGGTCAGTTCGCCCGCCGCCTGCTGGGCGTACAGGCCCTTCACGTCCCGCTCGCTGCACACCTCGACGGGGGTGGCGACATGCACTTCCACGTACGGCGTGGCGCTCGCCTCGTGGCGTCTGCGGACGGCCTCGCGGCTGTCGGCGTAGGGGGCGATGACCGGGACGACGGACAGGACGCCGTTGCGGGCCAGCACCTCCGAGACCAGGCCGATGCGCTGGACGTTGGTGTTGCGGTCCTCGCGGGAGAAGCCCAGCCCGGCGGAGAGGAAGCGGCGGATCTCGTCGCCGTCGAGCACCTCCACCCGGTGTCCCTCCGCTCTCAGCCGGTCCCCGAGCAGGCGGGCGATCGTCGTCTTGCCCGCGCTCGGCAGCCCGGTGAGCCAGACCGTGGCTCCCTGAGCCCTTGCCGTGGTGGTCATGCGCGACATCCTCTTTCTCTGCTGGCATGGGGCTCAACGAACGCTAGGTAAGAACCTTGAGAAGAGGAAGAGAAGAAGCTGAGGGTTCCATGAGTGACGCGCGATGTGGTTGAGATCACAGGGGACTTGTCGCCGGAATCACCGCATGTCCGCAGCCGGAGTCAGAGCCCGGCGAACTCGGCCCCCGCGTCCCGCAGCCGCTCGTGCAGTTCCCGGAAGACGGCGGCCGAGCGCGCGCCCGGCCAGTCGGCGGGCAGGAGGTGCGCGGGGAGTCCGGGGTCGGCGTAGGGGAGGTGGCGCCAGGAGTCGAGGGCGAGGAGGTAGTCGCGGTAGGCCTCCTCGGGCGGGGTGTCGGCGCGCCGCGACCAGTCGTCCAGCACGCGCGCGTGGCGGTCGAGGAACGCCTCGTGCTGCTTGGCGATGGCCGCCAGGTCCCACCAGCGGGCGACCGCCTCCACGGTGGGCGCGAAACCGAGGTGGGCACCGCGGAAGAAGTCGACGTAGGCGTTCAGGCGCAGCCGCTCAAGGGTGTGCCGGGTCTCCTCGTACAGCCGGGCGGGGGCGATCCACACGCCGGGCGCGGCGGTGCCGAAGCCGAGTCCGGCCAGCCGGGAGCGCAGGACGTGCCGCTTCTGCCGCTCCGACTCCGGCACGGAGAACACGGCGAGCACCCAGCCCTCGTCCTCGGCGGGGGCGGTGGCGTAGATGCGCCGGTCGCCGTCGTCGAGCAACTGGCGGGCGTCGGGGGAGAGTTCGTAACCGGCGGTGTCCTGCGCGGTGCGCGCGGGCACCAGCAGGCCGCGCCGCTTGAGCCGGGACACCGAGGAGCGCACCGAGGGCGCGTCCACGCCCACCGCCGCCAGCAGACGGATCAGCTCGGCGACGGGCATCGGGCCGGGCAGGAAGCGGCCGTACGCGCCGTAGAGCGTGACGATCAGGGACCGGGGAGCGTGCTGGTCGGACACGTTGATCATCTTAACGGCGTGCGGTTCGTTGTATGGATCACCGCTGGTCATCCGGGGTACGCAGCCGGAACCGCTGGAGTTTCCCGGTGGCGGTGCGCGGCAGCGCGTCCAGGAAGACGATCGCGCGCGGGCACTTGTACGGCGCCAGCTCGGCCTTGACGGAGGCGCGCAGCGCCTCGGCGTCCCGGGGCGCGCCCTCACGGACCACGACGTACGCCACCACCGCCATCCCGCGTGCCTCGTCGGGGTGCCCGACGACGGCCGCCTCGACCACGTGCGGATGGCGCAGCAGCGCGTCCTCGACCTCCGGTCCGGCGATGTTGTACCCGGCCGAGATGATCATGTCGTCGGCGCGGGCGACGTAGCGGAAGTAGCCGTCGGGTTCGCGGACGTAGGTGTCGCCGGTGATGTTCCATCCGTCGCGGACGTACTGCCGCTGCCGGGGGTCGTCGAGATAGCGGCAGCCGACCGGGCCGCGCACCGCCAGCAGGCCCGGCTCGCCGTCGGGCACCGGTTCGCCGTCGGCGTCCTGCACGCGCGCGTACCAGCCCGGTACGGGCACGCCCGTGGTGCCGGGCCGGATGTGGTCGTCGGCGGCGGAGACGAAGATGTGCAGCAGTTCGGTGGCGCCGATGCCGTTGATGACGCGCAGGCCGGTGCGTTCGTGCCAGGCGTGCCAGGTGGCGGCGGGCAGGTTCTCGCCCGCCGAGACACAGCGGCGCAGACTGGTCACGTCGTGGCCGTCGAGTTCGCCGAGCATCGCGCGGTAGGCGGTGGGCGCGGTGAACAGCACGGACACGCGGTGCTCGGCGATCGCGGGCAACAGCCGCGCCGGACCGGCCTGTTCGAGCAGCAGCGCGCTGGCACCGGCCCGCAGCGGGAAGACGACGAGTCCGCCGAGCCCGAAGGTGAACCCGAGTGGCGGACTGCCCGCGAACACGTCGTCGGCGCGCGGGCGCAGGACGTGCCGGGAGAAGGTGTCGGCGATCGCGAGGACGTCCCGGTGGAAGTGGACGCACCCCTTGGGGCGGCCGGTGGTGCCGGAGGTGAAGGCGATCAGCGCGACGTCGTCGGCGGCGGTGTCCACGGCCGGGTACGGGGTGTCCGGCGCCGGGCGGTTGAGGAGATCGTCGGGGCCGTCCCCGCCGTAGGTGACGATCCGCAGGTCCGAAATCTCGGCCTTGGCGAGGTCGTCGACGGAGCGGATGTCGCACAGGGCGTGCCGGACCCGCGCGATCTCGCACATCGTGCGCAGTTCGCCGGGGCGTTGCTGGGCCAGCACGGTCACCGCGACCGCGCCCGCCTTCAGCACCGCGAGCCAGCAGGCGGCCAGCCAGGGGGTGGTGGGGCCGCGCAGCAGCACCCGGTTGCCGGGGACGACGCCGAGGTCCCCGGTGAGCAGATGCGCGAGCCGGTCGACGCGGGCGCGCAGGTCGCCGTAGGTCCAGGGCGGGCCGGTGGGGGTGCGGAAGACGGGGCGGTCGGGGGGCGGCCCGTGCAGCAGTGCGGCGGCGCAGTTCAGCCGCTCCGGGTAGCGCAGCTCCGGCAGGTCGAAGCGGAGGTGGGGCCACTGGTCGGGGGGCGGGAGGTGGTCCCGCGTAAAGGTGTCGACGTGGGCGGAGCGGGTGTGACCGTCCATGATGGTGCGCCCCCTTGGCTGGTGGGCGGCGTACTGGTCATCCGAGCGTAGCGCGTTGGTGACGGCAGTCAACGGAGCGCGATACCGTCGGGGGACGTGCTCAGTGAGGGAGGACCGGCCGTGCCCGCATTCTCGCTCGACCCCGACCGACTGGCCTGGTGCGCCGAGCTGCGCACCCGCGCCGACCGCCAGCTGCGCCCGCTCGCCGACCAGGGCGAACCGGGCCGGGTCAACCGCCCGCTCCTCGCCGAACTGGGCCGACTGGGCCTGCTGTCCCGGCTGTTCACCTCCGGCGCGCTCGACCTCTGCCTGACGCGCGAGTCCCTCGCCCGGTCCTGCAGCGAGGCGGAGACCGCCCTCGCCCTCCAGGGCCTGGGCGCCCACCCCGTGCACACCCACGGCACCGACGCCCAGCGCGCCCGCTGGCTGCCGGGCGTGAGCGACGGCACCACGGTGGCCGCCTTCGCCCTCACCGAGCCGGAGGCGGGCTCGGACGCGGCGGCGCTGGCGCTGCGGGCGACGCCGGACGGCGCGGACGGCTGGCGCCTCACCGGCGACAAGTGCTGGATCTCCAACGCCCCCGAGGCCGACTTCTACACCGTCTTCGCCCGCACGGAACCCGACGTGGCCGGAGCGCGCGGCGTGACCGCCTTCCTGGTCCCCGCCGACCGCCCCGGACTCACCGGCGCCGCCCTCGACATGCTCTCCCCGCACCCCGTCGGCACCCTCCGCTTCGACGCCGTACCGGTCACCGCCGCCGACGTGCTCGGGGAGCCCGGTCACGGCTTCCGGGTCGCCATGGGCACCCTCAACCTCTTCCGCCCCAGCGTCGGCGCCTTCGCCGTCGGCATGGCGCAGGCCGCGCTGGACGCGACCCTCGACCACACCGCGCACCGCAAGGCCTTCGGCGGCACGCTGAGCGACCTCCAGACGGTGGCCCACCAGGTCGCCGAGATGGCCCTGCGCACCGAGGCGGCCCGGCTGATGGTGTACGCGGCGGCGACGGCGTACGACGAAGGCGCCGCCGACATACCCCTACGGGCCGCCATGGCGAAACTCCTCGCCACCGAGACCGCCCAGTACGTCGTCGACACCGCCGTCCAACTGCACGGCGCCCGCGCCCTGCGCCGGGGCCACCTCCTCGAACACCTCTACCGCGAGGTCCGCGCCCCACGCATCTACGAGGGCGCGAGCGAGGTGCAGCGCGGGATCATCGCCAGTCGGCTGTACGCCGCCGAGAGGAGCCAGGGTGGCCACTGAACGCGTCAACCCGCCCGCCCTCTCCCCGCCCACCGGCTTCTCGCACGCCGTCGTCGCCACCGGCAACCGCGTCGTCTTCCTCGCCGGACAGACCGCGCTCGACGAGGACGGCAAGATCACGGGCAGCACCCTCCCCGAGCAGTTCCGCCGCGCCCTCACCAACCTCCTCACCGCCCTGCACGCCACCGGCGGCACCCCGTCCGACCTCGCCCGTGTCACCGTCTACACCACCGACGTCGCCGCCTACCGCGCCCACGCCGCCGCACTCGGCCGTGTCTGGCGGGAGCTGGCGGGCCGCGACTACCCGGCGATGGCGGTGGTGGAGGTCGTACGGCTGTGGGACGAGGCGGCGCTGGTGGAACTCGACGGGTTCGCGGTGCTGCCGTGACCGGGCCGGACTCGCCACCGAAGGGGTGACGGTCACGGGGGTCGGCGCGGGCGGCGGGTACGAGTGGAGGCCCCGCTCCCTCACCAAGGAGGCCCCCGATGTCCCTACGCGCCCTGCTCGGCACGGCCGCCGCGACGCTGCTGCTCGCGACGCCCGCGTCCGCCGACCCCTACGAGACGGTCACCGTCGACCCGACCGCCCGCGTCGCCCCCGACGGCACCGTCACCCTGACCGGCACCTACCGCTGCACCGGCGGCAGCGGACCGGTCTTCGTCAGCTCCTCCGTACGCCAGGACCCCGACCAGGTCCGCCACGGCATCAACGGCACCCCCGCCATCTGCGACGGCGTCCAGCGCAGCTGGACCAACACCGGCAAGCCGTCCACCCACACCACCTTCCGGACGGGCCCCGCCCATGTCGAGGCCACGCTGATGGAGCTGAACACGGACGCGGGTCTGCCGCTGCCTCGGTTCCACGCCCGGAGCGGGCAGACGGTGACACTGACCGAGAGCTGATCCGCGAGGACAGTCCCGTACCCCACTGCCAGGTGCGCCCGAACACCCCACGCCGACGGCACAGTTCGGGCGTACCGGTCACGGGGGCCTCCGCCGACTGCCCCCGCGCGCTCTGGGTGCCCGACTCGGCCTCGAAGGAGTCCCCGACCGCGAACTCGGCACCGAGACCACTGCCCGCCTGGAGGCGTCCGGAGCACCCCGCCCGTGACAGCACGTGCCCCGGCGGCAGCCCTTCAGGGAGTGGGTACGGCGATCAGGCTGACGGCGGCCAGGTGGGCCCGGTGGCGGCGGAACACGCCCCGCATGGGCGCCGTCCGGCGGGCGGTGACCGTGAAGCCCTCCTCGGCGAGCAGTCCGCTCCAGTGGGCCGGGGTCAGCGGGCGGGCACAGTCGGGGCCGTCCGGCAGGAGGCACAGTTCGTGGATGCCGTAGCGGCCGGTGGTGCCGTCGAGGAGGCGGCGCGCCTCCCGGATGACGAGCCGTCGGTCGGGTTCGGGCCGCGGGGTGAGCATCGCCTCGCCGTAGACGACGGTGGCGCTCCCGGGCGGCAGACCGGTGGCCGACGCGTCCGCCCAGACCGCGCGGACGTTCGTCGCGGCGGTGGCGGTGAAGGTGCTCAGGGCCGCCACCGCGGCCGGGTCCCGGTCCACTGCGGTGTAGCCCGCCGGGGCGCGCACCAGCGTCAGACGGGCGGTGGCGCCGAGCCCCGCCGCCAGTTCCACCACCCGGTCCGCGGGCCCGACGGCGAGCGCGTCGAGCATCCAGCGGGTCAGTCCCACCCCGCCGGGACGCAGGACACGCGGCAGGGCGGTGTCGGGGAGGGACTTGGTCACAGCAGACCACTCCAGTACGTCCAGAAGCGGGTGAGGACGAGCACCGCGATCACGCCGTACCAGCCGGACAGGACCAGCCAGTGGTTCTCCCGCACGGCGAGGCCGAGGTGGCGTCTGAAGTTGTGCAGGGTCAGGTACCAGAACAGGGCGATGGTGACGACCCACACCACCGCGCAGTACGGGCACAGCCGGTTGAGGGAGTACAGCGACTGCCAGATCAGCCAGTGCACGAAGACGACGGCGGCCAGCGCCCCGGCGTTCAGGGACAGCCATACCGCCCGGTGCAGCCGGGACCCGGTGACCACCGCGACGCCGAGGGTGACGACGACGGCGAAGGCGGCGAGCCCCAGCAGCATGTTCGGGAAGCCGAACAGGTTGCCCTGCGGGCTCGCCATCGCGCTGCCGCAGCCGATCACCGGGCTGATGTCGCAGCCGGGCTCGTAGGCCGGGTCGTTCAGCAGCCGCCAGTCGTCGACGGTGAGCCGGAAGGAGGCCAGCCAGCCGACCAGGCCGGTCACCGTCATCAACCAGCCGAGCCGCCGATCGGGACCGGCGTCAGTCACCGGTCGCGTGCCGTGTGGCGGCGCCCTGCCGCACCGGTGGGGTGGCGGCGCGACGCCGGTAGACCACGTACGGGCGGGCCAGATAGCCGATCGGCGCGCTCCACACGTGCACCAGCCGGGTGAACGGCCAGGCCGCGAAGAGCAGACAGGCGGTGAGGGCGTGCAGTTGGAACAGCAGCGGCGCGCCCGCGATGGCCTCCGGCTCCGGCTGGAGGACGAACAGACCGCGGAACCACACGGAGACGGTGGAGCGGTAGTCGTAGCCCTCGCCGAAGACGTTGTGCGCGGCGGTGGCGATGATGCCGAGCAGCACGGTGGCCGCCAGCAGCGGGAAGAGGAGCTTGTCGCTGCGGTCGGTGCCGAGGCGGATGCGACGGGTCAGCAGGCGGCGCGCGCAGAGCATGCCGAGCCCCGCCACCATGGCGATCCCGGCGACCGAGCCCGCCCACACGGCGGTGTTGTGGTACACGTGCTCGTCGATGCCGACGGCCTCGGTCCAGGACGCCGGGACGGCGAGCCCCACCACGTGCCCGGCGATCACCATGAACGCGCCGATGTGGAACAGCGGGCTGCCGAACCGCAGCCAGCGGTGCTCCAGGAGCTGGCTGGTGCGGGACGTCCAGCCGAACTGGTCCTGGCGGTAGCGCCACACGTGCCCGACCGCGAACACGGCGAGGCAGATGTAGGGCACCGCGACCCACAGCAGCAGGTCGGCGCCACTGGCGGCGGCGAGGGGTGGGGTTTCTACGGCGCTCATCGCGGGCCTTCCAGGGATGACGGGGGCGTCAGGGGCGGCATCAGGGTCGGCGGGGCCTGCTCGGGCGGCACGAACGCGTCCGGCGGCGCGAACTCGCCCGACCCGTACGGGTCGAGGCCGACGTCCTCGTTGGGCGGGCCCTGCGCGGCGAGTTCCGCGACCGCTCGCAGATCCGCCTCGGTGGGCGGCGGCAGCAGCGAGATCAGCGCGGCCAGGACGTGCCGGTAGGGCGAGTCCGTGTCGGTCAGCGCCCGGTGGATCAGCTCGATCCCGCGCCGGTGCTGACGCAGCGGCGCCTCCCCGGCGCGCGGCCCGGCGAGCGCGGCGTACTCCAGGACCACGGGCAGGTGGTCGGGCAGCTCACCGCCGTCGGTGTCCCAGCCGGTGGCGCGGTAGCGCTGCGCCAGCGTGAGCAGGGCCATGCCCCGGCGGCGGGTGTCGCCGTGCAGGTAGTACGTCAGGTAGAGGCTGCTCTTGCGGCGCAGGTCGAACATCTCGACGTAGTGCCGCTCCAGCGCGTCCGTCTCCTGGCCGGTGAACCACGCCGTGAACGCGGTCAGTTCCTCGGCGGCGGGCGACGGCGGCAGCGCCTGCACGGTGGCGGTGAGCACCGGACGGGCGGCGGCGAGCGAGGCGTCCGGGTACTGCAGCAGCAGGGACATCAGCCGCAGCAGCAGCGCCCGCGTCTCCGTCTCTTCCGGGGTCAGCGGGGGCGCGTCCCGGTGCGGGCGGCGCAGGGCCGCCTTCACCTTGGTGCGGACGATGCCCGGCACGGTGGCGGGGAGGGGGCTCATGAGGTCTCTCCCGTCGAGGCTGTCTTGGCGCGGCGCAGGGTCGGGATGCCGAGCATCACGCGGCGGCCGTCGGTGGGCTGCGGGTCGCCGGAGGTCTCCACGGGGCAGCGGTCCTCCATCGCGGACAGCGCCGCCGCGTCCTCCTTGTGCGCGGCCGGGACGACGTACCGGTCCTCGTACTTGGCGACGGCGAGCAGCCGGTGCAGGTCCTCCGCCTCGCGGGCGGTCATCCCGACCGCCTTGACCACGGACTCGTCGCCGGGCTCACCGAGGGTCCGCTCCCGCATGAAGGAGCGCAGCGCCGTCAGCTTCATCAGCACGCCGCCCACCACGTCGGTGTCCCCGGCGGTGAACAGCTCCGCCAGGTACTCCAGCGGGATCCGCAGCCGGGTGACGGCGGCGAAGACGTGGTCGGGGTCGTCCTGGTTGCCGCCCGCGCTCGTCACCGCGTCCAGGACGGGGGAGAGCGGCGGCACGTACCAGACCATCGGCAGGGTGCGGTACTCCGGGTGCAGCGGCAGCGCCACCTTGTACTTGGACACCAGCGCGTACACCGGCGAGCGGCGGGCGGCGTCCAGCCAGTCCTCCGGGATGCCGGACTCCCGTGCCGCCGCGATCACCTCGGGGTCGAACGGGTCGAGGAAGACGTTCCGCTGGGCGTCCAGCAGGTCCTTCTCGTCCGGCGTCGCCGCCGCCTCGCCGACGCGGTCGGCGTCGTAGAGGAGCAGGCCCAGGTAGCGCAGTCGGCCCACACAGGTCTCCGAGCACACCGTGGGCTGTCCGGCCTCGATGCGCGGGAAGCAGAACGTGCACTTCTCGGCCTTGCCGGTGGCGTGGTTGACGTACACCTTCTTGTACGGGCACGCCGTCACGCACATCCGCCAGCCTCGGCACTTGTCCTGGTCGACCAGGACGATGCCGTCCTCGACCCGCTTGTACATCGCGCCGGACGGACAGGCGGAGACACAGGCCGGGTTGAGGCAGTGCTCGCACAGGCGGGGGAGGTGGAAGAGGAAGGTCTGCTCGAACTCGAACTTCACCTTCTCCGCCCACTCACCGGTCAGGTTGGGGTCGCCGCCCGCGTTCTCGGGCGCGCCGCCCAGGCCGTCCTCCCAGTTGGCGCCCCAGGTGATGGCGGTGGGCTTGCCGGTGAGGACCGAGCGCGGGCGGGCGACGGGGACGTCCTTGCCCGCGGGGGCGTTGACGAGGTTGTCGTAGTCGTAGGTGACCGGCTCGTAGTAGTCCTCGAGGGACGGCAGGTCCGGGTTGGAGAACAGGGACAGCAGGCGCCGTACCCGGCCGCCGGAGCGCAGGACCAGACGGCCCTTCTTGTCCAGTGTCCAGCCGCCCTTCCACTGCTCCTGGTCCTCGTAGCGGCGGGGGTAGCCGACGCCGGGTTTGGTCTCGACGTTGTTGAACCAGGCGTACTCGACGCCGGTGCGGTTGGTCCACGTCTGCTTGCAGGTGACCGAGCAGGTGTGGCAGCCAATGCACTTGTCCAGGTTCATGACCATGGCGATCTGGGCCATGACGCGCATGTCAGTACTCCACGTCCTGCGAGCGGCGACGGATGACCGTGACCTCGTCTCGCTGGTTTCCGGTCGGGCCGTAGTAGTTGAAGGCGTAGGTGAACTGGGCGTAGCCGCCCGCGAGGTGGGTGGGCTTGAGCAGCAGCCTGGTCAGCGAGTTGTGGATGCCGCCGCGCTTGCCGCTGACCTCGGTCTTCGGCACGTTCACGTTGCGGTCCTGGGCGTGGTACATGTACACCGTGCCCTCGGGCATCCGGTGGGTGACCACCGCCCGGGCCGCGACGACGCCGTTGCGGTTGTACGCCTCGATCCACTCGTTGTCCTTGGCGCCGATCTTCTCGGCGTCGGCGACGGACATCCAGATCGTGGGGCCGCCCCGGGACAGGTCGAGCATGTACTTGTTGTCCTGGTAGTTCGAGTGGATGGACCACTTCGAGTGCGGGGTCAGATAGCGGACGGTGACCTCCGCGCGGTCCCGGTCGTGGAGCTGCTCGTCGCCGTAGTGCCGGGGCGTGTTCAGCGGCGGCCGGTAGACGGGGAGCTGCTCGCCGAGTTCGCTGATCCAGTCGTGCTGCACGTAGAAGTGCTGCCGTCCGGTGAGCGTGTGCCAGGGCTTGAAGTGCTCGACGTTGATGACGAACGGCGAGTAGCGGCGGCCACCGGTCTCCGAGCCCGACCATTCGTACGAGGTCATGACGGCCCGCGGCTGGGTGCGCGTGTCGGCGAAGGTGATGCGCTCCGCCTCCCGCTCGGAGGCGAGTTCCACCAGGCCCTCGCTGCCGGTCTGCCGCTCCAGCTCCCGGAAGCCCTCGGTCGCCAGACGCCCGTTGGTGGTGCCGGACAGGGCGAGGATCGCCTCGCACATGTGGGTTGCGGTGGCCAGCGAGGGGCGTCCGGCGGCGATGCCGTCGCGGATCGTGCCGTTGCGGCGGCGCAGCTCCTCGATCTCCTTGTCCGGGTGGACCGTGATGCCCTTGGTGGTGGTGCCCAGCTTGTCGAGCAGCGGGCCGACCGCGCGGATCTTCTGGGACACGGCGGCGTAGTCCCGCTCGATGACGACGAGCTTCGGCATGGTCTTGCCGGGAATCGGCTCGCACTCGCCGGTCCTCCAGTCCCGCACCACGCCGCCCGGCTGGGCGAGTTCGTCCGGGGTGTCGTGCAGCAGCGGCACGGCGAGGACGTCGGTGCGGGTGCCCAGGTGCTCGCGGGCCAGCTCGCTGAACCGGTCGGCGATGGTGAGGAAGGTGTCGTAGTCGGTGCGGGCCTGCCAGGGCGGCGCGATGGCCGGGGTGAAGGCGTGCACGAAGGGGTGCATGTCCGTGGAGGACAGGTCGTCCTTCTCGTACCAGGTGGCCGCCGGGAGGACCACGTCCGACATCAGACTGGTGGACGTCATCCGGAAGTCCATGGTGACCAGCAGGTCGAGCTTGCCCTCGGGCGCCTCGTCCCGCCACACCACGTCCTGCGGGCGCCCCTCGGGCGGGGTCTCCTCGGAGCGGACCGCGGCGTCGGTGCCGAGCAGGTGGCGCAGGAAGTACTCGTTGCCCTTGCCGGAGGAACCGAGCAGGTTGGCCCGCCACACGGTCAGCACGCGCGGGAAGTTGGCCGGGTCGTCGGGGTCCTCGGCGGCGAACTTCAGATCGCCGGACTTCAGCTCGTCGACGATGTGCTCGGCGACGCTCTTGCCCTTCCCGGCCGCCTCGTCGGTGATGTCGAGCGGGTTGCGGTTGAAGCCGGGGTGGCCCGGCGTCCAGCCCAGCCGGACCGCCTGCGCCAGCACATCGGCCGTGGCCTTGCCCGCGAACCGTCCCTCGCCCAGCGGCGAGGCCAGCTCGTCGGGGCCGAACGCCTCGTACCGCCACTGGTCGGTGTTGAGGTACCAGTACGAGGTGCCCGCCATGTGCCGGGTCGGCCGCTGCCAGTCGAAGGCGAACGCCAGGTGCTGCAGGCCGGTGATCGGGCGGATCTTCTCCTGGCCCACGTAGTGCGCCCAGCCGCCGCCGTTGACGCCCTGGCAGCCGGTCATCGTCACCAGCGCGAGGAACGCCCGGTAGATGGTGTCCGAGTGGAACCAGTGGTTGGTCCCGGCGCCCAGCGCGATCATCGAACGGCCGTTGGTCCGCTCCGCGTTGCGCGCGAACTCCCGCCCGATCCGCGCCGCCTGCTCGGCGGGCACGGAGGTGATCGTCTCCTGCCAGGCGGGGGTGTACGGCTGCGAGGCGTCCTCGTACGAGGTCGGCCACACGCCGGGCAGGCCCGGCCGTACGACGCCGTACTGCGCCAGCATCAGGTCGAAGACGGTGGTGACCAGCCGCCCGCCGACCCGGCGCACGGGCACCCCGCGCACCATGGTCGAGCCGCCCTCGGTGGCGCCCTCGTCGAAGCGGGGCAGGGTGACCTCGACGGTCTCCTCGGCGCGCTCCAGCAGGCTCATCTCGGGGACGGTGTCGCCGAGTTCGAGGTTCCAGCGGCCCTGACCGGTCTCTCCCCACCGGAAACCGAGGGAGCCGTTGGGGACGACGGGCTCGCCCGTGGCCGCGTCCAGCAGGACCGTCTTGAACTCGGCGTTCTCCTCGTCGCGGCCCAGGTCGGCGGCCGTCAGGAACCCGTCGGGCACGTGACCGTCGCCGCGCTCCTTCAGGGCGACCAGGAACGGCGCGTCGGTGAACTTGCGCAGGTAGTCCTGGAAGTACGGCACCTCACGGTCGACCAGGAACTCCTTGAGGATCACATGGCCCATCGCCATCGCCAGGGCGCCGTCGGTGCCCGGGTGCGGGGCCATCCACTCGTCGGCGTGCTTGACGTTGTCGGCGTAGTCGGGGCTGACGGCGACGATCTTGGTGCCGTTGTAGCGGGTCTCCGTCAGGAAGTGCGCGTCCGGGGTGCGGGTCACGGGGATGTTGGAGCCCCACATGATCAGGTACCCGGTGTTCCACCAGTCCGCGGCCTCCGGGACGTCCGTCTGGTCGCCGAAGACCTGCGGCGAGGCGATCGGCAGGTCCGCGTACCAGTCGTAGAACGACAGCAGGGTGCCGCCGATCAGCGACATGAACCGGGCGCCCGAGGCGAACGACGCCATCGACATCGCGGGGATCGGGGAGAACCCGGCGACCCGGTCGGGGCCGTACTCCTTCACCGTGTGGACATGGGCCGCGGCGACCATCTCGGACACCTCGTCCCAGTCCGCGCGCACCAGACCGCCCTTGCCGCGGGCCCGCTTGTACGCGCGGGCCTTCGCCGGGTCGCCGGTGATCTCGGCCCATGCCGCGACCGGGTCACCGAGCCTGCGCCGGGCCTCGCGCCACAGCTTCAGCAGGGTGCCGCGCACATACGGGTAGCGGACCCGGCTGGGGGAGTAGGTGTACCAGGAGAACGAGGCCCCGCGCGGGCAGCCGCGGGGTTCGTACTCGGGACAGTCCGAGCCGATCGACGGATAGTCGGTGGCCTGGTGCTCCCAGGTGATGATGCCGTCCTTGACGTACACCATCCACGAGCACGAACCGGTGCAGTTCACGCCGTGCGTGGACCGCACCACCTTGTCGTGCGCCCACCGGTCCCGGTAGAACCCCTCCCACTTGCCGTCGTTCTCACCGAACACCGCACGCCCGTCGTCCGACGTCTCGCGGCGGGTCAGCAGCCGTCGGGCCGCCAGCGGCCAGTCCTGAGCTACGCGCGACGGCTTCGGCCGTGCGTTCTGGTCGTTCTCCATGCTGGAAGACGGTAGGTACCGGTCCTGATTCGCACCTGGGGCCAAAGGTCCCTTACCAGGCGACCTACCGTCCCGATCCGAGGACCCGGAGGTGGGCCCTTGGGGCCCGCTGGCGGCGCGTCGGCTCATGCGAAGAGGTCCGTGCTCAGATAGCGCTCACCGGTGTCGGGCAGGACGACCACGATCAGGGCGCCCTCGTGCCGGGGGTCCCGGGCGACGGTGGCGGCGGCGTGCAGGGCGGCGCCGCTGGAGACCCCGGCGAGGATGCCCTCGGTGCGGGCCAGGCGTCGGGCGGCCTCCTGGGCCTGCGTGAGCGGGACCCGCCGGATGGTGTCGTACACCCCGGTGTCCAGGACATCCGGGACGAATCCGGCGCCGAGTCCCTGGATGCGGTGCGGCCCCGGGTCGCCGCCCGACAGCACCGCCGACTCGGCGGGCTCCACGGCCACCACCGTGACCCCCGGCTTCTTCGCCTTCAGCACCTGCCCGACACCGGTGACGGTGCCGCCGGTGCCGACCCCGGCCACCAGGACGTCCACCTTGCCGTCGGTGTCCTGCCAGATCTCCTGGGCGGTGGTACGGCGGTGGGCGTCCGGGTTGGCCGGGTTGCGGAACTGCTGCGGCATGAACCAGCCGTGGGCCTCCGCCAGCTCGGTGGCGCGGGCCACGGCACCGCGCATGCCCTCCGGCGCCGGGGTGAGCACCAGCTCCGCGCCGTAGGCCCGCAGCAGGGCGCGGCGTTCCAGGCTCATGCTCTCCGGCATGGTGAAGGTGACCGGGTGGCCCAGCGCGGCGGCCACCATGGCCAGCCCGATGCCGGTGTTGCCGCTGGTCGGCTCGACGAGGCGCTGACCGGGGCGCAGGGCGCCGGTCTCCCGGGCGTCCTCGATCATCGCCAGCGCGATGCGGTCCTTGACGCTGCCGCCGGGGTTGGCGGACTCGAGCTTGGCCACCAGGCGCGCGGGGAGGTCCTCACCGAAGCGGTGCAGGGCCACCAGGGGGGTGCGCCCGATCAGCGCGGTGACCGAGGGGTGGATCGTCGCCATGGAATGCCTTCTTTCTGGGGGACTTGGGTTCGTGCGTCGAGGCCGGGGCGCTGACGCGGGAGCGGGCGGGGACGTCCCGCAGGACCAGGGCGTGCGCGCCCACGAGCGTGTCGTCGCCGACGGTCACCGGGCCGAGGACGGTCGCGCCGACGCCGAGCACCACCCGGTCGCCGACCCGGGGGTGGCGGCGGGCGGGGGTGGTGTCGGACCACCAGCCGGTGCCGCCCAGGGTGACCCGGTGGTAGAGCATCACGTCGTCCCCGAGGACGGCGGTCTCGCCGATCACGACGCCCATGCCGTGGTCGATGAAGCAGCGGCGGCCGATCGCGGCCCCCGGGTGGATCTCGACACCGGTCAGCGCACGGGTCGTCTGCGACAGCAGCCGGGGCAGGAACGGCACGCCCAGGCGGTGCAGCCGGTGCGCGACGCGGTGCGACCAGATGGCCCACAGCCCCGGGTACAGCAACGCCTCGACACGGCGGGCACCGCGCAGCGCGGGGTCCTTCCGGCAGGCCGTCCGGAGGTCTTCCAGGATCATGTACGGCGTCCTTCTGAGGGCGTGACGGCGGCTGGAGAGGGGGCAGCCGACGGCACGGGGGTCATCCGCCGCCTCGATGCGCCGGGGGAGTGAAGGTGGTTGTGCTGGCCGGGTGGTGCCGATGCCTCAGACGTCGTCGGACGCGGCGTCGTGGCCCCGCCCCCGGGGGGCCGGGCCGCCGTGGATCACGGGCGGGACGCGGGACGGACGTGGGCGGGCCGCGCGAGGGACCGGTACGGCCGACATCGGCGCGACCACCAGGCGCCCGGGTTCGGGGCGTAGGTGTGTCGTGGGCCCCGGGTCGGGCTGCCGTCGTCCATGTCGCCGGACGCTAGACAGGCGGGGGCGGGTGGCGCTTGGGCCGAAGTACCCCATGTGGGCGGCCGTTGGGCCCTGCCGGGGCTGGTGAGGGAGGGCCGGAGGTCGGTGGGGCGGGGACTGTCCGGCCCACGCGGCGGCCGTCGGCGTACGGCGATGCTGGTCCCGACCGACCAGGAGCTGTCGTCACGACCGCCGCACGGCCGCTGGGCCCCGTCTTCTCGTGCCCGGGGCCGCGGCCCGCGGGACGCCCTCCCGGTCCGGTCACCGTCCGGCAACCCCCGACTGACACCGCCGGACGACCGTCCGCCACGCCCCGTCCCGGTGCCTGGCCCGCCCCGGCCGATATGCCGGTTCCCTCAAGGGGCGTGGCGGACAAAACCCTTCGCACCGGCCGGTCCCACCGGCGTGACCCACGGGAGACGACCTCCATGAGCGCTCTGACCCTCGCGTCGGACCCCGAGGACGCCACGGCCCTCGCCGCCGCCGAGGCCCACCACGCGCGGCTGGCCGGGAAACTGGCCGGACGCGTCGCGCTGCTGCTCACGGCCACGGGCCGGGACCCGGGCGCCGCGGCCCGGCTGCACACCGGGCTGGTGACCTTCTGCGACCGCGACCTCCTGCCGCACGCCGCGGCCAAGGAGGCCGTGCTCTACCCGGTCGCCCGCCAGCTGCCCGACACCCGGCTGCTCATCGAGAGCCTGGTGGGCGAGCACCGCTGCATGGCCGCGCTCGTCGAGGCCCTGCGGGGCGCCAGGGAACAGCCCCTGGCAGCCGCCGAGGCCCGCGCCCTCCAGGTCCTGTTCGAGGAGCACGTGGCCAAGGAGAACGGCCTGGTGCTCCCGCTCCTGGCGGCGGCGCCGGAGGTGCGGCTGCCGGTGCTGCTGGCGGAGGTCGCGGCGCGTACGACATCCCTGCGCACCGATCCCAGGACAGCCGATCCCAGGAAAGCCAAGAAAGCCAAGAAAGCAGAGGACATGAAGGACGACGACCGGGACGACCCCCTGAACCAGGGCGGCGGCTGCGGCTGCGGTGGCTGCGCCTGCGGCGCGCAGGAGATCGGCGACCCCGAACTCGACGTACGGACCGTCCCGCACGCCGTCCGTCACGCCACCGTCTTCCACACCCTGGACACCCTCCCCCCGGACAGCGCCATCGTGCTGGTCGCCTCCCACGACCCGCTGCCGCTGCTCGCCCAGTTGGAGGAGCGCCGCCCCGGCGTCTTCGCCACCGAGTACCTGGAGCGTGGCCCCGAGAGCTGGCGCCTGCGCTTCAGCCACCGTGCCGGGGTGACGTCATGAGCGGCTCCCGTTCCGGGGCGTTCGCCCAACTGGTCGGCGCCGCCCTGATGGTGGCCGGTCCCGTCATGCTCTACCGCGCCCGCGACGGCCGCTCCGAGATCCGCGGCGAACTCGAGGCCCAGAAGATCACCTTCCCGGACCACGGACTCCCCGCCCACCTGGCCCACTACTCCGGCCAGCCGGTGCGGACCGGCCCCCAGGCGCACGCCTACGCCGACATGATCAAGGACCACATCGCCAAGGCGACCGGCGGTCGCACCTACGCCCAGGTCACGGAGGAACTCCACGCCACGGGCGGCGACGACGAGAAGCTGACCAAGCTGCGCCAGACCGCCTTCATGGGCGAGACCCTGCGTGCCTCCCTGCTCTCCGCCTACCAGGCGTGGGAGATCACCACCCTGGTCGCGGGCCTCGGCACGGCGCTGACCGGGGTGGGCGCGGCGATGGTGGCGACGGCCCGCCAGGCGCGCCGCTCCTGAAGGGCTGGCGCCCCACCCCTCACCGCCAACAAGGGACCTTCGGCCCACCCCCAAGGGCTCATCGGCCGCCGCGCCGGAACCCGTGGAGGGCGGAGGCTGATCCACGACCGACCCGGAGGTTTTCCGTGTACGACCGCAACCCGCGCCCGTGCGGCTGTCTCCCCCGTCACCTTCCGCGGCGGGCGCCGTACCGGCTCCGGGCCGGTCATCGTCCGGCCGCCCACCACATCCGCCCGGACAGCGGGGCGGCCGGACCCACCCGGTGGTGCCGGTGAGTGCCGTCCGGGCGATCCGGCGACAGCACCAGAACGTCGCCGACAAGCCGTTCATCGTCATCTGGGAGTCCACCCGGGCCTGTCCGCTGGCCTGTCTGCACTGCCGGGCCGAGGCCGTGCCCGACCGCGACCCGCGGGAGCTGGACACCGCCGCCGCCAAGGACCTGCTGCACCAGGTCGCCGCGTTCGGACACCCCGCCCCGCTGTTCGTCATCACCGGCGGCGACCCCTTCCAGCGGCCCGATCTGCTGGAGCTGATCGCGTACGGCGAGGAGGCGGGCGTCCGCGTCGCCGTCTCCCCCTCCGGTACCCCCACCCTCACCCCGGCCCGCCTGCGCGAGGTGCACGCGGCGGGTGCCGTCGGGCTCTCCCTCAGCCTGGACGGTTCCACCGCCGAACTCCACGACGGCTTCCGGGGCGTGCCCGGCGTCTACCGCTGGACGCTGGACGCCTGGGACGCCGCCCGCGCCCTCGGCATGAAGGTGCAGATCAACACCACGGTCACCCGGCACAACCTGCACGACCTGCCGGGCGTCGTCCGCCTCGTGAGCGACCACGGCGCCATGCTGTGGAGCGCCTTCTTCCTGGTGCCCACCGGGCGCGGACGCGGACTCGGCGTCCTGACGCCCGCCGAGTCCGAGGACGTACTGAACTTCGTCTACGACGTCGGCCTGACCGTCCCCGCCAAGACCACCGAGGCCCACCACTTCCGCCGCGTCGCCCTCCAGCGCAAGATCCTCACCGACCTGGGGGAGGACCACGTCCCGGCGCTCGGACTCGGGCCCCTCTACGAGGAGTTGCGGGCGCGCGCCACCGACCTCGGTCTCGACACCGCCAACCGACGCGTCCGCAGGCCCCCGCTGGACGTCAACGCCGGACGCGGCTTCGTCTTCGTCTCCCACACCGGCACCGTCCACCCCAGCGGCTTCCTCCCGCTGGGCGCGGGCAACGTCCGCCGCACCCCCCTCCCCGAGATCTACCGCACCTCCGAACTCTTCACCGGACTGCGCGACGCCGACCGGCTCGGCGGTCGCTGCGGCGCCTGCGAGTTCCGCCGCGTCTGCGGCGGCTCCCGGTCCCGCGCCTACGGCGTCACCGGCGACCCCTACGCCGAGGAACCCTGGTGCGGCTACCGCCCCGGAACCTTCCCCCACCAGCGGGAGCTGGCGGCCGTACTGGCCGGAGGCCCACCCGCGCAAGGAGCACCGTGACCGGCAAGCCCGTCGCCCTCGCAGCACCCACCCGGCGGGGCGGGTACCGGCCCGCCAGCCTGAAGGCGCGTCACCTGCGCGCCCACGTCCTCGTGGTGGGATGGGCGGCGCTGGCCCTCGTGGCGGCCTTCGCCCAGCAGAGCCTGCCCCTCGCCCGCTGGCTGGCGATCCACCTGTTCCTGCTCGGCGCCGTCACCACCGCCCTGGTCATCTGGAGCGAGCACTTCGCCACCGCGCTGCTGCACGCCCAACCCCCCGACGAGCGCTGGAGCACCGCCCGGCTCGCCGCCGTCAACGTCGCCGTCGCCGGACTGCTGACCGGCGTCTGGGCCGACCTGCCGGTGCTCACCGGCGCCGCCTGCGCGCTGCTGCTCGCCGCCGTCACCGCCCATCTGGTGGTGCTGGTGCGCATGGGCCGGGGCGCGCTCGGGGGACGGCTCGCCCCCGTCGTCGGCTACTACCGCGCGGCCACGGCGGCGCTGCTCGGCGGCGCGGTGCTGGGCTGGCTGCTGGCGTCCGGGCACGCCGGACCGGGGTCGTACGCCGGGCTGCGCCTCGCCCACGTCCACCTCACCCTGCTCGGCTGGATCGGCCTGCCCGTCCTCGGCACCCTGTTCATGCTGTGGCCGACCGTGCTGGGCGTACGGATGTCCGAGCGCACCACGAACGCCGTCCGCCGCGTGCTGCTGCCGACCGGCGGCGGCCTGCTGGTCGCGGTCGTCGGGCTGGCCGCCGGATGGCGGTGGGCGGCGGTGGCCGGGGTCGTCGGGTACGGCGCCGGAGTGGCCGTCTCCGTGGAGCTGTTCGCCCGTACGCTGCCCGGGCGCAAGCCCGTCTCCGCCGCGGCGGCCTGGATGCTGGGCGCGGCGGTCGGCTGGCTCTGCGTGGGCGTGGTGGCGGACGCGGGCATCCTGGCGGCGCGACCGCTCGCCGAGGCGCAGGACCCGGTGGGCACGCTGGTCCCGGTGCTGCTGGTCGGCATGGTCGCGCAGGTGCTGATCGGGGCGCTGACGTATCTGCTGCCGGTCGTCCTCGGCACCGGCCCGAGGGAGCGCGCCGCGCTGCGGGCGGTCCTGGAGCGGGGCTGGCCGGTCCGGCTGATCGCGCTCAACGCCGGTGTGGCGCTGCTGGCGCTGCCCGGCCCCTTCGGCACGACCGGCCTCGCGCTCGTCGCGCTCGCCGCGGCGGCGTTCCTCGCCCTCACCGTCACCGTCATGGCGCGCGGCGTACGCGCCGCCGACGCGGGCGCTGCCTCGCGGCGGCCGGTGCTGCTGGGCACGGCGGCCGGGGCGGTGCTGACCGTGCTGGCGGTGCTGGTCGCCAACAGCGGTGGTACGGGCGGTACTTCGGTAGCCGCCGGGCAGGGCGGCGGCACCGGTACCGGTGTCACCCGCACCGTCGAGGTCACCCTCACCTCCATGCGCGTACGGCCGAGCCGTATCGAGGTCGACCCGGGCACCTCCCTGCGGCTGGAGGTCACCAACGACGACGCCCAGCGCCATGACCTCAAGGTCGACGACGGCCCCGCGACCCCGCTGCTCTCCCGCGGCCAGTCCGACACCCTCGACCTGGGCCCGGTCACCGGCGACCGGGAGGCCTGGTGCACCCTGCCCGGCCACCGCGCCGCCGGGATGACCCTGGACATCGTGGTCAAGGACGGTACGGGCGGGCACAGCACGGGGCACGGCGACGGGCACGCCGCCCTCGCCGACAGCGGCACCGGCCTCGACCTCTCCGCCGACTTCACCGGCGACTGGGCGGCCCGGGACGCCCAACTGGCCCCGGCCCCGGGCGGCTCGGTGCACAAGGTGACCCTGCGCGCCGCCCACACCGACGTGGAGGTGGCGCCCGGCGTCAAGCAGCAGATGTGGACCTTCGGCGGCACCGCACCCGGCCCCACCCTGCGCGGCAAGGTCGGCGACGTCTTCGAGGTGACGCTCGTCAACGACGACGAGGGCATGGGCCACGGCATCGACTTCCACGCCGGATCCCTCGCCCCCGACAAGCCGATGCGCACCATCCAGTCCGGCGAGAGCCTGGTCTACCGCTTCCGCGCCGAGCGCGCGGGCGCCTGGCTCTACCACTGCTCCACCGCCCCGATGCTCCAGCACATCGGCAACGGCATGTACGGCGCGGTCGTCATCGACCCGCCCGGTCTGTCCGAGGTCGACCACGAGTACGTCCTCGTCTCCTCCGAGCTGTACCTGGGCACCCCCGGCTCCACCGCCCAGGTCACCAAGATGCGCGAAGGCACTCCGGACGCCTGGGCGTTCAACGGCGTCGCCGCCCAGTACGGCAAGCAGCCGCTGCGGGTGAAGGCCGGGGAACGGGCCCGCTTCTGGGTGGTCGCCGCCGGGCCCGGCGACGGCATCGCCTTCCACGTCGTCGGCACGGTCTTCGACACCGTCTACAAGGAGGGCGCGTACCTTCTGAAACCGGATCAGCCCGGCGGCGCGCAGGTCCTCGACCTGGCCACCGCGCAGGGCGGGTTCGTGGAGACCGTCTTCCCCGAGGCGGGCCACTACTCCTTCGTCGACCACGACATGCGGCACGCCGAGTCCGGCGCCCACGGCGTCGTGGAGGTGAGCCGGTGATGGACACCGTCACCTGGTGGTCGGTGGTGCGCTTCCTGCACGTGGCCGGTGCCGCCCTGTGGGTCGGCGGGCAACTCGCCCTGTCCCTGGTGATCCTGCCGCTGGCCCGCCGGATGCTCGACGCCGAGGCGAAGGACCGTTTCACCGCCGAGGCGGGGCGCCGGTTCGGCCTGCTCACCGGGGCGGTGTTCCTGCCGGTGCAACTGGGCACCGGCTGGGCCATGGCCTGGCACAAGGGCGTCACCTGGGCCTCCCTCGCCGACCCCGGCTACGGGCGCACCCTGGCCACCAAACTCGCCCTGTTCGTGCTGGTGATGCTCACCGCCGCCGGACACGGCATCGCCCACGCCAGGGGCCGTACCGAACTGGCGCGTTCGCTGGCGGTGGTGTCGCTGGTGGGGTCGCTGGGCGTGGTCCTGCTGGCGACGGGCCTGCCCGCCACCTGAGCCGGGTGGACGGACGCGTGGGCAAGACGCGGCCCTCCGGACCCCGAACCAGGACCGTACGGCCCTCCCCGGGCCACCGGCCCCCAACGGAAGCTGAAGTCGGCGCAAGACGGCGCCGCACAGCGAAGGTCATCGAGGGTCGTCGAAGGTCATCGAGGACTTCAGGACAGTAGGGAGTCGCCATGCAGACCCGGGAGATCGACGCCACCGTGCTGGAGACGGTGCTGACCGCGGCCGCGGCGGCACCGTCGATCCACAACACGCAGCCGTGGCGCTTCACCATGGACCCGGTCACCGGCACGCTCCAGGTGCGCCTGGACCGACGGCGGGCCCTGCCGCTGGCCGACCCGATGTACCGCGCCCAGTACCTCTCCGTGGGCGCCGCCCTGCTCAACCTGCGCGTCGCCGTCGCCCAGCTGGGCCTGGAACCGGTCATCCGGCTGCTGCCCGACCCCCGGGGCGACGCCGACCTGCTGGCGACCGTACAACTCACGCCCGCGACGGGGGAGTTGCCGGACCTGCGGTGGCTGTACCCGGCCATCGCGCGGCGGCGCACCAGCCGGATGCCGTTCACCGGCCGCCCGGTGCCCGAACCGGTCGTGATGGACCTGGCCGCCGCCGCCCGTGCCGAGGGCGCCCGGCTCTACGTACCCGACATCGCCCGCACCCGCAGGCTGCTGCGCCTCACCGCCGAGGCCGAGACCCGTAACCGCGCCTTCGCGTCCCGTACCGCCGAGACCCGCAACTGGATCACCGCCCCCGGTTCGCACCTGGGCTACGGCATCCCCGTCACGGCCCTCGGCCCGCAGGACACCGCGGGCCGGATGCCGATGCGGGACTTCACCGGCCCGTTGCCCGCGCTGCGGCTGCCCGCCCTGCGCTTCGAGCGGCACGTCCAGGTCGCCCTGCTGTGGACGGCCCACGACCGGCCGGTGGACTGGCTGCGCGCCGGACAGGGCCTGGAGCGCGTCCTGCTCACCGCGACCACACGCGGCGTACGGACCTCGATGCTGCACCAGGTCATGGAGTGGCCCGACCTGCGCGCCGCGGCCCGCCTCCCCCAGCGCCGCTGCTCCCCCCAGCTGGTGATCCGCTTCGGCTACGGCCCGGACGGCGCCCGCACCCCGCGAGCCTCCCTCGACCTGGACGACTAGGGGCTCAGCCCGCCGGGCGGGAAGCCGTGATCTCCCGCCCGGTGATGATCTCCGCGGCGATGCGGACGAAGACCCCGTCCGGGTTGGCCACCCAGGAGCGCGGCCCGGTCCTGGTCAGGCGTTCGTGTTCGGCGGCGTCCGTCACCACGTCGGCGCGGCCGGTGACGACCACGCTCCAGCCGGACTGCGCGTCGGCGTCGTACTCGTCCACCTCGAACGCGACCACGACGCCGTCGACGGCCCGTACGAGGTCGGAGTCGGCGCCGGTGCGCAGCACCACCGCGCCGTCCGTGTCGAGGGCGAAGTTCACCGGGAGGACCGCGGGCAGCGCCTGCCGCGTGTACACGATGCGGCCGACCGGGGTCTTCGCCAGCAGGCGCAGACATTCCTGGCGGTCGAGCGCGCGGAAGCCGTTGTTGCCGAACATCCCTCCAGCGTCCCGTGCCCGACCATCGCCGCGTTAGGGCCCAACGGCCCTGTTTCGGTGCTCCGGGTCCCGACGTTTCGACAACGCCGCCCCGGGTGACGCGGTAGCCGGAAACGGGGACCGCCGGGCCCCGTGATGAGGACTGTTGGCCCACCTCAGCGGGCCATTGCGATGCCGATAGTGACTACGGGCCACGGACGGCGCAGCGCCGCCGAGCGCCCGCGGCGCCCGCACCCGCACCGGCGCCGCTCACCGCGAGAAGGAAGGGACGGACGGAATGCTCCAGCCGTCTGGAAACAAGAGCGAGACACCGGCGGCCCCAGTGTCCCGGCAGGCCTGGCTGATGCTGACGCTGGCCACGGTCGGTTTCGCCGTCAACTTCTGGGCGTGGGCTTTGCTGAGCCCGCTCGGTCCGCGTTTCAAGGACTCCCTGGAACTGTCCTCGTTCGAGCAGTCGCTCCTGGTAGCGGTGCCGGTGGTGGTCGGCTCCCTCGGCCGGATCCCGGTCGGCGCGCTCACCGACCGGTTCGGCGGTCGGGTGATGTTCCCGCTGGTGTCGGCGGCCACCATCCTCCCCGTCCTCTACCTCGGTCTCGCCGGTCATGACTCGCTGGCGGCGCTGCTGGCCGGAGGGTTCTTCCTCGGTATCGGCGGCACCGCCTTCGCCGTCGGCGTGCCCCTGGTCAACGCCTGGTTCCCGCCCGAGCGGCGCGGTCTGGCGATCGGCATCTTCGGCGTGGGCATGGGCGGCACCGCGATCAGCGCCCTGACCACGGTCAAGCTGGTCGACGCCCAGGGCATGGCCACCCCGTTCCTGATCACCGCCGGTGCGCTGGCCGTGTACGCGGTGGTGTCCGCGCTGCTGCTGCGGGACGCCCCCGGCCGCACCGTGCCCACCGAGCCGCTCACCCAGCGCCTCGCCGCCACCCTGCGCCTGACCGTCACCTGGCAGGCCTCCGCCCTGTACGCGGTCGCCTTCGGCGGGTACGTCGCCTTCTCCGTCTACCTGCCCACCTACCTCAAGACCGGCTACGGCCTGGAGCAGGCGGACGCCGCGAACCGCATGGCCGGGTTCGTGCTGGTCGCGGTCGCGATGCGGCCGGTCGGCGGCTGGCTGTCGGACCGCTTCGGCCCGGTCCGGGTACTGGGCGCCTCGCTCGCCGTGGTGCTCGTCGCGGCCTTCGCCCAGTCCCCGTCGCCGTCGCTGGCGCCGATCGGCACGATCGCCTTCCTCGCCATGGCCGCCGCGCTCGGCGCGGGCAGCGGCGCGGTGTTCGCCCTGGTCGCCCTGCTCGCCCCGGCGAACAAGGTCGGCTCGGTCACCGGCATCGTCGGCGCCGCGGGCGGCCTCGGCGGCTTCGTCCCGCCGCTGGTCATGGGCGCGCTGTACGGCTCCTTCGGCAGCTACGCGGTCGGCCTGCTGCTGCTCGCCGGGGTCGCCGCGGCGGCCCTGGCCTTCACCAGCACGGGCGTACGCCATGCGGTCGCCCGGCGCCGGGTTCCCCCGACCGCGGTCTCCGCGGGCCGCTGACCTCGCGCACGCTACCCACCCAACCCCCAGGGGAGGACCCCCACCATGTGTGAGTACTGCGGCTGCCAGTCCCTGACCACGATCGATGAACTCACCCAGGAACACGACACGGTCGTCCGGCTCATCGCCCACGTGCGTGACGCGTACCGGGACGGTCGCATCGCCCGCATGGCCGAGCTGGCCCGGCAGATCACCGTCGTGCTCACCCCGCACACCCAGGTGGAGGAGGGCGGCCTGTTCCCCGCGATGGCCGCCGAGTTCCCGGAGCAGATCGCCGCGCTCGAGGCCGAGCACCGCCGCATCGAGTCCGTGCTGGCCGAGGCGGAGGGGTCCTTCCTGGCGGACGCGACCTGGCCGGGGCGTCTGATGGACACGCTCGCCCTGTTGCGCGAGCACATCCTCAAGGAGCAGGACGGCGTCTTCCCCGCCGCCCTGGCGACCCTCGACCCCGACCAGTGGGAGGCCGTCGAGGCGGTCCGCGCCCGGGTGGGCAGCGCCGTACCGCAGCCGTCGCCCTGACCCCCGCCGCACCCCCGACCCACCCCGTCCGCCCGGCGCGCCCCTTACGCCGGGCGGGCGTCCTGTCGTGCGGGGCGCGGACCCGTGCGGTACGGATGGGCACAACCGACGGGGCCGCACGGGCCCGGGAAGGGGCGGCCCCGTGGCCACGCGGACAGCGGGACGACGGCAGGCGGGCATGGACGGCGAGCTGGCCGAGGCGCTGGTGCGCTCGCGCCGGTTCCTCAGCAGGGCCGAGGTCTCCGACGACCTGCGCTCCCTGCACCGGCGCGGCGGGCGGCAGGCGGACGAGTTCTACCGGGACCGCTGGTCCCACGACAAGGTGGTCCGCTCCACCCACGGAGTGAACTGCACCGGCTCCTGCTCGTGGAAGGTGTACGTCAGGGACGGCATCATCACCTGGGAGGCCCAGCAGACCGACTACCCGTCGGTCGGCCCGGACCGCCCCGAGTACGAGCCGCGCGGCTGCCCGCGCGGGGCGGCGTTCTCCTGGTACACCTACTCGCCGACCCGGGTCCGCTACCCGTATGTGCGCGGGGAGCTGCTGCGGATGTACCGGGAGGCGAGACAGCGGCTCGGCGACCCGGTGGCGGCCTGGGCGGACATCGTCTCCGACCCCGAGCGCGCCCGCCGCTACAAGTCGGTGCGCGGCAAGGGCGGCCTGGTCCGGGCGAGCTGGCAGGAGGCCGTCGAACTGGTCGCCGCCGCGCATGTGCACACCATCAGGGAGTACGGCCCCGACCGGCTCGCGGGCTTCTCCCCGATCCCGGCGATGTCGATGGTCTCGCACGCCGCGGGCGCCCGCTTCTACTCCCTGCTCGGCGGCGTGATGCTGTCGTTCTACGACTGGTACGCCGACCTGCCCGTGGCCTCGCCGCAGGTGTTCGGCGACCAGACCGACGTACCGGAGTCGGGCGACTGGTGGGACGCGGGCTATCTGATCATGTGGGGTTCCAATCTGCCGGTGACCCGCACCCCGGACGCCCACTGGATGGCCGAGGCCCGCTACCGGGGGCAGAAGGTGGTCGCGGTCTCCCCCGACTACGCCGACAACGTGAAGTTCGCCGACGAGTGGCTGTCCGCCCAGCCGGGCACCGACGGGGCGCTGGCGATGGCCATGGGGCACGTGATCCTCAAGGAGTTCTTCGTCGACCGCGCCACCCCGTACTTCACCGACTACGTCAAGCGGTTCACCGACCTGCCCTTTCTGGTCACCCTCGACGAGCGCGAGCCCGGCACGTACACACCGGGCAAGTTCCTCACCGCCGCGGACCTGGGCCGCGACGACGGGACCGAAGAGAACGCGGAGTTCAGGACCGTCCTGCTGGACGCGGCCACCGGCGAGCCCGTCGTGCCCAACGGCACGCTCGGGGACCGCTTCTCCGACTCCGGCGCCGGGAAGTGGAACCTCGACCTCGGCACCACCGACCCGCTGCTGTCCGCGGCGGGGTCCGCCGAGCCCCCGGTCACGGTGGAGCTGCCGCGCTTCGACGACGGCTCGGCACGCACACCGCGCGGGGTGCCGGTGCGCCGGGTCGCCGGACGCCTGGTGACCACGGTGTACGACCTGCTGCTGGCCCAGTACGGGGTCGCCCGCGCCGGACTGCCCGGCCGCTGGCCCGCCTCGTACGACGACGCCTCCGAGCCCTGCACCCCGGCCTGGCAGGAGACGGTCACCGGGGTGGCGGCCGACCGGGCGGCCCGGATCGCGCGGGAGTTCGCCGCCAACGCGGAGGAGTCCAAGGGCCGGTCGATGATCATCATGGGGGCGGGCACCAACCACTGGTTCCACTCCGACACCATCTACCGCGCTTTCCTCACCCTGACCACGCTGACCGGCTGCCAGGGTGTCAACGGCGGCGGCTGGGCGCACTACGTCGGCCAGGAGAAGGTCCGCCCCATCACCGGCTACTCGGCGATCGCGACCGCCGCCGACTGGAACCGCCCCGCGCGGCAGATGATCCAGACGGCGTACTGGTACCTGCACAGCGACCAGTTCCGCTACGACCCGTTCTCCGCCGACACCCTCGCCGCCGCCGGAACCGACGGCGGCCCCTTCGCCGGGATGACCACCGCCGACGTCATCGCCCAGTCGGCCCGGCTGGGCTGGATGCCGTCCTACCCGACCTTCGACCGCAACCCGCTCCACCTGGCCGGGGAGGCGGAGGCCGCCGGACGCCCGGTCGGCGAGCACGTGGTGGCCGAACTGAAGGCCGGGCGGCTGCGGTTCGCCTGCGAGGACCCCGACGCCCCCGAGAACTTCCCGCGCGTGCTCACCGTGTGGCGGGCCAACCTGCTGGGCTCCTCCGCCAAGGGCAACGAGTACTTCCTGAAGCACCTGCTCGGCACCGACTCCGCGCTGCGCGCCACCGAGGCGCCGCCAGGCGCCCGCCCCCGGGACGTCACCTGGCGCGAGGAGGCACCCGTCGGCAAGCTGGACCTGCTGCTCACGCTGGACTTCCGGATGACCAGCACCACCGTCTACTCCGACGTCGTCCTGCCCGCCGCGACCTGGTACGAGAAGCACGACCTGTCCTCCACGGACATGCACCCCTACGTGCACGCCTTCAACCCGGCGATCGCCCCGCCCTGGCAGACCCGCACCGACTTCGACGCCTTCCACACCCTGGCCCGCGAGTTCAGCCGCCAGGCCGTCGGCCACCTCGGCGTCCGTACCGACGTGGTGGCTGCCCCGCTGCTGCACGACACCCCCGACGCGCTGGCCACCCCGCACGGCAGGGTCCGGGACTGGAAGGCGGGCGAGTGCGAGCCCGTGCCCGGCCGCACCCTGCCCAAGCTGGCCGTCGTCGAGCGCGACTACGGCGCCGTGGCCGACAAGATGGCCGCGCTCGGCCCGCTCCTGGACACCCTGGGCGCCACCACCAAGGGCGTCACCTTCAAGCTGGACCGCGAACTGGAGTACCTGCGGCACAAGAACGGCACCGCCCGCGGGGGAGCGGCCGACGGGCGGCCGTCGATCGCCCGGGACACCCAGGTCTGCGAGGCGATCCTCGCCCTGTCCGGCACCACCAACGGCCATCTCGCCACACAGGGCTTCCACACCCTGGAAGCCCGCACCGGCACCCGGCTGGCCGACCTCGCCGCCGAGCACGAGGGCAAGCGGATCACCTTCGCCGACACCCAGGCCGCCCCCGTCCCGGTGATCACCTCACCGGAGTGGTCCGGCTCCGAGACCGGCGGGCGCCGCTACTCGCCGTTCACCGTCAACGTCGAGCGGCACAAGCCCTGGCACACCCTCACCGGCCGCCAGCACTTCTACCTCGACCACGACTGGATCGCCGCCCTCGGCGAACAACTCCCGGTCTACCGGCCCCCGTTGCAGATGGACGCCCTGTTCGGCGAACCCCGCGTCGGGGAGACCGGCGAACTCGGCGTCACCGTGCGCTACCTGACCCCGCACAACAAGTGGTCCATCCACTCCGAGTACCAGGACAACCTGTTCATGCTGTCGCTGTCCCGGGGCGGCCCCACCCTCTGGATGAGCACCCCGGACGCGGCCAAGATCGGCGTGCACGACAACGACTGGGTCGAGGCGGTCAACCGCAACGGCGTGGTCGCCGCCCGCGCCGTCGTCTCGCACCGCATGCCCGAGGGCACCGTCTACATGCACCACGCCCAGGACCGCCTCATCGACGTGCCCCGCACCGAGACCTCCGGTCTGCGCGGCGGCATCCACAACTCCCTGACCCGGCTGCTGATCAAGCCGAGCCATCTGATCGGCGGCTACGCGCAGCTGTCGTACGCCTTCAACTACCTCGGCCCGACCGGCAACCAGCGCGACGAGGTCACGGTCGTCCGCCGCCGCACCAACCAGGAGGTGACGTACTGACATGCGCGTGATGGGCCAGATGGCGATGGTGATGAACCTGGACAAGTGCATCGGGTGTCACACCTGCTCGGTCACCTGCAAACAGGCGTGGACCAACCGCACCGGCGTCGAGTACGTGTGGTTCAACAACGTCGAGACCCGCCCCGGCCAGGGCTACCCCCGCCGCTACGAGGACCAGGAGCGGTGGAAGGGCGGCTGGGAGCTGAACAAGCACGGGCGGCTCGCGCTGAAGGCGGGCGGCCGGTTCAAGAAGCTCGCCCAGATCTTCTCCAACCCCGAACTGCCGCCCCTGGACGCCTACTACGAGCCGTGGACGTACGACTACGAGACCCTGACCAACGCCCCGCTCCAGGACCACACCCCGGTCGCCCGCCCCAAGTCCCTGATCTCCGGCAAGGACCTGAAGATCTCCTGGTCGGCCAACTGGGACGACAGCCTCGGCGGCTCCGCCGACCACGGCGACCAGGACGTCCTGCTGCGGGACATCGCGGAGCAGGTCACATTCGAGTTCGAGCAGACCTTCATGTTCTACCTGCCGAGGATCTGCGAACACTGCCTCAACCCGTCCTGCGCGGCCTCCTGCCCCTCCGGCGCCATCTACAAGCGCGAGGAGGACGGCATCGTCCTCGTCGACCAGGACCGCTGCCGCGGCTGGCGGATGTGCGTGACGGGATGCCCGTACAAGAAGGTCTACTTCAACCACCGCACCGGCAAGGCCGAGAAGTGCACCTTCTGCTTCCCGCGCGTCGAGGTCGGCCTGCCCACCGTCTGCTCCGAGACCTGCGTCGGCCGCCTGCGCTACCTCGGCCTGGTCCTCTACGACGCCGACAAGGTGCTCGAGGCCGCCTCCGCGCCCGACGACACCGACCTCTACGAGGCCCAGCGGCAGGTCTTCCTCGACCCGCACGCCCCCGACGTCATCGAGGCGGCCGAGCGGTCCGGCATCCCCCGCGACTGGATCGAGGCCGCCCAGCGCTCCCCGATCCACGCGCTGATCAACACCTACAAGGTGGCGCTGCCGCTGCACCCCGAGTACCGCACCCTGCCCATGGTCTGGTACATCCCGCCGCTCTCCCCGGTCGTCGACGCCGTCCGCGGCACCGGCCACGACGCGGAGGACCACCGCAACCTCTTCGCCGCCGTCGACGCCCTGCGCATCCCCGTCGACTACCTCGCCCAGCTGTTCACCGCGGGCGACCCCGCCCCCGTCGACGCCGTGCTGCGCCGCCTGGCCGCCATGCGCTCCTACATGCGCGACATCAACCTCGGCAGGGAACCCGACGACGCCATCCCGGAGTCCGTCGGCATGACCGGTGAGCGGATGTACGACATGTACCGGCTGCTGGCGCTGGCCAAGTACGACGAGCGGTACGTCATCCCGCCCGCGCACGCCGAACAGGCCCACCGCCTGGAGGAGTCGGCGACCGAGTGCAGCCTCGACTACGAGGGCGGCCCCGGCATGGGCGGCTCCGGGCCCTTCGGCGAGGCCTCGGGCGGCGCCGCGCCGATCGCCGTGGAGAACTTCCGGGCGCTGCGCGACCGGCAGACCTCCGAGACCCCCGCCGCGCCGGTCGACAAGGAGACCCGCGTCAACCTGCTCAACTGGGACGGCAAGGGCTCCCCACCCGGCATGTTCCCGCCCGCCGCGGACGACGAGGACCCCAGGACATGAAGCGCAGGAACCCGCGCCCCGCCCGCCCCCAGCCCTGGCACCCGTACGCCTGGCAGACGCAGTCCCTGCTGCTCGGCTACCCGGACGACGACTTCCCGGCCCGCCTGGCGCTGGCCCACCGGGCGGCACCCGCGCTGCCCGCCCCGGTCCGTCAGCCCCTGCTCGCCTTCCTCACGGACGTCGAGGCCACCCCGGCCGACGACCTGGCGGCGGCGTACGTGGCCACCTTCGACCACCGCAAGCGCTGCTGCCCGTATCTGACCTACTACGGCCACGGCGACACCCGTAAGCGCGGTCTCGCCCTGCTCCGGCTCAAGCAGACCTACGCCGCCGCGGGCTGGCGGCTGGCCGACGACGAACTGCCCGACCACCTCGCCGTGGTCCTGGAGTTCGCCGCCGCCGAACCCGCCGTCGGGCACGGGCTGCTCACCGGGCACCGGGCGGGCCTGGAGCTGCTGCGGCTGGCCCTGGCGGACGACGGCTCCCCGTGGGCGGCGGTCCTGGCCTCCGTCTCGGCGACCCTGCCCGCGCTGGCGGGCGACGACCGGGAAGCGGTCGCCCGGCTGGCCGCCGGGGGGCCGCCCGAGGAGGAGGTCGGCCGCACCCCGTACCCGCAGTTCCTGCCCGACCCCGCCTTTCCGGGAGGCACTCGATGACCGCACCCGCCCGCTTGCTCACCACGGCGGCCGAGACCGGCACGGGCGGCGTCCTGCTCTGGGTCGTCCTGCCCTACGTCGTCCTCGCCGTCTTCGTCCTCGGCCACGTCTGGCGCTACCGCTACGACAAGTTCGGCTGGACCACCCGCTCCTCCCAGCTGTACGAGAACCGGCTGCTGCGCATCGGCAGCCCGCTGTTCCACTTCGGCATCCTCGTCGTGCTCATCGGTCACATCGGCGGCCTGGTCGTCCCCAAGAGCTGGACCGAGGCCGCCGGGATCAGCGAGCACACGTACCACGTCACCGCGGTCGTCCTCGGCACCCTCGCGGGCGTGTGCACCCTGGGCGGCGCGGCCATTCTCATCTACCGCCGCCGCACCGTCGGACCGGTGTTCTCCGCGACCACCCGCAACGACAAGGCGATGTACCTCTCGCTCGTGGTGACCATCGGCCTCGGGCTGGCGGCGACCGTCGCCGCGAACATCGTCGGGGGCGGCTACGACTACCGCGAGACGGTGTCGCTCTGGTTCCGCTCGATCTTCGCCTTCCAGCCCGACCCGGACCGGATGACCGGGGCCCCGGTGCTCTTCCAGCTGCACGCCATCAGCGCCCTGCTGCTGTTCGCGTTCTGGCCGTTCACCCGGCTCGTGCACATGCTCACCGCGCCGATCGGCTATCTGACCAGGCCGTACATCGTCTACCGCAGCCGTGACACCCGGCTGGGCACCCGCCCGCCGCGGCGTGGCTGGGAGCGCGTCGGCTGACAGCGTCCGCGGGGGTCGTGTCCAGGGGTCCTCCGGCCCTTCGGAATACCCCCCGGGGTACTCGTGCTACCGTCGAAGACATACCCCCTGGGGTAAAAGCTTCGCTGGAAGGGAGTACCTCGTGTTCTTCGTCGACACGATCGAGGTGGCAGGGCTCGGCAACCGCGGCTATCTGGCGGGCGGTGAGCGGACGGCGGTGGCCGTCGACCCGCCCCGCGACGTCGACCAGGTGATCGCGGCCGCCGCCCGGCGCGGTGTGCGCATCACCCAGGTCGTCGAGACCCACGTCCACAACGACTACGTCACCGGCGGCCTGGAACTGGCCCGCCTCACCGGTGCCGCCTACCGGGTGCCCGCCGGGGCCCGGGTCTCCTTCGCCCGCACCCCCGTCCACGACGGCGACCGCGCGGACGTCGACCCCGCCGCCGCCCTGACCCTGCGCGCCATGGCGACGCCCGGACACACCCCGCACCACACCGCCTACGTGCTGGAGGAGAACGGCACGGCCGTCGCCGTCTTCACCGGCGGCTCCCTGCTGATCGGCACCGTCGGCCGCCCCGACCTCGTCGAGCCGCGCCTGACCGAGCACCTCGCCCGTGCCCAGCACGCCTCCGCGCACCGGCTGGCCGCCGAACTGCCCGAGCGGACGGCGGTCCTGCCCACGCACGGCTTCGGCAGCTTCTGCTCGTCCGCCCAGGCGGAGGGCGACGCCACGACCATCGGCAGGGAGAAGGCGTCCAACGACGCCCTCACCCGCGACGTGGACACCTTCGTCGCCGACCTGCTGGCCGCCCTCGACGACATCCCCGCCTACTACGCCCACATGGGCCCGGCCAACGCCGCGGGCCCCGCCCCCGTCGACCTCACCCCGCCCGCCATCGCCGACGCCGACGAGATAGCCGCCCGGCTGGCCGCGGGGGAGTGGGTGGTGGACCTGCGTCATCGCGTCGCCTTCGCCGAGGGGCATGTGTCCGGCTCGTTCAACTTCGAGGCCGAGGGACAGCTCGCCACCTACCTCGCCTGGCTGATCCCCTGGGGCAAGCCGGTCACCCTGCTCGCCGAGTCGACCGCCCAACTCGCCGCCGCGCAGCGCGAACTGGCCCGGGTGGGCATCGACCGCCCCGCCGCCGCGGCCACCGGCTCCCCGGCCGACTGGCTGCGCCCGGGGGAGACCCCGGCCGCCTTCCGCCGCGCCGCCTTCGCCGACCTCGCCGACCGGGCGGGCGCGGCGGGCGCGGCGGGCGTGGTGGTCCTGGACGTCCGGCGCGCCGCCGAGCGCGCGAGCGGTGGACACATCGAGGGCTCGGTCCACATCCCCGTCCACACCCTGCACCGCCGCCTCGGCGAGATACCCGAGGGTGAGGTGTGGGTGCACTGCGCGGGCGGGATGCGCGCCGCCATCGCCGCCTCGCTGCTGGACGCGGCCGGTCGGGACGTCGTAGCCGTGGACGACTCCTTCGAGTCGGCGGTGGCGGCGGGGCTGACGGCATGAGCGCCCGACCCCCCGTCGCGGGCCGCGTCACCGTCCAGGAGGCCGCCGAGTCCACCGGCCCCCGGGGTGCGCGCGCGGTCCTGCTGGACATCCGCGAACCGCACGAGTGGCAGGCGGGCCACGCCCCCGGAGCCGTACACCTGCCCCTGTCCGCGCTGGTCACGGGCGCCCCGCTGCCCGCCCAGGCGCAGGCCGTGCCGCTGGTCGTGATCTGCCGCTCGGGCAACCGGTCCCGGCAGGCCGTCGAACTGCTCACCGCCCGTGGCGCGCGGGCCGTGGACGTGATCGGCGGCATGGAGGCGTGGGCCGTGGCCGGGCTGCCGGTGGTCGACGCACGCGGTGGGAGAGGCGCCGTCGCGTGAGTGTGCTGTTCCTCGCCCTGACCGCCGGGGCGTTGGTCGGTCTGGCGCTCGGCGCGCTCGGGGGCGGCGGCAGTGTGCTGGCCGTCCCCGCCCTGATCTACCCGCTCGGCCTCACCCCGGCCGCGGCCACCACCGCGAGCCTGGTCATCGTCACGCTCACCTCCGTGACCGCGCTCGCCGCGCACGCCCGCGACGGCCAGGTCCGCTGGCGTACGGGGCTGCTGTTCGCGGCGGCCGGGATCGGCCCGGCGATGCTGGGCGGCGCGCTCGCGGCGCGGGTCCCGGCGGCGCTGCTGACGGCGGCGTTCGCGGGGGTCGCGGCGGTGGCCGCCGTGCACATGCTGCGGACCACCCCGGAACCCGTCGCGCGGGTGCGCCCGGGGCGGGCGGTGGCCGCGGGGGCGGGCCTCGGCGGTGTCACCGGCGTGCTGGGCGTCGGCGGCGGCTTTCTCGCCGTACCCGCGCTGGTGGGGGTGGTCGGCCTGCGGATGCGGGCGGCGGTGGGCACCAGTCTGCTGGTCATCACCGTCAACTCGCTGGCCGCGCTGGCGACGCGGGCGGGCACGGTCGGCGCACTGGACTGGACGGTCATCGGCCCGTTCGCCGGGGCGGCGATCCTGGGCGCGAGGGACGGGAAACGCCTGGCCGCGAAGGTCTCGGGCGGCACGCTGCAGCGGGCCTTCGCGCTCGTCCTCCTCGCGCTGGCCGTCTTCATGCTGGCGGAGGCGGTGCTGTGAGGGCCCCGTGCGCCGGGCTCACGCCAGCGACAGGAACAGCTTCTCCAGCCGGGCGCGCATCGCCTCGGTGTCCTCGCCGTTCTTCCGCCCGGACTCGATGTCCGACACACACTGCTGGAGGCCGGTGGCGATGATCGCGAACCCGGCCCGGTCGAGGGCGCGTGAGGCGGCGGCGAGCTGAGTCACGACGTCCTCGCAGTCACGGCCCTCCTCGATCATCCGGATCACACCGGAGATCTGACCCTGTGCGCGGCGCAGCCGGTTCAGCACGGCCTTCAGATCCGCACCCGCAAGCTCAAGCTCCACGATCACTCCTCATAAAATACCCCTAGGGGTACTGTACGTCCCGTTTGGGACCGACGTCGACCATGAAGGACCGCACCCATGACGAACCTCCCCACCCCCGCGACGCTCGGCACCGACCAGGCGGGCAGCCGCCTGCACGAGTTCACGGTGATCGATGTCCGCACCCCAGCCGAGTATGCCTCGGGCCATCTGCCCGGCGCCCTGAACATCCCCCTGGACCACCTGCGCTCGGCCCTGCCGGAGATCCGGCACGCGGCCGAACACGGCGAGATCCTCGTCGTCTGCGCCTCCGGCGCCCGCTCGGAGAGCGCCTGCGAGCTGCTGGCCGGGCAGGGCATCGCCACCGCCACCCTCGCGGGCGGCACCGGCGCCTGGGCCGCCGCGGGGCGCGACCTGCACCGCCCGGCCGCCCGCGCCACCTGGACCATGGAACGCCAGGTCCGCTGCACGGCGGGCACGCTGGTCCTGCTGGGCCTCGTCCTCGGCCTCGCCCTGCACCCGGCCTTCCAGCTCCTCGCGGCGGGCATCGCGGGCGGCCTGGTCTTCTCCGCGCTCACCAACACCTGCGGCATGGCGGCACTCCTCGGCAAGCTGCCGCACAACCGCCCGCGCAAGGCCGACCTGGACGCCGCCCTTTCGGCCCTGCGCGGGCGCTGAGCGGCCTCAGTCCGCCAGCTCGACGCCGACGGCGGGCGGCTGCCTGAGGGTGTTGTCCACCGTGCAGTGCGAGGCCACGGCCAGCAGTCCCGCCCGCCGCCGCTCGTCGAGTCCGGGCGGCGGCTCCACCACCACCCGCAGCGCGGCGACCCGGGCGGGCCGGTCGGCGGCCATGGTGAACTCCGAACGCACCCGCAACCCCGCGCGCGGCAGCCCGTGCCGGTGCAGATAACGCCCCGCGTAGAAGGCGACACAGGTGGCCAGGGAGGCGGCGAACAGCTCGACGGGCGTGGGCGCGGTGTCCGTCCCGCCCACGTCCAGGGGCTGGTCGACCAGCACCCGGTGCCCCCGGACGTCGACGGCGTAGGCGTCGCCGTCGACATGCGTGACCTCCAGGCGGTGTGCCTGGTCCCCCTGCCGTCCCACCCTGCGGTGGCCGTCCTGCGCGGCGGTGCCCGTCATGGCCCGACCTCTTTTCCCAGTCTCTCGCTCACCCCTCAAGTCGACTCCCGGTGAGGTCCCCACGGGAGGGGCCGAGCGGGGTGCGGAAGAGGGCCGGTGGGGCCCTCCCCGCCCCGCCGGGCACACCGTCAGGCCGCGGCCCGGCCCACCTTGAGCGCCGCGGCGGTCTCCACCACGCGCCAGGCCTGGTGCCGCGCCGCCAGCAGGGCCACCTCACCGGGCGCGCCGTCACCGGCGACGTGGGAGGTGCCGTAGGGGTTGCCCGAACGGAACTGGATGGGGTCGGTGTAGCCGGGCGGCACGATGATGCCGCCCCAGTGGTAGAACGTGTTGCCCAGCGCGAGGAGGGTGGACTCCTGTCCGCCGTGGGCGGTGTTGGAGGCGGTGAACGCCGAGTACACCTTGTCCGCGAGTCTGCCCGCGAACCACAGTGGGCCGGTCGTGTCCATGAACGCTCTGAGCTGGCTCGCCGGGTTCCCGAACCGGGTGGGCGTACCGAACAGCACCGCGTCGGCCCAGTCCAGGTCGTCGAGGCTCGCGTCGGGGATGTCGACGGTGTCCTCGAGGTGCCGCTGCCACTTCGGGTTGGCGCTGACCGCCGCGGCCGGTGCCGTCTCGGCCACCCGCCGCACCCGCACATGCGCACCGGCCTTCTCCGCACCAGCGGCGGCGGCCTCGGCCAGGGCGTGGACGGTGCCGGTGGCGCTGTAGTAGATGATCGCGACGTTCACGGATGTCATGTCGGTCTCCTCATATCGCGTGGGTGTCAGGCGAGTTCAGGCCTTACTCAGGAGTACGACGACACAACCGCCCGGAATGTGAGGCGACGGTCGATGTCACATTCCTCGCCCCTGTTTCGTCGTAGGGGAGGGCGATGCGCCACCGGACAGAACCGAGGAACAAGGCCAGGGAAAAACAGCACAAAGGGCACAAGCCGAGCGACACGACCGAGGGAGCCGCGACACCGTGACCACCCCACCCGCGCCGGGAGACAACGAACTCGGGCCGTCGGCCCGTGTCGACCCGGCCCTGAGCGCGATCATCAGCGAGCGCCAGCAACTGCTCAATCTCGGCTACCGCCTCCTGGGCTCCCTGGCCGAGGCCGAGGACGTCGTCCAGGAGACCTACGCCCGCTGGTACGCCATGTCCGCTCGGCAACGGCAGGCCATCGAGTCCCCCGGCGCCTGGCTGACGACCGTCGCGGGCCGGATCTGTCTCGACCTGCTCGGCTCGGCACGGGCCAGACGGGAGCGCTACGTCGGCGCGTGGATCCCGGAACCACTGCCCGACCGGGCGGAGTGGGGCGGCACCACGGCCGACCCCGCCGACCGGGTCACCCTGGACGAGTCGGTCGACATGGCCCTGCTGGTCGTCCTCGAGTCCATGACACCGGCCGAGCGCGTCGCCTTCGTCCTGCACGACGTCTTCCGCTACCCCTTCGCCGAGATAGCGGAGATCGTCGGCCGCACCCCCGCGGCCTGCCGCCAACTGGCCTCGTCGGCCCGCCGCCGCGTCCGCGTCGCCCGCCCCTCCACCCACCCGGCCGCCCACCGCGCCGACATCATCCGCGCCTTCAAAATGGCCTGGGAGGCCGGTGACATCGACGCCCTCATCGACGTCCTGGCCCCCGACGCCACCGCCACCGCCGACGGCGGCGGCCTCGTCCGCGGAATACGCCGCCCCCTCAACGGCGCCGATCAGATAGCCCGCTTCTTCATCGACCGCGCGAGCGCGGCGGCGGGCCTCGCCCTCCTGGAACGCACGGTCAACGGCCAGCCCGGCCTGGCCGCCCAGATCGACGGCGTCACGGTGACGGTGATGGCCTTCGACGTCACCGACGACCGCATCAGACGCGTCTGGGCGGTACTCAACCCTGCGAAGCTCGGTCCGTGGCTGTGACCCGCGTCGGACGTCCCGGAGGGAGACGCCCCACAGGCGTTCGGGCATCTCGGAGCGCTTCGGCCGAGCCCGCGCCCTGAGGGTCCTGATCACGGGTCAGTACGCTTCACCGGCTCCGGGCGATCACGTCCTGGACACCGCGGAACTCGGGGCGGCGGCCTGATCGCGGTGGTGGGGCCGTCCTCGCGGCGGGATGTTCCGGTCTGCTCCACACCGGTGACAACCGGGCGACGTGGGCCGTCGAAGGAGCGCGGCAGCCCGAAAGCCTGCTTGTCTGAACGTCCCGTCATCAGACCAGCGAGGAGCCCCCGCCGTGCCGCCAGAGCGTTCGGACCTCTCCTACACCGTGCCCGGGATGAGCACGCAGGACAGCCAGCAGATCATCGGCATGCTGCAAATGCGCCTGCACTCCCTCAACGACCTCCACCTCACTCTCAAGCACATCCACTGGAACGTCGTCGGACCGCACTTCATCGCGGTCCACGAGATGCTCGACCCCCAGGTGGACAAGGTGCGCGGCATGACCGACGACGTCGCCGAGCGCATCTCCACCCTGGGCGGAGAGCCCAACGGCACCCCCGGCGCGCTGGTGAGCGACCGGACCTGGAACGACTACTCCATCGGCCGCGCCGAGTCGATCGAGCACCTCGGCGCGCTCGACCTCGTGTACACGGCCGTCATCCAGGACCATCGCGAGGCGATGCAGGCGACCGAGACGTCCGACCCCGTCACCCAGGACATGCTCATCGAGCAACTGCGCGAACTGGAACTCTTCCAGTGGTTCGTCCGCGCCCACCTGGAGTCCAGTGGCGGCAGGCTCAGCACGCGCGGCGCCACCACGGAGACCGGCGCCGCCGCACAGGCCGCCGACCAGGCCCGCGACCAGCCCTGACCCGCGACCGACGGACGCGAAGGACGCTGGCCGCCAGAGCGGGTGAGCACCGGCTCCGCCGTGGCCCCGCGCTCGGGTACGAGGCGGCGGCCGGAGACGGGCCGCGCGGGGTGCATCCGCCGACGGCCCCGGCGGTGAAGCAGGGACGAGCCGATGAGCTGGTCGTCCGTGTCCGGGGGTGAGCGTGGAACTGACTGATGCCCGGGTCCTGGTACCCGGTGCGACCGCCGAAGTGGCCGGGCGGGGCGCGCGGGTGGCCCTCGCCGGACGCGCCGGAGCCGGGGCTGTGGAGATCCGGCCGGGGCATCTCGGCACCGGCTTCGCCCATCGCCCGGTGGCGGGCACCGAGCTGGTGCGCCCGGACCCGGACCAAACTCCCGTCGTCGAACGGCGCGCCCGGTGACAGCGCACTCCGCCGAGGTCTCGGACGTGCTCGTCGTGGGTGGCGGCGCGGCCGGTCTCGGCCTCGCGCACCGGCTGACGCAGACCGGCGCCGCCACCGTGACCGTCATCGAGCCGCCGGACGGCCCGCTGCGCCCGGCGGAGCGGACCTGGTGCTACTGGGGCGAGGGCGACGACGGCCTCGACGAGGCCGTCAGCGCCTCCTGGTCCCGGCTGCGCCTGCACGGCCCCGACGGGCGGCCGGTCACCGTCGACCCGGCCCCGTTCACCTACCGCATGGTCCGCTCGACCGACTTCGAGCGGCTGGTCCACGGGCGCCTGGCCCGGTCGGACGGCGGGCGTCTCCTGCGCGCGACGGCGGAAGCGGTGCGCGGCGTGCCCGGCGGCGCGGAGGTGCGCTGCACGCTGCCCGGGGGCCGGTCCCTGACGCTGCGCGCCCGGCGCGTCTTCGACTCACGGCCGCCGCGCGTACCGCCACCGGCCCGGACCCAGCTGCTCCAGCACTTCCGCGGCTGGTTCGTCCGCACCGACACCGCACGGTTCGACCCGGCCGTAGCCGAGCTGATGGACTTCCGGGTGCCCCAGCCCGCACACGGGCTCGCCTTCGGGTACGTCCTGCCGCTCGCCCCGGACCGCGCGCTCGTGGAGTACACCCAGTTCTCCGGCACCCCGCTGACCACCGAGGCGTACGAGGCGGCACTCCGCCACTACTGCCGCGACACGCTCGCGCTCGGCGCGCTCACCGTGGAGCGGACGGAGCAGGGGGCCATCCTCATGACCGACGCCCGCTTTCCGCACCGGACCGGTCCCGCCGTCTTCCGCATCGGCACCGCGGGCGGCGCCACCCGTCCCGCCACCGGCTACACCTTCGCCGCGGTGCAGCGGCAGAGCAGGGCCATCGCCGACGGGCTGCGCGAGGGGCACGGAAGAGTCCCCGCCCCCCACGGGCGACGGGCCCTGGCCATGGACGCGATCCTGCTGCGCGCCCTGGACACCGGGCGGATCGACGGCCCCGCCTTCTTCACCGACCTGTTCCGCCGCGTCCCGGCCGAGCGTCTGCTGCGCTTCCTCGACGGCGCCACCTCACTTCGCGAGGAGTGGGGCATCGGCCTGCGCACCCCGGTGCGGCCGATGCTGCGCACGGCGGCCGAACTGCCCTTCCTGCCCCGCCGCTCCCGGCCCCTCCCGAGAAACGGAGCACACCACCGATGAGCCTGCTGCGCGACCACGACCTGGCCCGCGCCTTCGACCACGCCGCCCACACCTACGACCGGCTGACCTCCCTGAACCCCGGCTACCGCACCGACCTCCTGCGCTCGGCCCGCCGCCTCCGCCTCCCCGACGACGGCGCCGGACTGCACGTCCTCGACCTCGGCTGCGGCACCGGCGCCTCCACCCGGGCCCTGCTCGCAGCCGCCCCCCGGGCCCGCGTCACCGCGGTCGACGCGTCGGCGGGCATGCTGCGCCGGGCCCTGGCCAAACCGTGGCCCGCCCGCGTGCGCTTCCTGCACCTGACCGCCGAGGAGGTCGCGTCGTGCGGTGAGGGCCCCTTCGACGCGGTCTTCGCCGCCTACCTGTTCCGCAACGTCACCGACCCGGACGCGGTCCTCGGCAGCGTCCGGAGCCTGCTGCGGCCGGACGGACGGCTCGCCGTGCACGAGTACAGCCTCAGCGGCTCGCGCGTGCACCGGGCGCTGTGGACGGCGGTGTGCCAAGGGATCGTCATCCCCGCGGGCACGCTCACCGGCGACCGCGCCCTCTACCGGCACCTCCGGCACAGTGTCACCGGCTTCGACACCGCCCCCGCCTTCGCCGCCCGCCTGACCCGCGCCGGTTTCACAGCGGTGCGCGTGGCCCCCGTGGCCGGGTGGCAGACGGGCATCGTGCACACCTTCCTCGCTCGCCGAGGCCCGGCCCCGGCCCCGGCCCCGGAGCACACCCGGTGACCGCCCGCCGAGGCCGCGACCGCAGGGCCGAAGTACTGCCGCCCGCACCCGGCCGGGACCGGTTCCGGCGCGGGGAAGAACCGTCCGTCGCGGTGGTCGGCGGCGGAATCGCCGGTCTGGCGGCGGCCACCCTGCTGGCCGAACGCGGCGCCCGCGTGACCCTGTACGAGAAGGAGGAGCCGCTCGGCGGACGGCTCTCCGGCAGGCGGACCAGACTGGCGGACGGTTCCCCGGCGACCATGAGCCGCGGCTTCCACGCCTTCTTCCGCCAGTACTACAACCTCCGCGGCCTACTGCGCCGCACCGACCCCGCCCTCACGCGGCTCACCCCCCTGCCCGACTACCCCCTGCGGCACAGCAGCGGCCTGACGGACAGCTTCGCCCGCGTCCCGAGGACACCGCCGTTCAGCGCGCTCGGCTTCGTCGCCCTCAGCCCCACCTTCGGCTGGCGCGACCTCGCCGCCCTGGACGCCCGCGCGGCACTGCCCCTGCTCGACGTGCGCGTACCCGAGGTGTACCAGCGCTTCGACGAGGTCACCGCCACCGCTTTCCTGGCAGGCGTCCGCTTTCCGCAGGCCGCGCACCACCTGGCGTTCGAGGTCTTCTCGCGCAGCTTCTTCGCCGACCCGCGCGAGCTGTCCGCGGCCGAACTGCTGCTGATGTTCCACATCTACTTCCTCGGCTCGGCCGAGGGCCTGCTCTTCGACGTACCGAGCGAGCCGTTCCCCCAGGCGCTCTGGGACCCCCTCGGCGACTACCTCCAGCGCCTCGGGGCCGACCTTCGCACCGGCACGCCCGTGCACGGCGTGTTCCCCGCCGGCGACGGCGGAGCGGACGTGCTCACCGACACCGGCACGGGCCACCACCAGGCCGTGGTGCTCGCCCTCGACCCCGGGGGACTGCGCCGGGTCGTCGACGCGTCACCCGGCCTGGGCACCTCCGGCTGGCGCGCCGCCGTCGCCGCCCTGCGCACCGCGCCGCCGTTCCTCGTCTCCCGGCTCTGGCTCGACCGGCCGGTGCACGCCGACCGCCCGGGGTTCCTCGGCACCAGCGGCTACGGCGGGCTGGACAACATCAGCGTCCTGGAACGGTACGAGGGTGAGGCCGCCCGCTGGGCCGCGCGGACCGGGGGATCGGTGGTGGAACTGCACGCCTACGCCGTGGACGCGGGCGCGGAACCGACACAGGTGCAGGACACGCTCGTCGACCGGCTGCACCAGGTGTACCCGGAGACCCGCGAGGCGCGCGTCGTCGACGCCCGGCACGAGTGGCGGTCGGACTGCCCGCTCTTCCCGGTCGGTTCCCACCACCGGCGCCCCACCGTACGCACCCCCCACCCCTGGCTGACGCTGGCCGGTGACGCCATCCGCTGCGACCTGCCCGTGGCCCTCATGGAACGTGCCGCCACCACCGGCTTCCTCGCGGCGAACGCGCTGCTCGCCGACCGGGGCGTGCGCGGCCAGGTGCTGTGGACCGTCCCCCGCGCCGGACGCTCCCCCGTCCTGCGGGCGCTCGCGGCCGTCGCCGGGCGCCGCCCGTCCTCCTGACCGGCGCCCGGCCGTCGTACGGTCAGCCGGGGAACCGCCCGGTGCTGCGCAGCGCCCAACGGCGTTCGGCGTAGGCCAGGTCATCGCGCCACAGGCGCCCGGCCGTACGCCGTATCAGCGGGCGCAGCACGGGGGCGGCGGCCCGCGCGAGGGCGAAGCCGGGCCGGTCCGAGGCGGCGATCGTCGCCTCCACCACGGCGGTGCGCGGCCGGGCGTGCCCCGCTCCGGTCAGCGGAGTCGCGTGGGTCTCCACCACGGACGTGGCGCCCTCCCCGTCGGTGATCCGCATGACCACCGTGCGCGGCTCCGGTGCGGTGAACTCGGCCCGCACCGGGACCACCAGGCGCCCGGCCACCCGGAAGGAGACATCGACGACGAAGGCGTCGTCCTCCTCGCCCCGCGGCTCCTCCGCCACCGTCAGGTCGACGAACGAGTACGGGTGGAACCAGGAGCCGTGCCACGGGTCGAGCCGGTTGGCCACCACATCCTGCGGTTCGCACCGCCCCACCGCCGTGTACACCGCGTCCACCCCGCTGCCCGCCGCGGGCCGCGGGGGCACCACAGGACGGTCGGCGGGCTCCTCGCCGCCCACGTCGTCCAGCCGTACCCAGACGAGTACGCCGTCGTCGTGCGCCGGGAACGGCTGCCAGCCGGCGGTGGGGGAGCCGTCCAGGGCGAGGCCGTGCCAGTGGCACACCAGCGTGCCGCACGCCGCCACCCGGCTCTCGCGCAGGGGAGCGCCCAGGTGCGGGCAGATCCCCTGACCCGCGCGCAGGTCACCGGTCGCCGAGCGCCACAGCACGACCTCCACACCGGCGACCGTCCTGCCGTAGGGGCGGTCCGCCGCGCGGATGTCCCGTGAGGCGCCGACCACGAACCAGTTGCCGGACGGACGGGTGGACGCCCGCTTGAGCGCCTCGGCGATGAGTGCCGGTCGTGCCTGGCGCCACGTCGGTGGCTGCGCCGCCCAGTCCGGGCCGGGACGCCTGAGCCGCAGCGGCGGGGTCCAGCGCCTCCCGCCCGTTCGCTCACTCACCGCACCGGTTCCTTCCGTTCGGCTGCCGGACCACCCGCCGTGGCCGCTCCACGCGGGGCGCGGGCCTGCCACCGGGCAGCGGCCACGCGCAGCACACCGGCTGCGGCGGTGGCCGCGCGACGCCGACGCGACACGACCGCACGACGGTGCAGGACGGCGTAGTCCTGCTCCGCGATCGCGTCGAGGATCCCGCCGTACAGGGTGAACGCGGTGCGGATGCACGGCCGCACCCGCGGATCGAGCATGGCGATGCCCGGCTCCGCCGTCCGGTACACCTCGCGCGTCATGGCTTCCGCGGCGACCAGGGCCGCGCGGATCCGCGGATCGGTGCGCCCGGTACGCCGACTCCACTCCAGCAGCGGTCTGTCCACACCGTGCGAGGCGAGCAGATCGCCGGGCAGGTAGACGCGGCCCCGGTCGAGGTCCTCGCCCACGTCCCGCAGGAAGTTGGTGAGCTGGAACGCCACACCGAGCGCCGCCGCGTGCGGTGCCGCCTCCTGCCTCGGCGTGACGGTGCCGAGGACCGGCAGCATCTGCAGACCGATCACCGCGGCCGAACCGTGCACGTACTTCCGCAGGTCGGCGTAGGTCGGATAGTCCGTCACGGTCAGGTCGGCACGCATCGAGGCCAGGAAGTCGGCGAAGAGACCGTGCTCGATGGCGTACCGGTCGGCGGTGTCGGCGAGGGCCCGGACCACCAGTTCGTCGCCGCCACCGCAGCGCAGCCCGCTCGCGAGGTCGCTCTCCAGACGGCGCAGCAGCCGGTCGCGCTCCTCGGGCCCGCGGTGCCGGTCGAGGTCGTCCACGATGTCGTCGGCCCAGCGGGCGAAGCCGTACAGCGCGTGCACGGCCGAGCGGCGTTCGAGCGGTAGCAGACGGGTGGCCAGGAAGTACGTCTTGCCGTGGCGGGCGTTGAGCCGTCGGCACCGGGCGTAGGCGGCGCGGAGCGCGGGATCGGTGATCCCGGCCGCGTCGAGTTCACGACGGGTCATCGGCACCTGCCGGGGCGGGGACGGGGGAGGGACCGCTCGCGGCCGGGGGCCGGGGTGCGCGTGCGGGCCGGGAGCCGGTGCCGCCGGTGACACGCGCGGCGGCGAGCTTGCCGCTGATGAGCACGGTCGGCACGCCGACCCCGGGGGTGGTCCCGCATCCCGCGAGCACCACGTTCTCCACCTCCCGTACGAGATTGCGCGGGCGGAACGGCCCGGTCTGGGCGAACGTGTGGGAGACCGAGAAGGGACTGCCAGCGCCATGGCCCTGCCGCGCCCAGTCGAGCGGGGTCACCAGGAGTTCTTCCTGGACGCTGTCCGCGAACCCGGTCAGGCCCCGGCGCTCCAGTTCGGTGACCAGGCGGTCGCGGTAGCGCGGACCGAGGTCGCGCCAGGCGTCGGCCGCGGGGCCGACGGCCGTGTTCGGGCAGGGGGCGAGGACGTAGTGGAGGTGGCGTCCCGGCGGTGCCAGGGCGGGATCGTGCGTGGTGGGTCGGGTGATCAGCAGGGACGGGTCGCTCATCAGCTCGCCCGTGCGGGTCAGCTCGTCGAAGGTGCGCTCCCACGCGGCCCCGAAGGAGAGGGTGTGGTGGGCGAGCTGCGGCCAGGTGCGGTCGGTGCCCGCGTGCAGGATCACGGCGGACGGTGCGTGGCGCAGCCGGGCGGGCCGCCGGGGCGCCCGGCCCAGCAGCCGGTAGGCGGCAGGCAGTTCACAGGTCAGTACCACCGCGTCGCAGGAGACGCGCTCCCCGGAGGCCAGCCGGACGGCTCGCACCCGGCCCGCCGACCGCTCCAGGCCGCTCACCTCGGCCGCCCAGCGCAGGTCGGCGCCGGCTTCCGCCGCAGCGTCGGCCATGGCGCGGGGGAGCGCGTGCATGCCGCCCCTGGGGAACCAGACACCGGCCACGGTGTCCATGTACGCGATCACCGCGTAGGCCGCCAGGGCGCGGGCCGGGGCCACACCGGCGTACAGGGCCTGGAAGGAGAAGACGCGGCGCAGGCGGTCGTCGGACAGGAAGCGGCCGATCCGGCCGTCCAGCCGCCCGAACCCGCCCAGCGCCGCCAGCCGGGCCAGATCCGGGTGCAGCAGCTGGAAGGGCGAGTCGAAGTTGGTGTCGATGAAGCGGCGCATCTGCGCCGCGTACAGGCGCTCCAGCCAGCGCCGCAGATCCCGGTATCCGGCCGCCTCGGCCGGTCCGGCGAAGCGCCGTACCTCCGCCTCCATCGCCTCGCCGTCGGTGTGCACGTCGAGCGAGGAACCGTCCGCGAAGCACGCCCGGTACGCCGGACGCAGAGCCGTCAGCTCGACGCGGCGGCGCAGGCTGTCCCCGACCGCCGCGAACGCCTCGTCGGCCAGGTGCGGCATGGTCAGGACCGTGGGCCCGGTGTCCACCTGGTACCCGCCCAGCCCCAGGCGCCCGGCCCGGCCGCCGGGACCGGCGTCCCGCTCGACGAGGGTGACCCGGCGGCCCGCGCCCAGCAGGTGCAGCGCGCAGGCGAGTCCGGACAGTCCGGCACCCACCACGACGACGTGGTCGGTCGGTCCCGGCACCCTTCTCACGCGACCTCCTCGGCACGGCGCGGGGCCACGCCGGTGGCGCGGTGCACCAGTGAGGCGAACTCCTGGCGTACGGCCGGGTGGGCGCCGGTGCGTTCGAAGTGGCCGAGGCTCAGGTCCGTCAGCTCCTCGATCTTCGCCTCCACGAGGTCCCGGGCGCCGGTGCGTTCCAGCGCCGCCCGCGCCCGCCGCACGGCGTGCCCGGACCGTGGGTGCGCGTCCGGGGCCAGTCCCGCGGCGGCCTGGCGGTCGTCGGCGGCGTCGGAGAGCTGGAGGGCGACGGAGAGCAGGTAGGTGAGCTTGCGGGAGCGCAGGTCGTCGTCGGCTGGCTTGCCGGTCCGCTCCGGGTCGCCGAAGGCGCCGAGCAGGTCGTCCCGCAGCTGGAAGGCCAGCCCGGCGCACCGTCCGGCCGCCCGCAGCGTGTCCAGCACGCTCGCGTCGGCCCCGGCCAGCGAAGCACCCAGCGCGAGGGGCCGGGCGACGGTGTACAGGGCGCTCTTGAGGGTGGCGACGGCCAGCGCCTCGTCGGCACTCGACGAACGGGTGGCCTCGGCGCGCAGGTCGCGGTACTGCCCGGCGACCATCTCGGTGCGCATCGCCCGCCACTCCTCGTGCAGACACCGGCCGTGCGGCGTACCGAGTGCCGTCTCCGTCAGCAGGTCGTCCGCCCAGGCCAGCGCCAGGTCACCGGCGAGCACGGCGGCCGACGTCCCGAACGCCTCCGCGCCGCCGTGCATGCCCGCGGCCTGGTGCGCGCGGGCGAGTTCGACGTGCAGGGCGGGGGCGCCCCTGCGCCGCACGGACCCGTCCATCACGTCGTCGTGCACGAGGGCGCAGGCCTGGAGCAGTTCCAGGGCGGCTCCCGTGCGCAGTACGGCGGTGGCGTCGCCGGAGCCGCCCGCGGCGCGCCAGCCGCAGTGCGCGAAGGCCGCGCGCAGCCGTTTGCCGCCCCGCCCGACCAACGCGGCCAGGCGGTCGGCCAGCTCCTGGGCGAATACGGGATCGACGGCGCGGCAATGGCGTAGTCGTTCGTCGAGGACCTGCTGGAGAACGGCGCCGACGGGCGTCCCCGCGTCGGACGCGGTGAGGGGGGCGTCGACGAGTTCGGCCGGTGGGGCCACCACCGGCGGCAGTCCAGGCATGCACAACCCCTTCTCACTCTCGGTCATCCGCACGGCAGTGCTTCGGCTGCGTGCCCGCGTACGGATGCGCTGATTCCTGCCCGGTTGTGCGCCGGTGTCGGACGAACTTCACCTCAGCGGCCCACCGGCGGGGTGATTCACGGTGGTGCGTCACCCCGCGCGTGTTCCTGCTCGCGGACGTCCGCGAGGTCGGTGAGCCGGTCGAGCTGCCGCACCGGCCGGGCGGTGCGCCGGTTGTCGGCCAGCCGCTCCCGGTGCCGGTCGAGGAAGGCCCAGTAGCCCGCGGTGTACGGGCACGCGCGCTCCCCGGTGCGGTCGCCCGGCCGGTAGGCGCAGGGACCGCACAGGTCGCTCATGCGGTGGACGTAGGCGCCACCCGAGGTGTAGGGCTTGGTCGTCATGCGTCCGCCGTCGGCGTACTGGGACATGCCGACGACGTTGGGGAGCATGACCCAGTCGTAGCCGTCGACGAAGCAGCGGTGGAACCAGTCCGTGACGGCGGCGGGGTCCCAGCCCCGCTGGAGGGCGTGGCTGCCGAGGACCATCAGCCGTGGGATGTGGTGCGTCCATCCCGTGTCGCGCACCTGGGCCAGGACCGTGCGCAGGCAGTTGGCCCGGACGGCGTCCGCGTCCAGGTCGTTCCACCAGTCGGGCAGCGGGGCGGTGTGCCGCAGTGCGTTGGAGTGCCGGTAGTCCGCGCCGAAGTACCAGTACAGCTGCCACACGTACTCGCGCCATCCGGCGATCTGCCGGACGAATCCCTCCACGCTGTTGAGCGGGGCCCTGCCCTGCCGCCACGCCTTCTCCGCCTCCTCGACGCATTCGGCGGGATCGAGGAGACCGAGGTTGAGCGAGGAGGAGAGCAGGCTGTGGCTCATGACCGGGTCGGCGGCCAGCATCGCGTCCTCGTACGGTCCGAAGGTGGCGAGCCGGTGCTCGACGAAGCGGCGCAGGGCCCGTCGCGCCTCCGTCCGGGTCGCGGGGAACAGCCGGGGCCCGTCCCGTCCGACGAAGGAGACGTCCCCGTCGCGTTCCCAGCGGTCGAGGTCGTGGCGGACCTCTTCGTCGATGTGGTCCTCACGGGGCCGGTAGGGGCGGCTGATCCCGAGGGAGGCGGTGTCGCGGGGCGGGGGTTCCCGGTTGTCGTGGTCCAGGTTCCACTGGCCCCCCGCCGGTTGACCGCCGTCCATGAGCAGGTCGTGTCCGCGACGGACCCAGCGGTAGAAGTCCTCCTGCCGCAGCCGCTTCCCGTCGTGGCCGTCCGCCCACTCGGCGAAGTCGGCCATCGGCACGAGGAACCCCCGCGCGGGGCCCACCGTCACGCGCGGGAGGGCCCGCACCAGGCGCAGGGCCGCGTGCGAGGTGGGGTGGTGGACACGGACCGGGCGCCCGCGGGCCGCCCGGTCGAGGCCGTCGCGGTACGTCTCCGCCCGTACGTAGGTGACGCGGTCGCCCAGTTCGGCCGCGCGGTGACGCATCGCCGACAGGACGAGATGGGCCTTGGCCCGGTGGAACCGGCGCCGTCGGAACACCGAGCGGGCCTCGATCACGATCAGGGGCGTGTCGCGTCCGGGGCCGTCCTCGTCCGGGGTGAGGAAGTGCGGGCCGAGCTGGTCGCCGAAGATCCAGTGCACGAGTGCGTGCCTCCTCAGTCAGGGCCGCGGGCGCGCGGGGAGCGCGCGAGCCCGTCGGCGAGGTCGATGACCGGTTCCGGTGCCGTCCACGAGGAAGCCGATGAAGCCGATGAAGCCGATGAAGTCGAGGAAGCCGAGGAAGTCGATGAAGCCGATGAAGTCGAGGAAGCCGAGGAAGTCGATGAAGCCGAGGAGATGCCGGGCGCCGATCCGCCTCAGGCGGGCGGACCGCCGTGGCCCGCCGCCCGGTCGGCCCCTCCGCCGACGCCGAGCAGTCCCGTCGCCGAGAACGGCTCCGCCGCCGCGAGCCGGGGCAGTTCGCGCCGCGACAGCCAGGTCACTACGGGCGGCATCGCGGCCCGCACGAGCTGGGTCGAGCGCAGCCAACGGGGAACGTACACGGCCGCCCGGCGCCGCTCGACGGCCGTGACCAGCCGCCCCGCCACGTACGCGGCCGGGAACACCTTGCGCGCCGGGGGTGGCATGTGCCCGCGCAACTCCCGCAGCACCGCGTGCTCGTCGGCGTCGCGCACCATGTCGGTGTCCGTCCAGTTGATGTAGGCGATCCCCACGCCCACCCCGCGGTGCGCGACCTCGGCGCGCAGCGCGGGGGCGAACGACTCCACCCCCGCCTTCGACGCGCAGTAGGCACTCATCATCGGTGCCGCGCCTATCGACGCGAGCGACCCCACTTGCAGGAGGTAGCCGCGCGTGTCGATCAGGTCGGGCAGGAACGCGCGGGCGGTGATCGCGCTGCCGATGAGGTTCACCTCGACGACGCGGCGCCAGACGGCGGGATCCGACTCGACGAACGGACCGCCCTCCGCCACCCCCGCGTTGGCGATGACCACCGAGGCAGGACCGAAACGGGCACGGATCTCGGCGCCGACCCGGTGCATACGCCGGTCGTCGGTGACATCCGCCTCCCAGCACGCGGCGGACCCCGTGGGCAGCGAGTCCCTGACCCGGGCCAGGGTGCCCTCCTCCCGGCCCAGCAGTGCCACCCGCGCGCCTCGCTCGGCCAGGACCCGCGCGAGCGCCGCCCCGAGGCCCCGGGCTGCCCCGGTCACGACGGCGACGCGACCGTGCAGGGGCGTACGGTCGACCGGCATGGGGGGTTCCTTTCCGGGGTGACACCTGCCCGGCCCACGCTAGACGCCTCACGGTCAGGGGGCATGTCGGCCGCTTCCTGACGGGTCGGCAGCGCTCCGGCACGGAACCGCCGGGACGGCACCGTCCGGCCATCGTTCGCCCGGGGTTCACCCGGGTGATCCCCTCCTGGCTCACGTGCGCACGGGTCAGGAGGGGTATACGGCGGCGTTGGTCCCGGAGGGCCTCAGATGTCCCGGAAGATCTCGATCTGCGCCCCGATCGAGTTCAAGCGCTCCGCCAGATCCTCGTACCCCCGATTGATGACGTACACGTTCCGCAGCACCGACGTCCCCTCCGCCGCCATCATCGCCAGCAGCACCACCACCGCGGGCCGCAGCGCGGGCGGGCACATCATCTCGGCGGCGCGCCAGCGGGTGGGGCCCTCGACGAGGACGCGGTGGGGGTCCAGGAGTTGGAGGCGGCCACCGAGGCGGTTGAGGTCGGTGAGGTAGATGGCGCGGTTGTCGTAGACCCAGTCGTGGATGAGGGTCTTGCCCTGGGCCACGGCCGCGATCGCCGCGAAGAACGGGACGTTGTCGATGTTCAGGCCGGGGAAGGGCATGGGGTGGATCTTGTCGATCGGCGCCTCCAGCTTGGAGGGGCGGACCGTCAGGTCGACCAGGCGGGTGCGGCCGTTGTCGGCGAAGTACTCCGGGGTGCGGTCGTGGTCGAGGCCCATCTCCTCCAGGACCGCCAGCTCGATCTCCAGGAACTCGATCGGCACCCGACGGACCGTCAGCTCGGACTCCGTGACGACGGCGGCGGCGACCAGGCTCATCGCCTCGACCGGGTCCTCGGAGGGGGAGTAGTCCACGTCGACGTCGATGTTCGGGACACCGTGGACGGTGAGGGTGGTGGTGCCGATGCCCTCCACCCGCACCCCCAGCGCCTCCAGGAAGAAGCACAGGTCCTGGACCATGTAGTTGGAGGAGGCGTTGCGGATGACCGTGACGCCGTCGTGCCGGGCGGCGGCGAGCAGCGCGTTCTCGGTGACCGTGTCCCCGCGTTCGGTGAGGACGATGGGGCGGTCGGGGCGCACCGTGCGGTCGACGACCGCGTGGTACTGGCCCTCCGTCGCGGCGATGTCGAGGCCGAACCGGCGCAGCGCGATCATGTGCGGCTCGATGGTCCGGGTGCCGAGGTCGCAGCCACCGGCGTACGGCAGCTTGAAGCGGTCCATGCGGTGCAGTAGCGGGCCGAGGAACATGATGATGGAGCGGGTGCGTACCGCGGCGTCCGCGTCGATGGAGTCCAGGTCGAACTCCGCCGGGGGGATGAGTTCCAGGTCGACGCCCTCGTTGATCCAGCGGGTGCGTACGCCGATGGAGCCGAGCACCTCCAGCAGGCGGTAGACCTCCTCGATCCGGGCGACCCGGCGCAGCACCGTGCGCCCCCGGTTGAGCAGTGAGGCGCACAGCAGGGCCACGCACGCGTTCTTGCTCGTCTTGACGTCGATGGCCCCCGAGAGACGACGGCCGCCCACCACCCGCAGATGCATCGGGCCCGCGTAGCCCAGCGAGACGATTTCGCTGTCCAGGGCTTCACCGATTCGGGCGATCATCTCAAGGCTGATGTTCTGGTTGCCGCGCTCGATGCGGTTCACGGCGCTCTGGCTGGTGCCGAGCGCCTCGGCGAGCTGCGCCTGCGTCCAGCCGCGGTGCTGCCGGGCGTCGCGGATGAGCTTGCCGATGCGTACGAGGTAGTCGTCTGCCATGCGGTTGAGGCTATCTCAGATATGAGATCGCGCCTCCCGGGGGGTCCATTCGGGTGATGGACCGTCAACGGCGCCTGCGTGACGTCGTACGACGCCATCCGAAAGGTCCGGGCAAATCCATCGATGTCGTACGACGTCCGGTACTGCTGCGGGTGTGGCGCGGGCCCGTCCTGCCGCCGGTGGTGATGGACCACGAACGCTTGTTGAGGTTCAGCCGTACTCCGGGAAGGATGCGAAAACTCTTACGGAACGTAAGGGGCATCCCTGCCTCCCTTCGGGTTGCGGACTGCTGACTGTCAGTCCGGTTACCCCCAAGGGGAGGAGTCATGGCCGTACCGGCCGTCCGTTGGGGCGCACGCCACACCGGGGCCGGGCATGACCATCCCGCCCCCATGTACTAGAGTTATCTCGACATCGAGATATCTGCCGAGGCGCACCGCACCGCCAGCCCTGGTAAGGGTTACCTAACTTAGCCTCACCTTAACGGATCGGCCAAGACGGCGTGGCGGCAGGATTGCGGTGGTACGCGCACATCAATGAAGGAGACTGTCGTGTCGGCGAACAGCTTCGACGCCCGCAGCACGCTGAAGGTGGGCGACGAGTCGTACGAGATCTTCCGCCTGGACAAGGTGGAGGGCTCGGCCCGGCTCCCCTACAGCCTGAAGGTCCTGCTGGAGAACCTGCTCCGCACCGAGGACGGCGCGAACATCACCGCCGACCACATCCGCGCGCTCGGCGGCTGGGACTCCCAGGCGCAGCCCTCGCAGGAGATCCAGTTCACGCCCGCCCGTGTGATCATGCAGGACTTCACCGGCGTGCCCTGTGTCGTGGACCTCGCGACCATGCGTGAGGCCGTGAAGGAGCTGGGCGGCGATCCCAACAAGATCAACCCGCTCTCCCCGGCCGAGATGGTCATCGACCACTCCGTCATCGCCGACAAGTTCGGTACCAACGACGCCTTCAAGCAGAACGTCGACCTGGAGTACGGCCGCAACAAGGAGCGCTACCAGTTCCTGCGCTGGGGCCAGACCGCGTTCGACGACTTCAAGGTCGTCCCGCCGGGCACCGGCATCGTCCACCAGGTGAACATCGAGCACCTGGCCCGCACCGTGATGGTCCGCAACGGCCAGGCGTACCCCGACACCCTCGTGGGCACCGACTCGCACACCACCATGGTCAACGGCCTCGGCGTCCTCGGCTGGGGCGTCGGCGGCATCGAGGCCGAGGCCGCGATGCTCGGCCAGCCGGTCTCCATGCTCATCCCGCGCGTCGTCGGCTTCAAGCTCACCGGTGAGCTGAAGCCCGGCACCACCGCCACCGACCTGGTGCTCACCATCACCGAGATGCTGCGCAAGCACGGCGTCGTCGGCAAGTTCGTCGAGTTCTACGGCGAGGGCGTGGCCGCCACCTCGCTGGCCAACCGCGCCACCATCGGCAACATGTCGCCGGAGTTCGGCTCCACCGCCGCGATCTTCCCGATCGACGACGAGACCCTGAACTACCTCCGGCTCACCGGCCGCTCCGAGCAGCAGGTCGCGCTCGTGGAGACCTACGCCAAGGAGCAGGGCCTCTGGCTGGACCCGCAGGCCGAGCCGGACTTCTCCGAGAAGCTGGAGCTGGACCTGTCGACGGTCGTCCCGTCGATCGCCGGTCCCAAGCGTCCGCAGGACCGGATCGTCCTCGCGAACGCCGCCGAGCAGTTCAAGCAGGACGTCCGCAACTACGTGGACAGCGTGGACGAGGCGGGCGTCGAGTCCTTCCCGGCCTCCGACGCCCCGGCCGTCACCCCGAACGGCGCCCCCTCCAACCCGGTCACCGTCACCGCCCCCGACGGCTCGTCGTACGAGATCGACCACGGCGCGGTCACGGTCGCGGCCATCACCTCCTGCACCAACACCTCCAACCCGTACGTCATGGTCGCCGCCGCGCTGGTCGCGAAGAAGGCCGTGGAGAAGGGCCTGACCCGCAAGCCGTGGGTCAAGACCACCCTCGCCCCGGGTTCGAAGGTCGTCACCGACTACTTCGACAAGGCCGGGCTCACCCCGTACCTGGACAAGGTCGGCTTCAACCTCGTCGGCTACGGCTGCACCACCTGCATCGGCAACTCCGGCCCGCTGCCGGAGGAGGTCTCCAAGGCCGTCAACGACCACGACCTCGCGGTCACCTCGGTGCTCTCCGGCAACCGCAACTTCGAGGGCCGGATCAACCCCGACGTCAAGATGAACTACCTGGCGTCCCCGCCGCTGGTCGTCGCCTACGCCATCGCGGGCTCCATGAAGGTGGACATCACCAAGGACGCCCTCGGCATCGACCAGGACGGCAACCCGGTCCACCTCGAGGACATCTGGCCCACCGAGGCCGAGGTCAACGACGTCGTCGCGAGCGCCATCGGCGAGGACATGTTCGCCAAGTCCTACAGCGACGTCTTCGCGGGCGACGCCCAGTGGCAGGCGCTGTCCATCCCCACCGGCAACACCTTCGAGTGGGACCCGGAGTCGACGTACGTCCGCAAGCCCCCGTACTTCGAGGGCATGCGGATGGACCCGGCCCCGGTCGAGGACATCTCCGGCGCCCGGGTGCTCGCCAAGCTCGGCGACTCGGTCACCACCGACCACATCTCCCCGGCCGGTGCCATCAAGGCCGACACCCCGGCGGGCAAGTACCTCACCGAGCACGGTGTCGAGCGCCGCGACTTCAACTCCTACGGTTCCCGCCGCGGCAACCACGAGGTCATGATCCGCGGTACGTTCGCCAACATCCGGCTGCGCAACCAGATCGCGCCGGGCACCGAGGGCGGCTACACCCGCGACTTCACCCAGCCCGACGCGCCGGTGTCGTTCATCTACGACGCCTCCCGCAACTACATCGAGCAGGGCATCCCGCTGGTCGTCCTCGCGGGCAAGGAGTACGGCTCCGGCTCGTCCCGCGACTGGGCCGCCAAGGGCACCGCGCTGCTCGGCGTCAAGGCCGTCATCGCCGAGTCCTACGAGCGCATCCACCGCTCCAACCTGATCGGCATGGGCGTGCTCCCGCTGCAGTTCCCCGAGGGCGGCTCCGCCGAGGCCCTCGGTCTGACCGGCGAGGAGACCTTCTCCATCTCCGGCGTCACCGAGCTGAACGACGGCACCACCCCGCGCACGGTCAAGGTCACCACCGACACCGGTGTGGAGTTCGACGCGGTCGTCCGCATCGACACCCCCGGCGAGGCCGACTACTACCGCAACGGCGGCATCATGCAGTACGTGCTGCGCAGCCTGATCCGCAAGTAAGCGGCTCACGCCCGCACAGGGCCGCATCCCCGCATCCGGGGGTGCGGCCCCCGCCGTATCTGTTTACATCCGGCCCGCCCGCCGCTACCTTCCCCTCCCAGGGGTGGGAGCGCTCCCATTGGTGCTGCGGACCGGAACCCGTCGTGCCTCTCCGCTCCCACCCCGCCCGGGCCCCTCAGTGGGCCAGCACCCGTGCCGCCCAGTCCAGTTGCCGCCGGACGTGCAGCGCGTCCCCGCCCTCGTGGCCGTTGTAGGGGTAGGCGTGGATCTCCCGGCGCGGATCGGCGCCGCTCAGCTCCGCGTACCGGTTGAAGGCGGCGTAGGCGCCGCTCGGCGGGCACACGGTGTCGCGCAGGCCCACGCCGAAGTGGGCGGGCGCGTGGGCGCGTCGGGCGAAGGAGACGCCCTCGAGGTAGGCGAGCGTGCGGTGGGCGGAGGCCTCGGCGCCGCGGTGGACGGCGAGATACGCGGCGATCTCGCCGTAGGGACCCGCGTCGGCCAGCTCCAGCGCCCGTCGGATGCCGCACAGCAGCGGGGCGGTGACCAGGGCCGCCGCGAGGTCCGGGACCAGGCCCGCGACGGCCAGCGCGAGGCCGCCGCCCTGGCTGTTGCCGAGCGCGGCCACCCGGGTCGGGTCCACGCCGGGCAGGGCGCGCACCGCGGTGACGGCGCGGACGGCGTCCGTGATCAGGCGGCGGTAGTGGTGGTCGTGGGGGCTGCGCAGGCCGCGGACCGCCGGGCCCGGGCCGCCCGGCGCGGTGGCGTGCGGGTCGGGGGTGTCGCCGCCGTTGCCGTACTGGTCGCCCTGGCCGCGGTTGTCCATCAGCAGATGGGCGTATCCGGCGTTCGCCCAGGTCAGCCGCTCGTGCGGGAAGCCCCGGCCGCGCCCGTAACCCGCGTACTCGACGACCGCGGGGAGGAGGCCGGGCGCGTCGGTGGGGCGGGTGAACCAGGCGCGCACCGGGTCGCCCGCGAAGCCGCGGAAGGTCACGTCCCAGGTCCGCACCAGCCGCAGCCCGGTCGCCACGGGCCGTACGGAGAGGACGGGTTCGCGTGCGGCGGCCTCCTTCAGGGTGTGCTGCCAGAAGTCGTCGAAGTCGAGGGGCTCCTCGACGGCCGGGCGGTACCGCTCCAGCTCGTGCGGCGGCAGATCGAAGGCGGGCACGGGACCTCCCGGTGCGTCCGGTGGATTCGGTCGTGGTCGGATCCCGCTTGGCGCAAAGCGGTCCGATCGTTGCGTCTTTGCATCAGAATGTTTCGCCGTCAAGTGCTCTCGAAGCACTCTGAACCCCTGACTCCTCCCTCTGTCACCCCCATTGACACCCATTACAGCCGCCCCTAGCTTTGCCGCAAAGTTACCGGGGGGAGTCCGAAACTTTCGGTTACGCCAGGTCTCGGTACCCCGCGCCATCGGGAGGCCCATGCATGAGCACTTCCGCGACATCGGCTCCACCACCCGGCACCCAGGACCCACCGCCGAAGGAGGCCAAGCCCGCCGCGCCGCGGCCGTCCGCGCGCACCAGCTGGCGGCGGGCCCTGCGCCGGGACTGGCAGCTGTACTCGCTGGCCGTCCTGCCGCTGCTGTTCTTCCTGGTCTTCCGCTATCTGCCGATGATCGGCAACGTGATCGCCTTCCGCCGCTTCGAGCCGGGCGGATCGATCCTCGGCGAGCAGTGGGTGGGCCTGCGCTATGTGGAGATGTTCCTCAGCGACCCCACGTTCTGGCAGGTCTTCCGCAACACGCTGTGGCTCGGCGGGCTCACCCTGCTGTTCTGCTTCCCGATCCCGATCGTGCTCGCCCTGCTCCTGAATGAGGTGCGCCGCGGCGCCCTGAAGCGCTTCGTGCAGTCGGTGTCGTATCTGCCGCACTTCCTGTCGATCGTGATCGTCGCGGGCATCACCCTCCAGATGCTCGCGACGGACGGCCCGATCAACCACGCCCTGGGCTGGTTCGGTCACGACCCGATCCGTTTCATCCAGGAGCCGGAGTGGTTCCGTACCATCTACGTCGGCTCGGAGATCTGGCAGACCGCGGGCTGGGGCACCATCCTCTACCTCGCCGCGCTCACCACCATCGACGAGGACCTCTACGAGGCCGCGCGCATCGACGGCGCCAACCGCTGGCAGCAGATCTGGCACGTCACCCTGCCCGGCATCCGCCCCACCATGATCACACTGCTGATCCTGAACATCGGCACGTTCATGGCCGTCGGCTTCGAGAAGGTCCTGCTGCTCTACAACCCGCTGACCTATCCGACCGCCGACGTCATCTCGACGTACCTGTACCGCACCGGCCTCGAGTCCAACAGCTTCAGCTACGCCGCCGCCATCGGTCTGTTCGAGGCGATCATCGGGCTGGTGCTGATCACCTCGGCCAACCAGCTCTCCCGGCGCACGGTGGGGACGAGCCTGTGGTGAGACCGAGCCGCTCCTACCGGGTCTTCCAGGGCGTCAACGGGGTGATCCTCAGCCTCGTCGTGGTGGTCACCCTGTACCCGTTCCTCAACATCGTCGCCCGGTCCTTCAGCGGGGAGCGCCAGATCCGGGCCGGTGAGGTGACCCTGTGGCCCAAGGGGTTCGACCTCACCACGTACGAGATCGTCTTCAAGGACTCGATGTTCTGGCGGAACTACGGCAACACCGTGCTCTACACGGTCGTGTCCACCGCCATCGCGATGGTCCTGACGACCTGTTACGCCTACGTCCTGTCGAAGAAGCACCTCAAGGGGCGCGGACTGCTGGTGGGCATCGCGGTGTTCACCATGTTCTTCACCGGCGGACTGATCCCGAACTACGTGCTGATCACCAGCCTCGGCCTGAAGAACACCATCTGGGCGCTGGCCCTCCCCAACGCCATCAGCGTGTTCAACCTGCTGGTGATGAAGGCCTTCTTCGAGAACCTGCCGACCGAGCTGGAGGAGGCCGCGCAGATCGACGGGCTGAGCACGTACGGCATCCTGCTGCGGATCGTGCTGCCGCTGTCGAAGGCGGTGGTGGCGACGATGGTGCTGTTCTACTCGGTGTCCTTCTGGAACTCCTGGTTCGGCGCGTTCCTCTACATGGACCGCTCGGAGCTGATGCCGGTCACGGTCTACCTGCGCAACCTGATCGCGGGCGCCACCGGCGGCGGCAACGCCGGGGCCGCGACGGCGGAGCTGACCCAGGTGGCCGCGAACATCCAGGCGGTGACGATCGTGCTCACCGCGCTGCCCATCCTCTGCGTGTACCCGTTCATCCAGCGCTACTTCGTCTCGGGCGTGATGCTCGGCGCGGTCAAGGGCTGACAGCCGTACCCCCACCATCTGAGGGAGCACCCGATGAACAACGGACCACTGTCACGCCGCCAGATACTCGCCGCCGCGGGATTCGCCTCGCTCGCCGCCCTCACCGGCTGCGGCAGCGGCGACGACGGCGGCGACCCCAAGGACCTCAGCAAGAAGCAGAACGGCGCGATGAAGAAGTACCGCGTCGGCGACCAGTTCAAGGCCGCCAAGCCGCTGTCCTTCTCGGTGCTGCACAACGACAACCCGACCTATCCGATGAAGGGCGGCTGGCTGTTCTGGAAGGAACTCACCCGCCGCACCGGCATCACCCTCAAGCCCGTCAACGTCCCGCTCAGCGACTACGAGAAGAAGCGCAGCCTGCTCATCGGCGCGGGGGACGCGCCGGTGCTGATCCCCAAGACCTACCACCCCTCCGAGGTCGCCTTCGTCTCGTCCGGCGCGATCCTCCCGGTCAGCGACTACACCCACCTCATGCCCCACTTCCGGGACACCGTCAGGAAGTGGCGGCTGGAGCCCGAGCTGGACTCCATCCGGCAGTCCGACGGCAGGTCCTACCTCCTGCCGGGCCTGCACGAGAAGGTCAAGTCCGGCTACTCGCTGGCGCTGCGCACCGACGTCCTGGACCGGCTCGGCCTCACCGCGCCCACCACCTGGGACGAGGTGTACGACGTCTTCAAGGCGATCAAGGCCGAGTACCCCGACCGCTATGTGTTCTCCGACCGCTGGAGCACCAACACCCCCTTCCCCGCCGGTGCCCTGATGCGCTACCTCGGCGGGGCGTACGGCGTGAAGGCGGGCTGGACCTACGCCAACACCACCTGGGACACGCGGCAGGAGCGGTTCGTCTTCACCGGCGCCACGGACGCCTACCGGCAGGTCGTCGAGTATCTGCGCAAGCTGGTCGCCGAGAAGCTGATGGACCCCGAGAGCTTCACCCAGACCGACGACGAGGCCGTGAAGAAGCTGCTGTCCGAGCGGTCCTTCGCGATCAGCGCCAACCCGCAGGAGCTGGTGCAGAACTACCGCTACAACCTCTCCAAGCAGGTCGAGGGCGCCACCATCGACATGGTGCCGGTGCCGCTCGGCCCCGCCGGACCGGTCGTCCTGGGCGGCGCCCGGCTGGAGAACGGCGTGATGATCTCCAGCAAGGCGCTGGACGGCGACGACTTCGTGGCGCTGATGCAGTTCGTGGACTGGCTCTGGTACTCCGACGAGGGCCAGCGGTTCTGCAAGTGGGGCATCGAGGGCGCCACCTACACCCGCTCCGGCGCCGCCTACGAACCCGCCGACGGCATCAGCCTCATGGGCTCCGACCCGGACGCCCCCAAGGACCTCCAGAAGGACTACGGCTTCTTCAACGGCGTCTTCACCTACGGCGGCAGCTGGGACCTGGTCTCCTCCTCCTTCGGCCCGGACGAGAAGGAGTTCGAGGACGCCATGTCCCAGCGCGAACAACTCCCCGTCGACCCGGCCCACCCCCTCCAGTCCCACGAGCAGGAACAGGCCACCCTCTGGGACACCCCGCTCAAGGACCACGTCACCCAGAACACCCTCCAGTTCGTCCTCGGCAAGCGCCCGCTGTCCGAGTGGGACGCCTATGTCTCCGAGCTGAAGGCCAAGAACATGGACCAGTTCATCGACCTGCACAACACGGCGTATGAACGGTTCCGGAAGGAGCACGGATGATCCACGTCCCCGCCGAGCCCCAGGGCCGGTTCCCCGACGCCTGGCGGAGTTGCGTCGGCACCGGCCGCCTCGACCTCGCCCTGCGCCGCGACTACCAGGACTCGCTGAGCCTCCTCCAGCGGGAGATCGGCTTCCGCTACCTGCGCGGCCACGGCCTGTTCAGCGACGGCATGGGCATCCACCGCCCCTACGACTGGCAGGGCGCCCGGCACGTCCACCACAGCTTCACCTACCTCGACCAGGTCTTCGACGCGCTCCTCGACGTCGGCATCCGCCCGTTCCTCGAACTCGGCTTCACACCGTCCGAGCTGGCCTCCGGCGACCACACGGTCTTCTGGTGGCGCGGCAACGTCACCCCGCCCGCCGACGCCAAGGAGTGGGCCGCCCTGGTCCGCGCCACGCTCACCCACCTCATCGACCGCTACGGCCTCGACGAGGTCCGCACCTGGCCCATCGAGGTGTGGAACGAACCCAACCTCCCCATGTTCTGGCTGGACGCCGACGAGGCGGCGTACCACCGGCTCTACGAGATCACCGCGCACACCGTGAAGGAGGTCGACGCCGGTCTCCAGGTCGGCGGCCCCGCGATCTCACCCGGCGCCGACGAGTGGCTGACCGGATTCGCCGAGTTCGCCGACCGGCGCCAGGTCCCCGTCGACTTCGTCTCCCGGCACGCCTACTCGTCCGGCCCCGGACAGCACGTGCCGTTCGGCACGTACCAGACCCTCGCGCCCGCGAGCGACCTGCTCGACCAGTTCGCCGCCCCCCGCCGAGTGCTGAAGGGCACCTCCCTCGGCGAACTCCCCGTCCACATCACGGAGTTCAACTCCTCCTACTGCCCCGACAACCCCATCCACGACACCGCCTTCAACGCCGCCTACCTCGCCCCGGTCGTCACGGGCGGCGCCGAGCACGCCGACTCCTTCTCCTACTGGACGTTCAGCGACGTCTTCGAGGAGGCGGGCGTACCGACAGCCCTCTTCCACGGCGGCTTCGGCCTGCTCACCCACCGACAGGTGCGCAAACCGACGTACCACCTGTACGCCTTCCTGGCCCGGTCGGGCGAGGAGTTGCTGGCCCGCGGCGACGACCACCTGGTCACCCGGCACCGCGACGGCCGGGTGACGGTGCTGGCGTGGGCGCCGGTGGACGCGTCCGGCGAGACGCCCGGACCCGACGGACACACCCTCCGACTGTCGGTGCCCGTCGGCGGGGGACAGGCCTTCGTACGCCGCTCCTCCGTCGACGAGGAACGCGGCAACGCGCACACCGCCTGGCGGCACATGGGCAGCCCCCGCTCCCCGAAGCCCGCCCAGCTCGACATCCTCCACGAGGCGGCGGAACCGTCCCGCTCCCACGCCCGCGTCCCGGTCGCCGAGGGCCGGGCGGAGCTGACCCTCACCCTGACCCGCAACGAGGTCACCCTCGTCGAACTGTCACCGGTCTCGGACGAGGCCCCGCCCTGGTGGGACGAGGGCCGCCTGCTCGGCCGGAAGCCCGCACCATGACCACGACGACGGACTTCGGCGCGGGACCCCTGTCCCGCGCCGCCGCCCTGATCCACACCCTCGTCACCGTCGAGGCGCTGCTGCTCCTCGCCGCCTCCCCGGGCCTGGCCGGACTGTTCCTGCTGGGCCCGGCGGACGCCGCCAACCTCCCCCTGGCCGCGCTCTGCCTCCTTCCGCTCGGCCCGGCCCTCTCCGCCGCCCTCTACGCCCTCCACCACCGCGACCGCGACCTCACCGACCTCCACCCGGCCCGCGCCTACCGGCGGGGCTGGCGGCTCAACGCGCTGCCCGCGCTGAAGCTGTGGACCCCGTTGCTGGCCTGGCTGACGGTGATCGCCTTCACGCTCACCCACTTCTCCGCCACCGGCCTGCCCGGCTGGTGGGCGGTGCTGCTGGCCGTGGTCGGCGCGGGGTCCCTGCTCTGGGGTGCCCACGCCCTCGTCCTGACCTCCCTGTTCGCCTTCCGCGCCCGTGACACGGCCCGCCTCGCCGCGTACTTCCTCTTCCGGCACGTCCGCGCCACCCTCGCCGCGGCGTCCCTGCTGGTCCTGGCCGCCACGGCGACCGCCTTGCTGACCGAGGCCCTGCCCGCCCTGCTGGCGGCCCCGCTGCTGCTCTCCCTGCTGCACGGCAGCCGCCCGTTGATCGCCGAGACCGAGGAGGACTTCACGGCATGACCGCCCCCCGCACCCTCAAGATCCCCTACGGCGGCGACTACAACCCCGAGCAGTGGACCGAGGAGGTGTGGGACGAGGACCACCGCCTGTTCACGCGGGCCGGGATCGACACGCTGACGGTCGGCGTCTTCAGCTGGTCGCTCACCCAGCCGGGCCCGGACACGTACGACTTCACCGTCCTGGACCGGATCCTCGCCCGCGCGGCGGCGGAGGGCCGCGGCGTCTGCCTGGCCACCGGCACGGCCGCCGTCCCGCCCTGGCTGGCGAGACGCCACCCCGAGGTCAACCGCACGGACTTCGAGGGCCGCCGCCACCGCTACGGCCAGCGCCACAACTTCTGCCCCAGCTCACGGGCGTACCGCGACCACGCGACCCGCATGGCTGGCCACCTCGCTGACCGCTACGCCGACCACCCGGCCCTCCTGGCCTGGCACATCAACAACGAGTACGGCGGCGCCTGCTACTGCGGCCTCTGCGCCGACGCCTTCCGCGCCTGGCTGCGCGACCGGCACGGCACCCTCGACGCCCTCAACGACGCCTGGTGGACCACCTTCTGGTCCCACCGCTACACCGACTGGGACGAGATCGAACCCCCGAGCGCCCTCACCGAACACTGGCGCGGCCCGGACCACACGGCCTTCCAGGGCATCACCCTGGACTACCACCGCTTCACCACGGACGCCCTCCTCAACTGCTTCCGCGCCGAGCAGGAGGCGATCCGCCGCCACGACCCGGCGGCCCCCGTCACCACCAACCTCATGGGCCCCTACCGCCCCCTGGACTACCACCGCTGGGCCCCGCACCTGGACTTCGCCTCCTGGGACAACTACCCGCCCCTGGACGCCCCGCCGACCCGCCCCGCCCTCGGCCACGACCTGATGCGCGGCCTCAAGGACGGCGCCCCCTTCTGGCTGATGGAACAGACCCCGTCCACCACCGCCTGCCGCGACGTCAACCCCCTGCGCCGCCCCGGGGAACTCCGCCTCGCCACCTTCCAGGCCATCGCCCACGGCGCCGACGCCACCCTGTACTTCCAGCTACGCGCCTCACGCGGAGCCTGCGAGAAGTACCACGGCGCGGTGATCGGGCACGCGGGCCGCGCCGACACCCGCGTCTTCCGCGAGACCGCCGCGCTGGGCGAGGAGCTGACCCGCCTCGGCGCCGCGACGCTGGGCGCGCACACCCCCGCCCGCACCGCGCTGATCTTCGACTGGGACAGCTGGTGGGCCCTGGAGTTCTCGGACGGCCCGTCCCGCCTGGTCCGCTACCTGGACGTCGTCCACGCCTACTACCGGGCGGCTCGGGAGGCCGGTGCGGACGTGGACGTCACCCCGCACACCGCCGACCTGGGCCGCTACGACGTGGTCCTCGCCCCGGCCCTCCACATGATCAAGGGCGACCTGGCCGCCCGCCTGGAGGCCGTCGTCGCCAGGGGCGGCACGGTGCTGGCGACGTTCCTGTCCGGCCGCGTCGACGAACACGACCGGGCCTTCCGGGCCGACGTGCCCGGCCCGCTGGCCCCCCTGATGGGCATCAGGGTCGACGAATGGGACGCGAGGCCGGAGGAGTTCGAGCAGACGGTCCCCGAACTGGCGGCCAAGGCCCGGCTGGTCTTCGAGATCGTGCACCTGACCGGCGCCGAGCCGATCGCCACCTACGGCACCGACTTCTACGCGGGCACCCCGGCCGTCACCCGCAACCGGTACGGCGACGGCGGCGAGGCCTGGTACGTCGCCACCGCCCTCGACCAGCCCGGCGTCGACACGGTCGTCCGCCGCGTCCTGACCCGGCACGGTCTGCTGGGCCCGTACGCGGACCACCGGACCTTGGAGACGGCGACCAGGGTCACCCCGGAGGGCACCCGTCTCCTCTTCCTCCTCAACCACGCCCCCGCACCGGCGTCATTGACGGCCGCGTGCACGTCCGTCGACCTCCTGACGGGCAAACGGACCGAGGAGGGGGAGCCGTTGACCCTCGACCCGTACGGGGTGGCCGTCCTGCGGCTTCAGTAGATGCGCCGCCCCCGCGCGTCCGGCACGCCCGACTTCCGCGAGAAGTAGCTGTTGATCTGGTCCCGCCACTCCCGGGCCGACCGGAGCTGCTCCTCGTACCGCTCGGCCACGCGCGCGTGCCGCGCCGCGTCCACGACGTCAGCCAGCGAGGTCCACACCTCCCGAGCCGCCTCCACCTCCGCCACGCCCTCGAAGTGCGTGTCGTAGACGTGCTGGATGACGGTTCGGCCGCTGTGCAGAACATGCTCGTACGGCACGTGGTGGAAGAACAGCAGCAACTCGTCGGGACAGGTGCGCGGCGACTCGTAGACGTCGGCCCACACCTTGGCGTACTGCGCCGCGTACCCGGTGCCGGTGGCCGCGCTGCGGTCGACGCCGACACCGTCGCGGTCGGCGAAGTGGTAGGTGCCCCAGGGGCTGTACTCGTAGCCGTCGACGCTGGGCCCGTAGTGGTGCCCCGGCTGCACCATGAACCCGACCCCGAGGGGAGCGGTGTACTTCTCGTACGTCCGCCAGGAACCGTCGAGCACGGCGTGCAGGCCGCTGACCAGCCGCTCGGGGGCGTCCGGGAAGGTCAGCGCGATCCACTCGCCGAGCACCGCGCGCGGGTCCGCGCCCGGGTCCCAGGCGAGCCGCCCGAAGGTGTAGAGGTTGGCCTGGGCGAGGGGGTGCCCGGTCCAGTAAGGGTCGTCCCCGACGTTGGACACGGCGACGAGCCCGTCCGCCAGACCGCCGACCGCCGTCTCCCCGTCCGGCCGGAACCGCAGCACCTCACTCCACATCGGCCCCAGCCAGCACACGTGCCGCTGCTGTCCGGTGTACTCCTGGGTGACCTGCAACTCCACCGCGAGCCGGGTGCGGGGCATCGCGCCGATGACGGGGGACACCGGCTCCCGCACCTGGAAGTCCATCGGCCCGTGCTTCACCTGGAGCACGGCGTTCGCCGCGAACTCCCCGTCCAGCGGCGCGAAGTGGTCGTGGGCGGCCCGCGCCCGGTCGGTGGTCCGGTCCCGCCAGTCCTGTCGGTGGTCGTAGACGAAGGCCCGCCAGTGGACCGTACCGCCGTACGGCTCCAGCGCGGCGGCCAGCATGTTGGCGCCGTCGGCGTGGCTGCGGCCGTAGGCGAAGGGGCCCGGCTGGCCCTCGGAGTCGGCCTTGACGACGTAGCCGCCGAAGTCGGGGATGGCGTCGTAGACGCGGGCGGTGGCGTCGGCCCACCAGCCCTTTACCCCGGCGTCCAGGGGATCGGCGGTCGGCATTCCCCCCAGCACCATCGGCGCGGCGAAGGTGACGGAGAGGTGGGTGCGGATGCCGTAGGGACGGAACAGCTCGGCGAGAGCGGCGACTTCACCGATCCTGTCCGTGAGCAGGTGTGCCTCGACCTCATGCACGTTGACGTTGTTCACGGCCACGGCGTTGATCCCACAGGCGGCGAGCAGCCGGGCGTACGCCCGTATCCGTTGGGGTTCTTCGCGCGCCCGCCCGTCGGCCCAGAACAGCGACCCGCCCGCGTATCCCCGCTCCACCTGGCCCATGACCGGGTGCACGGCGACGTTGTCCCAGTGGTCGAGCATGCGCAGGGGAAGGGCGGGCCGGTGCGTCTCGGGGGCCCGCTCACCCTGGAAGGCGCCCTCTCCCAGCCGTACGAGGTGGAAGAGACCGTGCAGAAGCCCCCGTTCGCCCGGGGCCGTGATGGTCGTCGTGGCGTTCGCGCGGGCATGGGTGAAGGACTCGTCGCCCCACCCGGCGCCGCCGACGTCCAACACGAGACCGTAGGAGGCAGCCGCGTCCGCCCCACGGCCGCCCCGCTCGACCGACCCCCCGAACCGAGCGCAGGCCTCCGCCACCTCCCCGTACACGGTGTCCACCAGCGGACCCCCGGCTCCCCGGATCAGCGTCCGCCGGGCACCCACGGCGCTCAAGGCGGCGGGGGGCAGCCAGGCTGGGTCGGTGCCTGCGTCTTGGGCATCCATCACCCGAACAAGGTATCGGGCCTGCGTCTACGCGGTGGCGACCGGGAAGGTGACGTCCGCTGAGCCCAGGACCCCGTAGAGCCGTGGCCACAGCGGCATGAGTGGTTCCGCCGCGCGGGCGCTGGACAGGTCCCCGAGGTCGGTGACCTGGTCGGGGACCCAGCCGAAGGACCGCAGCAGAGCCGTCACCTCCGTCGTGGCGTGGTCGTCGTCTCCGCTGAGGAACACGTGGTGATGGCCGGGGATCTCCCCGTCCTCATCCTCCGTTCCCAGACGTCCGGCGTGGGCCCGGGGGCGGCCCCGGGGCCCACGCCGTCGTGCTCTGCCGAACCCGGTGCCGGGTTCACGCGCCGTTCAGTTGCTGTACTGCGGATCCGGTCTCCGGTTGGGGTCCGAGCAGAAGTGCCCGGTGGCCGGGTCGACGCCGGGGTCCCACACGAGGTAGCCGATGCCCCAGGGGTTGCCTCCGTGGAGGTTGCCGGTCGTCCCGCAGGGCCCGTACGGAGTGTCGTTCGCCGCCGCGTCCGCCGTTGGACCGCTGCACTTCTCGGAGTTGCCGTCGTGCACCGGCCCGGCGAGCCCGGAGCGCTCGCCGAGCAGCTTGGCGGCCCGGCCGTTGCGGTGGAGGTACTGGCTCGGCATGAAGCTGTGCCGTAGCAGGGGCTGCGCGCTGCCCTGCTTGTAGGCGTGGCCGTCGGTGCCGCACTCGGGTCGCCGGGAGTCGTCCGAACCGCGGTGGGACCAGCCGCTGTTGGAGCAGCCCGTCCGCACGGGTGGGGTGCCGGTCGGCACGTCGTCGATGATCATCGCGTTGGACGGGAGGCCCGTGGTGGCGCAGTCGGGCGGGTAGGCCGTGCCGTCGGCCTGTTCGGCGTCGTAGGTGGGGGAGGGGAAGCGGAAGAACTCGTTGCCGCAGGAGTAGGTGCAGTCGTCCTTCCACCGCACCGGCTCGTGGAACCAGCACTTGAAGTCACTTCGCGTGCAGGGCCCCGGTCCGGCGTCGTTCGACGCGCCGTCGCCGATGAGACCGGCCGCGCACTGGTTGACTTTCGCTCGTCGACGCTGGGCACCGGGAGTTCCCAGTAGGGAAAACCCTCGTCCGTCATACACGCCTTGATGAGTTTCTGCTCGGCGCGCTCGATCTCGATGACCTCCTCATGGGCCAGGTCCCGCACCCGGGAGCCGGAGACGGACTCCCACGGTCGCGGTTCCTCAGCGCTCCACGGCGGCGTCCGCATGCCCGCCCTGCTGCAGTTCCGCGTTGGCGGACAGGTGCGAGAAGTAGGTGAAGGCGAGCCGCGTGAGGGGCGAGTCGGGCCCCAACGGGACCGCGGTGATCTCGCGCAGAGCCCGGTCGGGGATCGCGAGCGCCGCGCGGGGGAAGCGCAGGAAGTAGTGGTCGAGGCTGCGGTCGTCTGGAAACTCGCTGTCCACTCCTCAGATCCTCCCCCGTACGGACGTGACACGGTACGGACATCGCTTCCCTGCCCGCCTCGCTGGTACCTGGACCCGGGCGAGGAGTGCACGTACTGGTGCCACGTGTACAACGGGTCCGGGAACTCGTGGACCTTCGGCCGTGCCACCGTGAGCGGCAGGTACGGCCGGGTCTATGACCCGCACCTCGCCAACTGCGGCTCCGAGGTGCTGTGCCCGTGACGGCGCCGGACACCTGACCGGGCGAAGGGCGGGGCTGCGGAGCGACGACTCCGGAGCCCCTTCAGTCCTTCAGGAACGCGAGCCGCGGATCCGTCAGGTTGGGCGCGATCTCGATGACCTCCGCCGTCACGACGTCGTGGACCACGAACGGGTCCTCGGCGACCCTCGCCTGGAAGTCCTCCAGCGTGGTCCCGGTGGCGAGCACCGCGCCGCCCTGTCCGGGCTGGATGCTTCCCACCAGCAGGAAGACACCGTCCTCCACACCCCGGCGGATCCAGTCCTGGTGGCCCGCCATGTGCTCGGCGGCGGCGGGCTTGTTGGCGGAGAAGCGAAGCAGGGCGACGTACACGAAGGTCTCCTCATCGACAGGGGCAGGAGGGAGAAGGGCCGCGGAGGGCCAGGAGAGGGCGGCTCAGCGCTCGCCGTCGGCGGAGGTGTGAGCGGCCACCCGCTCACTGAGCCAGGTGGTGATCCGGTCGGCCTCGCGGTGCACGAAGTCGCCGTCGTGGAACGCGTTCGACAGCGTGGCGACGCCTTGGCTGAAGGCCAGGACGTGCATCGCGGTGTCGTCGGCCGCCTCCGCGTCGAACCCGAGGCCCTCGAACTGCTCGCGCAGCCAGGTGCGGAACAGTTCGAAGACGCCCACGGCGTGCGTGCGGGAGGGATGGTCGAGCTTGGCGAGTTCGTTCGTCAGGGTGCCGACCGGGCAGCCGTAGCTCTCTATCTCGCCGCGGTTGGTGATGACCATCTCGACGAACCGCCGCACGCGGGCGAGCGGGTCCGTCGAGCCGTCCGCCCATTCGGCGAGCATCCTCCGCGTGCTGACCAGCCGGGCCTCGATCACCGCTTGGAGGATCTCGTCCTTGGTCTTGAAGTGGTAGTAGAAGTTGCCCCGCGAGATCCCCACCGTCTCCGCGATCGTCGCGAAGGACGTCGGCTCGAAGCCGCGCTGGTAGAACAGGCGGTTCGCCGCGTCGACGATCTGCTCGCGCGTTCCCACGACGACCCCTCACGTCCGGTGACCGTGTCTAGGACGAGTGTCCTAGACGACAGTCGGCACTCTAGGACATCCGTCCTAGCCCGGCAAGGAGGGGCGCAGAAGCCAGAGGCCCCGGATGGAATCCGGAGCCTCTGGATCAGCCGATGGCGAGGGAACGGGGTGACCTAGGCGAGGAGTTCCACCTCCGCGATCGTCGCCTCACCCTCCAGGACCAGGCGGTACTTCCCGTACGCACCCGGCTGCCCCACCGTGAACGCGCGTACCTGGCGGTCCCAGGCGAAGGACTCGCCGGAGCGTTCGTCCAGGGTCCGCCACTCGGTGCCGTCGTCGGAGCCCTGGAGCTTCCAGCCGGTCGGGGCCTTGGCGCGGTCCGTCGGGGAGGTCAGCGTGTACTGGACCGCCTTGGCGGCGGACGGCACCGGCAGCTCCACGGCCGTCGTCACGGCCGCCTCCGTCGCCGACGTGTCGTCGAACAGGGCGCCCTCGCCCTTCAGGACGTCCGCGCGCGGGTTCGGCTCGCGGTTGCCCTTGGTGAGGGAGACCGGGCTCGCCTCGTCGCCCGTGCCCCACGACGACGGCCGCGGGCCCATGTCGAACTCCAGTACCGCGCCCTTGGCGAGGAGGGAGTGCGGCAGCGCGGTCGAGTGCCAGCTGCGGCCGTTGACCTTCAGGCCCTGTACGTAGATGTTCTTGGCGTTGTTCTTCGGGGCGCGGACCACGAGGTCCTCGCCGTTCTCCAGGTGGACGGTCGCCTTGGTGAACAGCGGGGAGCCGATGGCGTACTCGCCGCTGCCCATCACCAGCGGGTAGAAGCCGAGGGCGGAGAAGAGGTACCAGGCCGACTGCTCGCCGTTGTCCTCGTCGCCGTGGTAGCCCTGGCCGATCTCGCTGCCGGTGTAGAGGCGGGTGAGCACCTCGCGGACCTTCTCCTGGGTCTTCCAGGGCTTCCCGGCCGCGTCGTACATGTACGCCGCGTGGTGGGCGACCTGGTTGGAGTGGCCGTACATGCCCATCCGCACGTCCCGCGCCTCGGTCATCTCGTGGATGACACCGCCGTAGGAGCCGACGAACTCGGGGGAGGCGGTCTCCGGGGTGGTGAAGTACTCGTCCAGCTTGTCCGCCAGGGCGCCCCGGCCGCCGTAGAGGTTGGCGAGGCCGCGGCTGTCCTGCGGGGCGGTGAAGGCGTAGCCCCAGCCGTTGGTCTCGGTGTAGTCGTGGCCCCACACGCGCGGGTCGTACTCCGAGGACTTCACCCGCCAGTTCCCCTCGGCGTCACGGCCCTGGAAGAAACCGGCCTGCGAGTCGAAGAGGTTGACGTAGTCCTGGGCGCGGTCGGCGAAGTACTGCGACTCCTCCTGGTAGCGCTTCTCGCCGGTCTCCCGGTACAGGGCCTGGCCCATCCTCGAGATGCCGTAGTCGTTGAGGAAGCCCTCCAGCGCCCAGGAGAGGCCCTCGTGGGTGGCGGTGCTGGTGTAGCCGAGGAAGGGCGAGGTCGCCATGCCCTTGCGGCCGACGCCCGCGGACGGGGGCACGACCGTCGCGTTCTTCACGGCCGCGTCGTACGCCGCCTTGGCGTCGAAGTCGACGCCCTTGACGTAGGCGTCCGCGAACGCCACGTCGGAGGAGGTGCCGGTCATCAGGTCCGCGTAGCCGGGGGACGACCAGCGCGAGGTCCAGCCGCCGTCCTTGTACTGCTGGACGAAGCCGTCGACCAGCTCACCGGCCTTCTTGGGGGTCAACAGGGAGTACGCGGGCCATGTCGTGCGGTACGTGTCCCAGAAGCCGTTGTTGACGTACACCTTGCCGTCGACGATCTTCGCGCCGGTGTGGGTGGGGGTGTCGGGGTTCGGCATGGGGGAGAAGGGCGAGGCGTACTGGTACTTGCCGTCGACCTTCTCGAAGCCGGAGTTGGGGTACAGGTAGAGGCGGTACAGGTTGGAGTAGAGGGTGGTCAGCTGGTCCGGGGTCGCGCCCTCCACCTCGACCTTGCCGAGGAGGCGGTCCCACTGGCGCTGGGCGGCGTCCCGTACGGCCTCGAAGGAGCGGCCCTCGGGGATCTCCTGGCGGAGGTTGTCCTTCGCCTGGTCGACGCTGATCAGCGAGGTCGCCAGGCGCAGGGTCACCGTGCGGTCGGCGCCCGCGTCGAAGCGCAGGTGGCCCTTGACGCCGCTGGACGCCCCGTCGGTGACCGGCTTGTCGAAGGTGCCGTAGACGAAGAGGCGGGTGGCGCCGGTGGACAGGCCGGACTTCACGTCCGAGTAGCCGGTGAAGGTGCCGCTGTCCTTGTCGAGGGTCAGGCCCGCCTGGTCGGTGACGTTGTCGAAGAGGACGCTCGCGTCGTCGCCGGGGTAGCTGAAGCGCATCATCGCGGCGTGGTCGGTGGGCGTCATCTCCGCCTTGACGCCGTTCTCGAAGCGGACGCCGTAGTAGTGCGGGCGGGCCGTCTCGTTCTCGTGGCGGAAGGGGAGGGCGCGGGCGGTGCGTGCGGTATCCGGTGTACCGGATACCGCCGACGGCATCACCTGGAACGTCTGCCGGTCGCCCATCCACGGGCTCGGCTCATGGCTCGCGCTGAACGCCTGGATGGTGGTCAGGTTGTCCGCGTTGTTGGCCCGCGCGTAGTCGTACAGCCAGCTCAGCGAGCCCGCGTTGGTCACCGGCGTCCAGAAGTTGAAGCCGTGCGGCACCGCGGTCGCCGGGAAGGTGTTGCCGCGGGAGAAGCCACCGGTGGAGTGGGTGCCCCGGGTGGTGACCGCGTAGTCGGACAGGTGTGCCTTCGGCTTCTCGGGGGCGACGGTCTTCAGTGACACGTCGTCGATCCAGCCGCGGAACTTCGCCGGGCCCTTGGGGGAGTCGTATGCCAGCAGTATGCGGTCGACCGTCTTCCCCGCCGCGACCGACCCGATCCGGGAGACCACGTTGTTCCACTGGTTGACGTACAGCACCTTCGAGGCGCCCTGCCCCTTCGGGGTGAGCGGGAAGCCGTGCTGGTCGGTCGCCTTCAGCTCGCTCAGCGAGGTGCCGTCCGTGAACACCAGGTCCATGGCGACGTTCGTGGCGTCGTAGTCGAGGTCGCCGTCCGCCATCGACGGGAAGATCTTGTACGCCAGCTGGGTGTCGCGCCCGACGGGCACGTTGACGTCGAAGATCCTGTTGTACGAATACGCCCTGCCGTCGGCTGTATGCCGTCCGGCGTAGCGCAGGGCCCGCTTGCCGGTGAAGCCCGCCCCGGCCTTCGCGGTCGGCGACCCGGTCGGGCCCCGGTCCGTCAGCGACAGCATGTCCGGCGGAACCGGCCCGTCCGCGCCGCCGACGGAGAACTGGACATCGGCGAGCTGGGTGATGCCCGAGGCGCCGTTGTTACGGGTGATCTCCAGCCGGAAGTGCCGGAACTCGGCCGGTTCGGCGAGGTCGAAGGTCCTGGTCTGGAAGCGCTCGGCGAAGGTCTCGCCCTCGCGGGTGTCCAGGGTCCGCCAGGTGGTGCCGTCCGCGGAACCCTTCAGGGTCCAGTCCCGTGGGTCACGGGTGGCGAAGTCATTGGCCGAGGTGAGCGCGTACGTCACCAGCTTCACCGGCTCGCTCAGGTCGAACTCCACCCAGCCGGTGGACTGGAAGACCAGCCACTTGGTGCTGGGCTCCCCGTCGACGAGGTTCTCCTTGACCTCGCCCGCGCCGGAGTTCTCGCCGTTCGCCCGTACGTCGGTGACCTTGTCGGTCACATTGCCCGGGATGCCGCTGCTGTAGCCGCCGTCGACGCCCGAGGCGCGCTTGGTGCCGTCGGAGGCGGTGTCGACGGTGTTCCGCCAGTCCGGCGCCGGGTCGTCCGCCTCGAACGAGGACGCGAACTCCCCGCCGGGTGCCGTGGGGGCCTCGGGCAGGGCGACCGCCGCGCCCGGCGTCCCCACGGCCATGACAAAGGCGGCCGCGCACACGACCGCCGTACTCCATCCGGGCCCAACTCTGTGCCGAGTTCTGCGTTGCATACCTGAGTACCTCTCTGCGCTGCGGACAACGTTGTCACCTTCGGTGCGCAAGGATCAGTAGGGGCTCAAGTGCACAGCTATGTCAAGGGTGTTGCCTGGGGTATTAGGGGTCAATGTCATGGATTTTTCCGGCAAGCCACCCACAGCGGGCTCATATTTCCGCGAGGTCTCAACTCGGAAAAGACCCATGGCCAACCTTGCATTCGATCTTGCTCCGTTGGCGGGAAGTGGACTATACCTGTCGGCACTTCGCATGCACGGCACTTCCTGCACGGCTTCCTGTAAGACCCTGCTTGACCCCACCGCGGTGCCGGGGAGGATCCGGTTCACCGCCTGAGTCCTGGAAGAAGGCGAGGACTTGAGCATGGGATCCACTTCCGCCGAGAACAACGGCCCCGACCGCACCGGCGTCACGGGTGTCGGCCGCCGTGCCCTGATCAAGCGGTCCGCGGCACTGGGCCTGGTCTCCGTACCCGCGATGAGTTTCCTGTCCGCGTGCGCGAGCGGCGGGGGCGACGACTCCGGTGACGACAACGCGCAGGGGAAGGTCTCCAAGGAGAACCCCTTCGGGGTGAAGGACGGCAGCAAGCTCGACGTCGTCATCTTCAAGGGCGGCTACGGCGACGACTACGCCAAGGCCTGGGAGGCGGCCTTCCAGAAGCAGTGGGGCGTCACCTCCAGCCACACCGGCACCCAGGAGATCACCGGCAAGCTGCAGCCCCGCTTCAACGCGGGCAACCCGCCGGACATCGTGGACAACTCCGGCGCTCAGAAGATCAAGATCGATGTGCTCTACAAGAACGGCCAGCTGCTCGACCTCGCCGAGGTGCTGGACGCCCCGTCGGTCGACGACCCGTCGAAGAAGGTGCGCGACACCGTCATCCCCGGCACCCTCGACCCGGGCCTCCAGGAGGGCAAGGTCGTCGCCCTCAACTACATCTACACCGTGTGGGGCCTGTGGTACTCCGGCAAGCTTTTCGCCGACAAGGGCTGGGAGGAGCCGCAGACCTGGGACGACTTCCTCGCCATCTGCAAGGACGCCAAGGCGCAGGGCATCGGCGGCCTCGCCCACCAGGGCAAGTACCCGTACTACATCAACGTCGCCATCATGGACCTGATCGCCAAGAAGGGCGGTCTGGAGGCCATGAAGGCCATCGACAACCTCGACCCCAAGGCGTTCGTCGGCTCCGACGCCGCGCAGGCCGCCGTCGAGGCGGTCTACGAGGTCGTCGAGAAGGGCTATCTGATGCCCGGCACGAACGGCCTGACCCACACCGAGTCGCAGACCCGCTGGAACCAGTACAAGGCCGCCTTCATCACCTCCGGCTCCTGGCTGGAGAACGAGCAGCTGAAGCAGACCCCGGACGACTTCGACATGAAGTTCCTGCCGATGCCGCTCCTCGAGGGCAGCGCGATGCCCTTCGAGGCGATCCGGGCCGGTTCCGGGGAGCCGTTCATCATCCCGTCCAAGGCCAAGAACCTGCCCGCGGCCAAGGAGTTCATGCGGATGATGCTCTCCAAGGAATGGTCGACGCTGTTCGCCAAGGAGGCCAACTCGCTGACCATCCTCCAGGACGGCGTCGACCCGAGCGTGCGGCTGCGGCCGGGCACCCAGTCCACGGTCGAGGCGTCCAAGGCGGCCGGTGACAACACCTTCCGGTACCTGTACACCGAGTGGTACAGCGAGATGGACACCGCGATCCAGAACGCGTCCAACGAGCTGATGGCCAAGCGCATCCAGCCCAAGGAATGGCTGAAGCGGGCCCAGGATGCCGTGAACGAGGCCGCGAAGGACCCCGCCGCCAAGAACAACCGCCGCGAATAGCAGCAAGGGGGGCCGCAGGTCACCGTCCGGAACACCAGGGGCAGGAACGCCAATGCGCAAAGGGCAGTACCGGTTCGTCGCGGGATTCCTCTTCGCTCCCGTGGCGCTTTATCTGATCTTCGTCATCTGGCCGTATATCCAGACGTTCGGCTATTCGCTGACCGACTGGAAGGGCCAGTCGCAGACCTTCAGTTTCGTCGGCCTGGACAACTACAAGGCGCTGTTCCAGGACGACGTCTTCATGCGGGCCATCTGGCACAACATCCTGTTCCTGGTGTTCATCCCGGTGATCACCATTCTGCTCGCCCTGTTCTTCGCCTTCATGCTGAACGCGGGCGGACGCGGCAAGGCCGGGGGCGTTTCCGGCGTCGCCGGTTCCCGGTTCTACAAAATCGTCTACTTCTTCCCGCAGGTGCTGTCGCTGGCGATTCTCGCCGTGCTCTTCGAGGCGGTGTACCGCAGCGACGGCGGCGGCATGCTCAACGGCCTCCTCATCAAGCTGGGCCTGGTCGACGCCGACCGGCCCATCGAGTGGCTCAACGAGCCCAACCTGGTGCTGTGGATGCTGATCGTGGTCGTCGTCTGGCACGGCGTCGGCTTCTACCTGGTGCTGTTCTCCGCCGCGATGCAGTCCATCCCCAGGGACATCTACGAGGCCGCGCTCATCGACGGCGCGGGCCGCGCCCAGTCCTTCTTCCGCATCACCCTGCCGCTGCTGTGGGACTCGGTGCAGACCGCCTGGGTCTACCTCGGCATCGTGGCGATGGACATGTTCATCCTGGTCTCCACCATGACCGTGCCCCGCGGCGAGTTCGGCGGCGGCCCCGACCACCACAGCGAGGTCATGGCGACCGTGCTGATGCGCAACTTCCTCACCTACGGCGAGAGCGGCTACGCCTGCGCGATGGGCGTGATCATGCTGCTGCTCACCCTGATCCTGTCCGTCGTGATGCTGCGCGCCACCCGCCGCGAGCGCGTCGAGTTCTGAGGCGGGGGAGACCACCACCATGAGCGCACCCATCAAGGAGCCCGAGGCCGCCCCGGTGCGGCCGTCCAAGGTCGCCGCCCCGCCCCGGCCGGGCGACCGGCGCGGCGAGGGCGTCGTCCTGAACGTCTTCTCGCACGGGTTCCTCGCCCTGTGGGCCCTGCTGATCGTCCTGCCGCTGCTGTGGCTGGTGCTCAGCTCCTTCAAGACCGACGCCCAGATCGGCGGCTCGGCCTTCGGCTGGCCGCAGCACTGGGACCTCGACGTGTTCTCCCGCGCCTGGGAGAAGGGCATCGGGGACTACTTCCTGAACACCGTGATCGTGCTGGCGTTCTCGGTGCCGCTGACCATGCTGCTGGGCTCCATGGCGGCGTACGTGCTGGCCCGCTACGAGTTCTGGGGCAACCGCCTGCTGTACTACTTCTTCGTCGCGGGCGCGATGTTCCCGGTGTTCCTGGCGCTGGTGCCGCTGTTCTTCATGGTGAAGCGGCTGGACATGCTGAACACGTACCAGGGACTCATTCTGGTGTATGTCGCATACAGCATGCCGTTCACCGTCTTCTTCATGCATGCCTTCTTCCGCACCCTGCCGACCGCGGTCTTCGAGGCGTCGATCCTGGACGGGGCCTCGCACACCCGGACCTTCTTCCAGGTGATGCTCCCGATGGCGAAGCCGGGCCTGATCAGCGTCGGCATCTTCAACACGCTGGGCCAGTGGAACCAGTTCATCCTGCCCACGGTGCTGATGCAGCCGCAGAGCGGCGACGACCCCGAGCGCTATGTCCTGACCCAGGGGCTGATCCAGCTCCAGCAGCAGCAGGGGTACGCCTCCGACCTGCCCGCCCTGTTCGCGGGCGTCACGATCGCGATGGTGCCGATGCTGGTGGTCTACCTGTCCTTCCAGCGCCAGGTGCAGGCGGGCCTGACCTCGGCCACTCTGAAGTGAGCGCGCCATGACAGGGTGGGGCTGACTCCAACCTCTGTGGTTGACCCCGCACCCTGGAGACAAACCTCCGTAGCCCTCCGCAGTGCCCCGTGCGCACGCCGTTCCCGCCCCTGGTGACGGCGTGCGCGCGGGTGTGCACGGACGCGGAAACTGTTCAACCTCTTGACGGGCGGCACCCCGAACGGCTCAGCTTAGAGTTCACTAGTTGGACATGGACGGGGCCTCATCGAAGCGGTCCCGCGCGCGGGAGGTCGTCGTGGAGACTCCGGGGTCGCAGTCGTCGCTGCACCGAGCCAACCTGGAGCGTGTCGTACGTGCCGTGCGGCTGGCCGGATCGCTGACCCAGGCGGAGATCGCCAGGACGACGGGACTGTCCGCGGCCACCGTCTCCAATATCGTCCGCGAACTCAGGGAGAACGGAACGGTCGAGGTCACACCCACCTCGGCGGGTGGCCGCCGGGCCCGGAGCGTCTCGCTGAGCGGGGACGCCGGGATCGTGGTCGGCGTGGACTTCGGGCATACGCATTTGCGCGTCGCGGTCGGGAACCTCGCCCACCAGGTGCTGGCCGAGGAGTCCGAGCCGATGGACGTCGACGCCTCCGCCGCACAGGGCCTGGACCGGGCGGAACAACTGGTCAACCGGCTGATCGAGGCGACCGGCGTGGACCGTTCCAAGGTCGCGGGAGTGGGCCTCGGTGTGCCGGGGCCGATCGACGTGGAGTCCGGCACCCTCGGCTCGACCGCCATCCTGCCCGGCTGGGGCGGCACCAAGCCCGCCGAGGAGCTGCGCGAGCGGCTGGGCGTGCCGGTGCACGTGGACAACGACGCCAACCTGGGCGCCCTGGGCGAGCTGGTCTGGGGGAGCGGCAAGGGCGTGCGCGACCTGGCGTACATCAAGGTCGCCAGCGGTGTCGGCGCCGGTCTGGTGATCGACGGGAAGATCTACCGGGGTCCCGGCGGCACAGCCGGTGAAATCGGACATATTACACTCGATGAATCCGGCCCGGTCTGCCGCTGTGGAAACCGGGGCTGCCTGGAGACCTTCACGGCCGCGCGCTATGTGCTCCCGCTGCTCCAGCCCAGCCACGGCACCGATCTGACGATGGAGGGCGTGGTGCGGCTGGCGCGGGACGGAGACCCGGGCTGCCGTCGGGTGATCGCCGACGTCGGCCGTCATATCGGCAGTGGAGTCGCCAACCTGTGCAATCTGCTGAACCCGAGCAGGGTGGTCCTCGGCGGTGATCTCGCCGAGGCCGGTGAGCTGGTGCTCGGGCCGATCAGGGAGTCCGTCGGCCGCTACGCGATCCCCAGCGCGGCGCGTCAACTGTCCGTTCTCCCGGGGGCTCTTGGTGGCCGTGCGGAGGTGCTCGGAGCGCTCGCTCTCGCGCTCAGCGAGATGGGTGATTCGACCCTTCTGGATGGAAGTGCGGGGGGCACCCTGCACGCCGCGGCACCTGCCTTCACTTAGAGAACGGATGGCACCGTTGCCAACCCGTTAAGGATTTACTTCTTGACGTCGCACGTGTGGCCGAGTTGACTTCCAGCCACCTCGGCCGCAACGACGCGGCCTCGTCAGGGAGGTTTCTGAAGTGAACACGCGTATGCGTCGTGCCGCCGTAGCCATCGCCGCAGGTGCGATGGCCGTCTCGCTGGCTGCCTGTGGCAGCGCCGAGGAGGCGGATGGCGGCAGCGGCGACTCCACCAAGTCGGCCGCCAAGGGTGACAACATCAAGGTCGGTCTCCTGCTTCCGGAGAACAAGACCGCGCGGTACGAGAAGTTCGACCGCCCCTTGATCGAGCAGAAGATCAAGGAGCTGACGAACAACAAGGCGGAGATCCAGTACAACAACGCCCGCCAGGACGCCAACCTCCAGGCGCAGCAGGTCGACACGATGATCACCAACAAGGTGGACGTGCTGATCCTGGACGCCGTGGACGCCAAGGCGATCAAGAACTCCGTGCAGAAGGCCGTTGACCAGGGCATCAAGGTCGTCGCCTACGACCGCCTCGCCGAGGGCCCGATCAGCGCCTACACGTCCTTCGACAACGTGCAGGTCGGCAAGACCCAGGGCGAGGCCCTGCTGGAGGCGCTGGGCGACAAGGCCGAGGACGGCCAGATCGTCATGATGAACGGCTCCATCACCGACCCGAACGCCGCCATGTTCAAGGAGGGCGCGCACTCCGTCCTCGACGGCAAGGTGAAGGTCGGCAAGGAGTACGACACCAAGGAGTGGTCGCCGGACAACGCCAACGCCAACATGGAGGCGGCGATCTCGGCGATCGGCAAGAACAAGATCGTCGGCGTCTACTCCGCCAACGACGGCATGGCGGGCGGCATCATCACCGCCCTGAAGTCCGCCGGCCTCGACGTCCCGGTCACCGGCCAGGACGCCGAACTCGCCGCCGTGCAGCGCATCGTCGCCGGTGAGCAGTTCATGAGCGTCTACAAGCCGTACGCCCCCGAGGCCGAGGCCGCCGCCGCGATGGCCGTCGCGCTCGCCAAGGGCGAGTCGCTGGACTCCATCGCCAAGGACAAGGTCGACAGCGAGAGCGCCAAGGCCGTCCCGTCCGTCCTGGTCGACGTCACCTCGCTGACCCAGGAGAACATCAACGACACCGTCATCAAGGACGGCGTCTACACCGCCGAAGAGATCTGCACCGGCAAGTACAAGGCCGCCTGCGACAAGCTCGGCATCAAGTAACACCAGCCGCCGCACGCCCGTCCCGAGCCGGTACGGGAATCCGCCCCAGGATTCCCGTCCGGGCCCGTGAGGCCTCGGGACGGCCGCGGCGCCCAGGCTCCTCCGGCGCCCCGCGTCACACAGCCCCGCAAGCTATCTGCGGGGCGCCGGACGGAACATCCCCCCAGTTCTCTCTGCACAACCTCCCGCCGGGTCAGGCGGCGAAGGAGATGGTTCACGTGTCCGCTACGCCCGTGCTGGCGTTGCGCGGGGTCTCCAAGCGGTTCGGTGCCGTCCAGGCGCTCACCGACGTAGAGCTTGAGGTCCACGCCGGTGAAGTGGTCGCCCTGGTGGGCGACAACGGCGCCGGAAAGTCCACGCTGGTCAAGACGATCGCCGGCGTGCACCCCATCGATGAGGGCGTCATCGAGTGGGACGGCAAGGCCGTATCGATCAACAAGCCGCACGACGCCCAGGCCCTGGGCATCGCGACGGTCTACCAGGACCTCGCGCTGTGCGACAACATCGACGTCGTCGGCAACCTCTTCCTCGGCCGTGAGCTGAAGAGGTTCGGCGTCCTCGACGAGATCGAGATGGAGCGCCGCGCCCGCGAGCTGCTCCAGACGCTGTCGATCCGCATCCCCAGCGTGCGTATCCCGATCGCCTCGCTCTCCGGCGGTCAGCGCCAGACCGTGGCCATCGCCCGCTCCATGCTCGGCGAGCCCAAGCTGGTGATCCTCGACGAGCCCACCGCCGCCCTCGGCGTCGAGCAGACCGCCCAGGTCCTCGACCTGGTCGAGCGGCTGCGCGAGCGCAACCACGCGGTCATCCTCATCAGCCACAACATGGCCGATGTGAAGGCCGTCGCGGACAAGGTGGCCGTGCTCCGCCTCGGTCAGAACAACGGCGTCTTCGAGGTCAAGACGACCTCGCAGGAGGAGATCATCTCCGCCATCACCGGCGCCACCGACAATGCCGTGACCCGCCGTGCGGCGCGCACGAACGGGGAGGTTTCCCAGTGAGCACCGACAAGACCTCCACCACGACGGCGCCGGACGAGCACGCCGTCGAGAACCCCGAGGCCGCCGCCGCCGCGGTCACCGCCGTCGACCCGCGACTGCTCGTCCGCGAGCAGGGCCTGGCGGGCTACCTCGGCGAGTTCAAGCGCAAGATGAAGGCCGGTGAACTGGGCTCCATCCCGGTCGTCCTCGGTCTGCTCATCATCTGCGTCGTCTTCCAGAGCCTGAACTCGGCGTTCCTGTCCGCGCAGAACATCAGCGACATCACCGTCACGATGGTCGGCACCGGCATGATCTCCGTCGGCATCGTCTTCGTGCTGCTGCTCGGCGAGATCGACCTGTCGGTGGCCTCGGTCTCCGGCGCGGCCAGCGCCATCGCGGCCGTTCTCGCGGTCAACCAGGGCATGCCCGAGTGGCTGGCCGTGGTCATCGCCGTCGCGGCGGGCGCCGCCATCGGCGCGGCCCACGGCTTCTTCTTCGCGGTCCTGGGGGCACCGGCCTTCGCGGTCACCCTCGCCGGTCTGCTGTTCTGGCTGGGCTTCATGCTCCAGACACTCGGTGAGAACGGCACCATCAACCTGGACAGCGACGGCCTCATCGGCCAGCTGACCACGTACTTCTTCACGGACATCGCCGCCGCCTACGTGCTGGCCGCGGTGGTGACCGGTGTCTTCTTCATCACCTCGTTCCTCGGCAACCGCCGCCGCGAGGCCGTGGGCGTGCCCTCCCGGCCGCTCAACGACACCATCCTGCGCACGGTGCTGCTCGCGGTGATCGCCTTCGCCGCGGCGTACATGTACAACCAGTACAAGGGCCTGCCGCTGGCCACCGTGATCTTCCTGGTGTTCCTGATCGCCACGGACTTCCTGCTGCGCCGTACCGCGTACGGCCGCAAGGTGTTCGCGCTCGGCGGCAGCGTCGAGGCGTCCCGCCGTGCCGGTATCAACGTCACCGCGGTCCGCATCTCGGTGTTCGCCATCTCCGGCGGCTTCGCGGCGATGGGCGGCCTCTTCCTGGCCTCCAAGATCGCTTCGGCCAACCAGAGCGCCGGTACCGGTGACCTGCTGATGAACGCGATCGCCGCGGCCGTGATCGGTGGCACCAGCCTCTTCGGCGGCCGGGGCCGCACCTGGAACGCCCTGCTCGGTGTGCTGGTGATCGTCTCCATCCAGTACGGCCTCCAGCTGGAGTCCATCGCCGAGCCGGTCAAGTACATGATCACCGCGGGCGTCCTGCTCACCACGGTCGTCATCGACTCCGTGACCCGCAAGACCCAGCGAACGGCCGGACGCGCCTAGCCTCCACGCCGTATCGCTCGACCCTGTGCCCGGCACCAACGGCGGTGCCGGGCACAGCCATGCCGTACGGCCGCGCGGAGCCGTACGGGCGGACGCGTGACGCATGACGCACCACCTGCGGTACGTCCGCGCGGCCGGAACATTAGACTCGACAGGCCCGGCAACAGCTCGATCAGCTCTACTGCAAGGAGGCACGGGTGCCGCTGCTGACCCGCATCAGGGGACCGCGCGATCTGGACCGGCTCACCCCCGAGGAGCTGGACCAGCTGGCCGAGGAGATCCGCACCTTCCTCGTCGACTCGGTCTCCAAGACCGGCGGCCACCTCGGACCCAACCTGGGCGTGGTCGAGCTGACCATCGCCCTGCACCGGGTCTTCGACTCACCGGCCGACAGGGTGCTCTGGGACACCGGCCACCAGGCCTACGTCCACAAGCTGCTCACCGGCCGCCAGGACTTCTCCAGGCTGCGCGGCAAGGGCGGCCTGTCCGGCTACCCCTCGCGCGCCGAGTCCGAGCACGACGTCATCGAGAACAGCCACGCCTCCACGGTCCTCGGCTGGGCCGACGGCCTCGCCAAGGCCAACCAGCTGCTCAAACGCGACCAGCACGTGGTCGCCGTGATCGGCGACGGCGCGCTCACCGGCGGCATGGCCTGGGAGGCGCTGAACAACATCGCCGAGGCCAAGGACCGCCCGCTGGTCATCGTCGTCAACGACAACGAGCGCTCCTACGCGCCCACCATCGGCGGCCTCGCCAACCACCTGGCGACCCTGCGCACCACCGACGGCTACGAGCGCTTCCTGGCCCGCACCAAGGAACTCCTGGACCGCACCCCGGTCGTCGGAAAGCCGCTCTACGAGACCCTGCACGGCGCCAAGAAGGGCCTGAAGGACTTCATCGCCCCGCAGGGCATGTTCGAGGACCTCGGCCTGAAGTACGTCGGCCCCATCGACGGCCACGACATCGAGGCGCTGGAGTCGGCCCTGACCCGCGCCAAGCGGTTCAACGGCCCCGTCATCGTGCACTGCCTCACCGAGAAGGGCCGCGGCTACGAGCCCGCCGAGCAGGACGAGGCCGACCGCTTCCACGGCATCGGGCCCATCCACCCGGACACCGGGCTGCCCATCAAGGCCGCCGCCGCGAGCTGGACGTCCGTCTTCGGCGACGAGATGGTCAGGCTCGGGCGCGAGCGCGAGGACATCGTCGCGATCACGGCCGCGATGCTCCAGCCGGTGGGCCTGAAGAAGTTCGCCGACGCGTTCCCCGACCGGATCTACGACGTCGGCATCGCCGAGCAGCACGCGGCCGTCTCCGCGGCGGGCCTCGCCACCGGCGGGCTCCACCCGGTCTTCGCCGTCTACGCCACCTTCCTCAACCGCGCCTTCGACCAGGTCCTCATGGACGTCGCCCTGCACAAGTGCGGGGTCACCTTCGTACTGGACCGGGCCGGGGTCACCGGCGACGACGGTGCTTCCCACAACGGCATGTGGGACATGTCCATGCTCCAGGTCGTCCCCGGGCTGCGCATCGCGGCCCCGCGCGACGCCGAGCAACTGCGCACCCAGCTCCGCGAGGCCGTCCAGGTCGACGACGCCCCGACCGTCGTGCGCTACTCCAAGGGCGTGGTCGGCCCCGCCGTACCCGCCGTGCGGCGGATCGGCGGCATGGACGTCCTGCGCGAGTCGGGCACCGACCACCCGGACGTGCTCCTCGTCTCCATCGGCGCCCTCGCCCCGATGTGCCTGGAGATCGCCTCCCTCCTCGACAAGCAGGGCATCTCCACCACCGTCGTCGACCCGCGCTGGGCCAAGCCGGTCGACGAGGCCATGGCCCCGCTCGCCGAACGCCACCGCGTCGTCGTCACCGTCGAGGACAACTCCCGCGTCGGCGGCGTCGGCTCGGCCATCTCCCAGGCCCTGCGCGACGCGGGCGTCGACGTCCCCCTCCGCGACTTCGGCATCCCACCCCGCTTCCTCGACCACGCCTCCCGCACCCAGGTCATGACGGAAATCGGCCTCACGGCCCCCGACATCGCCCGCCAGGTCACGGGCCTGGTCTCCAAACTGGACGGCCGCTACGACCGCGAGAGCACGAGCGAGGTGGAACCGGCCCGGGACTGACGAACGACAAGGGACCAACGCCCCTGAGGACAACGCCTCAGGGGCGCGGGTTCCTGCGAGGGAGACGGCCGGGCAACGCCCCAAAGGGGCGCGGGGAACCGCGCGACCAGCCACCACGGCGCCGCGCACGGCCAACAACCGCAACGCCCGCGGCGGGCAGCCGGTCAGCGAGGAACCGACCGCGGCCCCGCCACCTCCGCCCCCAACTCCCGCACCCGCCGCCGAAGCTCACGATCCGCCGTGACCACCACGCACCGGCGGTCACCCGCCCGGGCGACCAGCTCCACCATGTGGTCGTCGCCACTGCCGGGGGCGGACTCGACGAGGACGCCGGGGGCGGAGCCCACCCCCCGCGCCGCGCCCTCGACGACCAGGACGATCTCCACGGGACCGTCATGGCCGGGCAGGCCCTCCGTGGCCAGCCGGTCCCGCAGCCGCTCCGCCGCCCCGCGCCGGTCCCGCCACCATCCGTCGGGCACCGACCCGACGACGTTCGCGGCATCGACGATCACGAGCAGCGGGTCAGTCATGACACCCAGGGTCGCACGGGCCCGCGCCGCCAAGGCGCTCCGGTAGCCGATTAAAGTGGGCCCGTGTCAATGGTCCGCACAGTGAACGGCGACTGGCTGATACGCGGCCGCGATGGCCGGATCGCCGCCTACGCCCCCAGTGACGACGCGGTGTGGTGCCGGGCGGAACGGCATCCCGGCGGCGCCTTCCTGCCCCCGCGCAAGGCGGGCGGCGACCAGCGGCTGCACCCGGGGTTCGCGGTCGGTCAGGGCACCGACGGGTACGCCCATCTGGTGGCCTGGCGGCCCACCAGGGACGGCGAGTCCGGCCTGGTGCACTCCACCCACTTCCGGCCGCACCTCTCCGCCCTCGACTGGCATCCGATCGGCCACCCCAACAGACGCGGCGACCGCACCGGCAGACCCGCGGTGGCCGTCGACCCTGACGGACGCGCGTACGTCTTCGTCCGCAACCGCGGCCTGGGCGTGCACACCATCAACCAGAAGGCCCGCGGCGGCTGGAACGCCTGGCACGACCTCAGGGGCTCCAAGGTGGACGAGGACCTCGTCGCCGTCACCGCCGAGTCGGGCCTGATCGAGCTGTTCGCCACCAGCCCGGCAGGCGTCCTGCGCTGGATCCAGGAGGAGCCCGCCACCCGCCTCGTCGCCGCCGACCCGCTGCCGGTGCGGGCGGTGCCGGGCACGCTGAGCGCCCTGCCGACCTCCAAGGAGAGCACCACGCTGTTCTACGCCGATCCCGAGGGCATGCTGCACGCCTGGCGGCCGGGCGCCGACCCGGTCCCGCTGGCCACGGTCGCGGGCCCCGGCCCGGTGGCCGCCCTGCGCTGCTCCCTCGACGGCCACGACTGCACCCTGCTCGCCCAGCGCTCCGCCTCCGGCAAGGTCGCGTTCGCCGCCTACCCGACCGAACAGGAGTCCGCGGGCCTGTGGTGGACGGAGTCCGGCCCGCACCTCCCCGCGGACACCCGGGTCGCCCTCGCGCAGGACGCCGAGGGCCGGATCGTCGCCGCGACGACGACCCCGGACGGCACCCTGCGCCTGGCCCGCCAGAAGGACGAGCCGGGGCTGGCGCTGGCGGCCTGGCAGGAGGTCTGACGCCGCGTCGGCGGCACGCGTGCCGGTGCCCCGCACACCCAACGGCGTGCGGGGCACCGTACGAACGCGAAAGCCCCGCCTACTGCGGGACGCTCGCCACGCCCGGCTCCAGGAACCGCTTCCCGTTCACCCGCTCGGACACGCCCTCGCGGTCCAGGTACGGCGTGATGCCGCCCAGGTGGAAGGGCCAGCCCGCGCCGGTGATCAGGCAGAGGTCGATGTCCTGCGCCTCGGCGACGACGCCCTCGTCGAGCATGAGCCCGATCTCCTGCGCCACCGCGTCCAGTACGCGCGCCCGCACCTGCTCCTCGGTCAGCACGCTGTCGCCCTGCTTCAGCAGCGCGGCGACCTCCGGGTCCAGCTCCGGCTTGCCGCTGTCGTAGACGTAGAAGCCGCGCTTGCCCGCCTCGACGACCGCCTTGAGGTTCGGGGAGACCGTGAAGCGGTCCGGGAACGACCGGTTGAGCGTCTCGGAGACGTGCAGGCCGATCGCCGGGCCGACCAGTTCGAGCAGGACGAGCGGGGACATCGGCAGGCCCAGGGGCTCCACCGCCTTCTCCGCCACCTCGACCGGGGTGCCCTCGTCGATGACGTTCTGGATCTCGCCCATGAAGCGGGTCAGGATGCGGTTGACGACGAACGCCGGGGCGTCCTTCACCAGGACCGCGGTCTTCTTCAGCTTCTTGGCCACCGCGAAGGCGGTCGCGAGCGAGGCGTCGTCCGTCGTCTCACCGCGGACGATCTCCAGCAGCGGCAGGATCGCGACGGGGTTGAAGAAGTGGAAGCCGACGACCCGCTCGGGGTGCTTCAGCTTCGACGCCATCTCCGACACCGACAGGGAGGACGTGTTCGTCGCGAGGATCGCGTGCGCCGGGGCGACCGCCTCGACCTCCGCGAAGACCTGCTGCTTGACGCCCATCTCCTCGAACACGGCCTCGATGACGAAGTCCGCGTCCGCGAAGCCCTCGGCCTTGTCCAGGACACCGGTCACCAGCGCCTTGAGGCGGTTGGCCTTGTCCTGGTTGATCCGGCCCTTGCCGAGCAGCTTGTCGATCTCGGCGTGGACGTAGCCCACGCCCTTGTCGATGCGCTCCTGGTCGATGTCCGTGAGGACGACCGGGACCTCCAGGCGGCGCAGGAACAGCAGGGCGAGCTGCGAGGCCATCAGGCCCGCGCCGACCACGCCGACCTTGGTGACCGGACGGGCGAGGTTCTTGTCCGGGGCGCCCGCCGGGCGCTTGCCGCGCTTCTGCACGAGGTTGAACGCGTAGAGTCCGGCGCGCAGTTCGCCGCCCATGATGAGGTCGGCCAGGGCCTGGTCCTCGGCGTCGAAGCCCGCCTGGAGGTCGCCGTCCTTGGCGGCGGCGATGATGTCCAGGGCGCGGTAGGCGGCGGGGGCGGCGCCGTGCACCTTGCCGTCGGCGATGAAGCGGCCCCCCGCGACGGCCTGGTCCCAGGCGTCACCGCGGTCGATGACCGGGCGCTCCACCGTGATGTCGCCCTTGAGGACCTGCGCGGTCCACAGCAGCGACTGCTCCAGGAAGTCGGCGCCCTCGAAGAGGGCGTCGGCGATGCCGAGGTCGTAGACCTGCTGGCCCTTGAGCTGCTTGTTCTGGTTGAGGCTGTTCTCGATGATGATCTTGACGGCCTTCTCGGCGCCGATCAGGTTGGGCAGCAGCGCGCAGCCGCCCCAGCCGGGCACCAGGCCGAGGAAGACCTCGGGCAGCGAGAAGGCGGGCACGGACTTGGACACCGTGCGGTAGGCGCAGTGCAGGCCGACCTCGACGCCGCCGCCCATCGCGGCGCCGTTGTAGTACGCGAACGTCGGTACGGCGAGGGAGGCGAGGCGCTTGAAGACCTCGTGGCCGCCCTTGCCGATGGCGAGCGCGTCCTCGTGCCTCGTCAGCAGCTCGACGCCCTTGAGGTCGGCGCCGACGGCGAAGATGAACGGCTTGCCCGTGACGCCGACGCCGACGATGTCGCCGTCCGCGGCCTCCTTCTCGACCTGGTCGATGGCGGCGTTCAGGTTCGCCAGCGACTGCGGGCCGAAGGTGGTCGGCTTGGTGTGGTCGAACCCGTTGTCGAGGGTGATCAGCGCGAACTTCCCCGCGCCGAAGGGCAGGTCGAAGTGGCGTACGTGGGCGCTGGTGACGACCTCGTCCGGGAACAGCTCGGCCGCACCCTTCAACAGCTCAGCGGTGGTGCTCACTTGTCCCCCTCGAAGTGCGGGTTCTCCCAGATGACGGTCGCGCCCATGCCGAAGCCGACGCACATGGTGGTGAGGCCGTAGCGGACCTGCGGCTGCTCCTCGAACTGACGGGCCAGCTGGGTCATCAGCCGGACGCCGGAGGAGGCCAGCGGGTGGCCGAAGGCGATGGCGCCGCCGTACTGGTTGACGCGCTCGTCGTCGTCCGCGATGCCGTAGTGGTCGAGGAGGGCCAGCACCTGCACGGCGAAGGCCTCGTTGATCTCGAACAGGCCGATCTGGGAGATGTCCAGGCCCGCCTTGGCGAGCGCCTTCTCGGTGGCCGGGATCGGGCCGTAGCCCATGACCTCCGGCTCGACGCCCGCGAAGGCGTAGGAGACCAGGCGCATCTTGACCGGGAGGTCGTTCTCCCGGGCGAAGTCCTCGCTGGCGATGATCGAGGCGGTGGCGCCGTCGTTCAGACCGGCCGCGTTACCGGCGGTGACCCGGCCGTGCACGCGGAACGGCGTCTTGAGCCCGGCCAGGTTCTCCAGGGTCGTCCCCGGGCGCATCGGCTCGTCGGCGGTGACCAGGCCCCAGCCGGTCTCACCGGCCTCCGCGTTGGTGCGGCGCACCGAGATCGGCACCAGGTCGGCCTGGATCTTGCCGTTGGCGTACGCCTTGGCGGCCTTCTCCTGGGAGCGCACGGCGTACTCGTCGGCGCGCAGCTTGGTGATGTGCGGGTAGCGGTCGTGCAGGTTCTCCGCGGTCATGCCCATGAACAGGGCGGACTCGTCGACCAGCTTCTCGCTGACGAACCGCGGGTTGGGGTCGACGCCCTCGCCCATCGGGTGGCGGCCCATGTGCTCGACACCGCCCGCGATGACGGCGTCGTAGGCGCCGAAGGCGATGGAACCGGCCGTCGTCGTCACGGCCGTCAGGGCGCCCGCGCACATCCGGTCGATGGAGTAGCCGGGGACGGACTGCGGCAGCCCGGCGAGGAGGCCCGCGGTGCGGCCGATGGTGAGGCCCTGGTCGCCGATCTGGGTGGTCGCGGCGATGGCGACCTCGTCGATCTGCTTCGGGTCGAGGCCGGGGTTGCGGCGCAGCAGCTCCCGGATCGCCTTCACGACGAGGTCGTCGGCGCGGGTCTCGTGGTAGATGCCCTTCGGGCCCGCCTTGCCGAACGGGGTGCGGACGCCGTCTACGAAGACGACGTCCCTGACGGTACGAGGCACGATGGCTCTCCTCCAGGATGCGGGGCGCTGAGCACTTGCTTACGACCATGCTACTTATGAGTAACGTAGCTGCCCAGCCCCGTCGGCGCGAGCGGCGAAGGTCACACCTTCGGGGGAGCCGTCGACCCCCTCGGCGTCAGCACCGGCGTGGGCACCGGATGCGAGCCCGGACCCTCTCCCGTGATCACGCCGAACAGCGTCCGCGCCACCTCCGCGCCGAAGCCGTGGACGTCATGGCTCATCGCGGAGAGCGTCGGGTGGGTCAACCGGCACAGCTGCGAGTCGTCCCAGGCCAGCAGGGAGACGTCGTCCGGCACCCGCAGTCCCATCTCGGTGGCCACCGAGAGGCCCGCCACCGCCATGATGTCGTTGTCGTAGACGATGGCCGTCGGCCGGTCCTGCGGGGCCGCCGTCAGCAGCGAGCGGGTCGCGCGCGCCCCCGCGTCGCCGGAGAAGTCGGTGGCGACCTGCGCGGCCCCGGTCAGCCCCAGTTCCCGGGCGGTGGCCTCGAAGGCGGCGGTGCGGATGGCGGTGTGCCCGAGGGCCGCCGCGCCGCCGACCCGGGCGATCCGCCGGTGCCCGAGCGCCGTCAGATAGCGCACCGCCTCGGTGACCGCCGTGGCGTCGTCGGTCCACACCGAGGTCAGCCCGCCGGTCAGCGACGGATGCCCGACCGCCACCACCGGCAGCCCGAGCCGCGCGGCGACCGCCACCCGGGGGTCCTCGGCGCGGAAGTCGACCAGGATCGAACCGCCGATCTGCCGCGCCTTCCACCACGAGTCCAGCAGCCCGGCCTCCTCCTCCAGGTTCTTCACCAGCCGCAGGAGCAGGGAGCAGGAGTGCTCGGTCAGGACGCTCTCCACCCCGGACACGAACTCCATGTAGAACGGCTCCAGACCCAGCATCCGCGCGGGACGGCACACCGCGAGACCGACCACGTCCACCCGGGAACCGGCCAGCGACCGCGCGGTGAGGTTGGGTGCCCAGCCCAGCTCCCGCGCGGCCCGGAAGATCCGGTCCCGGGTCGCCTCCGACAGCCCCGGCCGGTGGTTGAAGGCGAGCGAGACGGCACCCTTGGACACGCCCGCGCGCGCGGCGACGTCCTTGATGGTGACGCGGGCGGACGGCGTCGATGTCATCGGGTGGGCTCCACGCAGTACAGGGCGGATCGGGCGGCGGCGGCATCCGGAGTCTTCCAGCCCGTGACCCCGATGGTCACCCGTTCGCCGGGAAGCAGCGTCACCAGCCCGCGGTCGGCCCGCGCGTCCGGCTCCAGCCGGTCCGCCTGGAGCAGCAGATCCCGTACGAGGGTGCGGGCCGTCACCGCGATCCCGCCCGGCACCAGTTCCACGTCGAACTCCGGCCGGGGATACGGGATCTCCCGGTCCGGCGCGGGGAAGCGCAGGGCGCGCACGTCGTCGGCGTCCGCGACCAGGAACTCCTTCGGCCCGCCCGGCACCAGCTCACGTGGCACCGGCACCTCGGTCACCGCCCGCCGCCCGGCCTCGAAGGCGGCCGTCACCGAGCCCAGGACCGCGCCGTCCACCGACATCCGGCGCAGCGTCACCGTCCCGGCCCACGAGTCCGCCGCCTGGTTGACGGCCACCAGCGTCAGCCCGCCGCCCTCCTCCCGCACGGTCAGCAGCCGGTCCGCGTACAGCCGCCGCAGCTCGTGGTAGAGCGGCTTCTCGCGTTCGTCGCCGTCGATCGCGGCCCATGAGGTCACCGGCCAGCAGTCGTTGAGCTGCCAGACGACCGTGCCCGCGCACACCGGCCAGTGCGACCGCCAGTGCTCGATCCCGGCGGAGACGGCGCGCGCCTGGTTGACCTGGGTGAGGTAGTGCCAGCGGTCGAAGTCGCCCTCGGGGAAGGCGAAGTGCCGCTCCAGGCCGCGGCGCAGCTTGCCGTTGCCGTCGTCGGCCTTCTGGTGGTGCAGCATGCCGGGGGAGTCGGGCGCGAGCGCCTCGCCCGCCAGCGCGCGCCGCAGGGTGGCGTACGCGGGCGGCGCCTGCCAGCCGAACTCCGCGACGAACCGGGGGACGTCACGCCGGTAGTCGGCGTGGTCGGCGCGGTTCCACACCTCCCAGGAGTGGTGCGTGCCGTGCGCCGGGTCGTTCGGGTGGTGGTCCCAGGAGCCGGACCAGGGGCTGCCCGCCGTGTAGGGCCGGGTCGGGTCGAGTTCGGCGACGACGCGGGGCAGCAGCCCCAGGTAGTACCCCTCGCCCCAGGAGTCCCCGGCCAGCGGCCCCTCCCACGCCCAGTCCCGGAAACCCCACAGGTTCTCGTTGTTGCCGTTCCACAGCACCAGCGACGGGTGCGGCATCAGCCGTACGACGTTCTCCCGGGCCTCCGCCTCCACCTCGCCGCGCAGCGGCTGCTCCTCCGGGTAGGCGGCGCAGGCGAAGGGGAAGTCCTGCCAGACCATCAGGCCCAGCTCGTCGCAGGCGGTGTAGAAGTCCTCGCTCTCGTAGATCCCGCCGCCCCACACGCGCACCAGGTCCACGCCCGCGTCGGCCGCCTTGGTGAGCCGCCGCCGGTAGCGCTCGGGGGTGATCCGGGACGGGAAGACGTCGTCGGGGATCCAGTTCACGCCGCGCGCGAAGAGGCGCTCGCCGTTGACGACCAGGGTGAACCCGGTGCCGTGCGCGTCGGCCGAGGTGTCCAGCTCCAGGGTGCGGAAACCGATCCGGCGCCGCCACACGTCGAGGGCGTCGGCGTCGTGCAGCAGCGTCAACTCGATCTCGTACAGCGGCTGTGCGCCGTATCCGCGCGGCCACCACAGGTCGGCGCCGGGCACGTCGAGCCGTACGACCCCGCGCGTGCCGTCGATGCGGCCACGCGCGCGTGCGTCGCCGATGCGGGCCTCGAGGGTCAGCCCGGCCTCCACGCGGCTGCGCTCCACGTCGACGTGGAGTTCGACGCGGCCGGTGCCGTCCGCGACGGTGACCAGGGGGCGGACGCGGGCGATACGGGCCGTGGACCACTGCTCCAGGCGCACCGGACGCCAGATCCCGGCGGTCACCAGGGTCGGGCCCCAGTCCCAGCCGAAGGAGCAGGCCATCTTGCGGAGGTACTGGTAGGGCTCGGCGTAGGCGCCGGGCCGCTCGCCGAGGCGCCCGCGCACCGCCTCGGCCTCGGCGTACGCGGAGGCGAACCGGACGGTGAGCAGCCCCTCCAGGCCGGTCACGTCGAAGCGGTGCGAGCGGTGCATGTTGCGCACCCGGCCGAGCACCCGGCCGTCCAGCAGGATCTCGGCGGCGGTGTCGAGGCCGTCGAAGACCAGGTCGGTCTGCTCGTGCCCGGCCCCGGCCCGCAGCCGCCGCTCGTACGTCCACTCCCGGCGCCCCACCCAGGCCACGTCGGCCTCGTTCGTCCCGAGGAACGGGTCCGGGATCAGCCGCGCCGCCAGCAGATCGGTGTGCACACAGCCGGGCACCGCGGCCGGGAGCACCGCTCCCGGGTCGTCGGGGTGTCGCAGGACCCATCCGTCGGTGAGCGGTGTGGCCTGAAGCATGCGCACTCCTTAACCGGTCTAATCCATGAGCTGGACACACTTCCGCAACCTTGGCGGAATACGGACTTTACCGGTTCAGAAACGGCTGTCAGAGTGCCGAATCAGCCAACTCTGCACGTGCTCGTCCGTCCCACGAACGGAGCTGATGCACATGAACCGCCGCACGATCCTGGCCATGACCGCCACCACGACCGCGCTGCTGCTCGCCGCCTGTACCGGTACAGCGGGCGACTCCTCCGGGGGCGCCGACGCCGAGGCACCCGACGACCCGACGAAGGTCAGCGGCACCATCACCGTGCTCACCCACCGGACCGACCTGGTGCAGGACGGGACGATGAAGAAGTACGCCGCCGAGTTCACCAAGACCCACCCCAAGGTGAAGGTCGAGTTCGACGGCATCACCGACTACGAGGGCGAAGTCAAGATCCGTATGAACACGGAGAACTACGGCGACGTCCTCATGATCCCCGGCGTGATCGAGAAGAAGGACTACCCCAAGTTCTTCGCCTCCCTGGGCACCCAGGACGAACGCAGCGCGAAGTACCGCTTCACCGACTACACCACCGTCGACGGGAAGGTCTACGGCCAGAGCCCGCTGGGCGCGGTGCCGGGCTTCATCTACAACAAGCGGGTGTGGAACGAGGCCGGGATCACCGACTGGCCCACCACACCGGCCGAGTTCCTCGACGACCTGAAGGCGATCGAGTCGAAGACCGAGGCGATCCCGTACTACACCAACTTCAAGGACATGTGGCCGCTCAGCCAGTGGACCCAGGTCAACGGCTCGGTCGGCTGCGACGAACAGGCCACCACGAAGCTCGCCGAGGGCGACCCCTGGGCCGAGGGCGCCGACCTGCGGACCGCCGACACCCTGCTGTACGACATCGTCCACGAGGGCCTGATCGAGAAGGACCCGACGACCACCAACTGGGAGGCGTCCAAGCCCCGGCTGGCCAAGGGCGAGATCGCCACCATGTGGCTCGGCTCCTGGGCGGTCATCCAGATGCGGGGTGCGGCGGAGCAGGCCGGGACCGACCCCGACGACATCGGGTTCATGCCCTTTCCGGTCCAGCATGAGGGCGCGTTCTGCGCGGTGACGCTCCCCGACTACCAGCAGGCCGTCAACATCCACTCCGAGGACAAGGCCGCCGCCCGCGCCTGGATCGACTGGTTCACCGACCAGTCCGGCTACGCGGCGGACAACCTGGCGCTGTCCCCGCTCAAGGACGACCCGCTGCCCGACATCCTCAAGGCGTACGAGGACAACGGCGTCAGGCTCCTCGACCTCGACGACACCAAGGGCGCCGAGGTGAAGTCCCTCGACAACCAGTCCGAGATCGGCATCTACAAGCCCGACTACCGCCAGGACCTCGTCGACCTCGCCCGCGGCGCCACCCAGGGCAGCCTGGACGACTTCCTCGACCGCCTCGGCGAGAAGTGGACCGAGACCCGCGCGGCCCTGGGGTCCTGATGACGGAGACGACCCACACGGCGGCCGTCGAGACCAGCGCGGGGGCGGCTCCACCGGCCGCCCCCGTACCCGCCCCGCCCCCGCGCTCGGCACGTCTGTGGCGCGGGGTCACCCCCTGGCTGTTCCTGCTGGCCCCGCTCGCGCTGCTGGTCATCTTCACCTACGCGCCGATCGCCAACATGGTCGCGTACAGCTTCACCGACTGGGACGGCGTCAGCCCCGAGCTGCACTACACGGGTGCCGAGAACTACACCGAACTCTTCACCCGCCCCGACCTGTTCGAGGTCTTCTGGGTCAGCGGCTACTACCTGGCCGCCTCCGTCGTCCAGATCGTGGCCGCGCTCTACTTCGCGACGATCCTCAGCTTCCACGTCCGCTTCCGGAACTTCTTCAAGGGTGTGCTGTTCTTCCCGTACCTGATCAACGGGGTCGCGATCGGCTTCGTCTTCCTCTACTTCTTCCAGGACGGCGGCACCCTCGACTCCGTGCTGAGCCTGCTCGGCGTGGAGACGGACCGTGCCTGGCTCGGCACCCCGGAGTCGGCGAACACCTCGCTGGCCGCCGTCTCGGTCTGGCGCTATCTGGGTCTGAACTTCGTGCTGTTCCTCGGCGCGATCCAGTCCATCCCGGGGGAGCTGTACGAGGCGGCCGAGCTGGACGGGGCCAGCCGCTGGCACCAGTTCCGGTACATCATCGCGCCGGGCATCCGGCCGGTGCTGTCGCTGGCCGTGATCCTGTCGGTCTCGGGCTCGCTCGCGGTCTTCGAGATCCCGTACATCATGACCGGCGGGGCGACCGGCACCGAGACCTTCGTGATCCAGACGGTGAAGCTGGCCTTCCAGTTCAACAAGACGGGGCTCGCCTCCGCGGCGGCGGTCGTGCTGCTGCTCGTCGTGCTCGCGGTGACCTGGGTGCAGCGGCGTCTCGTCCCCGACGACAAGGTGGATCTCGCATGACGCGCCGCGCGGTGGCCCGCACCCTCGTGTACCTGTCCCTGATCGGCGCGACCGTGGTCGTGCTGCTCCCGCTGACCGCCGTCCTGCTGACCTCCCTGAAGTCGGAGCGGGAGATGGCCGACGGCAGCGGGGCCCTGACCCTCCCGGACAACCCGCTCCACTTCGACAACTACGTCACGGCCTTCCAGGACGGCGAGATGCTCCAGGCGTTCGCCAACACCGCGATCATCCTGGTCGTCGCCATCGGCGGCACGGTCCTCATCGGCTCGATGACGGCCTACGCGATCGACCGCTTCACCTTCCGCTTCCGCAAGCTGGTGGTCGCGCTGTTCCTGGTCGCCGCGCTGGTCCCCGGGGTCACCACCCAGGTGGCCACGTTCCAGATCGTCAACAGCTTCGGCATGTTCGACAGCCTCTGGGCGCCGATCGCCCTCTACATGGGCACGGACATCGTCTCGATCTACATCTTCCTCCAGTTCGTCCGGTCCATCCCGACGTCCCTGGACGAGGCGGCCCGGCTGGACGGCGCCAACGCCTTCACCGTCTACCGCAAGATCATCTTCCCGCTGCTGAAACCGGCGATCGCCACCGTGGTGATCGTCAAGGGCATCACCACCTACAACGACTTCTACATCCCCTTCCTCTACATGCCCTCCGAGGACCTCGGCGTGATCTCGACGTCCCTGTTCCGCTTCAAGGGCCCCTTCGGCGCCCACTGGGAGACGATCTCGGCGGGCGCGGTGCTGGTGATCATCCCGACCCTGGTCGTCTTCCTGCTGCTCCAGCGCTTCATCTACAACGGCTTCACGCGGGGCGCGACGCGGTGACCACCGCACCCGGCACGGCGGGCTCCGGCAGCCCCCGCAACAGCAGCCAGCTCAGCACCGGCAGCAGCACCAGGGGTGACAGGGCCGTGCGCAGGGAGGTCGCGTCGGCGAGGACGCCGATGAGCGGGCTCACCAGACCGCCGACGCTCACGGTCAGCCCGAGGGTGATCCCCCCGGCGGTGCCGACCCGGGACGGCAGATAGTCCTGGCCGAGGGTGACCTGGAGCGAGAACGGTACGTACAGTCCGGCCGAGGCGAGCGCCACGAAGCCGTACAGCGCCGGGCCGGGCACGAGGACCAGGCCCGCGACCGCACCGGCGGTGAGCAGGTACGACCAGCGCGAGACGGTGACCCTGTCCCAGCGGTCGGCCAGCGCACCGCCCAGCACGGACCCCACCGCGCCACCGAGGTACAGCACGGACAGGGCGGCGGTGCCCGCCGCGGTGCCGCCGTCCAGGCGCTCGGCGGCGTACAGCGAGACGAAGGCGGACAGGCCGACGAAGACGACCGACCGGCACACCACCGCCAGCGACAGCCGCACGAACGACGCCACGTCGTCACCGGACGCCGCCACCGCCGTACCGGAGGCCCCGGCCGCCCGCCGCCGCTCCAGCGTCCGCAGCACCGGCAGACACAGCACGGCGCCCACGAGCGCCGGGAGCGCCAGCAGCGGCGTCATCCGCAGGCCACCGGTGGCCACCACGGCGGCGACCAGGAGCGGGGCCGCCGCGAAGCCCAGGTTGCCGCCCAGCGCGAACCAGCCCATCGCGCGGTGGCTGCCCCGGCTGACGAGCCGGGCGACCCGCGCCGACTCGGGGTGGTAGGCGGCCACGCCCACGCCGGACACCGCCACGAAGAACAGCGTCAGCGCATAGGAGCCGCTCACCCCGCTCAACGCGATGCCCACGCCGCCGAACAGCGTGCTCACCGGCAGCAGCCAGGGCAGGGCCCGGCGGTCGGTCAGCGCGCCGAACAGCGGCTGCGCGACGGACGACAGCAGGGACGCGGCGAGTACGACGCCGGACACGGCCGCATAGCCGTAGGCGCGCTCGGCGACGAAGAAGGGCACCAGGGAGGCGACGGCGCCCTGGTAGACGTCCACGCAGGCGTGCCCGAGGGACAGGAGGGTGATCGATGATCCGGCCGCTGACTTCCTTGGCATGCGGTCATGATCCGAGTCCGCCGCCCTGTCGCGCTTCCGATAACCTGCCAGGAAATGACGGAGATCCGCCACGATCCGATCGCCCCGACCCGCACCCAGCGGCTGACGTCCGGCGCCGCCATCGGCGCCCACCGGCACGACGACCACCAGATCGCGCACGCGGGCCGCGGCGTGCTGTCCGTGACCACCGACGCGGGCTCCTGGGTCGCCCCGGGCACCCGCGCCCTCTGGGTGCCCGCCGGGACCGTGCACGCGCACCAGGCGCACGGCGACCTCGAACTGCACCTCGTGGGGCTGCCCGCGACCGAGAACCCGGTGGGCCTGGACACCCCGGCCGTGCTGGCCGTCAGCCCGCTGCTGCACGAGCTGATCGTCGCCCACACCCGCACCCCGGACGACGGCAGCCCCGAACGCGCCCGGCTGCGCGCGGTGTTGATCGACCAGCTGCGCGTCTCACCCCAGCAGCCGCTGCACCTGCCCACCCCGACCACGCCACTGCTGCGGTCCCTCTGCGACCTCCTGCACACCGACCCGGCCGACCGCCGCACCCTGGCCGAGCTGGGCCGCGTCGTCGGCGCCAGCGCCCGCACCCTGTCCCGCCTCTTCCACGACGACCTCGGCATGACCTTCCCGCAGTGGCGCACCCAGCTCCGGTTGCACCACGCCCTGATCCTGCTGGCCGAGGGCACCCCGGTGACCAGGGTCGCGGCCCTGTGCGGCTGGTCGTCCACCAGCGCGTTCATCGACGTCTTCCGCCGGGCGCTGGGGCATACGCCGGGGGCGTACGCCCGGGGTTGACGGCCCGCGGGGCTCCGGCTGGGCGGACAGCGGGAGCCTGGCGGATCGTGGGGTTCCCGGCTGGGCGGACAGCGGGAGCGTGACGGATCGTGGGGCTCCCGCCTCAGCGGACTGCGGGAGCGTGACGGATCGTGGGGCTCCCGCCTCAGCGGCAGCGGGAGCGTGGCGGACCTTGGGGCTCCCGCCTAGGCGGCCAGCGCCCGCACCAGCACCGGCGTGACCTGTTCTATCTGCCAGGGCCGCGCGCCGTACCCGGCGAGGGCGGTCTCGACCGACTCGGCCGTGACGACCGCCGGGGGCTCCCAGCACACCCGGCGCACGGTGTCCGGCGTGATCAGGTTCTCCTGCGGCATGTTGAGGCGCTCGGCCAGGGTGGAGACGGCCGTGCGGGCGGCGGACAGGCGGGCCGCGGCGGCCGGGTCCTTGTCGGCCCATGCGCGCGGGGGCGGGGGACCGGCGACCGGCTGGCCGGGCGGGGGCAGCTGGCTCTCGGAGAGGGCCTTGGCGCGGTCCACCGCGGCCTGCCACTGCTCCAGCTGGCGGCGCCCGGTGCGCGGCCCGAAGCCGTTCAGCGCGGCGAGCGCGTGCACGGTGGACGGCAGGGCGAGCGCGGCCTCGACGATGGCGGCGTCCGACAGCACCTTGCCCGGCGAGATGTCCCGCCGCTGCGCGATCCGGTCGCGCGTCTGCCACAGCTCGCGCACCACGGCGAGCTGACGGCGGCGCCGCACCTTGTGCATCCCGGAGGTGCGCCGCCAGGGGTCCTTGCGGGGCTCGGGCGGCGGGGCGGAGGCGATCGCGTCGAACTCCTGGCGGGCCCAGTCCAGCTTGCCCTGCCGGTCCAGCTCCTTCTCCAGCGCGTCCCGCAGATCGACGAGCAGCTCCACGTCCAGCGCGGCATAGCGCAGCCAGGGCTCGGGCAGCGGCCGGGTGGACCAGTCGACGGCGGAGTGGCCCTTCTCCAGGACGAAGCCCAGCACGCTCTCGACCATGGCCCCGAGCCCGACCCGGGGGAACCCGGCGAGGCGCCCGGCCAGCTCGGTGTCGAACAGCAGGGTGGGCACCATGCCTATCTCCCGCAGGCACGGCAGGTCCTGGGTGGCGGCGTGCAGCACCCACTCCACGCCGCTGAGCGCCTCGCCGAGGCCGGACAGGTCGGGGCAGGCCACGGGGTCGATCAGCGCCGTCCCCGCGCCCTCCCGGCGCAGTTGCACCAGATAGGCGCGCTGGCCGTAACGGTACCCGGAGGCCCGCTCGGCGTCGACGGCCACGGGGCCGGAACCGGCGGCGAAGGCGGCGATGACGTCCGCGAGGGCCTGTTCGTCCGCGACCACCGGCGGAATGCCCTCGCGGGGCTCCAGCAAGGGGATCGGCGCCTCCGTCTCCGCAGATCCGCCGTCGTCCGGAGGGGCGCCCCCGGTGGTTCGCAGTGAAGTGTCTGCTGCGGTGTCTTGGGCGTCGGTCACCTGTCAAGGGTATCCGGATGTTCGACGGCCCGACCTGCACGATCCGGCCAATGGCTGTCTGACCTGGCGAAACGCGGGCGAATCCATGATCGACGAGGTGGTGTTCATGACCGTCGGTCAGAAAGTGGCGCCGGGGCGCGGGCGCTCGCGCCCAGCACACAGGCGCGCGCCCGTCGCCGGGCGCGCGCCTGGAAGGGGGAGGAGTGGGTGGGGGTCAGTGGATGATGCCGGTGCGCAGGGCGACCGCCACCATGCCCGCACGGTCGCCCGTGCCGAGCTTGCGGGCGATGCGGGCCAGGTGACTCTTGACGGTCAGGGCGGACAGGCCCATGGAGACGCCGATCGCCTTGTTGGACTGGCCCTCGGCGACCAGGCGCAGCACCTCGACCTCGCGGCCGGACAGTTCTCGGTAGCCGCCCGGGTGACTCGGGGCACCCGGGGGGCGGCGGTGCAGACGGGCGGCGGCGGCGCCGATCGGGGCGGCGCCCGGGCGGGTGGGGAGCCCGATGTTGGTGCGGGTGCCGGTGACGACGTAGCCCTTGACGCCGCCCGCGAGGGCGTTGCGCACCGCGCCGATGTCGTCGGCGGCGGACAGGGCGAGGCCGTTGGGCCAGCCCGCGGCGCGGGTCTCGGAGAGCAGGGTGAGGCCGGAACCGTCCGGCAGATGGACGTCGGCGACGCAGATGTCGCGCGGGTTGCCGACGCGGGGACGGGCCTCGGCGATGGACGAGGCCTCGATGACATCGCGTACGCCGAGCGCCCACAGATGGCGGGTGACGGTGGAGCGCACGCGCGGGTCGGCGACGACCACCATGGCGGTCGGCTTGTTCGGGCGGTAGGCGACCAGGCTTGCGGGCTGCTCGAGAAGAACGGACACCAGGCCTCCTGGAGTGCGGGGAGTGCGGGGACGGGTCGGCTCGTGGGGATGAAGCCGGGACGAACCGTGATTTCAAGGTCACAGTCGTCTTCGGCACCAAGGGCGTCCGCCTTTAGGAAATGATCACGATCCGGTGAGTAACAATCTGTGCAATTCGGACACGCGATCGATTATCCGAAGATCGAGTCGGATCGGTCACGCTCACTCACATGTCGAAAAGTGGTCGTGTCGACAAAGCGTGCCGACCGAAAGTCGACCGAAACGGGACTCAGTGCGATAGCCGACCGAAACGGGACTCAGCGCGAAAGCCGACCGAAACAGGACTCAGCGCGATAGCCGACCGAAACGGGACTCAGTGCGACTGCGGACCCCGGCGCTGCGGCAGCGTCACCACCGACGCGTCCCCCGGACCGGCCGGGGGCAGCCCCGCCACCTGGGCGAGCAGGTCGCACCAGGACGCCAGGTGCGCCACCGTGTCCGGAACCCCGCCCAGCCCCTCGCGCGGCGTCCAGGACGCCCGGATCTCGATCTGGCAGGCGGCCGGGCGCGCCGACAGCCCGCCGAAGTAGTGCGAACTCGCGCGCGTGACGGTGCCGCTCGGCTCGCCGTACGTCAGCCCGCGCGCCTGCAGGGCCCCGGTCAGCCAGGACCAGCACACCTCCGGCAGCAGCGGATCCGCAGCCATCTCCGCCTCCAGCTCCGCCCGCACCAGCGTCACCAGCCGGAAGGTGCCCCGCCAGGCCTCGTGCCCGGCCGGATCGTGCAGCAGCACCAGGCGCCCGTCGGCGAGGTCCTGCTCGCCGTCGACGACCGTGGCCTCCAGCGCGTAGGCGAACGGCGCCAGCCGTCGCGGCGCGTGGGTCGGCTCCACCTCCACCTGCGGTCGCAGCCGCGCCGCCCGCAGCGCGTCGACGGCGGCCCGGAAGGCCGCCGGAACTGTCTCGCCGTTATGCAGGACCCCGTCCCCGTTCTCTGCGTTCTCCGCGTTCTCCGCGTTCCCCTGGTTCCCCTCGTGCCCCTTGGATTCGCCCATTCCGCCAGCGCCGTCCGACAGTCGTCCCTGAGCCGCAGCCATGCGGGGAAGATTAAGCGGAACGGAAGCCGAGCGCAGGGAGGACACCCCGCCCGGACCCGCGCCGGACGCGCCCCGACGCCGTGCGAGACTTTTCCCGTGAGTGCCAATGGAAGCCCGACGGGCAAGCAGCCGACAGCCACATACGAGTCCGCCTTCCTGAAGGCGTGCAGGCGCGAGCCCGTGCCGCACACGCCGGTGTGGTTCATGCGGCAGGCCGGGCGCTCCCTGCCGGAGTACCGCAAGGTCCGCGAGGGCATCCCCATGCTGGAGTCCTGCATGCGGCCCGAGCTGGTCACCGAGATCACCCTGCAGCCGGTGCGCAGGCACGGCGTCGACGCGGCGATCTACTTCAGCGACATCGTCGTCCCCCTCAAGGCCATCGGCGTCGACCTCGACATCAAGCCCGGCGTCGGCCCCGTCGTCGAGCGCCCGATCCGCACTCGAGCGGACCTCGACCGGCTGCGCGACCTGACCCCCGAGGACGTCTCCTACGTCACCGAGGCCATCGGCCTGCTCACCCGCGAACTCGGCGGCACCCCGCTCATCGGCTTCGCGGGCGCCCCGTTCACCCTCGCGAGCTACCTCGTCGAGGGCGGTCCGTCGCGCAACCACGAGCACACCAAGGCGCTCATGTACGGCGACCCGCAGCTGTGGGCCGACCTGCTGGACCGGCTCGCCGACATCACCGCCGCCTTCCTGAAGGTGCAGATCGAGGCGGGCGCCAGCGCCGTACAGCTTTTCGACTCCTGGGTGGGCGCCCTGGCCCCCGCCGACTACCGGCGCTCAATCCTGCCCGCCTCCGCCAAGGTCTTCGCGGCCGTCGCGGAGTACGGCGTCCCGCGCATCCACTTCGGCGTCGGCACCGGTGAACTGCTCGGCCTGCTCGGCGAGGCGGGCGCGGACGTCGTCGGCGTCGACTGGCGGGTCCCGCTGGACGAGGCCGCCCGCCGCGTCGGCCCCGGCAAGGCGCTCCAGGGCAACATCGACCCGGCCGTCCTCTTCGCCCCGCAGGAGGCCGTCGAGGCCAAGGCCCGCGAGGTGCTGGACGCGGCGGCGGGCCTGGAGGGCCATGTCTTCAACCTCGGCCACGGCGTCCTGCCGACCACCGAACCGGACGCGCTCACCCGGCTCGTGGAGTACGTCCACACGCGGACGGCGCGCTGACCGTCACCCCCAGGTGTGCCGGGGCCGGGCCTGCCTGCCGAACAGCAGGCCGCGCGGCTCCGGCGGCGGCGGGGTGCCCCGCCGCAGCGGCCAGGCGATGACCATCCCGGCGAGGAAGCCGACGATGTGCGCCGCGTACGCCACGGTCCCCGCGTCGGCGACGCCCGTGCCGGAGGAGTACACCGCCTGAAGCACGAACCAGAAGCCCAGCACCAGCCAGGCGGGCAGCCGTAGCGGCAGGAAGACCAGGAACGGCACCAGCACCCACACCCTGGCCTTCGGGTACAGCACCAGATAGGCGCCCAGCACCCCCGCGATCGCCCCGGAGGCGCCGATCAGCGGGTCGGCCGAGCCGTCGTTGAGGAACGCGAAGCCGTACGTCGCCGCGTAGCCGCAGACGCCGTAGAAGATCGCGAAGGGCACATGGCCCATGCGGTCCTCGATGTTGTTGCCGAAGATCAGCAGGAACAGCATGTTGCCCAGCAGGTGCAGCCAGCCGCCGTGCAGGAACATCGCGGTGAGCACGCTCAGCTCCGGCGACTTGTCGTAGCCCGGCGGGCCGACCAGGCAGCCCGCGCCCTGCGGGCCCACCGCGACGTCGCCGGTGGGCACCAGCCGGGGCAGCTGATGGTGTATCAACTCGCGCGGCACCACCGCGTACTGGTCCAGGAACGCCTGCAGATGGCAGTACTGCGCCAGGCTGCTGTCCCCCGCCACGGAACCGGCGAGGCCGGGCATGAACAGGAAGACGAAGACGCTCGCGGCGATCAGCGCGTAGGTCACGTACGGGGTGCGGCGCACGGGGTTCACGTCATGGACGGGGATGACCACACAGAAGTAGTGCCCCCGATGCGCTCCGTGAATCGGTGAACACGCCCGTCCGTGCGTGCGTATGTCTCGTCGACGGCGTGCGGACACAGGCGACACAGGCGACGTGAGGACACAGGCGATGAGCGACCGAGTGGTTCCCCCGATGCAGGCCATGCCCGACGGCGAGGCGGAGCTGGCCCTCGTGGTGCGGCTGCCCTGGGAGGACGTGGCACGGCTCGGCCAGGAGGCCGGGCGGCTGGCGGCGCAGATGCAGCGGCCGGTGACGCTGGACGAGGCGGTGAGCCATCGGTTGCGGTCGGCCCGGCCCGCGGCGCATGCCCGTCCCGGGGTGGGGGTGGGGTCGGGTGAGCAGCCCGGGGCCGCGCCGGGGAGTGGGTCCGTGGCGTCCTTGCCGCGGCTCAGTGGGTCGGCTTAGCGCCGTTGCGGGGTGCGGGGGCGTCGTGGTTGCCCGCGCAGTTCCCCGCCCCCCTGAGGGGTGGGGTCCAGCACTGCCTTCGCCGCCTTGCGGGCCGCTACCAGTACCGGGTCCCACACCGGGGAGAACGGTGGGGCGTAGCCGAGGTCGAGGACGGTCATCTGTTCCACCGTCATGCCCGCGGTGAGGGCGACCGCGGCGATGTCGACGCGTTTGCCCGCGCCCTCGCGGCCGACGATCTGGACGCCGAGGAGGCGGCCGGTGCGGTGTTCGGCGAGCATCTTCACCGTCATGGGGGAGGCGTCGGGGTAGTAGCCCGCGCGGCTGGTGGACTCGATGGTGACCGCGGCGAACCTCAGGCCCGCGCGGCGGGCGTCCTTCTCGCGCAGACCCGTGCGCGCGATCTCCAGGTCGCAGACCTTGCTGACGGCGGTGCCGACCACGCCGGGGAAGGTGGCGTAGCCGCCGCCCGCGTTGGTGCCGATGACCTGGCCGTGCTTGTTGGCGTGGGTGCCCAGGGGGATGTACCGCTCGCGGCCGGAGACCAGGTCGAGCACCTCGACGCAGTCGCCGCCCGCCCAGATGTTCTCCTGCCCGCGCACCCGCATCGCCAGGTCGGTCAGCAGCCCGCCGTGCTCGCCGAGCGGCAGCCCCGCCGCGGCGGCCAGCGAGGTCTCGGGCCGCACGCCGATGCCGAGGACGACCACGTCCGCCGGGTACGCGGCGTCCCGGGTGACCACCGCGCTGACGTGCCCCTCGGCGTCGGTGCGCAGTTCGGTGACCTCGGTGTCGTTGACCATGGTGATGCCCATGCCCTGCATGGCCTTGTGCACCAGACGGCCCATGTCCGGGTCGAGCGTGGACATCGGCTCCGCGCCGCGGTTGACGACCGTCACCTCATACCCGCGGTTGATGAGCGCCTCGGCCATCTCGACGCCGATGTAGCCCGCCCCGACGACGACCGCGCGACGGCCACGCGCGCGTGCGAGGGTGTCCAGCAGGGCCTGCCCGTCGTCGAGGGTCTGCACGCCGTGCACCCCCAAGGCGTCCGCGCCGGGCATGTCCGGGCGGATCGGGCGGGCACCGGTGGCGATGACCAGTCCGTCGTACGGCGTCCAGGACTCGGCCCCGGAATCGACGTCACGCGCGCGTACCCGCTGCCCGGCCACGTCGATCTCCGTGACCTCGGTGCGCAGCCGCAGGTCGATGCCGCGGGCGCGGTGCTCCTGTGGGGTACGGGCGATCAGTTCGTCCCGGTCGGTGACGTCGCCACCCACCCAGTACGGGATGCCGCACGCCGAGTAGGAGGTGAAGTGGCCGCGCTCGAAGGCCACGATCTCCAGTTCGCCGGGGTCCTTGAGGCGGCGTGCCTGTGACGCCGCGGACATGCCCGTGGCGTCACCGCCGATCACGACCAGACGGCTGCTGCGGCTCCCGTGGGCGATGTCCATGGCAACACGCTACGGGCAGCGCGCACTTCAGTCCTGCTCGCCGTCCCCGTCACCTCGCGCGGGCTCCGGCGACGCGGTGCGGGCCTGCGGCAGCGGGCCGAGCGCGCTCATCGCCCCCGCGGGGGCCGGGCGGCGCGGCAGCCGGGGCCGTACGACCCGCAGCCACAGCAGCACCAGCAGCGCCAGCGCCGCCGCGAACGGCAGCACCGCGCCGAAGGCGACCGCGAGCCAGCGCAGCATGGTCACGAACGCGTCCCAGCCGCCCGCCACCGCGTCCACGAACCCGGGGTCGTCGTCCTTCTCCGGCTTCTCCTGCACCGGCGTCTCGGACAGCGTCAGGGTGATGGTGGCCAGGCTCGTGCGGTCCTCCAGGGACTTCTGCTGGGCGAGCAGGGCCTCCAGGTCGGCCTGGCGGGCGCTCAGTTCGCCCTCCAGGGTGACCACGTCGCTGAGTTTGGTGGCCCGGTCCATCAGCTCCCGGATCCGGGTGACGCTGGCGCGCTGGGTCTTGATCCGGCTGTCGACGTCCACCACCTGGTCGGTGACGTCCTGCGCCTTCGCCGTGCGGTCCAGGAGCTTGCCCGTGCCCTCCAGGTCGGTGAGGACCTCCTCGTAGGCGTCGGAGGGCACGCGCAGCACCACGCGGGTGCGCTCGCCGCCCTCCTCGTCGCGGCTGGTGACCTCGTTGCCGACGTAGCCGCCCGCGCCCTCGGTGGCCGTACGGGCCGCGTCGAGGGCCTTCGGCACGTCCTTGACCCGCACGGTCAGGGAGGCGGTGCGGATGATGTGGCTGGGGGTGAGCTTGGTCGGCGCGGAATCCCGGGCCTGGCCGCTCTGGTGGCCGCTGTCGGCCGCGGCGCCCTCCTCGGCACCGGCCTTGGCACCCGCCGCCCGGTCGTCGCTGGCCGCGTCTCCTCCGCTGTCGTCCGCGCCGCTGCACCCGGTGAGGGCGAGTGCCGCGGCGAGCAGGATTCCGGCCAGAGCCCGCACGGAACGCCGCCGTGTGGTGACTGGTGTGCGCATGATGGGTCCACCCCCGAGGGTCGTGACGACTGACGTTCCTTCGACGCCGGGGCGGTCCGGGACGTTGGGCCGATCCGGTCCCGATGCGGTCACGGTCGGGACTCGGTGGGGCCACATGGCCCTGGTGGGAATGTCAGTGGCGTCTGAGAAGGTGGAGCCATGACCGCAGCACCAACGGACACCAGGCATGTCGTCGTCATCGGGGCCGGGATCGCCGGACTGGCCGCCGCGCACCGGGCGCTCGCCCGGGGAGCGAGAGTGACCGTGCTGGAGGCGTCCGGGCGGGTCGGCGGCAAGCTGCTGCCCGGCGAGATCGCGGGCGTCCGCGTCGACCTCGGCGCCGAGGCCATGCTGGCCCGCCGCCCCGAGGCCGTCGGCCTCGCGCGCGAGACCGGCCTCGCCGACCGCCTCCGGCCGCCCGCCACCACCGCGGCGGCGATCTGGACCCGCGGCGCCCTGCGCCCCATGCCCAAGGGCCATGTCATGGGCGTCCCCGGCACCGCCGCCGCGCTCAGCGGCGTCCTGTCCGACGAAGGCCTCGCGCGCGTGGAGCGCGACGCCGAGCTGCCCCGCACCGAGATCGGCGACGACGTCGCGGTGGGGGAGTACGTGGCGGCGCGGCTCGGCCGCGAGGTCGTCGACCGCCTCGTGGAGCCGCTGCTCGGCGGGGTCTACGCGGGCGACGCGTACCGCATCTCGATGCGCGCGGCCGTCCCCCAGCTGTTCGCCGCCGCCCGCACCCACGACTCGCTCACCGAGGCGGTCCGCGACCTCCAGGCGAAGGCGGCCGGGGCCGCCCCGCAGCCGGGGCCGGTGTTCATGGGCATCGAGGGCGGCGTCGGCAGCCTGCCGCTCGCGGTCGCCGAGTCCGTCCGGGCGCGCGGCGGCGAGATCCTCACCGACACCCCGGTGACCGGACTGCGCCGCGAGCCGGACGCGGGCTGGCGGGTCGTCGCCGGGGACCGGGTGCTGAGCGCGGACGCCGTGGTCGTCGCCGCCCCGGCCCGCGCCGCGGCCGACCTGCTGCGCGCCGAGGCCCCCGCCGCCGCGGCCGAGCTGACCGCCGTCGAGTACGCGTCGATGGCGCTGATCACCCTCGCCTACCGCCGCGCGGACGCCGACCGGCTCCCCGAGGGCAGCGGCTTCCTGGTTCCGCCGGTCGACGGGCACACCATCAAGGCGTCCACCTTCGCCTCCCGCAAATGGGGCTGGATCGCCGACGAGGACCCCGACGTGGTGGTGCTGCGCACCTCCGTCGGGCGGTACGGCGAGACGGAGATCCTCCAGCGCGACGACGCCGACCTGGTGGCCGTCTCCCGGGACGACCTGCGCGCGGCGACCGACCTGGACGCCACGCCCGTCGCCACCCGCGTCACCCGCTGGGACGACGGCCTGCCCCAGTACCCCGTCGGCCACCACGCGCGCGTGGCCCGCGTCCGCGAGCACGTCGGCAAGCTCCCGGGCCTCGCCGTGTGCGGTGCCGCGTACGACGGCGTCGGCATCCCGGCCTGCGTCGCGAGCGGCCTCGGCGCGGCCGACCGGGCCCTCGGGGAGCAGGCCACTGCCGGAGCCACCGCGACAGCCACCGCCCACCCGGTGCCGGGCGCACAGGGTGGAACAGGAGAATAGGAAGCATGAGCGACGAAGCCCCCACCACCGCCCCCGACCGGATCCCCAACAAGGGCAAGCTGGCCAAGGACCTCAACGAGGTCATCCGCTACACCCTGTGGTCCGTCTTCCAGCTGAAGGACGTGCTGCCCGAGGACCGCGCGGGCTACGCCGACGAGGTCCAGGAGCTGTTCGACCAGCTCGCCGCGAAGGACGTCACCGTCCGCGGCACCTACGACCTCTCCGGGCTGCGCGCTGACGCCGACCTCATGATCTGGTGGCACGCCGAGACCAGCGACCAGCTCCAGGAGGCGTACAACCTCTTCCGCCGCACCAAGCTGGGCCGCGCGCTGCAGCCCGTCTGGTCGAACATGGCGCTGCACCGCCCCGCCGAGTTCAACCGCTCGCACATCCCGGCGTTCCTCGCCGACGAGACGCCGCGCGAGTACGTCAGCGTGTACCCCTTCGTGCGGTCCTACGACTGGTACCTCCTGCCCGAGGAGGACCGCCGCCGGATGCTCGCCGACCACGGCAAGATGGCCCGCGGCTACCCCGACGTGCGCGCCAACACCGTCGCCTCCTTCTCCCTCGGTGACTACGAGTGGCTGCTGGCCTTCGAGGCCGACGAGCTGTACCGCATCGTCGACCTCATGCGCCATCTGCGCGGCTCGGAGGCGCGGATGCACGTGCGCGAGGAGGTCCCGTTCTTCACCGGCCGCCGCAAGTCGGTGGCGGAGCTGGTGGCCGGGCTGGCCTGAGGCCCTGTCAGGCGGCCGGGCGGGCGGCCGGTGTCCTCGCGGACTCCCGGTCGCCCGGGGCCGTCGGCTTCGGCAGCGGATGGCCCGCGCAGGACGCGTGCCGGGCCGGGAGGCGGCCCTCCAGCAGGTAGGCGTCCACATGGTTGTTGACGCAGGCGTTGGGGCCGTAGGCGATGCCGTGCGTGCCGGAGTCGCGCTCGGTGACCAGCGTCGAGCCGGACAGCCGCCGGTGCAGTTCGAGGGCGCCCCGGTAGGGGGTGGCCGCGTCCCGCTCGGCGGCCAGGATCAGCGCCGGGGGCAGTTCACCGGGCCCGGTGCGCACGTCCAGCGGGCGCTGCCGGGGCGCCTGCCAGTAGGCGCACGGCAGGTTCATCCACGCGTTGTCCCAGGTCTCGAACGGCGCCACCCGCGCGAGGCGGGTGTTGTCCCGGTCCCAGACCGCGAAGTCCGTCGGCCAGGGCGCGTCGTTGCACTCGACGGCCGTGTAGACCGCGCGGGAGTTCTCCGCCTCCGCCGCCGCCTCCTTCGGCGGCCCGGCGATGTCGATCAGTGGCTGCGGGTCGCCCTTGAGATACGCCGACAGGGCGTGCGCGCGCTGCGGCCAGTAGTCGTCGTAGTACCCGGCCGTCAGGAACGCGTTCTGCAACTGCCCCGGCCCGACCTCCCCGCCCGCCGGTTCGGTGGCGAGCCGCGCCCGCGCCTTCTCGTAGCTGCGCAGCACGTCCTCGGCGGTGTCGCCGAGCCCGTACACGCCGTGGTGCGCGGCGATCCACTCCCGCAGCTCCGCCCAGCGGCCCTCGAACGCGGCCGACTGGGCGAGGTTGTTGCCGTACCAGACCCCCGCCGGGTCCGGGTTCACCGCCGAGTCGAACACCATCCGCCGTACGTGCGTGGGGAACAGCGTCGCGTACAGCGCACCGAAGTAGGTGCCGTACGAGGCACCCATGAAGGTCAGCTTCCGCTCACCGAGGGCGGCGCGCAGGACGTCCAGGTCGCGGGCGTTGTTGAGGGAGTGGTAGTGCCGCAGCGCGCTGCCCGTCCGCTGCGCGCAGCCGCGCGCGTACGCCTTCGCCTGCGCCACGCGCTCGCGCTTGTACGACGCCGAGGGGTGGGTCGGCGCCTGCGTGGGGCCCTTGAAGAACCGCCCCGGGTCCTGGCAGGACAGCGGCGCCGACGTGCCGACGCCGCGCGGTTCGTAGCCGACGAGGTCGTAGGCGCCCGCGAGGCGCTTCCACTCGGGGAGCAGGCCGACCAGCGGGAAGTACAGGCCGGAGGCGCCGGGGCCGCCCGGGTTGTGCACGAGGGCGCCCTGCCGGGGCACCTTGCGCTTGGCGTTGCGCGGGTCCTGGCCGGTGGCCCGCACCCGGCTGACGGTGAGCCGGATCTGCTGGCCGTTGGGGCGCGCGTAGTCGAGCGGGACGCTGACCGTGCCGCAGCGCATGCTGCCCGGCATGTCCTGCGCCTGCGCGCACGTGCCGAAGTCGATGCCCGCGGCGCGGGCCCGCTCGGCGGCCACGGCGGTGCCGAGCGTCTCGGCCGACACCTCCGGCCGCTGCGGGCTGCCGTCCGCCGGGGCGGCGAGGAGCGTGGCCAGGAGCACGGCGGACCCCGTGGCCGAGTAGAGGGCGGCTGCTCTCATCGCGTATCCCTTCAGTGCACGGCGAGCGACAAAAGGGATGTTTCGTTCGGGTGTCGGTGAAGGCAAGCACCGAGCGCCGGTGTCGGCCCCAATGCTCCCCGTGCGCCCCCCACCGGGGTCGGCGCTCCGGTCAGTCGCGCGCGTACGGCCCGCGGTGCGCGAAGGCCGCCCGCAGGTCCGGCTCCCCGACGGCCCGGACGCCGCGCACGGCGACGGTGGCCAGGTAGGCGTGGTCGTCCCCGGCGCCGCGCGCGCTGCGGCGGGCCAGCGTGCCCAGCAGCCGCTGCCCGGCGGGGGAGGCCCAGCGCGAGTACGGGTGCACCTCGATGCGGGCGATGACCAGACAGCTCAGGGTGAGCGTGAGGGGCAGCGCGAACCACAGGGCGATCAGCGGGCGCGGGGTCTCGGCCGCCGTGGGCAGCAGCCCCACGGGCGCCAGCAGCGCCGTCACGCCCAGCGCGAACACGACCAGCGCGGCGAGCCGCACTTGGCGGATTCCGGCCGCCACCGTCGTACGCGTCCCGTCCGGCACGGCGAGGCCCGCGCGGATCAGCCGGTCGGCGAGGCCCCGCACCGGGTCGGCGGCGGCCGTCGCGGTCCGCACCGGCGCGATGGGGGACTGGCCGTCCGGCCCGATCGCCCCTATCACCGACCGCTCGATGTCGTCGCGCCCGCGCGGGTCGACGACCGTGGCCCAGCCGGTGTGCGCGAGCAGCAGCCGACGCTGCCGCGCCATCGACACCAGCGTCAGCTCGGCGACCCGCGCGGGACCACCGGAGAGGAAGGCCGCCTCGTAGAGCGTCAGTTCACGTCCCCCGCCCGGTGCCGCGTCCACCCCCGCCGCGCGCACGGCGGCCAGGCACAACCGCGTACACGCCACACCGGCGACGACCCAGGCGGGCAGCAGGAGAAGGACCCAGAACATGCCGTGTTTCTATGCCAAGGGTCTGGGATTGGCCACACCCTGTTCACCATCCGGGCACCAGCGTTGCCGGTATGTGACCTTCCGGCCCTCAGCCCCCTGACCGGCGGCCCAGCACCAGCCGTCGCCCCTGTCCCCGCAGTACCCGCCCCACCCACCGCTGCCCGCCGCGCGGCGCCGGTCCCGAGCGCCGCGCCCACCACTCCCGCAGCTCCCGCCGCGCCCGCGCCCCTTCCGGACGCCCGGCGTCCAGCAGGAACTCGGCGAAGGCCAGCGCGTCATGCCGGTAGCCGCCGGTCATGGGGTGGGCCTGGGCGTAGGCGAGGAAGGCGGGACGGTAGCCGTCCCCGAGGATGGCGGGCAGCTCCGGCGCCACCTTGGCCACCACGTCCGCCCGCTTGGCGGCCAGGGCCCGCGCCTGCACCCGCAACCGCACCCGGTCGAAGCCCTCGGGCACGGGCGTGCCCGCGACCAACGCGGACAGCAGGGCGGTCTGGGCGAGGGCGAGCCGTTGGCGGGGGCGCTCGGTGGGGTGGTCCGGGGCGGTGGCCTCCCGGACGGGAGCGGGGCACTCCGACGCCTGCGCGCGGCCCTTCGCCACCGCCTCCCCGATCGCCGTCAACTCCCGCTCCAGCTCGGCCGGTTCGGGAAAGTTCTCGTCCCGCTCCAGCAGCACACCGGGCGGCCGGACCCGGGAGGCCAGGTCGGCCAGGATGTCCAGGACCGGCTGCGGGACCGGGTGGGCGTGGCTGTCGTGCCAGACGCCGTCGCGGTGAAAGCCGCCCGCGACATGGACGTAGGCGATGGCCTCCAGCGGCAGTTCGGCCAGCGCCTCGGCCGGGTCCTCGCCGCGGTTGACGTGGTTGGTGTGGAGGTTCGCCACGTCGATCAGGAGCCGTACGCCGGTGCGGTCGGCGAGGTCGTAGAGGAACTGGCCCTCCGTCATCTCCTCGTCCGGCCAGGAGATCAGCGCGGCGATGTTCTCCACGGCGAGTGGCACGGGCAGCGCGTCCTGCGCGATGCGGACGTTCTCGCACAGCACGTCGAGGGCGTCCCGGGTGCGCGGCACCGGCAGCAGATGGCCCGCCTCCAGGCGCGGGGAGGCGGTCAGTGGGCCGCCCGCGCGGACGAACGCGATGTGCTCCGTGACCAGCGGCGAGCCCAGCGCCTCCGCCCGCTCGGCGAGCGCGGCCAGCCGCCCCGCGTCCGGCCGGTCCGCGCCGCCGAGCCCCAGGGAGACCCCGTGCGGGACCACCGTCACCCCGCGCTCCCGCAGCCGCGTCAACGGCTCCGGGAGATGCCCGGGGCAGACGTTCTCGGCGACGACCTCGACCCAGTCCACACCCGGCATGCGCGCCACGGCGTCCGCGATCTCCGGCCGCCATCCGATCCCCGTACCCAGCCGCTCCATGACTCGTCCCCCTCCGCCACGTCTTCCCTCCGGTATGGCCCACCGCGCACGCGTGCGAACCCGGCCCGGTCACCTTCAGAGGAACATTTGAGGTTGCGTCGGCCCCGGCACGCGTGTGACCAGCGAATTCAGGATTCCCTGCAGCTTCTCCCGGACTCCGCGGAGCAGCGTGGACGACGGCGAGGGACCGGGGTGTGGCGCTCGCCGGTCGATCCCATGACTCAGGGAGGAATCTCAGACTCAGGAAGCTCGAATCGCTGGGGACCGGACTGCGGAGCCTGTTCGTGCCGAGGATCGAGGCGTCCGCGGGCTGCGGCCCGGAGCGGATCGTGGAGTACTCCAACTGCTGGCAGTGCGACTACCGCCCCTGCCTGGCGGTCCGCCGCGACGGGTGCGGCTGCCTGAGCCGTCAGCGGCGCAGGGCCGGGTGGTCGGCCACCACCGTGCAGCTGCCGGGGGCGATCTCGGTGAAGCCCGCGTCGCGGACCACCGGCAGTCCACTGGTGGTCAGGGCGGTCCAGTCGGCCGGGTCGGCGGCGCGGACGGCGAGCGGGAAGCCCGCGTCGCGCCAGGCCGCGCGCTCCTCGTCGGACAGCTCCCACCAGGCGAGCTGGGCGCCGTGCCCGGCCTGCGCCATCGCCTTGCCCGCCGACATCTCCACCTCGGGGCTGAGCCACAGCACGGGGCCGCCACGGTCGGCCGGGGCCGGGGGCTCGGGGTCGTCGAGGTCGGTGCCGGAGACCTGGAGCCGGGCCAGGTCCTTGGGCCAGCCGTCCAGCGGCACCGGCGGGAAGACCCGCACCTCCGCCGACTTCCCGGTGACGGTGATCCCGGGCAGCGCCTCCGCGCGCCGCCACTCCGCGCCGCGCGCCCGCCGCACCACCTTCCGGATCCGGGCGTCCTGCCAGTCCCGCATGGCCTGGGCCCACTCGCCCTCGCCCCGCGACCGCTCGTCGTCCAGCATCACCAGCACCGCGCGGGCGGCCGTCTCCAGCGCGTCGGTACGCGCGGGCGGCGCGGCCCGCTCGATCCGCGCGACCAGCGGCAGCACGAACTGGGGCGCGAGATCGCGGTCGGTGGACTCATGGCGGAAGGGGCTGTCGCTCACGGGCGTCGTCGGATCATCCTGGCTCACGCACCCCAGTGTGCCAGGGGCCGCGTCACCCCGAGCAGGCCGTCCGCTGGGCCTCCTGCCACTCACACACGGGGCACAGCGTGATGCCCTTGTACGACTCCGGATACTCCGTCGGCTCCCGGCACAGCACGCACTCCGCGTACGGCGGACCGTCCGCCTTGGGCGGCCTGGTCACGTCGATCAGGCAGTAGTCGCCACCCTCGTCGTCGCTCACGCCTTCGGCCCTGCCTTCAGCCATACGGTCAGCCCTGCCTTCAGCCATGCCTTCAGCGTACGGCGCTCACCGCCGCCCGCCCGCCGCCCCGATCAGCTCGGACACCTTCACGAACCGGTACCCCCGTGCGCGCAGCTCCGGCACGATCCGGCGCAGGGCGCGCTCCGTCGTCGGGGCGGCGCTGCGCGTGCAGTGCAGCACGACGACGGAACCGGGCCGTACGCCGTCCAGCACCTGCCGGGCCACCGCGTCGGGGTCCGTCGCGAACGCGTCGCCGCCGACCACGTCCCACTGCACCGCGGTGACGCCGGTGGCGTTCAGGGCCCGCAGCGCCTGACGGTCGTAGCAGCCGCCGGGGAAGCGGAAGTAGGGCATCGCGTCGGGCACGCCCGCGGCGCGGAAGGCGGCGTACGCCCGCTCCACGTCCGCCCGCATCCGGTCCGCGGCGAGGGTGGGCAGGCCGTGGCAGTCGGCGGTGAAGCCGTGGTGGCTGTAGGAGTGGTTCGCGACCTCGAAGAGCGGGTCGCGTCCGATGGCGCGGGCCTGGACCGGGTACTCCTCGGCCCACCGTCCGGTCATGAACACGGTGGCCGGAACCCGCAGCGCCCGCAGCGCCGCGATCAGCTCCGGGTGGTCGAACCGCTCGCCCGCCGCCGCCCGCGGCCCCTGGTCCGCCGTCATGTCGGCGTCGAAGGTGAGGGCCACGGTCCTGCCGAGGGTGCGCGGGCCGTTCTCGAACACCCGGGTCAGCCCGGCGGGCCCCGGCGCCAGCGTCGGCGGCCGGGACACCGCGGCCGAGGGGGTGGCGGGTGCCGAGGGGGCCGGTGGGGCGGACCGGGGTGCCTCCTGGGTGCCGCAGGCGGCGAGGGCGGCGCCCAGGAGGGCGATGGTGATGACGTTCCGTGCGCGACTGATCACCGTAGGAAAGTACGATGATCAGTGTTCCGGTGGGTGTCGACGCGGCGGGTGGGTCACCTGCCTGGCCGCGCCCGCGAAGGGCCGGTCACCTGCTCGAACGTGCCCCCCAAGGCCCGGTCACCGCGAAGGTCGTGCCCGGGTCGTAGCAGTTGACGTACATCGTCGAGCCGTCGGGGGAGAAGGCGACGCCCGCGAACTCGCCCCACTCGGGCTCCTCGGGGGTGCCCACGTTCTGGCGGTTGCGGGCCAGGGCGTAGACCTCGCCGCGCCGCGTGACGCCGTAGACGTGCTGGGCGCCGCCGCCGTCCTCGCAGACCATCAGGCCGCCGCTGGGGGCGAGGCAGATGTTGTCGGGGGACTCGCCGGGCAACTGGACGTCGGTGTCCGGGCCGAAGACGACCACCAGGGTGAGGTGGCGGCCCGCCGGGTCGTAGCGCCAGATCTGGCCGTAGTGGTCGGCGGCCGAACCCTCGGCGCTGCGCGCGTACGACGACACGAAGTACACGCTGCGCCCGCCCCAGTAGCAGCCCTCCAGCTTCTGCGCGTGGGTGATGCCGCGCGGGCCGAAGTCCTGGAGACGGATCGGGGTTGCGGCGGCCAGCGGGTCCGGTACGTCCACCCACTCCACGCCGTCGAAGCGGGCGCCGGGCTCCCGGACGGACGACAGGTCGGGCAGGCCCGGCACCCGCATCGCCTGGAGACGGCCGCCCGCGCGCAGCGAGCCGGTGCCGCCGAGCGGGCGGTCGGGCAGGAAGCGGTAGAAGAGGCCGAAGGGGCGCTGGAAGGCGTCCTCGGTCTCGTAGACGACACCGGTGCGTGGGTCGACCGCGATCGCCTCGTGCTGGAAGCGGCCCATCGCGGTCAGCGGGACGGCACCGGTGCGGCGCGGGTCGACCGGGTCCACCTCGAAGATGAAGCCGTGGTCCTTCGCATAGCCGTTGGTGCCCGCCCTGTCCTCGGTCTCCTCGCAGGTCAGCCAGGTGCCCCAAGGGGTGGGCCCGCCCGCGCAGTTGACGGCCGTACCGGCGATGGCGACCCGCTCGGAGCGCACGGCGCCGCCCGCGTCCAGCGTCAGCGCCGTGCAGCCGCCCGCGCCCGCCGGGTCGTAGGTGAGGCCCTCGACGGTGGGTACGGGTATCGCGGCGGTGGGGCGGTTCTCGTGGTTGCGGACGAGGTGGATCCGGCCGTGACGGCCACCGAAGGCGGCCATGCCGTCGTGGTTCGAGGGGACCCGGCCCTCGCCGGAGCGGAGCGGCTCGCCCGCACGGGAGAGCACCCGGTAGCGGAAGCCCTTCGGCAGGTCGAGCAGCCCGTTGGGGTCGGGGACGAGGGGTCCGTACCCCTGGTGGCCGAGTCCCTGGGCGGCGGCCGTACCGGCGAAGAGTTCGGTCAGGGACCCGGCGAAGGCGATGCCCACTCCCGCGGCACCGAGCATCTGACGGCGTGTCACGGACGTGGGTGTGCGTGTCTCGGACATGGCGGACCTTCCTGCTGGCGGACAGGACTGTGTCGCCGCCGTGTCTACCACCTGCCGTGGACCACGGGAACCACGCGCGTAGCGCGGGTCACTCCTGACGCGGGGTCAACTGCCCTGGCCGCGGCTGCTCCTGCGCCTTCTCCAGGAAGCGCAGCAGCTCCACCGGGAAGGGCAGCACCAGCGTGGAGTTCTTCTCGGCGGCGACCGCCACCACCGTCTGGAGCAGGCGCAGCTGGAGCGCGGCCGGGGTGTCGGACATCTGCTGCGCGGCCTCGGCGAGCTTCCTCGACGCCTGAAGCTCCGCGTCGGCGTTGATGATCCGGGCCCGCCGCTCCCGGTCGGCCTCCGCCTGCCGGGCCATGGACCGCTTCATCGTGTCCGGCAGCGACACGTCCTTGATCTCCACCCGGTCGATCTGCACGCCCCAGCCGACCGCCGGGGAGTCGATCATCAGCTCCAGGCCCTGGTTGAGCTTCTCGCGGTTGGACAGCAGATCGTCGAGGTCGCTCTTGCCGATGATCGACCGCAGGGACGTCTGCGCCATCTGGGAGACCGCGAAGCGGTAGTCCTCGACGTTGATGATCGCCGCCGCCGCGTCCACCACCCTGAAGTACACGACCGCGTCGACCTTCACCGTGACGTTGTCGCGCGTGATGCCCTCCTGGGCGGGCACGGGCATCGTCACGATCTGCAGGTTGACCTTGTGGATCCGGTCCACCACCGGGACGATCAGCGTGAAACCGGGCGGGCGTACGGTGCCCCGCAGCCTGCCGAGACGGAGCACCACTCCGCGTTCGTACTGCTTGACGACCCGGGCCGCCGCGGCGAGGTACACCGCGCCCGCGGCACCGGCCGCCACGGCCACCGTCAGCAGTTCCTCCAGCATGACGGCCTCCTTGCTCAGAGGTCCGTAGCGTCCGCCCTGCCGCTCCCGCTACTTCTGTCACGATATGCCCGGTGCCGGGCCGGGGGCCATGGCCAGGCCGTCACCGGGACCGCACGAGCCGTCCCGCGTCCCGGGCGAGGGCGGTGAGGCGGGAGATCGCGCGGAAGTACTTCTTGCGGTAGCCGCCCTTCAGCATCTCCTCGCTGAACAGGCGGTCGAAGGGCAGTCCGGAGGCCAGCACGGGGACCTCGCGGTCGTAGAGCCGGTCGGCGAGGACCACCAGGCGCAGCGCGGTCGACTGGTCCGGCACCGGGCGGACGTCGGTGAGGCAGACCGCCTTCAGCCCGTCGGTGAGGGCGCCGTACCGGCTGGGGTGGACCTTGGCGAGGTGGTCGAGGAGGGCCGGGAAGGCGTCGAGGGAGGCGCCCTCGGTGGCGTACGCCGCCCGGGTCACCTGCTCGTCGGAGAACGGCGGCGGGGCCTCGGGCAGGCCGCGGTGGCGGTAGTCCTCGCCGTCGATGCGCAGGGCGCGGAAGTGCGCGGACAGGCCCTGGATCTCGCGCAGGAAGTCGGCGGCGGCGAACCGGCCCTCGCCGAGCTTGCCGGGCAGGGTGTTGGAGGTGGCGGCGAGCGCGACGCCCGCGTCCACCAGCTTGCCGAGCAGGGTGGAGACCAGGACCGTGTCGCCGGGGTCGTCCAGTTCGAACTCGTCGATGCACAGCAGGCGGTGCCCGGAGAGGGTGCGGACGGTCTGCTGGAAGCCGAGGGCGCCGACCAGGTTGGTCAGCTCCACGAAGGTGCCGAACGCCTTGAGCGCGGGTTCGGCCGGGGTGGCGTGCCAGAGGGAGGCCAGCAGGTGGGTCTTGCCGACGCCGTAGCCGCCGTCGAGGTAGACGCCGCGGGGGCCGGTGGCGGGGCTGGCCTTCGCCTTGCCGAGGCCCTTGCCGGGGCCTTTGCCGGGGCCTTTGCCGAGGCTCTTGCCGAGGCCTTTGCCGAGGCCTTTACCGAGCCCGAAGAAGCCGCGCTTGCCGGTCGTCGCCGTGCCGCCGAGCCCGGCGGCGAAGCCCTCCAGGACCCGTACCGCCTCGCTCTGGCTGGGCTGGTTCGGGTCCGGTATGTACGTGCTGAACCGGACCGAGTCGAACCGAGGCGGCGGCACCATCTCGCCGACCAGCCGCTCCGCGGGCACGTGCGGCTCGCGGGCGCACAGGGACAGCGGGGCGGTGGCGGCGTCGGCGGCGCTCTTGCCGAGGCCGGGCGCGGTGGAGCCGGGAGTGGAAGACGACACGGTTCACCATGCTAAGCGGCGTGGAACACTGCACGTCATGCGACGCCTGTTCCCTGTGACCGACCAGACACCGACCCGGGGCTCCGAGGACCGTGACCGGGGCTCCGACGACCGTGGGCGTGGACTCGACGGCCGCGAGCTTGGCTCCGACGGCCGTGAGCGTGGTTCGGGCGGCCATGAGCGCGGCTCCGACGGCCGTGAGCGTGGTTCGGGCGGTCACGAGCGCGGCTCCGACGACCGTGAGTGGAGCCTCGCCGAGCTGGCCGCCGCCTACGCCTACCCGGCGGCCGAGCCCGGCCCGGGTGGGCCGCGGGTCTGGCTGCGGGCCAACATGGTGTCCACGCTGGACGGGGCCGCGCAGCACGACGGCCGTTCGCAGCCCATCTCCAACGCCACCGACATGCGGATCTTCGGCACCCTGCGGGCGCTGGCGGACGTGGTGCTCGTCGGTGCCGAAACGGTACGCCGGGAGGGTTACCGCCCCGCACGCGCGCGTGCGGAGTTCGCGGCGCTGCGGAAGGCGGCGGGGCAGGGCCCGGCCCCGGCGATCGCGGTGGTCAGCGCCAGCCTGGAGCTGGACTGGTCGCTGCCGCTGTTCACCTCGCCCCTGGTGCCCACGCTGGTCCTCACCGGCGCCGCGGCGGCCCCGGACCGGATCGCCGCCGCCGAGAAGGCCGGGGCGCGTGTGGTGATCGCCGGTGACGGGATGGGCGTGGACCCCGCGCGGGCGGTGCGCGCCCTCGCCGAGCTGGGGCACACCCGGCTGCTGACCGAGGGCGGTCCGCGGCTGCTCGGGCAGCTGGTGGCGGCCGAGGTGCTGGACGAGCTGTGTCTCACCGTCTCGCCGACGCTCACCGCGGGTGACGCCCAGCGGATCGCCGGGGGGCCGTCGGTGGCGGTGCCGCATCGATTCGACCTGGCGTCACTCCTGGAGGAGGACGGGTACTTGTTCAGCCGCTACCGCCGCGCCTGAGGGTCGGCGGTGCCGCGAATAGGCGGAATATGTCATTCCGTTTAGCTTCCGGTGGGCACACTAGGGAGCGCGGTCCCCGTGCGAACACGGGGCAGGATGGTTTCCGCAGGGCCGGACAACGGCCCACGGAGGACATGAGGGCCCGCGGGCCCTCGAAGGAGAAGGGGCGCCCGGTGTTCACAAGCGTTTTGATGATCGAGAAGGCCCTGACGTCCGCCGACGTGGAATTCGTCACCAGCTTGCACGGGGACGAACCGGTCGCCTTCCACGTACTGCTCCAGCCACGCGGCGAGCAGGCCGACCGGCTGCTGCGGGCCATCGACGACGTGGCGCTCGGCGAACTCGACGAGGCCGTGCGCGAGGGGGAGACGCCCGAGGGCGAGGCGGCGAAGGGCGTCGGACAGCAGGCCCTGGAGGTGTCCCTCACCGCCCTGCGCGCGTCCGGGAGCACGGCCGAGGGGCGGCTGGTCGAGGACCACCCGCTGGACGCGCTGAAGACCCTGGTCGAGGAGGTCGGCGCGGACGAGGTGATCGTCCTGACCGACCCGCACTACGTGGAGGAGTTCTTCCACCGCGACTGGGCCTCGCGGGCCCGGCACAAGGTGGGCGTGCCGGTGCTGAAACTGTTCTCCCACAGCAAGGCGTAGGGGTTCATCGGCAGCCCCCGGTCCAGCGCATAGGCTGGGGGTCGTCTTTTCGCGCGCCGTCACGGAGCTTTCGCGCGTCGTCGTCACGGATCTTGGGAGAAACACACATGGCACCCGGCCTTCCTACCGCCATGGAACGCCCGCACTTCATCGGCATCGGTGGCGCCGGGATGTCCGGGATCGCCAAGATCCTCGCCCAGCGGGGGGCGGCCGTGGCGGGCAGTGACGCCAAGGAGTCCGAGACCGCCGAGGCGCTGCGCGCGCTGGGTGCGACCGTGCACATCGGGCACGCGGCGGCGCACCTCGCCGACGACGCCAGCTGTGTCGTCGTCTCCTCGGCGATCCGCGCGGACAACCCCGAGCTGGCCCGCGCGGCCGAGCTGGGCGTCCCGGTGGTGCACCGCTCCGACGCGCTGGCCGCGCTGATGGCGGGCCTGCGCCCGATCGCGGTCGCGGGCACCCACGGCAAGACCACCACCACCTCCATGCTGGCCGTGTCGCTGGCCGAGCTGGGCCTGGAGCCGTCCTACGCGATCGGCGGCGACCTCGACGCGCCCGGCTCCAACGCCCTGCACGGCCAGGGCGAGATCTTCGTGGCGGAGGCGGATGAAAGCGACCGCAGCTTCCACAAGTACGCCCCCGAGGTCGCCATCGTCCTCAACGTCGAACTCGACCACCACGCCAACTACGCCTCGATGGACGAGATCTACGAGTCCTTCGAGACCTTCGCGGGCCGGATCGTCCCCGGCGGCACGCTGGTGATCTCCGCGGACCACGAGGGCGCGCGCGAGCTGACCCGGCGGCTGGCCGGATCGGTGCGGACGGTGACGTACGGAGAGGCGGACGACGCCGACGTACGCGTCCTGTCCGTCGTACCGCAGGGCCTGACCAGCGAGGTCACCGTCGTGCTGGACGGCACGGAGCTGACCTTCCGGGTGTCCGTCCCCGGCCGCCACTACGCGCACAACGCGGTCGCCGCGCTGGCCGCGGGCGTGGCCCTGGGCGTCCCGGCCGCCGAGCTGGCCCCGGCGCTGGCCGCGTACACCGGCGTGAAGCGGCGGCTCCAGCTCAAGGGCGAGGCCGCCGGGGTGCAGGTGATCGACTCCTACGCCCACCACCCGACCGAGATGACCGCGGACCTGGAGGCGATGCGGGCCGCCGCCGGGGACGCCCGCATCCTGGTGGTCTTCCAGCCCCACCTCTTCTCCCGCACCCAGGAACTGGGCAAGGAGATGGGCCAGTCCCTGGCCCTCGCGGACGCCTCCGTCGTCCTGGACATCTATCCCGCGCGCGAGGACCCGATCCCCGGCGTCACCAGCGAACTGATCATCGAGGCGGCCCGCGCGGCGGGCGCCGACGTCACCCCGGTGCACGACAAGGCCGACGTGCCCGACATGGTGGCGGGAATGGCCGGGGCCGGTGATCTGGTTCTGACGATGGGCGCGGGCGACGTCACCGACCTCGGACCGCGCATCCTGGACCGGTTGTCGAAGTGAAGGGCTGAGGCTTATGTCGTACGACGTCGAGAAGCCGGACGAGCAGTGGCGCACGGAGCTGAGCCCAGCCGAGTACGCCGTACTGCGGCAGGCCGGTACGGAGCCCGCCTTCACCGGTGAGTACACGGACACCAAGACCGAGGGCGTCTACTCCTGCCGGGCCTGCGGGGCCGAACTGTTCACCTCCACCACCAAGTTCGAGTCGCACTGCGGCTGGCCGAGCTTCTACGATGCACGCAACTCGGATGCGGTGGAACTGGTGCCCGATCGTTCACACGGGATGGTGCGGACCGAGGTGCGGTGTGCTCGATGCGGGTCGCATCTGGGTCACGTGTTCGAGGGGGAGGGCTACCCGAATCCGACGGATCAGCGGTACTGCATCAACAGCATCTCGCTGCGGCTGGTGCCGGACGAGGACTGAACCGGGCGTACAGCCCGACCCGTCTGCCGCTACCTGCGGCTTTGCCTTGGAAAGGGCCTGCGAGCCGCCTCGGAGGCCCTTTCTGATCTTCCGAGGGCCTGCCGCGTTGAGCGATGGAAAGACCCTCAGAAGAATCTGAAGGCGGCCTTGGAAGAACGCGCGCCGGGTCCCGGTGGAGGAGTCTTTCAGACTGCGAAGGGACTGGCCGGGCTCGTTGAGCACCAGGTCCGTCGCTACCCGTCTTGGAGCCGCTGGGTCACCCTTGCCCTGCTTGCTCACGCCTTCCTCGCCGTCGTGCGCGCCGACGAATGCACCCGGTGCGCCGTACCGGAGGAACTGGCCCGGCTGACCTGTCGGCATCCAGCGACTGTTCCTCGCCGTCACCGTCCGGCCGGCGAACAGTCTGGCCCACCGGTTCGGCTGGTCCGACTGGCGACGCCGACACCAGGCACGGTCACGGGCAGCCGCTACCGCCGACGAGCTGCGGCCCAGACATGAAGAATGGGGTGCGGGCAGGGGAGGAAACGATGCATTCGAAAATGGTTGGGTTAGAGGTCGAGATTGCGAGTCTCGACGGTCCGGTCGCCCCGTTGATCTACCAGTCACCTGCGGGCGGGACGGAGTTGGTGGCCTCTGACTCTCGTGGGCGGCTGACACGGTGGGATGCCGAGTCCGGCCGCCCGATGGGCGTCTTCCAGGTGCCCGAGAGCGCCTCCAACGGCACGTTCGAATTGACCGCGCTCGTGCTGCCGGACGGGCAGGTGCGTATCGCTGCCGGGGACGAGTGGGGGCTCTGCCTGTGGGACGGTGCGAGCGGACGGCTTCTGGCGGACGCGGTCGGGGACGACCGGATCTTCCATGTCGCTGGAGGACTGACGGGCGGTGGTCGGGCCCTTCTGGTCGGCACAGGGGTCAATGGGCTGCACATGTGGGACCCAGTGACTGGCGCGTCCCTGGCCCCTCCGCTGGAACACGTGGGAGACGTCGTCGCCGTGACCCTGGCGGAGTTGCGCGACGGGACCTCATTGATCGTGACGGGTGGCTACGGAGGAGTACGGCGCTGGCATGGCGACCTCTGCGAGTCGTCGTTCGGCGCGGAGATCGAGGCTTTTCACATCGACATGTTGATCACGGCGTACAGCGAGGACGGGCGACCACTGATTGTCGGTGTCGTGGAGGAGGGCGAGGTCGTCCGGCATTGGGACGCGAGGACGGGGGAGGAGGCGGGGCCGCCGATTCCGACTGAGGGGGAGTTCGTGAGGATCGCGACAGCGACCGTGGGGGGTCGGATGCGCCTGTTCACAGCAGACCAGGACGTGGTGAGCCAATGGGATCTACTGTCCGGCGAATCGTTCAAGCATACGTTCGTCGGATCGTATGTCTCCGCAGTGTCTCTGCGGGACGGAAGCGCTCTCCTTGCCACCGGGACGAAGGGAGGGAAGCTGACCATCCACCACCTGGCCTGAGCGTCAAGGGACCCACAAGGCCGGGTGGCAGGTCGACGCCGTCGGAATCCACTTTGCCCCGTACGACTGGCAACACCGCCACCAGGCACGATCACGGACCAGCCACTACTGCTGGCACGGCCTCAGCCGGACATGAAAGATTACGATCTACATCGCCACCACGGACACCTCGCCGAGGAATCCGGCGACGAAAGCAGTAAGCGGTGCCTAATTTCTGCAGGCTCGGTCCATTGAGCCGAGGGGGTGCTTCAGGGATGCGTAACGTTCGATGGCCTGTTCTGCTCCTCGGCCGACGCGTTGTGGCGCTGGCTGCCCCCACCACGAGAGTGGCGGTCTCGGAGCCCTGGCTGTGGTGCCTCCTGCGGGGCGAGCCTGGCCTCAGCCGCCCCTATGAATGACATTCGTCGATTCGGAGAACTGCGCACTGGAGAAGCACTGCGGCTGCCGAGTTTCTACGATGCACGCAACTCGGATGCGGTGGAACTGGTGCCCGATCGTTCACACGGGATGGTGCGGACCGAGGTGCGGTGTGCTCGATGCGGGTCGCATCTGGGTCACGTGTTCGAGGGGGAGGGCTACCCGACTCCGACGGATCAGCGGTACTGGATCAACTCGATCTCCCTGCGGCTGAATCCGGCTGGGGACTGAGCCCGGGAGGGGCACCCATGTGGGGGCGTGTCCTGCGGCAGGCGGGCGTGGTGGATCCGTCGCTGCGGCGTGACTACGCGCTTCAGCGGTGGGTGGTGGCCCGCTTCGCGCGGGCCGAGTACCTGGCGGTTCGGCTGCTGCTGCCGATGGCTCTCCAGCCCGACGTCGTCGCGGCCGTCGCGTTCATGCACGAGACGGACGACCGCGTCGACCAGGGCGGGGCGGCCGACCGCTCGGCCGCCCCGGCCAAGTGGGCCGTACTCGTGGAGAAGGCCCGCACCACCGGGACCTCCGACCTCCCGGTGCTGCGCGCCCTGGCGCACACCGCCGAACGGCACCCGGACACGTGGGCCCGTGTCGGGGACTTCCTGAACGGGGCCGCGCTGGAGGTCGCCTGGGAGGAGTTCGCCACCGAGGCGGACTTCGACCGGTACGTCACCGGCTACTCGCTGCCCGCCCTCATGCTCACGGCGGGCCTGCTGGCTCCTACGGGGCCTCCCGGGTCGGACGAGTTCATCAGCTACTGCGAGCGGCTCATCTCGGCGATGCAGCGCCTGGACTTCCTGGAGGACCTCGCCTCGGACCTGCGCACCGGACGCCTCGGCATCCCCCCGGAGGCCCTCGAAGCCTGCGGCATCAGCCGGGCGGACCTGCGGCCGGGCAGACCGCGGAGCCCGGCGGTCGACCGTCTGATCCGGACCCAGGCCGACGCCGCCGCGGCCGCGCTGGCGTCGGCGAGGCCGCTGGAGCACACGGTGAGCCCTGCCAGCGAGCCCTTTGTCCGCGCGTTGATCGGCGTACAGCAGTACCGTCTTGAGGCCGTACGGGCGGCTGGGGCCGGGCTCACCGAACGGTCGTCACGTCCTTCGGCGGTAGGCAGTCTCGGCTTGCTGTGAGGGGAAGCCTTCGCACGGTGGCGACATCGCCACCGAGGCTGAGGGAGCCCTCGGAGGCGAAGTCATCATCCTCGCGTGCTACTGGAACCCGAAGTACTGCTGATTCCAGCATCAACCACATTGGTCTTCGAGGTATGGGGCTCTGCCGCCGTGCCACTTCGAAGGGGGAGGTTGCTGGGACGGTGTCCGGCGTTGGGCGGCTCTGTCCCCGGACAGCGCGCACGGGAATGCCATGTACGACCTCAGTCCTCGCGCAGGGCAAGTTGCAGCACCACATAACTGTGGTGTTCGCGTCCGTGCGGCGAACGGGCCGTTGACACGAGAACGTCGGCCGTGATCCGGCGATTTGCGTAGGCGCTCAACAGGCTGGTCACCTCGTGATCCACACGGGCTGTGATCACGCCGCGGTCGGCCGTCTCGATCTCTACCGTCCGCCGGAGCATGCTTCCGCCGACGAGTCGGCCCACCATCTGCTGCTGCTGTTCCTCAGGCTGGACGGCCCGTAGGGCATCCCGGCACTGCTGGGCGCCGCGCGCCCCGAGTCGCGAAGCGCGGACACCGCCGTAGGGCGAAGACCAGGTCAGACGGATGTCGGCGCCCGAATCCGCGAGCACGTCCGTCAGGTCGGCGAGGCGGCTGAAGACCCGCCCACCCAGCGGCAGCGCGGTCTCGATCACTGCGTCGACAGCCCCCGGCCCTGCCTCCGCCCGATCCGTGATGTCAAGGATCTGTCCCATGGCGCGGTCCAGTAACGATTCCTTCGTGGCTACATCCGGCAGAGGCAACTCGTCCGCGCCCACTGGTGCCTCCTCAAGGACCATGCCGTATGAGGAGGGGAACGTCGCCGCAGCGTAGAGCCGCGTCGCCTTGCGGACGGCCTGCGGAAGTGGGCCGTAGTCGTGTGTCGGGCGGCTTTCGTCGAGCGCGTGGGCGACGGTCGTCACTGCTTCCTGGAAGGAGATCAGCCACTGCCCAAGCACGGACGACTCCACGCGGTGCTGTCGGACGGGCGTCCCTTCAAGCGCCACGCGAAGACTACGCCGGGCCTCCTCGGCTTGTGAGCTGTCAGTCGTGAGTCCCGCGGCCCTCAACATCTTGCGCCGCTGGGCAGAGGCCAGCTCGTCTGGCGACCGCACAGGATCATGGCCGGGTGCCTTGCCCCGATTGGCCCGCAACCAGGCCCTCAGGGCCTCCTTGTCCGAGGGGTCTGGCAGGTTCTGCGGCGCATTCACAGCAGCACCTCCACATATCCTCGTCGGGTTCCGTCGGGAACCCCGTTTTCTCCGCGACGGCAGCGCTGCCAGATCTCGTCGTGTACCCCGAGCTCCTCGAAGACCTTATGGTCCCCAGCAGCCATGGCTCCTGCCACTCCGAGGGCCTGGAAGTCCGCAGTCTCGGGGAGGCGCAGGACATACGCGTCCACCCGCATGCCATGGCGCACACACCAGTCCTTCGTACCCAGATTGTCAAGCTCGTCAACCGTGTCCGGGTCCTCGGTCGCCCGGCCGTATGCATCCGACGGTATGAGGTACGTGACATCGACGTCCTCGGGATTGATCTTCCTGCTGACGAAGCTCCCGGCAAGCCAGATTCGGCCCACCGCGCCTGTCGCGATCTCCACGAGAGCGAAGTGCATCCGCAGCTCGCTCATGAGGTCGGGGCGCGTGGACGAGTCCGCGAAACACTCGGCCTTCACCAGTTCCGACTCGACTTCTTCCCAAGCCAGGGGGAACCTCCCCGGAGGAGGGCACTTCGTGACGCGGTCGAACGCGGGTAACGGTGTCATACGGTCCTCGGCTCAAGGGCGAACGCAGAGTCAACCTAGACGATCTCTGGGTGATGGGTGGGTCGAATACGGAAGAACGCTCAGAAGGAGTTACTGAGGTTGAACTCGTGATGTCAGCCGGGTTGGTTGCTCAGGTAGGTCTGATGGTCAGGCCGGTCTCGGCGAGGTAGCCGTCTATGAGGTCGCTGCGGTACTGGATGTGCCGTAAGCCGCGTCGGATGCGCTGGACGAGGTGTTCCGGGGACGGCCAATCAGTGCAGTGGGGGGGTGGGTAAGTCTCTCACGACGAGAAGGTGTTTGTTTCAGGCGTAGGATTCATTGATGCTGTGTCAAGTTGCCGTGACGGCGTATCGGTTCAATTTTCTGGAGTGTGGTCGTCGCGGCTCAGGGATCCTGGTACCTCATCCCTGAGCGCCGTTCAACAGCCTTCGACGCACTGCTGGCCAGGCTGTTGGCCCTGGCGAGATCCTCTTGGGGCCGGATCCGCACCTCCGAGGGCTCGCCTGTCCCCAGGCAACCGATTCCCCGGACGTCGCGTACGAATACGTCGCTCAGCTCGACCATCAAGTACAGCAACGGCGCAAGGTCAGGATGCGCCCGGACGTGGGGGTGGATGCCGGTCCTGTCCGTCCTCGTCCGCTCTGTCGACCAGTGCCGCAGTGACGCAGCGCTGCAGTGCTGGAACCCGCCCGGATTGCCGACTCCGGCGAGGCATTACCGCTGCCGGTCATCAACTCGCACGCGCCGTGGTTCCAAACGGAACGGTCGGGCCGGATCTGGGCGTGGGATCTTCGTGTCCTCCGCCCAGGTAACCAAGCGGCGCGTTCGTGTTGTGCCTCGCGGAGCTGGGGACAGCCCTCCACAGAGATCACCTACGTCAGACGAGCCCCGTTCGGTAGCATGCTCCGAACGGGGGATTTCGGCTGTCGTGAGACGAGAAGCGGCACACTCACCGCACGAGGCCCGAGAAGTCCTGCCGCATGCCGCTCCCCGGAGCACACAGGCGAACCGACCGCACAGGACTGACCGGGTACACCGGGTACGGAGCGTGAAGATGGACTTCGACGTCGCCGCTCCCGACCCTGCTGGCATGGTGGCGTCGCTCAGTTCGCTCGGATACTCGCTTCCCGCCGCCGTTGCAGACCTCGTGGACAACAGTGTCTCGGCAGAGGCCAAGAACATCGACGTCGACTTCACGTGGGACGGACAGAGGTCCTGGATCGCTGTGACGGACGACGGCAGGGGGATGACGGAGCCCGAGCTTGTGACCGCCATGACGGTGGCGGCCCGCGGTCCGTCAGCCGAGCGGAGTGCCACAGACCTCGGCCGTTTCGGTGTGGGGCTGAAGTCCGCCTCGTTCTCCCAGTGCCGCAAGCTCACCGTCGCCACGGTCAGGGACGGAGTCCGGCACGTCCGGACGTGGGACCTCGGCGTTGTGGAGCACTGCAAGGAGTGGCGGCTCCTCCGTGACCCGGGCGACACGACCACCGCTCTCCTGTGTCGGATCGCGGGGAGCATGCAGCACGGGACCATCGTCCTGTGGGAGCAGCTCTCCGGTTACCACAACACCACCGTGGCCAGCGACGACGAGAAGACGCAAGCCCAGTTCTACGCGGAGGCGGAGCGTACCGAATCCCACCTTGCGATGGTCTTCGCCCGTTTCCTGCAGCGTCCGGCCCGGTGCCGGATCCGGGTACGTGGCTCCGACCTCTCCCCGTGGGACCCGTTTCTGTCCGCGCACCCGTCGGTACAGCGGATCCCCTGGGAACCACTACCGCTGGGATCGGAGTCGGTGCGTGTGGAGCCGTTCGTCCTCCCGACGGCACAGCGGCTCTCGGCAGCTGAATACGAGTCGGCTGCCGGGCAGAAGGGATGGCTGGGGCAGCAGGGGTTCTACGTCTACCGCCGTGACCGACTGATCCTGGCCGGTGACTGGCTGGGGATCCGCGGCCTGCGGCGCGAGGAGAAGTACAACCTCGCGCGGATCGCCGTGGACATCCCTGCGGAGGCCGACGCCGACTGGGGCGTGGACGTGCGCAAGGCGAGCGTGGTTCCCCCCGTCTCCTTGCGTCGTCATCTGGAGAGGATCGCAAGGCACACTCGCGAGGTGGCCTCTCGTTCCGCACGACAGCGTGGTCAGGTGGTGTCGCGGGCGCACGGTGACCCCCTGAAGTTCGCCTGGAACGTGAAGCGCCACGACGGCCGGGTCGTTCTGCGTATCAACAGAAAGCACCCTTTGGTGAAAGCAGCGATGGACGACCAGGGCGGCAATCCGGACGTCGTCCGCTCGATGATCCGGCTCCTTGAGGAGACGGTCCCGGTCACGGCGCTCCGCTTGCTTCACGAGACCGACACGGTCGACGACCCCGAACCCTTCGGCGGACCGGGGCCAGCCGCTCCGGAGACCGTCGACATCGCCCGCCAGGTGTACGAAGCACTCCTGGGGCAGGGCCGCTCCCCAGAGGACGCCCGGGGCGTACTCAGCTCCATGCCTCCCTTCGACGAGCAACAAGGTTTCTGGAACTCCTGACACCTGGTAGTCCCCACTCCCAACCGACCCGGCCGCAGGAGGTCGCTGTGAGCACCACCCCCGAGGACAGTCTCGAGAAAGCCGAGCAGACAGCGGTGCTGCTCCTGCCCGGTGACCGGCAGGCAACGCCGACCGAGGTCGACTTCGCCGTGAACACCGCGGTCAGTATCCTCGCTGCCCAGGGGATCACTGTGGAGCGGGACCAGGTGCGGAAGGTGCTCGAGGCCCGGGCCTCCGTGTTCCAGGCTGATTCATCCGCGATGAAGAACGACGAAGGCCACGTGCCCTGGCTCGCCGACGCGAAGGCGGACCGGAAGTGGGACTTCTGGGGCCGTTACCGGCGCTACCTCCTGACCGTCTCCAAGCTCCCGACGCAGGTCGTGCGCCGACTCGACCAGAGCACCGACGACGTTCTCGGTGAGCTGGAAGACCCTCAGCGGGAAGGCGCCTGGCGCCGGACCGGGCTCGTGATCGGGCAGGTCCAGTCCGGCAAGACAGGGCAGTTCATCGGGCTCGCCGCGAAGGCAGCCGACGCCGGCTACCGGCTCATCGTGGTGTTCGCCGGGATTCACAACGACCTGCGCAGCCAGACCCAGCTCCGTATCGACGAGGGACTCCTCGGGTTCGACACCCAGTACCAGTTCCGCTCGGACGACGACGCGCATCGCCATATCGGTGTTGGCGCGATGTCGCACGACAAGCGCCTGAAGGCCGCGTCGCTCACCACCAGTCACGAGAAGGGGGACTTCGCCCGCAAGACGGCGGTCTCCGCGAACGTGCCGGTGGGCAGCGTCCCGGTGGTCCTCGTGGTCAAGAAGAACCGGCGGATCATCGACAACCTGCGGGACTGGGTGATCGACAACCACGGCGTGGAGGACCCGGAGACCGGCCGGATGGTCGTTCCCGACCTCCCCTTGTTCGTGATCGACGACGAAGCCGACAACGCCGGGGTGAACACCTCCAAGGACCCCGACACCAACCCGTCGGCGATCAACAAGGCCATCAGGCGGTTGGTCAACAGCTTCACGAAGGCGTCCTACGTCGGCTACACCGCGACCCCCTTCGCGAACATCTACATCAGCCCCGACACGGACCACGACGAGCTGGGCCCCGACCTCTTCCCGGAGAGTTTCATCCGCACCCTGCGGGCGCCGTCAAACTACCTCGGTCCCGAGCGTGTCTTCGGTCTGCAGACCGACGGCGACGAAGAGGACATCGAGCCGCTGCCACTCATAAGGCACATCAAGGACACAGACCTCTGGGTACCGGACAAGCACAAGTCCCACCACCGCGTTCCCGACTTCCTGCCGGAGTCGCTGCAGCGCGCCATCCGGTCCTTCGTTCTGACCTGCGCGGCACGTCGAGCTCGGGGGCAGGTCGCCGTGCACAACTCCATGCTGGTGCACGTGACCCGCTTCACGGCCGTGCAGCAGCAGGTCTGCGACCAGATCGACGCCCACGTGCGTCTCCTCTTCGATGTTCTCCAAGACCGGTTCAGCAGTGTCCGCGAAGAACTCGAGGAAGAGCTGCGGGAACTCTGGGATGAGGACTTCGTCCCGTGCACCGAGGACATGACCGGGGACAGACTCGACTGGGAGGACGTCGAACCGCATCTCCACGCCGCCCTCGGGAAGATCACCGTCATGGCTGTCAACGGGGCGGCGAAGGACGCCCTCCAGTACTACGAGCGCCGGGAGACCGGCCTGTCGGTCATCGCCGTAGGCGGCGAGAAGCTTTCCCGCGGTCTGACGCTCGAAGGGCTGTCGGTCAGCTACTACCTGCGTGCCTCCAAGACGTACGACACCCTGCTGCAGATGGGCCGCTGGTTCGGCTACCGCCCCCGCTACGAGGACCTGTGCCGCCTGTACACGACACGTACACTGCAGCGCCAGTACGCGGAGATCACCGCGGCCACTGACGAACTCAGGCGCGATGTCGAGGAGATGTCCGCGGTGGGACTTACTCCCAGAGAGTACGGTCTCAAGGTCAGGACATCGTCGCTCGGCCTCGGCATCACGGCGTCCAACAAGATGAGGCAGGGCACGCGTGTCCGCCTCAGCTACTCCGGTGAACTTCCCGAGACGACCATCTTCGACCTTTCTGAGAAGGCGGTTCGCAACAACCACGAGCTCCTCGAGTCGTTCGTCGCGCGCCTCGATGCGGTCTCGGCCGGGAAGGTGGACGAGCGGAGCGGGAGCATCACCTGGAGTGGCGTCGCAGCCTCGGACGTCACCGAGGGTTTCCTCGACTCCTACCTCACCGACCGGCAGGCCCAGCGGGTGCGGCCGGCCTTCATCGCAGAGTACGTGCGCCAGTGCGCCAAGCAGGGTGAGCTTGGCAACTGGACGATCCGCCTCGCCAGCCGACTGCCCGAGGGCGCGGCGGCCGAGATCGCGGGCCACTCCATCGGCCTCATCACGCGCAGCCACTCCAAGTCCTCGGAGGTCGTTCCCGGCCGCTACACGATCAAGCGCGTCCTCAGCCCTGCCGACGAGCTCTGCGACCTGACCGAGGAACAGTACGACCGGGCGCTGAAGGACACGAAGGAGGCCGCGAAGGGGAAGCTCAACAGGAAGGGCGAACCGCTCGATCCGGACACGCCCCGCGGTCGGCCTCTGCGTCACCAGCGCCGCGCCGACCAGCCGTTGCTTCTGCTGTATCCCCTCAGCCCTGCCGAGGTGGCCAAGTCGTCGGGGAACCCTGAGCCGGTCGCTCCACTGGTCGGGTTCGCTATCAGCTTCCCGTTCTCCCGCCACCAGTTGAAGACCGAGTACGTGGTGAACGATATCTGGTTCAAGCAGGACATGGAGTTCGACGACTTCGAGGACGAAGAGTGATCGACGAGAGTGTGTGGCAGGAGCTGGAGGCCCACCAGCAGACCCCGGGCAGGTCCACCCGGCGGCTTCACCCCGACTCCCCGCACGACATCCAGGTGTCGGTGACGCACCCCGCCCTCCGGCGGATGCTACTGCTCGGCACGGACGCCAGGACTGCCGACACCGTACGTCAGGAGATCCACGAACTGCCGGCCACCCGTGGCCTGCAGCTGAACCTGTCGTCGGTGTCCGGTAACCACTACGAGCTCCAGGTCATGCTCACCGACGACGAACTCACGGAGGTCTTCACCCCGCTCGTCTCCGACATCGCAGAGGTGGTGCGGGACGCACCGACAACCGAGACGGCGGCGGAGGCTGCGGTTCGCCGCTACGTCCGGTGGCAGCAGTTGCTGCGCTCCGTGTCGCGCGACGGCCTGTCCCGACAGGCCCGGTGCGGCCTCTTCGGCGAACTCCACTTCCTCCTCGAGTACGTGCTGCCGACTTTCGACCAGCTCACCGCCGTCAGCTCTTGGACCGGACCGAGACAGACGAACCAGGACTTCCAGATGCCCGGTGCCGCGGTCGAGGTGAAGGCGACCACGGCACGCTCCCCCCGGACGGTCCAGATCGCGAGCGAGCGGCAGCTGGACACAGCCGACTCGACCCCCCTCGCACTGGCCCACCTCGTCCTCGACGACCGGCAGATGGGGCTCGGCAGGAGTCTGAACGTCCTGGTGGACGAGATACGGGCCCGTCTGACCTCACCGTCCGCCTCCCAGCGCTTCGAGAGCCTGCTGGTCCAGGCCGGCTACCTGCCGAACCAAAGGGATCTCTACGACCACGATCGCTACACCCTGCGGCGCAGCGAATTCTGGACGGTCGGGGAGGGTTTCCCTCGCATCGTCGAGGCCGAACTGCCGCCCGGGGTGGGCAACTGCACGTACACCATCGACGTGTCGGCCCTGGCCACCCACAGCGTGACCGCCGAAGCACTGGTCGACCTGATCCGAGGAACCCATGGCTGAGCACGACCTCCACGAGTACTCCCGCGCGCTGGTGACCGACATCCAGGCGCTGGCGGACGCCGAGGGCGGCTCGATCCCGAACACGTTCACCCAGCATGTACTCGAGATCCTCGAGGAAGCCGGTGTCGTCACCGACGCGGCACTCGCGTACCACTCCTCCCGAGGGCTGGAGATCTACGGCTACGGCCTGCCCGACGACGGGTCCAGCCTCGATCTCTACACCACCGACTTCAACCTGACCCCGTTGAGCAGCAAACTGACCAAGGCCGAGTCCGACAGGCTTTTCCGAAGACTGTTCGCGTTCCTGGGCAAGCACGGGGCCATCCGCCCCAACCAGGAGGACAACACCGACGTGCACGACATGTGCGTGGGTGTGGAGAAGGCACTGTCGAACGTTCCGAAGATCCGCCTCTTCCTCCTCAGCAACCGGATCAGCACGACGAGCGCCCCGGAGCCCACGGAGTTCCAGGGGATCCCCGTCACCTACGAGCTATGGGACCTTGCGCGGCTCCACAGACACGAGACCTCCGGGAGCATCGGCGAGCCCATCAAGGTGACCTTCGAGCGTCCTCTTCCGTGCCTGGCGGCGCACAGCGACGAGCCGAACTACTCGGTCGTCCTGGCCGTCATCCCCGGCCGACAGCTTGCCGAACTGTACAAGGAGCACCGGACCCGGCTGCTCGAACTCAACGTCCGGTCCTTCCTCCAGACCCGTGGTGGCGTGAACAAGGGCATCCGCGAAACCCTGCTGAAGGATCCGAGCCGCTTCCTCGCCTACAACAACGGCGTGACCGCCACCGCCTCGGACGTGGACTTCGAGACCGACGAGGACGGCAGTCCCGTCGCCATCAGGAGCATGACCGGCCTCCAGATCGTCAACGGCGGCCAGACCACCGCCTCGCTGCACCACGTCCTGACTCATGACAAGCGGGACCTGGACGGGGTCCACGTGCAGATGAAACTCACGATCGTCGATCCCGCCTATCTGTCCGAGATCGTTCCGAGGATCTCCCAGTACTCCAACACCCAGAACAAGGTGACGTTGGTCGACTTCAGCTCGAACCACGAGTTCCACGTCGCCTTCGAGCGTGTCTCCCGAAGCCTGTGGGCTCCTGCGACCGACGGCAGCGGTCAGGAGACGCGATGGTTCTACGAGCGGGCGCGGGGCCAGTACACCGACAAGTCCGCCGAGCACGAGACCCGCGCCGCCCAGCGCAAGTTCAAGCTGATCACGCCGAGTCGGCAGAGATTCAGCAAGTCCGACCTGGCCACCTTCGTGCACTCTTGGGAGCAGCTCCCGTACTGGGTGAGTCGCGGCGCCCAGAAGAACTTCGCCCACTTCATGGAGCGGATTGAGAAGTCCGATCCCGTCGTGGACGTGCAGTACTGCAAGCGCGCCATAGCCACTGCAATCCTCTTCCAGGCTGCCGACCGGATCGCCCGTGCGCACTCGGCCGGCAGCCACAAACGGCTGATCACGACCTACACGGTCGCCCGGCTCTCGCTCGCCGCCGAGAAGCGGATCGACCTCGACAGGATCTGGAACGAGCAGGGCATCACGGACGCCCTGAGGGACGCCCTCGACGAACTCTGTCCATTGATCATGGAGACGGTGATCTCCGGTGACCGGCACGTGTCGGAGTGGGCGAAGAAGCCCGACTGCTGGGACGAGGTGTCCCGTATCGCTTGGACGCTCCCCGACGCGCTGACCGCCGAGCTCACGGCCGAGCCCTTCGAAATCGCCTCCCCCGAGAGCAGTGAGTCCGACGAGGCCGAAGCCGCCGTCGAGGACATCCCCAGCGAGGAGTGGCAGGCTCTGGCGGACTGGGCCCGCGAAGGCCGGTTTCTGCGCGCCGTGGACAGGCAGCTCGCCGACCGTGTCGCGCAGCGTCTGTCCCAGGGGAGGCGGGTCACCGGGACCCAGGCTAGGCAGGCGATGGAGGTCTACGAAGAGGCTCTGCGGCACGGCTTCCACCCCGCGTCCGTCGGCCTCGACCACGAGACCGAGTGAGAGCGGCAGCCCTCGACAGCCGGGGCTGCTGCTACAGGGTTCCCTCCCGCAACAGGTCGTTGATCGCGTCTTCTGCCCGCCTCAGCACGATGCGCCCGTCCCCGTCGCTGAACACGAGCAGCTTGGTACCCGGGCTGATGCCTGCTTCGGCGAGGATCCCGAGCGGGATCTCCACACGGTCGGCCTCGTCGACGTCGAGTTCTGCGGGTTCTCGGATCATCTAGGTCAGTCTGTCATCCGGAGCACGCCCACGGCATGGCCGCCCGAGGTGGAAGGATGGCCTCGTGAGCACACACGACGGATGGGTGAGCACGCCTTGGAGCGCACAGCTGAGAGGCCGCCGCGTACGGGACACCGAACCGGAGAAGGCCCTCAGGAGCGCCGTGCACGCCCTCGGGCTCCGCTTTCGGCTGCACCGTAAGGTCGCTCCCCGCTGCACGGCGGACTTCGTGCTGCCCCGGTACTCCGTCGCGGTCTTCGTCGATGGTTGCTTCTGGCACGGCTGCCCCTCCCACGGCACGCGGCGTTTCCGAGGACCGAACGCCTCGCGCTGGGAAGCCAAGATCACGACCAACATGGAAAGGGACGCCAGAAACACCGAAGCGGCGAGAGATGCTGGATGGACCGTGGTGCGCATCTGGGAGTGTGAGGTCAGGGCCGACGCCGGGCGGGCCGCCGAGCACATCGCCCACGCCGCACACCGCAGCGTCCCGGTTCTCCCGGGAGGGCCTTCTCAGCCTGTGGTTACCGCAACATCCAAGGTGGCTGCGGTTCCCTCGTCCTCCTGCGGACGGGTCGGGCAGTAGTCGCTCAGAGGGCAGCTTCCACAGACGGGCTGCTTGTCGCGACAAAGGTTCTCGCCGATAAACCTGATGGCGGCCATGCGCACCGGCGCGTCCCGGCCGGCGCCGAGAAGCTTGATGAGGTTGAGCCGACCCTCGGTCAGTCGGTTGGTCAGGTGCGATTCGTTCTGCTGAACCCTCGCAGCCACCCGCAACGCACTCTGGCCCACCAGCATTATGTCGCCGCCGGCCAGCAGCCTGAACAATGCGAGCTCAGCCGGCTTGAGCCCCATCACCTTGCTGTGATCGAGAACCGAATCCGCGTTCGCCCAGACCTCGGGCTTGTCGACGACCGGACTGAGCCTGCCCTCCAGACGCTTGCGGAGTGCTGTTGTCGGCGCCGCGTTCACGAGGGCGAGATAGACGTCCTGCGTCAGTTCCCTGTGCCCAGCGACCTCGTCCATCACGTCTGAGAGCTGCTTCGGGTGCAGCTTGCTTCCCGAGAGCACCGCCATGACGAGAGCCCCGAGCGGCTTCATCTTCCGGCCACCGGGGAACTGGTACCACTGCTTGCCCGCACGCTGCTCCTTGGCCCAGCGGGTCAGCACCTCACGTACCTTCGGCCACTTGTCCGCGGCCTCCTCTCCGGCGGGAGCATCTTGCGGCAGGAGAACCCGGGCCGCGGCTTCGCCCAACAGCGGGGGAACCGCGTTGCCAATCTGGCGGAAGGCGTCGCTCCGCGTACCCGCGAACCGAAAGCGGTCCGGGAAGGTCTGGATCCTCGCGGCTTCACGCACGGTCAGCGTTCGCGCCTCTTCAGGATGGATGTACCAGTAACCGTCCTTGGCGATGTGTGCGGTGATGGTGCGGCTCAATTCCTTCCAGTCCAGCTTCTTGTACTTGTCGGTGAATTGCTCCGAGTCGTACCTCTGGAAATCCTTCTCGTCCTCTTCCAGTTTCTCTTCGAGCTCGGAGTAGAGGGTTTTGGAATCCATGACCGTGAAGATCCTGAAGTCGTCCTCACGAACCCGCCGCGTCATGTGGTCGTGAATTACACCCTTTTCTGCCCTTCTGCGCATCTCCTTGGCGAAGGAAGAGAGTGTCGACTCCTGCTGCTCGTCGTAGTCGATGACTCGGGCACCCACCGCTTTCAAAGGCTCCGGATTGAGCGCAGGCAGGTCGCCGATGGCATCCCGAAGTTTGGTCTGCTTCTTCGGCTTGCCCCACGCGAAGCCGCCACCGTCTCTCCGCGCGAGCAGGATCAAACGCTTCCGGTGCTGCGGCACGCGGTAGTTCCACGCATCGACGAGGCGTACCTGGGTCACGTACCCGAGACTCTCCAGCTTTGCCTCGATGATGCGGATCACGCTGAAGTCATCGCCGAGCCCCATGTCAGGGACGTTCTCCATGAGGACGGCGCGTGGAAGGAGCCGCTCCACCACGTCGACATAGGCCCGCCAGAGTTCCTTTCGGAGATCGTGCGGGTCACGGTTGTGGTACTCGACCAAGTGCCGGATCTTGCTGCGTCCGGCACGACTGAACGGCTGGCAGGGGGGGCCTCCCGCCACGATGTCGATCTCGGCGCCGGAGTCAAGGATTCGCTGGACGAATTCGCCTCGCTGGTCGTCGTCCCCGAGGTCGACACAGAGGCTCATTCCCGGGAAGTTCGCTGCATGTGTCTCGCGAGCCCGCTCGTCGAAGTCCACGGCCGCAGCGGTGGTCCATCCGGCCCGTTCAAGGCCCAGGCTCAGTCCGCCGGCGCCCGAGAAGAGGTCGACAGCCAGGCGCTTATCTTTTCCGTAACCGGACTGGACCCATTTCCTGAAATCGTCCGGCTCGCAGTGGTGCCTGTGCTTGTCCAGTTTGAGGTAGTCGCTCCGCTCCAGGGGCACGCCATACGTGCTTTTTGCCCCCTTCTCCTTCGCCACGACCCACTCCTCCGTACCTGACGACCTGAACGACCTCCAGGAGATCACGCACGACGCTGCGGAGGCAAGGCCTCCGGCCGGTCCACACCGCCGCAAAGCCTCGACTGTCACGCGGGTGACCTGCCTGGTGAACACTGCGGTTCACTCACCGTGTCTCACCGGTAACTTGAAGCAGTGTTCTTCTCTTGAGCCACCTCATGTTAGAGGACACTCCCTGGGCTACTCCTCGCGACCACCCCGTTCCGGATACGTCCGCGAACGTCACCTGCCTCAACGAGCCCTCGAAGCAGAAGGCACGTTCGACTACAGGGCTGCGCCCCCTTCGAACGCCTCAGCGAGGGCGTCCGCGGCGTCGAGTGTTCTGACGCTGACCAGCAGGCAGGCACGAACCATCACGACGGCCGGTTTCAGCGTGGTCGCGTCGATCGGCTCCGGCGGCGATGACGGGTCCCAGGACGCGATGCCTCAGGCCCCGCACATTCCCTGGGCCGCGGCGTCGGCGAGGGCGACGCACGCCAAGGCCAGAGCCTTCTGGTAATGAGGGGCGGCTTGGAGTGAGGGTTTCGGGTTGTGTAGGAACGCCACGTCTGATTTATGGCCCCGTGCATCCGAGTGGGGTCCAAGGAGTGTTCCGCCCGCGCTGCCCTCGTGAAGTAGCCCACCTTCATGGAGAGCGTGAACTTCGGCATCAGATCGCTCGCGGTTCGTGTAAGGACCCGAGGGGACTCTCCACTGCAACTCCTCATAACCCTGCTGGCTATGCTGCGGGGCCGTACGCGGCGGACTCTGAGACCAGCGCCTGCATCTGTGCCCGCATGCCGCTGTGGAGGTCGATCTGGGGCTGCCAGCCGAGCGCCTCTTGGGCGTGGGTGGGGTTGGCGCGTGTGGTGGGGACGTCGCCGCGGTGTGGGTTCTCCTGGTGAATCTGGATCTCGCGCCCGGCGAGGCTGTTGGCGATGTTGATCACTTCGAGCAGGGAGGCGCTAGAACCGCCGCCTACGTTGATCACCCCGCTGGCGGCCGGTGTGGTGGCTGCGGCGATGGTGGCGGTGACCGCGTCGTCGATGTAGGTGAAGTCCCGGCGCTGGTGACCGTCCCCGTACAGGCGTAGTGGTCGGCCGGTCAGGGCGGCCGTGAGGGCGAGGTGCGTGAACATGTCGGGGCGCTGCCGGGGGCCGTAGACGGTGAAGTACCGCAGGGCGACGACGCTGGTGGGGCAGTTGGCCTGGGCAGAGTGTGCGAGGCAGAGCTGCTCCTCGGCGAGCTTCGTGACCGCGTACGGGGAGGCTGGCCGGGGGCGGTCGGTTTCCACGCTCGCGCCGCCGTCGGTGGGGCCGTAGACGCTGGATGAGGAGGCCACCACGACCCGGGGGACGCCCATCCGGGCGGCGGCGTCCATGACCCGGTGGGTCGCGAGGACGTTGGAGGCGACGTACTCGCTGAATCTCGGGCCCCAGGAAGGGCGCACGCCGGGGATGCCCGCTAGGTGGAAGACGGCGTTCGCGTCGATGAGAAGCGGCTCGATCGCGCAGCTGAGGAGGTCGGCTGTGACGTGCATGTATCCAGGGGTCCCCTGTAGTGGAGCGAGGTTGAGCGCGGCCGTGGGGTCGGTGGCCGGGTTGCGCCGGTCGACGCCGATGACGGTCGCGCCCGTCTGGGCGAGGGCGTGTGCGAGGTGGGAGCCGATGAAGCCGGCGGCGCCGGTCACCACCGCCCGGCGGAGTACAGCGGTGGTCGGGTTGGATGGGTGCTGTGACACGGAGGTCTCCAGGAAGACGGGGGAGGGCGGCTTGCCTAGGCGAGGCGGGCCAGAACCGTCCGGCCGTGGGTGCTGAGGGCGAGATCGTGCTCTTCGTTGTCCGCGGACGAGGGCGGTGACGGCCTCGATCGCGCCGAAGGACTCCAGCAGCCGCTGTTCGGTGTCGTTGAGCGGCCTTCCGTATCCGGCGAAGAACGCCGTCCGGAGGCTGGGGGCGGCCTGCCAGCGGCGGAACTCGAGGCGGGCGAAGTCGCGGATGCGGGCGTCGCGGCGCATGTGCTCGAAGTCGCACAGCCCGAAAGAGTCTCCGAGGAGCCAGTTTCGAGGCTGGTAGTCGAGGTGGCAGACCGCGCTGTCCAGGAGCGTGTTCGCCACGACGTCCGCGTGGTGGTTGAGGCGGTCAACTTCGACCGTGGAAATGAGGTCGGCCCGCTCCGCGCGGGCCGTCCAGTCGCGCAGCCGCTGGGCGAGTTCCGTGCCGACGGCGCCGGTGCGCGGCACCGAGGTGGGGTGGTGCAGCTTGGCCAGCACGCGCCCGGCCTCGTAGTGGAGCTGCTCCTCCTCGGACGATCCTGGCGCGACGACCCTGGCCCGTACGCCCGGTACAGCGGTGAGAAGGAGGGTGCAGGTTGTGTCCTGTCGGCCCACCACGCGGGGAGCGTGGCCGATCAGGTGGGCTCCCCAGACGAGATAGGCGTGCAGCTCGCGGAGGTACCGGTCACGCTCGCTGTGCTGCTTGGCGAAGAACTCGTTGCCGTCGGCGTTGACCAGGCGCAGGACGCGGGAAGGGAGCGTCGGATCGTGCATGATCCGGACTGCTCCGAGTGTGCCGCGAGCCAGATTTAGGCGGGGGTCGTCGGACAGTGTGATCACGAGGCAGCCTCCTGTTCTAAGGCGGCCAGGTGCTCGGTGTCGTTGTGGCGGTCGAGTATCCATCGTCTCTGTCCGAGCCGGTTGAGGTGGTGCTGCCAGTGGGTGAGGGAGCCGTGGGAGATCGTGAATCCGGCCGGGGAACCGAGCGGGATTCCCAGGAGCAGGGTGTGTGCGACGATCACCGTTTCGCCGTGCGCGGTGAACAGGACGCGTTCGCCCTCGTGTTGGTTGATGAGTTTCTGGAGGAAGTGGCCGGCCCGCTTCAGGTAGCCGTCCCAGGTGTCGGATCCGGCAGCCCAGGGCTTGTCGGGGTGGGCATGCGGCCCACCATCGGCGGTTGTCTTTACCTTGGTCCAGGGCTGGCCGTCGGCGGCGCCGTGGACGGGGCCGTCGAGACGGTCGTCCGTGGAGATGGGGAGCTGGAGGGCCTGGCTGATGATCTCGGCCGTCTGCCGCAGACGGATACGCGGTTCGGTGTACAGCGTGTCGAAGGGCCGGTCGCGGTGCTCGGCGGCGAGGCGGTGCGCGACCCGTTCGACCTGTGCGTATCCGCGGTTGGTCAGCCCGGTGCAGGTGCGGGGGCCGCCGACCAGGCCGTTGACGTTGCACTGGGCCTCGCCGTGGCGGACGAAGACGAGTTCGGTGGTGATCATGCGGAACCTCGGGAGCCCGGTTGGAGAGTCTGGCTGTGGCGGTAGCCGTTGCGCCCGCCGTATGGGGCGGTCAGGACGGCGTGCAGGGCGAGGAAGTCGTCGAGACGCTCGCGATCCGTGGTGCTGAGCCGGGGGTCGTGGTGTTCGGCGACTTGGTTGTAGGCACGTAGGGCGGAGTCGATTGCAAGGCCGGGTAGGGGCCCGTATGTCAGGACTAGCGTCGCGATCAGTTTCGCCAGGTCGTATCCCATCGGCGCCAGCGTGAGATCGTCGGTGTCCACCGTGTGGATGTCGCCGGCCTTGGTGACGATGAAGTTCCGGGGGTTGCTGTCCTTGTAGAAGGCGGCCGGCCCCTCGGCGGTCTGCTCCAGCAGCGTCAGCATCGCGTTGAGGGCGGTCCGGTCCGGCAGGTAGCCCTGCTCCAGTCTTCTTCGGAGGGCGATCTGCCGGGGGCCGATGTAGCCGCTGAACGCGATGCCGTCCCGGAACCGGTGCGGTGTGTTCGGAGAGGCCGAGCTGAGGGCGGTGGTCCAGGCGGCTCCGTGGGCGTCGCCCAGCAGTTTGGCCAGGGGCAGCAGGTCGTCGGTCCGGGCCGGGCGGCCGTCGATCCACTCGTACGTCAGGCTTGTCGGGCCGACCGCGGTCAGCGTCGGAAGTCGGAGTGGCCGTGCGTGCTCGGCGAGCCAGGTGTGATGGCGGGCTGCCGAGGCCACCTGGTGTGGGGTGTCGTAGTGCTTGGTGAATTGGCGAAGGCTCACGATCGTTTTCCCCCTGCCTGGGCCACGACGAAGGTGACGAGGGACGTGGTGGTGAGGGGCCGGTCCGGCAGGAAGTCGTGAAGGGTCGCCGCGAAGGCGCCCGCATTGCCGTACAGGTTGGGGGCGAGGTCGTACTTCGGGCTGGTGGCCAGGTACTCGGCAACGTGGTCGTGGCCGTCGAAGGTGAAACTGTGCTCCTCCTGCTCCACGGCGAGTACGTCGAGCGACACGGCGGCCAGCTCGGCGAGGTTGCCGCTGTGCGCCGAGGCGTACAGGCTCTCGTGCTGCTCGGCGCGCGGGTCGACGCCAGCGGCAGCGACCAGCTGGTCCATCTCCCGGTAGCTGTCGAGCGCTTTCGTGACGAGCACGGCCAAACCGTCGGCAGCGAGCGCCCGGTCGATCTCCGCGACCACCGCCTGCGGGCGCGGTGAGTGGTACAGGCAGAACGCGGCGACGACAACGTCACACGACCCGGTGGGCACGGGGAGATGGTGGAAGTCGCCCTGAAGGAAGCTCACCGGCAGGCCGGGCAGACGTCGGGCGCGCTGGCGAGCCTGTTCAATCAGGGCCGACGCGGCGTCGAGGCCGACGACGCGCCGGGGACGGAGCTCCCGGGCGAAGGTCAGGCTGCTCGTGCCGCGACCGCAGCCGAGGTCCAGGGCCAGGCCGAGACGGTCCGGCCGCTCGTGGTGGTTGCGCACCAGCCCGACGATCGTCTCCGGTACGGGGCGCCCGGAGGTCTTCGCCCGCATCAGGGCGTTGGACCGGCTGGCCAGCCGAGAGACGTGTCCGTACAGATCCGCCTGCCGCGCGGGGTCCAGAAAGGGATTGGTACCGCTCATGAGGCAGCGCCCTCCCTTCGGGCGCACAGAGTGCTCAGCGGTCCTCGGCGGCGACCTTCCGCAGCCATCGGCGGGTCTGCCGCCGATTGGCCAGCAGCACCACACTGGCACGGCCCGAGGCGAACTCGTCGATCTTGGCCATGACGCGCGGGCGCATCTTGCGGCGATACGTTGCGACGTACTTGATGACGCCCCAGTGGATGCGGTTGTGCACCCCGTTCCCTTTGTGCCCGCCCCCGTGCCGGATCTGCCGGGAGAAGATCCCGTACAGCGCGGCCACGGTCGAGACGTCCATCAGAACCACCGTGTCGCAGGCTTCGAGCCGGATCTGCAGTGTCGAGTTGTAGTTCCCGTCGATCACCCACCTCGGCTGCGCGACCAGGTCCTGTTGCAGGGCGGCGAACTTGTCCATGGGCAGCTCGTTCCATCCGTCGTCGTAGAACGCGGCGTCCAGGTGTGTGACCGGGGCGTCGAGAATCCTGCCCAGCTCGCGTGCCAGGTAGGACTTGCCGCTGCCTCCGCAGCCGACGACGGCGACCTTCTGCATGGTGCTCCAGCGTAGAGGTGCTCGGGTGCCCGGTCAGATCGGCCGTTCGGACACGTTCGGATGATTCAGGCGGCATGGTCCTGGTGGTCTGTTTCATCACGCTGCTCCCCGTTCCATCGCGGTGGGGCTGGCGGCCGTTTCCAGGACGGCTTCCAGCGCATCGACCTGTCGGCTTAGGCGGAACATGTCCAATCGGTTCAGACAGGCCGCGATCAGGGCCGCGTGCTGTTGGGTGCCAGCGATCTGCTGGAGGTGCGTCAGCCGCTCGATCACCTCGTTGCTGGAGCTGACGATCAGCTCCTTGGGCACGAAGCGATCGGCGTGCAGGATGTCGGCAGGGGTGAGTGGGAGGCAGCCAGCGAGTACGGCCTCGAAGATCCGCTGCGTCATCTGCCCGACGGCGGCGTACCGCTTCGGCAGCATCAGCACGGTCGCCAGGGACCTGCCGTACACGGTTTGGACCACCTCGAAGGGGAGCCTGCCGACGAACGGGACGTGCGGCCAGTGGGAGGTCTTCGTCCACTTGCCCCCGACCACGTGATCGAAGTGGGTGGCGACCGGCGCGAAGAACCTGGCGAAGTGCTCGTCGCGGTCGTACTGGTTGCCGACGTAGCCGAGTACGAGGTCCCGTGGCTTGTTGGCTAACGCGAGGGGGTCCGCCTCGGCGAGGAGACGGTCGTCGACCGGGAAGAGCAGGCGGTGGGCTCCTGGCGTCGGTTCGAGAGCTGCCTCGCACACGGTGACATGGCCGAAGCGCCGCCACACACTGTCAGGCTGGAGCCGGAGGTCCTTGTCCCAGATCACGGTGGGCGTCTTCCTGCGCTCGGTGTACCGGGTGACCAGTTCGGCTTGGCGGTGCAGGTCGCAGGTGTGCCCCTCGGTGCCGCACGGGGTGGTGTTGCGCCCGTCGCTGGCCCAGCGCCACTCCAGAAACAGGGCGTCGATGTCCGGGCTGCCGTGGTGGAAGGTGTAAGCGTTGCCCAGGTCGTCGTCGGCTTCGAGCAGGTCCCGGTTGGCCTGGAGGAAGACGATCTCGTGGCCGTGGTCGTGGAGGGCGTCGATGAGCGGGCGGCGGTGGCTGCGGCCCCCGTCCGGAGTGTCGGTGATTCCGTTGCCGAGGAAGCCCCAGAAGCTGTACCCGATTTTCACTTGGTGATCCACCTGCCTTCCAGCAGCAGCGCGTCCAGTCCGGAGTTGGCCAGGCACTCCAGTGCCAGCTCCGGTGTCCCGCAGATCGGCTTGCCCTTGACGTTGAGCGAGGTGTTGATCAGGACCGGAACCCCGGTGCGGCGGGCGAAGGCGCGCAGCACGTCGTGCACGAACGCGTTCTGCGACCAGGTGACGGTCTGGAGGCGGGAGGTGCCGTTGGCGTGCACGATGGCCGGCACCCGCTCACGCGCCTTGTCGGTTACGCCGGACGCCATCGACATGTACGGCGCCTACTGGCCGAGAGTGAAGAACTCCGCGGCGCGTTCGGCCAGAACCATGGGCGCGAAGGGGCGGAATGGTTCTCGGAACTTCACGGTGGCGTTCAGCCGCTCGACGACCCCGGGCCTCAGTGGTGAGGCGAGGATCGAACGGTTCCCCAGGGCACGGGGACCGGCCTCGACCCGGCCCTGGAAGAGCCCGATGATCAGGCCGTGGGCGAGCTGGTCGGCAAGGAACTCGGCTGCCTCGACGCCCAGCGTCTTCTGGTGGAGCCCGGGCCACGGCGTCAGGTCAAGGGACTGGTCCTGGTACGACGGGCCGAGGTAGCAGGTCCGGGCGACGCCTGACACGGGCCGTCGGCTGCGGCTGCTGGTGTGCACGGCGATGGCGGCCCCTATGGCGGTACCGGCGTCGCCCGGGGCGGGCGGCACGAAGACCTTGTCGAAGATGCCGTCCTCGATGATCCGGCCGATGCTCACGCAGTTCGTGGCGACTCCACCGCCGACGCACAGACGGCGCGATCCGGTGATCATCCGGGCTCGGCGGGCCAGATGCAGCATCACCTGCTCAGTACGCTCCTGGAGCGCCGCGGCCAGATCCCGATGGACGTCCCCGAGCGGCTCGCTCGGGTAACGCTCGAGGCAGGTCTCCGCGATGAAACGACGGGAGGTACACGGGTAGCCCGAGGTCAGCACGCGCGGCGGGAAGTACGTCGGATCGACCACGAACCCCGTCGGCGTGGTGCGCACAGCCCGGGCGAAGAGGGGCCGGAACCGCGCGGGGTCGCCGAGGGCGGCGAGAGCCATCACGGTGCCCTCCTCGTCACCGCGGCGCCACCCGAGGTGCTCGGTGACCGCGCCGTACACGTAGCCCAGCGAGGCAGGGTCGTTGATCGCCTCGAGCGTGTGGGTGTACGGGTGGAGAGCGTCGCTTCCTCGGGCGATGGTCGTGGTCTGCCGCTCGCCGAGGCTGTCGACGATGAGAACGGCGGACTCGTTCCACCCGGAGGCGGCGAAGGCGGCCAGCTGGTGCGCGCGGTGGTGCAGGACGGGGTGCACACGGGTGGAGGGAAACCGCCGGCCGAGGGCGCCGGTTCTCAGTTGAGTACGCAGGGCCACCTTGGCGAAGCCGTGAGCCCGCGGCAGTGCCCGGTCGCGGGTCATCGGCGACAGTGCCAGGCGCAGGGCCGTCGCAGACTCGGCAAGGTAGTGGGCGGGCCGGAAGTTGTAGGCGACGGCATCGACGTCGGCGGCGGTGAGCCCTGCCTCGCTCAGCAGCCACTCCACGGCGTGGCGGGGGTAGTCCTTGGTGTGCTTCTGTTGGGAGAGCCGCTCCTCCTCGACGAAGCCGGTCAGCTCTCCGTCCACCAGCAGGGCTGCGGAAGAGTCGTGCGTGTAGGAGCACAATCCGAGGATTACGGAGGGCGCGCGGTCCAAGGCGGCCGTCACCGCGTCCTCGCCGTCTCGCGCGTGGGGCAGGTGCGGGCACGGTTGTTCAGCTCGCCGTACCAGGCGATCAGCGCCTCACCCAGCGGCCCGTCGATCTTGTCGGCCACCTGCCACGCCTGGTCACGCGCGCCGTCCTTCCACAGGCGGTAGCTGCGCAGGGTCTCCGACATCATGTTCCAGCCCGGGTGGCCGGTGGCGTCGCGGGCCGCGACCTGGCCGAGGAGGTCGTCAAAGCCCCGCCACGGTGTGGTGAGGTCCGGCATGACCGCGCTCGCGGTCACCGAGGTCAGGTCTTCAGCCTGACCGAGGTGTTCCTCGTAGATGTGCAGCGATCCCACCTGGTGGTGGAACTCGCCCAGCTCGACCCCGAGCCACCCCGCGACGCGACCAGCTCATGCAGCACGGTGTAGAAGAACAGGTCGTACGGCATACCGATCCATACGTCCTGACCGCGCATGGTGGTCGACATGTGGAGGCGGCCAGCCCGCAGGTAGAAGAGGAAGCCCAGCGTGCAGGGCACGTCCTTGTGTCCGGCGGCGTCCTGGGCCGGATCGTAGAGCTGGATCAGAGCCCTGCGAGAGTCGGGGTCCTCCTTGAGGATTTCGACGACCCGGCTCAACTGGTCGACTCTTCCCGCCCACCTCCGCATCCGCGGGCCGTACGCGCCCCGTAGGACACCGTCGTCGGCGTACTGCCGTAGGCGCGCGTTGTAGTCGAAGATCCATGCGGCATCCGAGCCGGAGAGGTGCCATACGGTCTCCGCCACGGCGAACGCGGGGTTGATGACGCGCGCGGGCGGCGCGTACAGCAGGCGGGCCCGTGGCTGGGTCAGCCGCATGTTGACGTCGAGGACCTCACGGGTCGCCATGCCACGGGGGCTGATCCTTTCGCCGTTCTTGGCCAGGGCGACGGCGCCCACGAAGAGCTCGGCGACGCTGTCGGCGGTCAGGTGGGTCATCGGGCAGGTACTCCTTCTCCCTGCAGCGGTCCGGAATCGGTGCCGCGGGCATCGTGGTGGACGTGGTGGGGACGCGTGACAGGGGCGTCGGCCCGGCGGGCAATGAGGCGTGCGACCTGGGCGGCGCTGTCGCCAGGCCGTCGGCACACCGCATCCATCGCCGCCCTGTCGGCAGGCGGACGAGGACCGCGCAGTGCGACGAGTGCGTCAGCGACGTCATCGGCGGTCCTGCACCGCCGCGCGAGGCCGTTGCCGGAGAGTCCGAGCGTGGGCTCGCCGGGCGCACCCAGTTCGAGCACCGGAACACCCACCAGCGCGGCTTCGATGCCGCACGTCGAGTAGGCGCTCGCCAGGGCGTCGGCACCGGCGAGGCAGCCGCGAGCGCCGACCCGGGGATCGGCCACGGCCACGAAGGGTTGACCGTCCCGTTCGAGAAGGGGCGCGAAGACGTCGATGCTCTGTGCTGGATGCGGCGCGATGACGAGTCCCCAGTCGTCGTCGGCCTTCCACAGACCGTCCAGGAGGAGGTCGGCCTGGGCCTTGAGGCGGTCAGGCCCGAAGGGCTGGCAGGCCCACACCGCGATACGGGCCGGGGCTCGCCACGGGCTGGGCGACAGCAGCTTCTCAAGGTAGCGCCGCTGGGCTTCGCGCTCGAGGTCGGCGAGCGAGTCGAAGCGGGGCTGGCCTAGAACATGAACTTCGGCGTCAGGGTGGCGCACCCACGCCTTCGCGAGGGGGAGATCCCGTTCCCCCATGACGACGATGTCGCGGCTGTGCAGCGCGGGCCATGCGACGGACTCCGCCGTCCACGCCCCGTGTTGGAGATGTACCGTGTTCGCCCCATGACGCTCCGCCGCGTGTCCAGCGAGCGCGCCCAGCGGGCTGGTGTCGTTGCTGACCAGAACGGTGTGCGGTTGAGTCGCGGCGAGGACACCGTCCAGCCACGTCTCCGCCCGGACCACGGATCGCCACGAGGGCTGGGTGCACCCGCCACTCGTCTCCAGCAGTACGGACAGAAGCCTGACCAGCCGGGCCAGTTGAACCGCGTACTTGCCGACCCGAACGGCACGGCCGTCGTCCTGCAACCTCAGACCGTCCGCGGCGCCGGAGAGGGTGAAGAGGTCCGTCGGCGGCGAGCACAGATGCACCCCCGCGATGCTCGAAGCCGGGCACCGCTCCGCCGGGTCGGTCGCCAGGTCCGCCACGAGGCTCGGGCGTCCGGTCCTGGCCAGTTCCTCCAACACCGGCAGCAGAGTGGCCGCGTGGCGGGAGGACCACGACAGCGCCACCACCTCGCTCGCTGGAAGCCTCGAGGGAGCCGGACTCGGCACCGCTGCGGTCACCGGGGGACGAGATCGTTTGCGTAACTGCGCGGAGCGGAACGGATTGTGAGGGGCTGGCGCACCGAGCAGGTACGCGATGCCCGACCGGGTAACGGTGTACGCGCGGTACTCGCGCGAGCTGCTCGACCGCAGCCCGACGAGTCCTTCGTACGGCGCGAGCCTCAGCCGACCTGGGGCCTTCGCGAACGGCTCCCAGTCGCTGAGCGCCGCCAGCTTTCGTACAACCTGCGCCATAAGGCGCCGAGCTGGCACATGCTGGACGTACAACCATCCCGCACCGCCCGGTGTCCTCGCGAGGTCAGCGCCGTACGTCTCGAGGGCCTGCATCAACTGGTCGACCCGTGCGTCCTCGCCGACCACTGCCCGCAACGGCTCGCCATCGGACTCTGCGCGGGAGAAGTCGGCGGCGGCGTTGCCTTCGGATGGCGTCATACCGGGCTCCCCGCTGGGAGCGGCCCGGCTTCCAGGAACCCAGCCAGGTGCTTCGGTGACTCGGCGACGAATGGGGCTGGAGGGCTCGGGGCGCCGTAGCCCCAGCTTGTGTGTACGTATGAGACTCCGGCACGGCGGGCTGCCTCCTGGCCGACCGTCATATCACCGACGTACAGCACATCAGCCAGGTCGGCGCTGAGGCCGATCAGTGCGAGCAGGACGGGATGGGGTGCGGGTTCGCCCTGCTCGATCCGGTTCGGAGTGCGCACCATGGCGAACGGGACGCCGAGCTGGGCCAGGAAAGGAGTAGTTCGGCCCAACGGGCTGGACGTGACGATTACCGGGCGGGTGTCGACGAGCCCACCGTCCAGGGCGCACAGCAGCACACGTACAAATTCGGGGCCGCGGTCCAGCCTCGTTCCGCCGGGGGACGGCGTGGGCAAGGGCAGATTCCGGGATCGCATCAGAGGGTCTCCAAGCGGAGTTGTCAGGAGGTGATGGGCGACTCTGGGCGCTTCACGAAGGCGATCACCCGCTTCCCGCATCCGTCATCCTTGGGGCAGGCGGCCCAGGCATCGGCTGCGGCAGACACGAGGCGAAGCCCGCGTCCGCTGGTGGCGTAGAGGGAGGGGATCTGAGGCACCGGGGGGTCCGGGGAGTTGTCTTCGACCTCGATCCCCACGACACCAGCCTGCAAGGTGAGCGTCAGCGTGATTACGTCATCGGGCTTGCCGTTGGGTCTGGGCGGAAGGGCCGGGCTGGCGTTGAGGGTCCGGCCATGCTGCTCGGCGTTGGTGGTGAGCTCGCTGACGATCAGCACCGTTTGGTCCAGGAGGTCTTCCACTCCCCACGTTGTCAGCGCGTCGCGGGTGAAAGTCCGGGCTTTGCCCGGGGCCCTGTCGTCTGCGGCGAGCGTCAGGCTCTTCTGCTGTTCAGGAGCGTTGATGACGCTGCCCAGGCTTGTGATTCGGTCCATGTTCGCCTTCTCACAACTGGTGCCTGAGGCTGCGGAGGACTCGATCGGCGGTTCTTTCGGAGCGGTTGAAGCGGCGGAGGTCCTGCACGAGCACGGCCATCGGTGGCGGTTGCGGAGGCGCCGTCCATCGGGGGTCGTGGTGGGTTCTCGCCCGCCGCCTGCGACAGTCCGGGCATCGGCGCCAGTCCTTTGGCTGGTCTTCACCGGTTTCCTCCCGGACAAGGACAGTTGGTGGTTTCGTTGACCACGAGCGAACCGTGGATCACATCGCGGCGGTATCTCCGGGCGGTTGCCGGGGCCGTCAAACCCGTCAAAGATCGTTTTGGTAGACCGAGGTAGCCGATGGCGCGCGAGCGGAACGTGAAGCTGGCCGACGCGATCGCGGAAACAGGCTGGTCGCAGATGAAGGTGGCGGCTGCCTTCGTGAGGGTCGCGGCCGAGGTAGAAGCAAGGGAACTGCTGGGCACCAGCCGCTCGCACATCGCCATGTGGGTGGCGGGAACACAGCCCTCGGGCAGAGCGCCGCTTATCTTGTGCGAGACGTTGTCCCGACGGTTACAGCGCCCCATCACTCCGGCCGAGATCGGACTCTCCGCGCCGGAGGCACATGCAGGCGCGGCATCGGAGTGGAACGTCGATACGCTGGCTGCGCTGGTCGATCTTGGGAGAAGCGACGTGGACCTCGAACGCCGCCGACTGTTGGCCGGCGCCGCCTACTCGGTGGGCGGCTTGGCTCTGCCCGGACAGCAGTGGTGGGACGAGGCCCCTCAGCGGGCGAAGTCCCGCCGCGCCGCGACGGGCCGTAGGGTCGGGGTCGCCGAAGTCAGTGCTGTCCGTGAGATGACGGAGTTCTTCTCCCGACGAGACCAGCGCCACGGTGGCATGGACGGCCGTACGTCGCTTCACCAGTACCTCGTTGACGACGTTGCCCGGTACTTGAGCGGGGTCTTTACCAGCGACGACACCCGTAGTGCCCTCCTCGCCGCTGCAGCTGAGGCGGTGTACGTCGCTGGCTGGATGAGCTTCGATGCGTCTCACCACGAAGGGGCGCGGCGCTACTTCACGCTCGCCCTGAAGCTCGCGGCGGAAGCAGACGACGCCCCGCTCACTGGCCACATCTTGCGGGCGATGGCTCATCAGGCAACGGACCTCGGTCACCCACGGGTTGCCGTTCAACTCGCCACGGCCTCCGTGGAGCGCAAGCGGTACACCCTGGCGACACCCCGCGAGCGAGCACTGCTCGGAGTGGTGCAGGCACGCAGCCTCGCCGCCGACGGGCAGAAGCGCGCCGCGATCGCAGCGCTTCTGCGGGCTGAGGACGACCTCGCCGCGGCGGAAGTCGGCGACGAGGACCCGAGCCGGGTGTGGTTCTTCCAGCGGGCCTCCTTGGCCCACGAGACCGCCCGCACCCTGTGGACGCTCGGTGACCTCGACGGGGCCCTGCGGGAATTCAACAACAGCGTGCTGAGCAGGAAGGCCGAAACCTTCAGCCGGACCCACGCGGTGACACTGGGCTACATGGGCACGTTGCAGGCACGCAAGGGGAACGTGGAGGCCGCTTGCCACACATGGGCCCAGGCGCTGGACGCGATGGAAGGCGTCCAGTCGGGCAGAGCACGCGAGGCGGCCGTGAACATGCGCCGGGTGCTGTCCCCCTTCCGCAACCGGGGAATCGGCGTGGCGGCGGAGATCGACGAGCGCGCCAAGGCCGTACTCGAACGAGTAGCCTGACGGCGCCATGGTGGGAAGGCGGTTGTGCTGTGGTCGACCGCCTTGCAGTACCGCGAGCGGAGAACGGGGGAGCCGTGTCCACACAGTCCATCGATGTACCTGTGATCGCCGACGTGGTCGGGGGCCACAAGGATCGACTCGACGACTTCAAGGGCGGCGTGGAGTCGATCATTCGGCTGCGCCCTGAGTACCCAGAGGAGACCCTGCAGGGAATCGAGGAGTTCTCCCACCTCCAGGTCACCTGGTTCTTCAACTTCGGCTCTCCCGAAGACGTCGCCCTCCACGCGCGCAGTCCGCGCAACAACCCGGCTTGGCCAGCTACGGGCACGTTCGTGCATCACAACCACCGTCGCCCTGCCCGGCTCGCGACCTCGTTCCCACGGTTGCTCCGCGTTGACGGTCGGGACCTGCACGTCACGGACCTCGACGCCGACGACGGCACCCTGGTGGTGGACTTGGTGCCGGTCTTCAAGGAGTTCATGCCGCGTGGCACCCTCTCCCAGCCTGCATGGCCCGGCGAGATGCTGGAGGACTACTGGAGGGACGCCACCGAGCGCTGACTCGGGATATTTTCCAGAGCCGCGACTGGCGGCCGGAAGGGATTGCGGGGGCTCCAGGTTCGCGTCGCCCGGCGCGGCGACTTGGACCAGCTCGGCTGTGACGACGTGCCGCCCGCCGAACTCGTCGCCCATGCCACCGAGCATGCGGTTGGGCCGTACGAGATGCGGCTACGGCGTACCGCTGCGGAATGAAGGCGGCACAATGCCCCGGCTTTGCACTCTCACGGCGGTATGGCCGGCGGCATTGTGTGCAGGCGCGGCTTAGCCGACAGCCTTCCCGACGAACATCAGATCACGGCCACACATGCTGACGAGGCACAGTCCTTACAGGGCGATGGCAAGGTGCAGAAGCACCAGGTGCTGAAGGCGAGAGCGATGAAGCCGAGGAAAAGCGACGGCAATGATCGGGACTCGCACGTACTACTCCTTCGTTGGAGCCCAGCACGCCAGCTCGACCGAGTCCTTGGTCAAGGCCGTGCCTGAGAGAGGTTCCACGGGGCTCGTCCGGTCACCGATGGCTCGGGGTGTGGCGGCAACGGATCAGCCAGAGCGGGTCCACCTTCACGAGAACCACCCGCACCTTGCCGAGCGTCTGTTCTACGGTGCCATCAGTGACCGAGGGTGAGGGAGGGGCCGTGGAGCAGGCGGGGGCGGTGCTGGCCGAGCGGATCGCGGAGCGCAGAGCGGGCGTTGGCGACCCTCGGGTGTTGGTGGGTGAGATGCGGCGTGCGGTGCTGCTGGTGCCGGTCGCCGGTGGGGGTTTGTGGTCGGCGCACTCGGGCGGGGTGCGGTGGATCTGCGCGTTCACTGATGAGGCGGCGCTGGCCCGCTTCGCAGTGCTGCACGGGCCGGGTGACCAGCCGATGGAGTACGCGACGTTGCTCGGTGCGCGGATCGTGGACGAGGTCGTGCCGTCGCTGGGCGAGCCCGCTGGTCTGGCGGTCGACATCGCCACGGAGGGCGGGTCGATGTTCTTCCCGCCGGTGGCCGGGATCGTGCCCGAGAGTGTGGCGGTGGACGCCCATGAGTGAGGACGGGGTGGACGTCAAGCTCGGCCGGGAGGCGGTGGCGAAGTTCACGCAGGGCGTGGGCGCGGTCATCGACCAGCTCGGGGACCTGGGCGGGGCGACGGGTTCGGTGATGGGCAAGGGTTTCTCGGAGTTGTCGATGACGGGGATGGAGGCCGGGCACCACGGTCTGTCGGTGGATTTCGAGGACTTCTGCGAGCGCTGGGAGTGGGGAGTTCGCGCCCTGATCAGTGACGCGAGCGCGATCTCGAATCGGCTGGGGTTGGCGGCGGGTACGCAGTGGGAGCACGACCAGTACGTGGCGGGCGCCCTGAAGGTCGGGGTGAACTCGGTGATGGGCGGCAACCCGCACGCCTCGGAGGAGGAGATCACTCAGCAGGACTGGGGCGACGTCTTCACCCCCGACTACCTGAGCCCCGACTACAGCCGCGAGTCGTTCGAGCAGGCGGGCGAGGACATCGAGCAAACCTGGAAGGACACCGGCCGCACCGTGCTCACCGAGGGCCAGGGCGGACAGCGCTCGGACCTGCTCAACGACGCGCTCGGCATCTCCGACGACCAGTGGAACCAGGCGCTGGACGACACCTTCGGCCCGTCCCCGGAGGAACGCGCCCAGCAGCAGGAGGGTAACTAGTTGTGGGCGTCGGTGACTTCATCAGTGACATCACTCCGGACTCGGTGGAGAACGTCGTCGAGGGCGGGGTGGAGTGGGTCGGCAACCGGGTCGAGGACGCCGGGAACTGGACCGCCGACCGCCTCGACGACGTGGGCTGGGAGTCCGGCGCGGACTGGGTGCGTGAGCAGTCCCGCTCGGTCGCCAACCGGATGGGCGCTGAGGTCGACGAGATGGACCTCGGCCAGACCGAGGACAAGACCAAACTCATCTACGGCAGCCCGACCAAGATCCGCGCCACCGCCGAGAAACTGCGCGGCTTCCAGTCCGCGTTCGACAGCGCGGGCGAGGGTCTGAAGGGCATGGACTCCTCCCGCCTGAAGGGCGAGACCGCCGAAGCCCTGCGCACCGCGGTGCGCACCCAGCCACCGAAGTGGTTCACCGGCGCGGACGCCTGCGAGGACGCCGCCGCCGCGCTGGAGGCGTTCGCGTCCACGGTCACCTGGGCGCAGGGCCAGGCCCAGACCGCGATCGACAAGTGGAAGGACGGCGTCAAAGCCTCCGAGGACGCCGCGAACGCGCACCGCAAGAAGGTCGACGACTACAACAGCGCCGTCGACCGCTACAACGCGATGCCCGCCGACAAACGCGACCCCGCCACCCTGCCGCCCAAGCCCGCCGCGACCTTCACCGACCCGGGCAAGACGCTGATGCAGGAGGCGCAGGACATCCTCGCCGAGGCCCGCAAACAGCGGAACACCGCCGCCGAGACGGCCCGGTCGGCGGTGCGCGCGGCCCGTGACAAGGCCCCGGCGAAACCGTCGTACGCCGATCAGTTGCGCGACGGCGTTCAGGAAGCCTGGATCATGGGCGACCACGTCGGCGGCGGCATCATCAAGGGCACCGCGGGCCTGCTGAACTTCGTGCGCGGCATCAACCCCCTCGACCCCTACAACCTCACCCACCCCGCCGAGTACGCCACGTCACTGAACAGCCTGGCCGCCGGCCTGGTCGTCGCCGCCAACGACCCCGTCGGCACCGGCCGCCAGATGGTCAGCGACTTCATGAAGGACCCGGCGGAAGGCTTCGGCCGCCTCATCCCCGACCTCGCACTGACCGCCGCCACCGGAGGCGGCGGCGCCGCCGTCAAGGGCGTACGTGTAGCAGCGGACGCGGCGGATGCGGCGAGGGCCCGCAACCTCCTGGACAACGCCCCCGACGGCACTCACAACCGCCCCGACGGCGAACGCACCACCGACGGCACCGACCCGGTCGACCTGGCCTCGGGCCGTATGTTCCTGCCCCAGACGGACGTGGCGATCCCCGGCATCCTCCCCCTGACCTTCACCCGCCGCACCGAGTCCGGCTGCACGATGGGCCGCTTCCTGGGCCCGTCCTGGACGACCACGGTCGACGAACGCCTGACCATCGACGCGATCGGCGTCATCCACGTCACCGCCGACGGCCTCCTCATCCCCTACCCGCATCCGGCCCCCGGCGCCCCCACCCGCACGGAATCGGGCCGCACCCGCCTGTCCCGCGAGCCGGACGGCGACTACACCCTCACCGACGAAGACACCGGCACAACCCGCCACTTCACCACCCCACCCGGCACCGAACCCGGCGCCGACGGCACCGCCTGGCTGACGTCCATCACGGACCGCAACGGCCACACGATCACCATCGACCGCACCGACGACGGCACCCCCCAGACCCTGACCCACTCAGCGGGCACACAGCTCAAACTCACCCCCACCGACGGCCGCATCACCGCCCTGACCCTGACCGGCGCGGGCGAGGACGGCACCGACCTGCCCCTGATGTCGTACGGCTACACGGACGGCAACCTCACCACCGTCACCAAACCCTCCGGCGCCACGACCCTCTTCACCTACGACGACCGCCACCGGGTCACCTCCTGGACCGACTCCAACCACAGCCGCTACGACTACGTCTATGACGACCGGGACCGCGTCATCGCCGAAGGCGGCGAGGCGGGCCACGTCCAGATTTCCCTCACCTACACCGACCCCCACCCCGAAACCGGCCACCGCACCACCACCCTCACCACCCCCAACGGCCACACCACCCACCACCTCATCGACCGCCACAGCCGCGTCATCGCCACCACCAACCCCCTCGGCCACACCACCCGCTCCACCTACGACACCCACGGCAACCTCCTCACCTGCACCGACCCCATCGGCCGCACCACCACCCACACCTACGACGAAGATGGCCGCCTGCTCCGCGTGGCCCGCCCCGACGGCACCGAACTACGCATCAAGCGCGACCCGTCGGGGCTGCCGACAGAGGTCGTGGCACCGGACGGTGCCCGCACGAGCTGCACCTACGACGAGCGCGGCAACCGAACGACGGTCACCGACCCGGCCGGTCACACCACCCACTACGCCCACGACGCACACGGCCGCCCCACCTCGGTCACCGACGCCCTCGGGAACACCACGCACGTCCTCTGCGACGCGGCGGGCCTGCCCGTTCAGGTCACCGACCCGGCCGGAGGGACAGTCCGCCTGGAACGCGATGCCCTGGGCCACCCCGCGCGTGTCACCGACCCGGTGGGCGGCGTCACCCGCCTCACCTGGAGCGAGGACGGCCATCTCGTCCGGCGTACCGGCCCCGACGGCGCCACCGAATCGTGGACCTACGACGGTGAGGGGAACCGCCTCTGCCACACCGACCCGGTCGGCGGCGTGACCCGGTTTGAGTACACCCACTTCGACCTGCTGGCCGCCCGCACCGGCCCGGACGGGGCACGCTACGAGTTCGAGCACGACCAGCACCTGCGCCTCACCCGCGTCACCAACCCGCAGGGCCTTGTCTGGGCCTACGAGTACGACGCGGCCGGTCGGCTCGTCGCTGAGACCGATTTCGACGGCCGCCGCCTCGGCTACGGTCTTGACCCGGCGGGGCAGTTGACGACCCGGACGGACGTGCTCGGTGGTGTCGTCACCTTCGAGCACGACCAGTTGGGCCGGGTGACCCGCAAGGACGCGCAAGGCCACGTCACCACCCACACCTACGATCCAGTCGGCCGTCTCGTGCAGTCGTCCAGCCCGGATGGGACTCTCATCCGCCAGTACGACCGGCGTGGTCTGCTCAAGACCGAACTCGTCGACGGCCATGCCATCAGCTACCGCTATGACGCCGCAGGCCGTCGAGTGCGCCGCGTCACTCCCACCGGGCATGTCACCACGTACACCTACGATCCGGTCGGTCGCCCGGACCGTCTGACAGCCGGCGGTCACCAAGTCGCTTTCACTCACGATGCCTCGGGCCGCGAGCTCTCCCGGGCCTTCGGCGACTCCCTGACCGTGTCGTCCGCCTGGGACGAGGCAGGTCGACTGTCCGCCCAGCATCTGATTGCTGGCGGACGCACACTCAACAGCCGCAGTTATACCTACCGCGCTGACGGTCACCTCACCACGATCTCCGACCGGCTGTCAGGCACCTGCAGCTTCGAACTCGACCCGGTCGGCCGTGTCACCGCCGTGACCGCCGACGGCTGGAGCGAGCGGTACGCCTACGACGCGAGCGGCAACCAGACCGAGGCGTCCTGGCCCGCCTCGCACCCGGGCCACGAAGCCACCGGACCCCGGGCGTACGACGGCACCACTGTCATCCGCGCCGGAGGGGTCCGCTATGAGCACGACGTCCTCGGCCGCGTCACCCTCCGCCAGAAAACCCGGCTCTCCCGTAAACCCGACACCTGGCGCTACGAGTGGGACGCCGAGGACCGCCTGGCCTGCGTTGTCACACCCGACGGCACCCGCTGGCGCTACCGCTACGATCCGCTGGGGCGCCGCACCGCCAAACAACGCCTCGCCCAGGACGGTGAGACGGTCGTCGAGGAGATCCGCTTCACCTGGGACGGCGCGACCCTGTGCGAACAAGTCACGGTGTCTGAGGCCATCCCCAACCAGGTTGCCCTCACCTGGGACCACCAAGGCCTGACCCCCCTTGCCCAGACCGAACGCATCCTCGGAAACAACACTCGGCAACAGGTGATCGACCGCCGCTTCTTCGCCATCGTCACCGACCTCATCGGCACCCCCACCGAGCTGATTGACGAGACCGGCGACATCGCCTGGCGTACCCGTACCACCCTCTGGGGCACCACCGCCTGGACGCGGGGCAGCGGCGCCTACACCCCCCTGCGGTTTCCCGGCCAGTACTACGACCCGGAAACCGGCCTCCACTACAACTACGTACGCCACTACGACCCGGAGACCGGCCGCTACACGGCGCCAGACCCGCTGGGCCTCGCACCTGCCCCCAATCCTTCGGCGTATGTGCCCAACCCTCACGCTCTCTGCGACCCACTGGGATTGGCACCGTGCGACGGCACGTCGGAGAGAGCGGCCCGCGGAGTACGCCAGGAGGGTGTCGAGCGCACACTCGACAACTCGCTCGACAAGAACACCTACCTGCGGGACGTGGCCCAAGAGTACGGAATCAACCTGAGAGGCTCAGGTCAGAACATCGACGTCATTTTTGACCCCGACCTCGGATCTGGACTGCTCGGGGTGACGAGGGCGGCCGACGGTGGGCGAGTGATACGGGTCGGCCCGGACGGCATCTACGATGACATCACCGCAGCGAACACCATCGCGCACGAGTTGAGCCACGCCCGGTACTTCTTGAAGCACGGGACCTTCGACGGCGAGGTCCACGGACACGCCGACTCGATGGCGGACGGAACACCGTACGGGTCGGGCAATGCCCTGCAGGACTGGATCGAGGGAAACCGTTGACACGGCAGGACATGGGGGAATGGCGCGAAACCAGCGAGGAACTGCATTCTCCGTGGCGTCGGCTCTTCAACAGTGACTGGCAGGGGCCTCGAGTGGCAAGTCCTTGCCCGGTCTGCTCGGCTCCGTCGCTGCACCGCTGGTACCACCAGGAGAGCGACCGGGCGATGATCCGAGGAGGACGCCGTTACCTCGGCCATGGACGCCTCTGGGAGTGGTGCAGCACCTGCCGAACGTTCGAGCACTATCCCGACGCACTGGTCCCGGACTGGTGGGTCGCACCGTACGAGGTCGCGGCGGAGGAATTGCGCTATGACCCAGGGCCGATCGAGAAGGCGCGGATGTCGGCGCTCTGAGTGGAATTCCACGTGACCAACTGGGAACCAATGCCGCCCTGGTGAGCCTGAGGCCGACAGCGGGCCAAAGCTGGGGCGATGCCTGTTGAGCGGCGCGTGTCCACAGCCGAAAAAGTCCTTAAAAGAGCTGATGAGAGAGGTATTCCCCTCTTTGCACCACCACGGTGTCGTGGTCGCGTACCAGACGCGATCACCAGGGAGGCCGCTGCCGTGGCGCCGATTCTGTACACCGTTGTTCTGATGCTGCCCTTCGCGATGGCAGCCGGGCCTTACGCGCTGTGCGAAGCGCGAGATTGCCTACGTCCCGGTCCCGGCCGCCACCGTCGCGTCGTACGGGGGCGTCATGCGGCCCGCAGGGGTCAGTGGTGACCGGGCGGACGGACGCCGCAAGTGTTGTCTGGCGGTGGACGAGCGGCACCCCCCATGCCTCGACGCGGGCTCGAGCCGCGTTGAGATGCGCCTTGGAACAGTTCGGGCTCGATCCCGGCGCGATCGCTGATGCGGTGCTGGCTGTTTCCGAGCTCGTCGCCAATGCCGTCGAGCATGCGGTGGGTCCGTACGAAATGCGTGTGCGCCGCAGCGGTCGGCAGATTATCTGCGAAGTCGAAGACCATGATCCGCGGATTCCGGTGATTTCAGATCTGCCCGCAGGCCCGCCCTTCGTCCCGGTCGAGGAGCATCGTGGGGGCGGGGCGGACGCTCTGTGCGGACTTCTGGCCGAACGAGGGCGCGGACTGCACATCGTTCACGAACTCAGTGGCGGCGCGTGGGGCTTTCGAAGGAGTTCCCGAAGCACGAAGGCGGCGTGGCTGGTTGTCCCGGGCAGCTTCATGCAGGGCTGATACGTCAGCACCGCTTCTCGCAGCGTTCATCGCTCTGCTGAGCGACGGACGCTGTGCCTCTTCTGTGTTCCGTGGGATGTAACGGGACTGGGGCTGGCCGGATTTGGTCGCTTTGATGGGGTTGATCTCCGTGCAGGCGGGTAACTCCAGTCGCGTTCGACTACTTGGAGTTGCTATATGTGTGCAATGAGTGATGGGAGTCTGTAGTGGCGACCAGACGGGGCAGCCGAGTGTCGTTGGTTGCACTGACGCTTTTGCTGGCGGCGACGTCCGCGTGCACATCGGCTGACGGTGCTCCGTCGCCGTCAGGGACATCTGTTTCAGAACCGCTCATGAGCGAAACCACCGATGCGCCGGGAGAAGGAGCGGTAGTGGCGTACCTGGCGATGTGGGACGACGCCGTGGCTGCGGCCAAGGTGTCGGACGCTGAGCACCCAAGGCTGGACGACCATGCCGAGGAGGGTGCGCTACAGCTCCTTCAACACATGATGCGGGAGAACCGGCAGGAGGGCGTGGTGACGAGAGGGCGGCCTGAGTTCGCTCCTGTGGTCACCGAGCGTGGGGCCTCGGAGGTGGTCATCGAGGACTGCGCGGACGGCTCCGACTGGCTCCAGTACACCGAAGACGGCGCCCTCAAGGATGACGTGCCCGGTGGCCATCACCGCGTCGACGCGACCGTTCGCCGACACGGTGAGCGGTGGCTGGTCGAGTCGCTGCGCATCGACGCGGTTGGGACGTGCGTGGAGTGACTCGCAGGCATGGTGGCGCACCGGTGGCACTCCTCATCGCCGCCGCTGGAACAGGCCTGCTCATTGCGCCGGAGGCGGCAGCGGGGGACGGGTTCGGCAGCGGTGTCGGAGTCGAGTGCTCGGGTAAGGGGTGCGACCTTGCTGTGTCTCAGAAACGCTCACCGAAGCGCTCCGGCGGCGCGGGAGGAGGGCGCGGGAGCCGTGCGAGTGGCGGTGGCGCTCACCGCGGCGGTGCAGGGACTGGCAAACCTGCGGAACCGCCGACCGTCGTCTCCGACGGGTGGGAGTACGAGTTGGGAAACGGCATGGGCATCCTGCCGCGCTTCGACGGGGTGAAGCAGGACAAGCCGCAGTCCGGCAAGCCAGGGAGGCGGGAGATCTCCGTGGCAGAGGTCGCCCGCCAGGCCGTAGAACGGCTGGAGCTGCCCGAGCCGGTGATCCGGACCAGCCCCGATGAGGACTACGTGCAAGTGGTGCATGTGCCGACGTGGATGTGGGTGGACAAGGGCGTATGGGGACCGGTGTCGGAGACGGCGGAGGTGCCTGGGGTGCGGGTGACCGCGACCGCGCGTCCGCGTGCGGCGGTGTGGTCGATGGGGGATGGGGCGACGGTCACGTGCCGGGGGCCGGGTACGCCGTACTCCGCGAGGTATCGGCCGCAGTCGGAGTCGCCGGACTGCGGATATACGTACCGAAGATCCTCGCTGGGCGAGCCGGGCGGAGCATTCACGGTGTCCGTTCGCGTGACGTGGGACGTGGAGTGGCGCGGCGGTGGGCAGGCCGGTGCGATTCCCGGGCTCGTCGTCAGTGCGGAGCGGCAGCTGGTCGTGGATGAGGTGCAGGCCGTTGTCACGCGCTGACGGCTCGGGTTGAGGGTGCGGCTGGCTGGCCATGGGCTAGCTGGGCCGGGCTGGTGAACGCTGGGAATTCTCTGATGCGAGGTGAATTGTGGGTACCTCTATGTCTTCCTCGGCTGTGAAGAGCGGTGGTCTGGCGGTGCCGAGTGCGCGCCGGGCGGGCCCGGAGCAGCCACCGGCCGTCATGGGCGTCCGGCGTCGCAGGCTGGGCTGGGTGTGGGCTGGGACGGGTGCGGTGGTGGCCTCGGCGGTTGGCTTTGCGCTGGTCGCGCAGGCGGTGGGGGAGCGGGAGCAGGTTCTGGTGCTGGCCCGTGATGTGCCGGTCGGGGCGGTGTTGAAGCCGGGGGATCTGCGAGCGGTGGAGGTGGCGGCGGACGCTGGGGTGGTGTCTGTCGGGGATCGGGGTTCGGTGCTGGGGCGGCGGGCGCGGGTTCCGCTGGTTGCCGGGGCGTTGCTGGCTCCTGGTCAGGTGGGTACGAGGGGTGCCTTCCCGCCGAAGGGTTTCTCGCAGGTGGCGCTTGCCGTTGAGCCCGGTGGTGCGCCACCGGGTCTTGCCCGGGGTGAGCGTGTGGCCGTCCTTCCTGGTCCGGCCGGTGCCGGGGCCGAGGGGGGTGAGGAGGAGTCTTCGGCGGTGGTCGGGACGGTGACGGGTGTGCGGGAGCCAAAGTCGGTGGGTGGGCCGCGGGTGGTCACGGTGTTGGTGGAGACCGGGGCGGCACGGAGGGCGGTGCAGTTTGAGGGTCCGCGTGTGGTGGTTCTTCCTGCGGAGGGGCGGGAGGCTCCGTGAGGCGGCTTGTCGTGGTGGGGTCGGTGACCGGTGCTCCGGGGGTGACGACGACGGCGTTGGCGCTTGCCGCCGTGTGGCCGCCGGAGGCGGATGGTGGGGTGCGGCCGGTGCTGGTGGAGGCGGATGCCTCCGGCGGTGACCTGATGATCCGGTTCGGTCTGCCGTCGGCTCCCTCGCTGCTGGATGTCGCGGCGGTGGTCGGGCAGCCGTATCCGGGCTCGTTGCTCGGGGCGGCGTGTGAGCTGCCGGGCGGGGTGAGGGGGGTGGTTGCGGTGCCCGGCCGTGGGCCGTGCCGGGAGGCTGTCCGGCTGCTGGCCGGGGATGCCGGGCGGCGTGTGTTGCTGGGGGACGGTTCCGATCGGGGCACGGTGCTCTTGGACGTCGGCCGCCTGGGCGAGGAGATCGAGCCGCTGCTCGACATGGCCGACCACGTGGTGCTGGTGGCGCGTGGCGGGGCGGAGCCGCTGACGCATGTGTCCGCGTGTGGCTGGGACGTTGACGCGCGTGCTGGGCGGCTGACGCTCGCTGTGGTGGGCCGTGCCCGTACGTGGCGGAGGAGATCGGGAGCACGCTGGGGATCGAGCGAGTGGTCTTCCTGCTCTGGGATCCCAGGGCTGTGGCCGCAATGGACGGGGCCCGGCGTAGTGCGCCGCGCACGGCCTGGGGGCGGCCCTCGCCGCTGATGTCCGCCGCACGGGCACTGGCGCGTGAGCTGGCCAAGCCGCGGGACAGCGTGCTCCGGACGAGGGCTGTGGACCGCGAGGACGTGACCGGGAGCTATGCGACCCAATGGCCTGGGTGGCCCCGGACAGGGCTGTGTGAGGGGCCGGGAGCCGAGAGGAGCGGATCGTGAGTGAGCTGCTGATGCCGCCGGGAGTAGTGCCCGGTGCGGGTGAGCGGGAGTTGGTCCAGGTGGTGCGGCAGCGTGTCGCGGCCCGGCTGACCGCGTACGCAGGCGAGCGGGAGTCGGCGGGGCTGCCCGCGGAGGACGATACGGCGCGGCGGGCGACGGTGGGGCTGTTGCTGGCGGAGGAACTGGCGGAGCAGCGGCGGTTGTCCCTCGCCCGGGGCGGTCGGGTGATTGATGCCGCGGTGGAGGAACGTGTCGCGCAGGCGGTCGAGGACGCCTTGTTCGGCATCGGCAGTCTGGAGCGGCTGCTGGCTGATGAGGCCGTGGAGAACATCTGCGTCAACGGCTGCGATGTGGTGTGGGTCAAGGACGCGGCCGGTGTGTGGCGGCGTGAGGCCCCGGTCGCCGCCTCGGACGATGAGCTGGTGGAACTGGTCCGCACGCTCGCGGCCCGCACGGGCGGGGAGGAGCGCCGTTTCGACCGGGGCGTACCCCGTCTGAATCTGCAGCTGCCTGACGGGTCCCGGCTGTTCGCGGTGATGGCGGTGACGGGGCGGGTGTCGCTGACGGTCCGCCGTCACCGGTTTCCGGCGGCGTCGATGGCGGAGCTGGTGCGGCTGGGCGTGTGCGATGAGCAGCTCGCCGCGTTCCTGCAGGCGTTGGTACGCGCCCGCAAGAACATCGTCATCGGAGGCGGCACCAACGTCGGCAAGACGACCGTGCTGCGGGCCTTCGCCCACGAGATCCCGCCCCAGGAGCGGCTGGTGACGATCGAGGACACCTTCGAACTCGGTCTGGACGCCGACCCGGTGGCCCACCCGAACGTGGTGGCCATGCAGGCCCGGGAGCCGAACATCGAGGGACAGGGCGGCATCGACCAGGCGGAGCTGGTGCGGTGGGGGCTGCGGATGTCGCCCGACCGGGTCATCGTCGGGGAGATCCGCGGGGCCGAGGTCATCCCGATGTGCAACGCCATGAGCCAGGGCAACGACGGCTCGCTGTCCACCATCCACGCCTCCACCTCACGCGGGGTTTTCACCAAGCTCGCCTCCTACGCCGCGCAGTCCCCGGAGCGGTTGTCCCTGGAGGCGACGAACCTGATGGTGGCCTCCGCGGTCCACTTCGTCGTCCACCTCGGTTGGGACAGCGCGGGCCGTCGGGTCATCGATTCGGTACGCGAGGTCATCGACGCGGACGGCGCGCAGATCGTCTCCAACGAGGTCTTCCGGCCAGGCCCTGACGGGCGTGCCGTCCCCGCCACCCCGCCGCGCACCGAGACCCTTCACGGTCTTCTCGCCGCCGGACTGGACGCCAGGGGCGCCGCTTTCCCGTGGTGGGGAGCGGGGTGATGCGGGGTCTGGTCGGGGCTGGTGCCTGGACGGCGTTCGCGGTGGCGTGCGGGACCGTCTTCGGGCTGGGCCTGGTCGCCATCGGCTATGGGGCGGTACGGCGAGCGGCCCGCGAGGAGGCGGCCGGTTCGTGGCGTGCGCTGAGGGGGCGGCTGCCTGCGGACTGGACGCGACGCCGGGTGGTGATCGCGGTCATGGCGGGCGCGGTTGTGGGGGTGCTGACGACGTGGCCGGTGGCGGCGGTGCTGACCACGGTCGCCGTGCTCACCCTGCCCGGCCTGCTGGGCCCGGACCGGCAGGCGGCGCGGCGCACGGAGCGGATGGAGGCGCTGGCCACCTGGACGGAGATGCTGCGCGACACCCTCTCTGCCGCGGCGGGTCTGGAGCAGGCCGTACTGGCGACCGCGGACATCGCCCCGGCCGCACTGGAGCCCGAGATGCGGGAGCTGGCCGCCGCTGTCCGCTCCGGGCATCCCCTTCCGACCGCGCTGCGCACGCTCGCCGAGCGCCTCGATGACCCGCTGGCCGATGTGGTGGTCACCGCGCTGGTGATGGCCGCCGAGGAGCAGGCCAGTCACCTCGCCCCGCTCCTGACCGAACTGGCGGACTCGACGCGCGAGCAGGTGGCCATGCGGCAGCGCATCGATGCCGGACGGGCCAGCGTGCGCACCGGGGTGCGGGTCACGGTGATCGTCACCCTGGGCATGGTGGTCGGGCTCGTGGTCTTCAACCGGCCCTACCTCGACCCCTTCGACACGCTGACCGGACAGGCGGTGCTCGCCGTGGTGGGCGCCCTGTTCGCCGCGAGCTTCACTTACCTGACCGCGATCGGCCGCATCGAGGAACCCGTCCGCCTCATCCGCACGGCCGCGCACCGTGCCACCACGGCCACTGAACGGGGAGGTGTCCGGTGATCATCATGCTGCTCGGCGCGCTGTTCGGAGCCGGGGTCACCGCTCTCGTCTACGGGCTGCGCCCGCCCCGGCCCGCGCTCGCCGATGTCCTCACCGCCCTCAACGCCCCCGTACCAGCACCGGATTCACGCCAGCGCGAGGAGAGCGACGGGGAGTGGGCCACCCGGCTGGGCAGGCACGCCGTGCCGCTGGTGAGGGCACTCGGCTTCCCCACCCCCTCCCTGCGCGCGGACCTCGCCGTGTGCGGCACGGACGAGGAGCAGCACCTGGCGGGGAAGGCGGTCTGCGCCGCCGCTGGACTCGTCGCCCCGTGGGCGGCCGTGCTCATGTTGCGCCTGGGAGCGGGCGTCGCTGCAGGCTGGTGGATGCCGCTGGCCGGATCGCTGGGCCTGGCCGTCGTCCTGTTCTTCGTACCGGACCTGTCGGTACGCCAGCAGGCCACACGGCGGCGCCGCGAAATGCGCCACACCCTCAGCCTCGTCCTGGACCTGACGGTGATCACCCTCGCCGGCGGTGCGGGAATCCAGCAGGCCCTCGCTCAGGCCGTGGCCGCGCCCCAGGGGTGGGCGGGGGCACGGCTGCGGCACGCCCTGCACGTCGCCCAGCTCACCCGCACCAGCCCCTGGCCTCACCTGGGCGACCTGGGGCGGCACCTGGCCGTAGCCGATCTGACGGAGCTGGCCTCGACCCTGAACCTCGCGGGCAGTGAGGGCGCGAAGATCCGCGGCTCGCTCACCGCGAAGGCGCAGGCCATGCGACGGCGCAGGATCTCCGAGGCCGACGGCGCCGCCCAGGCGGCGACCGAGCGGATGTCACTGCCCGTCATCGGGCTGTTCGCGGCGTTCCTGCTGCTGATCGGCTATCCCGCCTTCGCTCACGTCATGTCAATCACGTGAGTTCCCCCACGAGAGCTAGAGAAAGAGTGCTCGTCATGTTCCGACTCGACACCCTGGCCCGCCGGGTCCGCGCCCACCTGGCCGTACTCCGCCGACAGGCCCGCTCGGACGCGGGCTACTCCACAGAGGCCATCGTGGTCACCGCGCTGCTGGCGCTCCTGGCGCTGACCGCGGTGGGCATCATCGTCGCCAAGGTCACGGCCAAGGCGAACGGCATCGACCTGGGCGGTTAGTCCGTGACCGGATTCCTTCGCAGACTGCGCGGTGACCGCGGGGCGGTGAGCACCCAGCTGGTGCTCGTCGCCCCGGCGCTGATGCTGATCGCCCTGCTGGCCGTGCAGTTCGCACTGGCCTGGCACGCCCGGCACATCGCCCAGTACGCCGCCCAGCGCGCCCTGGCCGCCGCCCGCGCCGAGGACGGCACCGCGGCGGCCGGCCGGGCCCAGGCACGCCGCAGCCTGGCCGCGCTCGGCAGCCGGGCACTGACCAGCCCGTCCGTGACCGCCGAGCGCACCACCGCCCGGACCACCGTGCGCGTGAAAGGCACGGTGATGCGCCTGCTCCCCATCCCCGGACTTGTGCTGCAGGCCTCGGGCACGGCCTCCGGTCCCACCGAGCGCCTCACCACCCCCACGGGAGACCAGCCGTGACCCGGCAGGTGCGACGGATGCGCGCCGAAACGGAGCGGGGCTCGGCGGCGGTAGAGCTGGTCCTCGTCATGCCCTTGCTCGTGCTGGTGCTCCTGGTCGTGGTGGCCTTCGGGCTGCTCGCCGATGCCCGCCTGGTCGTGGCGGACGCCGCCCATCAGGCCGCCCGCGCCGCCTCCCTGGCCCGCACCGAGAAGGACGCCCACACCCAGTCCCAGCGGGCCGCCGCAACGGCACTGCGCGAGGCGGGAGCCTCCTGCACCAACGCCCAGGTCCGCCTCACCACCGGTCACCTCACTCCGGGCGCCACGGTGACGGCCAAGGTCTCCTGCACCGCCGACCTTGGCTCCCTCACCCACACCGGCCTGCCCGGCCACATGACGCTGGCCGACACCGCCTTCTCCGTCGTCGACACCTACCGGAGCACCCCGTGAAGCGACGAGCGCGGGAGCACGTGACGCGGATCCACCGCCAGGTGACATCCGGCGACGATCAGGGGCAGGCCACGGCATTCGTCGTCGGCGTCTTCGCCGCGCTGTGGCTGTTCGCCGGGATCGTTGTCGACGGGGGACTCGCCCTGGCCGGTAAAGCCCGGGCCCTGGACGTGGCACAGGAAGCCGCCCGCACCGGCGCCCAGCAACTGGACATCGGACGGCTGCGCAACGGCGAAGAGGTCCGCCTCGTACGCGGCCAGGCCGCAGCGGCGGCCCGCGCGTACGTCACCTCCACCGGAGACAGAGCCACCGTCACCGTCAAGGGCCAAGCCGTCACCGTCCACGTCACCCACCACCAGCGCACCCAGATCCTCCAACTGGTCGGCCTGCGCACCCTCACCGTGCACGCCACCGGCACCGCGCACGCAGAACGCGCAGCGCCGTAAGCAGCGTTGACCGACTCCGTACCGGCGACGAGAGCGAACCGGCGATGAATCCCCCACCTCAGCCGTGCCAGCGCCTGACCGCTGCCGCCACAGCGGCCGGCACCCTGGCCGTCACGCTTGCCCTGCTGGCCGGGATGCCCTACATCCTGTGGCAGGCCACCGGCCTGCCCTGGCCCGGACACGTCTCCTCCCTCAGCGACTTCGGACAGCGACTCACGCAACCGATCAGCGACCCGCTGGTGATCGACCTGCTGGCCATGGTCGGCTGGGTGTGCTGGGCCGCCTTCGCCTGCACCGTGGTCCGCGAGACCGCCTGGTACACCACCCACCTCCCACAACTGCTGCGCGACCGTCACGCCCACCATGAACACGTGGCCGCGCTGTCCATGAAGGGCTCGCTCGCCGCCCTGTGCATCGGCACCCTGGTCGTCGCCCTGCTCACCCTGTGGCGCCCCCAGCCGGTCAGCGCCCAACAGCCGACCTTCCCGGGCGAGGCCGTGGCGCACACCGCCGCGACGGCCCTCGTCATCCCTGCCTCGGCTCAACAGCCCGCGCCCGCGACTGCAACCCCGGCGGCCACAGCCCAGGCGGCGGCCAGACCCGCTCCGCCGTACTCCCGACCGCCCGGACAGACCGACCCAGCCCGGCACATGGAGTACACCGTCGTGGAGGGCGACACTCTGTGGGACCTCGCACGCACGCACCTGGGCGACGCGGTCAAGTGGCCGCGCATCTACGCGCTGAACAAGGACCGCCCCCAGTGCGACGGAGCCCGGCTCACCGACCCGGACCTGATCCTGCCCGGCTGGCACCTGACCATCCCCGTCGACCGGCCCGCCACCCCGCCACCGACGCGCAGTCCCGCGCCGCCGGATGCCGCGCCCGACTCGACACCCCCGGAACCGGCCGAGACCGCACCACCGCCTACTCCCGACCGGCACACGGATGCAGAGGAGCAAGGCGAAGGCGAGCGCACCTCCCCAGAAACCGGCCAGGAGAAAGGGACCAAGGCCCCCAAGGCGGCTCCACCCCCGGGCCCGGCCGCGATCAGCCTCGGAGAAGCCAGCCTCATCGGCATCACCGCGGCGGCAGGCCTGCTGGCCGCGCGCCGTTACTGGTACTGGCACCAGCACCGCCGCCGTCCGCCCGGCCGAGAGACGGACATCCCCGCCCTGAGCCCGCTCGTGGACAAGGCCGCACAAGCCGCCCACGCAGCCACCCGGCCCCGCCTTTCATCAGCCGACACCCAACCCCTGGCCCCTCGCCAGACGCCACCCCAGCGGCCCCACGCCAAAGACACGGTCACCATTGGCATCCGGCAGGACACCGAGGTCCCCCTCGACGAACTGGCCACACCCGGAGGCTGCACCTGGACCGGCCCCGGCGCACACAACGCCGCACGCGCCCTGCTGGTCGGCATCCTCACTGCCGCCGAACGCCAGCGACCCGGCCCCTCACGCGTCACAGCGGTCACCTCCCACGACGTCGCCGAGAACCTGCTGCCCGGACTGCCCACCCGCTTCTCCGCCCTGACCCAGAGCACCGACCCCGCGGACGCCATCCGGACCGCCGAACAACACCTGATCACCCACGCCCGCACCCGTGATGATCAGCCCACCGCGCCCGGGGAAACCGGGCCAGCCAGCGCCGACGCCGCACCAGAGCACGGGCCGGGCACCCTGCTTCTGCTCACCACGCCGCACTCCGCCCATACCGGACAACTCCAGGCCCTGGCCACCCGCGCCACACCCGAAACCCTGATCGTCGTCACCCTGGACACACCCCTGCCCGGCGCCACCTCGTGGCACATCGCTGACGACGGCACTGTCACCACCGAGGCACCTGGCCAACACGTCGGCTCGCTACGGCTGTTTCAGCTCACGCCGGACGCTGGACGCGACGTGACCGAGGTCCTCCTCACCGCCCGCGGTGAGCGCCCTCGCCTGCGCATTCTCTCTACGACACAGCGCCCCGAGGCCGCGCACCCCGACGCCTCTCCCGCACCCCCGGCACCGGACCCGCCCACGTTCCCGCAGGCGGTCGACACCACGCGGCCGAAACAGACCAAACCCGTGCGCCTCCACGTCTTCGGCCCCGTCACCCTCTACGCCCGCAGCCACCCCGACCCCGTCGGCACCAACATGCGCAGCGAGGTCCACGAATTTCTCGCCCTCCTCGCCGCCCACCCCACCGGACTCCTCGCCTCCGACATCGCCGACAAACTCCACCTCGCCCCTGGTCAGGACCAGAACGCACTGAAGAACCTACGCCGCGCCGTAAGACGCGCCCTGCGCTCTGCGACCGGCATTACGGGGCAGGAATTCATCCTCCTGCAAGGAGACATCCACAAGCTGCACCCGGAACTCGTGGAAACCGACCTCGCTGATTTCAACCACAGCCTGCAAGAAGCGTTTGCCACCTCGGGAAAGAAAGAAGAATGGGGCGAGGAACTTGCTGCCGTACGCGACGCCCTGGCCCACTACCGCGGCCCCTTCGCCCACGGCAGCGACTACTTGTGGGCCGACGCGATCCGCGAACACTGCGCCATGAAAGCCACCGACGCCGCCCTGCGCCTGACCCGCCAAGCCGAACACTCCAGCGCCACATCCCGCGAGCGGGACACCGTCCTCGAACTGCTGGAACACCTGGGCACCTTGCACCCCGACCACGAACGCCTCGCCCAGCACACCATCCGCCTTTACCAGTCCGCCGGACGCCACGACGCCGCCCGGCACACCTACACCCGCCTGGAAAGGCACCTTGCCGAGCTCGGCCTGGAACCCGAACCTGCCACCCAGGCCCTCGTCACGCCCCGGCCGCGCTCCCGTCAGACACGATAAGGACGCAGGCCACTGCCTCTGCGAGCTCATGGCCAGGCGGCAGTGACCTGTTGGCGTGCGCCCCGTCGCATCCGGTGTCGTATCGGCAGTCGATCCGGCGTGCGCGCTTGGATACGACACCCCCTGCCGGCCCGAAAGCGCAGGCCACAGCCCACGCGAGCCACCGGCAGGCGAGGGCGACTGTATATCGGTGCAGCAACGCATCCCGATCTACTGACAAGCCGCCCCCGGCCCGCCTGCGCCCCACGCGGTCCCCGCTGACGGACCCCTTCTACCGCTCGCTGACCCTTCACCACGTTCAACACATCTTCTCGACAGGCTTGTACAGCCCAGGGCCCGAGACAGACCGCCTCCCCGCACTCAGCTCACCGAGGAGGTGGCGGGCCGCAGGCGGCTACGGAGGACGCCACCCCGCCGGAGTCCCGCAATTCGTGCGCGCACTCGATTTCCCGGAATGTTGGCGCGGGCGGGGTGCCTCGGAAACGGTTGTGCAGGCGGCGACCCGCGACGCCTTGCGTCGCTCTTTCTGAAATAGCCCTGGAAAACGGTCGTGAATTCACGAGAATTCCAGCATTATCAAGCCGGAATCCGGCTTCAGGTGGGTTCCGGGTCGAGCTATATTTGAATTGTTCCCGGGAGATCCGGGAATGGAAATCCCGCCGATGGGGTCCGCCCGAAAACGGATTACGGGTGTAGTGTGCCCGAAAAGACGGTCGATTTCGAATTCGGATAGGTCGGCTATTTGCCTGGTGAAAGGACTTCCGTGATGACGAGCACTGCCACCCCTGCGTCCGCAGCCCCGCCTTCCAGCCCTCCGGCACCGCAGTCCGCCACGACCTCTCCGCCTTCTGCCACGGTGTCTGCGGCGTCTGCGCCTGGCGCGGGTGGCAAGGCCCGGCCGGGTGAGCTGCGGGCGAGGATCGCGCAGGTGTTGTCGGCGAGTCCGGGATCGGGGTTCACGGTCACGGAACTGGCCCGGAGGCTGGGGCATTCGGGCGGGGCGGTCGGCAACGCGTGCGAGACGCTGGTGTGCCGGGGTGAGGCGGAGCGGTCCGGTTCCAAACCCCGCACCTACCGGGCGACCTCGGCGACAGCCGCCGCAGCCCAGCAGTCCCCACCGCCTTCGCCCACCCCGGGCGGCCAGCCCACAGTCCCGCACCAGGCCTCTCCGCAGCCGCCTGCGGCCCCGCCCCCGAACCAGCGGCCGCAGCCGATCACCCGCCCGAACGGGCAGACGTACCACCCGAGGGCGCTGGCGCAGTTGCCGGATGTGGAGGCGCTGCGCAGGCTGCGGGAGGCGCAGGTCGCAGTCCTGTTGTACGGGCCGCCGGGGACGGGGAAGACCTCGCTGATCGAGGCGGCGTTCCCGGACCTGATCACCGTGGCCGGGGACGGAGACACCACGGTCGGCGACCTGATCGGCGAGTACACCCAGGATGCCAGCGGCGGCTACGAGTTCGTCTACGGGCCGCTGGTCACCGCTATGCAGGAGGGCCGCGCCCTCCTCCTGGACGACGCCACACTGATCTCCCCGAAGGTCCTGGCCGCCCTGTACCCGGCGATGGACGGGCGCAGGCAGATCCAGGTCAAGGCACACAAAGGCGAGACGATCACCGCCGCCGACGGCTTCTATGTGATCGCCGGACACAACCCAGGCGTGCACGGGGCGGTCCTGACCGAGGCGCTCGCCTCCCGGTTCAGTGTGCAGATCCAGGTCGGCTCCGACTACGACCTGGCCGCCTCCTTGAAGATCAACCGCACGGCGGTGCGGATCGCCCGCAACCTCGCCGCCCTCCAGCAGGCGGGCGATGTCGGATGGGCGCGGCAGCTGCGGGAGTTGCTCGCCTTCCAGAAGATCGCCGATGTCCTCGGCGTCGAGGCGGCCTTCGCCAACCTGGTCGGCATCGCACCGCTGGAGGACCGGGACACGGTCGCCGAGATCGTCACCAAGGCCATCGGCCGCCCGGTCACCGCCCTGGCCCTGGGCCGCCAGCTCTAAACCGCCCCGCCCGGGCCCGGCCGAGCACCGGGCCCGGGCCGCCCGCCCACCCCACCACCGCACACCAGGAAGGACCCGTGTCTGCCATGCCTTCGCACGCCCAGGCTCACGTCCAGCACACCCCTCCCGCCGTGTCCGAAGCCGACCAGGCCCTGGCCCGCTGGGAGGACGACGGCGGCCCTGCCGTCGAACCCCGGCCCGGCCGCCAGGCCGGTCAGTGGTTGCGTATCGCCGCCGCCCTGACCGAACGCCTTCCGGAACTCGCCGAACGCGAGGATGTGATCGTCTCCTGTCAGCACGGCACCCGCTCCGGCGCCCCCGCCGCCTTCTACCCCGCCACCGCCCAACTGGAGATCGACGCCGCCCTGTTCGCCCCGCTGGCCCCGGCCGCCATCAACCCGTCCTGGTCGGGTGACGAGGAGAAGTACCCGGTCGCCTGGGGCGCCTTCACCCACGAGGCCGCACACGCCCGCCACAGCCGCTGGGTGATCCCGCCCCCGCTGCGCGGGACGGCCCTGGACGCCGTATCCCAGGTACTGGAGGAATCCCGCGCCGAGTACGCCCACCTCGCCCGCCGCCCCGGCGACCGCAGGTTCCTGCGGGCCGCTGTTCGCACCCTGGTCTTCACCGACTTCACCAGCCAGACCCCCAGCGACCGGTGGCAGGCGGCAACGGCGGCCGGACTGATTCTCGCCCGCCGGGACGCCGGAATCCTCGACGACGACGAAACCGCAGCCCTGGAGAACACCGGCACCGCCATCCTCGGCCCCGACCTCCTCGACACTCTCGCCATGATCTGGACGGCGGCCCACAGCACCGCCGATGACGACGCGCAGGCCATGGTCGACCACGCCCGGGCCTGGTGCCAGGCCCTCGGCACCGACCCCTCCGGCCCCGAACCGGCCCCCGACCCCACCGCCGGACACCTGGGCGAGCTGGCCGAGGCGATCGGCAAGGTCGTGGACACGGTGGCCGCGAACGAGGCCGCACACGCCGCAGCCCAGGCACGTATCGGAGCCGCCCGAACGGCCCGGACACGCGCCAAGGCCGCCCAGGCCGCCCACGCCCGGCAGGCCGCACAGACAGCCGAGAAGGTCTTCGCACCCGGCGCACCCCCCTACACCCCCGGAAAGGCCGCCAAGGGCAGGCGCCGCTCCCCGGTGACCGGCACCCGCCAGCCCACCCGCGCCGAGAAGGCGGCGGCCGGACAGCTCGCCCGCGCGCTGCGGGCCGCCGCCTACCGGGAACGCACCACCCGGTCACCGCCTCAGCGGCCCCTCCCGGCCGCCTCAACATGCGCCAGGCCCTCGCCCGCGACGCACAAAAGGCGGCAGGCGCCAGCCCGACAGCGACTCCCTGGATCCACACCACACACCGGGCAGGCCCCACCCCGCCGCTGCGGGTGGGGATCGCGGTGGACGTCTCCGGATCCATGAGCATCGCCGCCGCCCCCATCGCCTCAGCCGCCTGGATCCTCGCCAAGGCCACCTCCCTCACCGATCCCGACTCCCGCAGCGCAACCGTCGCCTACGACCGCTCGATCACCGCGATCACCGCACCGGGCCGCGCCCCCGCCAAGGTCACCGAGTTCGCCGCCAGCGGCATGGGCCACAGCCTCGCCGAGACCACCGACGCCCTGACCGCAGCCCTCGACCTCACGACACCGGGGGCGGGCCGCCTGCTGGTGATCGCCTCCGACGGCTACTACCACCCCGACGAAGCCGACCAGGCGACCGGACGGATCACCGCCCTGCGCAAGGCGGGCTGCGCGGTGCTCTGGCTCGCCTTCGAACCCGACCCCCGCCCCCTCCCCGGCGCCACCCTCCTCCAACTCATCGACCCCGCCCAGGCCGCCACCGCCATCGGCAAGGCCGCCACCCACGCCCTCACCACCACCAACCCCTGACCCTGCGGTGCCGCCCCGATAGGAGCACGGGGCGGCACCTGGCAGACCGGCCGCCCAGCCCCCCACACCACGCACGGGCGGCCCTCACCCACCCGCACAACCCACGATCACAAAGGAGCCCATGTCCCCATGACATCGCTCGCCGAACGCGCCCACGCCGCCGCCGTCTTCATCCGCCACCACACCGCCGTCAGCCCGCACGGCCGCTACCGAGGCGCAGAACACGCCCGCACCGCCGTACGCCTGGCCGCCGCCCTCGGCCTTGGCCTGCACCAGATCACCACCAGCCCGGACTGGCTACGGCGCCGCACCACCCCGGCCGAACCGGTCCTGGCCACCGCCACCTGTCCCGACAGCGGTGAAAAGTACGTCTTCCTCGCCCGCTACCCCATCTACGACGACGAGCCCTTCGAACTCCTCGGCCCCTGCCCCCAATGCTCCGGCCAAGTCCCCCTCACCACCATCCGCCACCTCGCCGACCTCGGCACCTACCTCGCCCACACACCCCTCACCACAGACGACATCAAACGCTCAAGCACGGTGCCGGACACCTTCCCCGGCGACGAAGGCCACACCAGCACTTGCCCCTACAGCGAACCCCTCTGACCCCCACCGCACCAAAGGACATGCCCCAATGACCGAACGCCCCAGCTGAGGTGGTGCCCCCGTCGTGGTGTAGCCGATCACGGTCCGTCGCCTCCGCCTCGGAGCCATCCGGTACGTGGCCGCTGCTTGCCGTCGTGCGATTACCGCCGGTCCCAGCCCGGCGAGCCTCAACAGGGCATCCGGCGAAGGCGATTCGGGTCGCGACCTGCGGATTCCGTTAGCTTGATCGGCTACACCACGCGGCGGCAACGCCAGTGCGTTAAGGATGTGTGCGCCCTGTCAAGAGGGCGGGACCTCTGGTAGTTCGCATGGTGTCGAAGCCATTGCGAGTGTCTCGGAGGTCCCGTTGCCGCAGAATTCTGTCAGCGTCAGGTCCGGCGCGACAGCCCTGG
>NZ_JBHVMS010000016.1:0-140612 GCF_042796855.1 Streptomyces sp. NPDC057877
ATCACCAAATCGACGCCGATGGGCTCCCTGGACGCCCCCTTCAACCCCGTCTCCCTGGCACTCGGCGCGGAAGCCTCCTTCGTCGCCCGCACCCTGGACTCCGACCGCGCACACCTGACCGAGGTACTGCGCCAGGCCGCCGCGCACCCGGGCACCGCGCTGATCGAGATCTACCAGAACTGCAACATCTTCAACGACGGCGCCTTCGACGCCCTCAAGGACAGACAACAGGCCCAGGAAGCGGTCATCCGCCTCGAACACGGCCAGCCCGTCCGCTTCGGCACCGACAACACCAAGGGCGTCGTACGCAACCCGGCCACCGGCGAACTCACCGTCGTCACCGTCACCGCGGACAACGAGGACCAGGTCCTCGTCCACGACGCACACGCCGCCTCCGCGGCCACCGCGTTCGCCCTCTCCCGCCTCGCCGACCCCGACACCCTGCACCACACACCCATCGGCGTCCTGCGCTCCGTGGAGCGGCCGGTCTACGAGCAGCAGATGGCCAACCAACTGGACGCCGCGATCGAGCAGAACGGCAAGGGCGACCTCGCCGCGCTGCTGGCCGGTGGGGACACCTGGACCGTCGTGGGCTGACGTCCAGGGAATGCTGAGGGGCCCGGTCGGTTACCGCACCGACCGGGCCTCGTCGTATGTGCGGCGCGCCTCCGCCACCTCGCGCATCCGCTCCTCCGTCCACACGGCCAACGCCTGCACCTGTTCGGCGGCCTCGTAGCCCAGGTCGGTGAGGGAGTAGTCGACGCGGGGCGGGATGACGGGCTTGGCGTCGCGGTGGACGAAGCCGTCGCGCTCCAGGGTCTGGAGCGTCTGGGAGAGCATCTTCTCGCTGACCCTGCCGATCGCCCGGCGCAGCTCGCTGAACCGGTACGGGCGCTCCAGCAGGCGGATCAGCACGAGGACGCCCCAGCGGCTGGTGACGTGCTCCAGTACGAGGCGGGACGGGCACATGGCGTCGCCGTCGACGCTCCAGGTGCTCGGGGCGCTACGGGCGGCGACCGATGGCCCTGCTGTGCTTACTTCCATGCCCGTACCTTACCTCAAAGTGGGTACTTTCCCTGAGTTAGCGCCCCCCTTAGAGTTACTGGCACAGTCCCCCACAAGGAGAGCGCAGGCATCATGAGCATCGTCGTCACCGGAGCCACCGGCCACCTCGGCCGCCACGTCATCGGGCAGCTCCTGGAGAAGGTCCCGGCCGACCAGGTCACCGCCGTCGTCCGCAATCCGGAGAAGGCGGCCGACCTCGCGGCCCGGGGCGTCCGGATCGCCGTCGCGGACTACGACGCCCCCGAGACCTTCGACGGTCTGTTCACCACCGGCGACAAGGTGCTGCTCATCTCCGGCAGCGAGGTCGGCAAGGACCGCGTCGGCCAGCACAAGGCCGTGATCGACGCCGCCGCGGCGGCCGGTGTCGCGCTCCTCGCCTACACCAGCGCCCCCGGCACCCTCACCGCCGCGCTCGCCGACGACCACCGCGCCACCGAGGAGATCCTCACCTCGTCCGGAGCGCCGTATGTGCTGCTGCGCAACGGCTGGTACCACGAGAACTACACCGAGAACCTCGCCCCGGTGCTGGCGCACGACGCCGTCGTCGCCGCGGCCGGTGCGGGGCGGGTCGCCTCCGCCGCCCGCGCCGACTACGCGGCCGCCGCCGTCGCCGTACTGACCGGCGAGGGCCACGAGAACCGGACGTACGAGCTGAGCGGTGACGAGGCGTGGAGCTTCGCCGAGTACGCCGCCGAGCTGACCCGGCAGACCGGCCGTGAGATCGCCTACAACGCCGTCTCCGGCGAGGTGCTCACCGGCATCCTGACCGGCGCCGGAGTGCCGGAGGCCTTCGCCTCGGTCCTGGTCGGCGTGGACGCGTCCATCGAGAAGGGCGAGCTGGCGGTCACCAGCGGGGACCTGTCCCGGCTGGCGGGGCGCCCGACGACCCCGCTCGCCGAGGCCGTCGCGGACGCGCTCAAGAGCTGATCCATGGGCCCACCCTCGCATGTCATGACCGTATGCCGATACGGGCATGACATGCGAGGGCGATCGGCGCTACCTTCCTCCAGACGGGTTCATCCGAGTGGGTGACGTACGAAGGAGGCGCCGTGGCCGGGAAGCCAAGGGGTGAGCAGCGCATAGGCCTGCTGAACGGCTTCGCGGCCTATGGGATGTGGGGTCTCGTCCCCCTCTTCTGGCCGCTGCTGAAGCCCGCCGGGGCGATCGAGATCCTCGCCCACCGCATGGTGTGGTCCCTCGCCGTCGTCGCCGTCGCGCTCCTGGTCATACGACGCTGGGACTGGGCCCGTGCACTGCTCCGGCAGCCGCGCCGACTCGGGCTCGTCGCGCTCGCCGCGGCCGTCATCACCGTCAACTGGGGCCTGTACATCTGGGCCGTGAACACCGGCCATGTCGTCGAGGCGTCGCTCGGGTACTTCATCAACCCCCTGGTCACCATCGCGATAGGCGTGCTGCTGCTGAAGGAACGGCTGCGGCGCGTGCAGTGGGCGGCGGTCGGGATCGGCTTCGCCGCCGTGCTCGTCCTGTCCGTCGGCTACGGCCGTCCGCCGTGGATCTCCCTCGCCCTCGCCTTCTCCTTCGCCCTCTACGGCCTGATCAAGAAGAAGGTGAACCTCGGCGGCGTGGAGTCGCTGGCCGCCGAGACCGCGATCCAGTTCCTGCCCGCGCTGGCCTTCCTGCTGTGGCTGACCTCGCGCGGCGACTCCACCTTCAGCACCGAGGGCCCGGGGCACGCGGCCCTGCTCGCCGCGACCGGCCTGGTCACCGCGGCACCGCTGGTCTGCTTCGGCGCGGCGGCGATCCGCGTGCCGCTGTCGACCCTGGGGCTGCTCCAGTACCTGGCGCCGGTCTTCCAGTTCCTGCTCGGCATCCTCTACTTCCACGAGGCCATGCCGCCCGAGCGCTGGGCCGGGTTCGCCCTGGTCTGGCTGGCGCTGACGCTGCTGACGTGGGACGCGTGGCGTTCGGTACGGCGGTCCAGGCCGCGGTCGCTGGAGGAGCTGGGGCTGGCGGGCGGGGCCCGGGGGACGGGGACGGACAGGGAGCGGTCGGCGTCTGCCACGGCGGACGTGTGACCCCGCCGGGTCAGGTCTGACGGGTGCCTTCCGGCTGACGGACACCTTCCGGCTGACGGACACCTTCCGGCTGACGGGCGCGTTCGGTGAGGCGGGTCATGCGGGCGTGCGCCTTGTCCAGTTGCTCCACGTCCTCGGCGGCCACCCCTCCCGCGGCGGCGACCTCGGTCCACAGGGCGATCAGATCCCGCCCCAGGGACAGGCCCAGCTCCGGGTCCCGCACCGCGCGCCAGGCGGTGGCCGCGCTCTGGACATTGCCGTAGGCGGCCTCCGCGTCGCGCGTGCGGCGGTGCTGGATGCCTGCCACGGCTAGGGAGAGACGGAAGGCGCGGACCGGGTCGCCCGCCAGGTAGGCGACGTAGGCGGCCAGTTCGGAGAGGCGGAGCACCTCGGGGTGCTCGGGGCCCAGCGTGCGCGACGCCTCCGCCAGCGCCCGCTCCGCCAGCGCCGCCGCCGCGTCTATACGGCCCGACTTCACCGCGTCGCCGATCTGCGTCATGGACGCGGGGGGCGGGGGCGTCGCCTGGACGGCGTCGCCGTCGCCGAGGATGGCTTCGGCCACGGCGTCGAAGCCTCGGGGTGGGGTCGGCTTGAGGTCGGAGTTGCCGGTGGTGGGGGGCGGGGATGGCCTTTGAGGGGACGGGGATGGCGTTTGAGGGGCTGGGGATGGCGTTTGAGGGGCTGGGGGTGACTGTCGTGAGGCTGGGGATGGCTGTGGCGGGGCCGGGGGTGACTGTCGTGGGGACGGGGGTGACTGTGGTGGGGCCGGGGATGGCTGCTGAAGGGCCGGGGCCCGGTGACCGCCAGGCGTGTACGGACCCGCGTACGGGCCCGCCTCCGGCATGCTCCCCTCGGCCGGACGCGGCCTCGCCGCCATCACCGGCGGTGGGCCGAACACGCCCAGCGGGGCGGGCGCCGGTGCCGGTTGCTCCGTCGGGACCGGGTCCACGGTGAAGCGGCTGGACCCGTCCGGGTCGACCTGGAGCGGGACGACGTAGCCGATGCGCTCGTCGTGGACCGTGGCCAGGACGGGCTTCCCGGCGGCGCGGGCCATGCGGCGCAGCTGGCCCAGTACCGCGTGCTGGAGTTCCTCGCCCGCCGCGGGGACGACGGGCACGCCCCCGACCGACGCTCCGCCCCCGTCGACGCCGGAGACCCGGACCTCGACCGGTTCCCGATTCTGATCGCGGCTGGGTAGGGACATCGGTTCCTCACTTGGTTACGCCCATGGTCGTACTGACGAGTCTGTCCGCCCCGCCCCGGTGCACACGTCACCACGCCGTCACAGGCTCGTCCCAACTGCCCGCACCCCCACTCGCTTGCCCCGATCCGATTGCGCGTGCATATAATGCATGCGCCTTTAATGATCGCGCGCCAGACATTCTGGGAGATCCAATGACCCGCCGTTTCCTGTTCGTCCTGGGCAGCAGCCGCAGCGAGGGCAACACCGAACTGCTGGCCCGCCGGGCAGCCGAACAACTCCCCGCGGACGTCGAGCAACAGTGGATCAGCCTGGCCGAGCACCCGCTGCCCGACTTCGTGGACCTGCGCCACGACGACGACCACCTCCGCCCCACGGAGGGCGAGGCCGCGCTGCTGCTCGACGCCACCCTCGCGGCGACGGACATCGTGATCGCCTCGCCGCTCTACTGGTACTCGGTGTCCGGCCACACCAAGCGCTACCTCGACTACTGGTCCGGCTGGCTGCGCACCCCCGGCATCGACTTCAGGGCCACCATGGCCGGGCGCACCCTCTGGGGCGTCACGGCCCTCTCGGACGCCGAGCCCGTCGTCGCCGATCCGCTGGTCGGCACCCTCAACAACTCGGCCGCCTATCTGAGGATGCGCTTCGGCGGAGTCCTCCTCGGCAACGGCAGCAAGCCGGGTGACGTGCTCGACGACACCGAGGCGCTGACCCGCGCGAAAAGCTTCTTCGCGACCGAGGCGCCTCTCGCCCGCTTCCCCACGCCGTAACGCCCTACGCCGTGATGTCCTTCGCCGTGAACCGCGCCCACGCCGCCGAGCCGAACACCGCCGCGTACAGGCCCTGCAGGCCGAGGTTCTTCACCAGGTCGTCCCAGTAGACCGGTTCGCGCATGAGGTCGGCGAAGGACAGCCAGTAGTGGGAGAAGAAGTACGGGTGGAGCGCGTCGAGCTGCGGTATCTGGTCCAGGATCTGGATGGTGATCAGCAGCCCGACGGTCGTCGCCATCGCCGCGACGCCGCTGTTGGTCAGCGTGGAGACGAACAGCCCGAGCGCCGCGATGCCTATCAGTGACGCGGCGACGACCAGGGCGATCAGCAGCGCCCGCAGCAGACCCTCGGCGAAACTGATCCGGGTGCCGGAGATGGTGGTCAACTCGCCCAGTGGGAAGAGCAGGGCGCCGACCGTGAGCGCCGACAGCGCGACCACGAGCGTGGCGGCCAGACAGAAGGCGATCACGGTGGCGTACTTGGTGAGCAGCAGCCGGGTGCGGCCCGCGGGGGCGACCAGGAGATAGCGCAGGGTCCCGGCGTTCGCCTCACCGGCGATGGCGTCGCCCGCGACGACGCCGATGGCCATCGGCAGGAAGAACGGCAGGGTCGCGGCCAGCGCGGTGAACACCAGGAACAGTCCGTTGTTGGTGACCTGCGCGATGAACGCGGGGCCTTCACCGCCGCCACCGCCGCCCCCGCCTCCGACGGAGGAACCGTCACTCGTCTCTATCTTCACGGCGATCCCGACCAGGACCGGCACGGCGGCCAGCACCCCGAGCAGCGCCAGGGTGCGCCAGCGCCGGAAGGTCGTGATCAGCTCGCTACGGAGGAGACCGAAGGTCCACAGCGGTCCCCGCCCGCGGGTTCCCGTGGCACCACCGGAGGTCCCGGTGCTCGCCCCCGCCTCAACCCGCGACATCGAACCCCTCCCCCGTCAGCGCCACGAACGCGTCCTCCAGCGAGGCCCGTTCCACCCCGAAGCCCCGGACCCGGACCCCCGCCGCCACCAACGCGGCGTTGAGGTCGGCGAGTTCGCCGTCCGGCGCGTCCCCCGTCACCCGGTCGTCGTCGGCGACCACGACGTCACCGACGCCCTGTTCCTTCAGCACCCGTGCCGCCTCCGCCGGGTCGGGCGTCGCCACCACCAGCCGCCCGCGCATCCCGGCCGCCAGGTCGGACACGGCGCCCTGGGTGATCAGCCGCCCCTGCGCCATCACCGCGGCGTGGGTGCACACCTGCTCGATCTCGTCCAGCAGGTGCGAGGACAGGAACACGGTCGTGCCCTCGGACGCCAGCTCCCTGATCAGTGCGCGGATCTCCCGCATGCCCTGCGGGTCGAGGCCGTTGGTCGGCTCGTCCAGGACGAGCAGCCTGCGGGGCTGGAGCAGCGCCGCGGCCAGGCCGAGCCGCTGCTTCATGCCCAGCGAGTACGCCTTCGCCTTCTTCCCGGCCGCCGCCGCCAGCCCCACCCGCTCCAGCGCCGTCTCGACGCGGACGCGCCGGGTGCGCGGGTCGGCGGTCGGGTCGGCGGCGTCGTACCTGGTGAGGTTCTCCCGGCCGGACAGGAAGCCGTACAGCGCGGGTCCTTCGATGAGGGCGCCGACGTGGGGCAGCACGGTGCGCGTGGCGCGCGGCATCGGGTGGCCCAGCACCCGGGCCGTGCCCGAGGTCGGGGCGATCAGGCCCATCAGCATGCGGATGGTGGTGGTCTTGCCGGAGCCGTTGGGGCCGAGGAAGCCGAAGACGCTGCCCGCCGGAACGGTCAGGTCGAGGCCGTCTACGGCGAGCTGGCCGCCGCGGTAGCGCTTGGTGAGCGCACGGGTGTGGATGACGCCGTCCGCCACGACCACCTCGTTCTCGGTGTCCCCCGTGCTTCCGGCGTCCCCCGTGTCCGGCCGTGTCTCGTCCGGCTCCGTGGTGGACGGTTCGCCCATCGGCTCCTCGGCTCCCTGTCTCGTCGTACGCAGTCTCGTCGTACGCAGTCTCGTCGTACGCGCGGGGCCCGAGTCGCCCCGCGCGTACGGCGGTTGCTTCGCGCTACTTCCCGGACTCGGCCGCCTTCACCAGCGCGTCCTTGGTCACGGCACCGACATAGACCTTGCCGTCGTCCGTGATGAGGGCGTTGATCAGGCGGGTCTTGAAGACCGTGCCCGAACCGAAGTCGCCCTTCACCTGGTCACCGAGGGAGTCGAGGAAACCACCGACGTCTCCCCCGACCTCGGCGCCGGAGGGCATGCCCTCGCCGCCGGTGTCGAGGACGGCGATGGAGTTCCAGCCCTCACCGATGACCTCCGGGCCCTCGGACTCCTTGTCGAGGCCCTCGGAGCCCTTGTCGAGGCCCTTGGGGAAGTCCTCCCCGAATCCGCGCTCGTGCTTCTCCGTCGCGGCGTCGCCCTCCTCGGTGACCTTCGCGCCCTTGGGCGGTGTGAAGTCGAAGGTGGACGCGGCGGGCTTGGCGAAGCTGATCTGGGTGAAGCCCGCGTCCACGACGGCGGCGCCGCCGCTCGCCGGGGTCAGCGTGAACTTCAGCGGCAGGCCGGTCTTCGCGTCCACCGCCACGCTGATGGCGCCGACCGTGGAGCCGGACTGCCTGGGCTTGATGAGCAGCTTGTAGGCGTCCCGCCCGGCGACCTGCGCGGTCCCGTCGACGGTCACCGAGGTGGTGTCGTCGACCGACTTCAGGGCCTCCTCGGTGAGGTCCTTGGGCGTGGCCGGGACCTCGTCGGTCTTCTCCCTCGCGTCGGGGCTGTCGGCCGCGGTGCCGTGGTACACCTCGTTCGACGCGCTGTCATATCCCCAGACGTCCTTGCCGTTGTGGATCAGGCTGTACTCGGCGGCGTCCTCCAGCAGCGACAGCTTGTGCCGGTCCGGGCCGTCGGCGGCGACGCGCAGCGTGTGCGTGCCGGACACCAGCTCGGTGAGCTTGGCCGACGGGTCCGCGGTGGAGCCCTCGCCGTCCTTCGGCCCGGCCATGCCGGACGCCAGACCGCCCTCCAGGCCGCCGAGGTCGGGCAGCCCCAGATCCGAGGTGATCTTCACCGTCCCGGACAGCTGCTGTACGTCCGACTCGGCGATCTTCTCTATGAGTTGCTGCGCGCTGATCTTCGGCAGGTCCGGGCTGCCGGAGTCGGCGATCGCCGGGACGAGCCCGATGGTCGCCGCGGCCACCCCCGTCACCGCGACCGGGACGACATACCGCGCGGCCCTGCGCCGTACTCCGCGCGCCTCGTCGTCCTGCGCGTCCCGCGCCGCGGTCGTGTTGTCGTCGGATGCGTACGGTGCCATGTGTGCCTTACCTCTCGCGTCGGCGGCGGCTGTCCGTCTCGTCACGTCCTCGTCGCGCTGTACCCCGAGCCGCCATTCTCACCCGAATCGGTGAGGAGTGGTGTTTTCCGTGGTTCCCATCTGACCAAATCGGCCCGCGAGATACGTCAACCCACGGAGCCAACTCCGCGTACTGCTCGGGTATGACACGAGGCGACACCGCGTACACCCGACCCGTAGGGGTAGCGGACGGGCATCGCGTCATCGCCGGACACGGCGACCGACGGGCACGGCTCCCGACGGACAGGGTGGCCGCCGGACAGGGTGGCCGCCGGACACAGCTCCCGACGGACAGGGCAACCGACAGACACGGCGACCGACGGCTACCCCGCCCGGTGCACCACCGCGTCGCACAGCTCCATCAGCGCCGCCTTCGCGTCGCACTCCCGCAGCGGCACCAGCGCCGACCGCGCGTCCTTCGCGTACCGCACCGTGTCCGCCCGTGCCTGTTCCAGCGCGGGGTGGGCGCGCAGCGCCGTCAGCGCACGCCGGTGCTGCTCGTCGTCGGTGAGGTCGGAGTCCAGCAGCTTGCACAGGGCGATGTCCTCGGCCAGCCCCAGCCGGGCGGCCCGCTCCCGCAGCCGCAGCACGGGCAGCGTCGCGATGCCCTCGCGCAGATCGGTGCCCGGCGTCTTGCCCGACTCATGGGAGTCGGAGGCGATGTCCAGGACGTCGTCCGCGAGCTGGAAGGCGACACCGAGCCGCTCGCCGTACTGGGTGAGGACGTCCACGACCGTCTCGTCCGCGCCGGACATCATCGCGCCGAACCGGCAGGCGACCGCGACCAGCGAACCGGTCTTGCCGGAGAGCACGTCGAGGTAGTGGTCGACCGGATCGCGCCCGTCGGCCGGGCCCGCGGTCTCCAGGATCTGCCCGGTCACCAGCCGCTCGAACGCCTCGGCCTGCACCCGGACCGCCTCCGGCCCGAGGTCGGCCAGGATGTGCGAGGCGCGGGCGAAGAGGAAGTCGCCGGTGAGGACGGCGACGGAGTTGCCCCAGCGGGTGTTCGCGCTGGGCACCCCGCGCCGTACCGCCGCCTCGTCCATCACGTCGTCGTGGTACAGGGTCGCGAGGTGGGTCAGTTCCACGACCACGGCGGAAGGCACGATTCCGGGCGCGTAGGGGTCACCGAACTGGGCCGCGAGCATCACGAGCAGTGGCCGAAAACGCTTCCCGCCCGCCCGCACCAGATGCTGGGCGGCGCCGGTGATGAACGGGACCTCGCTTTTGGTTGCCTCAAGCAACCCTTCCTCGACAGCAGCCATCCCAGCCTGGACATCGGCCTCCAGGGCCTGGTCCCGCACGCTCAGCCCGAATGGCCCGACGACGGTCACGAGGGGTCTCCTGTCTGCTGGTGTCCACCGGCGCTTACGCGGTTTGTCGATACGTCGCTGCCTTCACTCAAGTCAGCGTATCCGGTCACGTTTCGATCACCGAGGGCGCCCACCGTTGCAGCACGGGCGGTATCGGATCACGGCCGGAATGCTTTCGATCATTAGATAAGCGTGGATGTGGGAGCTAAGTGAGTGATTGCGGAGGGATGCCACAGAAAGCCCTGAGTCGCACCCTCTGATCATCCATGCCGACATGGGCACGCCCCTCCGTTCGCGCCACTCCCCAGGCGATCACTACGACAACGACGCATCCGCCAGAAGGGGTTCCGGATCCGCCCCGGACACCATCCGACCCCCAAGGGCGAGTTGGCCGCAATGCCCGTTTTGCCGGTCTTGTGGACACCCGTGAGTTGGCTCACCCCGCGCACGGGGCCGCACCACCCTCCCGCGACCGCCGGACCCTTGTGAATCACCCATGAATCAGCCTTCCCGCGCGGGCAGTTGAATCTGTGCGTTCGCAAAGGATCAAGTACCCCGAAATCGCCCGATCAAGGTCGATCAAGGTCGATCAAGGACTGAACGGTGTGATGCATGCGTCCCGTACTTGTTTCCGACATGTGCTCTCGCATACGTTCCCGATCCAGTCGGGCGGACGCCGAATCCTGCCACCGCCCGGCCACCCAATGACGGACTCACTCATCCAAGGCAGGAGCGGGGGACCCAGGTAAGTCGCCGGGCCGCGACGCGTACGACGTCACACGACGCCGTACGACGCCACGGCACGGCTTGGGGTGAAGTCGTACCCGCGCAGGGCACGGCCGGGCATCTCCCGCCCGAACCCGACAGCTCACCTCGCAGGCGCCGGAGAGGACCTTCACCATGCCTGCAAACGGCCAGCCCCGCCGTGCCCGCACCACCCGCGTCGCCCGCAAGATCGCTCTCGCCGGCACCGGTGCCGCCGTGCTCGCGCTCCCGCTGATCGGCGCGACCACCGCCTCCGCGCACACCACGACCGCCGCCCCGGCCGCGGCCACCGCGGTCGCGTACCCGAACAACCTCGACGGCTGGATCCGCCAGTCGCTCTCCGTGATGGCGCAGCACGGCATCCCGGGCTCCTACGACGCCATCCACCGCAACATCATGCGGGAGTCGTCCGGCAACCCGAACGCCATCAACCTGTGGGACTCCAACGCCGTCGCGGGCACCCCGTCCAAGGGCCTGCTCCAGGTCATCGACCCGACCTTCGCCGCGTACCACGTGCCCGGCACCGTCTACGACCCGTACGACCCGGTCGCCAACATCACCGCCGCCTGCAACTACGCCGCCGACCGGTACGGCTCGATCGACAACGTCTTCGGCGCGTACTGAGCGCCCGCCCGCGGACTCGGGGCTGAGCACCTGACCTCAGCCCCGTGAGCAGAGACGTTCGAGGACGACGGCGACGCCGTCGTCCTCGTTCGAGAGGGTGACCTCGTCCGCGACGGCCTTGAGTTCCGGGTGGGCGTTGGCCATGGCCACGCCGTGCCCCGCCCAGTCGAACATCGGGATGTCGTTGGGCATGTCGCCGAAGGCGATGGTGTCCTGCGGGCGCAGCCCGAGCCGCCGGGCGGCCAGCGCCAGGCCGGTCGCCTTGGTGATGCCGCACGGCTGGAGTTCCACGGTCCCCGGCCCCGACATGGTGACCGTCGCCAGCGAACCCACCACCGCGCGGGCCACCGACGCCAACTCGTCGTCGGACAGGCTGGGATGGCGCAGCAGCACCTTGCTGATGGGCGCGCACCACAGGTCGTCGCGCCGCTCCACGCGTACCGCGGGCAGCGTGGGATGCGGCATCAGATAGCCCGGCTCGATGAGCGTGAGCCCCTCCACGCCGTCCTGGTCGACCGCCGCGTACACCTGCCCCACCTCGGCCTCGATCTTGCCGAGCGCGGTCTCGGCCAGCTCCCGGTCCAGGGTCACGGACCACAGCAGGCGGTCCGTACCGGCGTCGTACAACTGCGCGCCCTGCCCGCACACCGCCAGCCCTGTGCCGCCCAGGAACTCCAGCAGCGGACGCACCCTGGGTGCCGGTCGGCCTGTCACCACCAGGTGCCGGGCACCGGCCGCGGCCACCCGCGCGAGCGCGGTGAGCGACCGGTCGGAGAAGGTGTCGTCGCCGCGCAGGAGCGTTCCGTCCAGGTCGGTGGCGATGAGGGAGTACGCGGTGCGCTCGGCATATGCGGTGGGTGCGGCCATGATCAGAGAATACGGACATCGCGCTCCCTTCGTTCACCCCCGTGCCTCCTCTCAACTTCCTTGCCCCGCTCCGTCCTTCGGTCTCCCGGGCCCGGTCGCGGTCCGCCGCCACGTGGTCGGCCGGACCGCGGACACTGCCCAAGACGGCCGCCCCAGCCGTAACGTGTGGCGCGACCACCTGAACGTGTGGCGCGCTCGCACCGCGGCGCGACCCCTGGACCACGGCGCGTACGAAAGTGAGGCAGCACCCCATGCCCCCCTTCGATGTCCCCGAGGGTGACCCCTTCGGACCGCACAACCTTCCGTACGGCGTGTTCTCACTCCCCGGCAGCGCGGACCGCAGGATCGGTGTCCGCCTCGGCGACCACGTCCTCGACGCCGGGGCCGCGGCCCTGACCCTCGGCTCCCCTTACGCCGCCCTGCTCGGCCGATCCACCCTGAACCCCCTGCTGGCCGCGGGCCGCACCACCTGGTCGGACGTGCGGCGCGCGCTCACCGCCTGGGTGACCGTGCCCTCCCACCGCGAGGCCCTGGAACCACTGCTGCACCCGCTGACCTCGGTGACCCTGCACCTCCCCTTCGAGGTCGCGGACTACGTCGACTTCTACGCCTCCGAGAACCACGCCCGGAACGTCGGCCAGATGTTCCGCCCCGACGCCACGGACTCCCTGACCCCCAACTGGAAGCACCTGCCGATCGGCTACCACGGCCGCTCCGGCACGGTCGTGGTCTCCGGCACCGAGGTCGTCCGCCCGTCCGGCCAGCGCAAGGGCCCCGCCGATCCCGCGCCGGTCTTCGGGCCCTCCGTCCGCCTCGACATCGAGGCCGAGGTCGGGTTCGTGGTCGGCGCGCCGTCACCGATGGGCGGCGCCGTCGCGCTCGGCGACTTCCGCGAGCACGTCTTCGGGCTCTGCCTCCTCAACGACTGGTCCGCCCGCGACCTCCAGGCCTGGGAGTACGTGCCCCTCGGCCCCTTCCTCGGCAAGTCCTTCGCCACCTCCGTCTCGGCGTGGATCACCCCGCTGGACGCCCTGGAGGAGGCCCGGGTAGCCCCACCGGAGCGCACCCACCCCCTCCTGCCCTACCTGGACGACGCCCAGGAGGAGCCCGGCGGCTACGACCTGCGTATCTCGGTCTCCGTCAACGGCCACGTCATCTCCGAGCCTCCCTTCTCCACCATGTACTGGACGGCCGCCCAGCAGCTCGCCCACATGACCGTCAACGGCGCCTCCCTGCGCACCGGCGACCTGTACGGCTCCGGCACGGTCAGCGGACCGGCCGAGCACGAACGCGGCTCGCTGCTGGAACTGACCTGGAACGGCCGCGACGCCCTCGAACTCCCCGACGGCAAGCGCACGTTCCTCGAGGACGGCGACGTCGTCACCATGACGGCGTGGGCCCCGGGACCGGACGGCGTCCGGGTCGGCCTGGGTGAGGTGACCGGACGGATCGCCGCAAGCTGAGACAGTGCGACCGGACTCTTCCGGGGCGCTGACTCCGACCGCCCGCCGCCGTCATACTGGCGGCGGGCGCGTGCGTGCGGGCACGAGACGCTGCGCCGCGCGCGACCCGAGCCGCACCACCCCGCACCCCCCACAGGCGCAACCTTCCGATACTCCCGATCAGGATCCGGAGCCGTGTGGCATGACCGTCTGCCTGCTCCTGCTGAGCATCGTCGCCCTGACGGCCGCCCTACCGGTGCCGCGTCTGCTGACCCGGGCCGCCTGGCCCGAGCGGGAACCGGTGGTCGGTCTGTGGGTGTGGCAGTGTCTGGTCGCGACGGTGCTGCTGAGCTGTCTGACGGCTCTGGTCCTCGGCGCCGCGGCCGTCTTCCAGACCGTACGCGCCCAGGTCTTCGCCCCGGCCCCGGCGGCCGTCACCGCGGCGTACGACCTGTCCACCGCGCCGACCTGGGCCGTCGCCCTCACCCTGCTGCTGGCCTGCGGTGCCGCCTGGACCGGCGCCATGCTCGCCCGGGAGCTGTTCGAGGCCAGGCGCCGCAGGTTGCGGGCCCGCACGGTCCTCAACGAACGCGCCCCCGATCTGCCCGCCGGGCTGCCCGCCGCACGGGGCCCGCTGCTGGTGCTGGAGGACGAATACCCCGACGCCTGGTGGATGCCGGGCCACCCGCCGCAGCTCGTCGTCACCACCGGCGCGCTCCAGCGGCTCACCGACCACCAGCTCGACGCCGTCCTCACCCATGAACGCGGCCACGCCCGCGCCCGCCACGACTGGCTGGTCCACCTCTCTACCGCACTGGCCACCGGATTCCCCCACATCCCGTTGTTCGCCCACTTCTGCGACCAGACCCGCCGCCTGGTCGAACTCGCCGCCGACGACACGGCGTCCCGCCGCTGCGGCCACCTCACCACCGCCCTGGCCCTGATCGAGCTGAACCAGCACCGCGGGGTCCTCTCCTGCGCCTCCAGCAACCGGCTGCTCGGCGAGCGCGTCGACCGGCTGCTGGAGCCCCCGCCGCGCTTGGGCCGCCGCGACCGCGCCCTGACCACCACCGCGGCGGCACTGGTGCCGCTGCTGCCGCTGCTGATCACCTTCGCACCGGGGCTGACGGCGCTGAGCTGATCGTGGTGGCCGCGAGGCCACGAGGCCACGAGGGCGCCGTCAGGGTGCCGTGAGGGCCGCTGTCGCGGTGGTGGTTACGCCCAGTCCTCCGGCTCCGGCTCGGGCTCCCCCGCCATATCGGCCCATATGTCGTCGTCCGCCGCCTGCGGGCCGCCGCCGCCCGCGCCCGCGTCCGGCGCGGCGCCCGGTCGGCCGCCCAGGGCGGCGAGCACCCCGAGCACTCCTTCGCCATACGTCGCCAGCTTCTTCTCGCCGACGCCGCTGATCCCGCCGAGCTGCGCCACCGAGGTGGGCCAGGCCGAGGCGATCTCCCGCAGCGTGGCGTCGTGGAAGATGACGTACGCCGGGACGCCCTGCTCACGGGCCTGCTCAGCACGCCACGCGCGCAGCGCCTCGAACGCGGGCAGCAGTTCCTCGGGCAGCTCCACCGCGGCGGCCTTCGGCTTGCGCTCGCCCCGGCCGGAACCCGAGCCGGACGACGCCGAGCGGGACGCCGGTTTCTTCGGCTCCTTGCGCAGCGGCACCTCCCGCTCCCGCCGCAGCACCGCGCCGCTCGCCTCGGTGAGCACCAGCGTGCCGTACTCACCCTCCACCGCGAGCAGCCCCTGGGCCAGCAACTGCCGTACGACACCGCGCCATTCGCCCTCGGCCAGCTCCTGTCCGATGCCGAACACGGACAGCTGGTCGTGGTCGAACTGGATCACCTTGCCGGTGCGCTTGCCCAGCAGGATGTCGACGATCTGCACCGCGCCGAACTTCTGCCCCCGCTCCCGCTGCAGGCGGACCACCGTCGACAGCACCTTCTGCGCCGCGACCGTGCCGTCCCAGGTCTCGGGCGGCATCAGGCAGGTGTCGCAGTTGCCGCAGCCCGCCGTGTGGGGGTCCTGGCCGAAGTAGGCGAGCAGTTGGCCCCGGCGGCACTGGGCGGTCTCGCACAGTGCCAGCATCGAGTCCAGGTGCGCGGCGGCCCGGCGCTGGAAGGACTCGTCGCCCTCGCCGGACTGGATCAGCTTGCGCTGCTGGATGACGTCGTTGAGGCCGTACGCCATCCAGGCCGTGGACGGCAGTCCGTCGCGTCCGGCGCGTCCGGTCTCCTGGTAGTAGCCCTCCACCGACTTGGGCAGGTCGAGGTGGGCGACGAACCGTACATCGGGCTTGTCGATGCCCATGCCGAAGGCGATGGTCGCCACCACGACCAGGCCCTCCTCCCGCAGGAAGCGGGACTGGTGCGCGGCGCGCGTGCCCGCGTCCAGGCCCGCGTGGTACGGCACCGCCTCGATGCCGTTGCGGGTGAGGAACTCCGCCGTCTTCTCCACGGAGTTGCGCGAGAGGCAGTAGACGATGCCCGCGTCCCCGGCGTGCTCCTCGCGCAGGAAGCTCAGTAGCTGCTTCTTGGGGTCGGCCTTCGGCACGATCCGGTACTGGATGTTCGGCCGGTCGAAGCTGGCCACGAAGTGCCGGGCCGTCGGCATGTTCAGCCGCTGGGTGATCTCCTGGTGCGTCGCGTCGGTCGCGGTGGCCGTGAGCGCGATCCGGGGGACGTCCGGCCAGCGCTCACCGAGCAGCGACAGGGAGAGATAGTCGGGGCGGAAGTCGTGGCCCCACTGGGACACACAGTGCGCCTCGTCGATCGCGAAGAGGGCGATCTTCCCGCGCGAGAGCAGGTCCAGGGTGGCATCCAGCCGCAGCCGCTCCGGCGCCAGATAGAGCAGGTCCAGCTCGCCCGCGAGGAACTCGGCCTCCACCACCCGGCGCTCGTCGAAGTCCTGGGTGGAGTTCATGAACCCGGCCCGCACGCCGAGCGCCCGCAGCGCGTCCACCTGGTCCTGCATCAGCGCGATGAGGGGCGAGACGACGATGCCCGTACCGGGTCTGACCAGGGACGGAATCTGATAGCACAGCGACTTGCCGCCACCGGTCGGCATGAGGACGACGGCGTCCCCGCCGGCCACCACATGCTCGATCACCGCTTCCTGCTCGCCGCGGAAGGCGTCGTACCCGAACACCCGGTTCAGCGTGGCCAACGTCTCACTCTGCGTCACTGACATCTCGGCGATACCGCCCGTCCCACCCATCGTCATGTCCCCCGTACGTCGTCCCTCGACCACTGCGTCCACGATAGGGGTCCGCACCGACAGCCCTCGAAGTTATCCACAGGCTCGCCCCCGCAGTAATACCGGATGCGCCGCCGCACCACCGCACACGCCGCTGCCCGGCGCCCCTGACCTTCCAGGGACGCCGGGCAGCGGCTCGACAACAGGGCTGGTCAGCGCACGAACACTCCCGCCTGCCCCGCCAGATCCAGGAAGTACTGCGGCGCCACTCCGAGCACCAGCGTGACCGCCACCCCCACCCCGATCGCTGTCATGGTCAGCGGCGACGGGACGGCGACGGTCGGCCCCTCGGGCCTGGGCTCGCTGAAGAACATCAGCACGATCACCCGGATGTAGAAGAACGCCGCGATCGCCGACGAGATCACACCGACCACGACCAGCGGGGCCGCGCCACCCTCCGCAGCCGCCTTGAACACGGCGAACTTCCCGGTGAAGCCACTGGTCAGCGGGATGCCCGCGAAGGCCAGCAGGAACACCGCGAAGACGGCCGCGACCAGCGGCGATCTACGGCCCAACCCGGCCCACTTGGACAGGTGCGTCGCCTCGCCGCCCGCGTCCCGCACCAGCGTGACCACCGCGAAGGCGCCGATCGTCACGAACGAGTACGCCGCCAGGTAGAACAGCACCGACGACACACCCTCCGGGTTGGTCGCGATGACACCCGCGAGGATGAAGCCCGCGTGGGCGATCGACGAGTACGCCAGCAGCCGCTTGATGTCGGTCTGGGTGATGGCGACGATCGCGCCGCCCAGCATGGTGATGATCGCCACGCCCCACATCACCGGCCGCCAGTCCCAGCGCAGGCCCGGCAGCACCACGTACAGGATCCGCAGCAGCGCGCCGAACGCGGCCACCTTCGTCGCCGCCGCCATGAACCCGGTCACCGGCGTCGGCGCGCCCTGGTACACATCCGGCGTCCACATGTGGAACGGCACCGCGCCCACCTTGAACAGCAGGCCCATCACGATCAGCCCGGCGCCGACGAGCAGCAGCGCGTCGTTGCCCATGGTGGACGCGAGCGCGGGCGTGACCTCGGTGACGGTCCCGTCGACGACCTGCGCGATCGTGCCGTACGACATCGAGCCCGCGTAGCCGTACAGCAGCGCGATGCCGAACAGGGTGAACGCCGACGCGAACGCGCCCAGCAGGAAGTACTTGACCGCGGCCTCCTGCGACATCAGCCGCTTGCGGCGGGCCAGCGCGCACAGCAGGTACAGCGGCAGCGAGAAGACCTCCAGGGCCACGAACAGCGTCAGCAGGTCGTTGGCCGCGGGGAACAGCAGCATTCCGGCGACCGCGAACAGCAGCAGCGGGAATACCTCGGTGGTGGTGAACCCGGCCTTCACCGCGGCCTGTTCGCTCTCACTGCCGGGCACGGAGGCGGCCTGCGCGGCGAAGGAGTCGACGCGGTTGCCGTGCGCCTCCGGGTCCAGCCGCCGCTCGGCGAAGGTGAACAGGGCGACCAGCGCCGCCAGCAGGATCGTGCCCTGCAGGAACAGGGCCGGTCCGTCGACCGCGATGGCGCCCATCGCCGCGATACGCGCCTTGGTGGTGCCGTATCCGTCGACCGCGAGGGCGACGACCGCGGCGAACGCGGCGGCCAGCCCGACGACGGAGACGAACACCTGGGTGTAGTAGCGGGACTTGCGCGGTACGAACGCCTCGATCAGCACCCCGATGATCGCCGCGCCCACGACGATCAGGGTGGGCGAGAGCTGCGCATACTCGATCTTCGGCGAGTCGATCTTCGAGATCGGATCGGCCGCCGTTGTCCACAGGCTGTGGACAGCTGTTGCGCTCACTTGGCCGCCTCCACGTCAGGCCGGGGATCCTTCTCCTGTACGTCCGACATGGTCTGTTTGACCGCCGGGTTGACGATGTCCGTGACCGGCTTCGGGTAGACGCCCAGGACGATCAGCAGGGCCACCAGTGGTGCGACGACGGCCAGTTCCCGCACCCTGAGGTCGGGCATCTTGGCGACCTCGGCCTTCACCGGGCCGGTCATCGTCCGCTGGTAGAGGACGAGGGTGTACAGCGCGGCGAGCACGATGCCGAAGGTGGCGATGATCCCGACCGCCGGATACCGCGAGAACGTGCCGACCAGCACCAGGAACTCGCTCACGAACGGCGCGAGACCCGGCAGCGACAGCGTCGCGAGACCACCGATCAGGAACGTCCCGGCGAGCACCGGGGCGACCTTCTGCACTCCCCCGTAGTCCGCGATGAGCCGCGAGCCGCGCCGGGAGATCAGGAACCCGGCGACCAGCATCAGCGCGGCGGTGGAGATGCCGTGGTTGACCATGTACAGCGTCGCGCCCGACTGGCCCTGGCTGGTCATCGCGAAGATGCCCATGATGATGAAGCCGAAGTGCGAGATCGACGCGTACGCCACCAGCCGCTTCATGTCGCGCTGCCCGACGGCGAGCAGTGCCCCGTAGATGATGCTGATCAGCGCCAGTACGAGGATGGCGGGCGTCGCCCACTTCGACGCCTCCGGGAACAGCCCGAGGCAGAAGCGGAGCATCGCGAAGGTGCCCACCTTGTCGACCACCGCGGTGATCAGCACCGCGACCGGGGCGGTGGCCTCGCCCATGGCGTTGGGCAGCCAGGTGTGCAGCGGCCACAGCGGCGCCTTCACCGCGAAGGCGAAGAAGAAGCCGAGGAACAGCCAGCGTTCGGTGTTGGTCGCCATGTCCAGCTCGCCGCTCGCGCGGGCCGCGGCGATCTCCGGGAGCGAGAAGTTCCCGGCGACCACGTACAGGCCGATCACCGCGGCCAGCATGATCAGGCCACCGGCGAGGTTGTAGAGCAGGAACTTCACGGCCGCGTACGACCGTTGCGTGGACGCCACTTCCTCGCCGTGCTCGTGGGCACGGTCCCCGAAGCCTCCGATGAGGAAGTACATCGGGATGAGCATGGCCTCGAAGAAGATGTAGAAGAGGAAGACGTCGGTGGCCTCGAAGGAGATGATCACCATCGCCTCGACGGCCAGGATCAGGGCGAAGAAGCCCTGGGTGGGCCGCCACCGCTTGCTGCCGGTCTCCAGCGGGTCGGCGTCGTGCCAGCCCGCGAGGATGATGAACGGGATCAGTACGGCGGTGAGCGCGATCAGCGCGACCGCGATGCCGTCCACGCCCAGGTCGTAGCGGACCCCGAAGTCGGCGATCCAGGAGTGCGATTCGGTGAGCTGGTACCGCTCGCCGCCGGGGTCGAAACGGACCGCGATCGTGATGGCCAGCGCGAGCGTGGCCAGCGAGACGAGCAGAGCCAGCCACTTGGCGACATCGCGCCGTGCGGCCGGTACGGCGGCCGTGGCGATGGCCCCGAGTGCGGGGAGCACCGCCGTCGCTGTCAGCAGGGGAAAGGACATCGGTATCAGACCGCCCTCATCAGCAGGGTCGCGGCGACCAGGACCGCCGCACCCCCGAACATCGAGACCGCGTACGACCGCGCGAAGCCGTTCTGGAGCCTGCGCAGCCGTCCCGAGAGGCCGCCGACCGAGGCCGCCGTGCCGTTGACGACTCCGTCGACCAGGGTGTGGTCGACGTACACCAGGGACCGGGTGAGGTGCTCGCCGCCACGGACCAGGACGACGTGGTTGAAGTCGTCCTGGAGCAGGTCGCGGCGGGCGGCCCGGGTGAGCAGCGACCCGCGCGGGGCGACGGCCGGGACCGGGCGGCGGCCGTACTGCGCCCAGGCGAGCGCGACACCGATGACCATGCACGCCACCGTCGCGCCGGTGACCGTGCCCGCGCTGATCGGCGCGTGGCCGTGGTCGTGCTCGGTGATGGGTTCCAGCCAGTGCACGAAACGGTCCCCGATGCTGAAGAACGCGCCGCCCGCGACCGAGCCGACGGCCAGCAGGATCATCGGGATCGTCATGGTCTTGGGCGACTCGTGCGGGTGCGGCGGGGTGTACTCGCCGCGGGTCTCGGCGGCGGGCTCCACGCCCGGCTCGGCGGGGGACGGCGTCGGGGCGTTGCGCCAGCGCTCCTCGCCGAAGAACGTCATCAGCATCACGCGCGTCATGTAGTAGGCGGTGATCGCCGCGCCCAGCAGGGCGACCGAGCCGAGGATCCAGCCCTCGGTGCCGCCCTTGGCGAACGCCGCCTCGATGATCTTGTCCTTGGAAAAGAAGCCGGACAGACCCGGGAAGCCGATGATGGCGAGATAGCCGAGGCCGAAGGTGACGAAGGTGACCGGCATGTACTTGCGCAGTCCGCCGTACCGGCGCATGTCGACCTCGTCGTTCATGCCGTGCATGACCGAACCGGCGCCGAGGAACAGCCCGGCCTTGAAGAAGCCGTGCGTCACCAGGTGCATGATCGCGAAGACATAGCCGATGGGGCCGAGGCCCGCGGCGAGGATCATGTAGCCGATCTGCGACATCGTCGAACCGGCCAGCGCCTTCTTGATGTCGTCCTTCGCGCAACCGACGATCGCACCGAACAGCAGCGTGACCGCGCCGACGATGGTGACGACGAGCTGCGCGTCCGGCGCGGCGTTGAAGATCGCTCCGGAGCGGACGATCAGGTAGACGCCCGCGGTCACCATGGTCGCGGCGTGGATCAGCGCGGAGACCGGCGTCGGGCCCTCCATCGCGTCCCCGAGCCACGACTGCAGCGGCACCTGGGCGGACTTGCCGCAGGCGGCGAGCAGCAGCATCAGGCCGATGGCGGTGAGGGTGCCCTCGGAGGTCTCCCCCACGCTGTCCAGCACCGGCCCGAAGGCGAAGGTGCCGAAGGTGGTGAACATCAGCATGATCGCGATCGACAGGCCCACGTCGCCGACGCGGTTGACCAGGAAGGCCTTCTTCGCGGCGGTGGCCGCGCTGGGCTTGTGCTGCCAGAAGCCGATCAGCAGGTAGGAGGCGAGACCGACGCCCTCCCAGCCGACGTACAGCAGCAGGTAGTTGTCGGCGAGGACGAGCAGCAGCATCGCCGCGAGGAACAGGTTCAGATAGCCGAAGAAGCGGCGCCGCCGCTCGTCGTGCTCCATGTACCCGACCGAGTACAGATGGATCAGCGAGCCGACGCCGGTGATCAGCAGGACGAACGTCATCGACAGCTGGTCGAGCCGGAAGGCGACGTCGGCCTGGAAGCCCTCGACGGGGATCCAGCTGAACAGGTGCTGTGTGAGCGTCCGTTCCTCGGCGCCCTTGCCGAGCAGGTCGCCGAAGAGGACGAGGCCGATGGCGAAGGAGACGGCCGCCAGCGCGGTGCCGATCCAGTGGCCCACGGCGTCGAGCCGACGGCCGCCGCACAGCAGGACGGCCGCTCCGAGCAGGGGCGCCGCCACCAGCAGCGCAATCAGGTTCTCCACGATTCTTCCGACCCCTTACAGCTTCATCAGGCTGGCGTCGTCGACCGAGGCCGAGTGGCGGGCACGGAACACCGAGACGATGATCGCGAGTCCGACCACGACCTCCGCGGCGGCGACGACCATCGTGAAGAAGGCGATGATCTGGCCGTCGAGATTGCCGTGCATCCGGGAGAACGCGACGAAGGCGAGGTTGCAGGCGTTGAGCATCAGCTCCACGCACATGAACAGCACGATCGCGTTCCGCCTGATCAGCACGCCGGTGGCGCCGATCGTGAACAGCAGGGCCGCGAGGTAGAGGTAGTTGACCGGGTTCACTTCGACGCCTCCTCGGCCCGCTTGAAGGTCGCCGGTTCGATCGCGGTCCGCTCCAGGCGCTCCTCGGCGCGCTGCTCCAGGGCCCGCAGATCGTTGAGCGCCTCCGTCGACACATCCCGGATCTGACCGCGCTCACGCAGCGTCTTGCTGACCGTCAGCTCGGACGGGGTGCCGTCGGGGAGCAGACCGGCGATGTCCACGGCGTTGTGCCGGGCGTACACGCCGGGGGCGGGCAGCGGCGGGAGGTGCTTGCCCTCGCGCACGCGCTGCTCGGCCAGCTCCCGCTGGGTCTTGGCGCGCTCGGTGCGCTCGCGGTGGGTGAGCACCATGGCGCCGACGGCGGCCGTGATCAGCAGGACGCCGGTCAGCTCGAAGGCGAAGACGTACTTGGTGAAGATGAGGGCCGCCAGGCCCTCCACGTTGCCGTTCGCGTTCGCCGCGCCGAGGCCGTTGAACTCGCTGAGGGAGGCGTTGCCGATGCCGCCGACCAGCAGGATCCCGAAGCCGAGCCCGCACAGCAGGGCCACCCAGCGCTGGCCCTTGATGGTCTCCTTCAGGGAGTCCGCCGCGGTGACACCGACGAGCATCACCACGAACAGGAACAGCATCATGATCGCGCCGGTGTAGACGACGATCTGCACGATGCCCAGGAAGTAGGCGCCGTTGGCGAGGTAGAACACCGCCAGGACGATCATGGTCCCGGCGAGACAGAGCGCGCTGTGCACGGCCTTCTTCATGAACACGGTGCACAGGGCGCCGATCACGGCGATGGTGCCGAGGATCCAGAACTGGACCGCCTCCCCGGTGGAGGTGGAGTAGGCGGCGAGCTGCTCCGTCATCGGCCGATCACCTCCTCCGACGCGGGCTCGTCGGCGCCGAAGGTGGTGGCGGCCTCCTGCGGCGTCTCCCCCTTGGAGACGGCCGTCTGCGGGACCGTGCCGGGCGCGGCCTCGGTGACCAGGCCCCGGTAGTAGTCCTGCTCGTCCATGCCCGGGTAGATCGCGTGCGGCGAGTCGACCATGCCCTCTTCCAGACCGGCGAGCAGCTGCTCCTTGGTGTAGATGAGGTTGGCGCGGCTGGAGTCGGCCAGCTCGAACTCGTTGGTCATCGTGAGCGCGCGCGTGGGGCACGCCTCGATGCACAGGCCGCACAGGATGCAGCGGGCGTAGTTGATCTGGTAGACGCGGCCGTACCGCTCGCCCGGCGAGTAGCGCTCCTCGTCGGTGTTGTCCGCGCCCTCGACGTAGATCGCGTCGGCCGGGCAGGCCCAGGCGCACAGCTCGCAGCCGACGCACTTCTCCAGGCCGTCCGGATGGCGGTTGAGCTGGTGCCGTCCGTGGAACCGGGGTGCGGTGGTCTTCTGCTGCTCGGGGTACTGCTCGGTCAGCCGCTTCTTGAACATGGCCTTGAAGGTCACGCCGAAGCCGGCCACGGGGTTCTGGAAACCGGGCTTCGTCTGCCCGGCCTCCTGGGGCTCCTCAGCCATCGGACGCCTCCTTTCCATCCAGAGATCCGTCACTGGCAGTATCCGGCCCACCACTGACAATCAACTCCCGCTCGCGGTGCGAGCGGCGCCGCGGCACGGGCGGCAGCTCCTGTCCGGGCAGTGGCGGCACCGGGAATCCGCCCGCCATCGGGTCGAAAGCGGGCGGTTCGGCGGGCGCTTCCGTGCCCGTCTTGTCGCGGTCGCGGAAGAAGTCCGCGACGAAGGACAGCAGCAGCACGACGAGCACACCGCCGCCGACGTACAGGGCGATGTCGGCGAAGTCGTAGTTCTCGTTCCGCAGGGTCCGCACGGTGGCGACGAGCATCAGCCAGACCACGGAGACCGGGATGAGGACCTTCCAGCCGAGCTTCATCAGCTGGTCGTAGCGGACGCGGGGCAGGGTCCCGCGCAGCCAGATGAAGAAGAACAGCAGCAACTGCACCTTGAGGACGAACCACAGCATCGGCCACCAGCCGTGGTTGGCGCCCTCCCAGAAGGTGCTGACCGGCCAGGGGGCCCGCCAGCCGCCCAGGAAGAGCGTCACGGACACCGCCGCGACCGTCACCATGTTCACGTACTCGGCGAGCATGAACATCGCGAACTTGATCGACGAGTACTCGGTGTTGAAGCCGCCGACCAGGTCGCCCTCGGACTCCGGCATGTCGAAGGGGGCGCGGTTGACCTCGCCGACCATCGTCACGATGTAGATCAGGAAGGAGACCGGCAGCAGGACCACGTACCAGCGGTCCGCCTGCGCCTCGACGATCGCGGAGGTCGACATCGACCCCGAGTAGAGGAAGACGGAGGCGAACGCGGCGCCCATGGCGATCTCGTAGGAGATCATCTGCGCGCAGGACCGCAGGCCGCCGAGCAGCGGATAGGTGGAGCCGGAACTCCAGCCCGCCAGCACGATGCCGTAGATGCCGACCGAGGCGACCGCGAGGATGTAGAGCATCGCGATCGGCAGGTCCGTGAGCTGCATCGTGGTGCGCTGGCCGAAGATCGAGATCTCGTTCCCGGCCGGGCCGAAGGGGATCACCGCGATCGCCATGAAGGCCGGGACGGCCGCGACGATCGGCGCGAGGACGTAGACCACCTTGTCCGCGCGGCGGACGATCACGTCCTCCTTCAGCATGAGCTTCACCCCGTCGGCGAGCGACTGGAGCATGCCCCAGGGGCCGTGCCGGTTGGGGCCGATGCGCAGCTGCATCCAGGCGACGACCTTGCGCTCCCAGACGATGGAGAACAGCACGGTCACCATCACGAAGGCGAAACAGAAGACCGCCTTGATGACGACCAGCCACCACGGGTCGGTGCCGAACAGCGAGAGGTCCTCAGCAGCCTGGTACGGGCTCATGCCTCCACCTCCTTGGGGGCGTCGGCGGCGTGGGTCGCCGGGCCGATGCGGACGAGGGAGCCGGGCCGTGCCCCGGTGTCGGAGGCGACGCCCCCGCCGACGGAGTTCAGCGGCAGCCAGACCACACGGTCGGGCATCTCCGTCGTCTCCAGCCGGAGTTCGACGCTCCCGGCGGGGCCGGTCACGGTGATCGTGCCGCCGTCCTCGACACCCGCCTCGGCGGCCGTGGCGGGCGACACGCGCGCGTGGGCGGCGTGCCGGGTTCCGGCGAGCGCCTCGTCGCCCTCCTGGAGAACGCCGAGGTCCAGCAGCAGCCGGTGCCCGGCCAGGACGGCCTCCCCGGCGGCCGGACGCGGCAGCGGGCTCGCCGTCTCCAGCGGATCGGTGGCCCGCGGCCCGTCCCAGCCGCCGAGCCGGTCCAGTTCGGCGCGTACGGTCCGCAGGTCCGGCAGGCCCAGGTGGACGTCCATGGCGTCGGCCAGCATCTGCAGCACGCGCGCGTCGGCGTTCAGGCGGCGCGGGGTGTGCTCGGGCTTGAGCGCGGCCTCGAAGAGACGGGCCCGGCCCTCCCAGTTGAGGAAGGTGCCCGCCTTCTCGGCGACCGCGGCGACCGGCAGGACGACGTCCGCGAGTTCGGTGACCTCGCTGGGCCGCAGCTCCAGCGAGACCACGAACCCTGCCTCGGCCAGTGCCTCACGCGCGCGTGCCGGGTCCGGCAGGTCCGCGACCTCGACCCCGGCGACCAGCAGGGCCTGGAGTTCGCCGGAGGCGGCGGCCTCGACGATCTGCCCGGTGTCCCGGCCGTAGCGGTGCGGGAGTTCGGCGACGCCCCACACGGCGGCGACCTCCTGACGCGCGCGCGGGTCGGTCGCCGGACGCCCGCCCGGCAGCAGCGACGGCAGCGCGCCCGCCTCGACGGCGCCCCGCTCCCCCGCCCGCCGCGGGATCCACACCAGCCGCGCGCCGGTCGCGGACGCGGCCCGGACGGCAGCGGTCAGACCGCCCGCCACGGCGGCGAGCCGCTCACCGACGACGATCACGGCGCCCTCGGCGCGCAGCGCCTCGGCGGCCCGCGCGCCGTCGTTGTCCAGACCGACGCCGCCGGCCAGCGCGTCCAGCCACTCGGTCTCCGTGCCGGGAGCGGCGGGCAGCAGCGTGCCGCCCGCCTTCGTCAGGCCCCGGGTCTCGTGCGTGGCCAGCGAGAACACCCGCTGTCCGTGCTTGCGCCAGGCCTTGCGCAGCCGCAGGAAGACGCCGGGCGCCTCCTCCTCCGACTCGAACCCGACCAGCAGCACGGCGGGCGCCTTCTCCAGAGCGGAGTACGTGACCCCCGTACCGTCGAGGTCCCGGCCGCGTCCGGCGACGCGTGCCGCAAGGAAGTCGGCCTCCTCGGCGCTGTGCACGCGCGCGCGGAAGTCGATGTCGTTGGTGTCCAGCGCCACCCGCGCGAACTTGCTGTACGCGTAGGCGTCCTCGACGGTGAGGCGGCCACCGGTCAGCACACCGGTCCGGCCCCGCGAGGCGAGCAGGCCCTGCGCCGCGATCTGCAGCGCGTCCGGCCAGGAGGCCGGTTCGAGTTCACCCTCGGCGTTGCGCACCAGCGGCGTCTCGAGGCGGTCCTTCTGCTGCGCGTACCGGAACGCGAAGCGTCCCTTGTCGCACATCCACTCCTCGTTGACCTCGGGGTCGTTGGCGGCGAGCCGCCGCATCACCTTGCCGCGCCGGTGGTCGGTGCGGGTGGCACAGCCTCCGGAGCAGTGCTCGCACACCGACGGCGAGGAGATCAGGTCGAAGGGGCGGGAGCGGAACCGGTACGCCGCCGAGGTGAGCGCGCCGACCGGGCAGATCTGGATGGTGTTGCCGGAGAAGTACGACTCGAACGGGTCGCCCTCGCCGGTGCCGACCTGCTGGAGCGCGCCCCGTTCCAGCAGCTCGATCATCGGGTCGCCCGCGACCTGGTTGGAGAAGCGGGTGCAGCGGGCGCACAGCACGCACCGCTCCCGGTCCAGGAGCACCTGGGTGGAGATCGGCACGGGCTTCTCGTACGTGCGCTTCTTGCCGTCGAAGCGGGACTCGGCGTTGCCGTGCGACATCGCCTGGTTCTGCAGCGGGCACTCGCCGCCCTTGTCGCAGACCGGGCAGTCCAGCGGGTGGTTGATGAGCAGCAGCTCCATCACACCCTTCTGGGCCTTCTCCGCGACCGGCGAGCTGAGCTGCGTCTTCACCACCATGCCGTCGGTGCAGGTGATGGTGCAGGACGCCATCGGCTTGCGCTGGCCCTCGACCTCGACGATGCACTGGCGGCAGGCGCCGACCGGGTCGAGGAGGGGATGGTCGCAGAACCGGGGGACCTCGATGCCGAGTTGCTCGGCGGCCCGGATGACCAGGGTGCCCTTGGGCACGCTGATCTCGGCGCCGTCGATCGTCAGCGTCACGAGGTCCTCCGGCGGGCGGGCCGCCTCGCCCCCGCCGGAGGGAGCGCTGGTGGTCACTGTCATGCGTTCACCTCCGTACGGTGATCGGCCCAGGCCGTCGACTTGGCCGGGTCGAAGGGGCAGCCACGGCCCGTGATGTGCTGCTCGTACTCCTCACGGAAGTACTTCAGCGAGGAGAAGATCGGCGCGGCGGCGCCGTCGCCGAGGGCGCAGAACGACTTGCCGTTGATGTTGTCGGCGATGTCGTTGAGCTTGTCGAGGTCGGCCATCTGGCCCTTGCCCGCCTCGATGTCGCGCAGCAACTGCACGAGCCAGTACGTGCCTTCGCGGCAGGGTGTGCACTTGCCGCAGGACTCATGGGCGTAGAACTCGGTCCAGCGGGTCACGGCCCGCACCACGCAGGTCGTCTCGTCGAAGCACTGGAGCGCCTTCGTGCCGAGCATGGAACCCGCGGCGCCCACTCCTTCGTAGTCGAGGGGGACGTCCAGGTGCTCGTCGGTGAACATCGGTGTCGAGGAGCCGCCCGGGGTCCAGAACTTCAGCCGGTGGCCGGGCCGCATGCCGCCGCCCATCTCCAGGAGCTGGCGCAGCGTGATGCCGAGCGGGCCCTCGTACTGGCCGGGGCTGGCGACATGGCCGCTGAGCGAGTAGAGCGTGAAGCCCGGGGACTTCTCGCTGCCCATCGACCTGAACCATTCCTTGCCGTTTTTCATGATGGCGGGAACCGACGCGATGGACTCGACGTTGTTCACAACAGTCGGGCACGCATAGAGGCCCGCGACGGCAGGAAAGGGGGGACGGAGCCGCGGTTGCCCACGGCGGCCTTCGAGCGAGTCGAGCAGTGCGGTCTCCTCACCGCAGATGTACGCGCCCGCGCCCGCGTGCACGGTGATATCGAGATCGAGGCCGCTGCCCAGGACGTTCTCGCCCAGGTAGCCGGCCGCATAGGCCTCGCTCACGGCCGAGTGCAACCGCCGCAGCACGGAGACCACTTCACCACGCAGATAGATGAAGGCATGCGAAGACCGGATGGCATAACACGCGATGACAATGCCCTCGATGAGGCTATGCGGGTTCGCGAAGAGGAGCGGAATGTCCTTGCAGGTTCCGGGCTCCGATTCGTCGGCGTTGACAACTAGATAGTGTGGCTTTCCATCCCCCTGCGGAATGAACTGCCATTTCATTCCGGTGGGGAATCCCGCGCCGCCACGCCCGCGCAGCCCGGAGTCCTTGACGTACGCGATCACGTCGTCGGGCGACATGGCCAGCGCCTTGCGGAGTCCCTCGTATCCCTCGTGCCTTTGGTACACGTCCAGCGTCCAGGACCTGTCCTCGTCCCAGAAGGCCGACAGCACGGGTGCGAGCAGCTTCTCGGGGCTGGTGTCTTTCAGCTCGGGTGCCAAGGTCATCACTCCCCCTCCTCGGCGACGGGCCCCGCCGGGTGGGTGGGGTCGGAGGCCGATGTGTCCTGCGGCGCGTCGTGCGAGCTGAGGTGCTCGGTGGGCGACGGCTCGTGCACCTTGTCCTGCGGCTGGTCGTGCGGCCCGGCGTCCCTCGGGTGCACGATCCGCGCGGGTGCCGACTCGCCCTTGGCGAGCTTGAGGCCGACCAGTGAGGCGGGTCCCGCGCTTCCGGTCGCCTCGACCGCGCCCTCGCGCTCGTCGGGGAAGCCCGCCAGGATCCGGGCGGTCTCCTTGAAGGTGCACAGCGGCGCCCCGCGGGTGGGCGAGACCTGGGCGCCGGTGCGCAGGTCGTCCACGAGCTGCTTGGCGCTGTCGACGGTCTGGTTGTCGAAGAACTCCCAGTTGACCATCACGACCGGCGCGAAGTCACAGGCCGCGTTGCACTCGATGTGCTCCAGGGTGACCTTGCCGTCGTCGGTGGTCTCGCCGTTGCCGAGGCCGAGGTGCTCCTGGAGGGCCTCGAAGATCGCGTCTCCGCCCATCACCGCGCACAGGGTGTTGGTGCACACCCCGACCTGGTAGTCACCGCTCGGGCGGCGCCGGTACATGGTGTAGAAGGTGGCGACCGCGGTGACCTCGGCCGTGGTCAGGCCGAGCATGTCCGCGCAGAACCGCATCCCGGTGCGCGTGACATGGCCCTCCTCCGACTGCACGAGGTGCAGCATCGGCAGGAGAGCGGAGCGGGAGTCGGGGTAGCGGGCGATGATCTCGCGCGCGTCCCGCTCCAGCCGGGTGCGGACGTCGTCCGGGTAGTCGGGCGCGGGCAGTTCGGGCATGCCCAGGCTGACGCCCCGCTCCGAAGAACTGGTGGTCACCGGTCGACGCCTCCCATCACGGGGTCGATGGACGCGACAGCGACGATGACGTCGGCCACCTGGCCGCCCTCGCACATCGCCGCCATGGCCTGAAGGTTGGTGAAGGACGGGTCGCGGAAGTGGACCCGGTAAGGGCGGGTGCCGCCGTCGGAGACGGCGTGTACGCCGAGTTCGCCCTTGGGTGACTCGACGGCCGCGTACGCCTGTCCCGGCGGGACGCGGAAGCCCTCGGTCACCAGCTTGAAGTGGTGGATCAGGGCCTCCATGGAGGTGCCCATGATCTTCTTGATGTGGTCCAGGGAGTTGCCAAGGCCGTCCGGTCCCAGGGCGAGCTGGGCGGGCCAGGCGATCTTCTTGTCGGTGACCATGACCGGGCCGGGCTGGAGCCGGTCCAGGCACTGCTCGACGATCCTGAGCGACTGGCGCATCTCCTCCAGGCGGATCAGGAAGCGGCCGTAGGCGTCGCAGGTGTCGGCGGTCGGGACGTCGAAGTCGAAGGTCTCGTAGCCGCAGTACGGCTGGGACTTGCGCAGGTCGTGCGGCAGTCCCGCGGAGCGCAGCATCGGGCCGGTGACGCCGAGGGCCATGCAGCCCGTCAGGTCGAGGTGGCCGACGTCCTGCATACGGGCCTTGAAGATGGGGTTCCCGGTGGCGAGCTTGTCGTACTCCGGGAGGTTCTTCTTCATCTTCTTCACGAACTCGCGGATCTGGTCCACCGCGCCGGGCGGCAGGTCCTGGGCGAGTCCGCCGGGGCGGATGTACGCGTGGTTCATCCGCAGGCCCGTGATCAGCTCGTAGATGTCGAGAATCATTTCACGATCACGGAATCCGTAGATCATGATCGTGGTCGCGCCGAGTTCCATGCCGCCGGTGGCGATGCACACCAGGTGCGAGGAGAGCCGGTTCAGCTCCATCAGGAGCACACGGATCAGGGTGGCGCGGTCGGGGATCTGGTCCTCGATGCCGAGGAGCCTCTCGACGGCGAGGCAGTAGCCGGTCTCGTTGAAGAAGGACGTCAGGTAATCCATGCGCGTGACGAAGGTGGTGCCCTGCGTCCACGTGCGGTACTCGAGGTTCTTCTCGATGCCGGTGTGCAGATAGCCGATGCCGCAGCGGGCCTCGGTGACCGTCTCGCCCTCGATCTCCAGGATGAGGCGGAGCACGCCATGGGTGGAGGGGTGCTGGGGGCCCATGTTGACGACGATGCGCTCGTCGTCGGCGCGGGCCGCGGACTGGACGACCTCGTCCCAGTCGCCGCCGGTGACCGTGTAGACGGTGCCCTCGGTCGTCTCCCTGGGGGAGGCGTGGGAAGTGCTCATGAGTACGACCTCCGCTGGTCCGGAGCCGGGATCTGGGCGCCCTTGTACTCGACGGGGATGCCGCCGAGGGGGTAGTCCTTGCGCTGCGGGTGGCCCTGCCAGTCGTCCGGCATCATGATCCGGGTCAGGGCCGGGTGGCCGTCGAAGACGATGCCGAAGAAGTCGTACGTCTCGCGCTCGTGCCAGTCGTTCGTCGGGTAGACGGCGACCAGGGACGGGATGTGGGGATCGGCGTCCGGGGCGCTGACCTCGAGGCGGATCAGCCGGTTGTGGGTGATCGAGCGCAGGTGGTAGACGGCGTGCAGCTCGCGGCCCTTGTCGTGCGGGTAGTGGACGCCGCTGACGCCGGTGCACAGTTCGAAGCGCAGGGCGGGGTCGTCGCGCAGGGTGCGGGCGACGCGGACCAGGTGTTCGCGTTCGATGTGGAAGGTGAGTTCGCCGCGGTCGACGACCGTCTTGTCGATGGCGTTGGCGGGCAGGAGTCCCTGTTCCTCCAGGGCGCCTTCCAGTTCGTCGGCGACCTCGTCGAACCAGCCGCCGTAGGGGCGGGACGCCGGTCCCGGGAGCCGGACCGAGCGGACCAGGCCGCCGTAGCCGGAGGTGTCGCCGCCGTTGTTGGCGCCGAACATGCCGCGCTGGACGCGGATCTCCTCGCCGCCCTGGCCGCGCTGGCCGGGGAGGTTGGAGGCGGAGAGGTCCTTTTCTGGATTGACCTCGTTGCCGTTGGCCTCGCTCATCGCAGCAGCCCCTTCATCTCGATCGTCGGCAGGGCCTTGAGCGCCGCCTCCTCCGCCTCGCGGGCCGCTTCCTCCGCGTTCACGCCGAGCTTGGAGTGCTGGATCTTGTGGTGGAGCTTGAGGATGGCGTCCATCAGCATCTCGGGCCGTGGTGGGCAGCCGGGGAGATAGATGTCGACCGGGACGACGTGGTCGACGCCCTGGACGATGGCGTAGTTGTTGAACATGCCGCCCGAGGACGCGCACACGCCCATGGAGATCACCCACTTGGGGCTCGGCATCTGGTCGTAGACCTGCCGCAGCACCGGCGCCATCTTCTGGCTCACCCGGCCCGCCACGATCATCAGGTCCGCCTGGCGGGGTGAGCCGCGGAAGACCTCCATGCCGAAGCGTGCGAGGTCGTACCGCCCGGCGCCGGTGGTCATCATCTCGATGGCACAACAGGCGAGGCCGAAGGTGGCCGGGAAGACCGACGACTTGCGCACCCACCCGGCGGCCTGCTCGACGGTGGTCAGCAGGAATCCGCTCGGCAGCTTTTCTTCAAGTCCCATGGCTAAAGGCCCCTCAGTCCCATTCCAGGCCGCCGCGCCGCCACACGTACGCGTACGCGACGAAGACGGTGAGCACGAAGAGCAGCATCTCCACGAGCCCGAACACACCCAGGGCGTCGAAGGTGACGGCCCAGGGGTAGAGGAAGACGATCTCGATGTCGAAGACGATGAAGAGCATCGCCGTCAGGTAGTACTTGATGGGGAAACGCCCGCCGCCGGCCGGCGTGGGGGTCGGCTCGATGCCGCACTCGTAGGCCTCGAGCTTGGCCCGGTTGTATCGCTTTGGACCGATCAGCGTGGCCATGACCACGGAGAAGATCGCAAAGCCTGCCCCGAGGGCTCCCAGTACGAGGATGGGCGCATACGCGTTCACCGCTCCTCGCTCCTCTCAGTCGGCACTGACTGCTGGCGGTGTGCTTTGGACTCGCATCCGCCCCGTCAGTCCCACAAACCCCGCTTGTCCCGGCGAAGATCGAGAACATGTGAAGCAGGTCACAAGCCCAGTTGCCTCGCATCTTATGCCCGCAGCTCTGTGATCTGCGACACGGGGTATTGCTCAAGCTTTGTGATCTCCACCACCTGACGAAGGATCATGAAGTCGGATGAGCGGTGATCTTCGCACGTGAAGCGTCCGAGTGATCACCAGAGGTGACATTTTCGCTCGTCAGTGCAGTTCAGAGGGGTCGTCTCAATATCAAGATGGTTCCGCTGCATGCAAATTGGAGATGGACGGGAGCGGCTGGTAGTGGATCACGTTCACACTTCAGCGGGAGCCGCGCGAGGGGGTGTGGACGCGTGCACGCGTTCACGAAGTCGGCCCGGCTCCGGTTCCCGCGCGGGACGCGACCGCCGGGGCAACCGTTCCGTGACCTCCGCCACATTCATGAGAGGCGGATGAAAAGCGGGCTTGGCCAACGGACGCAACGAGTGGTAGGTCGCGGGCAATTCGGACGTAACAACGAAAGGCCGTGATCACAGGCTTGAATGACTGCGTCCGCAATGTCCGTTACGGCGTCAATAAAGGGCGGTGCGCCAAGCGTTCGGGGTGCCGGTTGAACAACTGTGGCGCAGCACACGTTTCTTGTAGGTATGGAGGAGCCCCTGATACCGGTTGTTCTCATGTCCCACACCGCTCACATACGCAGCCACCGGAAGCCCCGCCGCACCGCGTCCTCGACGATCGCGATGCGCGCCGGAGTTGCCGGTGGCATCCTCAGCACCGTGGCAGTGGCCAGTGCGTCGGCCGCGGCGAACGCCGCCGAGCCGGTCACACAGACGCTTGAACTGCCCGTCCTGACGGCCGACCTGGCCGCTCAGGTCGCCGAGTCCGCGGACGCCACCCAACTGGCGGCCGCGAGCTACGAGCTGGAGGCCGAGCGAGACGCGGCCGCCGCAAAGGCCGCGAAGGAGGCCAAGGCGGACCTCGCCGAGGCCAAGCGGAAGGCCGAGGCCAAGAAGAAGGCCGCGGAGGCCGCCCGCCAGGCCGCCGCGGAGCGGGCCACCCGCGACGCCGAGCGCACCACCCTCACGGCCAGCGCGAGCGCCGACACCGGCACCACGGCCTCCGCACCGGCCAGCGGCAGCGTGGCGACGGTCATCTCCTTCCTCAAGGCCCAGCTGGGCGACGCCTACGTCCTGGGCGCCACCGGCCCCAACGCCTGGGACTGCTCCAGCCTCGTCCAGGCCGCCTTCCGCCAGGTCGGCGTGGACCTCCCCCGGGTCTCGCAGGACCAGTCGATGGTCGGCACCGAGGTCTCCCTCTCCGCCCTCCAGGTCGGCGACATCCTGTACTGGGGCGGCAAGGGCTCCGCGTATCACACAGGGGTGTACATCGGTAACGGCCAGTACCTGGACGCGGCCAACCCCTCCAAGGGTGTCGTCATCCAGGACCTCTCCGGCTACCCGGCGTCGGGCGCGGTGCGCGTGCTCTGACCGGAGCGACGCGCGCCGACGGGCGCCAGGGGAAAGGGCCGCAGCCGCTCGGGGGCAGCGGCCCTTCGCCGTACCACCCGTTGCACGGGCGCGAGCTGTCCCGACAGTCTCTTCCCCGACGGTCACGCCACGGTGGCGGGACCGCGTAAGGGACAAGGAGGGGCAGCGATGCCCAGCGTCTTCCTCCAGGGACGGCCCGTGGAGTCCTACCCGCCGCTCGCGCCGGAAGCCCGGCGCGGATCGGTGCGGCGGATCACCGAGGTCGGTGAGCAGGTCCTGCACAAGCCGTGCCGGGACGTGACGGAGTTCGGGCCCGACCTCGCCGCGCTCATCGACGACATGTTCCTGACCATGTACATCGCCGAGGGGGCCGGACTGGCGGCGAATCAGGTCGGCGTCGATCTGCGGCTGTTCGTCTACGACTGCCCGGACGACGACGGAGTCCGACATGTCGGGCACATCGTCAATCCGGTGCTCGAACCGCTGGATCCGGCCGGGCGACGGCTGGTCGACGACAGCGAGGGGTGCCTGTCGGTACCCGGCGCGCTGATGGTCGTACCGCGCCCGGACCGGGCCGTCGTACGCGGGCGCGACAGGGACGGCGCGCCGGTCGTCATCGAGGGGACGGGCTACTTCGCGCGGTGTCTCGCGCACGAGACCGACCATGTGAACGGTCAGGTGTATCTCGACCGGCTCTCCGCGCGCGAGCGGAAGCAGGCCCTGCGGCAGGTCGCGGCCCGGCGGGACGAGGTGTTCGCCCGCCGGGCCGCCAACGTGGAGGCGCTCAAGGCCTAGGGCCTGGGTCAGGCCTTCGGGGCCACCTTGCTCAGGCCGTTGATGATGCGGTCCATCGCGTCGCCGCCCGTGGGGTCGGTGAGGTTGGCGAGGAGCTTCAGCGTGAACCGCATCAGCATGGGGTGGGTCAGTCCGCGCTGGGCGGCGATCTGCATGACCTTGGGGTTGCCGATGAGCTTCACGAAGGCGCGGCCGAGCGTGTAGTAGCCGCCGTAGGTGTCCTTGAGCACGCGCGGGTAGCGCTGCAGGGCCGCCTCGCGCTGGGCCGGGGTCGCGCGCGCGTGGGCCTGGACGATGACGTCGGCGGCGATCTGGGCGGACTCCATGGCGTAGGCGATGCCCTCGCCGTTGAAGGGGTTCACCAGGCCGCCGGCGTCGCCGACGAGGAGCAGCCCGCGCGTGTAGTGCGGCTGGCGGTTGAAGGCCATGGGGAGGGCGGCGCCGCGGATCGGGCCGGTCATGTTGTCCGGGGTGTAGCCCCAGTCCTCCGGCATGGACGCGCACCAGGCCTTCAGCACCTCGCGCCAGTCCAGCTCCTTGAAGGAGTCGGAGGTGTTCAGGACGCCCAGGCCGACGTTGGACGTGCCGTCGCCCATGCCGAAGATCCAGCCGTAGCCGGGCAGCAGACGGTCCTGGGGGCCGCGCCGGTCCCAGAGTTCCAGCCAGGACTCCAGGTAGTCGTCGTGGTGACGCGGGGAGGTGAAGTACGTACGGACCGCGACGCCCATCGGGCGGTCCTCGCGGCGGTGCAGGCCCATCGCGAGGGAGAGGCGGGTGGAGTTGCCGTCGGCGGCGACGACGAGGGGCGCGTGGAAGGTGACCTCCTGCTTGTCCTCTCCCAGCTTGGCGCGCACGCCGGTGATACGGCCCGTGCGGGCGTCGACGATCGGCTCGCTGACGTTGCAGCGCTCGTGCAGCCGGGCGCCCGCCTTCTGGGCCTGCCGGGCGAGCTGCTCGTCGAAGTCGTCGCGCTTGCGGACCAGTCCGTAGTCCGGGAAGGAGGCGAGATCCGGCCAGTCCAGCTGGAGCCGGACACCGCCACCGATGATGCGCAGGCCCTTGTTACGCAGCCAGCCCGCCTCCTCGGAGATGTCGATGCCCATCGCCACCAGCTGCTTGACCGCGCGCGGGGTGAGACCGTCGCCGCAGACCTTCTCCCGTGGGAACTCGGTCTTCTCCAGTAGCAGCACGTTCATTCCGGCCTTGGCCAAGTGGTAGGCCGTCGTGGAACCGGCCGGGCCCGCGCCCACGACGATCACATCGGCGGTGTTGTCCGTCAGAGACTCGGCCACGGCGGGATCTCCCCAAGTTCGAAATCTGTGTGCCGACCGGCACTGGACATGGGCAGTCTATTCAGCAGAATTGATCACCCGGCTGAAGGGCTGCCCTCGTGAACCGAACCCTCCCCGTAGTACGGCTGCGCGTCCCCACCGACGAGGACGCCGTCGCCTGGCACCGGGCGTTCGACCACCCGGATGTCATGGAGTTCCACGGCGGCCGGTCCGCGGAACTGTCCGTCTACGAGGAGCTGACCGCCCGCCAGCGCCGTCACGACGCCGAGCACGGCTTCTGCCTGTGGACCATGCTGGACGACCGGGACCGGGTCATCGGCTTCACCGGCGCCCAGCCCTGGCCCTGGGAGTGGGGCCCGCAGGGCGAGATCGAGATCGGGTGGCGGCTCGCGCGGGAGCACTGGGGCAAGGGGTACGTCACGGCCGCCGCGCAGGAGACCCTGGAACGGGTCAGGGCGGCGGGGGTTCCCTCGGTCGTGGCGATGGTCAACGCGCGCAACGCCCGCTCGATCGCGGTCACCCAGCGGCTCGGCATGCGGCTCGCCGAGACCTTCATGTCCCCCGCGACACAGCAGAAGGGGCGGTGCTATCGACTCGCGCTCCAGGCGATCTCCAGCGACCGTGACTGACAGTAACAGTCGGCTACGGAAAGGTACTTGACGCTTCCCGACGGGCCTCCCTGGGGTTACCCTGCCAGTACCGCTGGGGGTGACATCTGTGCGCATAACACCCAGGACGCCCGAGGTGCGGGTGCCGAAGCTGGTCGGTCTGATGGCCGTGGACGCGCGCGAGGCGGCCGAGGCGCACGGGGTGCTGCTCGCCGCGCCGGACCGGCCCGACTTCCACCGCACCGTCGTCGACTACGTCGTACGGCAGTACCCGCCGCCCGGCGTCGAGATCCCGCGCGGGGCCGTGGTGACCGTGTGGTTCGACCTCGGGGAGGGTGAGGGAGGCGGGGGCGCGGGCGTGCGGGAGCCGCGCGTGCCGGGTCCTCCCGGGGGCGGGGTGCGCAGGGAGTTGGACGAACCGCGGGACCCGTTCGTCGGCGTGCCCTACTGAGACGTCCCCCCACGTGCCCGCGCCACCTTGAACCCCCGGTGCAGCGCCACGACCCCGCCCGTCAGGTTCCGCCAGGCCACGCTCGACCAGCCCGCGTCACGGAGGCGTTCGGCGAGGGCGGGCTGGTCGGGCCAGGCGCGGATGGACTCGGCGAGGTAGACGTAGGCGTCGGGGCTGGAGGAGACGGCCCGGGCGACCGGGGGCAGGGCGCGCATGAGGTACTCGGTGTAGACGGTCCGGAAGGGCGTCCACGTCGGGTGCGAGAACTCGCAGATGACGACGCGCCCGCCGGGCCGGGTGACCCGGTACATCTCCCGCAGCGCCGCGTCCGTGTCCTGGACGTTGCGCAGCCCGAAGGAGATCGTCACCGCGTCGAAGGTGTCGTCCTTGAACGGCAGCCTGGTCGCGTCCCCTGCGGTGAACGGCATCCACGGCTGGCGCCGCTTGCCGACCTGGAGCATCCCGAGGGAGAAGTCGCAGGGCACGACGAAGGCTCCCGCGCGGGTGAACGGCAGGGACGAGGTGCCCGTACCGGCCGCCAGGTCGAGGACCTTCTGCGCGGGGCGCGCGTCGACGGCCCGGGCGACCTCCTTGCGCCATCGCCGGTCCTGGCCGAGGGAGAGCACGTCGTTGGTGAGGTCGTACCGTTCCGCGACGTCGTCGAACATCGAGGCGACTTCGTGCGGCTGCTTTTCCAGGGATGCGCGGGTCACGGAGCCATTCTTGCAGCAGGGCCGCGGGGCACGGCGCCCGGGACGAGCCGCGGCGCCCGCCGCGCCGCCACGTCCTCCACCCACCCGCACAGCAGCACGAACACCCCGATCAGCACCCACGCCACCCCGAACAGGAACCACTGGCTCTCCAGCGGCAGATGGGCCTCGAAGGCGGGTACCCGCCAGAACCGGTCGATCAGCGGCACGGCGAGGATCAGCGCGATCTCGTGCCAGAGGTAGACCGTCACCGCGCGGGCGTTGAGCACGGCCACGATCCGGTCGAGCCGCCGGAAGCGGGCCAGCCCGGCGAGGCCGGTGCCGAGGCGGGCCTTGGCGTAGATCAGCGGCGTCACGAAGCCCGCCGACCAGAACGCCTGCGCCAGGGGGTTGTCGTCGAGGTCGTAGGTGCCGCCGTACTCGGCCTGGTGGGTCAGCGCGTACCAGCCGCCGTAGCCCAGCGCGGCCAGCGACAGCACGACGACCGCGAACGGCCGCAGCCGCCGCAGCACACCGTCGCGGTGGGCGAAGCCGAGCAGCCAGCAGAACAGGTACGTCGCCAGGTCCCACAGCCCGGTGCCGAGGCGGCCGTCCGGTGGCCACCAGACGTACGTGAACACCAGGACCGGCACCAGCGACAGCAGCAGCACCGGGACCGGCGCCCGGCGCAGCAGCCACAGCAGCGGCGGGGAGAGCAGGACCAGCCACAGGTACGTGCGCAGGTACCAGACGACCTCCCACGCCTGCTCGGCCCACGCGTCGCCCGGCGGGTCGCCGAGCGGCACCACCCAGTAGACGATCTGCCAGCCCGGCATCCAGCCGTGCACCAGCATCGCGAGCACCACGAAGCAGCCCCAGAACCAGAACGGCGGCAGCAACCGGCGCACCCGCCCCCGGATCACCGCCAGCGCCGGGCGCTCCAGCGACTTCGCCATCAGGCTCCCGGCGAGGGCGAACATGATCCCCATCGAGGGGAACACCATGCCCGCCCAGGGCCAGCCGAAGGTGTGGTACGTGACCACGCGGACGAGGGCGAGGGCCCGCAGCACGTCGAAGTACCGGTCACGACCGCGGCCCGCAGAACCCGCCCCGACCGCCTTGCGATGCGCCCCCATCAGCCCGAAGACCCCGCTCCCGCCGGTGTCCCGACCTCACCCGTCCGCTTCAGCTTCTGCCACCGCAGCCGCCCGCCCGTGAGCGCGGTGACGCAGGAATGGATCAGGACCAGGTACATCATCTGCCGGTAGGCGAGCTGCTGGAGCGGCATCATCAGCAGATACCGGTACTTCTCCCGGTCCAGCCGGAAGGCGTACGCCGCGCACGCCAGCTGCACCCCCAGCACCGCCAGCCACGCCAGCAGCGCGGCCCTGAAGTCGATGAAGATCATCGAGTAGGCGGTGAAGACGTCGATGAGCGGCGCGAAGACCGGCGTGACGATCTGGAAGACGACCACGAGCGGCATCCCGACCCGACCGAACCGCCCCGAGGGCCCCTTGTCCGTCAGGGACTTGCGGTGCTTCCAGAGGGCCTGCATGGTGCCGTACGACCACCGGTAGCGCTGCGACCACAGCTGCTTCAGCGAACCCGGCGCCTCGGTCCATGCCCGCGCGTGCTCCTGGTAGACGACCCGCCAGCCCGCGCGGTGCAGGGCGATGGTGATGTCCGTGTCCTCGGCGAGGGTGTCCTCGCTCATCCCGCCGACCCGCGTCACGGCCTCCCGCCGGAACGCGCCGATCGCGCCCGGGATGGTGGGCATGCAGCGCAGCAGGTCGTACATGCGGCGGTCGAGGTTGAAGCCCATCACGTACTCGATGTGCTGCCAGGCCCCGATCACGGTGTTGCGGTTGCCGACCTTGGCGTTGCCCGCGACCGCGCCCACGGCGGGGTCGGCGAAGGGCTGGACGAGCTGCCGTACGGTGTCCGGTTCGAAGACGGTGTCGCCGTCCATCATCACGACGATGTCGTGACGGGCGTTGCGGACACCGTTGTTGAGGGCGGCGGGCTTGCCCGCGTTCTCCTGCCGGATGACACGCACGTTCGGCATGCCGAGGGACTCGGCGATATCGGCCGTACCGTCCGTCGACCCGTCGTCGACAACGATGATCTCGATCGGGTGGGTGCTCAGCGCCAGCGAGTCGAGGGTGTTGGCGATGCACTCCTTCTCGTTGTACGCCGGGACGATCACGCTCACCGGAGCGGTGACCCGCGGCCCCCAGTTGAACCGGCGCCGGTTGCGCTGCCGGTAGTGGCGCCGGGCCAGGACCACCATCATCCCGAACCGGCCCAGCACGGCCACGCCGACCACCGCCAGCCCGACGGACAGCGCGGGCACGGTCCACTCGGCGACGGCGACGGCCGCGACGAGCGCCTTGCCCTCGTAGAGGGTGGTGCCGGTGGCCTCGCGGTGGGCGGCCTGGAGCATCGCCGTACCGGAGCCGGAGCCGGAGTCGGAGCCTGAGCCGGAGTCGGAGCCTGAGCCGGAGTCGGAAGCAGAGCCGGAACCGGAGCCGGAAGCGGAGTCAGAGCCGGAACCGGAGTCGGAAGCGGAGTCAGAGCCGGAACCGGAGTCGGAAGCGGAGCCGGAACCAGGCGCGGCACCCGCACCCGGCGCGGCAAGGGCCTCCCCGGCCTCCTCCCGCGCCTCCGCCTGTGCCACCCCCATCGCCCCGCTGACCGTCGTGAAGGTGTACCCCTCCCCCCGCATCTTCTCGATGTACTCGGCGAGCGCCTTCACCGTCTGGGAGCGGTCGCCGCCCGCGTCGTGCATCAGCACGGACGCGCCCTCCCCGTCCTCCGGGGTGGCCCACTTGACGATCTTCGCCACGCCAGGTGTCTTCCAGTCGTCGCTGTCGGTGTCGACGAAGACGCTGGTGTAGCCCTGCTCGCCGAGCGACTGGTAGACGGGCCAGCTGTAGTTGTCGATGGCGTCGGTCTGCGAGGAGTACGGAGCCCGGAACAGGGTCGTCGTGATCCCGGCCGCGCCCGCGAGCGCGAGCTGGGTCTGCGTCATCTCGCGCGTGACGCGGGCCTCGCTCTGGTACGACAGGTCGACGTGCGTGAAGGTGTGGACGCCGACCTCGTTGCCCTGCTCCACCAGGTCCCGCACGATGCCGGGGTACCGGGACACCATCGACCCGACGACGAAGAAGGTCGCCGGGACGTCGTACTCCTCCAGCACCTGCAGGATCTGCGGGGTCCAGGTCGGGTCGGGCCCGTCGTCGAAGGTCAGCGCGATCGTCTTGTCCGGCACGGAGAGGGTGGTGGCCTGACCGCCCCGGAAGGTGAGGATGGGCCCGCCGCTCAGGATCTCGTCCGGTACGTCGCTGGCGCTGGCGCCGGTGCGTACGCGCTGGTCGCCCCCGACCTCGGCGCGCAGATAGCCGTCCAGCAGCAGTACGGAGGTCAGCGCGAGCAGGAGCAGCAGGGCGAGGACGACCCGCGCGGGGCGGGCGGGAGCGGTGGTCATGAGGCGCCGTAACCACCCTGCGGCGGCACACCGGTGCCGGGCGCGCCACTGGGGACGCCCCCCTGACCGGGCCCGCCCCCCGCGCCGAACGGCAACAGCGAGGACGGCGTGAGCGAGGTCCCCCAGCCCATGAAGGCCGCGCCCAGCAGGACGGCGTACCCGAGGCAGGCGACCCCGAGGAGGAGACCGATCCGGCGCAGCACCCTGGCCCGGCGCCCGGAGGTGTCGACGAACACGGGCCCCTCGATGGCCACTGACCCGTTACCGCGTTTGCGGTGGCGACCGTGCGCGGTGGCACGGTCGTCGATGACAGACTCGGAATGCATTCCCCGGACGGTAGGGAAGCTTTATTTGTGCGGGGCACTGGCGAGTTGTGAGCAGCCCATGGAAAGTCCCCCAACCTGTCCGTCCGCTGAGAGAATCCCTGCGCAGCCGCAAATCGGCGTCGAATCCCAGACTCGTGTGAGACGTTTCCCCTCCCCCAGAAGCGATCCATGAGAGCGGGTGCGTCAGCGATGCGGAGTTTCCTCAGGCCGGTGGCCGGGCTGAGCTGCCTGGTCGCACTGGCGGTGACGGCCTGCTCCACGACCACCGCGCACACGTCAGCTGACCGGGCAACCGCGCAGACGACGGACGCGGCGACCGAGGAAGCACCGGACACCACCGCCTACGCCCCCTACGTCAGCGCCACCACCCCCTCCGACCACGACACCGCCGGATCCCCCACGACGTACAACCTCGCCTTCGTGATCGCCGACGGGACCGGCTGCACCCCCACCTGGGGCGGCACCCACCCCGTCGACGACTCGACGGTCACGTCCCGGATCTCCGGGCTCACCGAGACCCGCGTCTCCTTCGGCGGCGCGTCCGGCGCCGAGCTGGCCACCGCCTGCGAGAGCGCCGAGGAACTGGCCGAGGCGTACGGCGCCGCCCTGGACGCCGCCGGTGCCACCCGCGCCGACTTCGACATAGAGGGCGACACCCTCACCGACGCCGACTCGGTCGCCCTCCGCTCGGAGGCCATCGCGCTGCTCCAGCGGGACCGGCCCGGGCTGGAGGTGTCCTTCACGCTCCCGGTGATGCCCTCCGGCCTCGACGACGACAGCGTGGCGCTGCTGGAGTCCGCCAACGACCACGGCGTACAGGTCGCCACCGTCAACATCATGACGATGAACTACGGCAGCACGTACACCGGCGACATGGGCGCCTACGCGATCCGGTCGGCGAAGGCCACGCACGCCCAGCTCAAGGAGGTCTTCGGCCAGTCCGACGCGGGCGCCTGGCGGGCCATGGCGCTCACCTCGATGATCGGCGTGAACGACGTCGACGGCGAGACCTTCACCCTCGCGGACGCGGCACGGGTACGGGCCTTCGCGGAGGAGAAGGAGATCGCCTGGGTGTCGATGTGGGCGACCTTCCGGGACCAGCAGTGCGCGGACGACGAGACACGGGCCGCCACCGACTGCAGCGGCGTGACCCAGACGCCGGGCGCGTTCGCGGAGGCCCTCTCCGGCTGACGGATCACCGCCGCCGATGCACCAACCGCCCCCCGCACACCGTGGCCACGGCCTCCCCCACCCCATGGGCCTCCGCGAAGACGGCGAGGTCAGCACGCTCACCCTCACCAAGCCCAGCGGACGACCGCGCCCCGGCCACCACACTCACCCCACCGCGCTCAGCGGCCCCCCGCAGCCCGGCGCTGTCCACATCCGCGGCGAGCACCGCCGTCACCCCGCGCTTCAACACCGCGTGCACCCGCTCGCGCGGCGAAGGCGCGTCCGGCAGCGGACCCTCGTGCACGAGGCCGGGCCCGAGGACGCCGGGCCACCGCCGCACCCGTGCCCCCGGGAACCGCTCGGTCAGCTCGGCGAGCGACCCCACGGCCGCGATCCGCGCCCCGTCGACGACGACGGCGCCGTCCTTCAGTTCCCCGGCGCCGCCCACCACCAGGTCGGCGGCATGAATGGTCAGCACCTGGTGTCAGTTGGAAGCGAGCAGCTTCAGCTCGGGGTGGGCGGTGCCGCCCTCGATGGCGGTGGAGGAGATGTGGGACATCACGCGCCCGTCGACGGGGTCGTCCGCGGGGTCGTCGTGGACGTGCAGGTGCTCGTAGGTCGTGGACCGCTGGGCGGGCACCCGGCCCGCGCCGCGGATCATCTCGATCATCTCCATCAGGTTGGAGCGGTGCTTGGCACCGGCCGCGGAGACGACGTTCTCCTCCAGCATGATCGAACCGAGGTCGTCGGCGCCGTAGTGCAGGGTGAGCTGGCCCGCGTCCTTGCCGGTGGTGAGCCAGGAGCCCTGGATGTGGGCGACGTTGTCGAAGAACAGCCGGGCGACGGCGATCATCCGCAGGTACTCGAAGATGGTGGCCTGCGTGCGGCCCTTCAGGTGGTTGTTCTGCGGCTGGTACAGGTACGGGATGAAGGCGCGGAAGCCGCCGGTCCGGTCCTGTACGTCGCGGATCATCCGCAGGTGCTCGATGCGCTCGGCGTTGGTCTCGCCGGTCCCCATCAGCATGGTGGAGGTGGACTCGACGCCCAGGTTGTGGGCGGTCTCCATGATCTCCAGCCAGCGCTCACCGCTCTCCTTCAGCGGGGCGATGGCCTTGCGGGGCCGCTCCGGCAGCAGCTCGGCACCGGCGCCCGCGAAGGAGTCGAGCCCGGCGGTGTGGATCCGCTGGATCGCCTCCTCGACGCTCACCTTGGAGATCCGGGCCATGTGCTCGACCTCGGACGCGCCCAGCGAGTGGATCACCAGCTGCGGGTAGGCGGCCTTGATGGCGGCGAAGTGCTTCTCGTAGTACTCGACGCCGTAGTCCGGGTGGTGGCCGCCCTGGAACATGATCTGCGTGCCGCCCAGCTCGACGGTCTCCGCGCACCGGCGCAGGATGTCGTCCAGGTCACGGGTCCAGCCCTTGGCCTTGTCCTTCGGCGGCGCGTAGAAGGCGCAGAACTTGCACGCCGTCACACAGACGTTCGTGTAGTTGATGTTCCGCTCGATGATGTACGTCGCGATGTGCTCGACGCCCGCGTACCGGCGGCGGCGTACGGCGTCGGCGGCGGCGCCGAGGGCGTGCAGCGGGGCGTCGCGGTAGAGCGCGAGCGCCTCCTCGGGCGTGATCCGCCCACCGGCCGCGGCACGGTCGAGCACAGACTGGAGGTCGGCCTTCTCGGTCACCGAAGCGTCCCTTTCGTCAAGGAATCAAAAGGTGCGCGCGCAGCGCTCTGAATAAGGGTGGTGGTGGGAGACGGGTGGGCAGACCGATCCAGCCTACGCCAGCGGGTTCCGCCCCCCGCCTACTGCCCCACCTTGGACAACCGCGCCTCCGGCTGCCCCGAGTCCGTACTGTCCGACTGGTACGTGAGGTCGTCGCCGACCGGGGTGAGGCGGACGGTGTGCGCGGCCTGGCTGCACCCGGCGTGGTTGCCCTCGGCCCCGACGGCGCGCGCCACCAGCCGCTTCTCGGTCACCTGCCGCAGGGTCAGTACGTCGGTGCAGACGCCGCCGAGCGGGTCCGTGTTGCGGACCCGGCCCAGTTCCTCGCCCACCTCGGCCCGCTCGACGGTGACCTGGAAGGCGCCCATGGGCAGCGTGCCGCCGAGGGCGGTGCCCTGGCCCTCCCAGGTGCCGAGGTAGCGGTCGGGGACCTCCGCCGCCCCGCCGGAGTCCCCGGGGGCGCTCTCGCTCGCCGCCGGGGGCCGCGTGCCGGTGTCGCTCCCGCTGGTGTCGTCCGAACCGCCGCCCGGCAGCAGGTCGAAGACGAACACCGACCCGAACGTCACCGCGGCCAGCGCCCCCGCCACCGCGAGCGCCACGGTGCAGCTCACCCGCCGCCCCCGGCCGCCCGCACCGGCCCCGGAGGTCGCCGCCACGGACAGCGAGACCCTGCCGGGACGCCCGCCACCGGAGGCATCCGCCGTGGGCGGGGAGTACGTGGGCATGTGCGGCGTCGGCATCACCGGCGCCGGACCGAACTCCCCCGACCCACCGCTCCCGTTCCCGGTGGACGTCGGCGCCACCCCCACCGCCGGACTGCTGAACCCCACCGGCCCCGACACCGAGGCCCCGTCGCCCGCCCCCTCGAGGTTCAGCAGCTGTACGGCACTACGGCTGACCTGCTCCACCAGCACCCCCGGCAGCCACCCCCCGCCGACCAGCCGGGCGGCCCCCTCGGGAGCCAGCCGCGCGGCGATGTCGCGGGGCGCGGGCCGGGCGCCCGGCTGCTTGGCCAGGCAGGCGGCGGCCAGCTCCCGCAACTCCCCGCTCAGGCCGTCCAGTTCCGGCTCCTCGTGGACGACCTTGTAGAGCAGGGCGGCCGAGGAGTCCCCGGGGAAGGGCGGCGCGCCGGTCGCCGCGTACGCCAGGACCGCGCCCAGCGAGAAGACGTCCGCGGCGCCCGTGACGCCCTTGCCGAGGATCTGCTCGGGGGACATGTAGCCGGGCGAGCCGATGGAGACGCCGGTGGAGGTGAGGGACGCGGTGCCGTCGGTGGCGCGGGCGATGCCGAAGTCGATGAGGAGGGGGCCGTCGAGGGTGAGCAGGACGTTGGACGGCTTCACGTCCCGGTGGACGAGTCCCAGGTCGTGCACCGCCGCCAGCGCCTCGGCGAGTCCGGCACCGAGCGCCCGTACGGTGTGCGCGGGCAGCGCTCCGCCGTCCGTGACCGCCGCGGTGAGGGACGGCCCGGCGGCGTAGGCGGTGGCGATCCAGGGCACCGGCGCCTCGGGGTCGGCGTCGAGGACCGGCGCGGTCCAGGCGCCGCCGACCCGCCGCGCCGCCTCGGCCTCCCGTCGGAAGCGGGCGCGGAACTCCTCGTCGAGCGCGAAGTGCGGATGCACGATCTTGACGGCGACCGTCCGGCCACCGGCGCTGCGGCCGAGGTAGACCCGCCCCATCCCGCCGGAGCCGAGTCGGCCGAGCAGTCGGTAGGGCCCCACGACGGTGGGCTCGTCGGCACCGAGCGGCTGCATGCCGCCCCCTTCCCCCGGTTGTTCCCCCGATTCCCGTGCGGTGCCCGGAAGCGCATGAGCCCTGTCCCGCGCACTGCCCGGAAGCGTATAAGCCCGCGCCCCCGGGGCCCTACGGCTGCAGCAGCTCCACCTTCACATCAGCCGGGAAGCCGGTCGTCGGCCCCACCCGGCGGGCGAACTCCGCGACCGCCGCGAGCTGCGGGGCGCCGAGGCGGAAGTCGAGGGTGGTGAAGTAGCGGGCGAGGACCTCCTCGTCGAAGGCCTCCCAGCGGGCGGCCTGTTCGGCGACCTTGGCGACCTCCTCGAGGGAGAGGTTGCGGGAGGCGAGGAAGGCCTCGTGGACCTTGCGGGTGATGACCGGCTCCCGCTCCAGGTAGTCGCGGCGCGCCGCCCAGACCGCGAAGACGAACGGCAGCCCGGTCCACTCCTTCCACAGCGCGCCCAGGTCGTGCACGTCCAGGCCGAAACGGGGCCCGTCGTGCAGGTTGGCGCGCAGGGCGGCGTCCCCGATGAGGACGGCGGCGTCGGCCTCCTGCATCATCAGGCTGAGGTCGGGCGGGCAGGTGTAGTAGTCGGGCGTCACGCCGAAGCGTTCCGCCAGCAGCAGCTGGGCGAGCCGGACCGAGGTCCTGGAGGTGGAACCGAGGGCGACCCGGGCGCCGTCGAGGCGGTCCAGCGGGACCTGGGAGACGATCACGCAGGACATCACCGGCCCGTCGCAGCCGACGGCGATGTCCGGGAAGGCGACCAGCTCGTCCGCGTGCCTGAGGAACTCCACGAGGGTGATCGGCCCGATGTCGAGGTCTCCCCGCACCAGCTTCTCGCTGAGCTTCTCCGGGGTGTCCTTCGTCAGCTCGAAGTCGAGGAGCGTGCCCGTTCTGGCGAGCCCCCAGTACAGGGGCAGACAGTTCAGGAACTGGATGTGGCCGACGCGCGGCCGGGTGCGAGAAATGTCCACATCGTGAGGCTAGACCTCCTGGGGTAGGGTGCAGCCCCCGGGGTCGGGCCGGACCGGCCGGGACGCCACGTCAGCCCCGTGAGCCCCTTCAAACATCCGGGTGACGTGATCTTGCCCTCTATTGCATTCCCCTGCGCGCGTGCTAGGCTCGCCGCAAGTTGCAGTTTGGTTTCCCTTGCAGTACAGAGCCTGCGGAGCATGTGACCGCAGGCTCTCGTCGTTCCTAGACGGATGCAGTTGTGCAGAACTCAAAAATCTTCACACTTGCTGGTTCTGGAGCAGGGCAACCCTTTGAGCCCAAGGAGGGCTTATGGCTACCGGAACCGTGAAGTGGTTCAACGCCGAAAAGGGCTTTGGTTTCATCGCCCAGGAAGGCGGCGGCCCCGACGTCTTCGTCCACTACTCCGCGATCAACGCGACCGGCTTCCGGTCCCTTGAGGAGAACCAGCAGGTGTCCTTCGACGTCACCCAGGGCCCGAAGGGCCCGCAGGCGGAGAACGTCACCCCGGTCTGATCGATCCTCCGATCCGGGAACGAGTGCAGTACCCAAGGAGCCCCGCGCCGTCCAGTACGGCGACGGGGCTCCTGCCCTTTCACCGCGGCGGACGCGGCGAGGGCGGCGACCGGGTGAATTCTCCGGGAATTCCACACCGGCCCGGCCGCACCGCTCCCGGCCCCCGTCCCCGCCTCACACGTGCTGCATGATCAGCACAAAGGCCGTACCGGACGCCAGCGCCTCATACGAATGGGCCACATCACCCCGGTAACCCAGATAATCGCCCGGCCCCAGCTCCACCTCTTCACCGCGCGGCCCCGCCTTCACCCGTCCGGCGCTGACGACGAGGTGTTCCACCGTCCCCGGAATATGCGGCTCCGACTCCCGCGCCGCGCCGGGTTCCGCCCGGAGCCGGTAGATGTCCCGGCGGGCGCCGGGCGGGCTGGCGGAGAGCAGCGTGGCGACGTAGTTCGCCTGCTCGGAGGCGACGGACGGGCCCTCCCCGGCCCGGATCACCTGTACCGCGGGCGCGGGCGGCTCCACCAGCGCGCTGAACGGCACCCCGAGCGCGACCCCGAGCGCCCACAGCGTCTCCACGCTCGGATTCCCGCCCCCGGCCTCCAGCTGCGACAGCGTGGACTTGGCGATACCGGCGCGTTTGGCCAGCTCGGAGAGCGAGAGGCCCGCGCGGGTGCGTTCGCGCCGCAGGGCGGCGGCGATCCAGTCGAGGGGAAGGCGGGGCGGGGGCGCGCCGCCGGTTCCGTCGAGGGGAAGGCGGGGCGAGGGCGCGCCGCCGGTTCCGTCTGCCATTGCGTTCGCTCCATCACTACGATCGTTCGCCTTGACGAACGGACCCTTCCGCGTTCATCGTAGAGAACATGCGTTCGCTACTCCGAACACCACCTACCGCCCCCATGATGGCATCCCTCGTCCGTGACGCCTCCCTCGTCTGGCTGGCGAGCGGTGTCGTCGGCGTCTCCTTCGGGGCCATCGCCGTGACCGGCGGGCTGCCGGTGTGGGTGCCGGTGGTGATGTCCCTGGTCGTCTACGCGGGCTCGGCCCAGTTCAGCGCGGTCGGCGTGCTGCTGGCCGGGGGCGGTCCGCTCGCCGCGGCGGCCACCGGACTGCTGCTGAACACCCGCACCGCCGCCTTCAGCCTCGCGGTGGCGGACATCCTGGGCCGGGGACGGATCGCCCGGCTCCTCGGGGCGCATCTGGTGACGGACGAGACCGTCGCCTTCGCCCTCGCCCAGCAGGACCCGGCCCGGCGCCGGGCCGCCTTCTGGATCTCCGGGCTCGGCCTGTTCACCGTGTGGAACGCGGGCGTCCTGGCCGGTGCGCTGGCGGGCAGCGCCCTCGGCGACACCGGCCGCTACGGCCTGGACGCCGCCTTCCCCGCCGTACTCGTGGCCCTGGTGCTGCCCGTCCTGCGCGAGGACCGGGCCGTACGGCGCGCCGCCCTCCTCGGCGCCGCGCTCGCCCTGGCCGTGACCCCGGCCGTCCCGGCGGGCGTGCCGGTGCTGCTGGCCCTGGCCGGGCTGGCACTGTCCGGGCGACGGGAGCGGACGGCATGAGCGCGACGGTCGCGATGATCCTGGCGCTGGCGGTCGGGACGTATGCCTTCCGGCTGGTCGGGCCGGTGCTGCACGGGCGGGTGGAGTTGCCGGTGCGGGTGCGGGAGCTGCTGTCCGCCGGTGCCGTGGTGCTGCTGGTGGCGCTGCTGGCGACCGGGGCGCTGACCGAGGGCGGCGGTTTCGCGGGCTGGGCGCGCCCGGCCGGGGTACTGGTGGCGGGCGTACTGGCCATGGGGGTGCCCCCTGGTCGAGCGAAGTCGAGAGCTCGGGGCAGTCGGGCGCCGTTCGTGGTCGTGGTGCTGGGGGCGGCGGTGACGGCGGGGACGCTGCGGGCGCTGGGCGTGGAGTGAGGGCCGGTGGTCAGCGGCGGGCGCCGCGGTCCGGCTCCGGACCGAGCACCGCACGGCACTCCTGCCACGCCGGTTCGCTGAGCAGCGGCCGGAAGCGGGTGAAGAGGGTGAGCAGGTCCGGACCCCACCGTTCCCGGAACACCGGGTCGTGGTGGGCCAGGTCGAGTTCGTTGGCCGCGGTGAGTTCGGCGAGGTCGCGGCGCAGGCGCAGGCCGGGGACCAGGGTGCCCCCGGTGAAACGGTCGTGGAGCGCGGACGCCGGTTCGTGGAAGGCCGGATAGCTGGCGTCGCGGTCGCAGCTCGCGTAGGCGTACACGATCGCCTCGGCCTCCGCGCCGATCACCGACGCGAGGTCGGCGCGGCGGTCCAGCGGCAGCAGGGTGGCCGGAAAGCCGTCGGTGCCGTAACAGGCGTGGCAGAGCCCGGCGAGTTGCAGGGCGGGCCGGGCGGACCAGTCGGCGAGCCGTCGCCGTACCCGGTCCAGGTGGGCGAGCAGGGTGCCGCCGCGGTGGGCGACGGCCTCGGCGCCCAACTGGCGCAGCAGCAGGCGGGCCTGATCGGCGTGGTGGGTCGGCACCCGCTCCCTCACTTGGCCTCCCCTTCCTTCCGGACGTCTCGGACGACGACGAGGACCAGCACACGGAGCGGGTTGCCGCCCGGGCCCTGTGGAGATCGTCGTACAGGGCCAAGTCGCAGTCAATCCTAAGGAAGACTGCCGAAGCCCAAGCATTACCTTGGGTCCATGACTCTCGACGACCTACGGGTGTTCGTGGCCGTGTGCCGGGCCGGAAGCCTCAGTGCGGTGGCGCGCGATCTGGGCTGTACGCAGTCGGCGGTGAGCCAGCACGTGAAGCGGCTGGAGCGGGAGACGGGCGTCGGCCTGCTGGAGCGGCAGCCCCGCGGGGTCGTGCCGACCCGGGCGGGCCGGGTGCTCGAGGCCGCCGCGGCCGAGGGGATCGCCGGGCTGGATCTGGCGATACGGCGGCTGCGGGACCTGGCCGACGGGGAGAGCGGCTCGGTACGGGTGGCGACGGGCGCGACGACCGTACGGCACTTCATGGCGGACGCCATCGTCACCTTCCGGCGCCACCACCCCCGGGTCAACCTGGAGTTCCGGACCGAGAGTTCCAGCCGCGCCTGCTTCGACGCGCTGGCCGACAGCGATCTCGACCTGGCCTGGATCACCCTGGGCCCGCCGGTGCGCGGCATCGAGCAGCGGCCGGTGGTGGAGCTGCCGTGGCTGCTGGCGGTGCGGGCGGACGACGAGCGGTTCGCGGACGGTACGGCCGTGACCGCCGAGTCGCTGACGGACCTGCGCCTGATCCGCCTCCCCCCGAACTCCACCTCCGCCGCCCATCTGGAGGCGGCCTGCGCCGACCTGGGCGTGCGCTTCTCCTACGACACCAGCGTGGCCGACTGGGACACGGCCCTGCTCCTGGCCGAACTGGGCCTCGGCCGCGCGGTCGTCCCCGCCCTGCCGGACCTCCCCCTCACCGACGGCCGCGGCGACCTCCGTCTCCTCCCCCTCCCCGACCTGCGCCCCCTGACGGTCGGCTGGGCGGTCCGCCGCTGGGACACCCTGACCCCACCGGCACGCGCCTTCGCCGACACGGTGGCGGCCAGCTGCCGTACTCCCCACGCCTAGCTCCCGTACATCGCCTCCACCTCCGCCGAGAAGTCCCGCAGGATCGCCTCGCGCCGGAGCTTCATCGACGGAGTCAGATGGCCGGACCACTCGGTGAAGTCGACGGGGAGGACGGTGAAGCGGCGGATGGACTCGGGGCGGGAGACCATCTTGTTGGCCTCGTCGATGGCGCGTTGCAGGATCGCGCGCAGCTCGTCGTCGCGCGCCAGGGCCTCCGGTGAGGCGGGCGGGCGGCCGTTCATCTGGCGCCAGTGGTTGGCGCCGTCGAGGTCGAGGGTGATGAGGGCGCTGATGTAGGGGCGGCGGTCGCCCAGGACCAGGCACTGGGAGATCAGGGGGTGGCTGCGGAGCCAGTTCTCCAGGGGCGCGGGGGCCACGTTCTTGCCGCCCGCGGTGATCAGGATCTCCTTCTTGCGGCCGGTGATGGAGAGATAGCCCTCGCCGTCGAGGCTGCCGAGGTCGCCGGTGGGGAACCAGCCGTCGGCGGAGGCGGGGACGACGCCGCCCGCGTGGGGGTCCCAGTAGCCGCGCAGGACCTGGCCGCCGGAGAGCAGGATCTCGCCGTCGGCCGCGATCCGGACCCGGGTGCCGGGGAGGGGCCAGCCGACCGTGCCCAGCCGGGGCTTGAGGGGCGGGGTGACGGTCGCGGCGCCCGTGGACTCGGTCAGGCCGTACCCCTCGTAGATCTCCATGCCCGCGCCCGCGTAGAAGGCGGCCAGGTCCCGGCTTAACGGGGAGCCGCCGCAGATCAGATAGCGGACCTTGCCGCCCAGGGCGTTGCGGATCCGGCGGTAGACCAGCGGGTCGTACAGGGCGCGGGCCGCCTTGAGGGGGGCGCCGGGGCCCGGTCCTGTGCCCTGTTTGCGGGCCTCGATCGCCTCGCCGTAGCGGCGGGCCACCTTGGCGGCGCGTTCGAAGGACGAGGCCTTTCCGCCGCGTTCGGCGGTGGCGCGGGCGCTGTTGTAGACCTTCTCCAGCATGTACGGGATGGCCAGCAGGAAGGTCGGCTTGAAGCCCGCCAGGTCGGCGATCAGGTCGGACGCCTTCAGGCTGGGCGCGTGGCCGAGCCGGACCCGGGCGCGGACGCAGGCGATGGCCACCATCCGGCCGAAGACATGGGAGAGCGGGAGGAAGAGGAGGGTGGACGGCTCGACGTTCGTCCGCGCCTTGAAGACCGGGTACAGGAGTTCGATCGCGTTGTCGACCTCCGACAGGAAGTTGCCGTGCGTCAGCGCGCAGCCCTTCGGGCGGCCGGTCGTGCCCGAGGTGTACACGAGCGTCGCGAGCGTGTCCGGGCCCAGCACGCCACGGCGTACGTCCACCTCCTGGTCCGGCACCGGGCCGCCCAGCTCCGTCAGCCGTTCCAGGTGCCCCTTCTCGATGACCCACAGGTGCCGCAGGTCGGGGAGGTGGCCCAGCTCGGGTCCCAGTGCCGAGGCCTGGCTCACCGTCTCGGTGACCAGGGCGACCGCGCCCGAGTCCTGGAGGAGCCACCGGGTCTGGTAGACGGAGGAGGTCGGGTAGACCGGCACGGTCACCAGTCCGGCCGCCCAGGCGGCGAAGTCGAGCAGGGTCCACTCGTAGGACGTCCGCGCCATCACCGCGATCCGGTCGCCCGGCGCAAGGCCCTCCGCTATCAGGCCCTTGGCCAGGTCCAGCACCTGCCGTGCGAAGTCGGTGGTCGTCAGGTCCGTCCAACCGCCGTCGTCGGTGCGGCGGCTGATGACGCGTTCGTCCGGTGCCACGGCCGCGTTCTCGAACGGCAGGTCGGCCAGCGAGCCGTGCGACACGGGCGGGACCAGCGGCGGTACGGCCACCTCGCGCACCTCTCCGTCCAGCCGCCGGATCTCCGGCTCGACGAGGACCGGGCCGCCGTCCGGGTCGTAGTCCAGCTCCAGCGGCTGCCCCGCCGGATCGGGCGGCACGGGCGACGAGGACGAGTACGAGATGGGCATGGCAGCTCCTGGGGCCTTGCGGCGGGGCGCACTGCTCCGCCGCATGAGGTACGCGGCGCGCGTGCGGAGGCGTTCACCGGCGGCCCGCGGCTCGGCGCCGCGCCGCCGGTCGGCAGCGTGATCGTACGGCGCTCGCGTGGGGAGTTCGTGCGAGTTCGGGGATGTTTCGGGGGTGGTCCGGGGACGGGGATGTGCAGTCCTCCGGGGCGTGCGGTGGCATCTGTCACCCTGTCCGCTCCGGGGGTTTACCTACGGTAACCTTACTTTGGAGTAAGAACCCGGGATTCCCAAGGAGTCGCCCATGGCAGCCGACCGCTATCTGAGCTTCACCGGCACCGCGCCCGGCCGCTTCCTCACCCGGCGCCTCGGGCTGCCCCAGCCGACGCCGCTCTGCCGCTGGTCGGAGCAACAGCCCCGGCTCGACGGGACGTTGCGCCACCTGACCGCGGGCGCCTCCGGCCTCGACCTCGCCCCCGTCCTCGCCCGTACGGGCCTCACCCCCGCCCCCGACGGCGGCCCCGTCGCCGCCGTCGTCCTCGACGCCACCGCCGTCCGCGACGTCGACGCCCTCGACGGGGTGCACGCCGCCCTGCACCCCGTCGTCGGGTCGGTCGCGCCCAGCGGACGGATCGTGGTGCTGGGCGCGCCGCTCGACCCCGCCGACCACCACCAGGCCGCCGCCCAACAGGCGTTGGAGGGCTTCACGCGCTCCCTCGGCAAGGAGATCGGCCGGGGCAGGACGGTCAACCTCGTCCGGCTCACCGACGCGCACGCCGCCGAGTCGACCCTCCGCTTCCTGCTCTCCCCCAAGTCCGCCTACGTCAGCGGCCAGGTGATCGGCGTCGACGCCACACCCGCCGCCACCCCGGACGACCGGGACCGCCCGCTGACCGGCCGCACCGCCCTGGTCACCGGCGCCGCGCGCGGCATCGGGGCGGCCGTCGCCGGGACGCTGGCCAGGGACGGGGCCCGGGTCGTCGTCCTCGATGTGCCCTCGGCCGAGGAGGACGCGCGGCGGCTCGCCGACCGGCTCGGCGGCAGCGCGCTCGCGGTGGACGTCACCGCCGCCGACGCGGGCGAACGGATCGCCGCCGCGCTGCCCGGCGGTCTCGACGTGCTGGTGCACAACGCGGGCATCACCCGTGACCGGCGCCTGGTCAACATGGACGCCGAGCGCTGGAGTTCCGTGCTGGACGTCAACCTGGCGAGCGTGCTGCGCACGACGGACGCCCTGCTGGAGGGCGGCACCCTGCGCCCCGGCGGCCGGATCGTCGCCACCGCGTCCATCGCCGGTCTCGCCGGGAACGCCGGGCAGACCAACTACGGCGCGAGCAAGGCGGGCGTGGCCGGGCTGGTCCGCGCCCTCGCGCCCCGGGCGCGCGACGCGCACGGCATCACCGTGAACGCGGTCGCGCCCGGCTTCATCGAGACCCGGATGACGGCCGCGGTGCCGCTGTTCATCCGGGAGGCGGGGCGGCGGATGAACTCCCTCGCCCAGGGCGGGCAGCCGCAGGACGTCGCCGAGACCGTCGCCTGGCTCGCCCATCCGGCGTCCGGCGCGGTCAACGGACAGGTGGTACGGGTCTGCGGCCAGAGCCTCCTGGGGGCCTAGTGAACCCCCTGACCAGTCCCCCGGCCCTGGCCCCGCTGCTCGCCCGCGGCGCCCTGCTCTCCCCCTTCAAGCGCCCCCGCGCGGACGCCGGTTACCCCCGCACCCGGCTGACGCTCCCCGGCCTGAGCGTCGACCTCGCCCGGCTCGCGGCCTACGAACGCGTCTGCGGCTACCCGGCCCCCGGCGACAACGCCCTCCCCCTCACCTTCCCGCACGTCCTCGGCTTCCCGCTCGCCATGAGCCTGATGAGCGGCCGGGACTTCCCGCTGCCGCTGCTCGGCCTGGTCCACACGTCCGTCGCGATCTCCCGGTATGCCGCCCTCCCGGCCACCGACTCCTACGACCTCTCCGTGCACGTCGACGGGCTGACCGCGCACCGGCGCGGGACGGAGGCGACGGTGGTGACCCGGATGGAACGGGACGGGGACGTCGTATGGGAGTCGTCCAGCACCTATCTCGCCCGGCACCACCGCACCGACGACAAGCACCCCACGGACTCGGACCCGCTCCCTCCGCTCCCCGTGCTCCCCGGGCTCCCCGTGCTGGACGAGTGGCGGCTCGGCGGCGACATCGGGCGGCGGTACGGCGCGGTGTCCGGCGACCGCAACCCCATCCACCTGCACCCGCTCACCGCCCGCCTGTTCGGCTTCCCCCGCGCCATCGCGCACGGCATGTGGACGGTGGCCCGCTGCCTGGCCGCGACCCCCGGCTCGGCCGAGGCGGTCCGGGCCCGCGCGGAGTTCCGGGCCCCGGTGCTGCTGCCGGGGGTGGTGCGGTACGCGGCGGACGGGGAGGGGCGCTTCGCGCTGCTGGGCAGGACCGGGGACCGGGTCCACCTGACCGGATACGTCGACTAGGCCCGGCCAGGAGACCCGGCGGGCGGCGGACAGGCCCGACCAGGGAACCCGGCAGGCGGCAGACAGGCCCGACCAGGAGACACGGCAGGCGGCGGACAGGCCCGACCAGGAGACACGGCAGGCGGCGGACAGGCCCGACCAGGGAACCCGGCAGGCGGCGGACAGGCCCGACCAGGGTCTAGGCAGGCGGCGGAGTCCAGCGCCGCCCCTCCATCAGGCTGCCCAGCCCCGCCCACGCGAAGTTCATCAGCGTCGCCGTCGTCTGCCGTGCCGTGACGCCCGGCGTGGAGTTGGCCCACGCGGCCAGCGACTCGGCGGCGCCGACGAGGGCCTCGGCGAGCCCGGCGACCTCGCGCTCGGGCAGGTCGGGGTCGCGGTGGGCGTCGCGGGCGGCGGCGACTATCAACTGCGTGACGAAGGCGACGATCTCCGCCCGCAGCGCGCTCACCTCGGCGGCGAAGGGCTCGCCGTGCGTACGGGCCTGGAGGTGCAGCACGGTCCAGGCGTCCGGGTGCCTGGCGGTATGGGTGAAGAACGCCAGCAGCCCGTCCCAGAGTTGGCGGTCCGCGGGCAGGTCAGGAGCGATGCCGGAGCGGACGGCGGCGACCAGCGCACCGGCCTCGCGGCGGATGCAGGCGGTGAAGAGGTCTTCCTTGGAGTTGAGGTAGAGGTACACCAACGGCTTGGACACGCCCGCGAGTTCGGCGATGTCGTCCATCGACGCCGCCATGTACCCCCGCTGCCCGAAGATCTGCACGGCGGCGTCCAGCATCTGCTGTTCACGGACGGCACGCGGCATCCGCTTGGTCTTCACGGCACCCATGGGGAAAGCCTACGTTTCGAAACGGCCCGCCCCGTGCGGTCGCGGTGGATTCAGGACGTCTGGCCCTGTGCCCGCGCGGCGTCGTCGGCGATGTCCTCCTGGCTGCGGTTGGCCTCCATGCTGGCCTTGACCTGGTCGACCTTGCGCACAATGCCCTCGGACGCCCTGTCCCGCTCCTTGCGCAGCACCACGAAACTGATCGGCGCCGAGATGACCAGCGCCAGCAGCAGCACCCACATGCCGTTGGAGTCGCCGAGGCCGCGCGGGGCGACACCGGAGTAGACGAGGCCCCAGACGACGACGAAGCAGCCCACGAAGATACCGAGGCGCATCAGCGAGTAGCGGAGCATCTCAATCCACTCTTCCTTCACCGGAACATTTCCACCGTCCAGTGAAGCACGGCGAACGGCGGATCTTGGACGGGGGTAGCCGTCCCCGGTCAGCCGAGCGTCAGCAGCATCGTGACGTCGTCCCGGTCGTCCCCGGGCGCCACCCGGATCGCGCCGGGGACCCGGCCGACCTCCTTGTAGCCGCAGGACTCGTAGAACCGCTCCAGACCGATGCCACCCCGGCAGGTCAGCCGGATCGCCTCGATGCCGTCGAAGGCGCGGGCGGCGTCGGCCGCGGCGGCCAGGAGATCACGGCCGTAGCCCCGCCCCTGGTACCGCGGGTGGACCATCACCGTGTAGAGCCACACCCAGTGGGTCATCAGCCGGTGCCCGTTGAAGGCGAAGAACGCCGTGGCGGCGACCCGCCCGTCCTCGTCGTGCCCGACCAGCAGCCGGATGCGGCCCTCCGCGATACCGACGAGATGCCTGACCAGCTCCGGCCGCACCGCCTCCCGGTCCACGGGCGGCACGAACCCGACGGCGCCACCGGCGTTGGACACATCGGTCCACAGATCGAGGACGCCGTCCCGGAGCGCGGAGTCAACGGACGGGTCGAGGGTGAACGTAAGGGACATAGCGCCATGCTAGCCATTACGACAGTGCTCGTGCCGCCACTTGCAGATCCGACAGCAGCCCCTGGTACGCCCCCTCCCGGTCCTCCGCCCGCAGCACCGCCGACGGATGCACGGTCGGCACCAGCCGCTCCGCCCGCCCGTGGATCTCCTCCTCCAGCACCGTCCCGCGCACCTGCGTCACCCGGAACGACGACCCCAGCAACGCCTTGCCCGCCGTCGCCCCCAGCACCACGATCAGCTCCGGCTCGACCAGCGCCAGCTCGGCGGCCAGCCAGGGCCCGCACGCGGTCATCTCCCGCAGACTGGGCGCCTTGTGGATCCGCCGCTTACGGGGCTCCGCCCGCGTGAACTTGAAGTGCTTGACGGCATTGGTGACATACGCCTCACCGGGATCGATCCCGGCCTCGCCGAGCGCCCGGTCCAGCAGCTTCCCGGCGGGCCCGACGAACGGCTTCCCCTGCCGGTCCTCCTGGTCCCCGGGCTGCTCGCCCACGAGCATCACCCGGGCGTCGACGGCCCCCGCCCCGAAGACGGTCCGCGTGGCGTCCCGGTGCAGGGGACACCCACGGCACTCGGCGGCGGCCCGCCGGAGGGCGTCGAGATCCCCGCCCTCCGGGACGAAGGGGGCCGCGGTGTACGAGTCCTCGGGTGCCCTGGTGGCCATGGGGCCCGAGTACCCACCCAAGGGGCGCGGGGAACCACGCGACCAGCCACGACGCACCCGCGGCCGAGGTCACACCCGCATCGGCTGAGGCGTCTCCCGACGCCCCGCTTCAGCCCCCTCGTACTCCCGGATGACCTCGTACCGGGTGTTCCGCTCCACCGGCCGGAACCCCGCGTCCCGGATCAGCTCCAGCAGGTCGTCCCGGGTCAGCTTGTTCGGCGTGCCGTAGTTGTCCGCGTCATGCGTGATCTTGTACTCGACGACCGACCCGTCCATGTCGTCCGCGCCGTGCTGGAGGGCGAACTGGGCGGTCTGGAGCCCGTGCATGACCCAGAAGACCTTCACGTGCTGGACGTTGTCGAACAGCAGCCGCGACACCGCGAAGGTCTTCAGCGCCTCGGCCGGGGTCGCCATGGTCGTCCGCGCCTGGAGCCGGTTGCGGACCTTGCCGTCCTTCATGTCGACGAAGTCGTGCTGGTAGCGCAGCGGGATGAAAACCTGGAAGCCGCCGGTCTCGTCCTGGAGTTCCCGCAGCCGCAGCACGTGGTCGACGCGGTGGCGGGGCTCCTCGATATGGCCGTAGAGCATGGTGCACGGGGTCTTGAGACCCTTCGCGTGCGCCAGCCGGTGGATGCGCGACCAGTCCTCCCAGTGGGTGCGGTGGTCGACGATGTGCTGCCGGACCTCCCAGTCGAAGATCTCCGCGCCGCCGCCGGTCAGCGACTCCAGACCGGCGTCGATCAGCTCGTCCAGGATCTCCGACGCGGACAGCCCCGAGATCGTCTCGAAGTGGTGGATCTCGGTGGCGGTGAACGCCTTCAGGGACACGTCCGGAAGGGCCGCCTTCAGCTCCCGCAGCGAGCGCGGGTAGTACCGCCACGGCAGGTTGGGGTGCAGCCCGTTGACGATGTGCAGCTCGGTGAGGTTCTCGCCCTCCATCGCCTTGGCGAGCTGCACCGCCTCCTCGATGCGCATCGTGTACGCGTCCTTCTCGCCCGGCTTGCGCTGGAAGGAGCAGTAGGCGCAGGACGCCGTGCACACGTTGGTCATGTTGAGGTGGCGGTTGACGTTGAAGTGGACGACGTCGCCGTTCTTCCGCGTCCGCACCTCGTGCGCGAGTCCGCCCAGCCAGGCCAGGTCGTCCGACTCGTACAGCGCGATGCCGTCCTCGCGGGTCAGCCGCTCACCGGAGCGGACCTTCTCCTCCAGCTCGCGCTTGAGCCCGACGTCCATGCGACACCTCTCTTAGAACCGACCAGAACCGACTAGAACCGACTCCGTGCAGACCCCGTCCACCGTACGCCCAGCCCGTCAGACCTCTTCGGGCAGCTCACCCACGCGGTTCTCCCACTTCGTGGACAGCACGATGGTGGTACGGGTCCGGGAGACGCCCTTCGTGCCGGACAGCCGCCGGATGATCCGCTCCAGACCGTCCACGTCGTTCGCCCGCACCTTGAGCATGTACGAGTCGTCACCGGCGATGAACCAGCAGTCCTCGATCTCCGGGAGGTCCCTCATCCGGCGCGCCACGTCCTCGTGGTCGGTGGCGTCGGACAGCGAGATGCCGATCAGGGCGGTGACACCCAGCCCCAGCGCGGCGGCGTTCACGGTGGCCCGGTAGCCGGTGATGACACCGGCCGCCTCCAGCCGGTTGATCCGGTCGGTGACGCTGGGGCCCGACAGGCCGACGAGGCGCCCCAGCTCCGCGTAGGAGGCCCGGCCGTTCTCTCTCAGGGCCTGGATGAGCTGCCTGTCCACCGCGTCCATGCGATCGAAGCCTTCCACTGAAGAATCGGGTTGGGAGATACCAGGAAACGCTTGAGGAGATGCCCGCCGGGAGGGGTCAGGGCCGCTGGCCGCCGAGTTCGCCCTTCCAGCGGTCGTACAGCCGGTGCCGGACACCGACCGTGTCCAGCGCCCGCCCGGCGACGAAGTCGACGAGGTCCTGGATGTGCGTCGCCCCCGCGTAGAAGGCGGGCGAGGTGGGCACGACGGTCGCCCCGGCATCGTCCAGCGTCAGCAGGTGCCGCAGCGTCTGCCCGGTCAGCGGCGACTCGCGCACGGCCACGACCAACGGCCGCCGCTCCTTCAGCGTCACGCTCGCCGCCCGCTGCAACAGGTCCTTCGACAGCCCCAGCGCGACCCCCGCGACACACGCCGACGAGGCGGGCACGATCAGCATCCCCTTCGCCCGGTACGACCCCGACGACGGCCCCGCCGCCAGGTCACCGGCGCGCCAGTACCGTACGCCCGCGAGGTCCACCGCGAACGTCCCCGGCTTGCCGTCGGCCCCGCGGGCCAGCCATTCCCCCAGGTCGTCCTGCCAGTGGGCGTCCCGGAAGGGGAGCCCCGTCTCATCGAGCAGGGTGAGCCGCGCGGCCCGGCTCACGACCAGGTCGACGCTCTCGCCCGCCGCCAGCAGCGCCCGCAGCACGGCAGCCGCGTACGGCGTCCCGGATGCTCCGGAGACCCCCACGATCCAAGGCGCGCGCTGCGTTTCTCCTGCGTTCACATCTTGAGCCTACCGGCGCGGCGACCCGACCGTAGGACGGGTCTCCACGTCACACCGTCAGCCCTCGGACCAGCAGGTCGAGCAGCGCGCACACGAACAACGCGATCCCGATGAACCCGTTGACGCTGAAGAACGCCCGGTTCACCCGCGACAGGTCATGGGGCCGCACGATCGAGTGCTCGTACACGAACGCGCCCGCGACGATCAGCAGCCCCAGCCAGAAGAACGCGCCCGCGTCCGTGGCCACCGCGTACCAGACGAACAGGGCCGTCGTCACGGCGTGGCAGACCCGCGCGCCCCAGATCGCCGCCGGGATGCCGAACCGGGCCGGGACCGACCGGACGCCGATCTCGCGGTCCGTCTCCACGTCCTGGCAGGCGTAGATCAGATCGAAGCCGCCGATCCAGACGCCGACCGCGAGACCGAGGATGACCGCGTCCCAGGACCAGGAACCGGTGATCGCCAGCCAGCCGCCGACCGGGCCCATCGCCTGGGCCAGACCCAGGATGGCCTGCGGGAAGTTCGTGAACCGCTTGCCGTACGGGTACACCACCATCGGCACCACCGCGACCGGCGCCAGCGCCAGGCACAGCGGGTTCAGCAGCGCCGCCGCGCCCAGGAACACCACCAGGGCGACCAGCGCCCCGGTCCAGGCGTGCCGTACCGACATGGCGCCGGTGACCAGCTCGCGGTGGGCGGTGCGGGGGTTCCGGGCGTCGATCTCGCGGTCGATGATCCGGTTGGCGGCCATCGCGAAGGTGCGCAGGCCGACCATGGCGAGGGTGACCAGGAGCAGCCGCCCCCAGTGGATGTTCCTGTCCCACTCGTACATCGCGGTGAGGGCGGCGATGTAGGCGAAGGGCAGCGCGAAGACGGAGTGCTCGATCATCACGAGGCGCAAGAAGGCCTTCGTGCGCCCCGGCTGCTGGGGAAGCGCCGCGGAGGCGGAAGCGGATGTCACAGGCCGTACTCCCTCCAGCGGCGGTCGACGAGCGCCGCCGTGTCCGGGTCCGACTCCACCATGTCCGGCCACCCCCCGTCGCGTGTGTACCCCTCCTCGGGCCACTTCCTCGTCGCGTCGATGCCCGCCTTGCCGCCCCAGAACTGCTGGTAGGAGGCGTGGTCGAGATGATCGACGGGACCTTCGACCAATGTCAGGTCCCGGGCGTAGTCGGTGTTCCCCAGCGCCCGCCAGGCCACCTCGTGCAGGTCGTGCACATCGCAGTCGCTGTCCACGACCACGATCAGCTTGGTCAGGGACATCATGTGCGCGCCCCAGATGGCGTGCATCGTCTTCTGGGCGTGCTTGGGGTACTTCTTGTCGATCGAGACGATCGCGCAGTTGTGGAAGCCCCCGGCCTCCGGCAGGTGGTAGTCCACGATGTCCGGCACGATGATCTTCAGCAGCGGCAGGAAGAACCGCTCGGTCGCCCGCCCCAGCGGCCCGTCCTCCGTCGGGGGCCGCCCGACCACGATCGACTGGAGCAGCGGGCGCTTGCGCATCGTCACGCAGTCGATGGTCAGCGCGGGGAACGGCTCCTGCGGCGTGTAGAAGCCGGTGTGGTCACCGAACGGGCCCTCGGGCAGCATCTCGCCGGGCTCCAGCCAGCCCTCCAGCACCACCTCCGCCTGCGCGGGCACCTGGAGCGGCACCGTCTTGCAGTCGACCATCTCGATCCGCTTGCCCGCGAGGAACCCGGCGAAGAGGTACTCGTCGATGTCACCGGGGAGCGGCGCGGTGGAGGCGTAGCTGACGGCCGGGGGGCAGCCGAAGGCGATGGCGACCGGCAGGCGCTCACCGCGCCGGGCCGCGACCTGGTAGTGGTTGCGGCTGTCCTTGTGGATCTGCCAGTGCATGCCGATGGTGCGCTTGTCGTGGCGCTGGAGGCGGTACAGGCCGAGGTTGCGGATGCCCGACTCGGGGTCCTTGGTGTGGGTCAGCCCCAGGTTGAAGAAGGAGCCGCCGTCCTTGGGCCAGGTGAACAGCGCGGGCAGCCGCTCCAGGTCGACGTCGTCGCCGGTGAGCACGACCTCCTGCACCGGCGCGTCCCCGGACTTCACCTTCTTCGGCGGTACGTGCGTCATCGCGCCGAGCTTGCCGAAGGCCTCCCGCACGCCGACGAACCCGTGCGGCAGCTCCGGCTTCAGCAGCCCGCCGATCTTCTCGCTGATCTCCCCGTACGACTTCAGGCCGAGCGCCTTGAGGAGCCTGCGGTCGGTGCCGAAGACGTTCATGGCCAGTGGCATCGCCGAGCCCTTGACGTTCTCGAAGAGGAGCGCGGGGCCGCCGGACTTCTGGACCCGGTCGACGATCTCCCCGACCTCCAGATACGGATCCACCTCGGCCTTGATGCGCTTGAGGTCGCCCTCGCGCTCGAGAGCCCTGAGCAGCGAGCGAAGATCGTCATAAGCCATGGGGCCAAGTATCCCCGAGGGGCTACCCTGGCCCCGTACCTGGGGGCCGCGTCCGCGCCCCCACCACCCCCGCTCCACGGGAGAACCGCATGCTCCGGGTGCTGATGTTCCTCGTACCGCTGGCGCTGAGCGTCTACGCGTTCATCGACTGCATCAGCACGAAGGACGACGACATCCGTCACATGCCCAAGCCGCTGTGGGCGATCCTCGTGCTGCTGTTCCCGCTGGTCGGGTCGGTCTCCTGGCTGATCGCGGGCAAGAAGCGCAGCCCGGCCGCCGAGGGCTGGTCCGGGGTGCGCACCGCCCGCTCCCAGCAGTGGGTGGCCCCCGACGACAACCCCGAGTTCCTGAAGTCCCTCAAGGACGACGAGGACGACGACAAGAAGAAGCGGGACGAGTCCTGACGTGGAGCTGCGGCTGCTGGTGACCTTCGAGAAGGTCGCCACCGTCCTGAGCTTCACCCGCGCCGCCGCCGAGCTGAAGTACGCCCAGTCCAGCGTCACCAGCCAGATCCGCGCCCTGGAGTCGGACCTCGGCACGGAGCTGTTCGACCGCCTCGGCAGCCGTATCCGCCTCACCGAGGCGGGCGAGCGGCTGCTGCCGTACGCCCGGCGCGTCCTGGAGCTGACGGAGGAGGCGCGCGCGGCGGTGACGAGCGCCGGGGAGCCGGAGGGTTCGTTGACGGTCGGCACCATGGAGTCGCTGACCAACCACCGCCTGCCGCCCCTCCTGGAACTCTTCCACCACCGCTACCCGAAGGTCCGCCTCTCCTTCCGTACGACCATCGGCGACGAGACCCGCCGGGCCCTGCGCCAGGGCACCTACGACCTGGGCTTCCTGATGGAGGCGGAGACCGAGCACCCGGGCCTGGAGACGGAGGTCCTGGCGCCCGAACCGCTGGCCCTGATCGCGGCCCCGGGCCACCCCCTGACGGGCGGCACCCCCACGACCGCCGACCTCCTCGCCCACCCCCTCCTGGCCACCGAACCGGGCTGCGCGTACCGCGACCTCTTCGAGCGGGAGCTGAAGAAACACGCCCCGGTCTCCTTCATGGAGTTCGGCACCATCGAGGCGACCAAGCGCGCGACGGCGACCGGCCTGGGCGTCGCGCTGCTGCCCGAGGTGACGGTCGCCGCCGAACTCGCGGAGGGCTCTCTGGTGCGGCTGGACTGGCAGCCGCCCTTCACCCTCTGGACCCAGCTGGCGTGGCGGGCCGAGAAGCGGCTTCCGGCGCACGCCCGGCTGTTCCTGGAGCAGGCACGGAAGCTGCTGGCCGAGCAAGGGTGACCTTCAGGCTGGCCAGCACGATCAGCGGGACGCCGAGCGCCTGGACGAGCCCGATGTGGTGGCCGTAGACCGCCCAGTCCGCGACCATCGCGACCGCCGGGTAGACGAAGGCCAGTACGGCGATCTTCGAGGTGGGCAACTGGGCGTACGCGGCGTACATCAGCACGTACATCAGCCCGGTGTGGATGACCCCGAGCCCGACCAGCCACCCCCAGTCGGCCCCGGTGCCGCTCATCCGGCCGAAGGACGCGAAGGGCAGCAGCAGCGGAATCCCCACGAGCACCTGCACCAGGGCGATCAGATGCGGCCGTACGCCGCTGATCCGCTTGGTCACGAGGGTCGACAGCCCGTAGAGCAGCGCGGCGAGCAGGGCCTGCCCGATGCCGGTCAGGTACCCGCCGCCACTGGTGAAGTCGCCGGGCGTGACGCCCGAGACCAGGATCAGCCCGACGAAGGCGAGGCCGATCCACCCCACCTTGGCCGCGGTGAGCCGCTCGCGGAAGAGGAGGGCGCCCAGCAGGACCACGTAGAAGGGCTGGGTGTGGTAGACGACGGTCGCCACGGATATGGACGTGTTCTCGTACGACTGGAACAGGAACACCCAGTTGAAGACGATGAACACGCCGCCGAGGACGGCGAGCCCGAGGGTGCGCGGCGTGAACCCGTGCCCGCGCAGCCACCCCCGGGCGGTGACATAGACGCCGAGGGCGAGGGCGCCGAACAGCACCCGGAAGAAGACGACGTCGAACGGGGAGGCCCCGGACTCGACGACGAAGATCCCGAGGGTGCCGGAGAGCACCATCGCGGCGGTGAGTTGGGCGACGCCCTTGCGCTGTGAGGTCATGCCCAGAAGCTACGAGCGCGCTGACCTGCCGGTCCACGGCCCAGTGGGGCGTCCTGCCGATGGGGCCATCGGCGGCACCGATGGCCCCACGGACAGGGCGTCAGCCCCCACGGCCGGACCGGGTGTTGCAGAGGGTGGACAGGTACCTGGCGTGGTAGCTCGCGCTGGCGTAGTCCCCGCCCCGGTCCTCGCCACGCACGACCCTCGGCTACGGAGTCGCCGTCGGTTCCGGGGCGCCGGTGTCCAGGACCTCGTCCGTGGGTGCGTCGGTGACCGGCGCCGCGGCGACCGTGAGGGTGATCGGCGTGCCGCTCGGTGCCTCGGTGCCCGGTTCCGGGGTCTGGGCGACGACCGTGCCCGCCGTGGCCACGTCGGAGGCCTGTTCGACCGTGGTGACCTGGAAGCCCTGGGCCTCCAGGGCCGCCGTCGCCTCGTCCGTGGACCAGCCCTGGACGTCGGGGACGACCACCGGCGACGCGGTCGGTTCGTCGGTCACCTCATCGGTGGGGGTGACGGACGGGGCCTCGGGGTCCGGTGCCTCCGGCAGGACCTCGTCGGTCGTGCCGTCGGTGCCCGCCTCGCGGGCCAGGCCGGTGTCGGGCTGCTCCACGTCGACGAGTTGGTAGACCTCCACCGGTTTGGTGTCCGGCGCCGGTTCCACCTTGGCCACCTGCTTCTTGTCGTACGAGGACCACTTCTTGTTGCGGTCGTCGAACTTGACGTCGGCGTCCCCGATGTCGTGCTCGAACGCCTTCAGCGGGTTGCCGCAGCTGCACTGGACGGCCGGTGCGCCGAACTGGTCCACCAGGATGGCGATGCCCGCCTCCAGCAGCGCGTCGAAGGCGTCCGCCCTGCCCTTCTTGAAGTCGTGGTTCTTGACCAGGGTGTCGGTGCGCAGCAGGACGGGCGTCAGCTTCCTCACGTAGCCGTCGATCTCGTCGATCCCGCCGAGCCCCTTCACCTCGGCCCACTCCTGGGCCTTGCGCCGGTTCCGTGGGTCCTCGAGGAAGTCCACCAGCCCGGCCTTGTCGCAGTGACCGGCGTCCCGGGTCCCCCCGTAGAGACCCGGGTCGCTGCCCCCCAGCACCCCGCCGAGACCGGACAGCGCCGCCGACACGGCGATGTCCTTGCCGAGGTTCTTGAAGAAGGGCGCCGCGGTCGGCACCCCTCGCGCGACGGCCCGTACGGCGATCGCCGGGCCGAAGCATGCCGTCGTCAGCAGGCCGACCAGGGCCAGGACGACCGCGAGCGCGATCGTGGCGCGCCCGCTCCCCCGTATGTGCTTCATGATCTTCTCCAGTTCTCCTTCCCGCGGTCGCGGTTCCGCCAGTGTGGGCGGCACGTGGGGGGCCGCACATCGTGGCCCGCACGGGATCGGTGGGGGTCCGGACCCGTGCCCGCACGGATGACGGGCCCGTCCGCCCGTGGCGACCATGGGCCATGCCGCTGACCGTGCTGATCGTCGACGACGACCCGGGGTTCCGGGCGGCGGCGCGGGCGCTGCTGGAGGCGGACGGGGACTTCGTCGTGACCGAGGCGGCTACGGGCGCCGACGCGCTCGCCGCCGCGGCGCGGGAGCCGCCCGACGCCGTACTGCTGGACATCGGGCTGGCGGGCGGGGACGGCTTCGCCGTCTGCCGGGCGCTGTGCGCGGCGGCTCCGTCGGTGGCCGTCGTGCTGTGCTCCGCGCGTGAGCCGGAGCTGTACGGCGAGCGGATCGCACGCTCCCCGGCGGTGGGTTTCCTCGCCAAGGAGCGGCTGTCGGCGGCGGCGCTGACCCGGCTGGCCGCCCCGGACGAGGGGGTCTAGGGCGGTCAGTCGTCCGAGGCGAGGTACATCAGCACGGCGCGCACCCGGCGGTCGTACATCTCCTTGGCCTCGGGGCGCAGGCCCAGCTTGTCGAAGACGGTGTTGACGTGGTCCTCGACGGTCCGCTTGCTGATGGACAGGGCCGTCGCCATGGCCGAGTTGGACAGGCCCCGCGCCATCAGTTCCAGCACCTTGAGCTGCTGGCCGGTCAGGGCGGCCAGCAGGTCGCGGCGGTGCGGGGTGCGGTAGAGGGCGCGCTGGATCTCGCCGTCGATGGCGTACTTGCCCGCGCCGACCTCGGCCACGACGCCGGTGACGAAGTCGGGTCCGGTGACGCGGGACTTGAGCTGGTAGCCGATGCCTCCGGCGGCTGTGCCGGGGGCGGCCTCCAGCAGGTGGCGCAGGTGGGTCAGCTCCATGTCCTTGGACAGGAGCAGGATGCCTACGGCGGGATGGGCGCGGCGGATGTCCACGGCGGCCCGGAGGCCTTCGAGGGTGTGGGTGGGCGGCATCCGGATGTCGACCACGGCGAGGTCGGGCAGGGTGCGGGCGACCGCGGACCGCAGTGACTGCGCCTCCGTCGCGCGGGCGGTGATCTCGTGGCCCTCCTCTTGGAGGATCATCGCCAGTCCGCGCAGGTACACCGGGTCGTCGTCGGCCAGCACGATGCGCAGGGCGCGCCCCGGGGCCACCGTCATCACACGTCCCCCTTCTCGCGTACCGCCGTGGGCAGGGTCACCGAGACGACCGTGCCCTCGCCCGGCGCGCTGCGGACGGTCAGTTCACCGTCGTACGCGAAGACGCGGTGGCGCAGTCCGAGCAGTCCGGTGCCGCCGCCGTGCGCGTCCGCGCCGCCGACGCCGTCGTCGGTGACGCTCAGCCGGAGGAACCCGTCGGCGTGGTCGAGGGAGACGTGCATGGTGTGGGCGTCGGCGTGCTTGAGCACATTGCTGATCGCTTCCTTGACGACGTAGTACGCGGTGAGTTCGACGGGTTCGGGCAGCTCGGGCGGGATGGTGGCGTGGAGGTGGACCGGCAGGGGGAGGTCGGCGGCGAGGGAGCGCAGCGCGGGCAGGAGGCCCGCCTCGCTGAGGACGACGGGGTGGATGCCGCGGGCGGCCACCCGCAGTTCGGCGTGGCCCTGCTCCAGCGTGGCCAGCGCGTCGTCGAGGAGGGCGGCGAGTTCCGGGGCGCCGCCCGCGCGGTCGACGCGGCGGCGTGCGAGGCGGAGCTGGAGGCCGAGGTTGATGAACTTCTGCTGGGCGCCGTCGTGCAGGGCCCGCTCCACCTCGCGGCGCTGTTCGTCCCCGGCCTCGATGACCCGTCGACGGGAGGCGCGCAGTTCGGCGACGAGGGCCTGGTTGTCGAGTTCCAGCGCGGCGGCGGTGACGACGGCCTCCAGGACGTGGCGGTCCTCCCGGAGCGCCGGGTCGTGCACGAGCACGCCGACCCGGCGCCCGCCGCGCTCCAGGTGGCTCGTCCACTGTCCCGGCGCGACGGTCAGCGGTCCGCCGTCGGTGTCGACCCAGCCGTGGCCGTCGGGTGCGGGGAAGCCGAGTTGGAGCGAGGCGTCGTCGAGGGTGCGGGCGAGTTCGGCGCGCAGCGCGGCGCGGGAGGTGAGCGGCAGTCGGCGCAGCAGTCCGGCCACGGCGGTGCGGCCCAGGCGGATGCGCCACACCCCGGCCAGGAAGGCGAGCGGCAGGCCCAGCACCGACAGATGGGCGGCCGTCAGCAGCGGGGTGTGCGACCAGGCGCGGTCGGCGCCGAGCGCCGCGTCGAGTCCGGAGGCGAGGCCGCCGACCAGCCCGACGGCGAGCAGCGGGCCGAGTTCGCGCCGGTACGGCCGTGAGGCGGCGGCCCAGCGCCACAGCAGGACCGCGACCACGGCCGCGCTGACGAGGAGCTGCACGGCGTCGGTCAGCTGCCGGAGCTGTGGCACCGGGTGCACCAGGACCAGGTTCGGGGTGACGGAGTGGTGGAAGAACACGCCGATCGGCTGGAGGACGAACGCCACCGCGCAGGACACGGCCAGCAGCGTCCGGTCGGCGAGGGCCGCGGGGGCTCCGTCGTCCGCGCGGGAGCGCAGGTGGCCGTAGGGGAAGACGAGCAGGAGCGGGATCAGGAAGCCGGTGGACGCCGAGCGCGGGAACAGGCCGACGGTGTGGACGAGCGGGTCGGTGGAGATCTGGAGGTCCTCCGCGAACCAGCCGATGCCCACGAGCAGCATCAGCAGCCCGACCGCGTTGCCCGGCCGCCGCAGCCGCGCCAGCAGCCCCGCCCCGAGGTACAGCCCGCCGACCGCGCCGGAGAACAGGGTCGAGGTCGATTCGGCATGCCGGTCGGGCGCGGTGAGGACGAGCACGAAGACCCCGAACGCGGCGCCGGTCAGGGCCAGCAGGACGGCGGTGCGGCGCGGGTGCGGACCCGGCGCGCCCGACCCGGCGGCCACCGGCACCCGGGGCCGTACGACGACCAGGCGAGCAGCTCCCCCCACCACCGTCTCACCCCCTGACGGCTCCCCCCGCGCGAAACAGCGCACTCACGGTACGCGCTCGGACGACTCCTGTACGCGGTTGTGGCGAAACTCCCCCATACGTGGGTTTCCCTGGGCGTCATCGGCCGACGGTCCGTCAGCTCCGTAACACAACGGACACCACACGACCTGTTCCGGATCAACGCCCCCTTCCTAAACTGGTGTTGGTGGAGGGGGACACAAGAGTGGGCAGACGGCTCTACGGGCGCGGAGCGCTGTTCGACGCGGAACCGGCCGGTCTTGCCCCGCGCCTGGTCGGCCTGCGCCCGCACCGGCATCGCGGCACGGCGGTCGAGCATCCCAAGGAGCTGCCGTTCGTCGTGCTGACCGGCGCGCGGGGGCTCGGCAAGAGCGCGGTGCTGGAGGAGATGCGCGAGGCCTACAAGGGGCACACGCCGGTCGCGCTCGTCGACTGCGCGGGCGCGCAGTTCGCGCGGGCGCCCTTCGGTCGGCCGGAGGAGTCCTGGTCGCCGCTGTCGCAGGGGCTGCTGGAGGCCGCCGAGCAGTTGGCCGAGCCCGTCACCGGGGCGGGGCGGATCCAGTTCCCGCGGCTGATGGCGGGGCTGGTCGCGGTGGCGGCCAGCGGCTGGGCGGACGCCGACTCGGAGCGCATCCGCAGCGAGGTGGAGCGGATCCTGCTGCTGAACGAGAGCGGGTCGTGGATCTCCGGGGTGGCCGGGCGCTGGGCCGGGCGGGTCGCCGCCAACGTGGTCGCGGCGGCCACCAGCACCGGTCCGCTGCTCTCGGCGGCGGTGGAGGCGACGCTCGACTCCATCCAGGAGGGCTTCGGCAGCCGACGGCACCAGCGGGCCGCCCTGTGGTACCGGGACTATCCGAACGCGGGCGGGCACGCGCGCCGCGGGCTGATGCTGCTGTCCGGGCACTTCCGGGCGGGCGGCGCCTCGCGCGAGCACGCCGAGCGGTATCTGGTGCGGGCGCTGCTCGCCGACCTCGCCGACGCCTACACGGGGGTGCTGCCCCGGATGCAGCGCCTCGGACGCCCTCTCGTCCTGGTCGACAACGCGCAGGCCGCGCCCGGCCCGGGGCTTGTCGACGCGGTGCTGCGGGACCGGGCCGAGGGCATCGCCGACCAGGTGGCGTTCGTCGCCGGGCTGCGCGGTGACGGCCGTACGAACGCGCTGCGGGCCGCCGTACGGCGGGCGCTGCCGGAGGTGGCGCGGCGCAGCGACTGGGCGCCGGACCCGGCCGCGCCCTCCTCGCGGGCGCTGCTGGTGTCGCTGTCGCCGCTGTCGCCGGACGACACCCTGCACCTGGTGGGCGCGGTGTGCGGGGAACTGGCCGTGCCGCCGCAACTGCCGCACGCCATGCACCGGCTGACCGGCGGCAACCCGCTCGGCGTCGAGGTGCTCGCGGAGTCCGCCGCCCAGCACCCCGGCTCTGCGGGCTCGCTGGGCACGCTCGTCACCGCCGAGGTCCGGCTGCGCGAGCACGGCGAGGCCGAGCCCGCCTACCGCGAACTGCTGGACCGGCTGGTGCCCGCCGACCGGCTGGACGAGCTGACCGTGCTGGCCGCCGCCCACGACCACGACTCGGCGTGCGCGCTGGCCGAGGCGCTGCTGCCGGACGACTTCGGCCCCGCGGACGTCCGGGCGCTGCAGAACCGACTGGCGGCGGAGGGACTGCCGGTGGTGCCGGGCCAGTTCGTGGGCAGCGCCTTCGTCCGCACCCTGCTGCTGCTCCGGCTGCACCACCGCGACCCCGACCACCGCCGCTGGCGCGCCGCGCACGAGACACTGATACGGCATTACGACGCCACCGGCGCCAACGACGCCACCGGCGAGGACCGCACCCGCTACCGCCTCTACCACCAACTCGCCCTGGGCACGAGCGAGTCGGCGGTCGCCCATCTGCGGGACACCTTCCCGCACCTGGACACCCGTGTCTGGCTGGACACCCTCTCCTTCGTGGCGTCCGCGCCCTACTTCCACGCCCATGACGCCGAGGGCCGCGACCACGAGCGCGCGGTGGACGGGCGTACGGCGGTCACGCTCGGCCACACGGACGCCGATCAGGTGGTGCCGGACGGCGTCGAGACCGCGCAGCACCTGCGGATCCGGCGGCTGCTGCACGCGGTGTGGCAGTTGGCCGATCCGCTGGTGCTGCCGGAGGAGCGGGTGTGCGACCGGCTGCGGTACGAGCTGGAGCAGCTGTCCAATCTGCGGCCCGCGGGCAACGCCCTGCTGTGGCGGGCCTCGCGCGACTGGCCCGCGAACGCGCTGGCCGGGCGGCCCCTGGGCGCGGTGGACGACTCCGACGCTGACGACGACCGGGACGGAGGCGCCTGATGGCGCGCGTGAACCTTTGGGGGGAGTGGCTGCGCGAGGGCGTGTGGGAGATCCCGCTGCGCCGCTATCTGGCGCTGCTGCTGGCCGCCGCACTGGTGGTGGGGGTCGCCTTCGTGGCGCGGGCGCTGACGCGCGACGACCGCTCCTGCGCCCCCGGTGTCGAGCGGCCCGAGGGCAGCGACGACTGCGTGGGCGTGTCGACGACCGCCTACGACTTCGGGCGGGAGGAGTTCACCGAGACGATCCGGGCGATCGACCGGGAGAACCGTTCGCTGAAGCCGGGCAGCTACGTCACGGTCGCCATGCTGGCGCCGTTCACGGCGACCGACCGCGACAACGTCAACGACACCCTGCACGAGCTGCAGGGCGCCTACCTGGCGCAGTACCAGGCCAACCACGAGTCCAACGGGCAGACCCCGCAGATCCGGCTGGTGCTCGCCAACCCCGGGGCCAACGGCACCCACTGGCAGGACACGGTCGGGCGGTTGGTGCGGATGACGAAGGGTGCGGACCGGCTGCGGGCGGTGACCGGGGTCGGCTCCAGCACCGAGAACAACAAGCGGGCCGTGGCCGAGCTGACCCGGCGGGGCGTCCCGGTGGTCGGCAGTTCCATCACCGCCGACGACCTCGCCAACGACCAGGACGGCGTGGACCCCTTTCCCGGGCTCGCGCGGGTCTCGCCGACCAACACCGACGAGGCCCGCGCGCTGACCTCGTTCGCCAAGGTGAGGGCGGGGCGGGCGCTGCTGGTGTACGACAAGCCGGGCGACCCGTACACGACGACGCTGCAGAGGTCGTTCGAGCGGCTCCTGGAGGGCTCCCCGTACGAGCCGCAGCCGTTCACGCCGCCGGACGACCGCAGCGAGGAGGGCACGACCGCCAACACCTTCCGGCAGATCACGCACCTGGTGTGCGACACCTCCAGGGAGACCGACACCATCCTGTTCGCCGGTCGCCACACCCAGTTGCGGCAGTTCATCAACGCCCTCGGCGGGCGCGGCTGCCAGGACCGCCGCTTCACGGTGCTGACCGGCGACGAGGCGTCCTACCTCACCGGCGACGAGGATCTCGACCGCGACGCCCTCAAGCGCAACCTCTCGGTGCGCTACACCGCCCTCGCGCATCCGGACGCCTGGGAGCACGACCCGGCGCAGACCGGCGGTTCGGTGGGGGACGCGCGGGAGCTGGAGCGGCTGCTGACGAGGAGCGAGCGCGAGCCCATCGGGCCGATCGGGCCGGTCGCCCTGGAGGACGGCCAGCTGATCATCGCTTACGACGCGATGCGGCTGGCCGTCCACGGCATCCGCCAGGCCACGCCCGAGGGGAGAACCAACCCGCCGCTCGCCGACGTCGGCCTGCAGTGGCCCCAGGTGAAGGGGTCGCTGCGGGTGGACGGGGCGAGCGGCTGGATCTGCCTGGACGTGCACGGCAACCCGTACGACAAGGCCGTACCGATCGTGGAGCTGACGTCCGAGGGGCGGGCGCGGTTCGTGCAGATCGCGTGGCCGGAGGGGAAGCCGCCGGGGGAGGAGTGCCTGCCGCCGTCGTAGGTACCCCCTTTACTGCTCGATCAAGCGTTCGAATCTGGTGCGCCAGCCCGACTCCGACTCCCCCTCCCCCCGGAACTCGTGCGTGAAGCGCAGCACGCACGCCTGGTCACCGTCGCGTTCCAGGTGGAAGCGGATCCGGCCGCCCTCCCCCACCGTGTACTCGGCGACCCGGTCCACGTCCCAGGCGGTGACCTGCCCGGAGCCCACGCCACGGAGGGTGACCGCGCCGCCGAGCCGGGGTTCGAGCACCGCGGCCGGGGTGAACCAGGCCGCGAGCCCGTCCGGGGTGGCCAGCGCGGGCCAGACCGTCTCCATGGGCCTCGGGAGCCGTACCAGGAAGTGCAGGATGTGGGTGTTCCCGTGGGTCTGGCTGGTGCCCTGTTCGACGGAACCGGTCATGACACCAGCCTGGCCCCTGGCGGCGGGATGCGCACGCGTTACGGGCGGACCCCGGCCTTGTCGACGACGGCCCGGCGCAGCACCGCGGTGTTGCTGGTCACGGTGCCCTCCTTCACGTCCGAGTAGTCGTCCGTGGCCACACTGCGCTCACCGAGGAACTCGAAGGTCTCCTTGTCGAAGATCCACTCGTCCCGGGTCGGGTTGTCGGGGTCCTGACGGGCGATCGCGACACCCTTGCGCCCGGCGGCGTCGACCGCGTCCTCGACGACCGTCACCCCGGGGATGCGGGCGACGGCGCGGTAGAGCGCGGCGCTCTGCTCCGGCGGCACGATGGCGCCCCGGATGAGGTCGGCCGCCAGCACGAACATGGCCTGGTTCGTCTCCTGGCCGCTGTGCTCGGGGGCCGTCCTGTGCAGCCAGTCGTACATCGCGTCCGCGTCGGTCGGCAGGGTGGACAGGTGGCGGTAGTTGGTGGAGACGTCGTAGCCGGGCTCCCCCTTGCGCGGGTCGGGGTCCATGGACCACTGGCCCCGGCCCGTCTCCCTGATCAGCCCCTTCCTCGTGCCGTCCACGGAGTGCCAGTGCTCCAGGCGGTGCAGCGGCGGGATCCTCGTCTTCGCCCCCTCCTCGTACCGGGCGTAGGAGACCTTGCTCTCCACGTACACGAACTGGTCGTCGCGGATCTCGCCGTAGGTGCCGCCACCGTCCTCGGCCGCCAGCGCCACGTCCTCCAGCAGCGCCACCGCCGCCTTCGTGGGAGGCGCCGTGGTGGAGTCGCCGGAGGGTGCGGCGAGCGTCAGGGTCACGGCGGCGACGGCCGCCACCGCCCCCGCCACCAGCGCCGGGCGCAACCAGGGCCTGCGAGCGGGCTGTTCCTGCCGGATCTCGGTCATCAGATGCTCCTTCAGGAGTCGGTGCCGGCCCGGCGGAAGGTCGTGCTCGGGAAGCTGGTTCATCGGTGTCCCTCCCTCATGGGCCTGACCGCGGTCGTGCGGTCACCTCTCATCTGTCCGCGATCCGCGGGTGGTTCCATATGTTTCGCGAGTTTTGTCCGCGCTCGCGAGAGCCGCGACCGCACCGTCCCGACCGGCACCCCGAGGGCCTCGGCGGCGGCGGTGTAGTCCAGCCCGTCCCACACGCACAGCGCCAGCACCTCCCGCTCGGCCCGCCGCAGCCTGGCCAGCGCGGTGCGTACGACGGCCAGTTGCGCGGCGTCGTCGATCCGGCCGTCCACCTCGTCGGCGAAGTCCCGCACCGTCTCCCCGCGCGGCAGCCGCGCCACGGCGGCGGCGTGTCTTCGGGCGGCGCGGCGGGTGTTGCGGGTCACGTTGGTGGCGATGCCCAGCAGCCAGGGCCGCGGTGAGCCGCCCTCCTCGTCCAGCTTCGCGCGCAGCCGCCAGGCCTCCAGGAAGGTCAGCGAGACGACGTCCTCGGCGGTCGACCACTCCCCGGTGAGCCGGTAGGCGTGGTTGTAGACGGAACGCGCGTACGCGTCGAAGAGTTCACCGAAGGCCGCGTGGTCCCCCGCGCGGATGCGTGTCCGCAGATTCGTCTCCACGCCCTACTGCCTGTCCGTACGCCGAGGGCCGGTTCCCGTGAGCTGCCTCACAGGAACCGGCCCCAGGGGTGCGCGGTCGTCAGAAACCGGTCGCCTGGAGCACGCCCAGGCCGACGTCGGCGTAGGAGTGCTTGCCGGAGACGAACATGTTCACGCCGTAGTAGTTGAACAGCCAGCAGGCGAAGGCGAGCAGCGCCAGGTAGGCGGCCTTGCGGCCCTTCCAGCCCGCGGTGGCGCGGGCGTGCAGGTAACCGGCGTAGGCGACCCAGGTGATGAACGACCAGGTCTCCTTGGGGTCCCAGCCCCAGTAGCGGCCCCAGGCGTCACCGGCCCAGATGGCGCCCGCGACGATCGTGAACGTCCACAGCGGGAAGACGGCCGCGTTGACCCGGTAGGAGAACTTGTCCAGCGAGGCCGCGGCGGGCAGCCGCTCCAGGAAGGACCGCGCGAACTGGCCGGGCTGGCCGCCGCTCGCGAGCTTGTTCTCGTAGGAGTCGCGGAAGAGGTACAGGACCGTGCTGACGGCGCCGACGTAGAAGACCGCGCCGCACAGGATCGCGGTGGAGACGTGGATCCACAGCCAGTACGAGTGGAGGGCGGGAACCAACTGGTCGCTGTCGGTGTACAAGACAGTGACGGCGAGGCCGAGATCGAGGAGGACGCTCGTGAGCAGGAAGAGTCCCAGCCAGCGCACGTTCATCTTCAGCGCCAGCAGCAGGAGGTACACACCCACGGCCGTGGTGGAGAAGGTGATGTTGAACTCGTACATGTTGCCCCACGGCGCCCGCTCCACCGAGAAGGCCCGCGCGAGCACCCCGCCCAGTTCCAGGGCGAAGGCGAGCACCGTGAGCGAGATGGCGATACGGCCGTAGAGGTCACCCTGCTGGTCACCCCCGTGCGCCCCCGGCCCGTCGGGCACGTCACGGGCGCCGCCCGTCGCCCGCACGACCACCTTGGGCCGCTCCAGCACGGCGGTGCCACCCCCCTGCTTCACGGTGACGGCCGGAGCCGCCGCCTGGGCGGGGGTGAGCGCGGCGGCCGTGCGGCCGACCTTGCTGCGGCTCCCGAAAAGCCACTCCGCGATGTAGGCGAAGAAGGCCAGGGTGTAGACGGCCATCGAGGAGTAGATCAGCGTATTGCTGAGGTTCGCGAGGTTCTCGTGAGTAGCGGCGGCGAGAGTCACTTCTCAGCCCCTTCGGCAGGTGCAGCGGAGTGGGTCGGGTCGGGTTCTTGCTCTTGTTCCTGGTCGGGCGCGCCCGGCGCCCGTTCGTAGAGGAGCCCGGCGAGGTCGCCGAGTTCCTCGGGCACCTTCGCGGACTCACTGCGGCCGAGCCCGGCCATCTCCACGACGGTCACCCCGTCGGCGCCCCGCACGGCCCGCACCCACACACGGCGGCGCTGGACGAACAGGGAGGCGGCCAGGCCCAGGATCGCGGCGATGGATCCGGCGAGCGCCCAGCCGCTGCCCGGCTGCTTGGCGATCTGGAAACCGGCCCATTCCTGGATGCCCTCGAAGGTGACCGAGCCCGCGCCGCCGGGCAGCTCCATGGTCTCGCCGACCTTCAGCCGCTGCTTGAACAGATCGCCGCCCGAGTCCTTGAACTCCTTCAGGTGCTTCTTGTCGAGCTGGTAGATGCTCTGCGGGATCCCGGAGTCCACCCCGAGGTCACCGTGGTACGCCGACAGCGCCAGCCGCGGGTTCAGTACCGCGGGGAACTGCGACACCATCGTGCCGCTGCCCTCCCCGGCGAAGGTGGGCACGAAGAAGGCGTTGAAGCCGAGCTGTTCCCGCTCGCCCGCGGCGTTGCGGTAGCCGTCCATGACCTTGATCGCACCGGAGGAGGTGATGTTGCCGTCCAGCGGCAGCAGGGCCACGGCCTCCTTGTCCATGACCACCTTGCCGCGCGCGTCGCGGACCGTCACGATCGGCGCGTAGCCGTGGCTGACCAGGTAGACCTTCGAGCCGCCGATGGCCAGCGGCTCATTGACCTGGACGGTGGTCTCCTTCTCCTCGCCGTAGGCGCCGACGCTGTAGGTGAGGTCCGCCTCGAAGGTGCGGGCGGTGCCCCGGTTGGGTCCGGAGGGCTCGTAGGTGCCGCGGAAGTCCCTGAGGTTGAAGCTGAAGGCGTCCAGGTCGTCCTGGCCGAAGAGGTTGCCGGACTTGAAGTCGTCGTACTGCGTGAGGGTGTTGGCGAACCCGTCGCCCTCCAGGACCAGCTTGTTGCCCTCGTACTTGAACAGCTGGCCCCAGGCGAAGGCGATCAGCATCACGATCAGCGCGAGATGGAAGAGGAGGTTGCCGACCTCGCGCAGATAGCCCTTCTCGGCGGCGACCGCGTCACCGACGACATGGCCGCGGAACCGCCGCTTCTTCAGCAGCGCCAGCGCCGCCTCCCGGACCTGCTCGGGTGCGGCCTCGGTGCGCCAGGTGGTGTGCGCGGGCAGCCGGGTCAGCCGCCGGGGCGCGCCGGGCGGCAGTCCGCGCAGCTGGCCGACGAACTGCCAGGTGCGCGGGACGATGCAGCCGATGAGGGAGATGAACAGCAGGATGTAGATCGCGGAGAACCACACCGAGCTGTAGACGTCGAAGAGGCCGAGCTTGTCGTAGATCGGCGAGAGGGTGGTGTGCCGCTGGCGGAAGTCGGCGACCTGGGTGGCGTCGACGCCGTTCTGCGGGATCAGCGAGCCGGGGATCGCGGCCAGCGACAGCAGCAGGAGCAGCAGCAGCGCGACCCGCATCGAGGTCAGCTGCCGCCAGAACCAGCGGGCCCAGCCGATCACGCCCAGCGTGGGCAGGTTGGGGGCCTCCTCGCGGGGCGCGGTGGACAGCTGGGAACCGGCGGCGCCGAGGTCCTGGTCCTCGGCGGTGCTGGCAGCCTCGCTCACGGGCGCGCTCGACGGGGCGCTTGCGGTCGTCTTACTCATCGATCAGATCCCCACAGTGAAGCCGTTGGACCAGGTCTGCATCTCGCTCACCAGGTGGTCCCACGCGCCGGTCAGCAGCAGCACACCGGTCGCGATCATCATCACGCCCCCGACGCGCATCACCCACACATAGTGGCGCTTGACCCAGCCGAAGGCACCGAGGGCCTTGCGGAAGGCGATGGCGGCGAGCACGAAGGGCATGCCGAGCCCGAGACAGTAGGCGACGGTCAGCAGCGCGCCGCGCCCGGCGCTGGCCTGGTTGGAGGAGAGCGCGAGCACCGAGGCGAGGGTCGGCCCGATGCAGGGCGTCCAGCCGATGCCGAACAGCGCGCCCAGCAGCGGCGCGCCGACCAGCCCCGCCACCGGCCGCCGGTGGAAGCGGTATTCCCGCTGGGTGAGCCAGGGCATGAGCCCCATGAAGAAGACGCCCATGAGGATCATGAGCACCCCGAGCACCTTGGACAGCAGGCTCTGCTGCTCCTGCAGCTCCTGCCCGAAGAACCCGAACAGCGCCCCGCCGGAGACGAACACGACCGTGAAGCCGAGCACGAACAGCGAGGCGCCGACGGCCATCCGCCCCCGCCGGGCCTCGGCCAGATCGGTGCCGCTGACCCCGGTGACGTACGACAGGTAGCCGGGGACGAGCGGCAGCACACAGGGGGAGAAGAAGGAGACGAGCCCGCCGAGGACGGCGATGGGCAGGGCGAGCAGCAGGGCGCCGTTGAGGACGGTGTCGTTGGTGCCGGTGGCGGCGAGCGCCGTGAGTCCGGTCGCGGTCACGTCACTTCTCCGCCAGGACCGGGTCGAGCATCTCGCGCAGCTTCTTCTCGCTGAGCGCCTGGAGGGTGCGCGCGGCGATCTTCCCGTCCCGGTCGAGGACCAGTGTGGAGGGGATGGCCTGCGGGTTGAGGGTGCCCTTCGCGAAGCGGAGCATCAGCTTGCCGGTCGGGTCGTAGAGGCTCGGGTAGGTGATCCCGAACTCCTCCTCGAAGGCGAGCGCCTTGCCGGTGCTGCCGTCGCGGGTGTTGATGCCGACGAACTCGACGCCCTGGTCCTTGGTGTCGTCGTAGACGGTCTGGAGGTTCTTGGCCTCGGCGCGGCAGGGCGAGCACCACGAGCCCCAGATGTTCAGTACGACGATCTTGCCCTTGTAGTCGGCGATGTCGAGCTGCTCGCCCTCGAGGGTCTCACCGGACAGATCGGGGGCGGCGCTCCGGCCGCTCTTGGCGACGGTGTCGATGCCGTCTCCCCCGGCGACGAACCCGGTGTCACCGCCGCCGCCCGAGGTGCCCCCGGAGGAGCAGGAGGTCAGGGCGAGTGCCGCGACGGCGGCCACGGCGGCGAACGGGGTGACGCGGCGGCGGGTGCGGCGTGGGCGGTTCGAGCGCTGGGGGGCGCGGCTGGCGGCACTCATGTGAAAAGTTTCGCATGCCCGTTCTGGGGATCTTGCGCACCCCCCTGGGGTCGCGCACCCCCCTGCTCAGAGCTGCCGCCAGCCCCCGGTCGGCGCCTGCCCCACGTCGAGCGTCCGCAGCTTGTCGAGCACCTCGGGCCGCTGTACGTCCAGCCAGTCCACGAACTGCCGGAAGGACACCAGCCGCACGTCCCCGCCCTTCTCCCCCTCCCGGGCCATGTACTTGAGCGCCTCTTCGACGGCGTCCATGTAGATACCGCCGTTCCACTGCTCGAAGTGGTTGCCTATGAAGAAAGGCGCCCGATTGGTCTCGTATGCCCTCTTGAACCCGGACACATAGGCCTGGGTTGCCTGCTCGCGCCAGCCCGGGTGGTGGTGCGCGGGGGCGTTGGTGGAGTTCACGGACTGGTTGGCGAGGATGTTGTAGTCCATGGAGAGCACCTCGAACGAGCGCCCGGGGAAAGGTATCTGCTGTAGGGGCAGGTCCCACAGTCCCGCCCGCTTCCCCGGCCACACCTGGCGCCCGCCGGGCGAGGAGGCGTCGTAGCGCCAGCCCAGCTCACGGGCGGTGGGCAGCAGGTTGTCCTGCCCGAGCAGACAGGGCGTACGGCCGCCGACGAGTTCCTTGTCGTAGTCGAAGGGCAGCGACGGCAGCTCACTCCAGCCGGTGTTGCTCCGCCACTCCTTGACGAACGCCTTCGCCTGCTCGATCTCACTGCGCCACTGCCGCGACGTCCAGTTGCCGACGGAGCCGTACCCGCCGCAGAAGTGCCCGTTGAAGTGGGTGCCGATCTCGTGCCCGTCCAGCCAGGCGCGGCGGACGTTCTTCAGCGTGTCCTTGATGTGCTCGTCGGTGAGGTAGCCGATGTCGGAGGCACCGCGCGGGTTGTTCGGGGGGTCGTAGAGCCGCTTCTTCGACTCGGGGAGCAGATAGAGACCCGAGAGGAAGAAGGTCATCGCCGCGCCGTGCTCCCTGGCGAGATCCAGGAAGCGCGGGAAGAGCCCGTTGCCGACCTCACCGGCGCCGTCCCAGGAGAACACCACGAACTGCGGCGGGGTCTGACCGGGCTCCAGCGGCACGGGCGCGGGGGGCTGGTGGGGCTGCTTGCCGGTGCGGGAGGTGGAGCCGTCGCCGATGGGGCGGGCGGTGGGGGTGGGGGTTCCCCCGTCGCTGCTGCCGGAGCCCTTGTCGGAACCGGCGTGGCGGCTTCCCCCGTCTGACGGTTTGAGGCCGCCGCAGCCCGCGATCCCGGCGGCGGCGGCCCCCGCGCCGATGCCGATAAGTCCCCGTCGCGTGAAGTTCCGCATGGCGGCCCCGTCCGTCGCGCTGCTGTGCTGGTCATCCAGTCAGATGAACGCGACGAACGGTTGGTTTCGCTGGAATTACGCAGATTCCGCAACGAATGTCACAGACGGGTGCGGACCCGCGCCGGGCCGCTCGGTACGCCTCACGCCCCGAAGGCCTTGTCCTTCCCCTTGACCGGCTTGGCACCGGCGAGGAGATGGGCGGGGACGAGATCGCGGGCGGGCTCGGTGTACCCGACGGAGACGATCCGGTCACCCTCGTAGGTGAAGGTCGTCAGGGACGCGAGCGTGCACTGCCGCTTGCGCGGATCGTGCCAGAGCCGCCGCTTCTCGACGTACGACCGCACGATCCAGATCGGCAACTGGTGGCTGACCAGCACGGCCTCGTGCCCCCGGGCCCGGTCCTTGGCGGCGTCCAGCGCACCCATCATCCGGACGACCTGGTCGACGTAGGGCTCACCCCAGGACGGCTTGAACGGATTGACCAGGTGCTTCCAGTTCTCGGGCCGCCGCAGCGCCCCGTCCCCCACGCCGAAGGTCTTGCCCTGGAAGACGTTCTCGGCCTCCAGCAGCCGCGCGTCGGTGGCGAGGTCGAGCCCGTGCGCCTTGGCGATGGGGGTGGCCGTCTCCTGGGCCCGCTCCAGCGGCGAGGCGGCGACATAGGTGATGTCACGGGTGGCGAGGTGCTCGGCGACCCGGTCGGCCATCTGCCGCCCCAGCTCGGACAGGTGGTAGCCGGGCAGCCGCCCGTACAGCACGCCGTCGGGGTTGGCGACCTCGCCGTGCCGCATCACGTGGACGACGGTGATGTCCCGCTCGGCGCCGCTCATGCCGTGGCCTCCGCGGCGGCACGGGCGGCGGCCGGAAGCGCGTCGGCGATCCGCTGGACGGCACGCTCGTCGTGCGCGGTGGACACGAACCACGACTCGAACGAGGAGGGCGGCAGGTACACGCCCTGGGCGAGCAGCGAGTGGAAGAAGGCGGTGAACCGGAAGGACTCCTGGGCCTTGGCGTCCTCGTAATTGCGCACGGGCCGGTCGCTGAAGAAGACGGAGAACATGTTGGAGGCGCTCTGCAGGGTGTGCGCGACACCTTCCTTGCTCAGCGCCTCGCCGACCAGCGCCTGGATCTGCCGGGAGACGGCGTTGACCTTGTCATAGGCGGCGTCGTCGAGCAGCCGGAGCTGGGCGAGCCCGGCGGCGGTGGCGACGGGGTTCCCGGAGAGGGTCCCGGCCTGGTAGACGGGCCCGGCGGGAGCGAGGTGGGCCATCACGTCGGCCCGCCCCCCGAACGCGGCGGCGGGGAACCCACCGCCCATGACCTTCCCGAAGGTCAGCAGGTCGGCCCGCACGCCATCGACCCCGTACCAGCCACTGCGACTGGTCCGGAACCCGGTCATGACCTCATCGGAGACAAAGAGGGCCCCGTTCTCCTCACAAGCATCCTTGAGCCCCTGATTGAACCCGGGCAGGGGCGGTACGACGCCCATGTTGCCCGGGGAGGCCTCGGTGATGACGCAGGCGATCTCGCCGGGGTGGGCCTGGAAGGCGGCGCGTACGGCGTCGAGGTCGTTGTACGGGAGCACGATCGTGTCCCCGGCCTGGGCGCCGGTCACACCGGGCGTGTCCGGCAGGGCGAAGGTGGCGACCCCGGACCCGGCGGCGGCGAGCAGGGCGTCGACGTGCCCGTGGTAGCACCCGGCGAACTTGATCACCTTGGCCCGCCCGGTGAACCCACGGGCGAGCCGGATGGCGGACATGGTGGCCTCGGTCCCGCTGGACACGAGCCGCACCTGCTCCACGGGCTCGACCCGCGCGACGATCTCCTCGGCGAGCGCGACCTCCCCCTCACCGGGCGTACCGAAGGACGTACCGCGGCCGACGGCCTCCTGGACGGCGGCGATCACCTCGGGGTGGGAGTGCCCGAGGATCATGGGCCCCCAGGAACACACGAGGTCGACGTACTCGCGCCCGTCCGCGTCCGTCAGGTACGGACCGGTGCCGGACACCATGAACCGGGGCGTGCCGCCCACCGCGCGGAAGGCACGCACCGGGGAGTTGACGCCGCCGGGAGTGACGACGGCCGCACGGTCGAACAGAGCCTGCGAGACAGGCGCGTCGTACGCATAGGGTGCATCAGGGGAATGGGGGGCTTCGCTCATGACGTGCGACTTCTCCGACTTCCGTCTCGGACTCCGGTTGATGGTGACCTCCTCAGGGTAGGCCAGCGGCCCGCAACGGCCGGGAGTGCCCGACGGGAGCCCAAGGACCACCGCGAACGACGACGAGGGAATACGTCTGATCAATCAAGCGCTATCTGCGACACTGAGGCCTGCCGGACATCCCGCGGACAGGTGTTTCAACACGCCACGTTTCGGCGGGCGGCCGTGGGGGAGGTCACTGACACGATGATCGGGTTGCGCGGCGGGGCCCACGCGCCCTAGAAAAGCAGTCGGGTGGAGATATGCATCGCGGTGGCGGACTGGGCGAGGGGACTGACGACCTGGGTCCTCGACGTGCCCGGCGGGGAAGGCACCGGCGCGACGCTGAGGAAACGGCAGAAACACGCCGGACACCGGACGTACCGGGTGGTCCCGGCGTACCGAGTGAGCGCAGAAACGGTGGTCGGGTGGGGGTGACGTACAAGTACTTCGGCGCACCGGACGGCGCGACCGCGGCCCGCGTCCCGATCTCGATGCGCCCCGAGGAACTCGGCGGCGACGAGCTGGGCATGAACGGCATGTTCACCAAGATCAAGCCCGAGACGATGGCCGCCATGGTCCTCACCGGCATCGAGGGCGTCCCCCTCCACAAGGTGCCCCCACTGGAACTGGTCGTCCTCCACCCCGACTACGCCGTCGTCAAGCTCCCCATGACCGTCGTCGACCCCCTCCGCGGCATCGGCGAGGAGGCGGTGGGCGCGGCGGCCTTCATCTGGTCGACCGTGCCGGATCGGGGTGGGCCTCGGGATGCGTTCAATGTGTACCAGTTGCTGCACGAGTGGCAGGACTTCTCGCATCGGTTGCATGAGGCGGGGCATCAGCCGTACTGCCTGGTGTGGCCCTGATCGGCTCTGAGCTGGGGATTCTTGCGGGTTGGGCGGGGTCTTCGGGCCTCGCCCTTTTTGGTGCCGGAGGGGGCCGTCAGGCGGCCAGGGCACGTTGAGGGCACATTGGTTTTGCTGCGGGTGGTGATGTGCCCTGGGTTGCGGGCGGGCCGCCGTCGTCTTCCGCTTTCGCCGCCGACGACGACGCCAGTGCCTATGTCCTTCGCCGCAGTGTCCAGGCAACCTGGAAAGAACCCGCGCGGCATAGCGACGGTGCCGGGCTGGCGATGCTGCTGGACGTCGCGCTCACCGCGGTCACCTACGCGATGCACTGGCACCGCACCCGCCAGCACGCCCAGCAGCATCGCCAGCCCGGCACCTCCAACAGGCGGTCCCCGAAGACGCCGAACGCATCCTGGACGGCCCCGCCTGGGACGCCCTTGCCACCGTGCTCGCCGAGGCGGAAACAGCCGGACACAACCCGACCGCGATCCTCGACCGGGCCCTCAGCCAGCGCAGGCTCGACGACGCCCACAGCCCCGGACGAGCACTGACCTGGCGCATCCGCCGCCTCGGCGAAAGACACGCACCCGGTCCACGAGCCCAAGCAGCCAATGCGCACTACGTCGAGGGGCATCCTGCCGCTCCGCGCCCGCCGCAGCCTCAGGCGCGGCGGTGTTGGTCACCTCTCTGCCCGGCCGCCACCGTTTGCCCTGGGTGCCTGGTGTTTGCGGTGCTTGCCGGTGCCGGAGCCGAGCGGCTTCGGCACCGGCCCTGCGGGTGAGGGTTTGTTGGCCTCCGGGTACAGGATGGCTTTGGCGTCGGCCAGGCTGGCGGCGAACCCGTACAGCTCCCATGCATGCCCGTTCCAGCGCTCGATGGCGCGTGGTGCGTCCGGATTCAGATGCGATGCCCTGGGCCCGTCGCCGGGCACGACAGGCGCGGCGCGAAGCCGGCCGATCCTCGCGGCACGGCGTTCCGCCCAGTCCTTCAGCGGTTCGTCGTCCATCCTGGCTTCCTCGCGTCGGTGGCGGCTGTCTCAGGAAGGTAGCGCCCACTGTGGGCCGTTCGGGTTCCCGAGCCAGACGGCCTGCTGGTCGCGGGAGACGGTCACACCGAACGCCGCGGTGTTCGGTGAGCCGTATTCCTCCCAGGTGGCCACCGCCGACTCGACCGCGTCCCACAGGCGGCGGGGGCCGCCCTGCCTGACCTGCCAGCCGCCGTCCGTGGGAGCAAGGACCGCGAAGGAATCGGTAACGCTGTCCAGTAGAAACGTGCTGACCGGGCCGCCGTCGACCGCCATCGAGAAGAAGCGGGCGTCCGGCGCCGCAAGCTGCGCCATGAACGCCGACCCGGAGCTGGTGAGAAGCTCTGGCCCGCGTACGGCTTTCCGTACTGTCCCGTCGTCGGGGCCCGGCACCATGCCGAGGCTCTCCGGTGCGTCCTGCTGGCGGGCGATCATGAAGCTCGGGTCGTCCTCGCTGAACCAGCCGCTCGCGCTGTCACCGGTGACGACGAGTTTGGCCAGGCCGAGGGAGCGCATCCAGCCGCGCAGGGTGGTGAGGATGACGCCGCCCGGCCGGACCTGTTCCAGCCAGGCGGGCGGGATGCTGCGGAAGCCGCACGTGGCGATCAGCCGGTCGTACGGGGCTCCGTCGGGGTGGCCGACGCAGCCGTCCCCCACCAGCAGGTGGGGGGTATGACCGGATCCCGTGAGGGCATGGCCAGCTCGTCGGGCCACGCCCTCGTCCGTCTCGATCGAGGTCACGCTCTCGCTGCCAAGCCGATGGCACATCAGTGCGGTCGAGTAACCGGTTCCGGTTCCGATCTCCAGCACCTTCATGCCGTCCTGCACATCCAGGTCTTCGAGCATCCGGACCACGAGGCTCGGCAACGTCGACGACGAGGTCGGGATCGCATTGCTGATCGGCTTCGGGTCGGCCCAGTCGATGTCCCGACCGTCGAACTGGGTCATCCATGTCTCGTCGGTGTAGACGAGCCGGAGCCACTCCTCCTCACCGACCGTCTCCCGTGTGACCGGCTCCCAGGTGGTGACGCCCGGGGCGTGGCTCTCCCGGTAGAAACGCGGGATGAATCTGTGGCGGGGCACGGCCTCCACGGCGGCCCGCCACTGCGGCGAGCGCAGCCAGCCGTCCTTCTCCAGTTGTCGGGCGAGCCGGCGCCGGAGATCGGCTGCGGCCGTCTCGATGTCGGTTTCACTGGCCACGGAGTCCTCCTTCCAGGAGATCGGTGAGTGCGGGAGTCATCGGCAGACCGGTCGGCGGCTCCATCCATGCCCACTGCCCGGAAGGATTGCACTCGATGAAGATCCACTCACCGCGGTCGGTCAGAGCGAAGTCGAACGCCCCGAAGACGAGCCCGAAGTGCTTCAGATAGGCACGCATCGACCGCTCCACCGCGGGTGGCACGGCAAGCGGCGTGTATGTGTGAGTGCCGTAGTCCGTACGCCAGTCGAGGAGACCGGAGTCGATCCGCACGGCGAAGATCTGCTCGCCGATCACAGTCACCCGAATATCGGCAACCTTGCGCACCCGCTTCTGGAAGAGGTGCATGGTGCCGGACACGCAATCGTCGATCTCGTCGACGGTCACCTCGGTCACGGGGACGGTCTGGGCCTCGCCGTCGACCAGGTAGAGCGGAACCGAGATCGGCTTGAAGATGACGGCACCTTGCGCCTTGATGAAGGCCCGCGCGTCGTCAGGAACGTTGGTGATCAACGTCGGCGGAAGCGTGAAGCCAGCCGCCGCCGCTGCCGCGAGCCCGGCCGGCTTGTACTCGGCGTCGCCGATGCGATTGGGGTGGTTGACGTAAAGGCAGCCGGGCAGCGAGGTCAGGATGCCTCCGAGCCCGTAGCGCGCCTGGGCGACGGCAAACCGTTCGTCCTGCTTGTCGAGGTGGGGGAAGGCAAACCCGGAGGGGCGCCGGTAGTACACGGAACGCACCGCGCCCAGGTCGGCACGTCGGCTCGGGGTCCGCACGCTTCCCCGCCAGCTGTGGGTGCCGCCGATGGCGGCCGAGCACGACAGGGTGGCGGGGAAGTCACCGGAGTCGAACCGCACGACCGGGACGCCCCGGTCGTGCAGCTCGGCGATCACGAAGTCCGCGGTCGGGTCGTCGAGGTTGGTGACGACCAGGACCGGACGATCGTCGTTCGTCACCAGAGTCACTGGTCGGTGTCGTTCCCCGTGTCGCTGTCCGGGGAGTCGCTGTTGCGGTCGCCCTGGCCCGTGGTGCCGGTCGCGGGATTCGTACCGGAGGATGTGCCGTGGCCCGGGGACATGGTGGGCGCCCCGGAAGTGTCGAAGTACCGGGCGGTCTGCGTCTTCGGATCCAGCGTCACCGTCGCGTAGACGGGGCCCTCGACGGGCGGGTACGGGGCGATGCGACGGAGACCCCACGGGGCCGCCGTGAGATGCCCCTGCGGCAGCGGGCTGCCCGTGGGGAAGCGATCCATGTGGTTGAACACGGTCTTCCTTCCTGTCAGGAGTTCTGTCCTTCGGCTGACTTGCTCACCCGCACGGCATCGAGGAACACGATCTTGCTTGTGCGGGAGTCTCAGGGGCGCCGGGAAGAAGAGGCGCCGGGGCCTACGTCGAAACCGGACCGGGATTCCGCAACCCGTCCAGGACTCGTTGAAGGAGGCTGATGTCCGGTGCGCGGGCCTCGACTGCCAGTCGGCCGTCGCCGTACCAGCGGCTGAGCTGCTGCCGCCACGCGATCTCGGCACGTTGCATCTCCGCGCGGATCTCGCCGAGAGCCATTCCCGACACGACGTGCAGCCGCACAAGGTCGGCGGGAGTTATCCGGACCGACTCTGGGACAACTACCGCGCCGGCCTCGTCAGACGGACGCGTCGGGCCGAAGGCCAGCTGCACGCACGCGTCCGGGAACGGATCGCCGACCAGTTCCTCCGAGGGCAGGAGCCGTAAGGAGATACGCGAGATCAGCATGCGGCCGGCACCCGTAGCTCTGCCCAGACCAGCTTGCCCCAACGATGCAGGTCGTAGCCCCACCGCCAGCTCAGCGACTCGACCAGGAGCAGACCACGGCCGCCCTCCGAGTCGCCTTCAGGACAGCCCGGCTCCGGGGTGTCTCGGCACTTGTCAGCGACACCGATCCGCATCACTTCGGCCGTCTCGCGCCGAATCATCACACGGACCACGCGACAGGGCGTGTGGCTGACGGCGTTGCTGATCAGCTCCGAAACAATCACAGTGCCTACCTCGGCCAACTCGCCTATGCCCCAGGTGTCCAGAGCCGCGGAGACAAGCAGACGTGCGCTGCGCGCGGATTCCGGCTCGCACGGCACCGTCTCGGTGTAGCCCGGAACACCGGTCGCGGTTGGTTTGGCGGCGGTCATGGTCACGGGGTCATCCCTCCGAGGCTGGGACGCCCGCCCGGCGACGGGTACGCAGGGGCGGGCCTTCCTCCACGCCGTCGAGAGGCAGGAAGGGGAATCTCGCCCGCTCAACGGCTGGTACCGAGTCAACGGCCCTTGGCCGACGGCGAACAGGAAATGTCGCGCCCCGCCGCGCCTCCGCGAACCGGAAGACTTTACGCTCCGGTGACCTCGGGTCTGGTTCGGTCAGTGACCGCAGGGCTACGGTCGGTCCATGGGAGCGAACGCCATCCTCAAGAGTCGGATGGAGGAACTCGGGCTCACCCAGGAAGAATTGGCTGGTCGGATGAACGCTGCGCTGGCAGAGATCACCGGCAGGCCCGGTGACGTCTCCGACCGCACAATCCGCAACCTCCTCAACGGGACCTCCCGCCGCCCCATCGGACGCACGTGCGCAGCCCTGGAGCGGGTGTTCGGTTGTCTCGTCGAGGACTTAGGGTTCAGCGCACCACGCACCATGCAGCACCCCCAGGAGGACCCCGTGCGGCGTCGCACTTTCCTCATCTCAGCGACCGGAAGCGCGGCTGCCGCCGTTCCCTTGGTGGCGCAACGCCGGACCGTCGGCATGTCGGACGTGGCCCGGGTCGCTGCCGGGATGAACGCCCTTGTCGAAGCCGACGACCGCCAGGGCGGACACACGGCACTGGAGAGGGCCGCCGCCCAGGGCCGCACCAAGGTGCTGGAACTACAGCAGCGCAACGCCGGCGAACGCGTCCGCCGAGCCCTGTACTCACTGGCCGCCGAGTACACCACCATCGCCGCCTGGTCCTGCATCGACGCCCGCAATCTCGACCAGGCCCAGAGCTACCTGAACGAATCAGCGACGTACGCCGGCCTCTCCCAGGACGGCCCCACCGAAATGCGGGTCTGGGTCAACCTCTCGATGCTCGCCTACCAACGGCAGAACTGGCCCGAAGCCCTCGCCGCGGCCCAGGCCGCGCAAGCCTCATCAGCGGCTCGCCGGGACCCGTTCTTCGACTCGCTGGGCCGAGTCCGCGTCGCCCTCGCGTACGCGGCTCTCGGTGACGACCGTGCGGGCCTGCGTTCACTGGGATCAGCCCAGGACACTTTCACCAGGGTGGCCGACCGAGAGCGTCCGCGCTGGACCGCCTTCTACGGGCAGGCCGAACTTGACCACCTAGCCGCAATCGTCCAGTTCAACAGCGGACGCCACCCTCATGCCGAAGCCATGGCTCACCGGGCGCTGGCCAGGATCCCGACCGCCTTCCGGCGCAACGAGGCCCTCGCGACGGCCCAGCTCGCCCTCGCACAGCTCCACCAGGGAGAGGCCGAACAGGCCACGGCCTCAGCTACCGACGTCTTCACCATCATGGATGGCGACCCATTGCCCGGCCGTTTGCGCACGCTCATGGGCGACTTCCACCGGGGCCTGTTCGTCATGGCTCCCTCCGCCTCCTACGCACGAGACTGGGCAGACCGCATGCGAACCGAATGGAGCCGAGCGTGACCGACCTGCATCACTTCCAGCACGGAAGCCTCCCCGAGGTCTTCCGGCAGATGCTCATCGACGTACACGCCGACGCCTACGCCGACCAGATGGACGACCCCTTCCACCAGCGCTTCGCGTGGTTCGTCGACCACTGGACCGGCATGGACGGATTCTCCTGCGTGGTGGCGTACGACGAAGACGAACCGGTCGGCTTCGCCTACGGCGCCCCCCTCGCCCCCGGCCGCGAATGGTGGCGCTCCACCGCGTACGAGCCGAACAACGGCTATTCCTCCACCTACGCGGTCTCCGAAGTGATGGTGCGCCCAAATTGGCGTAAGCAGGGAATTGCCGACCGCCTGCACGAGGCGCTACTCAAGGAACGTACGGAAGACCTCGCCGTGCTGCTGGTCGACGTCACACACCCCAAGGTCCAAGCGCTCTACGAGACATGGGGATACGCCAGAGTCGGCGAGCAGCAACCGTTCGCCGACTCACCGGTGTACGCGGTCATGGTCAAAGACCTTCGGGACTGATCGCACGCGGCTGGCACTACGACAGCTAGTCCGTCGCCGACCTTACGAGGCTGGCAGCGCGTGGGGTGGCCACGCAATCACACAAGACTCGAGCACTGGACCGCCACATCTTCGATCTGGAGATCCGGTTCGGGCCTCCAAGGTGATGGTGCGCCCAAGCTGGCGTCGGCAGGGGACTGCCGACCGCCTGCACGAGGCGCTGCTCAAGGAGCGGACCGAAGACCTCGCTGTCCTCCTCGTCGACGTGACCCGCCCCAAGGTGCCGACTCCCCCGATGACGCCGTCATGGTCAAGGACCGCAGGGGCTGATCCCCCGGGGCGGGGCCTCCCAGGGCGCCCCGCCCCCTTCCGTACCGCGTTGGCCCACCGGAGGGAACCCTTCGGCATGCGGGTGTGAGCGGTGGCTCGAAGGCGTCGGTCGTGAACAGACTGAGGAACGTGTCCGTGCTCGTCGTCTGCAGCGGGGTACTCCAGCGGCGCGCGCGTCCCCCCACCTCGTCCTCAGGAAGGCACGACCCCATGGCGTTCAATCCGCTGGAGCAGCGGGGTATCCCGCTGGACCGTCAACTGCGCAGTTGGCGTGAGCTGAACGTGGACCCGATCGACCCGGACCACTGCGACCCGTACACCCGGTGCCGGATCATCACGATGAACGGGCTCGAGGTGGAGGCGATCCTGTTCAGCCACCAGCTCGCCCGGCACACCCCGGACCCCGAGGTCAAGCGGCAGCTGGCCCGCACCCGGTACATCGAGGCCCAGCAGCAGAAGGTCGTGAACTGGCTGCTGCCCGGGGTCTCGTCGGTGCTGGAGACGACCATCGCCTACGAGCAGGTCGCGGTGGACCTGACGGCGTGGGTGGCCCGCATGGAGCCCGACCCGTACCTCAAGCAGGCGTACCAGTTCGGGGTGCTGGAGGACTTCGACCACCTGTACCGGTACGCGAACCTCTACGAGATGATCGAGCACCGTAAGGCCGAGTCGATCGTCGACGGTCTGACGGAGGTCATGCCCGGTCGGCCCACGAGGTTCCACCACCGCGATCCGGTCGACAACGTGCGCGACCCGTACGCCAGGGACCGGACCGACCCGCTGTCCAAGCTGCACGCGCTGACGATCATGTCGGCCGAGCAGCAGACCATGAACTTCTACATGAACACCGGCCCCACCTACATGGAGCCGATCGCCCGCCAGCTCTACCAGGAGATCGGGCTGATCGAGGAGGAGCACGTCACGCATTACGAGTCCCTCGTGGACCCGGGTGAGACGTGGTGGGAGCAGCTGGTCAACCACGAGTACAACGAGTGCTACCTCTACTACTCCTTCATGGAGCAGGAGAGCGACCCCAAGGTCAAGGCGATCTGGGAGCTGCACCTGAACATGGAGCTGGAGCACCTGCACACCGCCTGCGACCTCATGCGCCAGCACGACGGCCGCGACCCCGCCTCGGTCCTGGCGCCCGAGCTGCCCAACGTGCTCACCTTCGAGCCGAACAAGGGCTACCTGCGCGAGCTGCTCGCCACGCAGATGGACCTCACCACGCTCGGCGCCGGGTACGTCCGCGAGGCACACGAGCGGTTCGAGCGGATGCAGGAGCAGATCCACGGCGGTGAGGCACCGCCGAGCGACCGGGTGATCACCGAGCACGACGAGATGTTCGGCCGCGAGTACCGCGTCCAGTCCGAGGGCGAGCACCCCGACCCCACCCAGCGCGAGAAGTAGGGGGCGCCATGTCCGAGCTGCACACCCCGCACGCCGGGGACGACAAGGCCAGGGACGACGACGTCGTCTCGCTGCTGATGCGCCAGCACGGGGACATCCGCAATCTCTTCGACGAGGTCGAGGCCACCGAGGGCGACGAGCGCCGCGACGCGTTCCGCCGCCTGGTGCGGCTGCTGGCCGTGCACGAGACCGCCGAGGAAGAGGTCCTGCACCCCTTCGCCCGGCGCGGCTTCCCCGGCGGCGAGCAGGTCGTGGCGGACCGTCTCGCCGAGGAGAAGGCGGCCAAGGAAGCGCTGGCCGCGCTCGACGAACTGGACGTCGACGACCCGGAGTTCATGCCCCGTCTGCTGGCACTGCGCACGGACGTCCAGGAGCACGCCCGGGCCGAGGAACGCTACGAGTTCACCCACGTCCGGCGCAGCACCGACGCCACCAACCTGGCCGCGATGGCCAGGGCCGTCAAGGCCGCCGAGGCGATGGCACCCACCCGGCCGCACCCGGGCGTCGAGTCCGGGGCGAAGAACATGGCCCTCGGACCCGTCGCCGCGCTCATGGACCGCACCAAGGACGCCGTGCGCAAGGCCATGGGCAAGTAGGCGCCCGGCAGACGCCAGGTAGCCACCGCTCGCGCCGCGGTCGGCGGGGCTCGCCCGCCGACCGGCCGCCGTCAGCAGCCGCCCGAGGAGGACGGCGCCCCGATGCCGATCTGGAGGGTGGCCGGAGCGGCGCAGCACCCTCCGGCGCCCTCCCCCGACCGCCCCGCGTCGGGCTCGTCGTACAGGCCCGCGCCCCCGCACACCCCGGTCTCCGGCAGCGTCAGCTCGACGCGCTCCGCGGCCTCGCGGTCCCCGGCGAGGGCGGCGGAGATGGAGCGGACCTGCTCGTAGCCGGTCAGGGCGAGGAAGGTGGGGGCGCGGCCGTAGGACTTCATGCCGGTCAGGTAGATGTCCTGTTCCGGGTGGGAGAGTTCGGCCACGCCGTGGGGGTACACCGTGCCGCAGGAGTGGACGTTGGGGTCGATGAGCGGGGCCAGGGCGGTCGGGGCCTGGAGGCGTTCGTCGAGGCCGAGGCGGATCTCGGAGAGGAAGGACAGGTCGGGGCGGAAGCCGGTGAGGACGATGATCTCGTCGACCGGGTCGAGGCGGCGGCCGTCCTCCGAGCCCAGGACCAGGCGGTCGCCGTCGCGCTCCACGGACGAGGTACGGAAGCCGGTCACCGCGCTCGCGTGGCCGTCCGTCACGGCGGTCCTGGCGCGCAGGCCCAGGGCGCCGCGGGCGGGCAGTTGGTCGGCCTCACCGCCGCCGAAGGTGTTCGCGCCGATGCTCCGGCGCAGGATCCAGACCGCGTGGGTGCCGTCCTCCCCCTCGGCCAGGTCGGCGAGACCGGCCAGCGCCGTGAACGCCGAGGCGCCGGAGCCGATGACGGCGGTGCGCTTGCCCGCGTAACGGGCGCGGACCGCCGGGTCCTTGAGGTCCGGGACGCGGTACGAGACACGCTCGGCCGCCGCCCTCTCGCCCAGGGCGGGCAGGCCGTCCGCGCCCATCGGGCTGGGGGCGGACCACGTGCCGGACGCGTCGATGACCGCCCGGGCCGTGATGCGCTCCCCGGCGTCGGCCGACTCGGTGTGCACGGTGAACGGCTCCTCGTCGCGCCCCGCGTCCACGATCCGGTCACGGCCCGCACGCGCCACGCCGGTCACCCTGACCCCGTAGCGGACCCGGTCGCCCAGCGCGTCGGCCAGCGGCTGGAGGTAGCGCTCGGCCCAGTCGCCGCCGGTCGGGTAGGCGGTGCCCTCGGGGCGGGTCCAGCCGGTGGGGGCGAGGAGCTTCTCGGCGGCCGGGTCGATGACCTCGGCCCAGGGGGAGAACAGCCGGACGTGCGCCCAGTCGCGTACGGCGGTGCCCGCGGTGGGACCGGCCTCCAGGACCAGCGGTTCGAGGCCGCGCTCGACGAGGTGGGCGGCGGCGGCCAGGCCGACCGGCCCGGCTCCGATGACCACTACGGGCAGGTGGTCGGCGGTGGTGGACACGGCCACGGGGTCCCCTTTGTTTTGACGTTCGTCGATGACTGACTGCACCGCCAGGCTGACACCCGAGTCGATGGTTGTCAATATAGACGTTCATCGAAGTTAGTACCCGTCGGCCACCGTCACGTGGCGGTCCGCGCCCGGCTTCTCCAGCTCGTCCAGCACCGCTACCGCCAAGTCCTCCGCGCTGATCCATGACCGCCCGTCCGTGGCCGTGAGCAGGGTGTCCGTGCCCCGCCGGTAGCGGCCCGTCCGCGCGCCGGGCTGGAGGATGGCCGGTGGGCTCAAGTAGACCCAGTCCGCACAGGCGTGCGCCTCGCACGTGCGCAGCTGGGCCACCCCCGCAGCCGCCACCGGCCGTACGTCGGCGGGTACGTACGCCGGGTTGTCCGCCACCAGCAGATCCCGCTCCCCCGGGCTGCGCAACGCGCCCGCGCCGCCGATCACCAGGACGCGGATGCCCAGCTCCGCCGCGCTGTCCAGCACCGTGCGGGTCGCGTCGACGAGGAACCCCTCGTCGGCCGGGAAGGTCCGTACCGTCAGGACCACGGCGTCCACCGAGGCCGACAGCGCCTCGCGCACGGCGTGGGCGTCCGTGACGTCCAGCGCGATCGGGGTCGCGTGCCCGTCCTCGTCCGCGGGCCTGCGGGAGAGGGCCAGCACCCTGTGCCCGCGGGCAGCCGCCTCCCTGGTCACCCGGCTGCCGACCATTCCCGTGGCGCCCAGTACGGCCACCGTCATGCCCGTCCTCATGTCGTCTCCCTCGTCCGTGTTCCGATCCGTCCCGGTCCGTCCAGCTGCGCCGCCAGCAAGGCGCCCAGCGCCAGCACGAACCCCAGGCTCTGCGACGCGCTCAGCGACTCCCCCAGGCCGAGCCCGATCGCCGCCGCCACCAGCGGGGACAGCAGCACCAGCGGCGCCGACGCGCCCACCGGCAGCTTGCCGATCCCGCGGAACCACAGCGTGTACGCGATCAGGCCGCCCATGCTGCCGAGCCACAGGTAGCCGCCCACCGCCCCGGCGTCGATCCGCTCCGGCGTCCCCTCGAACGCGAGGGTGAGGGGGAGCAACAGCAGTCCGCCCGCCGTCAGTTGCCAGCCCGCCAGGGTCAGCGGGCCGACCCCCGGTGGGCGTCCCCAGCGCTTCGTGAGGACGACCCCGGCCGCCATGGTCGCCGTATGCCCGAGGCCCGCCAGCACCCCGATCGCGTCCAGCCGGGCCTGCGGCCCGAGCACGACGAGTCCGACGCCGAGGACGCCGAGCACCCCCCAGGCCAGCCGCCAGCCCGTCGGCCGGTCGTGGAGCAGCCCGAGGGCCAGGCCCGCCACGAGCAGCGGTTGGGCGGCGCTGAGGGTGGCGGCGACTCCGCCGGGGAGGCGTTCGGCCGACAGGAAGAGGAGGGGGAGGGCTCCTATGTTGAGTACGCCGAGAATCGCCGCCTTCCCCCACCAGTCGCCCTTCGGGAGCACCCGCGCGATGACCAGCGCGAGCAGTCCCGCGGGCAGGGCGCGCAGCAGACCGGCGAACATCGGGTGGCCGGGCGGCAGGTACTGCGTGGTGACGAAGTACGTGGTGCCCCAGGAGGCGGGTGCGAGCGCGGTCAGTGCGACGGTCGCCGCCGCCTGGCGTGTGGAGTGCATGCGGGGAAGTCTCGGCCGAGACGGTCATGAATCCAAAGCATGCTTGTCATCGCAGCCATGAGGCAGAATCATGGCTGCCGTGGATCTCCAGCAACTCCGCTACGTCGTCGCCCTCGCCGAGACCCGTAACTTCACCCGCGCCGCCGAGCGCTGCTCCGTGGTGCAGTCGTCGCTCAGTCATCGCATCGCGGGGCTGGAACGGGAGCTGGGCGTCAAGCTGTTCGCGCGGTCCAGCCGTCGCGTCGAGCTGACCAGCGCCGGAGCGGCGTTCCTCGTGGGGGCGCGCGAGTGTCTGGCCGCCGCCGAGCGGGCGGCCGTCGACGCCGCCGCCGCGACCGGGGTGGTACGGGGTCGGCTCGCGGTCGGTGTGATCGTGACCGCCGCCGCCGTCGACGTACCGGAGTTGCTGCGGCGGTACCGGGCGCAGCATCCGGAGGTGCGGGTCGTGCTGCGTACCGGGCGGAGTGACGATCTGGTGCGGGACATTCGGCGCGGTGAGCTGGACATCGCGTTTCTGGGGCTGCCGGAGGGGGCGCCGCCGTCCGGGGTGGAGAGTCTCGTTCTCGATCAGGACGAGCATGTGCTGGTGGTGCCGGTCGGGCATGCGCTGGCGGGGGCGCGGCGGGTGGGGTTGCCCGAGATCGCTGACGAGACGTTCGTGGACTTCGTGGCCGGGACGCCCGCTCGGGCCCAGTCCGATCAGGCGTTCGCCGCGGCGGGGCTCGTTCGTGACGTGGCGTACGAGGTGGGGGTCGTCGAGCTGATCGTCCGGCTGATCGCGCGCGGGCTGGGCGTCGGGCTGCTGCCGTCGGCGTTCGTCCGGCCGCTGGTCGCGGCGGATCCGGCGCTGGCGCTGGTGCCGGTGGTCGACGGGCCGCGGCGCGTCGAGCATCTGGCGTGGAGCCGCTTCAATCCGGGTCCGGCCACCCGGGCGATGCTCGAGGTGCTCGGGGTTCGAGCACCGGCCTGATGCGAGTGCCGGTAGGTGTGTCAACATAGACGCATGTCTAATCCGAAGGTGCTGCCGCTGCTCCAGCCCGACTCGGACACCGTCGCGCCGTGCTGCCCGCCCCTCACCGAGCGGCCCTTCACCGCCGAGGAGGCCGAGACGGCCGCGCGGATGTTCAAGGCGCTGGGCGACCCCGTACGGCTGCGGCTGTTCTCCGCGGTCGCCTCCCACGAGGGCGGTGAGGCGTGCGTGTGCGACATCTCCGACGTGGGGGTGTCCCAGCCGACCGTCTCCCACCATCTGAAGAAGCTGAAGGAGGCCGGGCTGCTCACCTCCGAGCGGCGCGGCACCTGGGTCTACTACCGGGTCGAGCCCTCCGTCCTCGCCGCGATGGGCAACCTGCTGATCAGCGCGCCCGCCGCTGCCTGAGCCACAGGACAGAGGACCAGCGTGCCCAGCAGCCCGACCCGTGTGACCCTGGCCCCGCTGACGGCCGCCCACGCCGACGAGGTGCTGGCGATCTACCAGGCCGGTATCGACGAGGGCAACGCCACCTTCGAGACGACGGCGCCGACCTGGCAGGCGTTCGACGCCGCGAAGCTGCCCGAGCACCGGTTCGTCGCCCTCGACGAGCGCGGCGCCGTGCTCGGCTGGGTCGCCGTCAGCTCGGTGTCCGACCGGTGCGCGTACTCCGGGGTCGTCGAGCACTCGGTGTACGTCCGTCCCGACGCCCGGGGGCGCGGGGTGGCCTCCGCGCTGCTCGCGGCGCTCACCGACTCGACCGACCGGGCCGGGATCTGGACCGTCCAGTCCGGCATCTTCCCCGAGAACGCCGCCAGCCTCGCCGTGCACCGGCGCGCGGGCTTCCGCGTCATCGGCACCCGCGAGCGCATCGGCCGCCATCACGGGCGGTGGCGGGACGTCGTCCTGCTGGAGCGTCGTAGCGGGGTCATCGGCTGACCACGCCGCGCGCCCCTCTCGCCTACGGCGTCACCACCGCGAAGTCCGGATCCGGCGCCCCGAGGTAGCCCAGCAGCCCGGTCAGCGCGCCGATGTCGCCCGTCACCTTGACGTCCTCCCGCGCCGCCAGGTCGGACGGGGTGACGCCGCCGAGGAGTACGGCCCGCAGGTCCGCCTCCGTGAGCGTGATCTCGGCATCCGGCTCGGCGGCGGCCGGACCGCTGCCCAGCACATGGGTGAGCACGCCGTTGCACAGCCGCAGGGTGATCCGCTCGCCGCCGGGCAGCAGGAAGCGCACGGCGATGTCCGCGTCCCAGGCGCGCGGCCCGTCCACCCGGATCGCGAGGGAGTCGAAGACCTGCTCGAGGGTCAGCGCGGCGAGCAGGTCGGGCGCGACCGTGGAGGTGGGGGTGCCGACGGAGCCGTGGCGCAGCTCCAGCGCGCCCATGAGGTAGAAGTTGCGCCAGGTGCCGTTCTCGCTGCCGTATCCGAGCTGCTCCAGGGCGTCGGCCTGCAGCTCGCGGGCCTCGGCGTGGTCCGGGTCGGCGAAGAGGACGTGGTGGACGACCTGGGCGACCCACCGGAAGTCGCCGTCGGCGAAGGACTGCCGGGCGCGGCGCACCACCGCGTCGGCACCGCCCATGTACGCCACGTACCGCCGGGCGGACTCGACGGGCGGGTGCTCCCACAGATGGGCGGGGTTGCCGTCGAACCAGCCCAGGTACCGCTGGTAGACCGCCTTGGTGTTGTGGCTGACGGAGCCGTAGTAGCCGTGGGTGTGCCAGGCCCGCTCCAGGGCCGGGGGCAGCTCGATCGTCTCGGCGATCTCGGCGGCCGTGCGGCCCTGGTTGAGCAGGCGCAGGGTCTGGTCGTGGAGGTAGCCGTACAGGTCGCGCTGTTCGGACAGGAACCGCAGCACGCGGTCGCGGCCCCAGACCGGCCAGTGGTGGGAGGCGAAGGCGAGGGAGGTGAAGTCGCCGAAGAGGTCGATGGCCTCGGTGAGGTAGCGGGACCAGACGCGGGGGTCGCGGACCTGGGCGCCTCTGAGGGTCAGCAGGTTGTGCAGGTTGTGGGTGGCGTTCTCGGCCATGCACAGCGCCGCGCGCTCGGGGAAGTGGACGTTCAGCTCGGCCGGGGCCTCGGTGCCGGGGGTGAGCTGGAAGACCATCCGGATGCCGTCCACCCGCTCGGTCTGTCCGGTGCGGGTGATGTCGGCCGTCGGCGGGATCAGGCCGACCGCGCCGGTGGAGGTGGTCTGGCCGAGGCCCGCGCCGATCTGGCCGCGCTCGCCCTTCGGCAGGGCGGCGCCGTACATGTAGGCGGCGCGGCGGTTCATCGCCGTACCGGCGTAGACGTTCTCGCTGACGGCGTGTTCCAGGAAGCCGCGCGGGGCGAGGACGGGCACCCCGGCGGCCACGTCCTCGTCGGTGACGACCCCGCGTACGCCGCCGAAGTGGTCGGCGTGGCTGTGGGTGTAGAGGACGCCGGTGACGGGCCGGTCGCCGCGGTGGGCGCGGTACAGGGCGAGGGCCGCGGCGGCCGTCTCGGCGCACAGCAGGGGGTCGATGACGAAGACGCCGCGTTCGCCCTCGACGAGGGTCATGTTCGACAGGTCGAAGCCGCGGACCTGGTAGATGCCGTCCGTCACCTCGAACAGGCCGTGGTCGGAGCAGAGTCGGCTCTGCCGCCACAGGCTCGGGTTGGCGGTGTCCGGGCACTCCTGGGCGAGGAAGCCGTAGGCGTCCAGGTCCCAGACCGTACGTCCCTCGGTGTCGCGGATGACGCTGTCGGGGGCCGTGCCCATGAAGCCGCGCCGGGCGTCGGCCAGGTCCTGGGTGTCGTCGAAGGGGAACCGGTGCCGCACGGCCCGGTTGGCCGCCGTGACGGCGGGCTCGGCGGGCTTGGCGGACTCGGCGGACCCAGCGGGCCCAGCGGACCCAGCGGGCTCGGCGGACTCAGCGGACCCTGCGGGCTCGGCGGACTCAGCGGACCCAGCGGACCCAGCGGACCCAGCGGACCCAGCGGGCCCAGCGGACCCAGCGGGCTCAGCGGGCTCAGCGGGCTCGGCGGACCCAGCGGGCTCGGCTGCGATGTTGCGGTCCATCTTGCGGCTCCCTCGGTGTCCCTCGTACTCCCCGCCACACTCGCCCGGCCCCGGCGCCCGCACGACCCCGCATGGGCCATCCGGCCGACGCGGCCCGGTGACAGTGCGTGACGCAGATCACATCTTCACCGCTGATCACTCACGGCTACACCCCGCCTCCACAATCACCTCCCCACGGCCGTAAACCTGTTGGCCGAAAAACGCCGCCCCCGCCCGTCACACCCACCAGCCCCCTATTGGCATAGACCTCAAATCGAGCACTTGAGCGAGTGGCCGGGGAAGACCGGTCGCCCCGCCGGAGACGCCGAGAAGTACTGATGTCGCCTGCATCCATGCATAGCCCATTAATCCGGATGAGCCCCTGAGCCCTCCGTAACCACCGCCGCTCACCTGCGAATTGACCGGCGGAAATTCCCTTCCTTCGCGGTGATCCAAGCGCTTACGTTCTTGAAGGCCGCGAGGCGCGGGGGGCACCCAGGCCGAGACCCTTCGCCTCCCCCTCCCTGGCCTCACCCCTCCCCTGCTCGATCGCACACCCATGCCCCAGCACACGAAGGAGGGCCTTGATGGCCGACGAGATGGTGCTCAGAGCCCAGCGATTCGTGAACCAGGTCTACGGCAGCAGGATCGGCATGACCGTCACCGAGGACGGGCGCACGGGCTGGAACACCATGTACGCCCTGACCCGTGCCCTCCAGTGGGAACTCGGCATCAGCGCGCTGTCGAACAGCTTCGGCCCGACCACCCTGTCCACGCTGAAGTCGAAGTACCCGAGCCTCAACGCCTCCACCGTGCCCTCCGGCGACTTCTGCCGGATCATCCAGTCCGCGCTCTACTGCAAGGGCTACGACGGCGACGGCATCGAGGGCGTCTACACCGACCGCGTCGCCGCGGCCGTGGCGTCCCTGAAGGCCAACATGGGCGTCAGCGGCGCCTATCCGGGCAGCAGCCTGGAACCCAAGGTGTTCAAGGGCCTGTTGAACATGGACGCGTACGTCACCGTCCTCAACGGGTCCGACACGATCCGCGAGATCCAGCAGTGGCTGAACGGCCGGTACGTCAACCGCGCCGACTTCTACATCATCCCCTGCGACGGCCACCACTCCCGTGACGTCGCCAAGTCGCTGCTGCTGGCCATCCAGTACGAACTGGGCATGGCGGACGGCGTCGCCAACGGCGTCTTCGGCCCCGGCACCCAGTCCGGCCTGCGCAACCACACCGTGGGCGTCGGCACCACCGGCACCTGGTCGCTGCTGTTCACCGCGGCCATGATCCTCAACAAGCGCAGCGTGCCGTTCGGGAACTTCACCTCCGCCGTCCTGGACGGGGTCCGCACCTTCCAGTCCTTCGCCAAGCTCCCCGTCACCGGCCTCGGCGACTTCCAGACCTGGGCGTCCCTGCTGGTCTCCTACGGCGACCAGACCCGCGCCGGTGAGGCGTGCGACGGCGTCACCAAGATCACCCCGGCGCGGGCGCAGGCGCTGAAGGACGCGGGGTACAAGTACATCGGCCGCTACCTCTACAACCCGTCGACCACGTCACTGCCCGAGAAGGAGATCCAGCCGGGCGAGCTGGCGACGATCAAGCAGTACGGGCTGCGCTGCTTCCCGATCTACCAGACCTGGGCCCGGTCGGTGGACTACTACAGCCCCGGCCAGGGGGTCCTGGACTGCGCCAACGCCACGTACAAGGCGGAGGAGCACGGCTTCAGGTCCGGTACGCGGATCTACTTCGCGGTCGACTACGACGCCGTCGACGACGAGGTGACCTCGCACATCCTGCCGTACTTCCAGAGCATCAAGCAGCAGATGGACCGGACCGGCAGCGGCTACCGGATCGGCATCTACGGGCCCCGCAACGTCTGTTCGCGGGTCTCCGCCGCCGGGTACGCCGACGCCAGCTTCGTGTCCGACATGTCCTCCGGGTTCTCCGGGAACCTCGGCTACACGCTGCCGGAGAACTGGGCGTTCGACCAGATCGCCACCAAGACGGTCGGCTCGGGGACCGGGGCCATCGAGATCGACAACAACATCGCCTCCGGCCGCGACACCGGGCAGGGCGACTTCGCCGCGGCCCCGGCCCTGAAGCAGGACATCTACTTCAACCGCGACTACCTGCCCGCCCTGGCGGCGGAAGCGACCGAGTACATGAAGTCCATCGGGCGCGGTGAGACGGCGACCAGCATCTACACCCGGCTGGAGTGCCTCAACGCGATCATGGACGAGGACGACGTCATCACGGCGACGGCCCGTCGGTACCGGATGCGCAAGGCGCTCATCCAGACCACGGCCTTCTGGGAGTTCTGCCACTACGGCAACGAGGACGCCAACATCGACGGCGGCGTGGGCCTCTACTACACCGGCGTCCTCCCCGACTGGGCCCAGCACTTCCCGTACGTCGAACGCGCCCAGGACTCCAGCACCGGCATCGGCCAGATCCAGGGCCGCGTCGGCATCCTCGCCTGGAACCACTGCATCAACGCCGGTCTCGTCGACGGCGAGATCCTCGACCCCTACGACGTACGCCCCGACCCGGACGCCGACCGCTACAGGATGTGGATACGGCTGCTCACGGACAACTCCTTCAGCGCCCGCACCGTCGGCCTGGTCCACATCTGGGGCGCCGACGGCAAGCCCGGCGACGCGGAGGAGACCCCGATCCGCCGCCCCGCGCTCGACTACGACGACACCGAGATCTACGAGGTCCTGCGCCGCTACCAGGGCCCGGCGGAACCGGCGTTCAGCGACGCGACCCTGCGGATGCCGCTGTACGCGATCTTCGAGAAGTACAACCGCGTCGTCCGCGAGGCCTGAACCAGGCCCGAGCCAGCCCCGGCGATCCCCGCCCGCCCCGGCAGCGCACAGCCGACGGCGGGCCGACCCCAAGGAAGGCCGACCAGTTGATCAACATCGATCTGAGCCGCAGACGAGCCCTCACCACCGCCGCGGGCGTCACCGCCGCCGCGGGCCTGGCCACCGTGGGCCTGCCCGCCGCACCGGCCGCCGCCGCCCCCGCGACCGCCGCCCCCAAGCCGCTGCGCGACGACGACCTCAAGGAGGCCCTGAGCCGACTCGAGGCCCGGCGCCGCCGCACCCTCACCGGCCGTCCCTCCGCCAACGGCTGGGAGATGCACAAGGCCGTCGACGCCGACAGCGCCCTGGCCACCCGCCCGGTGCCCGGCACCGGACTGAGCGTCGCGGTGCGCACCGGCGCCGTGGAGACCGTGCTCGTGCACGTCGTCCGCCGCTTCCACTACGAGGTCGACACCCTCGGCCTGCCCGGCGAACCCCGCCCGCTGGTGGGCTGGACGGCGCCGTCGAAGGTCCGCGACAGCGACCTGCCGCAGTCCAACCAGGCCTCCGGCACCGCCGTCGTCATCCGCCCCGGCTCCTACCCGCCGGGCGCCCGCGGCGCGTTCACCAAGGGCCAGGAACTGGTGATCCGCGACATCGTCGCCGACACCGAGGGCGTCGTCCGCTGGGGCGGCGACGACCGCCGCCCGTACGAGGGCCTGTTCTACGTCGCCGTGGACCCCGACGACCCGAGGCTGGCCCGCGTCGCGGAGAAGCTGCGCGCCGCGGGCGAGCGGCCGGGCGCCGGAGCCGGGGTCCTCGTCGACGCCACCCGCCCGTCCCGTCGCCGCCGCGCCGCCCGCTACCAGTGACGGACACCACCCCAGGTCACACCGGAAGGGACCCCATGAAGACCACCAAGCTGAGAGCCGCGCTGTCCGCCGCCGTCACCGCCGTCGCCGCCACCGCCGGGCTGATGGCGACCGCCTCCCCCGCCCAGGCGGCCACCTTCTACGTCACCGACAACTGCGACGTCCCGTGGATCAACTGCTCCTACGGCGACCTGTGGATGGTCTACAACTCCAAGGAGTACGCCCTGAGCGGCAACACCATCCTGTCCAGCTGGGCCAGCTTCTACGGCAACGTCCACGACTACGAGGGGACCAGCCAGTACCAGGGCTCCACCCTCTCGACGTACGTCTACGTCTTCAACGGCAACGGCAACGGCAGTGGCCAGCGCGTGAAGAACAACGCCGCCTCCGTCCGCAACTGCGCCCCCGCGGACAACTACCGCGTCTACTACAACTCCGGCTACCAGGGCCACTCCCAGTACTTCGGGCACGCCTCGGCCTACAACTGCCCCTTCGTGAACCTCGACTCGACGCTGAAGAACGAGAACGCGTCCCAGCACTTCGCGTAACCGGCCCAGGATCCAGGAGAGAAGTCGATGACCCACCGCACCAAGGCACCAGCCATCGCCCTCCTCGCCGTCTGCGCCGGGCTGATCACCAGTTGCGCCGCACCCGGCGGCGACCGCGCCGAGAGCGCCAGACCCGACCCGGTCGCCGACGCGGCTTCGGCGGTCGACCGCGGCAACTGGCCGAAGGCCGACAGCGACGGACTCGCCAAGGGCCTGGAACTCCCCCTCGAGGCGTACATGCAGTCGTACGAGGAGTCGGTCACCCTCGACAACGCCCAGCGCCGCCTGGAGAGCGAGTGCATGGCCGAGTACGGCCTGAAGGTCACCTTCCCGCCCGCCGGGATGAACCCGCCGCCGAACGACAACGACGCCAACATGGAACGCCGTTACGGCATCACCGACCGCGCGGCGGCCGAGAAGTACGGCTACGGCCTGCCCGAGGCCCTCCAGCGCCAGCAGCGCACGGAACTGCCCGCCCTCACCCAGCCGCAGGTCGAGGTGCTCTCCGGCCGCACCAGCCTGAACCCGGCGGACACCAGGGCGGCCCCGGCGCGCGACAGCTACAACGGCAAGGAGATCCCCGAGGACGGCTGCGCGGGCCGCGCCGACGACACCCTCGGCACCCGGAGCCTGGACCTCACGCTCGTCTCCGAACTGGACGGGCAGAGCCTGGTGCGGTCGCAGGCCACACCGAAGGTGCGGGCCGCGCTCGCCGACTGGTCGGCGTGCATGAAGGACAAGGGCTACACCGTCGACGTGCCCTACAACGCCATCGACCTCGCCCCGCGCGCCGGGGACACGCCCTCCAAGGAGGAGATCGCGGTCGCCGTCGCCGACATCGACTGCAAGGAGTCGACCGGCCTGGTCAAGATCTGGTTCACGGCCGACGCCAAGATCCAGCGCGAGCAGATCGCCGAGCACCGCGACCAGCTGAACGTGGTGCGCAAGGAGCACACCAACGCCCTGTCGGCCGCGAAGTCGGCCCTCGGCGGCTGAGGACGCCGGGGCGCCGGTCCGGTCAGCCGGACCGGCGCCCCACCGTGAACCCGAGCACCGACCCGCCGCCCTCGCGCTGGTAGGCGAAGGGCCCGCCGCCGTGCGCGAGCGCCACCTCGCGCACGATGGACAGACCGAGCCCGGAGCCGGGCAGCGAGCGGGCGTCGGCGGCGCGGTAGAAGCGGTCGAAGACCCGGGTCAGATCGTCGGCGGCGATCCCGGGCCCACGGTCGAGCACCTCCACGCGCACGGGCCCCACGGCCGCCGTACCGCCTGCCGGACCGGACACGGCGATCTCGATCGGCCCGGTGCCGTCGGCGTCGAACTTGGCCGCGTTCTCCACGAGGTTGGTCAGCGCCCGGGTCAGCATCACCGGCCGCCCCTCGGTCACGGTGGCGCCGCCCGCCCGTACGGCGATCCGGCGCCCGGTACGGCGGCGGGCCAGCGCGGCGACGTCCTCGGCGAGGTCGGCGAGGTCCACCCGCTGCGGCGGCTCGGCGTCGGACTGCCCGGCCGCCAGGTCGACCAGCTCGTTGACCAGGTCGGTCAGCTCCCGGGCCTCCTGGCCGAGGTCGGCGACGAGTTCCTCACGGGCCTGCGGGGGGAGTTCGTCGATCCGGCGCAGCAGGGAGATGTTCGTACGCAGCGAGGTCAGCGGCGTGCGCAGCTCGTGCCCCGCGTCCTGGACCAGTCGGCGCTGGTCCTCCTCCGACTGGGCGAGGCGGCCCAGCATGCGGTCGAAGGCGCGGCCGAGGCGGCCGACCTCGTCGTAGCCGGTGACCGGCACCTGGATGCCGAGCCGCCGGGTGCGGGCGACGGCCTCGGCGGCGTCGGTGAGGACGACCAGACGGCGGGTGATGCGCCGGGCCAGCCACCAGCCGAACAGCCCCGCGGCGACCACCACCGCCGCCATCAGCAGCAGGGTGCGCCGCTGGAGGGCGCGCAAGAGGTCCTCGGTGTCGCTGAACTCCTGCGCCACCTGCACCGCGCCCCGCCCGCTGCCGAGCGCCACGGTCGCCACCCGGTACACGTCGTCACCGACGTCGACGTCCTCGTGCTGGACCACCCTCCCGGCGCTCGCCGCACCCGCCACCAGCCGGTCGGCGCCGGTGACCGGGAGCCCGGGGCTGCCCCGGTCGACGACGTCACCGTCCGGTCCGAGCACCTGGACGTCCGTCCGTGCCGGGCGCACGAAGTCATGCCCGGGCCCGGAGGAGAAGTCCTCCGGCTCCATCCGGTTGGCCCGCATCTCGGCCCGCAGATCCTGCACGACCTCCGCGAACACCGACTGCTGGTCCACCCGCACCAGCCGGGCCGCCGCGCTGTACGACAGGATGCCGACCAGCACGGTCACCGCGGCCGTCACCGCCGCGAAGGACACCGCGAACGTGGTCCGCAGCGACAGCAGCCGCAGCCGACGTCCGCGGCCCATCAGCGTTCCCGCAGCACGTAGCCGACGCCCCGCACGGTCCGGATCAGCTGCGGCGCGCCCGGCTCGTCGAGCTTGCGGCGCAGATAGCCGACGTACACGGCGAGGTTCTTGGAGCCGGGGCCGAAGTCGTAGCCCCAGATGCGGTCGTAGATGGTGGCGTGGTCGAGGACGATGCCCGCGTTGCGGACCAGCAGCTCCAGCAGCTCGAACTCGGTGCGGGTCAGCTCCAGTTCCCGCTCCCCGCGCCAGGCGCGCCGCGCCCGCGGGTCCATGCGGATCCCGGCGGCCCGGATGAAGCGGGGGTCGGGCAGCGGCCGGGGAGCGGTGGTCTCCGGGGCCTCGTGCGTCAAGGGGCCGCCGTCCGGACTCGTCCGGCGCAGCAGCGCCCGCAGCCGGGCGAAGACCTCCTCGACGTCGAACGGCTTGACCACGTAGTCGTCCGCGCCCGCGTCCAGACCGGCGATCCGGTCCTGGGTCTCCACCAGCGCGGTCAGCATCAGGATCGGGGTGCGGTCCCCCTCGGCGCGCAGCACCCGGCACACCTGGAGCCCGTCGATGCCCGGCATCATCACATCGAGGACGAGCACGTCGGGCGGGGTCCGGTGGGCGCTGGCCAGCGCCTCCACCCCGTCGGCGACCGCCGTGACGTCGTACCCCTCCAGCGTCAGCGCCCGCTCCAGGGCGTGCCGGATCGCGCGGTCGTCTTCGGCGAGCAGAACGGTGGGGGCCACGGGTCCAGTGTGGCGTAGCGGTCCGGCCGTACGACCCGGGGTTGGTCGTACGGCCGGGCTTCTTACCCGGGTCTCACCCGCTGGGGCGGAGGGCGGCGAGCCGTTGCTCGAACGGGATGACCTGGTCGAAGGAGTCCCGCCGGGGCAGCGGGCGGGAGGTGGACAGCCCCGCCATCAGCGCCGCCAGTTCCCCGGCCGCCCCTTCGATACGCGCGTCCAGTCCCTCGGCGCCCCAGTCCTCGGAGGCGGCGTAGACGCCGGTCGGGACGACGACGGCCTTGAGGTAGGAGAACAGCGGGCGCAGGGCGTGGTCCAGGACCAGGGAGTGCCGGGCGGTGCCGCCGGTCGCGGCGATCAGGACCGGCTTGCCCGCGAGGGCGTTCTCGTCGGTGACGCTGAGCGCGTCGAAGAACGACTTGAACAGTCCGCTGTACGAGGCGGAGAACACCGGCGTGACCACGACCAGCCCGTCCGCGGCGGCCACCGCGGCGAACGCGTCGGCGAGCGCCGGGTCCGGGAAGCCGCTGGTGAAGGTGTGCGCGATCTCCACGGCGAGGTCGCGCAGCTCGATCACCTGCACGTCGGCCGGCGCGGGTTCCGGCGCGGTCGCGGCCGGGGCGGCGACCGCGGCCAGGCGGTCGCCGAGCAGCCGGGTGGACGAGGGCACGCTCAGCCCCGCGGAAACGACGACGAGCTTCATGCGTCGGCCCCTTCCTTCCGTACGTCCGCTACGTCCTGGATGGCCTTCGCCGCGAGCAGGGACGCGTGCGTGGGCGCGTTGGGCACCGTGCTGGGCCGACCGGCGGCGAACTCCTTGCGCAGCACCGGCACGACCTCCTCACCGAGCAGGTCGAGCTGCTCCAGGACGGTCTTCAGCGGCAGCCCGGCGTGGTCCATCAGGAACAGCTGGCGCTGGTAGTCACCGGCGTACTCGCGGAAGCCCAGGGTCTTCTCGATCACCTGCTGCGGCGAGCCCACGGTCAGGGGGGTCTGGTCGGTGAAGTCCTCCAGCGAAGGCCCGTGCCCGTACACCGGCGCGTTGTCGAAGTAGGGCCGGAACTCGCGCACCGCGTCCTGCGAGTTCCTCCGCATGAACACCTGCCCGCCCAGGCCGACGATGGCCTGCTCGGCGGTGCCGTGCCCGTAGTGGGCGTACCGGGAGCGGTACAGGTCGATCATGCGCTTGGTGTGGTCGGCGGGCCAGAAGATGTTGTTGTGGAAGAACCCGTCGCCGTAGTACGCCGCCTGCTCGGCGATCTCCGGCGACCGGATCGACCCGTGCCACACGAAGGGCGGTACGCCGTCCAGGGGCCGGGGCGTGGAGGTGAACCCCTGCAAGGGGGTGCGGAACTTGCCCTCCCAGTTCACGACGTCCTCGCGCCACAGGCGGTGCAGCAGGGCGTAGTTCTCGATGGCGAGGTTGATGCCCTGCCGGATGTCCTGCCCGAACCAGGGGTAGACCGGCCCGGTGTTGCCGCGGCCCATCATGACGTCCACCCGCCCGTCGGCGAGCTGCTGGAGCATCGCGAAGTCCTCGGCGATCTTCACCGGGTCGTTGGTGGTGATCAGGGTGGTGGAGGTGGACAGCACCAGCCTCTCGGTCCGCGCCGCGATGTACCCGAGCATGGTCGTCGGCGACGACGGCACGAACGGCGGGTTGTGGTGCTCGCCGGTCGCGAAGACGTCCAGACCGACCTCTTCCGCCTTCAGCGCGATGGCGACCATCGCCTTGATGCGCTCCCGCTCGGTGGGCGTACGGCCCGTCGTCGGGTCCGGCGTGACGTCTCCGACGCTGAAGATCCCGAACTGCATGGACTGCATGGCCGTTCACCCTCCAAGTGGTTGATCGTTCAACTATACGACTGAACGGGGAGGGGGGTGATGTTATTCCGGGGCGGGTGTCGTTCCGGCGGCGGTGCCATTCCAGGTCCCTTTCCCCGAGCCCGGCATGCGAGGCTGCCCGCATGCTCGTGCTCCGCTCCGCCGCCCTCTTCGTCCTCGCCGCCCTCTTCGAGATCGGCGGCGCCTGGCTGGTCTGGCAGGGCTGGCGCGAGCAGCGCGGCTGGGTGTGGATCACCGGCGGCGTGCTGGCCCTGGGCGCGTACGGCTTCGTCGCCACCTTCCAGCCGGACGCCCACTTCGGCCGCGTCCTGGCGGCGTACGGCGGGATCTTCGTCGCCGGTTCGATCCTGTGGGGCGTGGTGGCGGACGGCTACCGCCCGGACCGCTGGGACATCGCGGGCGCGCTGATCTGCCTCGCGGGCATGGCGGTGATCATGTGGGCGCCGCGCGGCAGGTGACGGCGTACGGAGGGGTCAGGCGGGCGGCAGCAGCCCCAGCTGCCCCAGGAACTCCATCTGGTCGTAGTAGACCCGGTAGCTGACGATCCTGCCGTCCTCGACAGTGGCCATGTCCACGCCGTGGATCCTGACCTCCTTGTCGGTCGCGGGCAGCGTCTGGCCCGTGGGCAACTGGAGGGGCCCGGTGTTGCGCCCGCGGTAGAAGCCCTCGTCGATGGCGGTGTCACCGGCCTCGTACCCGTGCTCCGGCTCGTACGCGGCGTCCGGCATCGCCTCCGTCATCTGGCGCCACCAGCCGACGATGTCGTCCCGCCCGTGGAACTCCCCGTCGGGGGTGACGGCGACCGCGTCCTCCGCGAACAGCTCGGCGACCGTGTTCAGATCGGCCCTGGTGGTGACGGCCCGCGTGAGCCGGTCCATGACCTCGCGTGCCTCTCCCATGACGCACCTCCGCTCTCTCGACGGTGCAGGGATCACCAGATCAATCTTCCCACCGCCGTGATCGGCCCGCCTATCCTGACGGGGTCGCTTTCGACCCGTCCGAGGAGCACGCCATGACCCCCGCCGCACCCTCCGCCGCCTCCCGCATCGCCGTCATCACCGGTGCGAGCAGCGGAATCGGCGCCGCCACGGCACGGCAGCTCGCGGCGGCGGGCTACCGGGTCGTCCTGACGGCCCGCCGCAAGGACCGTATCGAGGCCCTCGCGGAGGAGATCAACGCGGCGGGCCACTCGGCGGCGGCCTACCAGCTGGACGTCACCGACCGCGCGGCGGTCGACGAGTTCGCGACCGCCTTCCAGACGGTCGGCGTGCTGGTCAACAACGCGGGCGGCGCGCTCGGCGCCGACCCGGTGGCCACCGGCGACCCGGCCGACTGGCGGACGATGTTCGAGACGAACGTCATCGGCACCCTGAACGTCACCCAGGCCCTGCTCCCCAAGCTGGACGCCAGCGGTGACGGCACGGTCGTCGTCCTCACCTCCACCGCGGGCCACGGCACCTACGAGGGCGGCGCGGGCTACGTCGCCGCCAAGCACGGCGAGCACGTCCTCGCCGAGACGCTCCGCCTGGAGATCGTCGGCCGCCCGGTGCGCGTCATCGAGATCGCGCCCGGCATGGTCAGGACCGAGGAGTTCGCCCTGACCCGCTTCGGCGGCGACACGGCCAAGGCCGCCAAGGTCTACGAGGGCGTCGCCCAGCCCCTGACCGCCGACGACGTCGCCGACACCATCACCTGGGCGGTCACCCGCCCCTCCCACGTCAACGTGGACCTCCTGGTCGTCCGCCCCCGCGCCCAGGCGTCGAACACGAAGGTGCACCGGGAAGCGCGGTAACCGGCGAGCAGGAGCGGGGGGAGCGGCCATGGTGATCGAGGCCAGCGAGGACCAGCGCTGGCTGACCCGCCCCGCCTTCGGCGAATGGCCACTGATCTCGGCCCGTCCACGGAGCCGGAAGCGACCGCTGGCGCCTGAGACGACCGCCCCGGCTCACCCCTTCACGCAGACGACCTGCTTCAGCTTCGCCACCACCGCGACGAGGTCCCGCTGCTGGTCGATGACCTGCTCGATCGGCTTGTAGGCGCCGGGGATCTCGTCCACGACGCCGGAGTCCTTGCGGCACTCCACACCCCGCGTCTGCTCCTCCAGGTCCTTGGTGGAGAAGCGCCGCTTCGCCGCGTTACGGCTCATCCGCCGACCCGCGCCGTGGGAGGCGGAGTTGAAGGACTTCTCGTTGCCGAGGCCCTTCACGATGTACGAACCGGTGCCCATGGAGCCGGGGATGATCCCGTACTCCCCGGACCCCGCCCGGATCGCGCCCTTGCGGGTCACGAGCAGGTCCATGCCCTCGTACCGCTCCTCCGCCACGTAGTTGTGGTGGCAGGAGATCTCCCGCTCGAAGGTCGGCCTGGCCTTCTTGAACTCCTTGCGGACGACGTCCTTCAGCAGCGCCATCATGATCGTGCGGTTGTGCTTGGCGTACTCCTGCGCCCAGAACAGGTCGTTGCGGTACGCCGCCATCTGCGGTGTGTCCGCGACGAAGACGGCGAGGTCGCGGTCGACGAGGCCCTGGTTGTGCGGGAGCTTCTGCGCGACGCCGATGTGGTGCTCGGCGAGTTCCTTGCCGATGTTCCGGGACCCGGAGTGCAGCATCAGCCACACCGCGCCGGTCGTGTCCGTGCAGACCTCGACGAAGTGGTTACCGCCACCGAGCGTCCCCATCTGCTGAGTCGCCCGTTCCTGACGGAACCTGACCGCGTCCGCCACGCCCCCGAACCGTCCCCAGAAGTCGTCCCACCCACTGGTCGCCAGCCCGTGCAGCCGCCCCGGGTCGACGGGGCTGGCATGCATCCCCCGGCCCACCGGGATCGCCTGCTCGATCTGCGACCGCAGCCGCGACAGGTCACCGGGCAGGTCATTGGCCGTCAGCGACGTCCGCACCGCCGACATCCCGCACCCGATGTCCACCCCCACCGCCGCGGGACACACGGCCCCCCGCATGGCGATGACGGACCCGACCGTCGCGCCCTTGCCGTAGTGCACGTCCGGCATCACGGCCAGGCCCTTGATCCAGGGCAGCGTCGCCACGTTCCGCAACTGCTGGAGCGCGACGTCCTCGACCGACGCCGGGTCGGTCCACATCCGGATCGGTACCTTGGCGCCCGGCATCTCCACGTACGACATAAACCCTCATCCCCCTGAAAACCACGAAAGCAAAACAAGAAGCCTGAAACGCAAAACCGGCGCCAAGGTCAATGAAAACGGACAACGGACCGGCGTCCACGGCAGCGCGTGCGATACACATTGTCTTCTGGACACACCCCCGCCCGGCAAGCGAATAACCAGCGGGGACACTGGACCCACCGGCCCGGAACGACCCCGGCCGGGAACACCGTCGAGAGGAGCCCGACCGTGCAGCGGAAGGCGTATGTATCCGGCGTCGCCGCACTGCTCGCGGCACTCCTTGCCGGGTGCACCGGCGGCTCCGACGACGGCGGACCCACCGACGGCTCCAACCCCGAGGGCCCGGGCGCCCGCACGGCGACCGCCCAGCCCGGCCGCTACCGCACCCTCCCCGAGGCCTGCGGCGCGGTCGGCGAGAACACCCTCGACTCCCTGCTCCCCGGCATCAAGCAGCTCACCGACGAGGAACAGCGCGAGAAGGCCTACGCGGGCGAGGCCATCCTCACCTACGACAACGACCGCAAGGTGGGCTGCCGCTGGAAGGTGGAGTCCAGCACCGCCACGAACCACCTCTACGTCGACCTGGAGCGCGTGGTCTCCTACGACAACACCGTCAGCGACGACAGCCAGGCCGAGCAGCTGTTCGCGACCCTGCGCACGGCGGCCGACCTCCCGGCCCCGACCACGACGTCCGAGGACAGCACGTCCGAGGACGGGGAGACGACGGAGACGGGGCCCCCCTCCCCCTCCACCGACTCCTCGGCCGACTCCACCTCCGGCTCCTCCGCGGGCACCTCCACCCCTGCGGACGCCACCCCCTCCACCACCGCCCCCGACCTCCAGCCCCGCGTCCTGGACGACCTGGGCGACGAGGCCTTCGTGGACGACGAGCTGAACAGCGCCGGTTCGACGGCCCAGCAGCGGACGGTGACTGTGGCGTTCCGCACGTCGAACGTCATCGTGACGATCAAGTACGAGGAGCAGGCGGCGGCCGTCGGAGTCGTACCGGACAGCGAGGAAATGCAGGACAGGGCGCGGAAACTGGCCGCCCAGCTCGCCGACTCCCTGTCCGGTTAGCGGCATTTGACCGCTCACCGGCCGCCGCCCACGCCCATCCACAAAGGCGCCGAAGCCGGGGCGTACCCCTCCCTCACCGCGTACCGTGGCCCCTCGGACCCGATCCGACCGCAGGGAATCACGAAGCGTCATGAGTGAAGGAACCATGCAGCGACGAGTACAGCGAGCCGATGATCAGCGTGACCAGCGCCCGGGGCGGACGACCCGCCTGAGCCGTGCCCTCGTCGGCGCGGCCACCGTGCCCGTGATGCTGATCGCCGCGGGCTGCTCCTCGGACTCCGGCTCCGGCGACGACGCCAAGAAGGCCTCCGAGAGCGCCGCGAGCACCTCCGCGAGCCCGTCGCCGACGGTACAGGCGGCGGTGTACGACACGCTGCCCCAGCCGTGCAGGATGCTGGCGAAGAAGACCCTCGAGGACCTCGTCCCCAAGGGCACCTCCGGCAAGGAGGGCAACTCGGACGACACCGCCACCCGCGCCAACTGCTCCTGGAGCAGCCTCGACAACAACGGCGTCGACGGCTCCCAGTTCCGCTGGCTGAACGTCGCCCTGCTTCGCTTCGACTCCGACGTCACCCGCGGCGCGGGCGACGAGCGCGCCAAGGAGTACTACGCCAAGCAGGTCCAGGAGGCCCAGGGGGTCACCGGCGCCAAGAACACCAAGGCGGAGCCGGTCAGCGGCACGGGCGACGAGGCGACCCTGATCCGCTACGACCTGAAGAAGAAGGAAGGCGCCTTCAAGCAGCAGACGATCGTCACCCGGGTCGAGAACGTCGTCATCACCCTCGACTACAACGGCGCGGGCCTCGCGGGCGAGAAGACCCCCGACGCCGGCGACCTGGTGAAGGCGGCGACGAAGGCGGCCAAGGAGGCGGTGACGGCGGTGACGGAGACGAAGCCGGGTTCGGGCTCGGACAGCCCGTCGGCGTCGGCCTCACCGTCGAAGTCGGCGTCGAAATCCTCGGCGTGATCCCCGCCGCGTCCCCGCCGCGGTCTCCGTCGCGATCTCCGTCGTAGAGCTGAGAGCCATACCGGCCACCCGTCCCCCGCACACATGTGCCACTCTGTTGGGCGCGCAACAAGAGGCACTGGGAGGGGAGTACGGGTGGCCGCGCCACTTCAGTTGACACGGATGCACCGCGTTCTCATCGGCGTGGTCGTCTTCGGTGCCGTCATCATCGCGGGCATCGGCTTCGCGGGTTCGTACGCCGCCGTACGCGAACTCGCGCTCAAGAAGGGCTTCGGGGACTTCAGTTACGTCTTCCCGATCGGCATCGACGCGGGCATCTGCGTCCTGCTCGCCCTGGACCTGCTCCTCACCTGGATCAGGATCCCCTTCCCGCTGCTGCGCCAGACGGCCTGGCTGCTGACCGCGGCGACGATCGCGTTCAACGGCGCCGCCGCCTGGCCGGACCCGCTCGGCGTCGGCATGCACGGCGTGATCCCGATCCTGTTCGTGGTCTCCGTCGAGGCCGCCCGGCACGCCATCGGCCGCATCGCCGACATCACCGCCGACAAGCACATGGAAGGCGTCCGCCTCACCCGCTGGCTGCTCTCCCCCGTCCCCACCTTCCTCCTCTGGCGCCGTATGAAGCTCTGGGAGCTGCGCTCCTACGAGCAGGTCATCAAGCTGGAGCAGGAACGCCTCGTCTACCAGGCCCGCCTCCGCTCCCGCTACGGCCGCGCCTGGCGCCGCAAGGCCCCGGTGGAGTCCCTGATGCCGCTCCGCCTCGCGCGTTACGGCGTCCCCCTGGCGGAAACGGCCCCCGCGGGCCTGGCAGCGGCGGGGATAGAACCGGCACTGCTGCCTCCGGCACCACAGCAGGCACTGGAGGCGGCAGCGGTGGCACCTCCCAGCGAGCGGCGCCCCAGCCTCCAGCGCCCAGCCGTACCCGAACCCGCCCCCGAGCCCGCACCGGACCAGAACCCCTGGCTCCACGCCAGAGACCCCCGCACCACCGAGTACCACGGCAACTACGACCCCACCTACGACCCGGACGCCGCCTACGCCCAGTGGTACGCGGAGCAACAGCAGGCGGAGGAGTACCGGGACCAGTACGAGGAGCCGTACGAGGAACCCCCGCTCCCCTCCATGGAGGACACCGGCAGCTTCCCCATCCCGGTGGGCCCCAACCGCACCCGCGAACTGGGCGAAGGCGGCGGCACCCCCGCCCCCGAACCCGATGAGGAGGCGTACTACCAGGTCTTCAAGCAGTCGATAAACGGCAGCTACCCCACGCCCCGCGAGTTCGGCGAGAACGTGGAGGCCGAGTTCCGCCTGGACCTCCCCCCGGACGAGGCCAAGCGCATGGTCAACCGCTTCACGAACCGCTACAACGCGGAGCTGGAAGAAGACCACATAGCCTGAGCGAGGGCGAGGGCGAGGGCTAGAACGAGGACGGGGGCGCCCGGCGTCAACCGCCAAGCGCCCCCATCACCACGTGGACGGAACGACGAGGACTACTCCCCGAGCAGCCTCCGCACCCGCTCCTGCCCCACCGCCAGCAGCAGGGTGGGCAGCCGGGGCCCGGTGTCCCGCCCGACCAGCAGGTGGTACAGCAGCGCGAAGAACGTCCGCTGGGCCGTCTTGATCTCCGGCGGCAGCTCCTTGGGCGTGGCGTCCGCGGAGAACCCGGCCTGCACCTTGGGCACGCCGTAGACCAGGTGGGTCAGCCCGTCCAGCGACCAGTGGTCGGCCAGCCCGTCGAGCAGCAGCCGCAGCGAACCCCGCGCCTGCTCGTCGAGGGACTTCAGCAGATCCAGGTCGGGCTCGTCCCGCACGATGGTCCGCTGCTCGGCGGGCACCTGCGTGTTGATCCAGGCCTCGGCCTTGTCCAGCCGCGGCCGGACCTCGTCGAGCGAGCCCAGCGGCTGCTCCGGGTCCAGCTCGCTCAGGATCCGCAGCGCCTGGTCCTCGTGCCCGGCGGTGATGTCGGCGACGGACGCGAGCGTCCGGTACGGCATCGGCCGCGGGGTGCGCGGCAGCTCACCGGCGGCGGTGCGCACGGCACGGGAGTGCGCGGCGACGTCGGCCGGGAGGGCCGACCCGTCGGCGACCTTGGCGTCCAGGCGGTCCCACTCGTCGTAGAGCCGCTGGATCTCCTGGTCGAAGGCGACCTTGAAGGACTGGTTGGGGCGGCGGCGGGCGTAGAGCCAGCGCAGCAGCTGCGGCTCCATGATCTTCAGCGCGTCGGCGGGGGTGGGCACGCCACCCTTTGACGACGACATCTTCGCCATGCCGCTGATCCCGACGAAGGCGTACATCGGCCCGATGGGCTGCTGCCCGTCAAAGATCCCCACGATCTGCCCACCGACCTGGAAGGACGACCCGGGCGAGGAGTGGTCGACCCCACTGGGCTCGAACACGACCCCCTCGTAGGCCCACCGCATGGGCCAGTCGACCTTCCACACCAGCTTGCCGCGGTTGAACTCGTTCAGCCGGACGGTCTCGGAGAAACCGCACGCCGTGCAGGCGTAGGTCAGCTCGGTGGTGTCGTCGTCGTAGCCGGTGACGGTGGTGAGGTCCTTCTCGCAGTTGCCGCAGAACGGCTTGTACGGGAAGTACCCGGCGGTGCCGGAGCTGCCGTCGTCCTCACTCGCCGCGCCGGACCCCTCGGCGGCCTCCAGCTCGGCCTCGTCGAGGGGCTTCTGCGACGCCTTCTTCGCCGGGGCCTTCTTGGTCCGGTACTGGTCGAGGATGGCGTCGATGTCGGCCCGGTGCCGCATGGCGTGCAGGATCTGCTCGCGATAGGCACCCGACGTGTACTGCTCGGTCTGGCTGACCCCGTCGAACTCCACCCCCAGCTCGCCGAGCGCCTCGACCATGGCGGCCCTGAAGTGCTCGGCCCAGCTGGCGTGCGGCGACCCCTTGGGCGCGGGCACGGACGTCAGCGGCTTGCCGATGTGCTCGCCCCAGGAGTCGTCGACCCCCGGCACGCCCGCGGGCACCTTCCGGTACCGGTCGTAGTCGTCCCACGAGATCAGGTGCCGGACCTGATACCCGCGCCGCCGGATCTCGTCGGCGACGAGGTGCGGGGTCATGACCTCCCGGAGATTCCCCAGGTGGATGGGGCCGGAGGGCGACAGCCCGGACGCGACGACGACCGGTTTGCCCGGGGCCCGACGCTCCGACTCGGCGATGACCTCATCCGCGAAACGGGAGACCCAGTCGGTGGTCTCGGTGCTCTGAGCCACGATCGGCACGTCCTCTTTCTCTCCACAAGATCCCGAACCAGCCGCGACAAGCCACGACTGCCGTCCCCATTCTCCCAGCTCCCCACTCGACAACGAAAACGCGTTATCCCCACAGCACGGCCAGCTGGCACAGCGACGGGAGTCGCATACCCCGCCCCCCTCTCCCGCCCGCGCAGAAAAACCCCTTTACGCCCCATGGGATACTGACCACGTCTATCCATACGCACGAGGAGAACGGCACCCACTCCATGGCCCCGGTCACGTCCCTCACCGCCTCCGTCCACCAGCACCTCGCCACCGCCCTCACTTCCGCCCTCCCGGAAGCCGACGGAGTCGACCCGCTGCTGCGACGAAGCGACCGGGCCGACTTCCAGGCCAACGGCATCCTCGCCCTGGCGAAGAAGGCCAAGGCCAACCCGCGCGACCTCGCCACCCAGGTCGTCGCCCAGGTCACCACCGGCGACGTGATCAAGGACATCGAGGTCTCCGGCCCCGGCTTCCTGAACATCACCGTCACCGACCAGGCGATCACCAACAACCTCGCCGCCCGCGCCACCGACCCGGACGCCCGCCTCGGCGTGCCCACCTCCGCCACCCCCGGCACCACGGTCATCGACTACGCCCAGCCGAACGTGGCCAAGGAGATGCACGTAGGCCACCTCCGCTCCGCCGTGATCGGCGACTCGGTCGTCCAGCTCCTGGAGTTCACCGGCGAGAACGTCGTCCGCCGCCACCACATCGGCGACTGGGGCACCCAGTTCGGCATGCTGATCCAGTACCTGGACGAGCACCCGCACGAACTGGACCACGAGGACACCGAAGTGAGCGGCGAGGAGGCGATGTCCAACCTCGACCGCCTCTACAAGTCCGCCCGCAGGCTGTTCGACTCCGACGAGGAGTTCAAGACGCGGGCCCGCCGCCGGGTGGTCGACCTCCAGGCGGGCGACCCGCGCACCCTCGCCAGCTGGCAGAAGTTCGTGGACGAGTCGAAGATCTACTTCTTCTCCGTCTTCGAGAAGCTGGACATGGAGGTCCGCGACCCCGACATCGTCGGCGAGTCCGGCTACAACGACATGCTCGCCGAGACCTGCCGCCTCCTCGAGGAGTCCGGCGTGGCGGTCCGCTCGGAGGGCGCGCTCTGCGTGTTCTTCGACGACGTCAAGGGCCCGGACGGCAACCCGGTCCCCCTGATCGTCCAGAAGTCGGACGGCGGCTACGGCTACGCGGCCACGGACCTCTCCGCCATCCGCGACCGCGTCTTCAACCTCAAGGCGAACACCCTCCTCTACGTCGTCGACGCCCGCCAGTCCCTGCACTTCAAGATGGTCTTCGAGACGGCCCGCAGGGCGGGCTGGCTGAACGACGACGTGACGGCGGTCCAGCTCGCCTTCGGCACGGTCCTCGGCAAGGACGGCAAGCCGTTCAAGACCCGTGAGGGCGAGACCGTACGCCTGGTGGACCTCCTGGACGAGGCGATCGAGCGCGCGACCGCGGTGGTGCGGGAGAAGGACACCCAGCACCAGCTCTCGGACGCGGAGATCGCCGACCGCGGCACCCAGGTCGGCATCGGCGCGGTGAAGTACGCCGACCTGTCGACGTCGGCGAACCGCGACTACAAGTTCGACCTGGACCAGATGGTCTCGCTGAACGGCGACACGTCCGTCTACCTCCAGTACGCGTACGCCCGTATCCAGTCCATCCTCCGCAAGTCCGGCGACACCCGCCCGGCCGCGCACCCGGAGCTGGCGCTGCACGAGGCCGAGCGCGCCCTCGGTCTGCACGTGGACGCGTTCGCGGAGACGGTCGCGGAGGCGGCCTCGGAGTACGCGCCGCACAAGATGGCGGCGTACCTGTACCAACTGGCCTCGCTCTACACGTCGTTCTACGACAAGTGCCCGGTCCTGAAGGCCGACACCGCCGCCCAGGTGGAGAACCGCCTCTTCCTGTGCGACATCACGGCCCGCACCCTGCACCAGGGCATGGCCCTGTTGGGCATCAGGACACCCGAGCGCCTCTGACCGACGGCACCGCGGAGTGCGTCAACGGCCGCGTGGGCCACGGGCGGACGGCCGATTGTCAGTGCCCGCCCTTACAGTCACCGGCATGGCGACTCTCCCCAATCCCTTGCCGCGGCTGACCACGGACCCGTCCGGCCGTTCCCTCGGTCTGCGGCTGCCGCCCGGCAGACTGATCGACGCGACCCGGGACGGCCGTGGCCCCGAACCGCTGCTGTGGCAGGCGCAGATGCCCGCGGGCCCGGGCGCCTGGGCCGCCGACCGGCCCGCCCGCAGGGCCGCGGGTCTGGTCCCGCTGCTGGTGGACGTCGGCGGCGACCAGGGCGGCCCGGAGGGCTGGGACCTGGCGCCGGAGGAGATGTCGTACCCGGGTGACCACGACGCCGAGGAGGTGCTGGCGGACCTCTGGGAGCAGAACGCGGCGGACGAGCAGGCCTCCGAGGGCGCCGACTACCCGGGCCGGGAGGACGTCGTCGAGCTGTTCGGCGAACCCCGCGGCTACGACGACACGGTGGCCCCGTTCGGCCCCACGTGGCCCGGCCTCGCCCCGGCCGGTTCCCTCACCGTCGACCCGGACGTGCACGCGGCCACCGTGGCCGGTTCCCTCACCCAGAACCTGGACTGGTTCAAGGACCCGCGCCTCGCCCTGGTACCCGCCCGCCGCTCCGCCGACATCCTCGCGGCGGTCGGCTGGACCGGCCCGCTGAACCACGAGCCCGACACGGGGCTCCTCTGCGCGGTCCTGCGCTCCTGGGAGGACCGCTTCGGCATACGCGTGGTGGGCGTCTCCTTCGACGTGCTGGTGGTCTCCGTGGCCGCCCCGCCCACCACGAGGGACGAGGCGGAGGCCGTCGCCGCCGAGCACTACGCCTTCTGCCCGGACAACATCACCCAGGGCCACCACGAGACGCTCCGCGAGTACGCGGCGGAACAGGTGCTCGGCGAACGGACGTGGACGTTCTGGTGGGACTGAACCAACCCCCGGGCCCAGCAAGCCCCCACCACCACCTCAGCGCAGCAGCCGCGCCGCCTCGACGGCCCAGTACGTCAGGATGTTCCGCGCCCCGGCCCGCTTGATCCCCGTCAGCGTCTCCAGGATCGCCCGCTCCCGGTCGACCCACCCCTTCTCGGCGGCGGCCTCGATCATCGAGTACTCACCGGAGATCTGGTACGCCGCCACCGGCACGTCCACCGCGTCCGCGACCCGCGCCAGGATGTCGAGGTAGGGCCCGGCGGGCTTCACCATCACCATGTCGGCCCCCTCCTCCAGGTCGAGGGCCAGTTCCCGCATGGACTCCCGGAAGTTGGCGGGGTCCTGCTGGTACGTCTTGCGGTCCCCCTTCAGCGAGGAGCCGACGGCCTCCCGGAAGGGCCCGTAGAAGGCGGACGAGTACTTGGCGGTGTAGGCGAGGATCGCCACGTCCTCCCGCCCGATCTGGTCCAGCGCGTCCCGGACGACCCCGATCTGCCCGTCCATCATCCCGCTCGGCCCGACCACATGGGCCCCGGCGTCCGCCTGCACCTGCGCCATCTCGGCGTACCGCTCGAGGGTGGCGTCGTTGTCCACCCGCCCCTCGGCGTCGAGCACCCCGCAGTGCCCGTGATCCGTCGTCTCGTCCAGACACAGGTCGGACATCACGAGCAGCTCGTCCCCGACCTCGGCCCGCACGTCCCGGATGGCCACCTGGAGAATCCCGTCCGGATCGGTCCCCGGCGTCCCGAGGGCGTCCTTCTTCTCCTCCTCCGGCACCCCGAACAGCATGATCCCGGAGACCCCGGCGGCCACCGCCTCCGCCGCCGCCTTCTTCAGGCTGTCGCGCGTGTGCTGCACGACCCCGGGCATCGCCGTGATCGGCACCGGCTCGCTGACGCCCTCGCGCACGAAGGCGGGCAGGATGAAGTCGGCGGGGTGCAGCCGCGTCTCGGCGACCATGCGCCGCATCACGGGCGTGGTACGCAGCCGCCGGGGCCGCGTACCCGGAAAGGATCCGTACGTCGTCATACCACCTAAGCTACGCCCGCCCGCCCCCCGCACTTACAGACACCGCGTCGGACGGAGCCGCAGGTGCGGCGCCCCCCGGGCCGGGGTCATCCTGGAAGGAAGACCAGGACCCCGACGGCCTGCTCCGCCTCCGCCCCAGCGCCGCCGCCGTCCCTCCGTACCCCACCACGGAGGACGCGATGACCGCCCTCGACCACACCCCGGACCTGTTCGCCCTCTCCACGATCCGCGGCCCCGTGCTGCGCCCCACCGACGAGGGCTACGACGCCGAAGTGCGCGGCTTCAATCTCGCGGTACGGCACTCCCCGGACGTCGTCGTCGGCGCGACCGGCGAGGACGACATCGTCACGGCGCTGCGCTGGGCCGCCGCCACCGGCACCCCGGTCGCCGTCCAGTCCACCGGCCACGGCGCGAACTCCCCCGTGGACAGCGGCCTGTTGATCAGCACGGCCCGCATGGCGGACGTGCGCGTCGACGCCGGGACCCGCACCGCGACGATCGCCGCGGGCGCGAAGTGGCGGGACGTCCTGGAGGCCGCCGACCCGTACGGCCTGTCCGCCCTCACCGGCACCTCCACCGACGTGGGCGCCGTCGGCTACACGGTCGGCGGCGGCCTGCCCGTCCTCGGCCGCGCCTACGGCTACGCCGCCGACCTGACCCGCTCCTTCCGCGTCGTCACCCCCGACGGCGTCCTGCACACGGCGAGCGCCACCGAGGCACCGGAACTCTTCTGGGCCCTGCGCGGCGGCAAGGGCAACGTGGGCGTGGTCACGGCCCTGACCACCGATCTGATCCCGGTCCCCCGCCTCCTCGGCGGCGGCATCCACTGCACCGGCGAACACGCCGACACCCTGCTCTCCGCCTGGACGGCGTGGACGGAGACCGTCCCGGACCCGATGTGCAGCGCGTTCCACATGCTCCGCCTGCCACCCATCCCGGAGATCCCGGAACCCCTGAGCGGCGGTTTCTGGGCCCGCGTGGCCGTCGCCTGGCCCGGCGACCCGGCGGAGGGCCAGGAACTCCTCGCCCCCCTGCGCTCATCGGCTCCCGTGGAGGTCGACACGGTCGCGGAAATGGCCTGCACCGCCATCGACTTCATCCACATGGAACCCCGGGACCCGCTCCCGGCCCGAGAGTCCTGCGCCCTGCTCCGCGCCCTCCCCCGGGAGGCCCAGACCGCCTTCCTCCACGAATGCGGCCCCTCGGCGCCCCCGGACTACCCCCTCCTGATGGTCGGCATCCGCCACATGGGCGCGGCCCTTTCCCGCCCCCCGGCCACCCCGGACGCCATCTGCGCCCGCGACGCGCGCTTCCTCCTGGAAGCGGTCAGCGTCATCCCCACCCCCGAGGCCACGGCGGCGGCCGAACAGGCCACGGCCTCCCTCCACCGGGCCGTGGCCCCCTACGGCACCGGCCGCACCATGGTCAACATCCACGGCCGCCCCGGCGACGCCAAGGACCGGGCCCGCGCCTGGACCCCGGAGACGTACGCACGCCTGCGCGAGGCCAAGACGACCTACGACCCGTCGAACCTGCTCCGCTTCGGCCACGCGGTGCCTCCGGCTGCCGACGCCTTCCCCTCGCGGGACTCGTAGAACTCGTAGAACTCGTGCGACTCGCAGAAGTCGTGCGACTCGTGGTACTCGCGGGACAACGCAAAGCCGCGAGGGGCGGATCCGCATCCGCCCCTCGCGGCCTCTTCCTGGACGACGATCAGGTCGTGGACCGGCGCCGCCGGGCCCCCGGCCGCCGCTCACTCGGCCGGGTCACCGGATCCCCGGCCTCCACAGCCGACGCCCGCCTCCGCGCGCCGAACTCGGCCAGCGCCTCGGCCAGCTTCAGCACCGAGGGCTCGGGCGCCATGACGTCCACCCGCAGCCCGTGCTCCTCGGCCGTCTTCGCCGTAGCGGGGCCGATACACGCGATCACGGTCACGTTGTGCGGCTTCCCGGCGATGCCGACCAGGTTCCGCACCGTCGACGACGAGGTGAAGAGGACCGCGTCGAACCCGCCCCCCTTGATCGCCTCGCGCGTCTCCGCGGGCGGCGGCGACGCCCGCACGGTCCGGTAGGCCGTGACGTCGTCGACCTCCCAGCCCAGCTCGATCAGCCCGGCGACCAGCGTCTCGGTGGCGATGTCGGCGCGCGGCAGGAAGACGCGGTCGATCGGGTCGAAGACGGGGTCGTAGGGCGGCCAGTCCTCGAGGAGTCCGGCCGCGGACTGCTCCCCGCTCGGCACCAGGTCGGGCTTCACGCCGAAGGCGATCAGCGCCTTGGCCGTCTGCTCGCCCACCGCGGCGACCTTGATCCCCGCGAAGGCGCGGGCGTCGAGGCCGTACTCCTCGAACTTCTCCCGGACGGCCTTCACCGCGTTGACGGACGTGAAGGCGATCCACTCGTAGCGTCCCGTGACCAGGCCCTTGACCGCCCGCTCCATCTGCTGGGGGGTGCGCGGCGGCTCCACGGCGATGGTCGGCACCTCGTGCGGCACGGCGCCGTACGAGCGCAGTTGGTCGGAGAGCGACGCCGCCTGCTCCTTGGTCCGCGGTACGAGCACCTTCCAGCCGAACAGCGGCTTGGACTCGAACCAGGACAACTGGTCGCGCTGGGCGGCGGCGGACCGCTCCCCGACCACGGCTATCACCGGGCGACCGCCGTCCGGCGAGGGCAGCACCTTCGCCTGCTTCAGGGTCTGCGCGATGGTGCCGAGCGTGGCGCTCCAGGTGCGCTGCCGGGTGGTCGTACCGGCGACCGTCACCGTCATCGGGGTGTCGGGCTTGCGTCCGGCGGACACCAGTTCGCCCGCGGCGGCGGCCACGGAGTCCAGCGTGGTGGACACGACCACGGTCCCGTCGGACGCCCCGACCTCGGTCCAGCACCGGTCGGACGCGGTACGCGCGTCCACGAACCGGACGTCCGCGCCCTGGGCGTCCCGCAGCGGGACACCGGCGTAGGCGGGCACGCCGACCGCGGCGGCGATGCCGGGGACGACCTCGAAGGGCACCCCGGCGGCGGCGCAGGCGAGCATCTCCTCCGCGGCGCACGTGTCGAGTCCCGGATCCCCGGGCACCGCACGCACGACCCGCCTGCCGCCCCGCGCGGCCTCCATGACAAGATGTGCGGCATCCCGTTCCGCGGGGGCGCCAACGGTTGTTGACGTGCCGTCAACAACCGTCAGCTGAGGCGTGCCCGTGCCCGGAACCGGGTCCGCGGAGACACCCGCGGACGGACCCGGGTCCGTGTTCACGATGGCGACGCCTGCCCTGGCATGGGCGCGGACGACGTCGAGCACCTCGTGCTCGGCGACGAGGACATCCGCGTTCGCCAGCGCCTCCACGGCGCGCAGAGTCAGTAGTCCCGGATCTCCGGGTCCGGCACCCAGGAAGGTGACGTGCCCGTGTTCCGGACCGGCGGGAAGGGTGGTGGGGCTCACTGTGCTCGCTCCCCCATCAGACCGGCCGCGCCCTGGGCGAGCATCTCGGTGGCGAGTTCGCGACCGAGCGCCACGGCGCCCTCGTGCGTCTCGGGCACGGGACCGGTGGTGGACAGCTGCACCAGCGCCGAGCCGTCGGTCGTGCCGACGACGCCGCGCAGGCGCATTTCCTTGACAATCTGCCCGTCGGCAGCCAACAAGTCGGCCAGCGCGCCCACAGGGGCGCTGCAACCGGCCTCCAGGGCGGCGAGCAGTGACCGCTCGGCCGTCACGGCGACCCGCGTGAACGGGTCGTCGAGTTCGGCGAGCGCGGCGATCAGCGCAGCATCCTGGGCGGTGTGCCCCGCCCTGCACTCGATCGCCAGCGCCCCCTGGCCGGGGGCGGGCAAGACCGTGTCGACCGACAGGAAGTCGGTCACTTCCTCGCTCCGGCCGATCCGGTTCAGTCCGGCGGCGGCCAGTACGACGGCATCCAGCTCACCCTTGCGGACGTATCCGATCCGGGTGTCGACGTTGCCCCGGATCGGGACCGTCTCGATGTCCAGGCCGTGGGTGCGCGCGTACGCGTTCAGCTGCGCCATCCGGCGCGGCGAACCGGTGCCGATGCGGGCCCCGCGCGGCAGGTCGGTGAACTTCCGCGCGTCCCGCGCGACGATCACGTCCCGCGGGTCCTCCCGCTCCGGGACCGCCGCCAGCACCAGCTCAGCGGGCTGGGTGGTCGGCAGATCCTTCAGCGAGTGCACCGCGAAGTCGACCTCGCCCCGCAGCAGCGCGTCGCGCAGCGCGGTCACGAAGACCCCGGTGCCGCCGATCTGGGCGAGCGCCTCGCGGGAGACGTCGCCGTACGTGGTGATCTCCACGAGCTCCACGGGCCGGCCGGTCACCTGGCTCACGGCGTCCGCCACCTGCCCGGACTGGGCCATGGCGAGCTTGCTCCGCCTGGTCCCGAGCCGTAGTGCCTTGTCACTCATGCTGGCCCTCGGTTCTTGGCGTTCTGGTGTTGCTGGTCTTGCGTCTTGGTGTCGTCCTCGGCGCGGGACACGGCGGCCACCGTCTCCTGGTCGAGGTCGAAGAGGGTGCGCAGCGCGTCCGCGTACCCGGCGCCCCCGGGTTCGGCGGCGAGTTGCTTGACCCGGACGGTGGGCGCGTGCAGCAGCTTGTCGACGACGCGGTGCACGGCCTGCCTGATCTCGCCGCGCTGCTTGTCGTCCAGGCCGGGCAGCCGCCCGTCCAGCCGCGCGATCTCGCTGGCCACCACGTCGGCGGCCATCGTGCGCAGCGCGACCACGGTGGGCGTGATGTGCGCCGCCCGCTGTGCCGCCCCGAAGGCCGCGACCTCGTCCGAAACGATACGGCGGACCTGGTCGACGTCGGCCGCCATCGGAGCGTCGGCCGAGGCCTCGGCGAGCGACTCGATGTCCACCAGGCGCACCCCGGCCAGCCGGTGCGCGGCGGCGTCGATGTCCCGCGGCATCGCCAGGTCGAGCAGGAACAGCACCGGCTCGGGACGCGGCACCACGGCCACCGGCTCCGGCCTGCGCAGCTCGGGGATCCGGCCGACGGCCGCGGCGGTCGCGGCGAGCGCGCCGATCAGCTCGGCGTCGGCCTCGGGGCCACGGCGTCCGGCCTCCCGGCGCTCGACCGCGCCGCCCGCCGCCCACGCGGCGTGCTGCTCCAGCGTCGCCGCGTCCATCCCGGCGACCGCGGCCTCTCCCATCACGGAGAACCCGGGCGCGGACAGGTCCAGCGGGCAGCCGTCCTCGGCGCCGACGCTGGTGGGCGGCAGCGGGGTCTGCCGCTCCTCCGCCGCCTTCTCCTTACGGGGCTCAGGACCGGGCCCGGTGTCCGCGACGGGCTCCCCCGTGCGGCCCTCGAACGCGGCGGCGACCATCTCGGCGGAGAGCACGAGACCGGTCGCTCCGGTGCAGGACACGGCGATGTCGGCACGTGTCAGTTCGTCCCGTACCGCCCCCATCGGGACCGACCGGGCCGCTACGGCGTTGTCGTCGGCCTCGGTGAGGATCCGCGCCAGGCGCTCGGCCCGCTCCTGGGTGCGGTTGGCGATCACGACCTCGGCGACCCCGGCGCGCGCGAGCGTCGCGGCGGCCAGCGAGGACATCGAGCCCGCGCCGATCACCAGCGCCCGCTTGCCCCGCGCCCACTGCTCCACCGGCGTGTCGACGGCGAGCTGCTCCAGGCCGAAGGTGACCAGGGACTGCCCGGCGCGGTCGATGCCGGTCTCGGAGTGGGCGCGCTTGCCGACCCGCAGCGCCTGCTGGAACAGGTCGTTCAGCAGCCGTCCGGCGGTGTGCAGCTCCTGCGCCCGGGCCAGGGAGTCCTTTATCTGGCCGAGGATCTGCCCCTCGCCGACGACCATCGAGTCCAGTCCGCAGGCCACCGAGAACAGGTGGTGGACGGCCCGGTCCTCGTAGTGCACGTAGAGGTAGGGGGTCAGCTCCTCCAGCCCCACCTCGCTGTGCTGGGCGAGCAGCGTGGACAGCTCGGCGACCCCGGCGTGGAACTTGTCCACGTCGGCGTACAGCTCGATGCGGTTGCAGGTGGCGAGCACCGCGGCCTCGGTGGCCGGTTCGGCGGCGACCGTGTCCTGCACCAGCTTGACCTGCGCGTCCGCCGTCAGCGTCGCCCGCTCCAGCACGCTGACCGGGGCGCTGCGGTGGCTCAGGCCTACGACGAGAAGGCTCATGCGGGCATCACGGCGGGCATGTCCCCGTCAGGTCCCTGGTCGGCGGGCGCGGGGGCGGTGGCGGTGGCGGTGGCGGTGGCCGCCGCGGCGGCGCTCTCCTCACCGGCCTTGCGCTGCTCGTGGAAGGCGAGGATCTGAAGCTCGATGGACAGGTCCACCTTGCGCACGTCGACGCCGTCCGGGACGGTCAGCACGGTCGGCGCGAAGTTCAGGATGGAGGTCACCCCGGCCCCCACGAGCCGGTCGCAGACCTGCTGCGCGGCACCGGCGGGGGTGGCGATGACACCGATCGACACACCGTTGTCCTGGATGATCCGCTCCAGGTCGTCGGTGTGCTGCACGGGGATACCGGCGACGGGCTTCCCGGCCATCTGCGGGTCGGCGTCGATGAGCGCGGCGACCCGGAAGCCACGGGAGGCGAAACCGCCGTAGTTGGCGAGGGCGGCGCCGAGGTTACCGATACCGACGATCACGACCGGCCAGTCCTGGGTGAGCCCGAGTTCACGGGAGATCTGGTAGACGAGATACTCGACGTCGTAGCCGACGCCCCGCGTGCCGTAGGAGCCGAGGTACGAGAAGTCCTTGCGCAGCTTCGCGGAATTGACCCCCGCCGCGGCGGCCAGCTCCTCGGAGGAGACCGTGGGTACCGAGCGCTCGGAGAGTGCGGTGAGGGCTCGGAGGTACAGCGGAAGGCGGGCGACGGTGGCCTCGGGAATCCCTCGGCTGCGGGTCGCCGGTCGGTGAGTTCGGCCAGTTGCCACGGTGCTCCTGCGGGTAGAGCGGGGCTGTGGGCGGTCATACGTTCCCGGACCGCCCCGTCGAAAGCAGGCTATGTCTTTGTGAACGCGTGCACAAAGATGGTGTCCGATTTGCCCGGGCAACGTGACACGGGTCACGACCGAACACACGGTTCACTCTCCCTGGTCTGTTCGCTGTCTACTTGGTCAACGCCCGCCTCAGGCGTCCCGCGTCGACACGCCAGAAGGTGTGCTGCTCACCGTCGACGAGGACGACGGGGATCTGCTCCCAGTAGGCGTCGTGGAGCTGCGCGTCCTGAGTGATGTCCTTCTCCTCCCAGGGCACGCCGAGATCGCCGCACACCTTCTCGATCACGGCCTGGGCGTCGTCGCAGAGATGGCAGCCGGGCTTGCGGATGAGGGTGACGAGACGTTCGTGTGGCGGGCGTGCCTTACGGCGAAGAATGGGACTCATACCGGCCATTCTCGCGCCCCGCGGGCGGTTGGTTAAGCGGTCGGCTTTAACGACTGGGTCGCGGAGAGTTCACACCCTTCAAACCTCTCGACTCCGGAACCACCGAACAAACTGGCTATGCTCACGGGCATGGCCGCTCTAGGATGGCTCACTCCCCGTAGGCGCTCCGCCACGGCGCGGAGCGTGTTGGCAGGCGAGGCCTCGGCGGAGGCCGCCCGCAAGTCGGTCCCCGAGGAAGAACCGGAGTTCCCGGTACTCGGCGACGACCGCGCGGCCGCGTTCTTCGACCTGGACAACACCGTGATGCAGGGCGCCGCCCTGTTCCACTTCGGCCGGGGCCTGTACAAGCGGAAGTTCTTCGAGACCCGCGATCTGGCGCGGTTCGCCTGGCAGCAGGCGTGGTTCCGGCTGGCGGGTGTCGAGGACCCGGAGCACATGCAGGACGCCCGCGACTCGGCCCTCTCGATCGTCCAGGGCCACCGCGTCTCCGAGCTGATGTCGATCGGCGAGGAGATCTACGACGAGTACATGGCCGAGCGCATCTGGCCCGGGACGCGGGCGCTGGCCCAGGCGCACCTGGACGCGGGCCAGAAGGTGTGGCTGGTCACCGCCGCGCCGGTGGAGATCGCCCGGGTCATCGCCCGCCGCCTGGGACTGACCGGCGCGCTGGGCACGGTCGCGGAGTCCGTCGACGGCGTCTACACCGGCAAGCTGGTCGGCGAGCCCTTGCACGGCCCGGCCAAGGCGGAGGCGGTCCGCGCACTGGCCGTCGCGGAGGGCCTCGACCTCTCCCGCTGCGCGGCCTACAGCGACTCCCACAACGACATCCCCATGCTCTCCCTCGTCGGCCACCCCTACGCCATCAACCCCGACAGCAAACTCCGCCGCCACGCCCGCGACATGGACTGGCGCCTGCGCGACTACCGCACCGGCCGCAAGGCCGCCAAGGTCGGCATCCCGGCCGCCGCGGGCGTCGGCGCGGTAGCAGGCGGCACAGCAGCGGCCATCGCCCTGCACCGCCGCCGCCGGTAGCCTCCGGCGGGAGCGGGGCGGGGCCAGGCCGGGGGCTACCTGCGGGCTCGTCGTGGCTGACCGCGCAGTTCCCCGCGCCCCTGGGGGCATACGGTCGCCGTACCGGCAGGCAGCTACCGCACCCGCCGCACCTGCCCTAGCTGCGGGCAGTCGTGCCGCTGGGGCGGCACCGGTGGGCGTGGCGGCACCCCGTTAGCGCCGGGCTGCGCGGCCCACCCCGCGCCCACACCCACCCCGCGCACCCCACCAGCGCAGGTGAGCGAAACCCACCCCGCCCCCGCCCCACACACGCCGTGGCCAACGAAACGCGGCCAATCCCATCCCCGTACCCACCCAACCCCCCGACCAGTCACCTTGGCTGGACACCGCCACAACACGCCCCGTACCGACCCGGAATCCGAACCCAACCGATCAACAATCGGTCACTCCACGCAACTTGATAGACAGTCAATCGGTTACAGAAGCGACGTAATCGATGATTTGAGCAACCGGGTGTAGCAGCGCCTGCACGAAGCGTTATTCTCCTCAAACGCAAACCGGTACCCCTCCGTCGCTACGACGGGTGAACGGTCCCGCACTGCACGTGATGGAAGCTCTGCCTCTGGGAGTCCCGTGTACCCACACGTCGGGGTTGACGCCTCGGGCCTGGCTACGCTGCGCGCAACGGTCCTAGACCTGTTGCGCGGCTTCGTCCCCACCGCGTACGCCAGCCCCGCCTTCGCCACCGCCGCACCGCTCGCCCCGTGCTACGCACTGGCCGACGGCAGCGCCGCGGTCGGCAGACGAGGCCGCTCGTCGGGGTCGTCGGCGGCCACCGCACGCCGACCCGCCGCCGACAGCGACAGCGCCCGGATGATGGACCTCGTGGAACGCGCCCAGGCGGGCGAGGCCGAGGCGTTCGGCCGCCTCTACGACCAGTACAGCGACACCGTCTACCGCTACATCTACTACCGGGTCGGCGGAAAGGCGACCGCGGAAGACCTCACCAGCGAGACCTTTCTGCGCGCCCTGAGAAGGATCGGCACCTTCACCTGGCAGGGCCGCGACTTCGGCGCCTGGCTCGTCACCATCGCCCGCAACCTCGTCGCGGACCACTTCAAGTCCAGCCGCTTCCGCCTGGAGGTCACCACCGGCGAGATGCTCGACGCCAACGAGGTCGAGCGCTCCCCCGAGGACTCCGTCCTGGAGTCCCTCTCCAACGCCGCCCTCCTCGACGCCGTACGCCGTCTCAACCCCCAGCAGCAGGAGTGCGTCACGCTCCGGTTCCTCCAGGGCCTCTCCGTCGCCGAGACCGCCCGCGTGATGGGCAAGAACGAGGGCGCGATCAAGACCCTCCAGTACCGCGCCGTACGCACCCTCGCCCGGCTCCTCCCCGACGACGCGCGCTGAAACGCCACGCTCCGTAGCCATCAACTCGCCTCGCGTGACGGTCCGTTGCCTTCGCGGTCCGATCATCCGCCGTCCGTAACCCAAGTGCCGCGCCGCTCGTTGTGCGGGATGCAGGCTCCCTGTGGTCACTCCCTGACCGACTCCGATCGCTCGTTCGTATGGTTCGGCCGGGGGCGTGCAACCCTCAGGACCCCCTGGGGAGTCGACCGTCATGACGAGAGGAGGTGCCGCCAGTGATCGCGAACGTATCGGCGCACCGGCGGGCGAACGCCTTCGCCCAGGCCCTGGAGGAGCAGTCCGAGCCGGGCACGGCGGCCGAGCAGTCCGAGGGTTCGGCTCCGGCTGCCGCGGAACACACCGAGCAGGACCGTCTGTTGGCCCTCGCCACAGGCCTCGGCGACCTGCCCAAGCCGAAGCTGGACCCCGAGGTCAAGGCCGTTCAGCGGGCCCAGCTGGTGGCCGCGATGGAGGCCATGCTGCAAGAGGGCGGCGAGGCGGACCCCGCCGTCCCGGAGCAGCGCTCGACCCGGCCGCGCGGCGCGCACCGGGCGTCCCCGCTGGGCAAGTTCCGGCCACGGACACGGCTCGCCAAAGGGCTCACCGCGGGCGGGCTCAGCGTCGGCGTCGCCGCGGGCGCCTTCGGCGGCGTCGCCGCGGCCAGTTCCGACGCCCTGCCCGGCGACTCGCTCTACGGCCTCAAGCGCGGCATAGAGGATTTCAAGCTCGGCCTCGCCGACGGCGACCGCGAGCGCGGGCAGACCTATCTCGACCAGGCGTCCACCCGCCTGAGCGAGGCACGCCGACTGATGGAGCGCGGTCGCGGCGGCCAGCTCGACCACGAGTCACTCGGCGAGATCCGCCGCGCCCTGTCCGGCATGCGCCACGACGCCTCCGAGGGCCACCGCCTGCTCACCTCGGCCTACGAGCGCAACCCCGACTCCCTGGGCCCCATGCAGGCTCTCTCCGCCTTCTCCCGCTCACACCGCGACAGCTGGGGCGCCCTCCGCGAGCGGCTGCCCGTCCAGCTCGGGGACGTGAGCGAGCAGGTGTCGTCGGTGTTCGACGCCATAGACGAGGACGTCGCCCCGCTCCAGGACCTGCTCCCCCAGCCCCCCACCCAGGGCAACGGCGGCAGCCGGGACGACCACCGCACCGGCTCGGGACCGGCCGAACCCGGCCGGTCCGACCCCGGCCGCGCCACCACCCCCGGCGCGGGCAGCGACACCGGCGGCGACACCTCCGACGGCAGCCGTCCCGGCAGCGGCAGCCCCAGCCGCTCCGCCAGCTCCGGCACCGACAGCGACGGTCTGCTCGGCGGCGGCACCGGCGGCCTGCTGGAGCCCCCGGCCGACAGCACCGGCACCGCCTCCCCGTCCCAGGACGGCAGGACACCGACCAGCGAGCCCGACGTCACCCTCCCGCCCCTCCTCCCCGGCCTCCTGCCGGGCCTGAGCATCGAGGCGGACGACGCGGACTGAGCGGCCGACGGTGATACGGCGCTGGGGTGCCCTTCGCGGGAAGGGCACCCCAGCGCCGTATCCGTGCGGGTCGGAAAGCCGGTGCGGGCCGCTAGAAGAACACCGACCGGCGCTGCACCAGCAGCTTGTACAGCGTGTGCTGGATCTGCTCGCGCACCTGATCCGTCAGGTTGAACATCAGCATCGGGTCCTCCGCCGCCTCCGGCGGATAGCCGTCCGTCGGGATGGGCTCACCGAACTGGATCGTCCACTTCGTCGGCAGGGGCAGCGCGCCGAGCGGGCCCAGCCACGGGAAGGTCGGCGTCAGCGGGAAGTACGGGAAGCCGAGCAGCCGGGCGACCGTCTTGGCGTTGCCGATCATCGGGTAGATCTCCTCCGCCCCGACGATCGAGCAGGGGATGATCGGCGCGCCCTGCCGCAGCGCCGTGGAGACGAAGCCGCCGCGCCCGAAGCGCTGGAGCTTGTAGCGCTCACCGAAGGGCTTCCCGATGCCCTTGAAGCCCTCCGGCATCACCCCGACCAGTTCGCCCTGCCCCAGCAGCCGCTCGGCGTCCTCCGCGCAGGCGAGGGTGTGGCCGAGCTTGCGGGCGAGTTCGTTGACGACCGGCAGGACGAAGACCAGGTCCGCCGCGAGCAACCGCAGATGGCGGCCGTCGGGGTGGTGGTCGTGCACGGCGACCTGCATCATCAGGCCGTCCAGCGGCAGCGTCCCGGAGTGGTTGGCGACGATCAGCGCACCGCCGGAGGAGGGGATGTTCTCGATGCCCCTCACCTCGACCCGGAAGTACTTCTCGTACATCGGGCGCAGCAGGGACATCAGCACCTGGTCGGTCAGCTCGGCGTCGTAGCCGAAGTCGTCGACCTCGTAGTCGCCGGTGATACGGCGGCGCAGGAAGGACAGACCGCCCGCGATACGCCGTTCCAGGCCGCCCACGCGGCTCCCGGCTCCGTCCTGCGGGGGCTGTTCTTCCTCACTGGTCACAGGGACATCATCCTGCGCGGCGGCCTCACCGGGCAGAGGCGGGACCGCCCCCGGCACCGGCGGGACCACATGGACCGGCGGCACCGGGGAGACCGGCTGGATCTGCGACGACGTCTCGCCGCTGTCGTGGCTGGCCCCCTTGCGTCGGCTCCCCGCACCCCGGCGGCGCGGCGACCGCTGCGCGGCGCCCCCGCGGGACCGGTCGTCGTCGAACGGAATGACCTTGGCGTCCGCCATCGTTGCTGCGCTCCTCAGTTGGCGCTCTGCGTCGCGGGGTGGCCGCCGCCCGCGAGCGGCAGCGCCGCGATCCGGTCGACGGCCCGGGCGAGGGCCTCCGGCGGCAGCAGCCCGGGGCCGTGGCCGCGTGTGAAGTCCGCGAACGTCTCCGCGGTCGTGTACTTCGGCTTGAATCCCAGCGTCTCGCGCATCTGGGTCGTGTCCACCACCCGGCCGTGGGTGAGCAGTCGGATCTGCTCGGGCGAGAAGTCCGTCATCCCCAGCGTACGCACCAGCGACCCGGCCCAGGTGACGGCGGGCAGCAGCAGCGGCATCGTCGGGCGGCCGAGCCTGCGGGAGCACTGGGAGAGCAGCAGGACGCCGTCGCCGGAGATGTTGAAGGTGCCGCTGTTGAGCGTGCCGCGCTCCGGTTCGTGCGAGGCGATCCGCAGCACCTCGATGACATCGTCCTCGTGTACGAACTGCAGCCGCGGGTCGTAGCCGAACACGGTCGGCAGCACCGGCAGCGAGAAGTACGCGGCCAGCGGCGAGTCGGCGCTCGGCCCGAGCACGTTGGCGAACCGCAGCACGCACACCGCCACATCGGGGCGGCGCCGCGCGAAGCCCCGCACATAGCCCTCGACCTCGACCGTGTCCTTGGCGAAGCCGCCGCTGGGCAGCGACTTGGGCGGGGTGGTCTCGCTGAACACGGCGGGATCGCGGGGCGCGGAGCCGTACACGTTCGTACTGGACTTCACCACCAGCCGCTTCACGCTCGGCGACTTCTGGCAGGCGCCGAGCAGCTGCATCGTGCCGATGACGTTGGTCTCCTTGACCGTGGCACGGCTGCCGCTGCCCAGCGCGGTGGCGGTGACGTCCATGTGGACGACCGTGTCGACGCCCGTCTCGGCCAGCACGCGCGCGATGGTCGGCTGCCGGATGTCGGCCTGGATGAAGTCCGCGCCGCCCAGATGGTGCTCGGGCGGCACCGCGTCGACGGCGATGACCCGGTGCACCTGCGGATCGCGCTGGATCCGCCGTACGAACCGGCCTCCCAGCGGACGGGCCACTCCGGTCACCAGCACGACCTTGCCCAAGATCAGCGCCTTCCTTCCGCTCTGGGGCCGCCGCGGGCCGCCGCGGGCCGCCCTGGGGCGTGTCCACACCCTGCCGGGTTCCCCGTCTCCGGGCCAACTTAGCGGTTTGTTGTTGCGCTGTGATGACTGGTGGACGCGCGAGGTGACGGCAAAGACCGGAATCGAGCCGGAAGGACACCTGCCCGCACATGCATATGGCCCCCCATCGGGTGCGATGGGGGGCCACAGCGACACTGTCGCTCTTTCGGCGTCGCTAACTTCTACTTCTTGTTACGACGCTGAACGCGCGTGCGCTTGAGCAGCTTGCGGTGCTTCTTCTTGGCCATCCGCTTGCGCCGCTTCTTGATAACAGAGCCCACGACTACCCTCGCTCACTTCTCATCACTCGGTGTTTGGGCGCCATGGGCCCACACGACCTACGAGGGGCTAGCCTAACCCGCCCGAGCGCTGAGGTTGTAATCGAGGTCGCCGGATGGGGCTGGAGGGGCGGCGAAGTGCCCTGTACCGCTGATCGCGCACCCCTCCAGCCGATCATTCCGATCGCTCGTTACGTCCGATCGCTCCGGACAGCTGTCAGGCCGATTCCACCCCCACATAGCTGTCGCGGAGGTACTCGTGAACCGCATTCTCCGGGACGCGGAATGACCTCCCGACCCGGATCGCGGGCAGATGACCGCTGTGCACCAGCCGGTACACGGTCATCTTCGACACTCGCATCACCGCGGCGACCTCCGCCACGGTAAGGAACTGAACCTCGCTGAGAGGCCTCTCGTCAGCAGCCATGACACACCTGAACCTTCCGCACTCGACGGCCACCGGCTTCCCCTTCCGGTGACTCTTCGTCGCTGCGTGCTCACTCCCCAATGTAGGGGCGGGTGATGCGAGTGGGGAAGAGGTGCACCCATCGGCGGCCTACTGTGACAGACACGCTCGATTGAGTACGTAGCGGGTAAGCGGCCGGTAGTAATCAGACCGCACAGCGTCATCAAGTGGAACGGCGACGGACACGGACCCCTCGGCCTCCCCCACAAAGAGCGCGGGGTCATCGGTATCCGCCAGCCCAATGGCCTCAAACCCCAGCTGACCTGCTCCGCAGACCCAGCCGTGATCCCCGACCACCAGCTCCGGGAGAGGCCCACCGGCCTCCGCGAGCGCGGCCAGGGCGAGGCGAACCGGGAGCGGTGAGTGGGTGTGCGCGCCGGTCTCACAACCGGAGCCGGAGAGCCCGGGCCTCCGCACGAGCGCGACTCCTCGTACGTAGTCAAGGTTGTGCGTACGTAGACCGAACCGGGTCGTTATGTCGACACAGCGACCCTGCGCTGGGGTGAGGACATCACATCCCACCGCCGACATCGCGTCTGCCAGAGCGGCGTAGAAGCCCAACAGCCTGTGCGGGTGCCCGGTGCCGAACAGCACGGGTCCACGCCTGCGAGCAGCCGCCGCCAACCGGTCCGCGAACGCGTCCAGCGCGACCAGCGTCCGCTCCGGGTCGATCACATCATGCCCTGAAGTGTGCCGAGGATCGGCCGAAACTCCACACTTGGCCGCCATCAGTTCAATCAACTCCCGCTCCCCCCAATCCCCTTGTGGATCAATACCGATCAACACCCGAGGATCCCGAGCAGCGAACAGCCGATAGCTCCGCAGGCTCTCCTCCCGCAGGGTCCCCACCACCCCCGCCAGCCGAGCCTCCACCAGATGCGCCCGCAACCCAGCGCTCATCACCATCCCCCGATGCTCCCGCAGCCCCCACCGCCGGACTCCGCGAACACCGGAACAGTGCACGGTCGGCGTAATCGGGCCTTGGCCGCGGGCGGTCGGGCCGCTGGGGGAGGGTGGGCGCGGCGGCACCCCACCGACGCCGGGCTCCGCGACCCACCCCCGGCCAGCACCCACCCCGCGCCCCACCAGCGCAGGCACAACACCCCCGCGCCCGGCGGAGCCCTACGCCAGCAACCCCCGCAACGGAAACACCGCCCGCCGAACCGCCAACACCGCCTGATCCACCCGATCAGACGGGTCGTAGCCCGCTTCCCACCCCACCCACTCCACAGGCCACCGGCCATCCGTCATCCGCCCCGGCCCCAACTGCCGAGTCCGAGCGAACACCCCACTCCGCCAGGCCTCGGGCACCCCCGCCCCCGGCTCGATCTCCCGCCCCGCGGCGATCCCCACCAGATGGGTCCAGGACCGCGGCACCACGTCCACCACCGCGTACCCCCCGCCCCCCAAGGCCACCCACCGCCCATCGGCGTACTCATGAGCCAGCTCATGACAGGCGACCTGCACAGCCCGCTGCGCATCCAAGGACACCGCCAGATGCGCCAACGGATCCTCGAAGTGCGTGTCCGCCCCATGCTGCGTCACCAACACCTGCGGCCGAAAATCCGCCACAAGCTCCGGCACCACCGCGTGAAACGCCCGCAGCCACCCCGCATCCCCGGTCCCCGCCGGCAACGCGACATTCACCGCGGACCCCTCGGCCCCCGCACCCCCGGTCTCCTCCGGCCACCCGGTCTGCGGAAACAACGTCCGAGGATGCTCGTGCAACGAAATCGTCAGCACGCGCGGATCCTCCCAGAACGCCGCCTGCACCCCGTCCCCGTGATGCACATCGACATCCACATAGGCCACCCGCTCGGCCCCCAGCTCCAACAACCGCGCAATGGCCACAGCCGCGTCGTTGTAGATGCAGAACCCCGCCGCACCCCCCGGCATCGCATGGTGCAACCCACCCGCGAAGTTCACCGCATGCAGCGCGTCCCCCCGCCACACCGCCTCCGCCGCCCCCACCGACTGCCCGGCGATCAGCGCGGACGCCTCGTGCATCCCGGCAAAGGCAGGATCGTCCATCGTCCCCAGCCCGTACGACATGTCAGCCGCCCGCGGATTCACCGACGCCGCCTTCACCGCGTCGATGTAGTCCCCCCGGTGCACCAACCGCAGCGTCGACTCCCCCGCAGCCTTCGCCGCGACGACGTCCACCTCACGATCCAGCCCGAACGCCTCGACAAGCCTCCACGTCAACGCCAGCCGGACCGGGTCCATCGGATGGCCCGGACCGAAGTCATAGCCCGTTACTGCCTCGTCCCACATCAGCTGTGCGCGGCCACTCATGTCCGCCACCGTATCGGTCCGTCCGCCCCCCGAACGAGCGGGCGTACACCAGCGTCACCAGCACCAACACCATCGGCACAAGCATCGCCCCCCGATAACTCCACGCATCCCCCAACGCCCCCACCAACGGCGCCCCGACCAGAAACCCCACGTAATTGAAGATGTTCAACCGAGCGATGGCCACATCCGAAGCCCCCGGAAACAGCCGCCCCGCCGCCGCGAACGTCTGCGGCACGATCACACACAACCCCAGCCCCAAGAACGTGAACCCCACCATCCCGACCCACGCCCCCGGCGCCCCCGCCACCACCGCGAACCCCACCGCGGCCACAACAGCCCCACCCCGTACGACGCCCACGGCCCCGAACCTCCGCACCCCGAGGTCCCCCACGGCCCGCCCCACCAGCGTCGTCACCATGTACACGTTGTACGGCACCGTGGCGAGCTGCTCACTCCCCCCGAGCACGTCCTCCACGTACTTGGCACTCCAGTTGGAAACAGTCGCATCCCCGATATAGGCAAAGGCCATCACCAGGCACAACGGCAACAGCGCCTTGAACACAACGCCGTCCCGCTCCCCACCCCCGGAGCCGTCACCCCCACCCCCGTCGACGTACCACCGGCTCCCCACCAGCGCCGCAGGCACCAGCACAACCACCACCGGCCCATACGCCACCACCAACGCCATGTCCCAGTGCGCCCCCACCCAAGCCAGCGACGCCCCGACGATCCCACCCAGGCTGTACGCGGCATGAAACCCCAGCATGATGCTGCGCCCGTACGACCACTGAAGACTGACCCCGAGCATGTTCATCGAGGCGTCCAACGCCCCCACCGCCAGCCCGAACGCGGCAAGCGCGACCCCCAGCTCAACCGCCCGCTCCCCGGCCCCCACCCCGAGCAGCGCCACCAACACCACCGGCTGGGACCACCGCAACACCGAACTGGGCCGTATCCCCCGCCTCACCAGCCACTCGGTCCCCACACTCCCCACCCCGGCCAGCACCGGTACGGCGGCCAGATACGCGGGCAACAGCGCATCCGACACCCCGTACCGGTCCTGGATCGCCGGGATACGCGTCACTAGCAGCGCGAACGCGACCCCCTGGGCAAAGAAACCGAACGCCAACGAGGCCCTACCGCGCCGCAGCACATCAGTCATGGCGGCGAGCGTAGGGCCCCGACCTACCGCTGGGTACATCCAGCCAAAGATGAATTTCCCTCAGCTTTACCTCAGCAGATCAAGCAGCTCCCCCATGTCCCGGAAGACCCCCTTGGTCCCCGCCAGCTTCTCCACCGCCGTCATCGCCGCGAACCCGTACACATCCATCCCCGCCGCCAGCGCGGCCTGCACCCCGAGCGGACTGTCCTCCACGACGACACACCGCTCAGCCGCCACCCCCATCCGCTCGGCGGCATGCAGAAACAGATCCGGCGCGGGCTTCCCCCGCCCCACATCCTGCGAACTGAAGATCCGCCCCTCGTCGAACCACCGGTCCAGCCCCGTTGTCCGATGCCCCACCCGAATCCGCTCATGACTCCCCGACGAGGCCACGCAGTACGGCACCCCGTCCGCCGCCAGCTTCTCCAGCACCTCCCCCGCCCCCGCCACGGGCTTCAACTCCCGCTCGAAGGCCGCGAACACCCGAGCATGGAAGACATCATCGAAGTCATCGGGCAGCCGCCGCCCGGTCCGCTCCTCGACCAGGTCGTGCACGCGGTGCATGGCGGCACCCATGTAGTCGCGCAGGGAGTCGTCGTACGAGGTCGGATGCCCCAGCTCGGTCAGATACCCGGCCAGCAGCCGGTTGGAGATGGGCTCGCTGTCCACCAGGACGCCGTCATTGTCAAAGATGACCAGGTCGTAACGCATGCCCTCGACCCTAAATGCAAAAGAGCCCCACACCGCGAGGTGTGGGGCTCTTCTCAAAATTTGTTCGGCGGCGTCCTACTCTCCCACAGGGTCCCCCCTGCAGTACCATCGGCGCTGTAAGGCTTAGCTTCCGGGTTCGGAATGTAA
>NZ_JBHVMS010000017.1:0-109954 GCF_042796855.1 Streptomyces sp. NPDC057877
GCCCCGATAACTCGCCGATATCCGCAGACACCCGCACCACCCCCGGGAAGCACTACGCAGCAGCGTACGCCCGCAGGCTAAAACAACGGCATTGGAGCTAAAGGGTGTTGCAGAAGGTTCCTCTCGGGCAGGTCAAAGTGGTGCCTGACCTGGTGTTCCACCCTGCGAGGGCGAGGTTGTGCACGGTGGCGGCGGCCTGGACGGCGTGGTGAAGGCCGTCGCCCTCTTGACGGCGGTCGCGGAGGATCTTCCAGTTCTTCATGCGGGCGAAGGTGTGCTCGACGCGGGCACGGACCCGGCGGTGTCCGGCGTTGTCCTCCTCCTGCCCGCGCAGGAGGGGACGTGCGGTCCTTGTGCGGTGCGGGACGATGAGGCCGGTGCCGAGGGAGGCGCCGTGTGCGGGCACCGTGGTCCTGGTCGCCGCGGCTGGCAGGTCGGAATCCCGCCAGACGTGGGCGTCGGGCTTGTTCCCGGGCGTCGGCCGCGCCGAGGCGATGACCAGGCGCGTGTCGGCATCGATGATGACCCGCGCAGTGCTGCAACGGTCCCCCCTCAGAACCGGCCGTGCGGGCTTTTCCCGCAGCTCGGCTCAAGCAGGCCCTGAAGGCTCACGGGGTCAGGGTGTGCGGGTGGCGGTGTGCCAGGTGAGGTATCCGCCGTCGAGGTTGGTGGCGGTGTGGCCGTACTGGGTGAGGAGGCGTGTTGCGGTGTGGCCGCGGAGTCCGGCGTGGCAGTAGACGACGATCTGCCGGTCGGTGGGGAGTTCGGTGTGGCGGTCGCGGAGGTCGTCGAGGGGGATGTGGCGGGCGCCGGGGATGGCTCCGGCCTGGTGCTCGGCGGCGGTGCGCACGTCCAGCAGGAGTGCTCCGGCTTCGGTGGCGGCGGGCAGCTCGTGCCACTGGAGGGTGCGCACGGTGCCGGTGGTGAGGTTGTCGGCGATGTACCCGGCCATGTTGACGGGGTCTTTGGCGGAGCCGTAAGGGGGTGCGTAGGCGAGTTCGAGGTCGGCGAGTTCGGGTGCGGTCAGACCGGCGGTGATGGCGGTGGCGAGGACGTCGATGCGCTTGTCGACACCTTCGGTGCCGACGGCCTGGGCGCCGAGGATGGCTTCGGTGGCGGGGTCGATGAGGAGTTTGAGAGCGAGGTGGGCGGCGCCGGGGTAGTACCCGGCGTGGTGGGTGGGGTGAAGGTGGAGGACGCGGTGGGGGCGGCCTGCGGCGCGCAGGCGCTTCTCGTTCCAGCCGGTGACGGCGGCGGTGAGGGTGAAGGCCTGGACGATGGCGGTGCCGACGGCGGGGCGGCTGCGCACGGGGCGGCCGGTGAGGGCGTCGGCGACGAGGCGGCCGTGCCGGTTGGCGAGGTTGGCCAGCGGGATCAGCACGGGCTCGCCGGTGAGGTGGCCGGTCTTCTCGGCGGCGTCGCCGACGGCGTGGATGCGGGGGTCGCTGGTGCGCTGGCGTTCGTCGACGGCGATGCCGCCGCGGGGGCCGATGGCGAGCCCGGCCTCGCGGGCGAGGCGGGTTTCCGGGCGCACACCGATCGCGAAGATGACGAGGTCGGCGGGGAGGGTGGTGCCGTCGGCGAGTTCGACGGTGTCGGGCAGGATCTTGGCGGCCTGCGTGCCGAGGCGGAGACCGATGCCGTGGGCGGTGAGTTCGTCGGCGAGGGGGCGGGCCATCTCGGGGTCGAGGGGGGCCAGGACCTGGTCGGCGAGTTCGACGAGGGTGACGGCCAGGCCGCGGTGACGGAGGTTCTCGGCGACTTCGACGCCGATGAAGCCGCCGCCGATCACGACGGCGGTCCTCGCGCCGCCGTCCAGGGCGCCTCGGATGGTGTCGGTGTCGGTGACGTCGCGCAGGGTCAGGCCGCGTTCGGCTCCGGGCAGCGGCGGCACGATCGGGCGGGCGCCGGGGCTGAGGACCAGGTGGTCGTAGTGTTCGGTCGTCTCGGCGCCGGTTTCCAGGTCGCGGATGGTGACGGTGCGGGCGGCCGGGTCAATGGCGAGGGCTTCGTGGCGGGTGCGGACGTCGATGCGGAAGCGGTCGTGAAGGGACTGCGGGGTCTGCACGAGGAGGGCGTCGCGGTCGGGGATGACCCCGCCGAGGTGGTAGGGCAGGCCGCAGTTGGCGTAGGAGACGTGGTGCCCGCGCTCCAGGACGACGATGTCGGCGTGCTCGTCCAGGCGGCGCAGGCGGGTCGCGGCCGACATTCCGCCGGCGACGCCTCCGATGATGATGACCTTCACAGCAGTGCTCCTCGCGTTCATAGATACCCCCGAGGGTATTTTTCCGGGTGGGGTGACGGGCAGAGGCGAACGGCCCCACCGCGAGGGCCGGGTGTCCCGGCTTCGGCCCCGGCGGTCTCGCGGGTGAACCGGGTGCACAGGACGGTGTCGGCGGGCGGGCGCGTCAGCGTGCCGATCGAGCAGAGGCCGAAGACGCTCGCGGCGGGCGGAACCACGCCGACCACCGAGGCGGCCCGCCTCCCAGCCGCCGACGGCCCGAAGGCCCCGCTGCCGCCGGACGCCGCCAGCGGCGGCTCGTGCCCCCCGGCAACGACCCGCCCCGACCGCCCCGCAACGCAAGCCCCTTGGCTCCGGCCGCACGGCCAGACGCAAGGGCGCGCCCGGACGAGACTTTGGCGCACCGGCCCGCACGCCCACCGGCGGACCCCGCACCGCCGTCCCGCTGCTGGCGAGCCGGACCGCCCATCGCGGGGCGGTCGTGGCTGGTGTGTCCGCCAGCCCCGCCCTCCTCGTCCAGCCGCGGCGAGCAGCAAAGGGACCAGACATGCCCGCAAGCGGGAACCGCAGGACCCTCCGAGCGCCACAGCGAAAACCCCGGGGCTACTGGCACGACAACGGCGCGGACACCATGGGGGAGACGCGGCCCCTCGGCTCCCGCTCCCCGCGGCCACTACGTCCCGGGCACCGTGGCCCAGCGGCTGTACGAGACCGTCGCCGGACTGTGCCCCGGCGACACCGGCTGTGCCGCGTTCACCGTCCGGCTCGACGCCCGGACGGCGTTGACCGGGCACGGACCTCGATCCGCGCCGTACGGGCAACCGCCAGCGCCGCGTGGTCCCCGCACACAGCGGCCTTCCGGATCGACGTGCGGGCGCCGGTCGGCGCTGTCGCCGACGTCCACGTGCCCGCGACCGGCCGCGGCAAGGTGAGCGCAGCGGACGGCGCCCGCCCCCTGCACATGGAGCACGGCTGCGCCGTCTACCGGGTCACGCACGCAGCCGGGCACTTCACGAGCGGCGGCCAGGCACGCACGGCAGACGGACACCGGTCCGGACAGCCCGCCACGGAGGCCTGACCGCGCAGCGGCGGCAGGGCACGCCGACGGAAGCCCGACGACGGCCGACGGCCAGCAGAAGCTGGCGGGCGAGGCCGAGCACCGACAACTCCCGTCGCTGGCAGACCTTGGACCCAGCGGATGGCATCCCGGTGCTGTCGGGCGGACCCCGGGTGCTGCGCGCGGCCCGGCGCCCGTCGCTGCAGGGAGCGGACGAAGCCATCGGAGTCACCGACCGAGCGGGCGCCGTGGCGGGACGCCGCCGGGCAGCCATCGGGGGAGCGCGGGGCCCCGGACCCCGCAAGGGCTGGACCGTCCGTCGCGGGGTATCCGTAACCCCACGCAGTCCGGCGAGGAGCCGGGCGCCCCGAGGGGAGGATGGACGTGTCCGCACTACTCGAGAAGATCAAGCGGTTCGCGAGGAGCCCGCAGGGTCAGCGCGCGATGGGCCACGCCCGCCGCACCGCCGCCGATCCGCGCCGTCGCGCCCAGGCCCAGCGGTTCCTGAGCAGGCTGCGCACCCGCCGGTGACGGGGCGGGAGTGCTGGCGCCGGTCGCAGGCGCACGACGGCGCCCCGCTCGGCGCCCCGCTTGTCACGTCGCGCCTCACGGGCAGGTGCCCTGGGCCCCGGCACCCTCCCGTCGCTGGCCGTGTCGGCTCCGGCTTCTGACCGGGCCGGGCTTGCTCTTCCCCGCGTTGACGTCCTTTTCCGCCCGACCCCTGGTCAGCGGGGAGACAGGCCGTCCTGCGAGCTGACCGTGTCGGCTCCCTCCGGCCGTGACCGGCCGAGTGTCCGTGTCCGGGTCCGTGCCCGTGCCCGGGAGACGATGCGATTCGGGGCCGCACCCAAGGCCTGAGCGGGCGGGCGTCCTGGCTGCACGACCGGGCCGACACCCCTCCGCCATACCGCACGGAGAGCGATCATGACGATGCGCAGCGTGCGGATGATGATTCACTGACGGCATGCCTTTCGACCACTACGGCGTGCTTTCGGGAACCCTGCACGGACACCATCGCGACCAGCCGGACGACCAGGGCCGCTGGTTCCACGTCAACCTGGAGGTGGACGCGCCCGACGGGCGTTACCACTGCGCTGTCGACGTCGACAGCCACAAGTCCGCCGTGGGCGTGCGGTGGAAGACGTTCACCCTGGACGCCGCCGCCCTGGAACCGGCCGTGACACTGCCTCCCGGCTACCACGAGCTGGACCGCCGACCGGCCTCCGGCGCCCTGGACTACCTGCGCCATCCCGCGCTGGTGGACCGCTCCGGCGTCCTGTTCGAGCGGCGCCCGCCGTCCTGGCTCCAGGAACTCCTCGACCTGTTCGGCTCCCGGCCGTGGCACGCAGGCAGCAACACCGAGGCCGCCACCGCGCTGGAGGGCATCCTCGCCCCCGGGCAGCGCATTCTCGTCTTCGGCGAGCCCTTCGGTCCGGGGTCCCACGGAGACGTCGGCATGCACAACATCCACCAGAACCAGGGCGACCCGGCGGGCTCTCCGTGGTGGCCGGAGAACGGCATCTGGCAGGACGGGGCCACGATCACCCACCGTCCCGACGGCCGCTACGACGTCTTCCTCAACAAGTTCTCCAGCCAAGCAGGCCACACCGACAGCGCCGGACACCCGCTCACATGAGCCACTGCCCGCAACGGCCACAGCGCCGGTCGTCGCTCCTTCACGCGTCGCCCGGGCACTTGCGGGGAACGCGAGGGCGTTCGCCGTGACCCCGGGCAGGCCACCGCGGCGATGCCCGGCCCCTCCCGGCTGAACCCCTGACGGGGTGGTTCCGCAATATGCCACAGACCTGCCTTCTGCCAGCGGCAGAACACCGGCCCGACCGGGCTCGACGATCACTACAGTCCAGGCTCATGACGACAGTTGCAACGCGCACGATCGACTACGCGGCCGACGGCCTGACGATGATCGGGCACCTCGCGCTCCCGGCCGATGTCGACCGCCGACCCGCGGTCCTGGTCGGGCCCGAAGGGGTGGGGCTCAGCGACGTCGAGCGCCGCCGGGCCGATGCGCTCGCCGAGCTGGGATACGTGGCCCTGGCCTTCGACCTCCACGGCGGGCGCTATTTGAGCGACCCTGAGGAGATGCTGGCCCGTTGCATGCCGCTACTCGCCGACCCCGACCGGATGCGAGGCATCGGCCACGCGGCGCTCGACGTGCTCCGAGCCGAGCCGCGGACCGACCCGGACCGGATCGCCGCCATCGGCTACGGCACCGGGGGCGCCATCGCGCTGGAACTCGGGCGCGACGGCGTCGACCTGCGCGCGATCGCGACAGTCAACGGACTGACCACAGGCAGGCCAGGCGAGACGGCGCGCATTCACTGCCCGGTGTGGGCCGGGGTCGGATCGGAAGACCCGATCATGCCGCCCGCGCAACGGGACGCGTTCACCACCGAAATGCAGGCTGCGGGCGTCGACTGGCGCCTCGTGGTCTACGGCGGCGCCGTGCACGCCTTCCACCACCCACCGGTCGACCACACCGTGCTCCCCGGCGTCGGCTACCACCCGCAGCACGCCCAGCGAGCTTGGCGGGACATTGTCGACCTGCTCGCCGAGTGCCTGCCCACACCGCAGTGAGCTGGTCGGCAACCACGATCCCGGACCGCAGACCAAGCCCGTCGACCGAAGCCTTCCGGCAACCCACTGGACCATCGCCGGGAAAAACCTGGCCCGCAAGCGACCCCGACTGCTCCCGGTCCACGACCGAGCCGTCCGCTGCACCGTCGGCAGGCCGCCGTCCTCCTGGCTCGCTCTCCATACCGCGCTGCGCGAGGACGACTCCGCGCCGCACCGCCAACTGCTGGAACCGCCACCGGATGTCCGCACGGGTTTCATCCAACGTGTCGACATCGTCTCGGCGATCTCGGAGCTGCGCCGCGAGGCGGCCGAGGCAAGCACGAACCCACTGACGCGGCTGCCCGGCAGCGGCCCCAAACAGGACTACTACCCCCTCGCCAGCGACGACATCGTCTCCCCGGCCCTGCGGGACATCCGCATGCAGGTCGCCAACCTTCCCGGCGCGACGGACAGTTACCGGAGCCCGCCGTTCAACGCGCAGGAGCGGGCCGACTGAGCTCTTTCAGCGTTGCCGCTCCAGGGTGAGGACAGCTGCGCAGATTGACGACATTCGATTCGGGCTGCATCGGGCTCTGCGGAAGATCCGCCACGACTTCAGTCGTGCGACACCGCGTTCGACCGGCGCCCGTGCCGCAGACAGTGCGCGGTCGACGGTCTGTTGGGTGGGCGTGAGATCACGGCCCGGCGGGCGCCTGAGGGCTGTCGTCACCCATGGGCCAGCTCCCATGTAGGCACGGTCGGCGAGGACCGGGATGCCCTGGCGTTCGCAGATCCGGATAATCCGGTGGGTGCGGGCCGCGGTCAAGTCGTGCGCACGGCCGGGCAGTGCGGGTGAAATCCACAGCGGCCGACCGTCCGGATCGGTCACCAGCTGCACGTTCACGCCATGTCGGCGGTGCTTGTGGGAGTAGTCGGCCCGGCCGTCGCCGACCTGTCGCACTCCGCGAGCGTGCCGTCGAGCAGGACGTAGTCGGGATCGGTCTCGCGCAGCACCTTGAGCAGGCCCGGTGCACGATCGGCAAGCAGGCCGATCACCGCGGTGGTGTAGGCGTGGGCGGTGCCCACCGAGATGCCAGAACCCGCCGCGATCTGCTCGAAGGTGTCGTGCTTGCGGAGGTACACCAGGGCGACCGGCGCACGCTGGTGCGGCGGGTGCTTGCAACGGCGGTCACCCTCGCGGGTGACGATCAGCATGGTGACCCACTCAACCAGCGCATGCGAGAGGTCGCGTGCGGCAGGATCGGGCACCAACAGGGCTCCTGTGCCGGAGAGTTGAGATGTCGAACACCTCCCTCAACGGCACGGGAGCCTTGTCCGTTGCGGACGCCTGCGTCGTCACCCGATCAGAGGCCACGCTGAAAAGCCTCATTGAGTGCTCATTTGATGTCGGGTGTGGATTGATTGCGGTGCGGGACAGGCTGGCTTCCGCCGCGATTTCTTCGAAGCCAACCAGGTCGCAACGAAAGCCATCGCTGCTCGGCTTCGCGAGCTTCACGGCTCCGTGCGGGCAGCCCGGCGCCCGAACGCGACGCCTACGCACGCAACTCCAGACGGCGGATCTCAACGCCGTCCTGGCCGTCATCCGCTGGAGACGCTCCATCGGCATCTACGCCGACGCCACCGACGAGAGCCACACCACGTACTCACTGATCACCAACGAGATCGCCAACGAGGACCTGACCAAGACGATCGGGCCGCCGAGCTGGACGTTGGGCGCGGACGATCAGGCGACAGGAACTCTGCCAGCCGAAGCCTTCGGCTTGTCCCTCCGGCGCCGGTACTCGGTTGTACAGCGGTTTGCAGGCCAACTCGTCCGAGCCAGAAGGATCGTCCAGTTACCTCTCGGCTGGAGTCGGCGGGGCGTGTACACGTTTTCGGCGCCTGATTCCTCTACCTGGTGAAAGCACATCGAGCCTCGGGAGGCCAACGCCGTGACAGAGCAGTGGAGTTGGGTGATAGTGGGCACCGGGGCTGCTGCTGCGGGCGCGGCTGTACGGACCTGCGGGTACCTGCTCAGAGAGCGGGTGCGTGCCCGGGCTATGGTCCGGATGGCACGTGAGCTGTCCGTCCGCGGGGGGAGGGCCGAGGTGAGCGACCAGGACGGCACCGCATGGAGCGTCCGCCTGGACGAGCAGGATCCTCAATGACGGCCCCGCCGGAGGAGGAGTTCGACGCCCTGTTCCGTACGTGGTACCGGCCCCTTCTGGCGCAGGCGATCTTCGTCTCCGGAGGGCGCCGCACTTTGGCCGACGACGCGGTGCAGGAGGCCTTCCTGCAATGCTGGCAGCGCTGGAACGCCCCGCACTTGGAACCGGTCAGGGCCTGGCCCGCATGGCTACGCACCACCGTCGTGCGGGAGGTGCTGCGACTGCAGAAGGAAGCCGGCTCGATCGGTTTCGATACAGAGCACCACGACCGGGCCGCGGCGGAGGTGGACCTGGCGTCCTGGATGGATGCGCGCGGCGCCTACCGCACGGTGCTGGAGCGCATCGTGTCCCTCAGTGACAAACAGCGCGAAGTCATGAGCCGCTGCGCGATTGCCGGACAGCCGCTGGGGGATGCCGCGAAGGAGATGCGAATCCAGGTCGCGACCGCGCGCGTGCATCTGCACCGCGCCCGCCAGGCGCTGGAAGATGTACGAAGCCAGCTGCAGGAGCTGGGTGTGATTGACATGGGCGAGGGGAGGCAGTGATGACCGGCCACCACGACGAGGATGAAGTTGCCGCACTGCCTGCAGGGGCGGTCCGTCGCGGGCGGGAGGCGGTGACGGCCGACCACCACGACAAGGACGACATTGCCGCGCTGCGCGAAACCCTCATGGCCAGTGAAGGACCGATCGGATCGCTCGTGGCCACGACCCAGGACGTCGAGTCCGCGCTGGCCAGAGTCAAGCGGCGGACCAAGACACAGCCCACCCCCCAGCCGCCCCATCGCACTACGTCGCCCGCCGCCGACCGTAGTGACGCGCGAGCGATGTTCCTCCAACTGCGCGCGATGCAAGGCGGCAGCCCGGAGTACGCCGAGCTGCGTAACCGTCTGGTCCGGATGCATCTGCCGCTCGTGGAGCACCTCGCACGCCGCTTCCGCAACCGCGGTGAGCCGCTGGACGACCTCACCCAGGTCGCCACCATCGGTCTGATCAAGTCGGTCGACCGTTTCGACCCGGAGCGCGGCGTGGAGTTCTCCACGTACGCGACCCCGACGGTGGTCGGTGAGATCAAACGCCACTTCCGTGACAAGGGCTGGGCAGTGCGTGTACCCAGGCGCCTTCAGGAACTGCGCCTTGCGCTCACCACGGCCACTGCGGAGCTGTCGCAGGAACAAGGCCGACCGCCCACGGTCCACGAGCTGGCCACGAAGCTGGCGATCTCGGAGGAGGAGGTCCTGGAGGGCCTAGAGTCCGCGAACGCGTACTCCACACTATCGTTGGACATCCCCGACACCGACGACGAGTCCCCGGCGGTCGCGGACACCCTGGGAGTCGAGGAAGAGGCACTCGAGGGCGTCGAATACCGCGAGTCCCTCAAGCCGTTGCTGGAAAGCCTCCCACCGCGCGAAAAGCGGATCCTGATGCTGCGCTTCTTCGGCAACATGACCCAATCGCAGATCGCACAGGAGGTCGGCATCTCCCAGATGCACGTCTCCCGGCTACTGGCGCGCACACTGGCCCAGCTACGAGAGAGGCTACTCGCGGAGGAGTGAACTGCCCTATACAGAACCTTCCGTGCCCGTGTTACCCGCTCCCGGCAGTGCCTTGGGAGGCACTGCCGGGCGGCGAAGGCTGCGGGTGCGCGAGGCACCCTGGCAGGGCGCCGGCTCCAGGTCGGCCAGGACGCCCCTTTCCTCTGTCCGTCAACTGCCCCTGCGCTCTGCCGGGAAGGATTGGCCGACGTGGCGCCACCCGCGGGCGGCGGTCCTGCGGCTCACTGCCGCCGGGCCGGGCCCCGCTCCAGGGGGGGGCGTACTGATCACAGAACGTCATCCTCGGAGCCGTCGGGCAGGCCGAGTTCCGCGTCGGTGAAGGGCTCGCCCAGATCGGGCATGGCGAAGAGACCTATGCGGGTACTGGTCTCGACGAAGCGGACGAACCGGCCGACAGGCCGGTGGATCTGTTCTCTCTCCAACAGCGCCTGACAGGCACGGCAGCGCCACGGACGCCGGAGCGTGATCCACTGTGCTCGTGTTCACGCAGGGCACGTCAAGAAGTACGCGGTCGGCCCGAAGGGAGTCGCCCAGTTCGCATAACCGCTGCGGGGCCGGTGGCCGGGCCCGTCCCAGTCGGAGGCCAGGGACGGCTTGCCGAGGAGGACGAACTCGCCTCCGGGGCACCGGCAGGTGCAGGAACTCTCACCGGCAGACACGGGTGCGGGCCAGTTCTTCCGTCTTTTCGATACGCGGTATGCACGGCCTTTGACCTCGAGCCGCGTGCCAAGTGCGGGCAGCCAGAGTAGAGGGTGCCGGAGTTCAGGGTGATCGTGTCGGGTTTGTACTCCCACCGGATGCCGTTGCCGCCGAGGGTGGCGGTCCAGTCGGCCTCGAGCCGGGAACGGGACGTGGTGTCGCCGTAGCGGGTCGGGACGGCGTCCGTGGACGGACTGGGGGGGGCGGGCGTGCTCCAAACCGGCCTCCTGTCCTGCTGCTACGGCCGAGTTGCTTATGCCGGTGGTCGGTCGGCAGACGGCATCGGTGCGCGGGTTCTTGTGTGCCGATGTCGGCACGACAGCCCCGCGGGGCAGCGGGCGAGGACGAGCCATCACAGGGATTGCCGGGGCCGTGTGTGGGGAAGCAGGGGGCGCAGGTTCTGGTGCCTTCCCCGTGCCGTCGCCCGGCGTGGGCGTGCCGCCGGGGTTCTGGTTGGCCGGGGGAGTGGTCTCCTGTCTGCCCGGCTCTCCCTCTTGGTGCTGGTCTCGGGATGGTGGGTCGGCCTGGACTCTGGGCACGGTGACCTGCTGCCCTGCGTAGATGAGGTCGGGCGTTGGTCGCACCGCCTATGCCTACTACGCCGCCTGGCGCGACGAAGGAACCCTCGCGCCGCTGCGTAGCGGGGGTTGGGGAGCGTCAACCGGAGAGTTCGTCGGCTGCGACGGCCAGGCAGGCGGCCACCAGGACCAGGTTCTTCAGGACGTACTGGCCTTCGAGCGTGGGTACGCCGTGGTTCCACATCTGGCCGGGCAGCAGCGCGAGGGAGGTGAAGACCCCGGCCATGTGCCCGAAGAACAGGGTCAAGGCGGGTCGGAGCGACAGGCCGGTGACCAGGGCGAGTCCGATCAGGATCTCCGCGGTGCCCAGTAGCGGCATGGACACGGTGGTGGGCAGCAGGCCACCGGTGAGCTTCGTCATGGCGGCGGCCGCGATCTCCTCGGCCGGGCTCCCGGCAGGGAAGATCTTGAGCACCCCGAACCAGCAGTAGAGGACACCGACGCTGATGCGCAGAACCGCGGTGCTTCGCGCCCGGTAGTGCTCGACCGCGCGCTGTGTGGCTGTCCTTCGGGCCGATGGGGTGCGCACGGCGGGAAGGAGCCGGTCGCGCAGCAGGCGGCGGGGGTGGCTGGTCAGGAGCATGGTTCCTCCGTGAGGCGACCGGTCCGGCCTCGGCGGTCGACCGGTGAGAGGGAGGGCGGAAGGCCCCGCGAGGTGTGCGCCTCGCGGGGCCGCTGTGCCGTGGTGTCGTTCAGCTGGGTCCCGCTGGTGTCAGCGGAAGTTGACGTCGCTGCACAGGAAGTACTTCTGGTCCATGTGGGACGCCTTCCAGACGGTCACCACGACGTGCCGTCCGCTGTAGCCCGACGTACTGACGTCGGTGACGTAGTGGGCCTGGTAGGGGTAGCGGCCGGTCTTCTTCACCAGTTCGAGGTCGTCCCAGCCGATCAGCTCGTACTCGGGGTTGAAGCCCTGCTTGGTGACGTAGACCTCGAGCCAGTCCGCGCCGTGCCGGGCCTCGTCGTAGAGGTCGACGGTGAAGTTGGGGCCGATGTCGGTCGTCTTCCACGGGCCGGGCCGGTCGAGCGGCCGGTAGTTCGTCTCGCCCTGGCCGCCGGCGCTGCAGATCTGTCCGTCGGGGATGACCTGCTGGTAGTTGTCGCCGGTGTTGTTGGCGTAGACGGCCTTCCACGCGGCGATGGCGTTGGGGTTCTCGTGGTAGGTGCGGTAGCACATGGGGTCCTGCGCCTCGTTGGGCTCGTTGTAGCCCCAGCGCTGCAGGCAGCCGTAGTTGCGGGTCTCGGGAGTGATGACCGTGCCGTGTGCGGAGGCCGTCGGCGCTTGGGCGAGCACGCTGAGCAGGCTGGTGGCCAGTACAGCGGCGCCCAGTGCGGTGCGGCCGGATGCGGTTGCGGGTACGCGGTCCATGGTCCTCTTCCTTTGTGTTCGTTGGGGCATCACAGGCTGCGCATGACAGTGATTTTTTTTACGTGCTCATGACAGTCTGTGGTGGGGGGTCAGATGCTGTGCGTGCCGCTCACCTCCTTTCGTGAACGCTGCTCGCGGTGGGTGGAGAGGGTGAGCAGCTCGGTCGCGGACCACCGGCCGGGGCCGAGGACGGCGATCAGCAGGAAGGCCCAGCAGAACAGGGCTGCCTGCTCGCCGCCGTTCTCGAGCGGGAAGAGTCCGTCGGGCTGGTGGTGGACGAAGTAGGCGTAGGCCATGGAGCCCGAGCACAGGGTGGCGGCCGACCGCGTGCCCAGGCCGAGCAGAACGAGGGCGCCGCCGACCAGCTGGATCACCGCCGCCCACCACCCGGGCCACTGGCCGGTGCCGGGGGGCCGTCCGTGCGGCCCGCCGAGCACGTCGAAGAGCGTGGCGGCCCCGTGGCAGGCGAACAACAGCCCGAGCACGATCCGGAACAGGCCCAGCACCGGCCCCTGGTACCTGGAGGGTGTCTCCATGGTGATGCCCTTTCTCAGCGGCGAGCGGGGGAGAGAGACGCTGCATGCGGAGGAAAGCGGGGTGGGGGGATCGGTGGCCGCCGACAGCGGTTGGCCGCCGACAGTGGTTGGCCGCCGACGGCCACCGCGATGGCTCAGGAAGTGAGGGTCCACTTCTGGCTGGCCCAGGTGCCGCAGTCCCACAGGTGCAGCCGGGCGCCGTCGGCGGTGCTCTGGCCCTCGACGTCCAGGCAGCGGCCGGACTTGAGGTTCTTCAAAGTGCCGTTGGACTGGAAGGCCCACTTCTGGCTGTCCCAGGTGCCGCAGTCCCACAGGTGGGCCTTGGTGCCGTTGGCGGTGTGGCCGCCTTCGACGTCGAGGCACTTGCCGCCGGACTTGAGCTGCTGTCCGTCGAGGGCCCAGGCCATCGAAGCCACGTTGGCGCAGGCCCACTGCTGGACGGCGGTGCCGTTGGCGGTGGAGCCGCCGGCGCGGTCGACGCACTTGGAGGTCGCACCGTTGACGATCGTGCCGCCGGTGCCCGGGTCGGGATCGGGGTTGCCGCCGCCCGGCCCCCAGGCGTTCCAGTTGTCCCAGTTCTCGGCGTCGAAGCCGATCCGGCCGAGCTTGTCGGCGGCCCAGTTGCTGCCGGACTTGCTGATGACGGTGCCGCCGACGGTGTAGTTCTCCAGCTTCAGGCCGCGGCTGTCCCGCGTCTCGTTGCCGAGGGTCACCTTCTGCCCGGCGCTGTTGCTGTACCGCTTGAGAAGGCTGACCTGTGAGGAGGCGTCCAACTGGTTCCAGGCGTCGATCTTGAGGTTCTTGACGTGGATGTTCTCGGTACTGGACAGGGCGAAGACGCGGATCGCGCAGTTGGTCATGCCCTCGACGGTGATGTTCTCGAAAGTCATGTTCTTCACCCACGCGCCCGGATCGGCCTTGGTGGTCGAGCCCATGTCCTCCCAGTGCGAGGAGGAGTTGAGGATGCAGGTGTTGTACTTGACGTCCTTCCAGTACATCCGGTTGTGGATGACGTGGGTGTTGCTGACCCGCACGTTGTCGATGTTGCGCGGGGTCCAGCCCCACTGGATGACGGGGCCGTTCTCGTTCTTCCAGACGACGGTGTTATCGATGCTGACATCGCTGTGGTACATCTTCAGCACGTCGTCGTTGGCGTTGAAGAACGTGTTCTTCATGGTGCTGCCGCGGTACAGCTCGATGCCGTCGGTCTGCCAGTACCAGGAGCCGACCTGCTTGTAGTTGTCGACCCGCATGCCGAAGGTCTGCTCGTCGCCGTAGACGACGAAGGAGTGGTAGGGCGGCTCGTTGATGGTGACGCCTTGCAGGTCCAGGTGCTGCTGGCGGCCCTGCGCCGACTGGAACTGCAGCATCTTCACGCAGCTGGAGTGGCAGTTGGACGCGCCGGAGAGGTGGTCGTAGTTGTTGTTGGTGTCCGCCTCGTAGACGTACTGCTCACCGGAGAGCACGCCCTGGCCGGTCACCTTGTACAGGCCCTGGCTGTCGTCGGGGAACCGGATGGCGCCCTTCACGTACGCGCCGGGGGCCAGGTAGACCCACTTGACCTGCTTGGGCAGCAGCGCGTGGTACTTGGAGGTCATGTAGTAGGTGCCGGGCCTGAAGTACACGATCTCCTCGCTGATCGTGTTGAGGTGGGTGACCTGGCCCTGCTGCGGGTAGTGGATGCTGCCGGAGGCGGACGTGGGCACCAGCCGGTCCTTCTCCGCGCCCGTCGGGACCGGCTCGGCGAAGATCATCATGGAGTTGCGGGGCTCGGTGTGGATGGCCCGGTTGCCGCCGCCGCCCTGCGTGGTCAGCTTCCCGGCGTCGTTCGCGGGGCCGGACATGTCGTTGTAGGCCGTGTACAGCTGCGGGTCGAACTCGACGGAGAACCGGTAACCGGCCGAGCTGTAGGGCACCTTGACGCGCACGGTGTCGCTGTCGACCAGTTCCTTGGCGAAGTTCAGGCTGCTCGGCTTGACCTTCACCTGGTCGGCCGAGGAGATCGTCTGCCCGGTGCGCAGCGAGACGTCGACCCACACGTCGGCGGTGTACTGGAAGGACGACCAGCTCATGGTGAGGTTCGCGGCCGAGGAGAACTCGGCCCCGTCCTCCTTGGTGTAGCCGATCTTGCCCTTGCCGCTGCGCGGGATGCTCATGTAGGCGAAGGAGTCGTACTTCGTCGTCGGGGCCGCCGCGGTGGCGACCTTCACGTCGTAGAACGACGACCGCCGGACCTTGTCGTTCGCCACCGGGCTGGTGGTGTTGAACTCGTAGTTGTCGTGCCACCACGTCTTCAGGGCGGCACTGTCCGCAGGCGTCGGCTCAGCCGCCGAGGCGGCCCGGGCATCGGGGGCGGGCCGGGCCGGGGGCGTCCCGGCGGTGGCCGTGCTGACGGGCACGAGGACCGAGGCCAGTGCCAGCGCCAGGCCGACGGCGATCGCCGCCAGTCGTCTCAGTGCTGTTGCGGGCATGCTGATTGTCCTTCTCCTTGGCAACAGGGGGTCCACCGACGGCTCCGCGCGTTCCAAGCGGTTCGTTCGGGCGGCTCGGTCAGCGCGCAGGCCAGCGAGACCGCGCGTCAGGGGGAAGCGCGGCCGGGGCGGCCACCGGCGGGTTGGTACAGGTGTGGTGGAGGCGGAGTCCGTGTGCGCCTCGCCGGTCGGGGCTACGTAGGTGTGGATGGCCGGTTACCCGGCGGGTGGGCTGGCCACGGCCTCGTCGCGGACCGGTGACCGGGCCGGTGCGGGTTTCCTCCCTTCGGTAGGCAAGAGCGGGTGGCGTGTGCGCCGGGTTCATCCGAGACGGCCGGGATACTCCGGTTCTCCGCCCGCCCGGGCCGGTGGGCGCAGCACGCACTCCGCTGAGCGCGCCAACGGCGCAGACAACGGGCCCCTGGGGTGCCGCCCGAGCACCGGATGTTGAGCCCAGCGCTGCGGGGTCGCCGGATAACGTCCCGTCATTTCTTCTCCGTGTCAACGAAATGAGCAAGATTCGTCACGGCCCAGCCTCCCCTGTGGCCAAACCGAGGCCCCAGACCGGGACTTCTCACCCAGGCGGCAGGCGTGCGGGGGGTGATTACGGTTGCGTAACACGCCGTTTTCTTTCTTGACGCACGAAAATTGGGGGGACAGACTCCCGTCATGTCGAGCTGGCCCCGGCCACCGGACCGGCTCCCGGAATGAGGCGGGAGGAGAGAACGGTGTTCTTCCTGTCCCTGGTCGTGCCACGGCTCGGCGTCATGGGCGACGGCACGCACCGCATCGGGTTCGATGGAAGCGGACCGGACAGACCGGCCTTTGACCGACCACACCTCTGGAGGCGCGCGTGATGAGCCCGTCCAAGATCCGTTTTTCGGAGCTTGTCGCTGAGCAGACCCGGGCGGAGATCTTCGCGACGGTCCTCACCGCGGGTCCCCTCTCGCGTACCCAGCTCGCCCAGCGCCTGGGTCTCGCCCCCTCGAGCGTGACCCGGATGCTTCCTCCGCTCCTGGAGCACGACTACCTGCGCGAATCGGACGCCGTTCCCCAGGGACGTGGCCGACCGCAGAAGATGCTCCAGGTCAATCCGGACAAACACATCGTCGTCGGCACGAAGATCGGCCCCGCACAGGTCTCCGCAGTGGTCACCGACATGGCGGCCAAGGTCCTGGCCCGCGCGGAGGAACCGATCCCCGACCGCACCCCCGAGACCGCCCTGTCCGCCGTCGCGGCCCTGACCAGCAGGCTCCTCTCCGAGGCGCCCGAAGCGGCGGACAGGGTACTGGGACTGGGAGTCGGAGTCAGCGGTCACGTCGACTCCGCTGCCGGGATCTGCCGCTACTCGGCCCTCCTCGACTGGAACAAGGTCGACGTGGCCGGCCCCCTGCGCGAGGCGACCGGCCTGCCGGTCGTCGTCAACAACGACGTCAACACCCTCGTCGTCGCCGAGCGCTGGTTCGGGCAGGGCCGTGACATCGACTCCTTCGCCGTCGTCACGGTCGGCCCCGGCATCGGCTGCGGTCTCCTGCTCGACGGAGCCCTCTTCTCCGGCGCCACCGGCCTGGCGGGAGAACTCGGCCACCTGCCCCTCGACCCGACGGGCCCGATGTGCAGCTGCGGCCGCCGCGGCTGCCTGGAGGCTCTCGCCGGGGACCGGGCCGTCCTGCGGCACCTGCAGGACGGCGGTGTCCCCTGCACCACGATCTCCGAAGCCATCGACCTCGCCCGCTCCTCCGGCGGCTCCGCGCAGACGGTCGCCCGCTCGGCGTTCGCCGAAGCGGGAGACGCCCTGGGAAGGGGACTGGCCGGCATGTGCAACCTGCTGAACCTACAGAAGATCATCATTGCCGGTGAGGGCGCGGTGGCCTACGACCTGTTCGGCCCCGCGATGTCCCAGGCGCTGCAGGCCCACGCCTTCTCCACCGCCGCCCACGACTGCGACATCCACCTCGATCCCGTCCACCACGACCTGTGGGCCCGGGGCGCCGCCTGCCTGGTGATCCAGGACGCGGTCGGCGCGGCTCTGTCCTGACCCAGCTCATCTCCACGACATCACTCACGTACCCGAGACACACGACGAGGTTTTGACGTGCCCGAAAACGTGGCCGGTCCCGCCGACTCCTGGTGGAGCGACGCGGTGGTCTACCAGATCTATCCCCGCAGCTTCGCCGACTCCAACGCGGACGGCATCGGAGACCTCCAGGGCATCATCGAGCGACTCGACTACCTGTCCCAGCTCGGTGTCGACGTGCTGTGGCTCTCCCCGGTGTACCCCTCGCCGCACGACGACAACGGCTACGACATCAGCGACTACCAGGACATCGACCCGCTGTTCGGCACGCTCGCCGACTTCGACCGGCTGCTGGCGGGCGTGCACGAGCGCGGCATGAAGCTGGTGATGGACCTCGTCGTCAACCACACCAGCGACGAACACGCCTGGTTCACCGCCTCCCGCGACGGCGGACCGGGCGGTGACAAGCGCGACTGGTACATCTGGCGTCCGCCCCGTACCGGCATGGAGCCCGGGACACCGGGAGCGGAACCGAACAACTGGGAGTCGTGGTTCTCCGGCCCCGCCTGGACCTACGACGAAAGCTCCGGCGAGTACTACCTGCACACCTTCTCCCGCAAGCAGCCCGACCTGAACTGGGACAACCCCGAGGTCCGCCAAGCCGTGCACGCCATGATGCGCTGGTGGCTGGAGCGCGGTGTGGACGGCTTCCGCATGGATGTCATCAACCTGATCTCCAAGGACCCGGCCCTGCCCGACGGCATCGTGCCCGAGGGCGCCCGCTTCGGCCTCGGCCACCCGTACTACGTCTGCGGCCCGCGCATCCACGAGTACATCGCCGAGATGCACCGCGAGGTCTTCGCCGGTCGTCCGCGCCCGCTGCTGACCGTGGGCGAGATGCCCGGTGTCACGGTCGAGGAGGCGAGGCGCTTCACCGCCCCCGCCCGCCGCGAGCTGGACATGGTCTTCCAGTTCGAGCACGTCGGCCTCGACCAGGGCCCCGGCGGCAAGTTCGACGTCCGGCCCCTCACACTCACCGACCTCAAAGCCAGCCTCGGCCGCTGGCAGACCGGACTCGGCAAGACCGGCTGGAACAGCCTGTACTTCAGCAACCACGACCAGCCCCGTGTGGTGTCCCGCTTCGGCGACGACACCCCGGCCTACCGCGACCGCTCGGCCAAGCTGCTGGCCACCGTGCTGCACCTGCACCGCGGCACGCCGTTCGTCTACCAGGGCGAAGAACTGGCGATGGCCAACGCCCCGTTCGCCTCCATCGACGACTTCCGCGACATCGAGTCCCTGAACCACTACCGCGACCAGCTCGCCCTCGCAACCGACGAACGGCACATCCTCGAAGGGCTGCGGCACCGCAGCCGCGACAACGCCCGCACCCCGATGCAGTGGGACGCCACCCAGCACGCCGGCTTCACCGCCGGCACACCCTGGATCGCCGTCAACCCCGACTACGTCGACGTCAACGCCAAAGCGCAGGTCGCCGATCCCGACTCGGTCTTCCACTACTACCGGCGCCTGATCGAACTGCGGCACACCGAGCCCGCCGTCACCCACGGCGACTTCCACATGCTCCACCCCGACCACGAGCAGCTCTACGCCTTCACCCGGCACGAGGCCGCATCCGGCACCGAACTGCTGGTGATCGCCAACTTCGGCGGCACCGACCTCACCGTCGACCTGCCCGACGGCTGGGAGGACAGCGACACGCTCATCGCCAACCTTCCGGCCACCTCACCTCTCACCGGCGCCTACACCCTGCGCCCGTGGGAGGCACGCGTCCACCGCCGCAGCACCGCCTGACATCCGCCCTTGTCGCAACGACGCACACCAAGGAACCAGCCATGAACAGCCCGCGCACCCGCACCGTCCGCAGAAGGAACCTCCTCCTGGCGGCCTCCACCCTCGCCCTGCTGGCCCCGCTGACCGCCTGCGGCGGCTCCGGCACCGGCGCGGGCGACGGCAAGACCCTGCGACTGTGGCACTACGAGCAGGAGGACGGCGCCCTGAGCAAGGCATGGGACGCCGCCATCGCCGAGTTCAAGAGGACCCACCCGGACGTCAAGGTCGTCTTCGAGCGCAAGACGTTCGAGCAGATCCAGCAGAACGCCGGCATGATCCTCAACTCCGACAAGGCGCCGGACGTCATGGAGTACAACAAGGGCAACGCCACCACCGGCCTGCTCGCCAAGCAGGGACTGCTCACCGACCTCACCCCCCTCGTGAAGGAACACGGCTGGGACAGGAAGATCAGCGAGGACGCCTCCGTCACCGCCCGCTACAACGAGGACGGCGAGATGGGCGGCGAGCAGTGGTACGGCATACCCAACTACGGCGAGTTCGTCCTCACCTACTACAACGACGACCTGTTCAAGAAGCACGACGTCGACAAGCCCACCGACCTCGCGAGCTTCGAGGCCGCGCTCGCCAAGTTCAAGGCAGCCGGTATCACCCCGCTCGCCAACGCGGGCAACGACCACCCCGCCGGACACTGGCTGTACCTGCTCGCCCTCTCCAAGGCGAACGCCACCTGGGTCGACGACTACCAGCTGTACCAGGGCAAGGTCGACTTCCACGGCCCCGAGATGACCTACGCCGTCGACAAGTACCAGGAGTGGCTCGACAAGGGCTACTTCGAGAAGAAGGACGTCGGCCTCAAGGGCAGCGACATGACCGAGCAGTTCGTCTCCCAGAAGCGGCCCATCATGGTCGGCGGCAACTGGTGGTTCGGCAGCCTCACCACCGACATCACGGACTTCGCGTGGTCCACCGCCCCCTACCCCGGCAGCGACGACACCCTCGGCTCCGGCGGCAACCACTGGGTCATCCCCACCAAGGCCAAGAACAAGGAACTCGCCGAGGACTTCATCGACATCACCATGTCGGACAAGATCCAGAAGCTGATCGGTGAAGAAGGAAACATCCCGCTCGCCGCCAAGCCCGACGACATCACCAACGCCAAGTCCCGCCAGCTCATCAACGCCTTCCACCAGAGCCAGGACAACGGCGGCCTGTCCTTCTACCCCGACTGGCCGGTCGCGGGCTACTACGACACCTGGGTCGCCGCCACCCAGAACCTCATGAACGGCGGCAAGCCCGAGGCCGTCCTCGACGAACTGGCCGGCCCCTACGAGAAGTACCGCGCGACCAGGTCCTGACGTCACCACCCGGCCGCCGTCTCCCGGCGGCCGGACACCACGCGTTCCGGGGACGGCGGCCACGGTGCCGCCAAGGCCGCTGTCCCGCCCACCTAGGAGCAACAGTGAGAACCACACGTCACCCGCGGGCCACGGGCTATGCCGTCTTCCTCGCGCCGGGCCTGCTGCTGAGTCTGCTCTTCCTCGTCGTCCCGCTGGTGATGACCTTCTACTACAGCCTCACCCAGTGGCAGGGCATCGGCGACCCCACCTTCATCGGCCTGGACAACTACACCCGCCTCTTCCAGGACGCCGACTTCTGGGCCTCGTTCCGCAACATCGCCTTCGTCATCGTCGGCATCGCGATCGTGCCCACCCTCCTCGGCCTGTTCCTCGCCGCCCTGCTCTTCGACTACATCGGCAAGAAGCACGGCGACACAGTCGTCAGCGTCTTCCGCTCCGGCCTGTACCTGCCCCAGGTCATCCCCGTCGCCGTCACCGGCCTGATGTGGGGCTGGATCCTCGCCCCCGAAGGCGCCGTCAACAGCATCCTCGACACCATCGGGCTCTCCTCCCTCGCCCAGAACTGGCTCGGCGACCCCGACCTCGCCCTGTGGGTCGTCCTGGGCGTCCTGGTCTGGATGCAACTCGGCTACCCGCTGGTGCTGTTCATGTCCGGCCTGCAACGCATCGACCCCGAACTCTACGAAGCCGCCGCACTCGACGGCGCCTCCTGGTGGCAGCGCTTCACCCGCATCACCGTCCCCATCCTGCGGCCCGAGGTCTACGTCGTCCTGGTCACCACCACCATCGCCGGCCTGAAGGTCTTCGCCCAGATCTTCGTCCTCACCGGCGGCGGACCCGGCAACTCCACCCTCGTCCCCGCCTACTTCGCCTACCAGAACTTCTTCGAACGCGCCGACGTCGGCTACGGCTCCGCGATCTCCAGCACCATCACCCTCCTCGTGCTGATCATCGCCGCAACGATGCTCACCCGCCAGGCCCGCGAGGACGGATGACCATGACCACCGACACCACCACCCCCAGCGCGCCGCCCGTCCACAAGACGGACACCCCCGGCCGTACCTCCACCCGACGAGACCGGAAGCAGCGAACGCCCGGCAAGCGCGGCGCAGGCTCCTACGCCGTCGTGGCCGCGGTCACCGTCTTCGTCCTCGCCTTCCTCGCACCCTTCGGCATCATCCTGATCAACTCCTTCAAGACCAGTGCCGACTACCGCGCCAACGGCTCCCTGTCCTGGCCCGAACAGTGGAACTGGGACATCGTCGCCGACGTCTGGGAGCGCGTCGACTTCACCCAGAAACTCATCAACAGCATCCAGATCAGCCTCGGCGTCGTCGTCATCGCCGTCGCCCTGGCCCTCTTCAACGCCTACGCCATCGGCATCGGCCGCATACGGTGGCGCACCGCCTTCCTGGTGTTCTTCCTCGGCGTCAACGTCCTGCCGCAGGAGGGCCTGGTCTACCCCATCTACTACCTCTTCAAGGAGATGGGCCTGTACGACGGAAAACTCGGCTACACCATCCTGGTCGGCATCACCTACAGCGCCTTCGGCACCTACCTGCTGTCCTCCGTCTTCAGCAGCTTCCCGCGTGAACTCATCGAAGCGGCCTCCCTGGACGGCGCGGGCCGCTGGACCATCCTGTGGCGCATCATCCTGCCGATGAGCTGGCCCACCTTGTCGGTGATGTGCGTGTTCTTCTTCGTCTGGAGCTGGAACGAGTTCCTCTACCCACTCGTCCTGCTCATCTCCAACGACCAGCAGACCGTCCCCCTGGGGCTGTCCGTCATGCAGGGCCAGTACACCAGCGACCCCACCGCCATGAGCGCCGCCGCCCTCCTCGGCGTCATCCCGATGATCGTCTTCTTCCTCATCTTCCAGCGCTCACTCACCCGCGGCCTGACCGCCGGCGCCGTGAAGTAGCCGACACGGCCACCAGCCACCCCGGATCCGGAACCACCCGTCGCCCCGCAACCGGATCCGGGGTACAGCCTCCACATGCGTCCTCGCCACGCCGGTCAGCCACTATGTCCACAACCGCGTAGCGGCCCTGCGAGAACTCCACCGCGTCCTCGTCCCGGAGGGGTGGCTGATCCTCTCCACCAGCCACCAGCCACCAGCCACCAGCCACCAGCCACCAGCCACCAGCCACCTGACAGCGGACGGGCTCACAGACGGCGGCAGCTATTTCGACGCCCACCACGTCGAACAGAGCTGGATCGGCGGCATGAAACGCCGATTCTCACGCCAACCTGACGGCGGCCATGGAAAACCCCATAGGCGGCCACTTACCGCCCCACTCGTTCACGCCGTGGCGGCGGCGGTGCTTCTGGGAGAAGTCGTCCCGGCTGCCACCGACCCGGTCACATTCGGCGAGCGTTCCGTCGAGTAGGACATGATCGGGACCCGTCTCCCGCAGGACCCGCAGCAGCCCGGGCGCCCGGCAGGACAGATGGCCGACAACGGCGGCGACGTAGGTGCGGGCAGTACCGACGGACATGCCGAAACCGGCGGCGATCTGCGCGAGCGTGTCGTGTCGTGTCGGCGAAGGTAGATCAAGCCGACGAGAGCACGCGGCGGTCACCCTCACGGGTGACGATGAGCATGGTTCCCCACTCAACCAGGACGTACGGGAGGTCGAGTGCGGCAGGACAGGGAACCAACGAGGCTCCCAAGCCGCTGAGTTGAGACGCCGAAAATCTCTCTCAACGGCACAGGAGCGCCGTACTGAGCCAGCAGCGCCTCCGGCAGGATTCCAACCCCGCGCCACCCGCTGCAGGAGTCCGTTCCCGCCTCGTACGTCGGGACCACATGCGGTTGCTGGATGTCGCCGCAGTCCGCCGCCGCTGACGCCCGCCCAACCCCAGACGCGGCCGTCTCCCAGGGCCCGATCGAGTGGACTCTTCCGACCGGCGCACGCCAGGACACCGTGAACCCGGTCGGCGAATGGTGCCGTTGCCTCGTCCTGACCTCCTCTGGAAGAGAGGCACTATGAGCCACTGGCCGCACCCCCTTCGGACACTCCCGCCGAGACGCACCGCGCGGCCCCGGGGGCGACGCCTCCTGCTCTCCACCGCACTGCTGATGGCGTCACTCCTGGCATCGATGACGGCGGCGGTCCCCACCGCGGTCTCCGCCACCCCCGCCGCGCACGGCCCCCGCCACCAACACGTCCACCCCCACCCGGACGGCCTCGGCCACGAGCTGACCGCCCGCCTGGACGAGGCGATCGAGGAAGTACGCCGGGAGGCGGGCATCCCCGGTCTGGTCGTCGGCCTGTGGATGCCGGGCAAGGGCGAGTACGTCCGGGCCACCGGGGTCGCCGACACCGCCACCGGCAGGCCGATGAGCACCGACCCGTTCGTCAGGATCGGCAGCGAGACCAAGACCTTCACGGTCACCGCGCTGCTGAAGCTCGTGGACGACGGGCGGATCCGGCTCGACGACCCGATCTCCGCCTACGTCCGCGGGGTGCCGAACGGCGACCGCATCACGCTCCGCCACCTCGCCGGGATGCGCAGCGGCCTGTTCCCGTACACGGAGGACCCGGACTTCGTACGGGCCCTGCTGAGCGACCCGTACCGCACCTGGACCCCGAAGCAGGTACTGGCGTACGGCTACCGGCACGAGAACACCTTCGCGCCGGGCACCGAGTTCCAGTACTCCAACAGCAACCTGGTCCTCCTCGGCCTGGTCATCGAGAAGGTCAGCGGCAGGCGCGTCGCCGACTTCATCACGGAACGGGTGCTCCGCCCGGCCCACCTGGACCACACCCTCTTCCCCGAGGGCGCCGAGTTCCCCGAACCACACCCCCGCGGCTACACCAACCAGACCCTGACCGGCGAGGTCGAGGACGCCACCGACTGGAACCCCAGCTGGGCCTGGTCGGCGGGCGCGATGATCTCCAACCTGCACGACCTGCGCCGCTGGGCCAGGATCGTCGCCACCGGCACCCTGCTCACCCCCCGGACCCAGCAGGAACGTCTGCGGACCCTCCCCACCGGCCACCCCGGCACCAGCTACGGCCTCGGCATCTTCGACTCCGGAGGCTGGATCGGCCACAACGGCTCCATCCCCGGCTACGAGACGGTGACGGTCTACCTCCCCTCCAAGAAGGCCACCCTGGTCCTGATGCTCAACACGGACATCACCTACGAGGGCCAGGAACCGTCCTCCCTGGTCGCTCGCGCCATCACGGAGATCGTGACCCCCGACAACGTCTACGACCGCCCGGTACCCCTCGGCTAGACCGGCCGGTGTCGGCGGACTCGACCCACCACCCGTAGACGCCCCTGACCGCGGAGGCGCGAGCCACCGCGGCCGCTACGCCACCGGCACGGAACCCGACGACCCGCACGCGCGACGTCTCGCCGAGCACCACAGGCACGAAGGCCCAACGGCACCGCCGTGACGGAAACCTCAACGAACCCCGTGCCGGGGGAGGCGGGCCGGCGGACTCTCAGGTGGGGAAGCAGCTGCCGTGCCCCAGGGGTAAGCCTGCCGTTGCGCCTTCGAGAGGAAATCCGTGGTGGGTGTCCGTCGGACCTGACGGATGAACAGTGGGCTCTGGCGGTAGCCGTTTCTGTCGTCGGCGCGGGTGGGACCGAAGGGCGGGTGGCGAGAGAGGTATCCGCGGCGTCGGATCGTGGACGCGGTCTTCTCCGTGGTGCGGACTGGCTGCGCCTGGTGGCAGTTGTGCGGGCAAGGAGGCCAGGGGGCGCACGAGGTACTCGTTACTGACGCGCTCGGCCTGCTGTTGGCCGTGGGCCATCGCCCATCGTCGGCTCGCCACCTGCGGACCTCCTTGCGCAGGGCGTCCACAGCATCGGCCAGGTGATCTCATCCGCCATGTCGGCGGTGCTCCCCTCGCCGTCCCAATCGGTGTAGATCGTGTCCCCCTGCAGGGTGAGATGCGGGAGGTCACCTTCCGACAGCACACCGGCGGCGAACGCGGCCCGCAGGTGGTTTGTTCGAGGGCGGTCTCGGCTGGGCCGCGCACGTCCACGCGGCCGTCCACTATTCCTGTGACTTCCTGCTGGAAGGTCCGCAGGCCAGCGACGGGCCCGGCGCATGGGTGGTCCGCTCCCTCGAACGCTGTGGCGCGCACGTCCACCTGAACAGCCAGCTCCGGTCCGCCGAGGACGGGCACGTGGTGCTCTCCGACGGAACGGAGTTCGATTCCGAGCAGACCGTGTGGACCGCGGGCAACGGCTCCAACCTGGTCGTCCACCACCACACCGACCTGCCTGTCGACGAGCGCGGCCTGCTCGTCGTACGCCCCGACCTGCGGGTCGGCACCGACGGCGCGCCCGTGGACTACCGCCACAGCAGCCTGGGAGTGGTCGCCACGCCGGGCATCGGCCATGGCATCTTCCAGTACAAGCGGATCGTCATCAAGGGACTTCTCACCTGGCTGATGCACCGCGGCCACCGCGTCCTGGCCGTGTCCACCTGGGAACGCAAGGTGCGCGTACTCGCCATCTGGCTGACCGACGCGCTGTTCGGCAGGAACCTGGTCTCCCTCGCCTCCGTCCAGCACCCGCGGGACGCCTTCGTCGCGGTGGCCGTCCCGAGGACCGGCCGAGCAGGGTCGCGGCGTGAGCGTGTGCGGGGCTCAGATGGAGACGTGGCGGAACTCCGGCCCGTAGGTTTGTCCGCTGCCGTCCGGGAGCGGCCTGCGCATCAGAAGTCGCGCGGGCTCCTGGAGCGTGAACATCTGGACCACCGCCTTGCCGAGCAACTCCTTGGCCTTGGCGGGCACGTCCTGCTGCCAAGCCTTCTCCAGCAGTTCGAGCATGGTGTTGTAGGAGCGGTTGAAGCCGTCGAGCAGTTCCGCCGTTTCGGGGTCCGCGGCAGCGGGCCCCTTGCGGGGCCAGCCGCCGCTCGGTACGAGGCCCATGGGCAGGGTGCGGGGCAGGGGGATCTCCGGTCCGTTGAAGGCCCACTGCCCGGGGTACTCGGGGTCCTCCACCAGCTCGCGGCCGAGGTGGATCGCGCGGAAGACGTAGAAGTGGGCGAGTTCGCCCTGCTCACCGGGGTGGGGGTTCTCGGGTGACGCCGAAGTGCCCTCCCCCTGCTCCTTGATGACGCCGATCGCCGACTCGACGGCCGCCAGCGAGTTGAGGGATTCCACGTTGTTGCCGGAGCCGTGGTGTGCCATGTTTCGGGTCAGCTGCCGTGTTCCCCGGATCAGTTCGGGATGGGCGCGGAAGGCTTCCAGGACCGCCGTGTAGAAGGCTCCGATGGAGGTGTGCGCCGCGATGCCGCCGCGTACGACCGGGTCGTCCGGTTCCTCGATGCGCGCGTACATCCCCGCCGACTCCCGGGTCAGTCCGCCGAGGGTGACGTTGAGGGTGGGCCGTACGCCCCCGGGCAGCGGTCCGGGATACGTCGGCACCACGGACGCGTCGGCCAGGCGGGGTGTGCCGCCGATCGTGGTGAGCAGGTTGCAGGCGAGCCCCAGGTGGGACATCTCGTCGAAGACGACGGCCCGCAGTGCCTCGGGGACCTGCTCGTCGCCGCCTGTGTCGTCGATCGACCACAGGCCGCACAGATAGGGGGGCAGGGTGGCGAGTTCCAGGAGGATCGCCTGCTGGGCCGCCTCCTTCAGCCAGACCACGTCACGCTGTTCGACGGGCTGGTCGAGCAAGGAGACGATCCTGTCCTTCCGCGCGGTGACGTAGGTGTTCATCGGGGACCTCCTCGGGGCGGCGCCGTCAGACGATGACGAAGGGCGGCCTGGTCGCGAAGCAGTTCTGGATCATGAAGTTGCCCAGTTGCTTCGCGATGTTCTTCATTCCCGACGTCGTGTTCGTGCCGTGGGAGGAGAACCACCACAGGTAGTTGGTGTCATAGGCCCAGGCGCCGTCGTAGGCCCAGTTGGTGTCCGCGCCGCTCCCCGAGTAGACGGACCACGGCGGGAAGCTGGCGTTGTGGCTCTTGCCGCCCATGTGCCGGGCCTCGTGGAGCAGCGTGGACGCCCGCTCCACCACCACCGACGTGTACCAGTAGCCCTTGTAGAGTTCGACCCGGTCGTCGTACAGCGGGCCGTAGAACGAGTGCGCCGCGGCGGTGCCGTCGCCGCAGCGGGCACGGAGGTCGTCGATGTTCTCCCGTACGTAGCGCCGGGCGAAGTTGAGCATCGTGCTGGTGTAGGAGTCGTTCTGCCAGTCCGGCGCCGAGTAGGTGAGCGCGTACAGGGCGGTGAACGTCCGGGCCAGCGGCAGATCCGTGTTGTAGGGGTCCTCGTAGCCCCACCCGTTCTTCCAGGTCGCCGCCGCCGACGAGTCCTTGAAGCCGTACGTGTTCCAGAAGAAGCTCACCATCGCCTGGCTGGCGATCAGCGGGCCGTAGAAGTCGTCGCCACTGAGGGCCTTGCTCGGCACCGTGGCTCCGCACACTGCCATGGTCATCACTTCCTGGCTGCGGCGGCGGTGGGGTGCGCCGCCGTCACGGGATGTCCGGCGGGGGGATGCCGTCTCCGGCGCCGGGGTGGTTGACGTAGGTGCCGCCCGTGGGCTGCGGGACATCCTCGATCCGCAGTCGGCGCGTCTGCAGCAGGTCCCCGTCGTCGGGCCCGAGGCGTTCGCGCAGGTCGCCCGTGTAGTCGCCGTCCAGCCCGCGCACCGCGGCGACGGCCGCGCCCCGGACCGTCCGGTTCTCGTGGCCGACCGCGTCCAGCAGGCTCGCCGCGGCGGTGTCCGAGCCGTCCGCGGCCAGCCTTGCGAGCCCTTCCACGGCGACCATCCGGATGAGGACTTCACGGGCCCGGGTGCTGAAGCCGTGACCGTCGGCCGTACCGCGTTCCGGAGGCAGTTGTGCCGTCACGGTCCGCCGCAGGAACTCCTCCAGCGCCGGGTCCCGCAGGTCCGTGGCGACCTGGGTCAGGGAGAGCCGATCCAGGTAGGCGTCCTCCGGCAGCGCCCGTACGGCTTCCGACAGCACCCGTGCGACATCCGTGCCGTCCTGACCGCGGGCGAGGCCGAGCGCCCGCTGGTACGAGGTCTCGGCATGGGGCCCCGACGCCGACATACGGCTGACGGTGAGGCGCAGGATGTCGGGGATCTCGCCGTGCCCCTGGACGGGAAACTCGCTCCGGCGGCCCCGGGGCGCGAACGACGGCTCCTGCGCGGGCTGGGGCCGACCGGGGCGCGGGGGCGGGAATTCCGAACCGTTGGACTCTGAACCATTGGACATTGTCATGACGACCTCTGTCTCAAGTTCAACTTTTCTACGCGTCAGTTCCTCGAACTGTTTGCGCGTCAGGCCCCCGGATTTCCTGCGCGTCACATGCCCCGAACTTCAGATTGACACGGCGGGCGGTACGCCGCATCCGAGCCGTCCCCGCCGCGATGGCCCGGCACCGGACCGCGCAGTACGCTGAAGGAACCGGCAGGGTGCGCCCGGCGGGCGAGGAACCGGCAGGTGCCGGGGCGCAGCACGGGCTCCGCGCGAGACGCGGTCGAAACGCCGAACAGGACACCCCGTCATGGCAGTTCACACCGCGATACCCACCTTTTCCGAATTCGTCGCTTCGTTGTACACGGCCGAATTCGAGGCATACGCCTCGCGGCCCGACAGCGCCGTGCGGGACGCTGCGGCATTCGAGGAGATGCGCCGCTACCTGATCGACCGGAACGCCTCGCTGGAGGCCGTGCACTCCTTCACGGAGACCGACGGCGACATCGTCGACTGCGTACCGACCGAGCGGCAGCCGGGCCTGGCGAGGACCGGTGCCAAGACGCTGCCCACCCCTGACCCGCCGTACGAACTCCGGAGACAACACGCCGACGCCCCGGAGTTCGTGACCGAGCCGCCCCATGCGCCGCCCCCGCAGCTGCGGCCCGACCGCCGCGACCGCTACGGCAATCAGATGCTGTGCCCGCGGGGCACCGTACCCATGCTCCGGCTCACCCTCGAACGGCTCGTCGGTTTCCCCACGCTCACGGACTACCTCCGGGGCGGTCTGCGCGTACGGCGTGACGAGGCGGGTGTGGCGCACCCGTTCGGGAAGATCTGGGGCAACGCCTACGACATGCGCGACAACCACGGCGGCGCCAGCGGGATCAACGTGTGGTCCCCGCAGGTGTTCGGCGTCGAGTCCTCGGCCTCGCAGCAGTGGTACACCTCGGGCGCCCACTCCAGCCCCTTCCAGACCGTGGAGTGCGGCTACCGGCTGGGCCCGCCCTTCGACAACAAGCCCCGCCTGTTCGTGTTCTACACACCGGACGGCTACAGCACCTGGTTCTACAACGACAACCACCTCGGTCGGTGGGTGTACGCGGACGGCGCCTCGCACGTCCTCGGCACGGTGCTCACCGCCTCCCGGCCGGGCGCCCCGGTGCAGTACCGCATGGGCTTCTTCCTGACGGGCGGCGGCTGGTGGTTCAGCGTCGGCGGCGCCTGGGTCGGCTACTACCCGACCACCACCTTCGGCTCGGGCGTGCTGGCCACCAAGGCGGCCGGGGCCGGTTTCGGCGGCGAGGTGGGCGGGGTGGGGACGTCGTTCCCGTCGATGGGATCGGGGAAGCGTCCCCCCGCGGGGTACGGTCACGCCGCCTACCAGCACGACGTGGTCATCGCCCTGCCCACGGGAGCGGAGTCCGCCAACCTGACGCCCGAGCCCACGTCCGTGAACTGCTACGGCCTCGAGGTGACCAACCACTCCGGCTCGTCGTGGGGCAGTTACCTGTTCTTCGGCGGCCCGGGCGGACTCAACTGCTGAGCCGTCGCCGCGTCGTCGGACGGCACGGTCGCGGTGACGGGGCGGTGCTCGTCGTCCCCCTCGTAGAAGACGGTGATCCCCGCGCCGTCCGTCGGCAGCTTTGCCGTACGCAGCGTCGCCACACCGACGTCGTCGAGGCGTACGGTGCCCAGCACCCGTCCGCCGGCACGGAAGGTGACCTCGCCCCGGGGCGGGCGGCCGCCCGGGACCGCCGCCGCGACCCGCACCGTCAGCGTCGTGGGCCGCTCGTCGGAGTCCTCCGGCGGCACGGAGACCGGGTGTCCGACGGTGAACGAGGCGACGCCCGTGTCCTCGAAGGTGAGGGAGCCGTCACGGGCGACCCGGAAGGCGCTGCACAGGCCGTGCGCCGTCCGCGCGAAGTAGCCCGTCGCGGGGGTCAGGACGGCGGCCAGTTCCCGGGGCGCCTGGGGGAGGTCGTCGACAGCAGTGACACCCCCCAGGTCGCTGTCGGCCCGGACCGTCGACAGCAGCACCGGGAACCCGCCCACCACCAGGGTGTCCGTGCCGCGCCCGGCCAGGAACGCGTCGCAGGACCGCGGGTAGTCGACCGTACCGTCCGCGCCCACGGTGTACGTGAAGTCGGCGCTCACACCGGGACCCGCCTGGAAGCGGTAACCGGAGCCCGGCAGCAGTGTGAGCCGGTGCACCGACGTGCGCGGCAGGAAGCCGGTGCCGGTCACCGGTGCGCCGACGGGCAGCAGCCCGTGCGACAGGGACCGCCCGTCGACGACGATGGTGCGTCCGCGCACCGTGAGCGTGCGCCCGGCGGCGTCGGCGTAGCCGCCGTCCGTGACGGCCGGGTCGAGCCGTACCCGGCCGTCGCCCGAGACGGAGAAGGCGAGACAGCTGTCGGCGGTACCGGCCGCCGCCTTCAGGCGGTACCCGTCGGCGGGCAGCAGCCGGAGTTCATGGACCCGGTGCTGAGCGAGAGGAGCCGCCTCGGGCAGGTCGAGGACGAGCGGATGGTCCAGTGACCGCGCGTCGACGGTGACCGGGACACCGCGCACGGTCAGCCGTCGCCCGCCGCGCCCCTCGAGGAAGGCGTCGAACGCCGGGTCGAAGTCGATGCCGCCGTCCTCCCGCACCTCGAAGCTCACGGCGGCGACCGTGCTGTCGCCCAGCCGCAGCCGGTATCCCGCGCGGGGCGCGAGCGTCACCTCAGGCCGCGGACCGGCACCGTCCGCGAGGTAGTCGGTCCCGCCACCGGTGACCGCGACGAGGGGATACGTCAGCTCGGACGCATCGAGGGTGATGGACGGCATCGGCTCTCCCGGGTCGATGGTCGGAATCCAGGGCGTCAGAACGGCGTCGTGCCGCTGATCTCCAGGCGGGGGACGAGGTCGATCCGGGTCTGCCCGCGCGCCTGCCGGGTGGGCACGCCGGTGACGCGCTCCCAGCGGCGGATCGCCCCGTCCCAGCCGTAGGTGAGCAGTTCGGTCTCGTCGCGGGTGACCGCCAGCGACGGCAGACCGTAGGCGTGGGCCGCGAGGACCGCGCCGATCCGCTGCCCCGTGCGGTCCCAGCGGTGCAGGGTGCCGTCGGCGCAGCCCGCCGTGACCTCGCCGTCGCTGGTGAGCAGCACATCCCACACAGGAGCGCCGGTGACGAGGGGAGCGCCGAGCGTCCCGCCGGTGTCGCGGCTCCAGCGGCGGACCGTGCCGTCCTGGCCGCCGGAGGCGATCACCTGCCCGTCCGGGGCGACCGCGAGTGCCTGCACGGGCCCGCCGTGGCCGAGGAGCGGCGGGCCGACGGGGATGTCCGCCGGGCGGCTCCAGCGCCGTACGGTGCCGTCCTGCCCGGCGGTGACGACCTCGTCCTCGTCGGGGGTGAGGGCGACCGCCCGCACCGTACCGGCGTGTCCCCGCAGCGGGTCGCCGAGCGGGGCGCCCGTCTCGCGGCTCCAGCGGCGGGCCGTGCCGTCCTGGGAGGCGGTGACGACCTCGGCGCCGTCGCGCGTGCGGGCCAGGCCCCGGATCCGGCTCGGGTGGGCGGTGAACGGCTCGGCCAGGGGGCTGCCGGACACCCGGTCGAGGCGGCGTACGGTGCCGTCGCCGCACCCGATGACGATCTCCCGGTCGTCGGGGGTGAGCAGTACCGCCCAGACGGTCCGGCCGTCCAGGGGGACCGGGCCGGACAGCCGGTGTCCCAGCAGCCGGTCCCAGCGGTAGCCCTTCCCCAGGAAGTCCAGACCGACGATCTCCGCGTCGTCCGAGGTCAGGACGAAGACCACCAACTCGGCGTCGCCCGTGCCCACCTCGCCGACCACCCGGAACACGGCCCCGGAGTCCTCCACCGGGCGCCTGACGATCCGCGGGCGCCGTTCCGGGCTCATCGCGGCCCTCTCGGCGGGAGGGCCGCGTCGAACGCCAGAGCGCTGGACGCCTCTCCCCGTCCGGCGCGGACGCGCCGCCCCACCCACTGGTGGACCCGGCCGTCCTCGCCGCGGGCCACCACCGGCACCCGGCTCACCGTCACCCCGGAGCGCGGGACCTCCTCGTCGCGGAAGAACACCCGCTTCACCTCCGGTTCCAGGATCCTGCCCGCGGCCCTGACCTGGGGCAGCCGAGTGCCGTCCGGCCGGAAGCGGGGGATCTGCCCGCGCCGCAGACAGACCGCCGCCGACCCGGCCTCCAGGGGCACCGGGACCAGCGGGATCCAGTGCGCCGGGACGGACGACACCAGCCGGTAGGCGAGCGCCGCCGGGTCGGCGGGCGGGACCTGCGGATCGTCGTCGGGCGGTTCGTCGCCCCGTACCCGGGGCCGGCCGGTGGCGCTCTGCACGATCCGCTCGATGGCGAACCCCAGGTTGGCCATCTCGTCGCGGGCGAACAGGACTTCCTCGACGGGGTCGCCCTCCAGCCGGGCCGAGGCGGTCGGCAGCAGCGGCAGCAGCGGCGGCCCGGGCGTGCCGCTGCGGGCGTCGGTCAGCCGGAAGACCGACCAGTGGGCGTCGTCGGCCGGGCCGATCACGGTCGTCTCCTCGAAGGTGTCGACGACCTTCAGTGAGGCGATCCGGTGCAGGGCGCCCGTGGCCAGTTCCAGCGGGACCATCCAGTGGTCGTTGCCGTACAGGTTGGCGAACTCGACCACCAGCAGCCGGGCCAGGTCCGGGGCACCCGCGCCGATGGCGGGCAGGTTGACGTCGGAGTCCTCGAACTCCCACCAGCGCTCCGCGGGCATACCGGGGTAGGTGACCCGGGTGGGCAGGACACCGACGGACCCGTCACCGCCGGACGCGGGCAGCGCGCTGCCGCCGGTGTCGAGGTCGAAGTGGTAGGTGTCGGCGGCGCCGCCGGTGTACTCGGGCGCCTCCAGCGTCACCTGGCGGTCACCGACCGAGCCGGTCACCGCGAACCGGTGCTCCAGCCGCTCCCGCGCCCAACTGGACGGCACCGGCGGCACGTACTGGTCCTCGAACCAGGCCAGCCAGGACCGCGCGGCCTGGTCGAAGGCGGTCCGCTGGGCCCCGGTGAGCCCGGGCGGCCGCCAGCCGTCGCCCAGGTGACCGGCGAGCGCGGCCCCGTCGGGCGCCCCCGGGGCGAGTACCTCGCGCAGCGCCCGTCCGGCGGGGTCACGGCCCAGCGGGTCCTCGGCGGGGTCACTGGGAGCCTTGGGCAGCGGTGCCTTGGCGAGGACCGCGGCGTCGACATCGTCCAGGACGGGGGCGGGCAGCCCCACCGTGCGCAGCGTGGCGAGGAAGCGCCGTCCCGCGCGGGCCACGGCCCGCAGCGTCAGCTGCCGCGCGGCCTCGCCCGCCGTCGCCCCGGCCTCCGCCAGGAACTCCAGCGGCACGCCCTTCGGCAGCGGCACGGGCGCCCCGGTGCCCGAGGGCCGGAACGAACCGAGCGGCGCGCTCTCCGTGCTGATCTCGCACCACACGGGCGAGCCGCCGTCCTCGCCCGCGAACTCCGCCACCTGCCACTGCCGGGCCAGCAGGAACAGCGGATCGGCGACCCGGGCCGCCAGGGCGTCGTCGAGCTGGCCGCCGGTGCCGCTCGGCCTGACCACCGGCTCCACGCGGTGGAACTGGCCGAAGTGCAGGACATCGAACACCGTCAGGACTCCTCGTCGCTCAACAGCTTCACGATGGGCTTCAGGTCCGCCCGCTTCATCAGGTCCTTCACGCTCACGCTGGGGGCCGTGCCCAGCGCGGTCTCCGGCAGGTAGACCGCGGGCAGATAGCGACCCAGCCAGCCCAGCGCGTCCAGGTCCACGAGCCGCAGTCTGGCCAGGTCCAGGGCCTCGCCGACGGTGTCGGCCAGCACGTCCGGCGTCCAGGGCTCCCGCATGACGGGCGGTACGGCGAGCAGCACGGCCTGCGGGGCGCGCGCACCGGGCGCGTCGTAGTGGAAGGTGGCGCCCGCGGTGTGCCGCTGCGCGGGGATCAGCTCCGACCACTCGTCCACCACGCACACGGCCGCCCTGCCCGCCGCGAGCGACTGGGTGGGGCCGTGCACGACCAGCCCGGTGGCGGGCTTGTCCTCGTCCTGCGGTGTGCGCCCGGCGCCCACCCAGCGGTCGTGCGGCGCGAACGGCACCTGCCCGATCCGCAGGCCGTGGCCTGTGCCGGTCCCGGCCGCCCCGCTGTGCAGCAGCAGGTCCGCGAGGGCGCCGGTGCCCGGCCGGACCGTGCCCATCTGCTCCACCCAGTCGCCGGGGACGAGCCGCGCGTCGCCCCCGCGGTCCAGGTCCGGTCCGAAGGAGGCGTCCAGGTCGTCCGCGTTCGGGACCTGTGTGAGGGCCACCGCCCGGAAACCGCTGCCGAAGACCGCCTCCAGCACCGCCGAGTCGGCACCCGGACCCCCGTCGGCGGCCAACCGCTCCGCCAGCGCGAGCCGCTCCTCGGCCTTGCGCCGCGCACCGGCCAGCTGGTCGGCGGGCTCCCCGGCGGCCCCGGACGGCGGGGCGGTCACCCCGTACGCGGACAACCGCTCCAGGCTCCCGGACGCCAGAGCCGCCTTGAGGCCGTCGCGGGCTTCCGTCGCCCGGCGCGCCAGATCCGGGTCGGGGGCCGGTGCCCCGCCGTCGTGCGCGGCGCCCAGATCGGCCGCCGTCCCGGGCCGGGCGGCGGCGAGGACCCCGGCGACCGCCGTTGCGAGGGCTTCGACCTGGCCCAGGCCGAGGACGCCGCGGGCCCAGCCCTGCGCCCGCCCGGACTTGAGGACCGGCACGGCGCCGGCGGGTACGTGCGCGGGCCGCTCGTCGAGCAGCTCGTGTTCGAGCACGGCCCGCAACTGCCCCGCGGCGGCGAGCACCACCACGTCCAGGGCGCAGTACCCGCTCAGCGGCCAGGCGTGCTCGGTGACAGTCGCCGTTCCCGCGCCGGGGTCCTGCCCCGGCCGTACCCAAGCGGCCCGCATCCGGATGCGCGCGGTGGCCCCCAACTGGTGCCCGGCCCAGGTGTCCAGGTGCGGTTCCGCCTTCGCCCGGGGCCGGTCGAGCTGTGCCGCACCGTCCCAGCCCGCCGCGCGGGCGGCTCCCTCCGGTACGACGACCAGGACCCGATGGCCCACCGGCACACCGCGCCGGGGGGTGTCGAGGACCTGCGGTCGGGGCGGCGCGTGCCCACCCGCCGCCAGCGACTCCACGGTGGCACCGGCCCGGTCGGGATTGCCCTGCGCCAACTGGTGGACACTCTCGGCGAGAAGGAGGTCCGCGACCGCGTCCAGGTCGTCCCGCAACGCCGTGAGATGACGTCGTACGGCCTTCTCCTCGACGGCGGTCATCGCCGGAGTACCGGAGTTCGCCCGCAGGTAGGTGATCACCTCGCCCTCCGGCACCTCGGCGAGCCGCGCGCCGTCCGTCACGTCGTGGGCGCCGATGAACTCCTGCGCCCCCGGCCCCGGGTGCTGCGGGCCCTGCACCGACCACTTGGCGCGCAGCGGGGCGATGAACCGGTCCAGTTCCAGCGGGGCGTCGGTGTTCTCGCGCGCGTCGTGCAGGCGCCGTTCGAGCCGGTACCCCAGCAGCGCTCCGAGCGGCTGCCCCTGGGCGACCCCCTCCAGGACGGTCGTCGCCACACGCATCCGGCGCGAGGACAGGTCGACGGCGAAGGCGCCGGGGTCCGTCGGGTGCGACAGGTAGCCGCTGTGCAGGATCGCCGCCGTGGCCGCCTGGGGCAGTGACGGCGCCAGCACCCAGCCCCGGCTGCGGTGGCCGGGGTGCGGCGACAGGTTCTCCACCCACCCGTAGGCGCCCAGCTGCACACCGGCCGGACGCCGGTCGCGCACCGCGCGGAGCCGCGCGGTAGCCAGGGAGGTGAGCCAGGCGTCGAGCCGGTGGGAGACCAGGTCGAGGCACTCGCCGAGCAGCCGCTCCACCGGCCCGAAGGCGTCCCCGCGCCGGTGCCAGGTCTCCACCCGCCGGGCCAGGTACTGGAGCGCGGCGTCGATCTCCCCGAGCCGTACGCTCCACGGCCGCTCGGTCCCCAGCAGGGCGAGGACACCCCGGCCGCGGGTCGCCGCCTCCAGCACCTGCCCGGCCAGGGAGACCCGGGCGTCGACGATGGACTGGAACACGGTCGTCCCCCGGTCCGCACCACTCGTACCGTCCGCGCCGACGGCCAGCCGCATGATCTTGGAGAGGGTGAAGGGCCGCGCCGTGAGCCCGGCGGCGCCGATCGTCGTCACCTCCCGGTCCGGGTGGAGCAGCACGTCGGCGACGGGCAGCCGCGGCCAGCGCAGCCCGGGGTCCCGCACACCGGCGGCGGCGCGCCCGTACTCCAGGTTGGCGCTGTGCCGCAGCAGCGCCTCCAGCAGGGTGCGGGCGTCGTCGCCGACCTTCAGCCTGCGCAGCTCGAACCGCTCGACGACACCGTGCAGGAAGTCGGTCAGCGCGGCGACCGGGTCGCCCTCCGCCAGGTACGGGCGCGCGTACGGCAGCCAGAGCCGGGTGGCCCGGCCGTTGACGTGGTGGCTGATCCGGGGCCGGTGGCGGATGCCCAGCGCCTCGTTGAGGGCCCGCGAGTGCAGGTCCTCCACGGTGCCCCCGAAGCACTGCCCGCCCACGTTGAGACTCATCCCCGGGATGCCGAGCCCGAGATCCTTGAAGCAGGCGAGCACCCCGCCCTGGACCGAGCGCACCGACACCGTCCGGGACACCGGTGCCATGCCCAACGCCCGCAGCACGTCCAGTTCCGGCTGAGGCAACGGGAGGGTCTCCCCGGGCTGGCGCGGCCCGCCGACGCGGGGGAGAGTGCCCACGCCCACCTCCCAGAACGGGCGCAGCACGCCGAGGACGCGGTGCAGGCCCGCGAGGCCCGCCGGTTCGCGTGGATCGGCCCGCCAGCGCGCGGTCGCGGTCACCGGCAGCAGTCCGTAGGGCTGGCGGCCCACGCGGAGCACCGGCAGCGGGCCACGCGCGCGGACGTGCTCCACATGGTGGCGGCGCAGCCAGCTCCGGTCGATGTCGAGTTCGGCACCGCCCTTGTCCTGCTCCAGGAGTTCGTCGAGGTAGAAGTCCCCGGTCGCGCTCCACAGCGCCAGTTGCAGGGCGCGCGCGTCGGCCTGCTCCGGCTCGTCGGCGCCGGGCAGCGCGTCGAGCGTGCCGACCGGCACCCCGAGCGCGGCGGCGCTGCGGGCACCGTTCGCCCACGGGTCCGCCGGGGCGGCGGGCACGACCCCGAGCAGCCGGTCGACGTCCGGTGGCGCCACCTCCACCGCGCCGGCGCCCGGGAGGTTGTTGGTCGGCGTGCCCTGAAGCACGAAGGCGGCCTCGCCGTCCCCGTCCCGGCCGGTCAGCAGGGCCGCGAGCCGGGCGGCGGACTCGTCCGGGCCGAGCGACGCCGACACCCCGAAGGCGACCACCCGGGTCAGCAGGGGCCGCAGGTCCGGCTCGTAGCCGTTCTCCGGGAGCAGCTCCACCGTGACGGCCAGCCCCTGCTGCTCCGCCACGCCGTACTCCGTCAACCACCGCAGCGCCGGATCCAGGACGGGTCCGCCGGGTGCGGGGACGGCGTCCGGGTCGGGGCCCAGCTGCACCACGTCCGGCACCGCCCGTCCGGTCCGCTCGCCCACCAGCCGCTCGCCCTGGTAGGCCCGTACGACGAACATGTCCGGCAGCGTCGAGGCGGTCGCCGCCCGGTTCCAGCCCCGGCCGCGGACCGGCACCTCGGGCCAGGACGGCTCTGGCACCGGATCGTCGGCGGCCGGTACGGGCGACTGCGGCCGGGTGTCCGACGGCGGCGTCAGCCGCCGGACGAGCCACCGTGCCCGGGGCGCGCCCACCGCGCCCGTCAACTGCCCCCAGGCGGCGAGCAGCAGCCGCTCCCGGTCACCGTCCGCGTTCTCCGAGCGGCCCGCCCGCCACACCATCCGCCAGTAGCGGCGGGCCTGCCGCACCTCCCCGTCGGTGGGGTGCGGCTCGTGCTGCTCGACGTGGAGGTCGTCCGGGAAGACACGGACGAGGAGCCGGTCCGGTCCCGGACCGTCCAGGCACAGCCGTGTCTCCAGCCGCACGGGCAGCAGCACCAGCGGCACCTCGGGGTCCACCTGGCGCAGCAGCGGCGCGAACCCCCGTGAGGCGCGGGCCCGCACCTCCTCGTCCACAGCCCGCCGGGCGTCGCGGAGCCGGGACCGGGCGGTGCGCCGTTGGTCGTCGGTGGCCCGGGCGTCGAGCAGGGCGCGGTGCCGTTCGGCCGTGGCGGCGGCCTGGCGCAGGGCGCCGAGATCTGTCATCGGTCGGTCTCTCCTCAGGGGGCCAGCAACTGGTCGGCGGGCAGCACGACCCGGACGGGCTGCTGGAAGCACTGTCGGGCGGTGCCCGCGGCACTCGTGCCCCACACGAGTTCGGGCTGCTCGGGGACGACGACGCCGGGCCGCACCGCCCCCGGGGCGTGGGCGGCGCGCAGGTAGGCGTCCTTGGTGTCGAAGAGGTGGGTCCAGTCGAGGTTGTTCCAGTCGTCCGCGCTGGTGCCCGGGGTGTCGGGCGCCTTGTAGCGGCGGCCCCACAGGTCCGGGGTGGGCGGGTCGCTGAGCGCCGCGTCGGGCGGGTCGTCCACGCCGAACCGGGGCTCGGTCGGCTGCTCGGCGATCACGAAGCACCAGGCGGACGCCTTCAGCTCGGTTTCGGTGAGGTCGAAGCCCACCATGGCCGTCTCGGGGTCGAGGCCGCCGCGGAAGATCGGATGCCGGGCACCGGCCTCGTCGGGTTCGGTGCCCAGCAGCGGGGCCGCGTAGATGATCGCGCCGGGGTAGCGGCGCAGCAGGGCGCTGCGCAGCAGCAGGACCACCCGGTCGGGCGGGGCGGTGAGATGGGCGCCCAGCGGCAGGGCAGGGTTCCAGGTGTGCAGGGGCGGCAGGTCCGTTCCGTGCCCCCAGAACGACGCGAAGCAGGTGCCGCGCTGGTCGGTCGGGTACTCGCGCCAGCGCAGCTCGCGCGCGAGCTCGTGGTTGAGGCCGACCATGTACGCCGCCACGAAGGGCGCGTTGGTGAGGGCGAGGACCGCCGAGTCCGCGGGGATGTGCTCCAGCCCGCCGAAGACCCATTCGTCGGACTGCTCGGACAGGGGCGGCCACATGGCGTCGGGGAAGACCGGCGCCCACTGCACGGGCGCGTCCCCGGCGCCGCCGGACGGCCGGTCGACCCGCGAGTCCACCACCGCGGGCACGGTGACCGAGGGGTCCGTCAAACGCACCACCGCGCTCTGGGAGCTGCCGGTGGGGAAGGGGTCACGGGGTGGGACCGCCGGGGCGTCCGTGGGCGCGAGGACCCGGTCGTGCGCGGAGACGACCATGTCCTTGACGTCCTCGGGTCTGGCGTCGAGCACGGCGGGTGCGGGCAGCAGGTCCTGCTGCCGGTCGAGCAGGCCCCCGCCGGTGAAGGCGTCCAGCGGGAACCCGTTGTCGGCGTGCCAGCCCGCCACGAGATCCTTCAGGCGCTCCGGCTCCCAGGGGTCCTGCTGTGGGCCGGGGCCGTCGCCGACGACGCGGATCTCGCCGTAGCAGTCCGCCCACCACTCGCCGGACGCGTTGTTGGGGAGGGTGTCCCAGTCCCAGTTGCCCGGGCAGCCGCCACGGAACGTGCCATGCCGGAGGCCGGACCGCCAGGTGCCCGTGAACACGCCGTCCGAGGAGAGGTTGGCGCCGTCCCAGGTGCCGGTGCACACGCCGCGCCACACCCCGCGTTCCTCGCCGCACTCCCAGGTGCCCGTGTACAGGGCCAGCCAGGTGGCGTCGCCGCCGCCAATGCCGGGGTAGTTGCTCCAGGTGCCCTCGAAAACGCCCCGCCAGCTCCCCGACCGCTCGGGGCCCGCCTCGAAGGTGCCGGAGCACGAGCCCCGCCAGCGGCCCGCGGGCTCGCCGCCCTTGCCGCCGACGCCGTCCCACGGCCCGCTCCACGAGCCGGTGAACCGACCTGGGGGTGTGCCCGTGGCCGTCGCCTGGGTGAACAGGCCGAGCCCGGCGGGCGCGGTCCTCGGGGGTGTGGTGGGGAAGACCAGATCACCGTGCTGGTCGACCCTGGTCCTCGTCAGGTAGTCCCGGGGCGCCTCCACTTCGGGCAGGGCGCCGAGCCGGAAGACACGGTTGAGGGCCACGGCGGGCAGCGGCTGGGTGGCGGCGAGCTGCTCGGTGCTCACGGCCCGCCGCTGGTCACGGGCGATCGCGTCGGCCGCGACCCGCCGCCAGGCGTCCGGCGCTCCGTCGTCGGGCGCGAACACCTTCCGTACGGCGGCCAGTCGGTCCGCCGCGACGACGTGCTCCGGTGCGACGGCGAAGGCCACCGTGCCGTCCGGGTCGCGTCGGGGCACCGCGAGCCCGGCCGGGGCGACCTGGGACAGCACCGTGGCGAACGGCGGTGGCTGCGGCCCGTCCGCCGCCCGCCCGGCGATCAGTCCCACCCGTCGGCTGAGCACGCCCATGGGACGCACCGCCCGGTGGAACACCGTGGTGGCCATGGCGTTCGGCAGCAGACTCGCGCGGACCGACGCCCACAGGGTGGTGGCGCCGCCCGGGGCGATCCGGCTCTGCAACGGCGTGGCCAGGCGCAGCACCTCGTCCGCGGAGAGCGGCCGTACATGGCGCAAATGCATCCGCCCCGCGACCAGCCGGGCGAACCGGGCCAGGTCGAGGAACCGGTTGGCCGCCCGCACGTCCGCCAGCTGGCGCCACGCGGAGGCCATGAGGGCCTCCTGGTCGGCCTGGACGGCTCGGGTGCCCAGCCCGGCCGCGACCCGCCACCGGGGGTCGAGGTTGAGGGCGTCGAGCCAGCCGGACGAGGCCGGGTCGGCACTGTCGCGCAGGGCGTGGAACCCGCCGTACAGCGGCGGCAGGACGTCCGGGTCCTCGTCGCCGGTGCCGTCGCCGACCGGGACCAGCGCGTCGGCGAGCCGCCGCTGCCACTGTGCGCTCTGCTGACCGGTGGGCCACGGGTCCCGGGCCAGGGTACCGGGGGCACGCAGGGCGCTCTCCACCTCCTGGACGACCGGGCCCGGACCGTCGGCGAACAGTCCCGGGCGGCTCACGTCCAGCGGCCGACGACCCGCGCGTGGCGGAAGCGGGTGTGCCTGCAGCCGGGTGGCCAGCGTCTCGAAGTCCCCTGCCTCACCGGTGGTGAACGTCCACGAGAAGTAGACCGGCAGCTCACAGCGGGTGCCGGGGGTGGTCACCCACGAGGGGGACAGGGTGGCGCCGGTGGTCGGTTCGCCGAGTCCCGCCAGACGGCCCACCTCGAAGGACGGGACCAGGCAGGCCGTGTAGCCGGTGTGGGGCAGCAGTCGGCGCGGCGCGAGCAGCCGGGAGACCGACCGCCGCGGGTCGCTCTCGTACCCGGGGAGCGTCTGCGCGTGCGCCCACAGGTGCAGGGTGGCGGGGTCGGGCAGTTCGGTCCCGTCGACCTCCAGCACCGGCAGCGGTACGCCCGGTCTCCGCCGCGGTCGGCCCTGCGCGAGGGGCACGCAGACCAGGGCGAGCCAGGGGCGCAGATGTCCGGCCGGGCCGGGGGCGAGCGGGGTGAACAGCCAGGGCAGTTCACTGCGCTCGAACTCCAGCAGCGGGAAACGGGTCGTCTCCGCGTCCGGTGTGCCGGGCAGCGGGAAGACCCGCACGATCTCGTTGGGGACGATCGCCCGGACGTCACCGGGCCCGTACAGCCGCAGCGCGGGCACCGGGACCGGCCGCCCGGGGCGGCCGTTCACGGAGGCGGTCGCCGCGAGCGAGCCGCGTACGGGGGTGGTGCGGATCAGGTCATCGGCGTCGGTCAGCGAGGCCGCCGCACCGGCCCGGTCCCAGGAGGCGAACGTGTACGCGGTCATGGCCTCACCTCGTGCGCCGGTACGACCTGGAGCGGCCCGGACCGGCCGGTCACGGTCTTCAGCTGGGCGGTGGCTTCGGTGAACGTGGACTTCTTCAGGAACTCGGTCTCCGCCTTGAGCGTGCCGATGTGCGCGATGGCGTACTCGCGCGCCTTCAGCACCGGCTCGCGCGGGGGGACGGCGTACCGGCTGCGCAGGCGGTGCACCAGGCTGCGGCCGACGGCCCCGTGGGGGAGCGCGGCGCTCAGGGCGGCGGCGGTGATCGGCCAGGAGGGCCTCAGCGTGGGCGTCGCCCCGCCCAGCCACTTCGTCTCGTATTCAACCGGCACGGTGTACCGGGTGGCGTTCACCGCCGTTGCTGGCGGCGTCAGTTCGCTGCCCGAGCGCAGCCGTTCGAAGGCGGGCTGGGTGAGCTTCTCGTCGTCCGTGAGGTCGAAGAAGTCGGCCCGCGCGAAATCCTCTGTGAGCGGCTGTACGGTCCCGGACCCGGCGGGGAAGCTGACCGCCACGTCGAAGACCTGACCAGCCTGGTCCGGCGGCTTGGGCAGTCGGCCCGGGCCGAACCGAACCACGGGCGTCCCGAGCGGTACGACGCGCTGGCTGAAGCGCAGTCGGCCGAGCGGGTGCAGCAGACGGTCCGCGGCCCCCACGTCGTCGGCGCGCAGCGAGACCATGGCGCGGGCGCCCTCGGGCAGCACCGGCTCCCAGGAGCGCGGATCGTCCAGCGCCCGCTCCAGGGCCCGGCAGACGTCCGGGGGCGGCGGGGCCTTGGCCTCACCGGTGCAGTTCCAGCGCTCGTCGAAGGGGAAGCTGACGTCGAAGAAGAGGAACGACACACTGGCCCGGCCCGCGATGTTCCAGCACGGCGTCGGCCCCTCCACACGGACGCGCAGCCCGACCGAGCACAGCGTCTCCCCGGCGAAGCGCAGCGCGAAGGCGCCGCCGAGGTCGAGCACCACGCCGAAGCTGGGCTCCCAGCGCACCAGCGCGTCGAAGAACAGCCGCCCGGACACGCCAGTGCTCCGCGAACCGATGACGGCGGACAGCTCCGCTCCGGCCTGGACGGTGCCGGGGGTGAGCGCGAAGTACCCGGAGAACACGACCTTCAGCAGAGGGCTGTCCGCCAGCGGGACCGTGAGCCGCTTCGGCGTCGGAAAGCCGTCGGGCGGCGTGTAGCGGGGGTGGAAGCCGCCCGCGCTGAGGATGAACGTGGCGTCCTGCCCCGTCTTCACCCGCAGCGCCAGCCCGCCCTCCACCGACGATGTCAGCAGCCGCGAACCGGCGAGGTTCGCGTTGACTTCGACCAGGCCGTTCGGGGCGTCGACGACACCGGCGATCGAGGCCCGCAGATCGAGGACGGGAGCCTGCGGGGCGGGCAGCGCCACCCGCAGCCGGCCGAGGAGGGCGACCACCCCGGCGGGCAGATCGAGGACCACCCCGACATCGGCGGTGACGAAGGAGACCGGGCGGCCCCAGCCGATCCGGAACATCGGCCCGATCACCGTGTTCCCGGGCCGTGCCGGGAAGACGGCGCCCAGCGTGGCCAGGATGCGCGGCGCCGCCGCGGCGGCGTCCGCAGGGAAGAGCAGGTCGTCCAGGTGACCGGCCTGCACGACGGCCGCCAGACCGTCACGGTCCAGGGCGCGCCCGATGCCGAGCAGCCCCCCGACGGCGTTGAGCGTGAGGGCGAGACCCAGTTCGACGGGCGGGGTGAACTCGGCGCTCAGCGCCACCAGCACCGACGGCGGACGCGGTTGCAGAATGCCGTAGGCCCTCACCTCCACGACGCCCAGCGACAGCGAGAGCGCGCCCCGGTACTCCCCGTCCCGCTCGCCGAGGAACCCCCCGCCCCTGGCCGGTCCGACGGCGAGGGTGAGCCCGACGCCCTTCGGGGCGACCGGCGTCGCGGTGTAACCCCCGCCCGTCGGGCGCACTTCGAGCGCCGCGTCGTCGACCGCCGCGTCCGCGACGCCGAGCAGCGAGGCACGGAAGGACATGGTGAGCCGGAGCCCGCCGTCGTGCGCCGCCACGTACAGCGACGGCGCGCGCAGCCCGGCGGGGGCCCGGTGGACCGGCAGCGCGACGCCCTTGCCGCCGCGGCCACCGCCCTCCAGCCGCAACCCGTCCTTGTCGAGCCGGGCCCCGAGGGAGCCCTTGACGACGACACCACCGGGGACGAGGAGCTTCAGCAACTCCTGGCCGGTGAACGCCAGTTCCACGCCGTCCGCGCGGAACGACAGCGCGGCCGTGTCCGGCTGGGCGGCGGGCAGCGAGAGCGTGAGGCTCACCCCGTCGCGTACGTCCAGACCGGGCACCAGCGGGAACGGGCCGCTCAGCGTGAACCCGACGTCGATCGTGTCGGGCACGACGGTGCCGAGCGGCTTCACCTCGCCGGGGCTCGCGAAGACCACGTTCCTGATCGTCAGCGACCAGTCCGGCGGGGCTTTCCGCAGCGCCGCCCGCAGCACCTCGACGAGGACCGGCCACAGGTCGCCCTGCGGCGCCACGTCCGGCAGGGCGAGCCGTGTCAGCAGGTCGTCCGGGGTGAGCGTGGGCGACGAGAGCCCGAGGGCCTGCGCCAGCCGCTCCCTGCGCTCGGTCTGGGACATGCCGGGGAGGAGGGGCAGCAGGGGGCCGAGTCCCGTGCGGAGCTCGGTCGCCAACTGCGGCAGCGGCGCCGTCATCAGCGGGCCGTGAGGGGGCGGGGCGGGTTCATGTCGTCGGTGCCGATCTCCGCCCGTCGACCACCAGAGGTGTGCGGTCCGTCAGAGCGGGTGGGGGGTCGAAACGCGTCCGACGCTAGCGCCGGGGGCGGCGCCACGAGCGGCCGGAAACCGCCTGCCGGAGCCGGTCCGGCACGGAATTCACCCAGCTGGCGCCCGCCCGCCCCGGGACGGTCACCCACTTCACCGCCTCATATGACGCTTCAACAACTCTAAGCGCCACGAGCCGCCCACGGTAAGCACACTGCTCCGAGTGGCGCACCCCGGAGCGCGGGTTCACGCTGAAGAGGGGGCCACCTGACCGTGACGGCCATCAAGATCCACGCACCTCCCCACGAGAAGGACACCGGGCATGGCTGAGAACATCACGAAGGCCCAACGAAGTGACCTCAGTACGCTGATGGAACAGGCGTCGAAGCGCAGTTCGACCATTCCCTACGAGGGATACAGCCGCGAGGACGGGAACATCCCGGGGAACATCCTGGTGGTGGTCTCCGAGGACACCGTCTACTCGTTCGCCAACTCCGACGTCATGGAACGCGAGCGGCTCGGCGAGGACCGGCTCAGGGTGTGGGTGCGGGCGGGAGCCACCGCCTTCCGGATGAACCGCGTGCGGACCGGAGAACCCCCGGACCCGTTCACCGTCGCCATGGAGAACATCGCACCACCGGCCTCCCCCCGACGCGCGGGAGACCCCGGTCCGGCGGGCGCGGCGGCGGCCACCGAGCAGATGGAGCACCTCGCCCCACCGCCGTCCGACAACCTGCCGGGCGCCCCGCGCTACGCGGGCCCGGACATCGCCCAGGCGGAAGGCCTCATGGTCCTCCCTGCCCTCTCCACCGTGGGCAGCCACTGGACGGGACGCTGTGTGGGCGGCGACACGTTCGCCAACAACTGCGCGCACTTCCTGTCGGACGCGTTCATCCGCGCGGGATACACGGAACTCGCCAACGCCAACCCCTACATCAACGCCCGGTGCTACACCCCCGCCCGTCGGCCCATCCGGGCACGGGAGATGTGGGCCTGGTTCCAGCACCGAGCGGTGCGCACGAGCTACACACCGACGCCGCACACGGGATGGTGGGCCGTCTTCCAGCTCGACGAGTCCGTGTACTGGGGCGGCCACGTCCTGCTGCTCGACACCGACACCTGGACCTACTACGGGACCGGCTACCACGGCTCGTGGCGGCAGTACCTCTACCAGTGGTGAGAACCCGAGACAGGAGGCAGAGATGACCCTCACGGCCAACGACCTGGCGGTCGACATCCCCCTGACACTGTTCCGCGATGCGCCGCTCCTCGGGGTCGACCTCGCCGTTCGACGCGAGATCTTCGGACGGTCGGCCCTCTGGATTCCCGTCGCGGTCTCCAATGAGCGCGGTGGTCGGCGGACCATATACGAGCTGACGATGAAGCAGCCCACCATGACCGGCATCTACGTCGTGGATCTGCACATCGTGAAGGAGTTCCTCACCCGCACCGCCGAACGGTCGTACGAGCAGCAACTCGTGTCCCGCGACGGTCAGGTGCTGTTCTCCGGAGCAGGGGAACTGGAAGTGATCGAGGAGCGCGTCGGCTACGGTCACATCACCTTCAACGGCGAACTGGGGCAGTGGGCGTCGGTCCTCGTCGGCCTCGATCCGGGTCCGGCCCAGATGCGCAAGCCGTGGATCCTCTGGAGTTGCATCCAGCTCTAGCCAGGAGACCATCCAGCGGATCCTGGACGGCGCCGGTCCCGAGGTGCGCGCGATCTGCGGTCTGATCTGGGAGTCCAAGGTGACCCAGAAGGCGATCGGCGCCGAGCTCGGGATGACGTCCCGGATGGTTGAGGGACACATGGCCCGCCTGCGCGCCCGCGCGAAGGTCATGGCGTCCCGGGGCGAGATCGAGGCCCTGTACGGCCGTGCCGCCGCCCGTAAGGCGGTTGGCCAGTGAACAACGGCAACGGGCTCGACCTGCGTACCGCGCTCCTGCTCCTGGCCAGCGGGATCGCCACATACATCGCCCTGCTTCACCCCGCGGTCGGCGTCGCGCTCCTGGTCGGCGTCGGCGTGGCGGGCCTCCTGCACCTGTTGCTCAAGTAGTGCCCGGGCCCGGAATCCCTCTGGGAGTCCCGGAGTCACACACTTCGGGACTCACGCAGGCGACACCGTGACCAGCCCGCCCAACAGCCGCTTCGCCGCATAGGGCGCCATGTTGCGCTGCGTGTTGCGGTAGAGGTTGCACCGAGTGTTGCGCTGCGTGTTGCGGTAGGGGTTGCGTCGGCCTCCACAGCGCTCCGGAGTTCGCCGAGGCCACCACGGCGTGCGGCGTGGTCGGGCCGCTGATGTCCCCGTTGCGACCCCCTTCGACCATGCCCTGGCTGGAGTTTGAGACTGAGGTGCGGGATACAGCGACATGGCTCGGCGGCCTGGTGGCCGTGTCTCGTTGACGAGTTCAGCGTCAGCTCCCGCCCCGTCGGAGGGCCGTTACTTTGCGGTTCTGACCTTGCGTAGGGCGGCCTGTGCGGCCCAGTATCCCGACATACCGTGTGCACCGGCTCCAGGAGGTGTGGCGGCCGAGCAGATGAAGACCCCGTCGACTCCGGTGGCGTAGGGGTGCAGCGTGACGCGGGGACGGAACGCGAGCTGCAGCGGGTGGTTGGAGCCCGCCACGATGTCGCCGCCGACGTAGTTGGCGTTTTTGCGGGCCATCTCGGTGGTGCTGCACACGGCCGTGCCGCGGACACGGTCGCGGAAGCCGGGTGCGAAGCGCTCGATCTGGGCGACGATTGCCTCCGTCGCGTCCCCGGTGTAGCCGGCCGGCACGTGGGCGTAGGTGTAGAACGGGTGCACGTCGTCGAGGGACCGCGACGGGTCGGCGACGTACTGCTGCGCTGCCAGGACGAATGGCCGGTCCGGCATGCGACCGCGGGCGACGGCCATTTCGGCTGACGCGATCTCCTCGAACGTCCCGCCGACGTGCACCGTGCCGGCGTGCCGGCTCGGCTCGTGCGTCCATGGCACACCGCCCTCGACGGCGAAGTCGACCTTGAAGGCGCCCGGGCCGTGGCGGTAGGCGCGGTACGCGCGCGCGATGCGCCGGGGGAGTCGGTCGCCGATGATGTCGGCCGCGGCGCCGGGGGCGGTGTCGAGCATGACGAGGTCGACGGGTCCGAGCTCGTCGAGGCTGGTGACTGTGCGTCCGGTCTCGAACAGCACGCCCCGCTGCTGCGCTGCGGCGATCATCGCCGTGGAGATGGCGGCCGAGCCTCCGACGGCGGCACCCCAGCCGTACCGGTGGGCGGCGGTGCCGAGCGCTACGCCGATGGCGGACGACGCGAGGGCGTCGAGCGGGCGGAAGGCGTGCGCGGCGAGCCCGGCGAGCAGGGCGCGGGCCTCGTCGTGGTGCCAGCGTCGGGCCAGGAGCGAGGCGGGTTGCCCGGCGTACAGTCCGAAACGGGCGAGGTGGAGCGGATGCCTTGGGACGTGGAGTACCGGCTGCAGAAACTCGTCGGCGATCGTGTCGAAACGGTCGTTCAGCGAGCCGAACACGCGGGTCCAGGTGTGGCCGTCGCGCCCGCCGAGGTTGCGGCCGGTCTCCTCGACCGAGCGGTAGGCGGCGGCGCCGCGTCCGTGGTCGAGCGGGTGGGAGTACTGCACGGGCGGCTCCACCCAGGACAAGCCGTGCTCGGCGAGGTCGAACGCCTTGGAGAAGCGTGTGGCGATCGCCAGGGGGTGGATCGCTGCGCACACGTCGTGGACGAGTCCCGGAAGGGTCAGTTCCGCCGAGCGTGTGCCGCCCCCCAGGGTGTCGGCAGCCTCGATGACACACACCCGGATCCCGGCGTCGGCCAGTACGAGCGCGGCCGCGAGGCCGTTGGGACCGCTGCCGACGACGACAGCGGTCGTCACGATGTCTCCTCGTCCCGGCTCACGGCTGATGCGCCCGTGGACGCGGTGGTGGTGCGCAGACGCGGTTTGTCGAACTTGCCGACGGGGTTCTTCGGCACCTCGTCGATGAAGGTCACCGAAGTCGGCAGCTTGAACTTCGCGATCCGCTGCCTCAGGAACGCGACGAGTTCGTCCTCGTCGAGAAACGCGCCGCCCTTCAGGGCGACGAACGCGACGGGCTCCTCGCCCATGACGGGGTGGGGACGGCCGACCACCGCGGCCTCGAGGACGGCGGGGTGTGCGTGGATGGCGTGCTCGATCTCCTGGGGGTAGATGTTCTCGCCACCGCGGATGATCATGTCTTTCACCCGGTCGACGATCCGCAGGTAGCCGTCCTCGTCGAGGACGCCGACGTCGCCGGTGTGCAGCCAGCCGCCTTTGAGGGCCTTGGCGGTCTCCTCGGGCCTGTTGAGGTAGCCGCGCATCACGGTGGGCCCCTGGACGACGACCTCGCCGCGCTCGCCCCGCGGCACCAGGGTGCCGTCGGGGGCCATGACGGCGACCGTCTGGCCGGGGAGGGCGAGGCCGACCGTACCGGGCTTGCGGACACCGTGGAGCGGGTTGCTCGTCGAGGCGCAGGTGCCCTCGGAGAGGCCGTAGCCCTCGATGAGCACCACGCCGAAGCGTTCCTCGACCCGACCGATGAGTGCGGCTGGCATCGGGGCCGCTCCGCAGGCGACGAAGCGCAGCGAGCTGGTGTCCGGTTCGACCTCGGCGGGCAGGTTCGCGAGCATCGTGTAGATCGCCGGGACTCCGGAGAAGAAGGTGGGACGCGCGGTCTCGAGGGTCGCGAAGAAGGTCTGAGGGTCGAAGCGGCCGGCGATGGTCGCCTGCCCGCCCGCGCGCAGGGGCGACAGGACGCTGACCACGATGCCGTTCACGTGGAACAGCGGCAGGATCAGCAGGCTGTGGTCGTGCTCGTCGAGCGCCAGCGCCTCGACCATCGCCGCGGTCATCGCGTCGAGGTTGGCGTGGGTGAGCTCGACGCCCTTGGGGCGTCCGGTGGTGCCACTCGTGTAGACGAGCAGGGCCAGGGCGTCGAGGTCCGGTTCGGCCGGGCCCACGTCGACTCCTGCACCGGGCGCGGTGAGGTCCTCGGGCGCGAGCGTCGTGACGCCCTTAGGCGACAGGCCGTCGTGGGTGACCAGCACGCGCGACCCGGAGTCGGCGACCTGGTACTCGGCCTCACCACGGGCCAGGGCGGGGTTCACCGGTGTGACGGCGGCACCGAGGCGCCAGGCGGCGAAGATCGCGACCACGAGGTCCGTCCGGTTCGGCAATCGGACCGCGACCACCGCGCCGCGAGCCACTCCGTGGGCCGCGAACACGCAGGACGCTGCCTCGACCCGTGCCGCGAACGCCTGGTTGCTGAGCGTGCCGACGGTCTCGTCGGACAGACACGGGCTGTCGGGCCGGGCGTCGGCGCGCGCCGAGGGAAGAGATGCGAAGTGCATGGAACGTCCTTCGAGGGTAGGGGCCAGCCGGCGAGGGGTCAGACGGGTGTCTCGTCGGACCGGTTCGCGTTCGCTCCCAGCGGCTGCCGACGGTGGTAGCCGGCGGCGGTCCAGGTGACGTTCAGCGGAACGGGGCCGCCCGGCAGCCACGGCTGCTGCGCCACGCAGTCGGCGACCTTCCATGTGCCCCGCTCGACGACGCCCAGCGCGGCGTCGATCACCTGGTACTGCTGGGTGCGCCGGTGGATGGGCTGGGACTCGACCCAGGCCACGACCAGGTCGCCGGGCTCGAGGCCGAGGCGCTTTTGCACGGCCGCGACGAGGCGGGCGTCGTGCATGTGGCCGTCGCCGAAGTTGAAACCGAGGATGGTGTTGCACACGAACTCCCCCTCGCGGACGGTGCGTGTCTCGAGGTCGTCGAGGTGCGCGTACAGGAGCGAGAACAGGCCGCGCCCCTGGCTGTGCATCGAGCGCCAGGCGAGTGCCTTCTGCAACGTCATCTCGGCATCGTCACGCTCGTACGGAGTCGGGACCATGCGCTGCAGCTGGTCGATCTGGTTCTCCACGCCGGGCAGCTCGTTGAGCCGCTCCTCCACACCGGGCTTCATCGCCCACACGGCCGAGGCCCAGTTCCCGGCGTACTGGCGCATGGAGGGCAGGAAGGAGACGAGGTCGGGACGCAGGTTGCCCAGGACCGGCCCGAACATCAGCAGCGCGAAGACCGGGACGAGCAGGAGCGGCTCGGAGAAGTTCCAGATGTTGTACGTGCCGGGATCGAACCCGACCCACAGGACGATCGCGATGAACCCGAAGAAGACATTCCACTCCAGGGGGACGGCGATCGGGAACGTCGAGGCGATGAAGACGTGGAAGGCCAGCATGCACAGCGCGCCGATCAGCGCCACAGTCGCGCTCGTCGTGAGCAGCAGGATGACCGGGACGATGATCTCGACGGCGGTGCCGCCGACGTGCGCCATGAACCAGGCGACGCGGGAGGGGCGCAGATCGTTCGGGGCGTCTCGGTAGTGCAGACGCTTGACGGCTCGTCCTGGCATGGCCGGGCTGTTGGAGACCATCGGCGGCACGACGTTCTCGAAGTGGGCACCGAACTTGGACACGCCGGCGCCGATCCACACGACGCAGATCACGATCTTGAAGACCACGACGAGGCCGATGAAGTCCGCGGTGCTGCCGACGGTCCCCAGCAGCGCGGAGAACAGCATGATCGGCAGGTACTGCTCGGACCGGCCAGCCAGGAAGACGACCTTGTCACGCAGACCCATCAGGGGCATGAGCACGAGAACCGGAAGGAAGCAGTGCGGCGCGATGAGCTCCTGCGTGCCGGTGCCCGCCGGAAGGAACTCGCTCGGCACAGGCTCGGCCCGCGCGGCCAGCGGATAGGCGAGGCTGGCAAGCACACCGACGAAGAGCGCGACGTCGAACCAGGTGCGCTCGTCGCCGCCGGTGAACGGCACGCGGCTGCCCCAGGGCGCCATGCGGAGGGTGCCGGGACGGATCCAGTACCGGACGTTGCCGATCATCGGGCGGAAGTGGCCGCACAGGGGACCGAACGCACCGCCGAGTCCGATCACCTCCAACAGCATCAGCCACACAGCGAGCTTCTGGTACACGACGATGTTGTGGTACCAGCTGCCGATGTCGGTGAACTCGATCCCGGACGTCGCCGACGCGATCCAGATGCCGACGCCGAAGTAGAGGCCGAGCATCTTGATGATGTACACGATGTGCAGCACGCGCGGTGTGCCGAAGCCGTCGTCGACCCAGTGGGCGCTGAGGATGCGAACACGTTCGCGCAGCGGAAGCCTCAGGAACACCGTCGGCTCGACCGGCTGCGGAGACGGTTTGATGAATCCCAATGGGTGCTCCTCGTGGTGGTGGCCCGGGCGGCACGCATCGGTCACTGCCCGCCAGGGTTGGCACGCCGTCGGCTTCCGAGGCCGCGTCACGCGATCCGGACGCACGGACTTTAGGGAGACGGGAAGACCTGGGACACTGTGCGCGCGAACCAAAAGAGCGGGGAGGGATTGGTCTCCGTACCTCCCGCTTCTGGCTACCGCTCCCCTACACCTGTGCCCGGGGACCAACACGGGCTGAAAGGTCAACCATGGATCCCTGGGCGGACCGCGAGGACATCGCCCGCCGTGCGGCCGCCCGCGTCGCCGACATCGCCGCGGCCTCCAGCACGCAGCTCGACGAGGTGGCGCGCGTGCTGCAGGCCGAGCTCGCCGAGTCGATCTCGGAGCTTCGCGGAGACCAGCTGATGCTCGACCTCCTCTACGCGAGTGTGGAGAGCAACGTGAAGACGTTCTTCCACGTCGCGCAGTACGGGGTCTCGGTCGATGCGGTGGAGGCGCCGTGGCCGGCCGTCGAGTACGCGCGACGCCTCGCGCAGCGCGAGATCTCCTCGAACGCCCTGCTGCGCGCATACCGCCTCGGTCACCGGCGCGCCCTTGAGTGGGTGGCCGGGGAACTGGCCGGCGTCGAGCCGGACGGCAGGATCTCCTTCGCGGCGTTGCAGATGCTCCAGGACGCCGCCTTCGCCTACATCGACCGGGTTTCCGAGCAGGTCGTCAAGGCGTACGAGACCGAGCGGGAGTGGTGGCTGGCGAATCGCAACACGATCCGCACGGCCACGCTGAGCGCGCTCCTCGCCGGAGACGAGATGGATGTGGTCGCGGCGGAGCAGGTACTTGGCTACCGACTCCGCCAGGAACACCTTGGACTCGTCCTCTGGGCGGACGAACGGATGACATCAACCGGCTCGCTGGAGCGTCTCGGGCAGCTGACCAGCTCCATAGCCCAGGAGGTTGGTTCGCAGTCCTCGCCGCTGTTCGTCCCGCAGGACCGCTCGCTCGGCTGGGTCTGGATACCACTGCAAGCAGACACGAGCATCGACCCCGACCGCCTGACCCGAGTCCTCGGTGAGGCAGGAAGTGAAGTGAAGGCCGCGGTCGGCGCGGTCGGGACAGGAATCGCGGGCTTCCGTGCGACACACCGCCAGGCCCTGCGAGCTCACCAGGTCGCCGTCATCGGGGCCGAACGGGCCCACCAGATCACGTCGTTCACCGCTCCCGGAGTCAGGGCGGCCGCGGCCCTCGCAGGCGACCTCGCCCTCGCCCGCGACCTCGTCACCACGATGCTCGGAGGGCTGGCGCAGGACGACGAAGGTGTCGCACGGCTGCGGGAGACTCTCACCGTCTTCCTTCAGCAGAACCAGAGCTTTGTCGCGACCGCTGCGAAGGTCCACCTGCACAAGAACACGGTCAAGTACCGGGTGGACAAAGCAGTACAGCTGCGGGGGCGGCCGATCGAGGAGGACCGGCTCGACCTCGAGCTCGCGCTCGCCGCATGCCGCTGGCTCGGACCTGCCGTGCTCACCCGATCTCCGTGATCTCGACCGGATCCCCGTACAGCTGAGGACGAATTGGTCCACGACCACGGCGCCAGCCGCTCATTTTGTTCTGTCCGACCGACGACTTCTTCGTCTGCACGAGCGAGTCTGGGCGCCTCGCCACGGTGGAGGTCACGCTGTCAGCACCGCGAGAACCACCAGCACACGGGCGTGCTTCGCGAGGGCTCCCGGCTCCTCCGGGACGATCGCCGCAACGTCCATGACGCCGCGGTGGCGCGGCGACTGCCGACGTGACGCGCATTCGCGGCATGGACCAGCGCCCACCGTTGGAGCCCCATCCATCGCCTTGGACATCATGCAGGACGACACAGCGAGACGAGGAGTGCACCATGGCCGAGCCGTTCGACGGCACGTTCACGACGTCGGAGGAGTGGTTCGACTCCGGCGGCACCCGCTGCGCCGCGCGCGTCTACCGGCCCACCGCTGCAGATCAGCCGTCGCCCGTCATTGTGATGGCACACGGCTTCGGCGCGGTGCGTGCGCTACGGCTCTACGCCTACGCCGAGCGCTTCGCCGCCGCCGGATACGCCGCCGTGGTCTTCGACTACCGCAACTTCGGGGAGAGCGAGGGTGAGCCGCGCCAGGTCCTGGACATCGCGATGCAGCACGAGGACTGGCGCGCCGCCCTCCGCTACGCCAGGTCACTTGAGGGGATCGACCACACCCGAGTCGTGGCGTGGGGTACCTCGTTCGCCGGCGGTCACGTCATCACCATCGCCGGCCAAGGAGAGCCCCTCGCCGCCGTCATCGCTCAGGTCCCGCACGTCAGCGGCCCGGCAGCGGTGAGGTCGACCGGCCTGCGAGCCGCTCTCAGGGTCACCATGCCGGGGATGCGTGACGCGATCGCCTCCCGCCTCGGTCGTGAACCCGTGTACGTCCAGAGCGTCGGTCTTCCCGGCCGCACCGCGATGATGACCTCGCCGGACGCCTATCCGGGCATGCACACGCTCCTCCGTGAATCGGGGCTGAAGGAGGACGCCTACCCCCACACCGTCGCAGCCCGCATCGCGTTGAAGATCGGCCTCTACTCGCCCCAGCGTTGGGCCGGGAACATCCAGTGCCCGGCCCTGGTCCAGATCGTCGCGCAGGACGCGATCACTCCCAAGCGCGTCGCCGAACGGGCAGCAGGCAAGATGCGGCACTCCACCGTCCACGTCTACGAGGGTGGCCACTTCGATCCCTACGTCGAGCCCCTGTTCGCCACCGTCATCGCGGACCAGATCGAGTTCCTGCACCGCCACGTCCCTTCTCTGCCGAAGAAGCGCGCGTGAAGTCTGTCCCGCTCTCGTTGCCAGCTCTCCTACGAGGCAGGGCGATCGCAATGGGCAGGCATCACCCGCATGCCCCTGAGGGACTCGCACAAACGGTCCGTGAAACGGCGCTCAGCACCGGTCTCCTCCGTAGGGCGAGCTGCTAGGTAGCTGTTCCAGTCGCGGGCCTGCTCTGCGGGTCCACTGCAGGGCTGCGCTGATGCTGATGCCGAGGGTGTCACTGAGCACTGACGCGGGCAGGTCCGCGGCCAGCGCGAGCACAGCGGTGCTCCGGCTGGGGCGGCCGGGCAAGCAGTGGAGACGCATCTTGCGCGCGAGGGCCGGAGCTGAGTGGTGAGTTCCAGCGGCGTAGCCGGGCAGAAGCCAGCCCGGACGCGGCGTGATACGGCCCACCGCCGAGATCGGCTCGGTGCGGTCGGCCTGACGCTGCAGAAGCTGGCAGACGGCGGGCGGCAGCGGCACGGGACGCTCACCAACGCGCGGATGAGGCGTGCTGCCACCCGTGAGGTCCGAGCGCATGAGAACAGCGATGCGTGTGATCGGCATTCCGTACAGCAGCATGAGGGCCCCGGTCACCCGCACATCCAGGGGCAGCGCCTCGTCATGCAGACAGCGTCGCAGGCGCGTCCAGTGCTCGGACTCGCTCCACCAGCCGTAGGGTTCATCGCGGGGGCGGTCGCTGATCCAACATCGGTGCAGCCGCCGGATGCTGGGCTGCGCGGGGCACCCACGCTTCAGCCGCCACGGATCCTCCCGCCACCCCGGCGGCCCCATCTCGTGGCGGCGGGCGCGCACGATCGCACCCCTCCAGTCGTTCAGCGGGCTGCCGTGGTCAGCCGCAACCTCGGGTCCCAGCCATGTGCGGCCTACCAGCTCGCCCAGCCGGTGACAGAACGCATCGTCGGCGCCCCGCGCCCGAGGCTGCATCCCGCCGCTTGCCCGCCAGGCCACCTCGGCCATGGCCGGCTCCAGCAGCGCCTGTGCCACGGCCGTCACCTCCGGGAAGATCGCCGGTTCCCGGCCGACGACCCGCCACCACTCAAGCCGTGATCCCGCGTTGCCGCCCGCCAAGTGGTGCAGACGGCGCGGCCAGACCTCCCCCTGCTCCCAGTACAGAGCCTGCTCCCACCAGCGGGCCACCACCGCATGCGCCAGTGTGAACGCCTGCGCCGGCTCCACCCCGGCGCGCACCGCACGCCGTGCCACGCCCGGCCACCGCCGCTGCGCGGCCACCACCTCCGGCAGCAGGCGCAGATCGAGGTGTTCCAGCGGCTGGTCGGCGTCCGCGTCCAGCAGCCAGCGCCCGTGCCGCAGGCAGACCCGCTGCCGGCGCGGCAGATACCGCACCGCCCGCACCGCCTGCCCGGTGCGCCGCGCTGTGCACAAGCGGCAGCCGAACGCTGCTTCCCCCGCCACCGCGGCCGCCACCCGCCACCGGGCCTGCGCCAGGGAGGCGTCCCGGCTGTTGCTGATCTTGGGATCGTCCACCGTGAACGACAGAAGAGCGCGCACCAGCACCACCGGTTCCACCCCGCACAGCTCGGCGAGGACACCCCACCCGGCCCCGTTCAGGACGACCTCCGCATCTGCCCTCACACCGCCGCCATCGTGCCGGCTGGAGGAGTTGCGGCACGCCCACAGCCGCATCACGCTGCTGGCTGTGAGACCGTAGCGGGCAGCCACCCGGCTGATCAGCGACGCGGTCAGCTCCCCGGCCAGCGGCACGGTTCGCAACACCCCTGCGGCCACACCTCACCCCCGATGCCTTCCTCGGCTCGTACAGTGACCTGAGTCGAAGCACGATAGGTACCACCATCGCGAGCCGCTGAGCTGCGACTTCACCCGGATGAAGCGCCGTAGCTGTCACCGATACGGCGCGCTACCTGTCACCAATCGTGGGCAAAGCAGGGTTGATGTCACCGCCTCCAGCCGCCGCTGCCTCAACTGTCCTGGTCGCGTCAGGTGCATTCGTTCACTACATACGGCAGCATCTCTGCGGCTTCAGCCTCGCTGTAGTCGTACTCTCGGAGTTGCTCCAGCGCGGCAGCCATGTCGGCGTTTCCATCCGCGTATGCACAGACGCGCTGCTGCTCCTGCTCCGTGAGACCCGCCCACCGATGCTCCACGGCCTTGAGATCAGCTTTGCCGACTGACGGCGAAGCCGAGGTGGAGGAGGCCGCGCCCTCCTTCGAGGAACAGGAGACAAGGGCTGAGCAAAGAACTAACAGGACGGCGGCCAGGCGGCGCATGAGACTCCCTCCGAGGTACCTCAAAGGACTGTATCCAGTGCCAGCCCTGGAAGGGCGGGTTGAGACGCGCAGCATCGTCCTCCGCCGGCCCGCTTCGAGGTCTTGGCACGCCCACGGCCGCCCCGCAGCCTCGCCCAGCAGGCAACGCAATGAGAGCCCGACGGGCCTCAGTGCGAGCGGGCACCGGTAACCGAACCAAAGCGCTCTGTCCGGCTGACTTGGTGACAACAAGCTGCCTCGCTAACGCCTACCGTGCTTCGGCTCATGACCGGGTGTGACTGAGCGCTTCAGTTGGCGAGTTGAGCGTACGGGTCCTCATCACGGTGCGAGTCGCCACTCGGAGTGCTCGGCCTGGGCTACTGCATGATCGTGCGCGGCAGGTGTGAGGGCGTGCTGACGCAGCTGTAGACCTGCAGGGTGTAGCCCCGTCCGATGGTCATCATGGTGGGATTGAGCAGACTCCGGTAGGGATCCCCAACGAGCTTCGCCGTGTCCAAGGCCGCCTCGACCGGACGCCAGCTGCCACTGCCCCCATCCCACTCGCTGCTGTCGATAGTGAGCAGTGCCTCCAGAGGCCCGCCGCACTCGCCGCACTTCCGTTCCTCATCCTCGTCGGACTCGGCCGGGTCGCGGAAGGTGAAGGGAGCCGGCCACCCACCCGCCTTCCAGCCGGGGGCAACGGACAGATCACTCTGGTAGCTCACGGACTGTTGTGCACACCAGTCGTACACGCGCTCTTCCAGGGCCTGCTCCAGCAGATGGCCAGGCGGGAACTCCTGCACTGATTCAGGCTGGAGCAGGCATGGCTCCGGTACGTGGTCGTCGCACTCGACATATGCGGGCTCGGGAGGAGTGCGCAGGACCTCCTGAACGTCCGAGGCCCGGCGCCATCGCAGTTGCACGTTGGCCGAGCACCCCTCGATGCCAAAGCCCGGTGCCCACAGCACCTGCAGCAGATCCGTGCCTTCCGGGAAGGCCAGCGCGGGCACATCGCGCGCGTAGAGCTGCACGAGCGGGATCAGCGGCTGCGGGCCCGTGGGCAGCAGCGCCGGGTCATGCCCCGCATGCAATCGCTCCACCGTCTCGCTCTCCTGCGCGGACAACAGGTTCTCCCGCGGGCCGCGCGGTCGCGCCCACGCTTGGGTCAGCAAAGCCCGCACCTGGTGGACGTCTGCCAGACTCTGCACGGGCATAACCGGCGGGTAGCCCGGCTCATCCTCTGGCCAGGGATCGTCTGCCGGCCACAGCAGCGGCCCGCCCACCGAACTGGCGTGGACGGTCGGTGTTCCAGGCGTCGGGTGCAGACGGGTGGTCATCCTGGCCAGGCCGGCCAGCTCCGGAAACGCTGCAGTGATGTCCAGCGGCCGCGGTGGTGTCGTGCGCGTCATGTCCTCTTCCTCCCGCCCATAGGGGCAACGCCGCATCCAAGCACGGCGCGCCGACAGCCCTGGCGGCACGGTCGTTCCAGAGCTGGCCGCGGTGGCTTGTCCAACTCGTCGTCCGATAACTACTGCGAAGCCGCAGCGGAGGACGAGCCAGGGCAACAGGGCAGTCCCGCCCAGTGAACACGGGCGGAATCAGGCAGGCCGGATTGGCGAGCTAAATGGTCCAGCGACGTGTCGCACGGGTTGCACCAACCGGTCGGCGAAGTGCCAACCACTTTTTCCCAGCACACCAGCCGCCTAGGCCATCGTGCTCAGCTCGCCAACTCTCGCGCCCACTCGCCAACTGAAGCGCTCAGTCACACGAGCAGGTCCGGTCTCCCGGTCGCTGCCGGGTCAGTAGTCGAGGTCGAGGTAGTCGATGTCGTTGAGGGTGACGTCGGAGAGTCCCATGGCGCGGGCTCCGCCGTCTTGGAAGTAGATGTCTTTGAATCCTTCGGCGATGATCTGGCGCATCTGCTGGTCGCTGGCTCCGGCGTCGCGGGCGTCGAAGAGGCGCTGTGCGTAGGTGGGGGGCAGGTGGACGGTGAGGCGGCGGAAGCGTCCGTCGTCGGTGGTGCCGATGGGTGCGGTGTAGCCGAAACGTGCCCTCGGCGCAGTAGCCGACCTGCTGCGCCGGGGCGGCGGAGGGTTCCGGGGCGGGTGAGGAGTCGGTCACCCGCCCCATCCTTGCGGGGCTGGCGGGGCGTGAGGGGCCGATTGCGCCGAAGTCGCCCCGCCGGTGCAGAAGGCGTCTACAGCGCCCGCAGGGCCAGCTCCAGGGCAGTGACGAGGTACAGCCCGTACGCAGCGGCGCCGCGTCCTCGGGACTGAGGACGGCCCGCTCGACGCTCGCGGCGAGGACCACCGGATCGAGGTAGCCCTGCTCGCTGAGGTGGAGTTCCTTGCCCCAGCCGCGCAGCAGCCCGGTGGCGTAACGGTGGACGGCGGTGCTCAACAGATGGCCGAAGTTCTCCCGCAGCGGCGGGTTCACCACCTCCTCGGGCAGACTGCGGGCGGCGAGCCGCCGGTGCAGCAGGTGCTTGTCCGTCTTCCACGCAGCGGGCAGGCGGCGTCCGAAGCGGACCATGTCCGCGTCGGTGAACGGGGCGACGACCCACAGCCCGCGCCGGGCCATGAGCGGAGTGGCGACCTCCAGGGCGATCAGCGCGGTCTCCGGCGCCACGGTCGCCGGGGAGATCCCCATGTCCACCTCGCTCAGCAGGTCGCGCACCAGGACGGCGCAACGGGCGTCCGTACGGGCGAGCCTGTGGTGCGGCGGATACCGGCGACCTCGTCGCCGCCGAACCCGGCCGCCACCGTGTGGATGCCCCGGGCGCGCAGGGCCTGGGCGAGCACGTCGGCGGCCTCCAGGTGCGGCTCGTCCAGCGGGCTGACCGCCTCCGCCCGGGCGCGGCGCAGACCGCCTGGGGACAGCACCGGATGGTCAGCGGCCCGCACTGTCACATCGGCGGCGAACCCGGTCTGCTCGATGACCGCCCGCCGCCGCGCCTGCTGCTGGGGTCCCGCCTCGCCGCCGATGAGCATCGCGCACGGCGTGATCGCTCCCGGGTGCGCGAGGGCGAGGGAGATGGCGAGGTTGGTGGAGTCCATGCCCCCGGACATCTGGGCCGCCGTCTGCTCCGGCGCGACGGGCCGCTTGGCGAACACGTGGTCCGTCAGGGCCTCGAAGGCGGCGACGAGTTCGGCCTCACCGACCTGGTCGGCGAGCTCGCCAGGCTGGGTGTGCTCGGCCGCCGCCGGGTACACCAGACGCAGCCCCCCGGCATCCGCGTACGCGGTGGAGCGCTCCGAGAGCCGCTTGACCGTGGTGAACAGCGTGTCGTGGCCGTAGCGGGGGAAGCCGATCAGCAGCCGCATCACCTCCCTCTCCTGAAGCCGGTCCGCACCGAGGCGGTCCGAGAGATCCATCAGCTGCCACGACCCGGTCAGCCGCCCGTCGTCGTACGACAGGTACAGCGGGCACACCCCGCCGAGCCCGGTCGTCAGGCGGAGCCCGTCCGGGCCGATCTCGATCCAGATGCCCTGCAGCGGGAAGTCCTGGCACTCCTTCACCGCACGGCCGTACACCGCGGTGTCCACACGAGCCGGGGAGATCGAGCGCAGCAGCGAGGGGCGGCCAGCGGCCCTCTCCCGTACGACGAGCAGCGTGCGAGTGCCATCGGTGACCGCCCGCGCCTGAAGTGCCGGGTGGTCCAGCGGTCGGACACGGTCCGCACCACGGCCCCACCCCTCTTCCTCGCCGCGCCATTCCCACGGTCCCGAACCGGTCCGCAGATCGGCCGACAACGTCAACTCGACCGGCCGCGCGTCTAGCTAGAGTTGGGCTGCATGCGCATTGGTAGCACTCTCCTGGGCATAGCCGTGATCGCTCTCGTCACCGCAGGCTGCGTCGGGTCAGGATCGCATGACAACGCTTCCCGCCCTGCGGACACTGCGCCGCCGACGAGCGGCAAGGAACTTCCCATCGCGATCACCTCGGCTGAGCCTGGACTCCTGACGGTGAAGACGCTGCTCGGCGCTCTGCCGCCGGAACCCACCGACGACGCCGCGTTCACCGAACGGGTGCTGTGGACGATGCGTAAACATACCGTGGCCATGGCCGGGATACCGGGGAAGACCAGCGCCACGTGCGAGGGCGACAAGGTGAGTGAGGAGCCGGGTGTGACCACACGGTGCACGGTCACCTACAACGGCGTGAAGGTCCCCTGGTCTGTCCGTTTCGACGAGCCGGCCGGTGACTTGAAGCCGTACGAAATCACTAATGCGGGCCAGGCCGTGCTGACGGCGAAGTCTGTCTACGGCGAGTTCTGGAAGGAGTACAACGGGGTCAGCAAGCACCTACGCTGCGGAAAGGTGCCGGACTTCGAACTCGTCGCATACGGCCAAGACACCGGTCACCGCTGCCAGTACGCCTCGTCCGTCGACGGCAAGGCCCAGTGGGTCAATGTCCCTGTGAGCATGGGCGAGCACGGGGTCATCTTCGACAACGACCGCCCGCCGGAGTCTCCTTGAGGTGGTTGACATGAAGGGCCAGGAGCGGGACGGAAGCAAGGGACGGTGCGAAGTCACAGCCTCGAACCTGACGTCCCATCCGGGGGCGACTCCTTGCATCAGCAGTTCAGCGAAGGCGGCGGACATCGCAAGGCCGGTGGACTCCTCCAGCCAGCCCCACTGCCCGTTCGGGTTCAGCTCCAGCCACCACAGGCCGCCGGTCTTGTCCACGGCGAGATCGAAGCGCCCCGAGACCAGCCCGAAGTGATCCAGGTAGGCGAGGAGAGCCTTCTCCACAGCAGACCTACCTTCCCTGACCTGGCCGTGGACGGGGGCCCGAGCCAACGACCCCATCCGCCGACCGTTGCGGCTGTCGAGGTGCCCGTTGCCCCTGCACCCCCGTTCTGGTGAGCACGTTCCGCCTCTGACCGCGCGGGTCGCGCGGGCGAGCAACCAGGGCGGCACGACGGCGATATGGGTACGGGGTCGGCTGGACGGGCTGGGACGCGACGAGGACTTCGCGGACTGGTACCCCAGGGACGGGCTCCGGGACTCTCGCCCGCTTAGCTTGCCACCGTCTGTGTGCTGCAGTTCCTGTTCGGGCGGCCGCCGAGTCGGTCCGCTGCCGCATCGACTCCCCATACGCCATGGCCATGGAGCTGGACGATCCCGGATTCCACCACAGCGTGCTGGGCGACTTCCGCGATCGTCGCGCCGAGGACGGCCATGCCCACCGCCACCTCGGCCACGCACTGGCCCGCCTGAAGGAGGCCGGACTGGTGCGCGAGCGCACCACGCAGCGCACCGACTTCACCCTGTCCTGGCCACGGTGCGTGATCTGACCGGCCTGGAACTGGTCACCGAGGCGGTTCCCGCCGCACTCGAAGAGGTCGCCAGCATCTCTTCTCACCTGCTGGACGAGCTGGTGGATGCCCTGCCCGGCACCGGGCGCTCCGGGCCGGTACCGAGGCCAGGGTGGGTGCCGAGCGCGTTGAGCAAGGCGACGGCCGCGCCCCTCTCAGGCCGACCGCTTCCGGCGGCGCCCGGCGGGTTCATGGGTGAGACCGCCAGGGCGGCACCCGCTGGGCGGGACGCCACCGCGGTCGAGCGTGCGCTGCAACGCGAAGAGCTGCCCGATAGAAACTCTTTGTCGACAAAGTTCCCGTGAGCTGCGTCACTTGCGCGGCGTGCAACCCGTGAAGGTCTTGTGTGCCCATATGAAGATCACATAAGAATTCCCCGCCGCTGGCTTCAAGTGTGGGGGGCTTCGTGCGTCGAGCACGTTCGTTCGTCGTTGCCGTTGCGACAGTGCTTGCCGTACTGGCCGGCACCGAGCAAGTCGTTTTGGCGGTCGGTCAATCCGCCGCTTCGACAGGAGACGCCCCGGATCAGCGCTGGGGCTCGGCGGCAGGGCGTAGCCACAAGGCATCAGCCACGTCGACCGACGCATCTGCCAAGGGCGGTCGCACTGGAGCCCTCGAGGGCGCGGGGGAGTTGCCGCCCGACGGCGAGTCGGGACTTGCCCGGCTGCCCAGCACACCCGAGCTGCCGCCCCCCGGGGCTGCGCAGGAGGTGCCCGTCCCGGAGACTCCAGAGGCGCGGGGCTTCGACGTCACGCACAGCAAGGAGCTGACGGGCAAGCGCGAGGAGCGGCAGCGTACCTATCTGAATCCGGACGGCACCTACACCACCCGCCACTACACCGAGCCGGTCAACTTCCGCGCCAAGGACGGCGGCTGGGAGTCCATCGACACCACCCTCGTCCCAGACGACGTCCCGGGACTGAGCGCGATGAGCGGGGACGACGAGGGTTGGGTGACCGCCTCGAGCGCGGCCCCGATTGAGTTCGCCGGGAGCGCCGACGCCGACCCGGTGATGCGCATCCAGGTCGGCGAGCAACTGGCCGTGGGCTATGGCGTCGCGGACGCTCAGGCTGCCGCCGGGCTGGCCGACGGCAGCGCCGTGACGTACGAGGGCGTGCGTCCCCACGCCGACCTGGAGTTCCTCGCGGGCGGTGACTCGGTCAAGGAGACCTTGGTCCTCAAGGACGCGGACGCGCCCACCGAGTGGAGATTTCCACTGGCCCTGGAGGGACTGACGGCGCGTCTCGACGACCACGGCGGCGTGGTGTTCACCGACGGCGACGGCACCGTGCACGCCTGGACACCGCCGGGCTGGATGGAGGACTCCAACCGCGCACCGGACTCCAACCAGGGCACGATCTCCTCCGGGGTCACCTACAGCCTGGACGAGGAGGAAAGCCGTCAGGTCCTGGTCGTCAGGCTCGACGAGGAGTGGCTCGGCGCTCCCGAGCGGGTCTTCCCCGTCCGCGTCGACCCCTCGGTGAAGTCCGTCGACGCGACGTCCGGGACCTACGTCCAGTACCCGTACAACACGAACTTCTCCACGGACACGGTGCTGAAGGTCGGCACCTACGACGGCGGCGGCCACAAGGCCGCGGCGTTCCTGCGCTTCTCCGGACTGGAGACCACGCTGAAGAACGCCTGGGTGCTGAACGCGGATCTCGCCCTGTACAACACCTGGTCGTACTCGTGCACCGCACGCCCGGTCACCGTCCATCCGATCACTTCGAACTGGTCGGAGTCGACGACGTCGACATATCCGGGGCCGTCGACGGGCGCGTCGCTGGCGTCGAAGAGTTTCGCCCATGGCTGGCGGCCGGAAGGAAGCACATCGTGGTCGTGCGGCCCGGCTTGGGAGAGCATCAAGCTCGGCTCGGCCGGTCGCAAGCTCGTCGATGACTGGACGCACGGCCGTAAGAAGAACTACGGCCTCGCGGTGAAGGCGTCCACCACTGACTCCCGGGGCTGGAAGCAGTTCGGCTCCGATGACTACACCAACGGCAAGCCCAGCCTCGACGTGACCTGGACCAAGTACGGCGCTACATACCAGCTCGGCGACTTCACCGCCCCTGTGACCGCTACCAGCCCGGGCATCCAGAAGGTCACCGTCACCAACCAGGGACAGCAGACCTGGCCGAAGGACGGCAACTACAAGCTGCGCTACTTCCTGTACGACTCCGCCGGTAACAAGATCACCGACAGCTCCAAAATCGCGTACACGAACATGCCGCAGGACGTCTCGCCAGGTGAATCAGTGACGGTGGACGCGAAGATCGCACCGCTGGAACCGGCCACCTACACCGTGCTGTGGACGATGACCGACTACGGGGTGACCCAGTTCGCCACCGAGGGAGTGCCGGGCGCGGCCGTGAAGTTCTCGGCTGTCAACATCCCGCCGCAACTGACCGCGGAATCCCCGGCCAGTGGGGTGACCGCCGACACCTTGACGCCCACGCTGTGGGCGAAGGGCACGGACTCCGACCACTACCCGAAGTCCGTGCTGGAATACACCTTCGAGGTGTGCGAGGTCGAAGGCAGCAACGTCCGCAAGAGCTGCCAGAAGGGCACCCGTACCTCCTCTCAGCAGTGGTCCGTGCCGTCTGGCTGGCTCCAGTGGGGCAAGACGTACGCCTGGTACGCGTACGTGTACGACGGTGCCGACAGCTCAGCCCAGCCCGGTGCGGCCCTGCTGACCACGCAGGTCCCGCAGCCCACCGTCACCGCCCACCTCGGTGGCGCCGACGACGGCATGGAGATCGGCAGCAGGGCGGGCAACTACGTCACCGCGGCCACCGACGCGGCAATCTCCACGGTGGGCCCGGAGCTGTCCGTCACCCGCACCTACAACTCCCTGGACCCCCGCCGGGACGGGATGTTCGGCGCGGGCTGGTCCACCCCGTGGGACATGCACCTGCGCGAGGAACCCGACACGTCGACCGCGCTGGCCACCCTGGCGGACGGCTCGCAGGTACGGTTCGGCCGCAACCCCGGCGGCAGTTACGTGGGCCCGCCGGGCGGCTCCCTCACCCTGGTCCGCCAGGAGGGGGAGGGCTGGGCCCTGCGCGAGCGGTCCGGGACGACGTACTACTTCATGTACACCGGTGTCCTCGCCCAGATCCGTGACTCCGCAGGCCGCACCCAGGCGGTCCGGCACGAGACGGAGGACGGCGGCCCGGTGAAGAAGGTCACCGACGAACTGTCCGGCCGCTCCCTGACCTTCAACTGGACGGGCAATCACGTCACCTCGGTGACGACCAGCGCGGTCGACGCCAACACCCCGAGCCTGACATGGAACTACACCTACAGCGGTGACCGGCTGACCAAGGTGTGCCCGCCTTCGTCGGCCACCCAGTGCACGGTCTACGAGCACGGCGACGGCTCCGCCTACCGCAGTGGCGTCCTGGACGCCGCGCCCACCTCCTACTGGCGCCTCGGTGAGCGCGAGGGCGCCACGGCCACCAGCGAGGCGGTCTCGCACACCGGGCTCAACGACGCCGTCCACCGCGGCGTCCAACTCGGCACGCCCTCCGCCATCGGCGGCACCACGGACACCTCAGCGGGGTTCGACGGCACGGACTCGGTGGTCGAGCTACCCGAAGGGACCCTGAAGGGCGCTGCCTTCCCGGCCGTCGAGCTGTGGTTCAAGACGACGACACCGTCCGCCGTCATCCTCGCCTCCCAGAACGCCGAACTGGGCGAGAAGCCGACCTCATGGCGGTCGCTGCTGAACATCGGCAGCGACGGCAAACTGCGCGGCCAGTTCTACCTCTCCGGTGTCTCCGCGGCCACCCCGATCGTGTCGCCGCAACCGGTGACGGACGGCCAGTGGCACCACGTCGTTCTGACCAGCGGAGCCAGCGCCCAGACCCTCTACCTGGACGGTGCACCAGTCGGCTCGCTCTCCGGCGCCCTGGCCGAGCAGTACCGTGGCTACGCCTACCTCGGCGCGGGCTTCGGCAGCACCGGCTGGACGGGCGGCCTGCCAGGCGGCACCTACCACTTCAAGGGCGAGCTGGACGAGGTCGCCGTCTACCATCACCCGCTGGACGCCAGGACCGTGGCCGAGCACTACGCGTCGAGGTCCGCGATCGGCCAGATGACGAAGGTGACCCTGCCGTCGGGCCGGGTCCACGCCACCGCCACCTACGACCCGGCAAGCGGGCGGCTCACCGAGCACACCGACGCCGACGGCGGCACCTGGAAGGTGTCCGCGCCCTCCTACTCGACCGCGTCCTCCTCCTACGCGGACACGATCCAGCGCAGCGGCCCCACCGGCTACTGGCGACTGGGCGAGCGGGGCGGTGCCGTGGCGGCCAGCCCGCTCGGCGAAGGACTGGCCGGGAGCTATCTGTCGGGCGTACGGCCGGGCAGTGCGGGCGTCTTCGCCGACGGTGACGACACCGCCGCCACCTTCACCGGCGAGGGGGCCATCGAGGTGCCCACGGAGTCGCTGGGTACGGGCACCTCCCTGTCGACCGAACTGTGGTTCAAGACCAGCGAACCCGGAGGCGTCCTGGTCACCCACCAGAACACCGCGTTCGGAGACACCCCGGCCGGATGGCGGCCCGTGCTGGTCATCGACTCCGACGGCAAGCTGCGCGGAAAGCTCACTCCCAGCGCCTCCAGCCTCCTGTCCAAGGAGACGGTGACCGACAACAAGTGGCACCACGTGATCCTGACCGGAAACGAGGGCATCCAGGCACTCTTCGTGGACGGCGAGTACCAGGGCTCCACCCGCACGGGCGTCGACACCACCCGCCACGCCCACGTGTTCATCGGCGGCGGCTACTCCTCCACCGGCTGGGACGGACAGGCGTCCGGTTACCGCGACTTCACCGGCCAGATCGACGAGGTCGCCTTCTACGACAAACCGCTGGTGACCTTCACCAAGACCACCAGCACCAGCGGCGAGCAGATCTGGACCTACGTTCCCTGGACGAACGTCGCCGGCGGCACGGACACACCCAACCGGCACTTCCAGGCCCGCAAAGCCCTCGTCACCGGGACGGGCGACCAGTACCAGGGCGTGACCGTAGCGGACGCGCCCGCCGCGTACTGGCGCCTGGGCGAGAGCGAAGGCACCGCTGTGCACAGCGAGACCGGCGGCACCGGCATGAACGCCACCTTCCGCCGCGAAGCAGGCTCCGTGTACCAGTCGACGCTCGACAAACCCGGCGTCTTCGGTACCGGCGACAACCGTGCCGTCCACCTCACCTCCGGCGGCCACGTGGAGATGCCCCCCTCCATCGTCTCCGGCGCCACCGACCTGTCGGCGGAGATGTGGTTCCGCACGAGCACGGCCTCCGGTGTGCTGATGAGCTTCCAGAACGCGCCCCTCGGTCAGACCCCGACGTCCTGGCGCCCCGTCCTCAACATCGACGGCGACGGCAAACTGCGCGGTGAGTTCTACCTGACCGGCGCATCCGGGGCCACCCCGATCGTGTCGCCACAGAAGGTGACGGACAACGAGTGGCACCACGTGGTGCTGTCCGGCTCCGGCACCACCCAGACCCTGTACCTGGACGGAGTCAAGGTCGGCTCCCTCACCGGTACCCGAACCGAACAGGCCGGTACCCACGCCTACGTGGGCGGCGGCTACGGAACGTCCAGCTGGATGGGCTTGCCCGCCGCCACCTACTACTTCAACGGCGACATCGACGAGGTCGCCCTCTACCGCACCGGCCTCACCGCCGACCAGGTCGCCTCCCACTACCGCGCCCAGGCGGAGTCGGCGGGATCCGGCCTGACGGCGACGGTGACGGTGACCGACCCGCAGCAAAAGACCCGCAGCACCAGCTACGACACCCTGCGCGGCCAGCGCGCGCTCACCCGGAAGGACACCACGGGCGCGGTCACCTCCTACGCCTACGACTCGGCGGGCAACCTGCACACGGTCACCGACCCCAACGGTCACGCCACGGTCACCGGTCACGACGCACGCGGCAACGCCGTGTCCACCACCACCTGCCGCGACGCCGACTCGTGCTGGACGAGCTTCGCCTCGTACCACCTGAGCGCCAGCGATCCGCTCGACCCGCGCAACGACAAGCCCTTGACCTACCGGGACCCGCGCTCCACCGACCGCAACGACACCCGCTACCGCACCGCGTACACGTACAACAGCCTCGGCCTGCCCACCAGCACCACCCGCGCGGACGGCAGCACGGCCACCACCACCTACACCACCGGCACGGAAACCGCGTTCGACGGCGGCACCACCCCGGCCGGTCTGGTCCTGAAGGAGACCGCGCCGGAGGGCGGCACGACCTCCTACCGCTACTTCACCAACGGCGATCTCGCCGAAGTGACCTCACCTTCCGGCCTGATCACCCGCTACACCTACGACGGGCTGGGCCGCAGGACGTCCGAAACCCAGATCTCCGACACCCACCCCACCGGTGTCACGACCACCTACGCCTACGACAAGGCCTCGCGGATCGTCACCGAGACCGGCGCCGCCGTGAAGAACGAGATCACCGGCACCAGCCACACCGCCCAGGTCACCCGCGCCTACGACGACGACGGCAACCTGCTCTCCGAGACCACCAAGGACACCACCGGCGGCGACACCGCGCGCACCACCACCTACCACTACGACGCACACGGCCGAAACGACAGCGTCACCGACGCCGAGCAGCACACCACCCTCTTCGAGCACGACGCGTTCGGCCGCGTCACCGGCCTGACCGACCCAGCGGGCACGCACTTCACCTACACCTACACAGCCCGCGGCGAGCACGCCACCACGGTTCTGGACGACTGGACCGGCGACCCGTCAGGCAGCGTCCGCGACCTGACCGTGGTCTCCAACGCCTACGACCCGGCAGGCCGCCTCGCCTCGACCACGGACGCCATGGGCGCCACGACCACCTACACCTACTTCGACGACGGCCTGCCCGCCAGCACGACCGCCAAGCAGGTCACCCAGGCCGACGGAACCCGCCACGACATCGTCCTGGAGTCCCTCACCTACGATGCGGCAGGCAACCTCACCCAGCAGGTGACCGGCGGCGGCACAACCACCGAGACGTTCACCGTCGACGCCCTGGGCCGCACGAAGACCAGCGTCCTCGACCCGGCGGGCCTCAACCGCGTCAGCACCTTCACCTACGACGGCGACGACCGGATCACGGAAGAGACCCAGTCGATCTCCGGCACCAAGAAGCTGACCACGACCGCCGACTACGACCCGGCGGGCAACCTCACCCAGCAGGCAGTCACCGACGGAACCACCACCCACACCACCACCCACACCTACGACAAGCGCGGCCTCCCGCTGACCACAGTCACGCCGCGCGGCAACGCGACGGGTGCCATCCCGTCCGCGTACACCACCACCTACCGCTACGACGCCCTGGGCCGCCTGGTCCAGGAGACCGCTCCGGAGGTCCAGGCGGAGGAGAACGGCGAGGCAGCCACGACGCTCCGGCCCGCGACCTGGACCGGCTACAACACCTTCGGCGAAGCCACCGAGACCAAGGACGCCCGCGGCAAGGTCACCCGCGTCGAGGTGGACCGCCTCGGCCGCGCGACCGCGATGACGCTGCCGGACTACACCCCTCCGGGCGTCGCGGCACCCCTGACGGCGACCACCCGCACCAGCTACAACACCCAAGGCCTCCCCGCCACAGCCACCGACCCGCTGGGCCGCGTCACCCACTACGGGTACGACCAGTTGGGCCAGCTGACCAGCCAGACCGACCCCGTCGCCGACGCCGCCGCCGCGGTCTCAGCCTGGCAGAACAGCGACCCGGACCTCCTCGCGGCCACCAGCGCGGACGGCGGCGGCGTCACCCGCTACACCTGGACGCCCACCGGCCTGCAACTGTCGGCCACCGACCCGACCGGCGCCCGCAGCGAGGCGACGTACGACGAACTGGGCCGCCAGCTCACCGCGACCGTGGTGGAACGCCGCCCGGCCCTCCAATACCTCACCAGCCGGTACACCTGGGACGACGCAGACAACCAGATCAGATCGACCACACCCGCCGGCCGAACGAACTCCGCCACGTACAACCCCGCGGGCGATGTGATGTCCCTGACCGACTCGGCGGGCACCACGCGCTTCGCCTACGACGGCCTCGGCCGCCGGACGGAGATCACCGACCCCACCAACCGCCGGACCACTACGACGTACGACGCCCTGGACAACGCCACCGCCACCACCGACTACGGCACCGGCACCACGGCACTGCGCACCACGAGGGCGGAGTTCGACGCCGACGGCAACCTCACAGCGGTCATCTCCCCCCAGACCCAGGCCCGTACGACCTACACCTACGACGCGCTCGGCCGGATGACCAAGCAGGTGGAACCCGTCTCCGAAACGGACTCGATCACGACGACGTTCGGCTACGACGCGGCAGGCAACCGCACACGCCTGACAGACGGCCGCGGCAACAGCACGCTCTACACCTTCACCAGCTGGGGCCTGCCGCAGTCCACGATCGAACCGTCCACCACCGCCCACCCCAACGCGACGGACCGGACCTGGACGACCGTCTACGACAAGGCCGGGCAGCCTGTCACCGAACTGCTCCCCGGCGGCGTCAAGCGCGAGCGCACCTACGACGCCCTGGGCCGCCTGACCCGCGAAACCGGCACGGGAGCCGAAGCGGCCACCACCGACCGCACCTTCACCTACGACCTGGCCGACCGCATGACATCCGCGGGTTCCGCCGACCCCGCCGCCGCGAACACCTACACCTACAACGACCGCGGCCAACTCCTCACCGCCTCCGGCCCCGCAGGCTCGGTCGGCTACACCTACGACGCCGACGGCCACATGACCGAACGGACGGACGCGAAGAACACCACCGTCTACGGCTACGACCCGGCAGGCCGCCTGGAGTGGCTGTGGAACGAGATGACCGGCGCGGACATCTGGTACGAGTGGGACGCGGCGGGCCGCCCGCTGATGGAGCAGTACGCCATCCAGCCGCCCGGCTCCCCGGACTGGGTCGAATCGGCCCGCCGATCGTTCGGCTACGACAGCCTGGGCCGCCTCACCGACGACATCGTCACCACCCCCGACGAGGCGACACAGATCGCCTCGACCACCTATGCCTACGACCTCGAAGACCGCCTGACCTGGAAGCAGACCTCAGGCACAGCGGGCGCCGCGGAACACGTCTACGGCTACGACCAGGCCGGCCGCATGACGTACTGGACGAAGGACGACCAGACCACCACCTACGCCTGGGACGCCTCCGGCAACCGCACCAGGGCGGGCGCCGCCACGGCAACCTACGACGCCCGCAACCGCCTGCTGTCGGACGGCACCTCCACCTACGCCTACACCGCGCGCGGCACCCTGGCCACCGTCGAGAAGGCGACGAGCACCCGCTCCCTCACCTTCGACGCCTTCGAACGCAAGGTGACGGACGGCACGTCGACGTACACATACGACTCCCTGGACCGAGTAGCGGCCAACGGCACGACGACGTTCCGCTACGACGGCGGTTCCAACAACCTCCTGGGCGACGGCACCACAAACTACAGCCGCACCCCGGACGGCTCCCTGCTGGCCAGCACCGACGGCACCACCGCCCAGTGGTCGGTGACCGACCAGCACACGGACCTGGTGGCGGGCCTGTCCATCGACGGCAGGACAGTCACCAGTTCCACGGCGTATGACCCCTTCGGCACGGTGACCGCCACCGACGGCACCACCCCGGCCGTCGGCTACCAGTCCGGCTGGACCGACCCGGAGTCGGGCGACGTGAACATGGCCGCCCGCTGGTACCAGCCCGGCACCGGCGCCTTCGCCTCCCGCGACACCTGGCTCCTGGACCCCAGCCCCTCCGCCCAGGCCAACCGGTACGGCTACGCCAACTCGGACCCACTCAACGGTACCGACCCAACAGGTCATGTATGCGCCTGCGGCGGCGGTAGCGTGTACGGCTCCAGAATCGTCGGCCAGCCCAGGGCACGGACCTCCACCCCGCACGGCACCGCCCCGAAGGGCAGGCACCGGGGGAACACCAGAGCGGGCTCGTCCGGCACCAGAAACACCGTGAACAGCCGCAACCAGGCCCGCAAGAACGCCGCCGAGATGCGCCGCCTGGAGACACGCCACTCCACGAGGAGCACTACCCGTTCCACCACCCGCAGCACAGGGACCACACGCCGCGGTTGCACGTACGGGTGCTCGACACCCACCTACCGCAGCCCAGGCACCACCCGCCCCACCGGTACGGGCCGCCCTAGCGGCACTCCCCGCACGGGCACGACCAAACCACCGAAGCCCTCGCCTCCCCAGAACCCGAACCGCGGCAAGAGCCCTGTACCGGCACCGACGCGCCCTGCCCCGAAGCCGCGTGTCGATATCGCTCACATTCAGCAACGGGCGCTGGACCGGGCGGTGCTCGTCGATAAAAAGAACCTTGCCGAGCTGTTCCTGTCAGGCGGCGAGACCACGTATGCGCCGCAAGACCAGATCATTCTTGAGGATCTCCAGGAGATGTTCCCGGAGATGTACGAAGATCCCGATCTGGGCTTTGGAACGTCTGGAGCAAACCCAAATTCCAAACGAACCAAAAACTCGTGCTCTCGCGACTTTCCATCCACTGATCCCTCCTTCTATTACGCCCCCATGACGCGGTTCGGGGAAGGTCCCGAGGACTGTCGGGCTACAGGGGCGATCGCATACATAGACGCGTATGATCTGAGGCCATGGCGACTGGATCCAAAATGGAAGCCTGCTGGTTACTTGGACCTTCCAGCCAGTAACCGTGCTGCCCTTCACCTAATCGGGAATCAGATGGGTGGAGCCAGAGATACTCTGCGGAATTTCGTGGCCGGTTATCAAACGCCCGCAAACTCTCCGCATATGCGAATGCTGGAAGACGAGATCACCGGGGCAGTGAAGGGAGGGCAGCGTGTTATATACGGAGTAATTCCCGTGTATAATGGGAAGAATAAGGCGATACCTACGGAGCTGGCGATGCGCGCCGTGGGAGATGGTGGGTTCCAGTTGGACTGCACCGTCTATAATCGACCATCTGGCGGATATACTTGTTCAGCGAGGTCATCCAGTGGAAAATCGTCGGTTCCATGAAATTTTGGGACAGTCGTCAGTAAATGGAGATGTTGAAAGGGACTGGCGTGCATTGGAGCGGCGCTTCGAGATAACTCTTCCAGACGACTATAAAAAATTTGTCAGCGCTTATGGCCCCGGCTGCGTGAACGATCAGTGGTATATTTTTCACCCGAGGGCCGGGCAGAATGACGAGGGGCTACGACTCGAGATTCTCTGGGAGCAAGCCGCCTACGCGTACTCCGAGCTGTCGCGAAATAATCCAGAAAGGTATCCGTACTCAGTTTTTCCGGAGCCTGCCGGGTGCGTTGCTGTCGCTCGATCGGTATCCGGGAACTGTGTCTTCTTGATGCCTCCGCATGATGCAGATGGCGAGTGGTCCGTTCTGCTGGACATGGGACAGTGGTTCGTGTTTCCAATGCAATTCACAGATTTTATGTGGAGGGCGTTGAGGGCAGAGCTCGATGTACCTGTGTTTGAGGGTGACCCCGTATTCGAGCCCATTGGTGGGATAGAGCCTCTATGAGGGACTAGTGACGTGAGTCAGAGGTTCGTCGTTGGTTTGGTGTGAATCGTCGTGGACCGAAGATCCCGCCGTTGTCGGTAACGGATGCCCAGCGGGCTGTGCTTGATAACGCTCGGAGGGGGGTTTGTTGGTGTACGCGGTGGCGGCTGGGCTGGGGTGTTGTGGGTTTGCTGAGAAGTCGGGTGGGCGGTGGGGTCGGGGTGGGTGGGGTGTGTGATCTGGGGTTATGTCTTGTGTGCTGAGCGGGACCGGGTTTGTTGTGGGTAGCTCTAGCGTGTAATGGTTCGGCGGGTGTTTGTACTGGTCAGGGCTGTTTGTGCTGGTGGGGTGGGGGTTAGCGGGTGCGGGGGCGGTGGTGGGTTTCGGCGAGGTGGTCGAGTCGTACGGCGTCGAGGGCGGCTTTGGTGATGCGTTCGGTGCCGTCGCAGATGGCGGTGATGGCGGCTTGGCGGATGAGTCGGGTGAGGGAGCCGATGCGGCCGGCGGTGCGCTGGTGGAGGTAGGGGGCGTGCCGGGGGAGGGTGCCGGGTTTGTGCCGGTGGAGGTCGAGGGCGTTTTCGATGTCGGTGATGACGTCGCGGAAGGGTTGGCGGGTGCCGTGGCGGGCGGGGAGGGGCCCGCAGGTGATGAGGGTGGCGCGTCCGGCGAGTTGGGCGCCGCGGGTGCCGGTGAACAGGGGGGTGTCGGTGACGTTGATGCCGGCGTAGACGAAGGTGGCGGCCAGGCGTTCGGTGAGGTCTTTCAACAGGTCGGCGGCTTGGGCGCCGGTGGTGGTGCGGGGGTTGAGGCGGTGGATCTCGTCGATGAGGACGAGTTGGACGCCGGCTTGGGTGTAGGTGTGGCAGACGGCGTCGGTGATCTGGGTCTGGGTCATGCGGGTGGCCACGGGGATGCCGAGGTAGCGGGCGAACTCGGTGACGAGGGTTTTCGCGGTGGCGCCCGGCGGGACGAGGACATACGCCACGGGTGCCGCGGCGTGTGCTGATCCGGGTGGTGCGGGGTTTTTGCGGGTGTGGGCGAGGTGGCAGGTGCGGCCGACGTTGAGCAGGGCGGTGGTTTTCCCTGCTGCGGCGGGTCCGGTGACGATGAGGGAGGGCCGGGCGGTGGTCTGCTGGTGGCGGCCGAGGATCATCAGGGTGCGGACCTGGGTGGCGAGCTGGCTGATGGCGGGGGTGCGGATGGTGACGAACGCGGAGTGGTAGGCGAGGCGCTCCTCAAGGCTGCGGGGTGGGTCTTCGGGGTGGGGTGGGGCGGGCGGGGTGGTGGTGGCGAAGCGCTGCCAGCCCTGCCAGGTGGTCAGGGGCCAGGACGGCTCGGCCGTGTTGTCGCTGCCCGCGTCGGAGGGTGCGCTGGGCGGTTGGTGCGCTGCGGGGTGGGGGCGGGTGTTCACCACTTGTCGGCTTCCTCGTGTGCGTCGTAGAGGCCGAATCCGGTGGCCGCGGCGGGATGGGCGTCGTCGTTGGGGAGGTCGTCGAGGCCGTCGAGGTCGTCGATGCTGTCGTCCTCGTCGTACTGCGCTGGTTCGCCGGTGGCGGTGCCGGTGCCAGTGCCGTGGTGGGGGTGCCGGGCGGTGGGAATGGGCAGCGTGGTGGCGCGGGCGAGGAGGGCTTGCTCGGTGGTGGTGGCGTGGCCGCTGTGGACGCGGCGCATGAGCTGGTCGAGGGCGTCGGCCAGGCCGGCTTCATGCTGCTGACTGTCGTCGTGGTTGCTGTGCTGGGCGTGGGTGCGGATGTGCTGCCAGGTGTGGTCGTTGAACGGCTGGTGGACGTGGTCGCGGTGGATCCAGGGGATCTCGGTCAGCAGCCCGTCGGGCAGGCGGATCCAGATCTGGCGGACGTCGTGGGGGTTGTAGTGGATCTCCCATTTCCCGCCGCGGCCGGCGACGGGGGAGGCCTGGCCGCGGTAGGGGGCGAGGAGGTCCGCGTCGTAGGTGCGGTGGTGGATGCGGATGCCGGCGGGGGTGATGGCCTGCCAGCGCACGGGCAGCAGTTCGAGGTAGTCGCGGCCGGTGAGCGGGACCGGGACGTGTCCCGTGACGGCGACGAGCGCGGCCCACATCTGGTTCGGTGTGAGGGCTTTGCGGGGCATCATCGGGTGGCGCAGGCCTTCGTGGGGCCGGTGGTGGTAGTGCACCAGCCACTCATCAAGCAGGTCCTGCAGTTGGGGGACGCTGTAGCAGGCGTCCTTCTCGGTGTCGGGGCCGCGGCGGGTGACGTCGGATCCGGTGTAGCCGGGCAGATGCTGGCAGAACAGGGCGTTGATGGTGCCGAAGGTCCGCTCGACGATGCCCTTCGCGGTAGGGGCGTGGGGCGGGGCGGGCTGGACGCTGATGCCGAGGTGCTCGCAGGCAGCGGTGAACGCGGCGGAGACAAAGATTTTGCCGCGGTCGACGACGATCGTCTCGGGCAGGACGACGGGCCGGGCCGCAGCCTCGGCCAGGCGCTCGTCCAGCGTCGTCAGCCGCCGGTGGGGGAGTGCGGGGGCGCGGTCCATGCGCAGGATGTTCGGCCAGGTGGGGCGGGCGGGGTGCGGGACGGCCATCTCCGCGAGCAGCAGGGCCGCATCGACGGCCTTGGTAGCGCTCGGACACAACACGGCGGCGAGGATGGCGCGGGTGGCGACGTCGACGGCGATGGTGAGCTCGGGCCGGGCCAGGCGTCCGTCGTCGAAGAGGGCCAGGACGTCCAGGCGGGTGGTATCGATCTGGACCTGCTCGCCGGGCCGCAGCGCGGTGGCGGGGGTGAAGGCCCGCCCGTCGACGCTCGCCGGTACTTGCCTCACGGGCCCGGTGGGCAGTTCACCGGGCCGGGCCAGGGCGGTGACGAGCCGGTACAGCGTGGCCTGCGACGGCGCCGGCACCGTACCGGGCCCGTGCCGGTCCTGAAGGATCTGGTTGATCAGCGGGAACAGGCCGTTGATGGTGCCCTTGGAGCGCCCGCGGCGCCGGCGCAGTGCCTCGCGGACGGCGGCGACGACCCGCTCGTCGGCCCGCCCGGTGGGGCTGGAGACGCGGGTGGTGCGGTGGTCGAGGAGTCCCCACAGGCCTTGCTTGCGGTAGGCCAGGCGCATGCGCTGCACCGTGGTGCGCGACACCCGGCCGAAGCCGAGCGCGGTCAGCTCCTCGGCCTTGGCCTGTTCCCGCTCGGCCAGAGTGTGCCGCTGCGGGTCGTACTGCGGCCGGACCGCTCCTTCGCTGCCGGGCCCGCCGGCAAGCCCGCACTCGACTTCCCGCACGTGCCGCCGCCAGGCCAGCGCCTTCTCGCGCGCTGCGGCGGGGGCGGTTTCGAACAATCCCCACTGCGGGGCTGCTTGCGGTGCGTCGGCGCCTACGACGGTTAAGCCGGGGTCGGCGAACAGGTGCCCGGCGAGCACGGCCTCACCCCCGCCGTCCGGGCCGACAAGGCGAATCTCCTGCCCCGAAAGGGCGACGACCTGCCACGTCACACCATGGAACCGGACGCGACCTCCGACCTTCACGGCCGGCCGGGCATTGCGCCGCGCGCTCACCGGGCACCTCCTGCCGTGCCCGCGCCGTTCCAGCCCCGCGGGCCGACGAGGACGCGTTCGTGCAGTGGCGTGGCCAGGCCGGCCGTCAGGTGTCCGTGCCACAGGGCATGGAAGACACAGGGAAGGACCTCGACCGGGTCGCCGATTGCTTCTGCGCCCTCGATCAGCGGCCGCGGCCGCGTGAACGCCTCGACAACCGCCGTTATCAGCCCCGGGCGGCCGGCGTTGCGAGGATGGCGGTATCCGGCCAGCCATTTGAGGTTGGCGGCCAGGACGTCGTCGAGCGGTGGGATGCGACGGTAGGTCCAGCCGATGTCTGCGCACGCCTGCGCCACCGCCTCGGCGGCCTTCAGCGCCCGTTCACCGCCCGCGTCGGGGTGGCCGGGGCAGTCGGCGAGCAGCGCGGTGCCGTCGGCACGGCGGGCGAAAAGCTGCGGCACCCAGGAGTGCACCTGCCCGCGGGGATCACGCCACAGCAGCCGTACCGGCCGCCCCGCCAGGCCCGTCACGTCCGGGTCGCGGTCCAGGACCATCAGCTGGGCGCGCATCGCGTTCGACCCTGCGGCCACGTGCCGCCCGGTGGTCGCCGACCACCACAGGCCCGGCCCCCAGCGCCGCCCCGGCACAGCCGGGAACGCCGACACCGGCGGCAGGTCCTCGAACGCCACGGTCATGGCGGCATCCGCCCACCGCTGCTGCACCGCCTGCCCCACCGGGTCGAGGAAGACCGCCTCGAACCCGCCTACCTGGTACACGGCCGCTCGCCCTGCCCGGCCCCGGGCTGCTCCTGTACTGATCACCCACGCCAGCCAAGCCGCTCCCGCCCGCCCGGACCGCTGTTTTCAGTGTTTCTGCCACGAACCAGTGCAGTATCAGCTAACAGCCGACTCGCCCCCGGCGCGCGGGCTCAGCCGCCGCTCTCCTGCCCGCCCGCGGTCAGCATCTTGCGGAGCACCTCGACGGGCATGTCCACCCACCCGGCGACCTCCTCCAGGGGCACCCCGGCGTTGACCGCCGCCACCGCGGTCCGTTTCCAGGCGTTCTCGATCAGGCCCGCGCTGTGACCGAGCCCGCGCAGCAGCCGCCGGGCGACGTCGGCAGTCGGACCGGTCTGCACCCCGCGCAGCTGCAGCAGCTGCTCCTGGGCGCTGTCGACAGTGCTGGTGATCAGCCTGCGCTGCTCGGCGGGTACCGCAGCCCGCCACATCGTCCCCGAACCGGGCGCCTTCTTCTCCTTGCCCAGCACCCGCAGCTGGCTGGCCATGGTCGCGGCCTGGTGTTCCCGGCGCAGCCACCACGGGTCGTTGTCGTACCCGGGCGGGCCGCCGGCGCCGCGGCGAAGGCGGATGACGCTGCCCATCCAGGAGGTCAGCGGGCCGCCGTAGTCGGTCGCCGCCAGTGGCCCCAGCCACGGCCGGCCGACCCGCTCGCCGAGCCCACGGCAGAACGTTCCGTCGGCGGGAAGCGCCCGCGGCCGCCCGGCACCGCTGTCGGCCCACACCAGCTCGGCCATGGCCGGGTCCAGCAGTGTGTCGGCCACCGCCACCACCTCCGGGAAGACGACCGCGTCCCGCCCCACGATCCGCCACCGCTCCAGATCACCACCTGCATCCCCGCCCGCGACCTGGTGCAGGCGCCGCGGCCAGATCGTCTCCCGCTCCCACTGCAGGGCCTGCTCCCACCACCGGGCCGCCACCGCCTGCGCCAGCGCGAACACCCGCTCCGGCTCGGCCCCGGCGCGTACCGCCCGCCGCGCCACCGAGGCCCACCGCCGCTGCGCCGCCACTACCTCCGGCAGGCCACGCAGGTCGAGGTGCTCCAGCGGCTGGTTGGCGTCCGCGTCCAGCAGCCACCGCTCATGCCGAACACATGCCCGCTCCCACGGCGGCGCGTACCGCACCGCCCGGACAGCCGCCCCCGTGCGCCGGGCCGTGCACAGCCGGCAGTCGAACGCCACGGGACCGGCCACCGCGCCACCGGTCCGCCACAGCCCCACCGGATCGCCGTCCTCGACGCGCAGCTTGGTGTCCCCTTCTGCCCAGGACGGCAACGCTCGTGCCAGCACGTCTTCCTCGACGCCGCATACGCCTGCCAGGAGCTGGCGTCCGGCTGCGTTCAGCAGCACCTCGGCGTCGGCCCGTGTGCCTCCGCCCTCGTGCCCAGGCGGGTAGTTGCGCCACTTCCAGCAGGCCCGCAGCACCTTCGCTTCCATCCCATATCGGCTGGCGATGCGGCAGATCAGCGACGAGGTCGTCTCCCCCTGCAGGGGAGCTGTCCGCAATAGGCCGGGAAGATGAGTCACTCCACCACGGTCTCGTGTTCACCGCTCCGGGCGGGGGATTTCGCAGCAGCCGGCCGGGCCTCGGGCGGTCTACTTCCCCGGGCCATGAGTCTCCCTTTCAGGGACTGCAGGCGTCGGTGTGGCGGCGGATTGGCCCGTTCAAGCGCACCGTGATGATCTGATCGCACTAAGCTACGCCTGTGGTGGTTGGCGAAGATGCTCAGGTGAAGGGCTTCTCGGGGGCCCGCAGAGCCAAGCAGTGGCTCGAGGGCACGATGCGTATCTTCGGCGCGTACGCGAACACGGACTCGGAGTCCTGCGGCCGTCGGCTGACACTGTCCTGGCCGTACGGAGGCCGGACGTTCTCCTTCGATCTGGGTGGCGCCATGCGTGGTGACCCCTACCAGAACGACATGTTCTGTGCGGAGGTCAAGAATTATGCGCAACCCAGCGATCAGGGAACCCAGTTCGACGAGTTCCTCGCCAAGTGCTACGTAGCCGCCCAGGCCCAGCACCACCTCAGCGATCACTTCATGTGGATCACCTGGGCACCCTTCCGCGCTAACTCCTGGTCCACCCTCAACTCACCAGGCCAGGTGGAGACCGCGGTCCTTCATCACAGCAGCCGCGTTTTCGGCACCAGCGACACCGAGGAAGCCCGAAAACTCCTGGACGTTGACCTCGCCCAGTCGGTCGCCGCACGTCTGTGGCTGATCGTGCTCTCGGACAAGCAGGAAACCCTTCTGCCGCTCAAGGACTGGGCAGCCATCGTCGCCGCCGAACTCACCCGCAGAGAGGGCTCGTGGTGAACCTCGTCGAACAGTCGATCTCCCAGGCCATGGACGAGCCCGACGACCGAATGATGTTCACCCGGGTCAAAGACATCGTCGCCCGGCACCTGCGCCGCATGGACCCCGGTGCCACCGTCACCAAGACCGAGTTCTTCAACCACACCCATGTCCCCGACATGGTCCTCGAATGGCCCGGCAGACCCCGCACACCGCGCCGGTTCATCTACCTGCGCACCACATCCGACCAGCGCGAGCTCGAGGACGACCTGCAGCGCCTTCCCCGTGCCGACCGGCCGGTGCTCCTGGCGCTCGGTCAACTGCCCACCGAACGGCAGCAAGGAGATCTTCCCCCGCTGCCCGGCAGCAGCACCGCGCTGCTCCTCGACGCTTCCGCACTCGGCGCACTCCAACCGGCCGACGACTCTCCCGGCATCCCCCGTCTGGTGTCCCGCTCCGTTCTCGAAGGCGGCCGCGGCACCCTCGACAAAGCGGCGACCGAGGAGTTCCTGAACACGGTCGTTCAGGGAGCCGAGGCCGCCCGTGCGGGAGAACGCGTTCCCACCCGCGACGCCGTCAACGCCCTCACCGCACGGATGACCACCGACGTCGCCGACCGGATGTCAACCTTCCTTGCCGCGCTCTGGCAGGGCGGCGGATCCACGCTCGCCAGCTTCCCAGCGCCCCAGCGAGGCGTCGGCCATCTCGACGAGACGGCCCTGATGTACCTGCTGGAATCCGAGGACATCACCGACTCCGCATTCTGGAACCGGGTCGTCCGCATGATCAGCCTCCCTATCCTGCTGCGCACCCCGGCCGCCGGCACCGGCAACCTTCAGCACCTGATGCGTGAGGCGATCCAGCTCTGGACCAGCCGCGTCTGCATGATCGTGCCCGGCATGGCTGACGCGGACATCAGCCCGTGGCGCTGGGCGGTGAAGGCCGGCCAGCTGATCCTGCAGACCCCGCGTTTCCATGTGCTCGTTGCCCAGTCCCGGCGCCAGCTCCCGCAGGGACAGGAGCACGATCTGCCCCGCCTCGACGAGGTGAGGAACAGGGCTGACCGCTTCGGCATCCCGTTGACCTCTCTTCGCATGGTCGTCACGGACCGCCACGTCGGATACGGCGGCCCCGGAGACGACATCTCCCACGACGCCCAACTCGACGGCATCAGCGACGCGCTGGGACAGGCCGAGGGAGTCATCGAAGCCGATGCCCGCATCCCTTCCGGCGAGACGCTCCAGTGTCTGTTCGGCACCGGAATCGCCAGTGCCCGCGGCGCACGTACCCAGGTACCGCTGGACGCCCTCCTCGGCACAACGACACGCTTGCTCTCTGATCTCTCAAGCGACGAAGCCGAGAAGATCACCCAGCTCCTCGGCGCCCAAGGCCCACCCCCCGACCAGCCATGGAGTCAGCCCAGCTTCGACGACGTATAGGACATGCGCGGGGCCGCCAGCAGCGCTGTGGGCAATGGCAGAACCCGGTGAGGGCAGGCAACGGCACCGAAGCTCCTCCGGGAAGCTGACCGTCAGACACAAGGCGAGGCCACCTCACCGCCCTGCGTTGATCGGCCGGCGGCCGTGTCTTCACCCACGAGCCGCCCAAGACCCTCAATAGGGCGGATCGGACTTCCTGCTGAAGCCGCTGAAGACGACCGATGCCGTGGCCCAGAAACTCGGGATCACTCAGCGGTCTGTGGAGCGCTACCGCATCGGTGAGCGCAAACAGCCGTCCAGGGCCATCGCTGGCCGTGTCGACGTGGCGGTTCGAGCTCCGTTGGCAGCACCGCGTCCGCGACCGGCGCCGCAAGCAGGCTGTGACCCGTAACGGGAGCACCGGGGAGGCCCGCGCTCGCTTCGGCTGCATCACGTCCGTCGGCACCACCGACGACGGACGTCTGCGCCGCATCACCGTCCGCCTGTCGGCCGAGTACGCCCGGCGCCCATTCGACGCCCAGCGGGGGCAACGCTGCTCAGATCACATATGAGGTCATTGCTGAGGGTATCCAGGAGGTGTCCTTCAAGGACCACGGGAACCGTGCTGAACAGCTTGAGGTCGAGTTCACCGACATCGACTACTGATCTCGCAGGGGAGCGGTGTTCGGTCTGCGGCATACGGTCTGGAGGCGTCGCGCGGGGGCCTGGTTGTTTCCGGGCGGTACCAGCTTGCTGGGGCTCTGCTCCCGCTCTGCCGATTGTCAGTGCTGCGTGGGACTCTTTGAGTAGGTCACCGGCACAACGAGCGGAGAGTACTGAGGTGCATGCTATGGCTGTCCGTGTTCGCCATTCAGGCCCCCCTGCGCCGTCTGGATGCCGGTGGTGCGGTGAGGAGAAGAGCCGGCATGGTCGGCGCTGGGCGTCGTCTGTGGGTGTGCACTCATGGGAGGAGCCCACCCGAGAGCAGCGTCTGAGCCGGATGCGAGCCCGCCGTGCACTGCGCCTGACTCAGCTTTCCTCGGGCCAGTAGGCCAGTCCGGCTTCACGGGCTACCTTGATTGCATCCTCGAACGACTTCACTAGCGCGGGCGGGACGTCGGAGGGCTTGCGCAGCTGGCGAGTCAACTCGACGACCATGCTCTCCTTCTTACGCGGAGCCTGCTCGGAGTGCTGGTACAGCAGGCTGTGAAGCGACTTGCTGAACTTGCCGCTGCTGCGCAGGTCTGCGACATCCTTGGGTGTCCACTGCTGCTCGTCCTTGCGAGGCCATTCGGCGTTCATGGTGTCGGCCCACTGATCGTCGCTGAAGACGTCCTCCAGTTCGTTCGGGTCTCCGAGGAAGAGGCAGTCTTTCTCGGCGAAACCGTACTTCTCCAAACGATTGAGGCTGAACTCCTTTTCCTTGTCGCGGATAGAGTCGCCGTCGACCAGGAACACGACGGTGCGCTTGTGCTTCTTGAGGAATTTGGCGAAGTTGAGGGCGCCGTCGTTGCCGCCGCAGTCCCACAGTGCGATGCCCGCGGACTGGATCGGGTAGCCGAACGCCAGCTTGAACAGTGCCGGCAGAGCCGCGTACTCGGTGGGGCCCTCGACACCGACGAAACACCGTTCGTGTAGGAGGACACTGTTGCGGAAGCCCAGGGAAACCGCCATGTTCGACAGAAAGCGCCGGGTGTCCTCGTCGGTGTCCTCTGCGCCGAGCGACTGTACGTAGGCTCGTCCGTCCCTGCTATTGAGATGCACGATGTCCTGGATGTCGACACCGTCGATCAGGTTCAGGGAATGGGTGGCAACGATCACGGTGGACTGAGCGGCGGACGCCGACACCTTGATCATGTCCATGATGCGACGCTGGTGCTCATAGTCCAGGTGCGTGTCGGGCTCGTCATAAGCGATGATCACACCGCCTGTGACGCCGTCCTCCGCTGCTTCCGACAGAAGCTGCTGGCTGGCCTCCCAGAGCGCCAGCGAAATCCGGCGGGACCGGCCGGCCCCGGCCGCGGCCAGTGACACGGCCCGCTGACCCGGTGCCGCAGCGGTCACTGAGACGCCACTGACAGTCGGCCGGAACTGCACGGTCGGCTCCAGCGAGAAGGAGTCGAAGCCGCATCGTTCCTCGACCAATTTCTGCAGGCGGGCGGCATCGTCCTTGAGCAGGCCGGAAAAATCGGTTTCCAGATCGGTGATCTTCTGCCGGGTCTCCTCGCGCAGGGTGTACTCGCGCAACTTCGCCGTCAGGATGCTGCGGACCACGGTGTCGGGAGTCTCCGCAGCATCGCCCCGGAAATAGAGGAGCTGAGGCAGGGCGCTGACGATGTGCTCGGGCGCCTGCGCCCAACCGGCAACCGTCGGGGCTGAGGCCGCATGCTCCTCGAGAACCTCGGTCCAGCTCGCTTTGACGTTCGGCTGGCCCTCACGCAACTTGACGCCTACATCGGAGGCGAGGCTGCGGAGCTCGGACGCCTTCAGGGAGGAGATGTTCCGTAGCGCGGGGTTCTGCGGCACCTGCGCCAGCCACTCAAGTGAGACGCCTTCGCCTTCCACGTGCCGACGGCGCACCTGGATGGAAGAGGGGAGACCCAGGGCCTTCTTCTCGGCGTCGGACAGGTCGAACCGGCCTTCCACCGTCACCGCGATCGGCTCCGCGGCGTCCTCGTCCGGTGGCAGGGCAGCGCGCGCGGGTTCACTCTCGGCAAACTGAGAGATGTCACTGTCCGCGAGAGGGCGCTCGCCGAGCAGGAAAGCGATGGCGTCCAGAGTCGCTGTCTTCCCGCAGTCGTTGTGCCCCGTCAGGATGGTCTGTTTGTGGATCGGGATGCCCTGGACGTCGCCCAGCGAGCGGAAGTTGGTGACGCTGAGTTCGACGAGTCGCACAATGCTCCCTTGCTGTACGGCACGGACACGCGGGTGGCCAGCAGCCGTCAACGTGCCGTTGAAACACACCACTTCGGGACGAGGTGGGAAAACTCTAGCGTCTGGTGAGGCATGGGAGAGCTGGGATCCCAACGTTGCAGAGGGCGCGTCAACGTAGGAGAGCGACCGAAGATCCCATCCCGGCCGACGGGAGCGTCTCCGGCCGTGATGGGAGGGCTGGTCTGATGCCTTTGGCGGCGGTGCGGCCCGGGAATCGAGGCGAAACGTCGCGCCCAGAAGCCTCTGGGGGCGTGGAGCAGTCCATCCTCAGGCGGCCTTTCCGGGAACGGCGATGGTGTGACTGCCTGAGGATGGAACTGGTGCTCGGGTGTGGTTGCTCAGTCCTGGTCGCCGTTCAGGCCGCTGCGATTGGTGATGGCCGCGACGATGGCGCGAGCGTGGTTGGTGATAGCGCGCAGGTGGTCGGGGACCGTGGTGGCGGCTTTCTTGGCGCGGGTGCCGCAGGGAGCGGTTGCGTTCGAGGCGAGCGCGATGAGTCCGAGGCATCCGAGGAGCGTGGGCAGGAGGCTGCCGATGGTGTTGAGTACAGGGGTTTTCCCCTCCAGCTTGACGTGATGTTGAGGCGTGCCGGGCGCCGCGGCACGCCGTCAAGACTGGTGGGAACTCGTGGAGGCGGGCAACTTGCATTCCTGCAGGTCATGCCCTTAACGCGAGGGCAGGGCATGGGCACGCCGTGCTCAAAAATGTGTGATGCAGCTCACGTCATGAGTTGATGGTTCGTCACGCATGGTCGCTGACCGGCTTGTTGGACACCCGATCTCATCCAGTGACGCCGGTGTCAGTGAGCAGTTGTTGTTGGCCGGGGTGGAGAGTGCTCCATTGACTACGTTGGGCGTTGGCCCACCGTAGGAGTGTGTCGGGGAGGGGCTCGTTGCCCCTGATCGTGGTGCGGTATTGCTGCCAGGTGCGGTGCCAGGTGTAGGGCCAGGGTGGGTTCCACCACGGGTCCAGGCTGGTGAGGGCGGTTGCGGTGGTGGTGGAGAGGGTGCCGGCGCGGGCTTTGCGGCGTTGCTGGCACAGCCATTGGCCGAGGGGGAAGCCGGCTTGTCGGGTGTGCTTGTCGGGGGTGAGGTGGCCGTGCTGGGCGGCGTAGGCGTGTGCGTGGTGGAGTCCGGGGCTGGCGGGGTAGGAGCGTGTGGCCGGGGCGGGTCGTTCGCCTACAGGAGTGTGGGGTGTGATGCCGAGGGTGGTCAGGAGGTCCTGCTGGCCGGGGTGGAGATGCTCCCAGGAAGCCTGCTGGACACGGGCCCAGTGGCAAAGGCTTCGGGGGAGGTTCGTGGTCGGTAGGCCGTCGGCACCTGTGGCTGCCGTGCGGAGTCGGTGGTAGGCCTGCTGCCATTGCAGGGGCCAGGGCGGGTTCCACCACGGATCGATCATGGTCAGGGCTTCGGCCCGGGTGGGGGAGAGGCGGCCCTGGCGGGCGCGTCGTCGTTGCCAGGCCAGCCACTTCCCCAGCGGGAACCCGTCGAGGACGGTGCTGGCGGGCGCGGCGATATGGCCGTGTTCGGCGGCGTAGGCGCGGGCTTGTGCGAGTGCGGTGTCCAGAAGATCGGGCTCGGTGCGGGGAGCTGGCGGTTGGGCGGCTCGGCCTGTTTCGGCGGTGATGCCGATCTTGGTCAGCAGGCGGCGCTGTTCGGGGTGGAGTGAGCCGTAGTCGGTGCACTGCAGGTATAGCCACTCCCCGGTCAGCACGTGGGTGTCGGGGAAGCCGTCGGCGGCATTGAGGGGGCCGTGGCGCCTGACGTGGTCGCGGGCGCGGTAGTAGGAGCGCTGCCACTTCACCGACCAGGGGATGTTCCACCACGGATCCACCTCCTTCAGGGCGGCGGCCTTTTCTTCGGGCAGGGCCAGGGCGTGGGCCTGCTGGTTGTGCACCCATTTCCCCAGGGAGAAGGAACCGACTCGCGTGTCGCGGCGAATGGCGAGGTGGCCGTGCTGGGCGGCGTAGGTGCGCGCGTGGGCCAGGCCGGCGGCGAAGGCCCCGTCGGCGTGCACGCTGTGGCCCCGCAGCCGTTTCTGAGCTGGCAGACCCTCTGTGCCTGCAGTCTGTCGACGCTGGTAGCCCGCGAGAACGTCGGCGAGAGGCCGGGGCCGGAGTGCCAAGGGGACCTGCCACAGCCGCTGTTCGGCGTCTCCACTGCCGCCCTTGGTACGGATGCACTGGTACGTCCAGGCAAACAGCGGTCCGTGAGTGCAGGCGGCCAGACGCTCGGTGAGCCACGGACGCCGCAGGCGATGACCCAGCTCGCTGGGCACGCAGGGCACATCAGCCAACCGGTAAGGGAGGTGACCACCACCGTCAGCCGCGACACGGAGCCGCCAGGCCCGGCTGGCCAGAAGCGTGGCGAGGGCGACGGTCTCGGGGTAGGTGACCAGATCCCGCGCGAGGATCCGCCACCGCTGCGGATCCTCGCCCGCGGGCATGGCCGCCTCCAGCCGCATCGCCCACAGGCGCTCCTCGGGCCACTTCTGCGCCCACCACGAGGCGGTGACCGCCTCAGCAACCTCGAACGCCGAAGCAGCGACGGGGGAGCGGCGCAGCAGCCTGCGGTGATCGGCCTGCGCCTGGACCACCTCCGGGCACCCGGCCAGCCCCACAACACGGCCCCCGCTGCCGGGCACGCTCATCAGCCAGCACCGGTGGCGAGGGCAGACTCGCTGGTGCGCCGCCAGGTACACGCGGGCTGGTGCAACGCGACCGGTTCGCGCAGCCACACAGCCCGGGCACGCCGGACCCCAGGCAGCAACCGTCTCCACCCCGTTGTGGAGCCGCGCCGCCGGCCTCTCCGTCGAGGGGCCCAGCGGCTCCTCCCGCGTCCAGGCCGGCAGCGCACGGCGTATGTCCACCTGCGGCACACGGCACAGCGCCGCGACCCGGTCCCGGGCCGCGGCGTTCAAGAACACCTCGCTGTCGCCCTGCAGAGCCCCGACGACGCTCTGCTGGCCGGCCACTTCGGTGACCGACGACAGCAGACTCCGCACCGTCAGCCCGTACCTGTCCGCGATCCGCCCCAGGAACGACAGCGTCATCTCACCCTGTAGGGGAGCCACCCGAAAGGCACCCGAGGCCAGCAACCGCTTCCCCACCCATCCCGTCGCGTGTGACAGCTATCGTGCTTCGGCTCACCCGAGCAGGTGCTGGGCCTGCGAGCCGGGGCCAGGTCAGTAGTCGAGGTCGAGGTAGTCGATGTCGTTGAGGGTGACGTCGGAGAGTCCCATGGCGCGGTTTCCGCTGTCTTGGAAGTAGATGTCCTTGAAGCCTTCGGCGATGATCTGGCGCATCTGCTGGTCGCTGGCTCCGGCGTCGCGGGCGTCGAACAGGCGTTGCGCGTAGTGCGCGGGGAGGCGGACGGTGAGGCGGCGGAAGCGTCCGTCGTCTGTCGTGCCGATCGGCGCGGTGTAGCCGAACCGGGCGCGGGTCTCGACCGTGATCCCGGTCGTGGCGGCCTGCTTGCGCCGGCGTTTGCGGACCTGGGGCTGCCAGCGCCGCCGCACGGCATCGTCGATCCTCGCGGCGATGCCCTTCGGCGGGTGCTTACGTTCGCCCTTGCGGTAGCGCTCCACCGACCGCTGGCTGACCCCGATCTCCGCCGCGACGGCTTTGGTGGTCTTGAGTTGCTTGATCAGGAAGTTGATGCGGGCCTGGAGGGTCTTGGGTGGCTGGCGGGTGAAGGCTTCCCGGTCGGCGCGTTCGATGGCGTCGTCGATCTCTCCCACAGCGCCTACTCGCCTTCGTCCAGGACAGCGTCGCCGCCCTTGATGTGACGGGCCGGGTTGAGGCCCTGTTCCATGAGGTCGACCGCCCACAGCATCGACTGAACGCCCTCCAGCTTCGCCAGGCCAGGTGTGGGCCCGAGGCGGAAGGCACCGGGCTGGGGCTTGCCGGAGGCGGCGTAGGGCAGGAAGTCGAGCGGGCTGTCGCCCGGTGAGGGGTAGACGACGCAGTCGGACAGCACGGCGAGCGGGTACAGACCCGTCATCGTGGCCATGTTGCGCATCTTGCGGTGCATGTTGACCCGGGCCTTGGAGATGACGGCGGCGCGGATGTCGGGGCGCCAGGTGGGGCGCTGCAGGGCCGGCCACCGCTCGCCCTCCCGGTACTTCTTGCCCTGGGGGCGTTCACGCAGTTTGCCGATGCCGCCCTTGACGGTGGCCTTGATGGCGGCGAGGACGGCCACCATCGCCGGGTCGGCGTCCTTGTACCGCTCCATCGCAGCAAGAAAGGCGCGGTCGTCCAGGTCCTTGGTGACGCCGAGGTCGGCGAGGGTGTCGACGTAGGCGTTCTTGAGCCGGTCGTGCCACGGGTCCAGGTACGCGCCGGTCTCGCGCCGCAGGTACGCCTCGAGCGGGGTGACGTTGTAGCCGAGTTCCTGGGCGTAGGCGACGGTGTGTGTCTGGTACCAGGCCGGGCCCGTGGGCCGGGTGCCGTCCGGTGTGAACGGTGAGGGCAGGCGCGGGTCCACCTCGATGTGCGAGAGGTCGACCAGCCAGCTCCCGGGGATCTTTGGGTTGAAGGCCGGGGCGTGGAAGTGGTCGGGGGCGGACAGGCCGACGACCAGGCGGGCCGCGGCGGCGAGGAAGGCGGTGTTGAGGTCCAGTCCGACCGCGTACGGCAGGGTGCACTCCTCATCGGTGAGCAGGTCCACCGGCCGCACCCACTGGTACGCCTCCTCGTTCAGGAAGCCACCGGTCCAGCCGCTGTTTACGACGACGGGGTGCTCAGCGGTGGCCTCCGGCGGAGCCGGGTCCATCGGCTCTGTGCCCAGCGAGCCCGGGTTGTGGCCGGGCACCCAGTTCCCGGTCGCTTCGTCGCGCATCGCGCGGGTGGGCGGGCGCAGCGCGGTCATCAGCTCCAGCCCGGAGACGGCGGTGGATCCGCGCGGGGTGATGACGCGGGTGGCGTAGACGCCGAGGACGCGGGCGATGTCGGCCGGCTCCATCTGGCTCACGCCGGGCCAGGACCGCTCGTCGAGGGCGTCCCAGGACAGGATCGCGAGCTGCACGCACTGCCGCTCGCGGCCTTGGGCCTTGCGGTAGATCCTTGCCCAGGGCCCGAACCCGCGCTGGGTGAGCCGCCACTTTGCCTTCACCACCTGCTTAACCACCGCATGATCCTCGGGGAGACGCAGGGACCGGCGCTGCTCATGGCCCTCCAGGCGCTCCGGCAGTCCGAGCTTCACGGCAGCCGCGGCGGTAAGGACGATCAGCGGGTCGCTGTCCTTGCCGTAGCGGTTCAGGCGCGGCGCTCCGAGGCCGGACTCGCGCAGCGTCCACTCCACCAGCTCCACCACCGTGGTCGCCGGGCAGTCCAGCACGATCCCGTCCACGCCGTACGCGCAGCCGTCACCGTCCAGCACCGCGAGCGGACCGTGCGGAAACCGGGGATCGGCTGCGGGCTGCGCCGTCTTCTTCGCGGCCGGACGCCGCGATGCCGAAGCGAGCCGAGAGGTGCCGGCGGGGCGCGCCAGCACCGCAGCCGGAACGGCGGGAGCCTGCGGGGCGTCTGGCGTCTCCACCCTGGCCGCGGCCGGCTCGGCAGACGCCGCGGGCGCCGTCGCGGCAACCGAGGCTGCCGGAGCCGCGCCGGGGGCAGGGTACTTCGCCGCCCACCCGTTCAGCAGCCGCTGGTATGCGTCCAGGCGCGGCGACTTCGGCTCGCTGCGGCCGTTCTCCCAGTTTTTCACCGACTGGGTTGTCGTCTTCAGCGCGGTGGCCAGGCGGGCCTGCGTGATGCCGGCGGCTTCACGCAGCCGGGCGCGCTCCGCCGGAGGCGGCAGTTGCGGCTCCTCGTTCAGCAGTGCGTCGACGGACGCGAACAGCTCTTCCTCAGAGGCCATGACCCTGTACCCTCACTCCAGGCAGGCATTGCTTAACCACAAACTTATCCCGTTCCTTAGCCTTCAAGGGCCCATTCCAGCCCTTGCGCGGCGAGTGCAGAGAGCTCGTCGGTGGTGAGCTTCGCGCGGCGGCTTTTCTGGTTCATGATCCACACTCCAAGCCGGACCTCGGCCCCGTCCCCCAGTCGCTCTACATGGGTCCTGGGGACCTTCACAGAGCCTGTGCGGGCTCTGTATTGCGCGAGGGCCGCCAGGCCCCGCTCGAACGTCGTGGAAGCCCTTGTGGGCTCCTCCGGCGCCGGGGCGAGCGGTGTGATGCCGAGTTGCTCCAGGCGTTCGCGCTGTCCGTCGGTCAGGGCCTGCCAGACCTTCGGCGTCCGCTGCCGGGCCAGCCACTTGCCGATGTCCATGCCGTGGACCGTGACGCCAGGCAGGACTTCCGCCTGGCCCTCTTCCTCGGCCACCAGCTCGCGCAGTGCGGCGTAGTGCCGCTGCCAGTCGGCCGGCCACGGCGGGTTCCAGTCCTCGTCGACCTCCTTGAGCGCTGTCGCCCACGCGGGGTGGCCGTCCAACGCACCCGCGCGGCGCAAATTGCTCAACCACTGTCCTACCGGTCTGGACAGGGCCACTGCGGACCTCGGAGCGCAGAGAGTCCAGTGCTGGTCGTAGTACGCCTTCGCGGCCTCCAGGTTCTCCTGGAACCGCTCATCGGCCAGGGACCAGACCATGCCCAGCTTCTCCAGCCGCCGGGCGCGCAGGCCGCTCATCTGCCCCGCGCCGTAGGCCCGTCGCTGTTCCGCCACCCATGACCCAAGAGGGTATGCGCCCTCTTTATGACCATATGGGACTCTGGCATGCTGCTCACGCTCCGTGAACTTCTTCAGCGCCGCCCAGCCCCTCGCCCAGTCTTGCTTCTCCGTGTCGATCACATTGAAGCTGACCCAGTCCGCGACCATCACCGGGTCACGCGGAGCCGCGAAACGGAGCAACAGACGAGATTCTTCCTCGCCTTCCTCGGGCGCAGAGCCGATGTTCACGGACGGCTGCGCCACGTCCTTCTGCGGCTCCTGCGGAATCGCTAGCAATTCCACGGCCTCTTCATCATGAGCCCGAAGACCTTCGAGTACCTTCACCAAAGGCCGATACGATGCCGAGGTGAACATGTCTTCCGGCTTCTCTCCCGGCTGGAGAAAAACCGGCACGATCAAAGAAGCCAATTTCCCCTGCCCCGGCTTCTGCCGCAAAGCACGTCCGATGGCCTGCACGATGTCGTGAGGCGCCCCCTTCGGGTCCAACAGGGCCACACTGTCCACGGCCCTGATATCGACACCCTCACCCAGGACACGACAATTCGACAGCACCGCGCGCCAGGCGGTGGAGCCGAACTCACCCAACACGCCGCGCCGGCGCTCCGGGACGTGCTCCCCGCACAGCCAGTCCGCCCAGATCTTCGCCGGGTACTTCTCCGGCTGATCGGCGTGCAGCTTCGCCGCCACACGCTCCAGGCCCTCCGCATACGCCTGTGCCTCCATCGTCCGATGGTGGAAGGTGATGCAGGTCTGAAGGCTGTGCTGCGCCATCGTGTGCAACAGCGCGGCCTGCAAGGCTCCCAGCCGCTGCCCCCGCACTTCCTCGCTGCGCCGCTCCTCACCCATCAGCTTCTCCGGGGTGACGACCGGGTCCTGGAGCTCCAGCACGATGATCTGGTACCGCGCCAGCAAGCCGCGGGACACGGCCGACGCAAGGCTGAGCTTGTAGAGGACGGGGCCGAACACGGCCTCGTCATCCATGGAGGCCGCCATCTCCTCCGGCAGCGGATCCCGCACCCCTTCGGCGACCTCCCAGTTGGGCCGCTCCTGCCAGATCCGCGGCGTCGCCGTCAGGTACAGACGGCGGTGCGCCGGGATGACGGTCTGGTCGTGGATGTCCGCCCATGCCTTACCCATCGAGCCACTTGTCCTGTGGGCCTCGTCCGTTTTACCGGTCGGTGAGGTGTACGGGTCGAGGCTGACCTGGGTTTTTCGTGATGAACATGTACGTGGTGTCGGTGACGGCGGAGCGGTCGTCAGTCGTCGTCGATGTCGTCGAAGATGCTTCGCTCGTATGGCGCGTCCAGGAGCGGGGAGTGTCCGTGAGGTGCACCGACGTGAGGGCCTTGAGTGACTATTTCGTCGTCGAGGGTCAAGATTGCCTCGTTCACCTGTTCCAAAGGCCTGTTCGAGGGCGGAGGCCGCATCTGCATCATCTGCAAGGCGTCTTGGTACCTTTTGAGCTCTATTTCCAGTTCCTCGAAATACGTGTGTGGATCCGTCTCGTCAGGATTGTAGTTTCTGTTCCAGTTTTGAAGTATCTCGTCGAACCTGGAGGGGAGTTGCTGTTTGACATGGGTGAGCAACTGTTTTCGTTCAGTGTCTGAGAGGAGCACTTTCCATTCCGGGAGCCATGTCCAGCCGGCATCTGGTGACTCTACGGCGAGCTTCTTAACGCGTTCCACGATGAGTTGATGGTGTGCGGGTTCGATGAGGTTGGCGTGCTGCAGTCTGGCGAGGACTCGGGGTTCATCAACGACGTTCAGGAACGATGTGAACCGGGTCATGCGGATCACGGCGTCGGGTTGTGCCTGTGCGTAGAGGGTGAGGAACCCGTCGGAGCATCTGCTGGCGAGGAACTCGTGCCAGACCATTTGCCCGGCCCAATCTTCTCGGGTTTCCTGATCAGCGGCCCGAAGAGTGTCGATCACGTTGGGATACAGGGAGGGGGGAACTCTGAGTAGAGTTCCGGTCTGGTTGCCGGTGCTGCAGTCGATTCGTGGGAGGATCGTGCGCCAGTTCTGGCTGGCCAAGAAGATTCCGATGAGGTTGGGGTCGGTAGCCAGGAACGCGGCGAAGCCCTCTTGGAGCGTGGGGTGTTTGAAGGACCATCCAGTGATGGTGTCGTTGCTGGGCGGGGAGCCGATCGTCAGGAAGGTGTCGGTGAGCGTTTGGAGTGCTTGACTGACGCCAGCGATGGTTCCCCCCAGGCGGTTGACGACATCATGCTGGACCGCGTTCAGGTCCAAGGGGGAAGGCAGGCACTCACCGGCCTGGTAAATCAGGGCGAGCGCGGTCTTTTCGTCGGGTCCGAGTCCGTTGTAGGTCGCGCGGAGGTAATCGCTGGGACGTGTCATGAAGTCGGCGATTCCGCGGCCGTTCAGATGGAGGCGGCTGGTGAAGGCTCGTAGGCCCAGGCGTCGGGCGGCCTCTGGGTAGAAGGGGTCCGTATCAGCAGCGTCGTGCAGGTGTGGCTTCAGACTGGAGCGCACCTCGTGGGGCTGATCACCGAGCTTGACGTGGTTGTAGACGATCTGCCGACGTTCTTCTGGCGAAAACTGCGTGGCGTCCACGACGACCCTCTGTTCGTTCAGGAGGGGGTAGGCGTACTCCTTCAAGTAGCGGCGGGCGTCACGGTAGATGTAGTCGCGCGACGTGAGGACGACTTTTGCTCCGCCATGGACAGCGGCCATGACTTTCTGCATGTGCCGGGCCCAGTCGTCGGTGAGGTGTCGCTCGTGGCGGACATTGCCGAAGGCGTCGTCGATCCAGAAGAACTGGTCCGGTTCGAGAGGGTTCCAATGGCGCTCAAAACCGTCGGCTTTGTGGGCCTGGACGGGCAGGCAGCCCCAGCGGTCGAGGGCTGTCATGGCGAGGGTCTCTGCGATGACGGATTTGCCGACGCCCGGCTCGCCGAGGAGGAGGACGAAGCCGTGCTCCTCTACGGCCTGGACAGCACGGCGGTAAGCGTCCGTGACAACGAATGTGGCCAGTTTTTCTCGCAGGTGGCCGAGCAGGGCCTGTGCTTGGGTGTAGGCGCGTTCATCGAGGATTTGGGAGAGGTCACCGAGTCCGTAGACGCGGGGGACGAAGGTCCGCAGGCGCTGGCGGGTGGCGATGGTGTCGCAGATCCATTGGCCGTCGAGGACCAGCGGGTACGCGACGCCGGCATCGAGCAGCCGCTGGCGGATGGTGGCTTCCGAGTTGCCGCTGACGCGTGCGTTGGTGAGCAGGACGTAGCTGCTGCACAGGCCCCGTTCCACCAGAGCCTGGACTTTGGCGAACTCGTCGTCGAGATCCGAGGGCGCGAGGGTGGTGTCGGCTTTCTTGGTGTGTTTGCACTGCAGGACGAAGGGGCCGTCGGGGACGTCCTGGACGCCGATCGGGTCCGGTGGCTGTTGCCAGGTGCCGTAGAAGGCGCCGTCGCGTCCGCCGTCGTTGGAGTCGGCGAAGGTGTGTACGGACTGTGCCCACACTTCGCGGAGTACGGCTGCGCACAGGTCCTGGAATGCGCGCAGCCCAGGGTGTGAAGGGCGAAGCCGGGGGAGCCCGGTGCTGCGACGGTGCCTTTGCGGGGGTGGTCGGTCACTGTGGCTGGTCCTCGGCGGGGCCGTTGTGGGGGAAGCGGACGGGGCGTTTGAGGTTGTTGCCGTGGGTCCAGGGCAGGGCGCCGTCGTGCTGGAGGCGGCCGACGACGATGCCGGGGGCGATGCCGGCCTGGCGGGCGAAGGCTTTGATGTTGTCGAAGGGCATGGGCCTGCGGACGAGGCGCCGGTAGGCGGCGTTGTGCTCGGGCGGGATGAGGGTCTGGGCTGCGAAGGCGTCGGCTTCTTCTTCGCTGCGGTCGCCTTCGGGTGTGCGTTCGTCGGCGCGGTCGGTGTTGTCGAGGAAGGTCAGTCTCTTGCCGTGCAGGAGGGTGTGGCCGATCTCGTGGAAGACGGTGAACCAGAAGTGGTCGTCCTTTTTGAACCTGTCACTGAGGGCGATTCCCACTTTGTCGGGGGTGAGCCAGCGGGTTACGCCGGAGACGCTGGTCAGTGGAGGGGCAGGGAGGAAGACGACGGCTACGCCGGCCTGGGCGCACAACTGGGTGATCCGGCCGGGCCAGGTTGCCGGGTCTTCAAGGGTGAGGGCGCGCAGGCTGGGCAGGAGGGCGGTGAGGGCGGCGCGGTCGAACGGCTGGCAGCGCAGGGCGCGGGCCTTGAGTTCTGCCTGGCGCAGCCATACCGCGGTGGCGTAGTCGTCGGTCTTCAAGATGGTGGAGCGGCGGAAAGCGGTGCGGTAGCTGCGCCAGAGGTCTTCGGCGACGCCTGGGTCGGCGACGCCGAAGAACGCCAGCAGACGCTGGAGGTTGTCCGCGCTCCTGTCCTTGTTCGGCAGGATGCTGCGCTTGACGAGCTCGGTCAGTGAGAAGTTGTCGAGCCAGTCGATGCGCTTGCTGAGCTGCTGGAGTTCCTGCTGGCGGGTGACGTGGGTGCGCCAGGCGGCTTCCAGTTGGTTCCACATCGAGGCCGGGATGCCGGTGGCGCGCTCGAGGAGAAGCGCGGTCTCGGGGGTGAGGACTGCGGTGCCCTGGACGATCTGGTTGATGTGCTTGGTGGACAGGCCGGTACGCCGGGCGAGGTCGGCCTGCGGGATGCCGAGCTCTTCCAGTTGTTCCTTGAGGGTCTCACCGGGCGGCTGGGCGGAGTCGGGCGCGTAGGCGAAGGGCGGGGCGGGAGGCGGGGTCACGGGTGGTGCCTCTCTGAGGTCGGGGAGGCGGGGGTGGCGGGGGCGGTCATCGCGTGATGGCGATCGCGGTGACTATCAGTGCGCGTACGGAGTGTTCATCAAGGGTGCCGTCACGGTGGGCGGCGGGCGGGTCGTCGCGCGGGCGTACGACGAGGTGGCCGTGGTCCCCGAGCGAGACGACCCGGCTGATGCCGCTGTCGGCCGGATCAGGCCGTAGCCGGGCGGCCGCGAGGCGATGCAGGTCGGCCAGGTGATCGGCGGCGGCCATCTGGCCGAGGCGTCTGTGGAGCGCGGCGGCGGCCTCCGGCCCGAAGCGGGCCCGGCGGGCCGCGTCGCTGTTGCAGACGCGGGCGAGCTCCGCGTCGTCGAAGGCGATGTCCACCGGCAGCCCCAGAAACCTCTTGCGTGCACCTGTCGCTTCCATGTTACTCTCTCGATCAAGAAAAGTTTCATTGGCTTGCTAGGTGCATGAAACTCCGCGCACGGTGGAGCGCCTTTGCAGGTCAGATGGATCCCTCTTGAAGGAGGTGCGTCGTGCCCGGGAAGGCCAGTAAGGCGAGTGGGTCTGGTGGGAAGCGTGGTCGGAGTGCGGTCACGGGTCGGTTCGTGAAGCAGTCGACGGTGCGTAGGCACCCGTCGACGACGGTGAACGAGCGCGCGTCGCGCAGCGCGAAGAAGAGCAAGTAGGCGGGCTTCGAGCCCGCCTTTCGCATATCCCGGCCCGCTGCGGCGGGCCGGAGGAAGGGGAGGTGGTCGTCATGACGACGGCAGACATCCAGCACGAGGAGACCAGCGGCAAGACGGTGACCGTCACGGTGGACGGCGAGCCGGTGGAGGTGCCGAAGCGCACGACGCCGAACGCGGTCCTGGGCCTGGCCGGTATCGACGCGGGCACGCACTACCTGGTCCGGATCACAGGGCGTCACCAGCACTCGTTCGCCGGCCGCGGGGAGGAAGAGATCACCGTGCACGAGCGGGAGACGTTCGTGTCGGTCTCCACCGGCCCAACCCCGACCGCATGACCGCGGTGATGCCGGAGGCAGGGCCCGCGGGCATGCTCGCGGGCCTGCGCCGCGCCGGCTACACGGTGGAGCAGAGCGGCAACTTCGCCGTCTTCGACTACCTCGTCGAGGTCGGCCCGCAGGCCGGGACGACGGTACGCATCGGCCTGGAACTGGTGCCGGACTGGCCGCTGTCGGCCCCGCACGGCCCGCACATCACCCCCCGCCTGGGACACCCGTACGGCGCGGTGCACACGTCTCCGCTGGGGCAGGAGTGGGAACACTGGAGCCGGCCGCCCGCCGACTGGGCACATGACCGTACGGTCCGCGGCTATCTGCGGCACCTGCGCACCCTGTTCGCGCAGCTGGCGAACGGACCCTCCGCGTGATCACCCGCTTCTCGGTCGCCATGACCAGCGACACCGCCCAGCACCTGACCGATCACCTGCGCCGTGCGGACGGGCAGGAGGACTGCACTTTCGTACTGTGGCGTCCGAGCACCGGCGCCAGCCGCACCACCGCCCTGCTCACCGAGGTGGTCCTGCCGCAGGACGGTGAGCGGATCGTGCACGGCACGGTGGACTTCACCAGCGCCTACTTCCTGCGCGCCGCCGCCCTCGCGGCCGAGCGGGGCTGCGGGCTCGGCTTCATCCACGCCCACCCCAAGGGCCGGGGTTGGCAGCGACTGAACGCCATCGACCACACGGCCGAGGAGTCCTTCGCCGCGCAGACCCAGGTGATCACCGGCCATCCGCTGGTTGGCCTGACCTTCGCGGGCGCGGATACCGGATTCGGTGCCCGCGTCTGGCAGCAGCAGGCCCCCCACGGCTACGCCCCCACCGAGGCGGAGAGCGTCCGCGTGGTCGGCGGCCGCCTGACGGCCACCTTCAACAACCGCCTCCTCCCCGCGACGCCGGCCACGAACCGGCAACTGCGCACCGTCTCCGCCTGGGGACAGACAACCCAGGACGACCTGGCCCGTCTGCACGTCGGTGTCGTCGGATGCGGCTCGGTCGGCATGCTCGTCGTCGAAGCCCTGGCCCGCACCGGCATCCAGAACCTGAGCCTGTTCGACTTCGACACCGTCGAGGAGCTCAACCTCGACCGGCTCCTGCACGCCACCATCCGCGATGTGCGCCTGCACCGGGCCAAGGCCCGCCTCGCCGCCCGCACCTCTCGCCGCGCGGCCACCGCCGTCAACTTCCGGGCGAGGCCGTACGAGCTGAGCGTGGTCGAGCCGGCAGGGTTCGCCGCCGCGGCCGACTGCGACGTGATCTTCTCCTGCGTCGACCGGCCCTGGCCCCGCGCCGTCCTCAACCTCCTCGCCTACGCCCACCTCATCCCCGTCGTCGACGGCGGCATCGCGGTCGACGCGCGCGGCGGACGCCTGCGCGGCGCCGAATGGCGCGCCCACATCGCCGCCCCCGGCCGAGCCTGCATGGAATGCCTGGGCCAGTACGACCCTGCCCACGTCCAAGCCGAACGTGACGGCTCTCTCGACGACCCGGCCTACATCACCGGCCTGCCCGCCGACCATCCGCTGCGCCGCAAGGAGAACGTCTTCGTCTTCTCCACCAGCGCCGCGGCGGCGCAGCTGAATCAATTCGTCACGATGACGACCGCGCCGGGCGGGATCGCCGACACCGGCGCCCACCTGTACCACCTGACCACCGCCACCCTCGACCACCGCGAGGACGGCTGCGAGACGGGCTGCCCCTACGACGGCATGCTGCGGACGCTCGGCGACGATGCTCCCGTCACCGTCACGGGACGCCACCCAGCTGCTGAACAGGCGCGCGCTGCACGTGCCCGCGCGGTACGCCACTGGCCGCTCCGCGCCCGGCGCGCCGTCGACGACCTCCTGCACCGACTCCGATGAAAGCACCCGGCCAGAAGCATCGGGAGAACCCCGCATATGCGCTTGGCCCGCCCCGCCCGCGAGACCAACACTGAAATCCGCAACAACGCGACACCGGCAGCCGGTAGTTCACGGCCAGCGGTTACACGCACGACGGGAGCACCGATGAATGCCGCAGAGCGCCTCGCCCAGGAAATCGAAACGCTGAGCAAGACGTTCACGGATGCCGAGCCCGCGCCCTTGCGTACCGGCTACCTGGCCGATCCTTTGGCCGGGCGCCCAGTACTGCAGGGCTCCACCGCGACGGCTCTCGTGCCTCGCTGGAACGAGCATCCCAGCGGCCTGCTGGTGCCCGCTACCGTCCAGCCTCCCGCGCCGATCGACCTGGGAGCGGCGTATCTCACTCCCGATGAGATCTTCGGGTTCGAGCTGCCCGCCGACTACGCCGTGCGCCAGCTGGAGCGCATCCCTCTTGAAGGCGTCATACGGTTCTGCGCCCAGGTGCTCAACGCCCTGGAGCTGCCCGGCGTGTCCGTGCAGGCCGTCGAGGTGCACTTCACCGGCGAGTGGCTGGATGAGCCGGTCCGCAGCCGTGTCCGGAACCTGCTCCGGGACGAGACCCGCAGGCTGCTCGTGCCCCAGGCCCTCATGCTGCTGGCACGCAGGGCCATGGAAGTCTCCCCGGACACCGTGCCGGACGACCTCCCCGACGGCGACATCGTTGGCGCTCTGTTCAGTCTCACCCAGACCATGGGCCGCCACCCTGATCCCGGCCCGAGCGTCATCGCGGACCGGCCCGGCACCCTGGGCCGCGAACTCATTGCCAACCAGCACTTCCACCGCAGCTGGTCCGTCCCCGGCGTCCTCGCCCGCTACGCGCGGCGCTGGCTGCAACTGCCCGCCGAACACCACGGCGAGCCGGGAATGGTCGACCTCAGCAAGACCTACCAGGACTGCACCGGCGCCCGCCTGGAGGACCTGGCGGCCGTAGCCGGCTACCTGTGGCTGCGCACCACGATGGGACGGTTCGTCATCGAGCCGGGCGAACTGGCTGGCCTGACCATGCCCGCGCAGCGCGTCGAGGCGGTCCTGGCGCTGATCACCAACGACCTGCCCGGCATGCGGGAGGCCGTACACGGCGAACGCCCCGAACAGCGCACCGAATGGTCCTTCGACCCCTTCCAGCAATGGCCCGTGATCCGCCTGCCCGAAGACCGGCTGCTGATCCTCGATCCCCGCCACCTGATCAGCCGGGCTTTTGGATGGCTGCCGATCTTCGACATCGAGTTCCCACCGCCGGGGCGCACCAAGCCCGCCGGCCACCGCAAGATGGCCGCCCGGGCCAAACAGACCCTGCGCCACTGCAGTGAGGTCTACGTCAGCGAGATCCTGCACACGATCACCCACGACGAAGGCACCACCCGCCGTGTCTACGACGACGCCGACCTCAAGGCCGCCTACACCGCCCGGGGCCAGCGCATCGCCGACGCCGCGATCGACTATCCAGGCACCTGGATAGTCATCGAGGTCACCACCACCCAGTTGCGCCGCGAAGCCGCCACTGCCGTCCCCGGTGAATCACAGATCGAGGACATCGACAAGCTCGTCGAGGAACTCGACCAGATCGACGCGACCATTACCGCGCTGCGCGGCGACGAGGCTGCTCTCACCGGCGCTCCTGCTGTCGGCGACCGTCGCTTCCTGCCGCTGCTCGTGCTACCGGAGGGCTTTCCCGTCAACCCCATCACCCTGACCGTGATCCGTGAACGCGCCCGGAGGAAGGGGCTGTTCACGAGGCCGGACACGGACCCGGTGGAGATCGTCGACGTCGAAGAACTGGAGATGATCGAGGCCTTGCAGGAAGCCTCCGGCCCCAGCCTCCTCGACATCCTGCGCAGCAAGCAGTCCGGCAGCTTGCGCAACACCGCCGTACGTGACCACATCCTGCACGTCTTGCGAGCACAGCCCGACGCACCAGCCCGACATGGTGGGTTGCTGGACAGTGCCCTCAAGCCACTCGTCAACGCCCTGCCGCAGCCGCACCGGAGTTCCTCCACCAGCTGATGGTCGGTATTCCGGCGTGCCCACCGACCTGCTTGCCGCATGCTTCTCGGGCAGGACCTTCTGGCGCCGCTCACCCGCTCACGATCTTGACACAGGAGAAAGTTCTCATGGCCTTTCCTACCGCAGCGTCCGGCGTATCTGATGGGGCGTTGTCCCCGTTGGGGAAGCGGCTGCGCGTACTGCTGGGTGCAGAGCGTGTTGTGGATGATCTGCGGCGCTACTTCGGTATCGATCTGTCGCCCGGCGCGGTGGCGTTCACTGGCAGTCGGTTCGAGCATTTGGCGGGTGGGGGAGACCGGCCGGAGGTCGCCGACCGGATCACGGCGGAGGACCTGGTCGCGGTGCAGACCTTGTCGGTGACCGTTCCGGCGCCTGTCGCGCTGAACATTTTGGAGGGCCCTCTCGGCGTGCGGCTGTCCGGTCTGCTGCCCGCCATACCCAGGGACATCAACATGGTCGACGCCGACGCGGACGTCGTGGCCGACGGCTCGCCGGCGGACCAGGCCTGGCATCTCCTCTGCGACCAGCCCGATGTCGGATGGGTGATCGCGGGCAAGCTCCTAGGCAGGAAGCGCCCGCAGCTGCTCCCTGTCTACGACCGCGTCGTCCGCTGCGCCGTCGGTCGGCCGCCGTCATTCTGGCTCGCCCTCCACACCGCGCTGCGTGAAGACGACGCTGCTTTGCACCGCCAGTTGCTCGCGCTGCGCCAGGTCGCGGGGGTGCCGGAGACGGTGAGTGCGCTGCGGGTATGCGACGTGGCGGTGTGGATGGGACACCGGGCGGAGGGGCACGCCTGTCCTCGCTGACATTGGCAGCGAAGGTGCCCTTCTGGCGTTCTGGCGTGTGAGGGTGACGGACTTTACCAACCGTCGCTCTGGTGTGTGTGACGTTCGCGTGGAGTGGTCTGCTGGTGTGGGGGAGGGGGGTGGACTCGGGGTCGGGAGTGCTGCCAGCGGGGCGGTCCTGGGTCTGTAAGGGGCTGGTGCGGGGTGGGTGGTGGTCGGCTGGTGGTGGGCCAGTTACGGGTCCAGGAGATCGTCCGTGGGGACGGCCGGGTCTGCTACACGATCGTGGATACCGACTGCACGCTGGTGGCGGAGGCGGACGGCTTCCTGCGTACCTGCCGGGCGGGCACGGACCGTACGTACGCGTATGTGCTGGTGGATCATCTCCGGTGGCTGCGGTTCGCGGGCCTGACGGTGGAGTCGGTGTCGCTTGAGGATCTGCGGCACTACATGGCAGCTCTGGGAGCGCATTACCCGGGGCCGTTCGGTCTGCCGTGGCGGGAAGGCAAGCACCCCTACGGACACAGCGCACTGAAGACCGCAGCAGCCTGCCTGAAGGGCTTCTACCTCCACCTGGGCATCCGGGGAGTGAACCTGTCGCTGGCCGAGGCGCTGCGGACAACACGGCTGCCCACGCGGGCGGACCGGCGCCGGGCGATGCTCGGACACGTCCTACACAGCATGCCCGCGAACCCTCTGGCTCCGGCGGAGCAGGTTCGCCGGCATCCGAAGATGCTGCCGGAAGGCGCCCGGGATCTGCTGCTGGGGGCGGTGTCGTGTGCGCGGGACCGGATGGTGGTCACGTGGCTGGCCGACGGCGGTTTCCGGATCGGGGAGCTGTGCGGGCTGCGTCTGGTCGACCTGCACCTGCGCGAGGAGGCCGCGTGCGGTCAGTGCCGGGGGCCGCACGTGCACATCTGCCACCGCGAGGACAACCACAACCGGGCCCGGGCCAAGACCAAAACACCCTGGACCTCGCAGGACGGCACGGTGTGCGGCGGGACGGTGCGCCGGGTGAGCCCGGCGATGATCCACACCTACTTTGAGTACATCACCACCCAGTACCCCGCCCAGCCTGTTCACGGCATGCTCCTGGTCAGCCTGCACGGCCCCTCCCGAAGCCAGCCGTGGACCACCGCAGCGGCCCGCGGCATGCTGCGCCGGGCCGCCGCCCGTGTGGAGATCGGCCGGGTGGTCCCGCACGCCTTCCGGCACAGCTTCGCCACCGCGGTGCTGGACGCCGCACGGGGCAACGCGGTGATCGCACGGGAGGCCGGCGGCTGGGCCTCGGCCGCGACTGTCGAGCAGGTCTACGGCCATGTCGACGTCCACGACCCGGTCTTCACTGCGGCGCTGGAGCAGGTGTGGGGGACACAGCCGTGATCCCGCTGACGCTGTTGCCCGGCCGCACCGATACCACCCGCATCGGCCGCGACCGGCTCGAACTGCTCACGGCCCTGATCGATGCCCCCGCTTTCGATCCGCTCTATCGCGACACGCTGATCAGGATCCCGCCACAGCACCCGGTCTATGGCTGGCAATGCTCCATCGACGGCTGCGGGCGCTCTCGTCAGGTAAGCCAGGTCATCTGCGAATCCCATCACCAGCTGTGGGCTCAGGTTCAGGCATCCGGCATGACCAGAGCTGACTTCCTGCGCACCGCCGAGCCGCTCCCTGCTGCCCGGGGTATCGATCACGGTCCCTGCCGGATCTGCCCGCAACGGCCGGCCACCACGGCCGCGCTCCGGCTGTGCAGCCAGCACTACGCACGCTGGCAACACCATGCCGGCACCGCACGGGCCGAAGAAAAGGCATTCCAGCAGTGGCTGGGCACACAAGCCCCGCTGGCGGGATACGGCAACTGTCAGGCGGTGTGCCCTCTGCTGGCCTCCTCCTCGCTGGGGCTGTGCCGTCAGCACGAGAACCGCTATCAGGGACAAGGCCGGCCCGGGGGAGCCGAAGTCGATACCTCAGCCCACGGCAGGGGACGGCACGGCAGACGCCTGCCGGTGACCTACAAGGACGAAGCCGTCTTCCGCACCTGGTGCGCACATGCGCTCCCCGTCACCCAACCCGGACTGATCAACCTGTACGGCCTGCCTCCACTGCTCGCCGCAGAGATCCAGTGGGGCCTGAACGCCCACGCGCAAGTCGAACAACGCTCGACCTGGGACCTCAACGGCATCAAGAACCTGATCAACCACTGCTGGCGCGGACGATTCACGTCTCTGACCGACCTGGACGGCGAGGGCTACCAGGGCCTGACCCGCAAACAGTTCCACTCCATGGTGCGCCAGATCTGCTGGGAGACCGTCAACGCTCTGCGCTGCGTCTACTACAGCCCCTCGGACACCAAGGACGCTGGCTTCCTGGAGACCGATCATTTCGGACGGCGCTTCAAGAACGCCCAGAGCCACTTCGACATCACCGCCGTACCGCAGAGGTGGTTGCGCGACCTGCTCTGGGACCATCTCGCCGAGTGGCTCCGAACCCCGCAGTGCCCCCGCACCCGAGGCCCCTTCGACCAGATGCGCCGCGCCGCTGTCGAACTGGGCGTCTTCCTCGAAACCGATGCCCCCAACGCCGGCCACGACCCCACCGTGCTGCGCCGTGAGCACGCCGAACGGTTCGTCGCCGACCAGCGCCACCGCGCCCGCCACGGCCTGCCGTCCCTGGGCATGGTCCTTGTCGACGGACGACCCCCCACCGTCACCGACCTGAGCTGCCAGTTCGTCTTCAACGGGGGACGCAAGCTGCTCTACAGCGCCATCACCGCCGGCCACGCCGAACGCCTCGGCATCGACACCGGCTTCCTGACCGCCATCCCCTACGGCGGCACCGGCATCAAACAGCGCTCCCGCAACCCCTTCAGCGACGACGTCGCCCGCGCGCTGACCGACAAGACCAACCTGCGCCGCCTGGAGGAACTCGACCTCAACGACCGGGGCCTGCGGGACATCTGGGAGACCATCGTCGCCACCGGGCGCCGCTGCAGCGAGGTCGTCCAACTGCGGCTGGACTGCATCGGCCGCTACCGCGGCCTGGCCATGCTGTGGCACGACCAGACCAAGGTCGGCAACTACAACGAGGGCATCCGCATCCCCGAGCCCGTCTACCAGTGCCTCGATGCCCGCCGCACCAAGACACTCCAGCTCTTCGAAAAACGCTACGGCCGCGTCCCAACAGCCGCCGAACGCCCCGGCTTAGCGTTGTTCCCCTCCCGCATCCGCAACCCCAACGGCCGACAGCCGATCTCCTACGGACACTTCAACCAGCGCTTCAAGACCTGGATCGCCGGCCTCGACCTCGGCGGCGCCTACGTCGCCCACCAGGCCCGCCACACACTGGCCACCAACCTGCTGCGCGCCGGCGCCACGCTCACCCACATCCGCCGCTACCTCGGCCAGCTCTCCGAACGCATGGCCGAGCACTACGTGAAGATCACCAACAGCGACCTCGAAGACGTCCTGAACACCGTCTGGGTAGCCGGGCCCGGCGCACCCCACCCAGGCGAACTCCTCTCCGGCGACACCACCCCCATGGACCGCGACACAGCCCTCGCCCTGGCCCTGGACCTCTCCCGCCACAGCACTCCCACCGACGGAGGGTTCTGCACCTACCAACCCGTCGTCGACGGCGGAGCCTGCCCCTGGAAACTCGACTGCGAGAACTGCGACAACTTCGTCCTCTCCGGCGCAGACCTCCTCTACTGGCGACGCAAAGCCGAACAATGGCGCTCCATCGCCGAGAACGCCCCCGACGACGCCACCGCCGACTACCTCCACACCGTCTTCGAACCCACCGCCCAGGCGATCAAAGGACTCGAGCAGGCCCTGGCCGCCCTCGGCATCCTCGACGAAGCCCTCACCCTCGACCTGCGACGCCCACAGGACTACTTCCACCGCACCTGGAGCACCGCTTTCCGCGCCCGAGACCTCGCAGCACTGCCAGCCCCCGACGACACCACAGGGCAGCTATGAAGACTTCCCGCACCGACGCGGCCGTACAGGCCCGCCGCCAAACCACCCACGAAATGCTTCAACGCCTCCAGACCGCCCTGGAGACCATGGCGCGCGACCATACCCCTGTCACCGTCGCAGCCCTTGCCCGTACCGCCCGCGTCTCACGCACCTTCCTCTACCAAAACCAGCAAGCCAGAGCCCTTGTGGAGCAGGCCACCCGCACAAACAGCTCTCACCCCGAACTCTCCAACAGCCGCAACCACACGCAGCCGACACAGCCTGCCTGGAGAGAACGCGCCCTCAATGTCGAAGAGGCACTCGCCCAGACACAGCGCGAAATCCTCACTCAGCGCACCCACATCGCAGAACTCCTCGGCAAGATCCGCGACCTCGAACACGATCTCCCCGAAGGCTCACTTCAGCGGATCGTCACCGAGAACACCAGCCTGAAGCAGCAAGCACGACAGCTCACCCAGGACAACCAACGCCTCCAAGCCCGTCTGGCCAGCGCCCGTCAGAACAACCGCTTCCTGGACAAACGCGTCGCAGATCTTGAAGCCCAACTCGCGCCCTACCTCACCGCCCCACCTCCGCCGCCGTGACCCAGCCGCAGTGCAACGCCAGCTGAAAACGGCGCAACTTCCTCGTTCGCCGTCACACCCAGTCAATGCCGAGGTGGGCGAGCACTGCGAGTCTGTCGGGAGCGAGCTTCGCCCTGCGGGTCTTCTGGTTCATGATCCATACCCCAAGCCGGACCTCGGTGCCATCCTCAAGCCGTTCTGTATGACCTCTAGGGACCCTCACGGAGCCCTCCCGAGCCTTGTACTGCGCCAGGGCCGTCACGCCCCGCTCGAAGGCCCCCACGGGCGTGGTGGACGGTTTCGCGGGCGTGTCCGGCTCCGGGGCGGGCGGCGTGATGCCGAGCTGCTCCAGGCGCTCGCGCTGCCCGTCGTGAAGGGCCTGCCAGACCTCCGGCGTCCGCTGGCGGGCCAGCCACTTCCCGATGTCCATGCCGTGGACCGTGAGGCCAGGAAGGACGTCTGCCTGGCCCTCTTCGTCGGCGACCAGCTCCCGCAGCGCCGCGTAGTGGCGTTGCCATTCGGCCGGCCACGCCGGGTTCCAGTCCTCATCGACCTCGCGCAGTGCCCTCTCCCATTCGGGGCGTCCGTCCAGCGCACCCGGCCGCCTCAAATTCGCGAGCCACATCCCCAACGGCCTGTCCAGCATGCTCGCGGAGCGGGGTGCGCAGAGTGTCCAGTGCTGCTCGTAGTACGCCTTGGCGGCTTCGAGGTTTTCCTGGAAGCGTTCATCGGCCAGGGACCAGACCATGCCGAGCTGTTCGAGCCGCCTCGCGCGTTGGCCGGTCATCTGTCCGGCTGTGTAGGCGCGTCGTTGTTCTGCGACCCATTGGCCGAGTGGTGTCGCGCCCTCGCGGTGTCCGTAGGGCACGCGGGCGTTCCCGACCCGCTCGACGTACGTCTTCAGTTTCGCCCAGCTGCGGGCCCAGTCCTGGCGTTCGGTGTCGATGACGTTGAAGGAGACCCAGTCCGCGACCATCACGGGATCCCTGGGGGCGGCGAAACGGAGCAACAACCGTGATTCGGCTTCGCCTTCCTCGGGCGGCGTGCCGATGTTCACGGACGGTTGGGCGACATCCTTCTGAGGCTCCTGGGGAATGGCGAGCAGCTCGACGGCTTCTTCATCATGAGCCCGCAGACCCTCAAGCACTTTCACCAACGGGCGATACGACCCCGAGGTGAACATATCCTCGGGCATTTCTCCGGGCTGGAGGAAGACCGGCACGATCAGGGAGGCGAGTTTGCCCTGTCCGGGCTTTTGGCGAAGTGCCCGGCCGATGGCCTGGACGATGTCGTGCGGCGCGCCCTTGGGGTCCAGTAGGGCGACGGAGTCCACCGCGCGGATGTCGACGCCCTCGCCCAGTACCCGGCAGTTGGAGAGCACGGCGCGCTGCGCCGTGGTCCCGAACGAGCCGAGAACCTCCTGCCGGTGCTCAGGGACGTGTTCGCCGCACAGCCAGTCGGCCCAGATCCGCTTCGGGTAGGTCTCGGGCTGATCCGCGTGCAGCTTCGCAGCCACCCGCTCCAGTCCTTCCGCGTAGGCCTGTGCCTCGATGGTGCGGTGGTGGAAGGTGATGCACGTCGACAGGTTGTGCTGCGCCATCGTGTGCAGGAGCGCGGCCTGCAAGGCTCCGAGTCGCTGACCGCGCACTTGTTCCGTGTGCCGCTCCTCACCCATCAGCCGGTCCGGAGTGACGACCGGGTCCTTCAGCTCCAGGACGATGATCTGATACCGCGCCAGCAAGCCCCGGGAGACGGCAGCGGCGAGCGAGAGCTTGTAGAGGACGGGCCCGAAGACGGTCTCGTCGTCCATGGACGCTGCCATCTCTCGCGGCAGCGGGTCACGGACTCCTTCGGCGATCTCCCGGTTGAGCCGCTCTTCCCAGATCCTCGGTGTGGCCGTCAGGTACAGTCGGCGTGCTGCCGGGATGACGCTCTGATCGTGGATGGCCGCCCAGGCCTTACCCATCGAGCCACTTGTCCTGTGGGCCTCATCAACCACCGCGAGGTCTACTCGATCAAGCTTCTGACCGTAGGCGCCCTCGAAAGCCTCCGCCAGAACCCCCAGGGACGCGTAGGTGGCGTAGATGGTCACCGGCCCCCGCCCGTGCCACAGCGCCAACTGGATCGGGTTCGTCGTGGAGCGCACCTTCAACGACCACAGCTCCGGATCGTCCTGGAGCGAACACACCGCCACCGCCGGCCCTTTGTGCCCGGCCTCGTGCCACGCCCTCACCGTCTGTGCCAGCAGATCCAGCGTCGGCACCAACACGAGCACACGCCCCCGGGGCACAAGCCGCCTCGCCGACGCCGCCGCCATGATGGTCTTCCCCGTCCCACACGCCGCGTGCACCTGCCCACGAAGACCATTCCAGGGAATACCACCCGGCGGAACATCAAGACCGCGCACAATGGCGGCAACGGCCTCGGTCTGGTGATCACGCAGCTTCACGGCCATGCCCGGTGTTCTCCTTTTCGCGGAATGCAGCGCGTAATAACAAATGGAATCCAGGCGCAAGGTGCGCGACGGTAGGGGTGTAGCATCTGATCCCAGACTCTACACAGCCACAACTGGTGATGCATCACCCACACAGAAACTTCGTTCCCGAGAGTGGCGCATGACTCAATCCCACCCACGAACGGTCGGTTGTCCTGTATGCTGACAGGCCATTGGTGAACATGTCGGGACAGGTAGATGGTGGGGGAGTGGTTCAGGGTGGAGCGCAGCGGAACCCCCGTCACTACAACGAGGCCGGCACCCCGTCAGGCCGACGGTTCGTCACATCCGTTCAGGGGTGGTAGCTGGGAACTCCAAGCCCTACACAGACCCGCGCGTGATGCACCCACCCCTTACTGTCAGCCCCAGGAATCCCGCTTGCGGGATTCCCTCAATTCGCGCCTGCGCGAATTGACACGCACTCAGAATTCCGCTTGCGGAATTCGGTTCCCCCCGCTTGCGGGGGGAACCTGGCGGAGCGTCAGCGAAGCTGCTTCTTATGCAGCGCGTCAGCGCTGCATAACCC
>NZ_JBHVMS010000018.1:0-63874 GCF_042796855.1 Streptomyces sp. NPDC057877
ACACCACACCTGGCCCCAGCCCACCCACACCGGCACTCAAGCAGTCCGCATCCAACGACCCCAACCCGCCGACCCCTAAACGCAACGGCATTGCCTCTACGTGCCGCTGCCCGTCGCGGAACGGCTCGGCAGCGGTGCCGCGGCTCTCGACGAAGCGGTCTTCAGGATCGGTTCACCGGAGCAGGCCGAGCGGCTGCACGCCGAGGCGAAGCGGCTGCTCGGCGCCGAGGATTTCGACTTCCGCGTGAACGACAAGGCGTACCAGGACCAGGTTCGCCCCATCCAACGGGTCGGCGCCTTCGCCGGACTGATCGTCTGGGTCATCGCCCTGGCCGGTGCGCTGATCCTGGGCCTGATCGTGATGTTGCAGATCCGGGAGCGGCGCAACGAACTCGGTGTGCTGCTGTCGATGGGCGAGAAGAAGTGGAAGCTCGTCGCTCAGCACGCCCTGGAGGTCGCGGTGGTCTGCCTGCCCGCGATCGCCGTCGCGGCACTGGCGGGTCACCTCACCGGCCCGTCCCTGGGCGACGCCCTGCTCGACCAGCCGCGACAGCGCACCGCGGCGGCGGGAGTGCCCGACACGGGGATGGCCCCGCCCACGGTGCGCGTCGAGCCCACCGACGTGGGAAAGGTCGCCGCCATCGGCCTCGGTATCTGCCTGGTCTCCACCGTCGTTCCCGGCGTCGGAATCCTCCGCCTGCACCCCCGCTCGATCCTCGCCGACAGCGAATAGCCCGCCGTCGGCACGAACCCAGAAAGTCGACACTCATGAACTTCGTCAAACGGGCAGGTCTCAGCCTGTGGGCCCGCAAGGGCCGGACGCTGATCACCTTCGCCACGTTCCTGGTCATCTCCGTCATGGTGCTGGCCGGGGTACTGATCAACGCCGCGACCGCCCGAGCCGAGCTGGAGGCCGAACGGTCGGTGGGCGCGGAGGTCAACCTCGGCATGGACACCCAGGCCCAGGGGAGCGTCGGTCAGGCGCCGACGATCGCCTCCTCGGTGGTCGAGGAGATGGGCCGACTGCCCCAGGTCCAGAAGTACAGCTACTCCATGTGGGACCGGGTCCTCCTGAAGGGCGACGTCGGACTCGTCACCGACGGTGTGGACGGCTCCATGGGTCCCGGCGGCACCCCGGGCGTCGGAGTCCTCGACTCCTCACTGCTCGCCGACTTCCGCAGCGGCGAGTTCGAGCTGCTCTCCGGCAAGCACCTGACCGCGGCCGACAGGGACAGGAAGCGGATCCTGATCGAGGAACGCCTGGCCAAGAAGAACGGACTCAAGACGGGCGACGAGATCACCCTGACCGGCAACGACGAGAAGACGACCGGGGAGTTCACCGTGGCCGGTGTCTTCCGCGACCCGCGCCCCAGCACCGAGCCGGAGCCCGAGTACTACGTCAACCCGGCCAACATGATCTACGGCACCGTCGGCGGCTTCGCCGCCCTCAGCACCCCCGGCAGCGGGGCCACGGAGGTCACCAGGGCGACCTTCCTCCTGACGGACGCCGACGACCAGGAGGCGTTCAGGGACCGGGCCGAGGACATCGCGGGCTCCGCCCTGAACGGGTTCAAGCTGGACGTCAACGACAAGGCCGTGCAGCAGATGACCGGCCCGCTCAAGAGCATCAGCTCCACCGCGACCCTCGCCATGTGGCTGATCGGCATCGCGGGCGCCGCCGTCCTCGCCCTCCTCGTCAACCTCGCCGTCAAGCAGCGCCGCAAGGAGTACGGCGTGCTGCTGTCCATGGGCGAGAGGAAGTGGAAGCTCATCGGCCAGCAGGCCCTGGAGATCACCGTCGTGGCCGCGCTGGCCGTCGCCCTCGGCGCGCTGTTCACCCCGCGGCTGACACAGAGCGCCGGTCAGTCACTGCTCGGCCGCGAAGCCACCTCCGCCCAGCGGAAGATCGACGCCTGGGAGCCGCCCCCCCTCGGCAGCACCGGCCTCAGTGACGGCATCGACCCCGACGACCAGCCGGTGCAGAACGCCGACCCCATCGACAAGATCACCGTGACGCTCGAGCCCGCGGACCTCGCCACCGTCGGTGGCACCGGGCTCGGTATCGGCCTGCTCGCCACCGCGATCCCGGCAGCCGCCGTGCTGCGCCTCAGCCCCCGCTCCATCCTCACGAACGGCAGGTGACCGCCATGACCAACGCCACCGCGGCCCCGTCCCTCCTCCGCCTCAACCGGGTCAGCCACACCTACGCGGGCCAGCGTCGCAGGACCACGGTCCTGCGGGACATCGACTACGCCTTCGAACGCGGCACCTTCTACACGATCCTGGGCCCCTCCGGCAGCGGCAAGACCACCCTGCTCAGCCTCGCCAGCGGCCTCGACACCCCGTCGAACGGCACCATCGCCTTCGACGGACGGGACCTCGACGAACTGGGCCTGGGCCGCTACCGCAACAAGCACGCCGCCACGATCTTCCAGCAGTACAACCTCCTCACCTACATGACCGCCCTCCAGAACGTCGTCTGCGCCATGGAGATCACCGGCGCCAAGCCCGCCCAGGGCAGCCGCAAGGCGCACGCCCTTCATCTGCTGGACAGCCTCGGCCTCGACCGGTCGATGGCCACCCGCGGCGTCCTGCGGCTGTCCGGCGGCCAGCAGCAGCGCGTCGCCATCGCCCGCGCACTGGCCTGTGACGTCGACATCCTCTTCGCCGACGAACCCACCGGAAACCTCGACGAGGACACCGCCCAGGGCATCATCGACACCTTCCGCGGCCTCGCCCACGAACAGCACAAGTGCGTGGTCGTCGTCACCCACTCCCAGCAGGTCGCCACCCAGTCCGACCGCATACTCACCCTCCGCAAGGGCAGGCTGACCGAGCAGGTGAACAGGCGATGAGGGCCGGTGTCCGGCCGTCTCAGACGACTTGGTGGCTCCGGCGTCGACGAACCGGTCCGCACCGACCGCGCTCGGCATCGTGGAGGGCGAACCCGGCCCTCCAGACGTCGTCCCCGCCGTTCAGCGGATCGGCGAGGGCCTCCCGCGGCAGGTCACCGCCACCCGTGTTGTCGACCAGGACGTCAAGCCGGGGGTCAGCGGCCAGAACCGCGTCCACCCTGCGCCGCGGGCCGTCGGCCGTGGACAGATCGGCGGGCACGAAGTCGGTGCTTCAGGTAGTCGTACAGGCTGGGCAGGGTTCTCCAGCAGGCTCCGCGCGGGACGTTCGTGCTGAGGTGCGCGGGATCGGCTGGGTGCTTCGTCAGAACGGACGCATGATGACTTCGGCCAACAGTGAGACCCCGTAGGTGTGTGCGCAGCGGTCTCCGTGCACTTCGAGGACCTCGACGCGTACGGAATGGTCCACCACAGCACGTACCCCTTCCTCTTCGAGCGGGCCTTCAACAGCTACCTGACACGCAAGGGGTTCTCCTTCGGCCGTGCTTCGGAAGCTGCCGTCGAGGGGTCGGCCCCACGGGGTCCAGCACACGGTGAAGTCGGGCAACGGCCAGTCCACGGGCGGCGCGACCGGACCGGGCCACGGATGCCGCACGGTGCTCCGCGCCCACGGCGGCGGCAACTCCTGCGGCGGCCTGGGGAGCCCACCCGGCCGTCCCCCAGCCCGGCGCCGTGGTGATCCGGGCGGCGACCGGCGAGGACGGTACGGCGATCCTGCGTCGCGTGTCGGACTGACGGCACGGCCCGTGTGAGCCCTCCTCCGGCTCGGTCGGCTGCGAAGAGGGCTCACGGCGTCAGCGGAGCGGGCGGATGCCCGCGGCCATCAGGTGACGCGGCCGGTGGCGAAGTACGCCCTGCACACCGTGCCCTCGAAGTCGGTCGCGATCTGGAGCACCCGGCTGCCGTCGGCCGAGGGCAGCAGCGGGGAGCTGTAGTTCTGGCAGTAGTTGACCTCGGGGTTCGGCACGGTCACCGGTGAGGGCATCTCGGACCAGGGACCGCTGCCGTTCTGCGTGTTGGTGAGGATGGTGCGACCGCTGCCCGGGGCGACGGTGCCGTCCCGGTTGAGCAGGCGCTGCCCGATCAGCAGGATCCGTCCGTTTGACCCGCCGCCCGGCGTGGGCGCCCAGGCGATGGTCGGCGTGGCGCGGAAGTACTTGCCGTCGGCGGTCTCGGGCCGGATGCCGAGGTTGGTGGGGCTGCCCCAGTTCCAGCCGTCGGCGGAGGTCCGGTAGTGCACCACGCACTGGTACTGCCCGCCGGGGTTGCAGATCTCGTAGCTCATGAAGTAGACGCCGTTCGGCAGCCTGCGCACCACCGGCATGCCCGGCCGGTCGGGCGACCAGCTGCTCGCCACGGTGTCGTGGTGGCCCTGCCAGCGGATCCCGTCGTAGCTGCGGGCGGCGACGAGCTTCTGGCTGTGCACGCCGTCGGTTTCATCGGCGTAGTGGCAGACCAGCGCGCCGTCGGCGGCCACGGAGAACTCCGGCTCCCACAGGCCGCCCGTGCCGCTGGCCACGGCGCAGGACGACAGGTACGACCAGGTGCGTCCGACGTCGTTGCTGCGCCAGATCCGCAGGGCCATACGGCGGTCCTGCTCGTCCTGACCGGCGGAGGAGGCCCACAGCAGCGTGCCCGCGGGCATCGCGCCCACCTGCCGGGGCAGCTCGAACAGGGTGGCGCAGCACAGCCCCTGGCCCGCGGCGGACTCGGGGTCGGCGACCTGGCCGACCTGGCGGAAGGTCGCCCCCGAGTCCCTGCTCTCGTGGATGGAGCCGATGCCGTTGTTGCCGTCGAAGCTGACGACGCTGGCGAGGACGCGCCCGTTGGCCCCGCCGCTGTGGGCGAGCCGGATGGCACGCGGGTACAGGGCCGTTCCGTCCCGGAGGGGGGTTCCCGTGGCCATGGGGGACAGGGGCTCCCGCGCCTCGGCGGCCGTGGCGGTGGGGACGGCCGACAGCGAGGCGAGTACGCACAGGAGGCTGAGCAGCAGGGTCCGTATCCGGGCGGGAGAGGGGCCACGACGGTGTCTGAGGGCATGCGAACTACGGGGGATCAACACGGCCTTCCCTTCATGGGGGTGGGATCCGCGCCAGGCTAGAACGGCTTGTACATCGATGTAAACAGGGGCGTCATGAGACGGACACATCGCCCGCCCTGCGACCCCCGCGACCTCAGCCGCGCGAGACCATGCCCTTGCCGAGGCGGCCCGAGGCCTCGCGGCTCACCTCGTGATGGCGGCCGTCCGTCCACGGAAGCGGCTTGACGCCGACCTTAGTTCGATGCGTCGAGTCACGGCTCACCGAGCCCCCGAGCCGCGCCTCCACCACGCCCAGGCGCAGGCCCGCACCGTGTGCCGATGGCCTCCGCGAGACTGCCCGGTTCCGGGTCCGCCACGTCAACTCAGCGCCCGCTGCCCCCAAATGGCCCGATCAAGCCGTGTTACGAGTCTAGGGAGGCACCGGGGTCCACGCGTACCCTGTGGCGGCATGGGGGAGCTGCGCGCGGACTGGAGGCTGAGGTTACGACGCGGCGACGCACACGGTCCGCTCTGCGGCGCCGGTGTGCTCGTCGACCAGCACACGGTGCTGACCTGCGCACATGTCGTCAGTCGGCCGGATGCCGTGATGTGGGTGGAGTTCGCGGAGAACCGCGACCTGGAACCGGTGGCCGCACGCGTGCTGCCCGGCGGCTGGCTCCCCGAGGGGGAGGGCGGCGAGGACATCGCCGTACTGCGTCTGGACAGCCCCCGCCCGCAGGCGCGCCCCGCACCGCTGGAACCCCGGATGTGGGGCGGCATGGAGGTGTTCGCGACCGGCTACGCGGAGGGCTTCGACGACGGCCTCACCCTCTGGGGGCGGATCGGCGGCACCAGCGGTGAGCGGGTGCAACTGGACGCCGCCACCAAGGCGGAGGTGGTGCGCGCGGGCTTCAGCGGCGCCGCCGTGTGCACCCGGCCGTACGAGGGGCGGCCCGCGCGCGTCGTCGGCCTCGTCGTCAGCTGGCGCGGGGACCTGGGCGAACTGCTGCCCGAGACCAACCGGCTCGCCTTCTCGTATCTGATCCCCGTCGACCGCATCGCCGAACTCTCCCCGGTCGTCAAGGAGCTGAGCAGCCCGTACGCCTGGGACCGCGGCTTCGAGGAACGGCTCACCCGGTGGCTGGACGACCCGGACGACGACCCGGTGAAGATCACCGTGGTGCCTCCGGGCAGCGGCAAGGAACGCTCCCTGCGCCATCTGCTGCACCGCGCCGACGAGGTCTACCGCGGCGGGCGCTCCAGCAGGCCCGAACTGGCGGACCACGTCCTGGAGCACATCGCCTTCCCGCCCGGCCAGTACCTGGCCTACTGGGACTGGCTGCTCGGCACCAGGCCCCGCCCCCGGCCACTGCCCGCGCCCCCGCGCCGCCCACCCACCGTCGTCGTCGACGGCCTCGACCAGGAACCCGAGCCCGGCCCGCTGATCGGCCTGCTCGCCCGGCTGAGGGAGTGCGGGGTGCGGCTGCTGCTCGTCTTCCGGCACGAGGGCGGCACCGGCTGGACCGCGGCACGCGACACCCTGCTGCGGCCCGCCCTCCTCGGCCACGCGGACGTCCTGCTCGCCCGCCTGAAGCAGGCGGAGTTCAGCCACGAGGTCCGCTACGGCGTGGTCGGCAGCGGATCGCTCGAATCCGCGACCGAGACGGCCGACCGGCACCACGCCGAACGCCGCGCCCTGGACGGCGTGTCGGACCCGCAGCGGCAGCTCACCCGGTTGCGGGAACTGATCGCGGCGCTCCGTGCCGAACTACGACGCCACCGGAGCCGGAGATGACGGCCCCGCCCCGGGCACACCGAGACGGAAGGGCGACCCCGCGATGACGCTCTGCCCGCACCGGCGCTTCACCGGAGCCCCCTGCGGCGGAACCGTCCTGCCCACCGGCCACTGCGCCGAGTGCGGTCGCCACGAGAAGGACCCCGGACTGCCCGACCTGCCCGGCACCCCCCGCGACCACGGGCCGCGACAGCTCCTGACCCTGCCCGAGCGTGAACCCCGCCCCGCCCGCGCCCGTCTCATCAACCCCGAGGCACCGCTGCGCGTCCGCATGGGGTGCTCGTCCCCCGACTGCGGCATCACCTTCGGCCCGCCCTACACCGCGGATCCCGTGCCGGTCCAGGGCCACTGCCCGGCCTGCGGCGCGCGCTACTCCTACCGGCCCGACCTCACCGAGGGCGACGTACTGCGCGGCCAGTACCGCATCCTGGGGCCCATCGCCCACGGCGGCCAGGGCTGGGTCTACCTCGCCCAGGACACCCACCTCGGTGACATCGTCGCCGTCAAGGGGCTGCTCAACCGCTACGAACGGGACGGCGCCCGGCTCGCGGACGTCGAACGCCGCAACCTCGCCGCCATCCGCCACCCCCGTATCGTCCAGATCCGCGACTACGTCGCCCGCCAGGACGACACCGGGCAGGTGACCGGCGGCTATGTCGTCATGGACGACGTCGGCGACGGCACCCTGGAGAAGATCGTCGAGGAGACCCGGCGCGGCGAGTTCGTCCTCGACATCGAACACGTCGCCGCGTACGGCTGCCAGATCCTCGAGGCGCTCGGCCATCTGCACGCGGGCGGCGAACGCGTCTTCCTGTACGGCGACATGAAGCCGTCGAACGTCGTCCACCACCGCGACGGTGTCAAGGTCATCGACCTCGGCGGCGTGCGGGAAGAGGGCCAGGAAGAACCCCCCGCCCATGTCACACCCCCGTACATGGCGCCCGAGACGGAGACCTCCGGCCGACTCACCGTCGCCCACGACCTGCACACCGTCGGCGTCACCCTGCGCGAACTCGCCGTCTGGGCCGTCGACGAGGTCCCCGGTCTCGGCGCCGCCTCCTTCTGGTGGGTCATCGAACGCGCCACGCGCCCCGACCCCGGTCTGCGGTTCGCCGACGCCCAGGACATGGCGGGGCAACTGCGGGGCGCCCTGCGGGAGATCCGTGCCCTGCGCGGCAAGAGCGACCCACCCGAGCCCTCCCACCACTTCCGGCCGTCCCCCAGACTGCTCGGCGCCCGGCTCGGCACCGTACCCGGCATCACCCACTGGCTCCACCGCCCGCGCCGACACCGCCACGACCCGCCCGTGGCGCCCACCCTCGACCCCGGCACACCCGCCCCCACGGAGATAGCCCGCTGTCTGCCGGTGCCCCGCCGCTACCCGGACGACCCGCAGACCGCCCGGTTCGAGGTGAGCAGCGGCTACGACCCCGACCAACTCCTCGGCCAGGACGGCGAACGGCCGACCTCGGTGGAGATCTGCCTGCACAACGTGCGCGTCCTGCTGCGCCGCGACGGACGCGACGACATGGAGCGCGCCCAGGAGGAACTGGACACCGCCGACGCCATCCCCGGCCCGCGTGCCGTGCGGCAGTGGCGCCTGGAGTGGCACCGCGCCCTGGTCGCGCTGCGCCGCGCCGACCTGGACGCCGACGCACGGCTCGTCGCCGAGGCCAAGCGGCACTTCACCCGCGTCCGCCTCGACCTGCCCGGCGAGTACGCGCCCAAACTGGCCCTCGCCTACTGCGGGGAACTGCTCGACGACGACACGCACGGGCCCACGGCGAAGGAACTGTACGAGGCCGTGTTCGCCCGCAACCCCGCGCACGGCGGTGCCGCCCTGGGCCTGGCCCGGCTCGCCCTGCGGGACGGCGACCGGGCGGGCGCCCTGGACGTGCTCGGCCGGGTGCGTGAAGGCTCCCTGGACCACACCGTCGCCCGGATCGCCTCCCTGCGCGTCCGCGCCGCCCGGCTGCCCGGCGGCCGCGACCCCCTGCCCACACCCGCCGAGGTCGACGCGGCACTGGCCGAACTGCACCGCCTCGCCCGCCGCTTACCGGGCGCCGGCGAGCCCACCCTGTCCGCGGACGAGGCGCTGCGCCTGAGCATCGAACTGCACGAATGGAAGCTGGACGCCCTGCACGGCCGCAGCGACGGACCCGGCGCGGGCGGCGCACGCTTCGGCGCCCGCCGACTGCGGCGGCTCAGTCCGCAGGAACGCGACGTACGCGTCCAGATGGAGCGCCACTACCTGCAACTGGCCGCACACCACGGATCGTCCCCCACCGCACACGAGTACCTGGTGGACCTCTCCCACGTGGTGCGGCCACAGACGACGTTCTGAGCATCCGGCCCGACAACGACACAGGCGAAGGAGGGGTGACGCACCGCATGAGCAGCGTCGTCCGGCCGCCGCACCTCGGCATCCAGCTCCAGGTCGACCTCGACCAGCGGCTCACCCCGCGCCGCAACACGAGGATCGAGGCCCATCTGCGCGTCCAGGCGACCGCCACCGGAGCCGCCGCCGAACTCCCGGCCGTCGAACTCGCCGTGATCATCGCGGTGGACGTCGCCGAGCCGCACCGCGCGGCCGTGCGGCACGCACTGCCCGCCGTACTGCGCGCCCTGCCCGACGACATCTCCTTCACGGTCCTCGGCGGCGGCCCCGAACCCACCCGCTGCTACCCCCTCGGCGACGAGGAGTGGGCCGTGGCCGACCCCCGGGAGAAGCGCCGGGCCGCGTTCGCCGCCGGAGCCGTGCCGCTGCACCGGGACGGCCCACGGCCCGCCGGATACGCCCCCTGGGTGGCCCGCGCCCGCGCCCTGCTCGCCGCGCGCCCGCTGTCCGTACGCCACCTGCTGCTGATCACCGACGGCAGCAGCGCACCGGGCGAGACCAGGATCCAGGAGGAACTCGACGCCTGCGCCGGACAGTTCAGCTGCGACGTGTTCGCCATCGGCAGCGACTGGTCCCCCGATCCACTGCTCGAACTCGCCGAACGGCTGCAGGGCACGGCGGAGTTCGTGGACGGCGGCCTCCCCCCGGCGATCACCCTCGCCCTCCAGCGGCTACGCCGCGCGCACACCCCCCAGCTGCCGATCGAGGTGACCGTGCGGCCCACCGTCCGCCAGGTCTCCCTGGCCGAGAAGGCGCCCCGCCCGCACCGCCTCGGCGGACTGCCCCAGCCCGGCCACCCGCACCGCTGGTCCTTCCCCGCGCACCCCTGGGAGCCGGGCAGCTACGACTACCTGCTCACCCTCGTCGCCGACGCCGACCCCGACCCGCTGGAGACCGACCTGCTGTTCGCCATGGTCACCGTCGGCGACACCCACGCGCCGGTCACCGCACGCTGGCACCGGCCCGAACAGCCGCCACTCCCCGGCGAGGCGGGGGGCGGCAGCGTGCGCTCCATGAACGCCACCACCGCGATGCGGGCCGCCCTGCGCAAGGGCCTCGCCGCGATCAAGGAGCACCGCACGGACGAAGCCGAACGACTCCTCGGCCAGGCCGCCCAGTTGGCCACGCGGTACGGCCCCGACTGGGTGCTCCAGGAGATCCTCGTCGTCGCCGACATCGACGACGCGCCCGCGGGCCGCGTCCGGGTGCGCACCACCGTCGACACGCACACCCTCGACCCGATGATCCTGCGGGCCGGAACCCGTCCGGGCGGCCCCGTCACCGACGCCCCGGAGCCACCGGCGGACCCACGCTGCCGCCACTGCGGGACACCGGCCGGGCGCGAGGCCCGATTCTGCATCGCCTGCGGGGAGAGACTGCTGTGACCACCCCGCGCGCCCTCTCCCCGACGGTCCTGTGGCGCAGACTGCTGCACCCCTGGAGCACCCGCCGACTGCTGGAGACACATCTGCTGGTCCTGCTCGTGTGCTCGGCCGTGGCGGCGGTCAGCCTGCTGGCCTCCTACCGGCAGACCGAGCGGGCCGCCGAGTCACTCGCCGCCCGACACGCGCCCACCGCGCAGGGGCTCGCCGCCACCCGGCTCGCGGTGCTGCGCGCCGACCGGGAGGTCGAGGAACTGGTCGACCGGGGACTCGTGGACGTCGCGGGCTCGGGGGAGACCTACCGCGCCCAGCTCTCCGCGGCCGACCAGGGCCTGTCCTGGATCGGGGACCGCACGGACCAGGACCTCAGCACCGTGAACGGTCTGCTCACCTCCTACGGCAACTCGATCACCAGCGCCATGACCCGGTACCACGACCAGTCGCTCATGCAGGAACACAAACGGGCCGAGGCCCGCTCGCTGCTCACCCGCGCCCGCGTCGGACTCGTGGCCCGGCTGGACCAGTTGCAGCGCAACCAGAGCGAGCAGGCGACGGCCACCGCCACCATGAGCGGCTGGCAGCGCGCCGGATGGTGGATCGCCGAACTCAGCCTGGCGGTCCTGGCCCTGACCCTGGTCTCCGCGCTGTTCGTGCTGCGCGACCGCTGCGGCCGGGACTGGGACCCGTACCTGCTCGCCGCCCTGCTGCTGACCGCGCTGTTCGCGGTCGTCCCGGCGCTGGCGGTGTCCTCCGCCCAGCACCACCTCGACGAGGTCCGCGCCGATCTGGACGCCATCACCGCGCTCTCCCAACAGCGCCACGACGGCTCCGAGCTGGCCGACACGCAGGAGACCCTCACGGAGGAGTCCGAGCGGGTCCGGCAGAAGCTGGCCGACGGCACCTGGGCGGACCCGGTGTACCAGGGCTCCCTGACCGGTGGCCTGCTGATCGTCGTACTGCCCGCGGTGGGGCTGGGCCGCCGCCTGGAGAAGGACTACTGGGGGCGCACGTGACAAGGCGGTCCAAGGTGACGGCGATCCTCGCGGCGCTGGTGCTCATCGTCAGCGTCAGCCTGGTGGCGCTCTGGGCGAACCAGGAGGACGAGGAACCGGTGACCATCCTCGGCGTCTGGACGGACGCCCAGGAGGAGCAGTTCGAGGAGGTCCTGCGCGGCTTCGGCATCCCCTTCGACTACCAGGGCACCGCCGCCCAGCGCGAAGTGCTGCTCTCCCAGGTGCAGTCCGGAGAGCCCCCGGACATCGCGATCATGCCGGGCGTCGGCGAACTCGCCGAATACGCCGCACAGGGCCGCCTCGAACCCCTGAACGGCCTCTACGACGCCAAGGCGTACGGCCCTCCGTGGAGTGCGGCGGACCAGACCTCCGGACCCGTGTACTGGGTCCCGGTCAAGGCCGACGTCAAGAGCATCGTCTGGTACCGCGCGGGCAACAAGCCCACCGCGGCACCGGCACCGCTGGAGAGCTGGTGCATCGGCATGAGCGACGACGGCGCCTCCGGCTGGCCCGGCAGCGACTGGATCGAGGACCTGGTGCTGCAACGGTCGGGCCCGAAGGCCTACGGCGCGTGGGCGCTGGGCCGGGAGGAGGGGGAGTGGACCGGCGATCCGGTGCGCACCGCCTGGGAGACCTGGGGCCGACTGCTCCAGCAGAACGAGCAGGCCGCCAGGCGGGCCCTGCTCACCGACCACCGGGGCGAACCGGACCGCAACGGACTGCTGTTCGCGGGCCGGGGCGGATGCACCCTGGAACACCAGGGCTCCTTCGCACGCTCCTTCTACCAGGGCAAATCCGCCGGTCTGACCGACTCCGCCGCACTCCTGCCCGAAGGCCCCTATGAGCAGCGGGCCCACGAGGTGACCGGAGACTTCGCCGTGCTGTTCAGCGACCGCCCCGAGGCCAGGGAACTGATAGGCAAGCTCGCCTCCCGGGAAGGACAGCGCGCCTGGGCCGCGTTCCCCGACGTCTTCTCCGCCAACAGCGGGGTGCCACCGAAGAACGGCCCGATCGGCAAACAGATCACCGACCTGCTCACCGGCCCGGGCGTCCGCTGCCTCGACGCCTCGGACGTCATGGCACCCGCCGTCCGCGACGCCTTCTACGAGGCCACGCTGCTGACCATGGCCCGCGCCGCGGAAGGCACCGACCTCGGCATCCCCGACCTGCTGAGCGACCTGCAGCGGGTGCAGAAGGAGGCACAGCCGCGCACGGGTACGGGACTGGCCAGGGTGTGCAGTGGACCGTGACCCTACTCGCCCGGCGACACCAGCCCCGATTCGTACGCGAAGACCACCGCCTGGGCGCGGTCGCGCAGGTCGAGCTTGGTCAGGACGCGGCTGACGTGGGTCTTGACCGTCTGCTCGGCCAGGACCAGCGTCTCGGCGATCTCGGTGTTGGACTGGCCACGGGCGACCAGGGTGAGGACTTCCGTCTCCCGTTGGGTCAGGCCCTTGAGGCGCAGTGCGGGCTTGCCCCGGGTGGCGGGAGCCTGCTTGGCGAAGTCCGCGATGAGGCGGCGGGTCACGGAGGGGGCGAGCAGTGCGTCGCCCGCGGCCACGATGCGTACGGCCGCGACGAGGTCGTCCGGTGGCGCGTCCTTGAGCAGGAAGCCGCTGGCGCCCGCCCGCAGTGCCTCGTAGACGTAGTCGTCGACGTCGAAGGTGGTGAGCATCAGCACGCGCGGCCGGTGTGTCACCCCCGGCGGGGGTGACAGGAGACGGCGTGCGGCTTCCAGGCCGTCCATCTCGGGCATGCGGACGTCCATCAGCACGACGTCGGGATGGGTGCGCCGACTCAGCTCCACTCCCTGTGCGCCGTCGGGTGCCTCGCCCACCACGTCGATGTCGCTCTGGGCGGCCAGCAGCGCGGCGAAGCCTGCCCGCACCATGGCCTGGTCGTCGACGATGACCACGCGAGTCGTCACGTGAAGTCCCCTTCGTTCAATTGGAGTTGGGCGGCCACCCGGAAGCCGCCGTTAGGCAGCGGCCCCGTGTCGAGGGTGCCGCCGAGCAGCCGCACCCGCTCGCGCATACCGACGAGGCCGTGCCCGGTGTCGCCCACCTCCAGTGGCGCGGCGGGCGGCTCGGGCGGCGGCGCGTTGACGACGAGGACGGTGAGCTGGTCCCCGTCCGCCGAGACCGCCACCTGTGTCGCGGCGCCCGGCGCGTGCCGGACGACGTTGGCGAGGGCTTCCTGGACGATGCGGTACGCGGACAGGCCCACCGCCTCCGGCACCTCGGCGTCGCAGGGGCTGAACTCCACCGGCACGCCCGCCCGCACCGTCGCCTCCACCAGCTGCCCGATCCGCGTCAGGCCCGGCTGGGGCGCCAGCTCGCCGCGCGCCTCCTCGTTGCGCAGGACGCCGAGCAGGCGCCGCATCTCGCCGAGCGACTCACGCGCGGTCGCCGCGATGGACGTGAACTCCTGCTGCGCATCGGGAGGCAGGCCGTCGAGGCGGTAGGCCGCGGTGTCCGCCTGCACGGTGATGACGGACATGTGGTGCGCGACGACGTCGTGCAACTCGCGGGCGATGCGGGCGCGTTCCTCCAGCAGGGTCCGCCGGTCGCGCTCGGCCTCGCTGATCGTCTCCTGCTCGGCCAGCCTGCGCTGCGCCTCGTACCGTTCGCGCAGCGCACCGCCGAGCACGAGCGCGACGCCGCCGAGGATCGTGACCAGCGTGCTGGTGTCGCTCGTACCGTCGGGGGCGAAGAACCGCAGGCCGACGTTCACACCCGCCGTCGCCAGCCACACCGCCAGCAGGGTCCGGCGCGGCTCGCGCAGGCCGAGGGCGAGGCAGAGGCCGACGTACCCGACGACCTCCATGGGCGGGAACGGCCACAGGAGCCGCTCCGCGAAGTCGACGGTCAGCAGGGCGAGCGCCCCGGCCACGTCCGCGGCGAAGATGACGTACCAGGCCCGCAGCGGGTGCACGACGGCGAGCAGCAGCGGCGCCGCCTGGGTGACGGCCAGCGCGCTGGCGATCCCGGCGTTGAGGCCGTAGTCGGCGGTGAGCACCTGGATGGTGGTGGGCAGCAGGGCGACGGACAGCACGAAGGCCACGCCCCACGACAGCAGCCGCACCCACCGGGGCGAGGCCCCCGCGGGCAGCGGGCGCGGGCGTTGCTCCTCCACTGACGTCATGGGTGTCAGCCTAGGGGGGTCGGGACGGCGTCCGGAGTCACGCCGACACGTCAGATGTCGGCACGCAGGGGTTCTCCCACCTCGTACATGTGCCGGAGTGCCTGCCGGTAGGAGTCGACGAGGCCGGTCTCCGCGTAGGGGACGCCGAGGTCGCGGCAGTGGGCCTTCACCATGGACTGGGCGAGCCTCAGGTGGGGCCGGGGCATGCTCGGGAACAGGTGGTGCTCGATCTGGTAGTTCAGGCCGCCGAGGAACCAGTCGGTGAACACGCCGCCCTTGATGTTGCGGGAGGTGAGGACCTGGCGTCGCAGGTGTCCCCACTTCTCGCCGTCGGGGTCGGGCATGTCCATCCCCTTGTGGTTGGGCGCGAAGGCCATGCCCAGGTGGAGCCCGAACAGGGCCTGGTGGAGGGCGGCGAAGACGAGTGCGTGCGTGAGCGGCATGGTCGTCAGGAGCAGGGTGACGTACCCGGTGACATGGGCGACGAGCAGCGTGCCCTCCACCAGGCGCTCGCGGCCGGTCTGGCGGCGCAGGTCCTTGAAGCCGTAGAGCTTCAGGGCGAGGCCTTCGAGGAGGGTGAGGGGGAAGAACAGCCATGCCTGGTGACGGGTGAGCCAGCTACGGAAGCCCGTGCGGGTGGCGGCCTGCTCGCCGGTGAAGACGAGGATGTCGGCGGCGACGTCGGGATCCTTGTCGATGTGGTTGGGGTTGGCGTGATGGCGGTTGTGCTTGTCGTTCCACCACGCGTAGCTCATGCCGAGCAGCAGGTTGCCGTGGATGAGGCCGATACGGCGGTTGGTGACGCGGTCGCCGCTGATCTGGGCATGGCCCGCGTCGTGGCCGATGAACGCCGTGCGGGCGCACAGGACGGCGAGTACGGGGGCGAGAGCGAGCACCCACCACGAATGGCCGATGAGTGCCATGCCGGTGACCACGGCGGCCAGGCCGAGCGCGTTGGTCACCATGGTGCGCGCGTACCAGCCGGTGCGCCGGTCGAGCAGCCCCTGTCCCTTGACGGCGCGGAGCAGGGGCGTGAACTCGCTGCCCGTGTCCGGTGGGGATTGGCTGACCACGGTGTTCTCGGGGTGCGGCAGGGCGGTCTCGGCGGCCAAGGACGGCATGGTTCTCCTCTGGTGTCCGGTGACGGGTGCTGATGCGGCATGTGGCGCGTCCGCCCGGCTGGTACGAACGTACGGATCAGGGGTGTGGGCGGGCCATCCGGCCATCACCCGACCGATCGGGGGGTATCCCGCAGGCCGGGGGTGGGGCTACCCGCAGGTGACGACGTGGCGGGACGACCGAGCCGTTGACACGGCGGTGTGGGTACGTCACTCAGGCCGCCAGCGCGAAGTAGGCGAAGCCCGCCGCCAGCACCCCCGCCGCCGCCCGGCGCGGCGTACCGGTGCCGTCCCACGGGGTCTCCAGGCGTCGCGCGTACTTCGCGATCACCACGAACAGCCCGGCGAACAGCGGCATCCAGGCCACCCGCGCCAGGATCCATCCGACCGTGTCCGGCGCGGTGGTCAGGCCGGGGATCTCACCGGCGTACGAGGCGGGGACCGCGGCGGCGAGCATCGCCGTCTGGTGCCAGCACAGGATCGTCATCGCCGACAGGTTGATGATCACCACCGGGGCCCACAGGGCGGGGCGGCGCAGCAGCCGGGCCAGCCGGTCGCGCAGCAGGATCGCCGCGCCGGACTGGGTGGCCGCCAGCGCGAGGACCAGCAGGGACGGCGGGTGGGAGTTGGTCCTGGACACGCCGGGCACACCCACCATCGACGCCGGGTAGTGGAAGGCGAGCAGCAGCGTGGCGAACAGGGCCGCGCCGCCCGCGAACAGCAGCCACGCCTCGCGGCGGCCCAGCCGCCGGTCCGCCCAGGACACGCCCAACTGGTAGGCGAACATCCACCTCGGCAGCAGATTGAGCAGGCTCACCCAGGACGGCATCACGTCCGCGTACGGCCCGTACCGCAGGAGGTCGACCACCGCGACCGCGCCCAGTAGCGGGGCCGCGGACCAGAAGCCCAGGCGCCGCGAGGCGCGGACGCAGTACGGGGTGAGGGCCGTGATCACCGCGTAGACGCCGACGAACCACAAGGGCTGGACGACCAGTGTCGAGGCGGTGTGCAGGGTGGCGGTCGGGACGCCGAGGCCGTAGTGGAGGGTGGGCAGCAGCAGCGCCCATACGGCGGTGACACCGAGGACCGGGCGGCCCAGCCGGGTGAGCCTGCCGCCGATCCACTCGCGGGCCGAGCCCTTGCGGCGCTGGTAGGACAGGTACGAGGAGTGGCCGCCGACCAGGAAGAAGATGCCCAGCATCTGGAGGAGCCAGCTGACCGGGGACAGCGTGCCGAACGTGGCCAGCGGGCTGGCGTTGTGCAGGCCACCGCCGGTGTCGAGGGTGAAGCCGCCGAGCAGCCAGTGGCCGGTGGGGACGGCCAGGAGGGCCAGCGCGCGCAGACCGTCGAGGGCGCGGTCGCGGTGGGCGGGGGTCCGGTCGTCGATCGTGGCGGCGAGCTTCATGGCGGTCCTCATGACAGACCCCCGTCGGCGATCGCCGCGAAGGCGGTCAGGGTGGAGGTGCCGGGGGTGAAGTACGCGTCGTGCGCCGGGACGTCGCCTGCGGGCAGGACGGTCGCGCCGAAGTCGGGCGAGGTGGGGTCCTGGCCGTGGCCGAGCCCCAGGAACTCGACGTTGGGGACGCGGTCGATCCAGTCGTGCGGGGACTTCGCCGCCCACACCCGGGCGCCGGTGCCGAGTGCGGTGACGTCGTCGGCGCGCATGCCGGGCGAGCCCATGACGACGATGTCGCTCGCGTCGGTGCCATCGGCGGCGAGGCCGCAGACCACCGAGCCGTAGCTGTGGCAGAAGAGGGCGGGGTCGGGCAGGCCGGTCGCGTCCAGGCCGTCGGTGAAGCGGGCGAGACGCTCGGCGCCGGTCCCGGCGAGTCGGCCCGTCGCCAGGTCGGCTCCGATGCCGGAGGGGGTGGTGTAGCCGACCCAGGCGATGACGGCGGTGTCGTCGCCCGCCGCCTCCTGGAGGTCGGCGGCCCACCGCGCCGTACGGTCGGAGGTCGGGAGGTCGATGTCCGAGCCGGGGACGATCACCGAGACATGGGCGGCGTTCTCCAGGTCACCCGCGACCCGCGCGATCAGACCGCGTCCGCGCGGGTCGTAGGCCAGGACCTGGTCGCCCGCGGTGGCGTTGGCCTCGTAGCGGAGGTGGACGGGGGCGCCGTCGAGGTTGCCCACCACGGTCGGGTGGTCCTCGACGAGCCGCTGTTGCTGGGCGTCGGTCAGGTCGGCGAAGAAGGCCGCCACCGCGGACGGGGTGGTCGTGGTGGGGTCGGGCAGTGCCCTGCCCAGTGAGTCGTCCGCCAGCCAGGCCGCGGTACCGGGAGGCGGACCGTTCAGCGCGCCCGCGCCGCTCGCCGAGGCCCAGCCCGCCGTACTGCCGACCAGCAGTGCGGTCAGTGCGGCAGTGCTCAGGGTCTTCCTGCAGCGACGCATCCGTCCAGCTCCCTCTGTCTCGTCCGTGGTGACGGAGAGGAAGGTAGGAAGGCGGTGCGGTGCGCGGCGTCACTCCGGGGAGCCAAGTCGGGAGTGATACCGGGGTAGGGGGTGGGTCAGGCGCTGTCAGTGATCGCGTTCAGCCGTGCTGGTCGCGCCAGGCCCGGGGTGAGATGCCGTACGTCTGCTTGAACACCTTGCTGAAGTGGGTGGCGTCCGTGAAGCCCCACCGTCGTCCCACCGCCGCGATGGTCCACAGCCGTCCGTTCGGTCCGGCCAGCTCGCGCTTGCATTCGGCCAGGCGGCGTGTGCGGATCCACTCCCCGAGGCTGATGCCCGCCCGGGACAGCACGACGTAGAGATGACGCACGGAGATGCCGTGTGCGGCGGCGATCTGTGTCGCCGACAGATCGGGATCGGTCAGGTGCGCCAGGATGTACTGAGTGATCCGCAGACCGAGTGTCGCCTCCAACGGGCCTCTGGCCAGGGTGGAGTTGCCGTGCTGGGATGTCAGGACGGCGCGTAGGAGTTCGATGCTGGGCTGCACGACGGCGTCGGCGTGCACGCCCTGGTGCAGGTCGTCGGCGACGGCCAGTTGGGAGAAGTAGGGGAAGGCGAGGCGCGCGACGGGGTTGCCGGATCCCAGGGGGACCGCGGTGATGTCCCGTAACACCCGGTCGGGGAGGGCGAGTGCCGCGCGGGGGAAACGTATGAAGCGGTAGTCGACTCCCTCGTCGAAGAGATGTGTGTAGGGAGCGATCGATTCGTAGACGGCGAGTTCCCCCGGCCTCAGCAGGCACTCACGGCCGTTCTGCACGATCACGCTGCTGCCCGTCATCTGAACACCGAGAGTGACGGCAGGCTCCTCGTCCTCCCGGGCGAGCCGCTCCGTCCGACGGAGCGCGACCGCGGTCGCCCGCGCCGAACAGATCCTGATGGGTCCCACGGCGCCGAGCCCTATGCGTACGGAGATGTCCTCAGCGGCGGGACGGTGGTCGATGTCGACTGCCACCATGGATTTCCACACCGCGTTGCGGACCACTTCCTCCCGGTCCCGCGGCGGTATGAACGTGGTGTCCAGGACCGGGCTCATGAGGCGGACCTTCGGCCGCGTCGGTCACAGAGCCGGACTTGCAGTACCTCGGCCCGTTCCCTCACAAGTCACCCCTCCACACGCATAGTTCCTGACGTCAGTCTGGGGGGATTCCCGCTCGTTGTGCAACGGCTTCGACGGGCACACGCGGAGGACCCCTCACCGGATGACGTGTCACCTCGTGGCGCTGCACGACTGACAAGGTTTCCTGGAATCCGGTAGACGGAGACATGCGAGTGCGACCCGACAGCGAACTCGAGCGCCGCCCCGTCCCCGGCCAGTTGGGCGAGGCGGTCCACCGTCGGCTCCGGCACCTCGGGCGCGAACATGCCGGACCCGGGCGGGCCCTGCACGCCGGACGTCCCCTCAAGACTACGGCGTCAGCGAACCTCGCACCCGGTGCGCAGAGCTTCGTGAAAGGCTGGGAGCATGAGGGGTGGACCGTCTGAGAACCCAGAACTCTGGGCCTTCCTGGAAGCACTGCACTACGGCGAGTTCCTTTCCGGCACCATCACGGCTATCGAACGGTTCGGTGTGTTCGTGGCGCTGGACGACGGACCCGACCATCCGGTCTTCCCCGGCGTCGGGTTCATCTCCTTCGCTGAACTGTCCTGGCGCCGTTTCGAGGCAGCCTCCGACGTCGTGCAGGTCGGGCAGCGCGTCTCGTGTGCGTTCCTCCAGTTCGACACGTGGAACCTGGAAGCCAGACTGTCCTTGAAAGCCACACAGCCGGATCCCGTTCAGGTATTCGCCGACACCGTCGCGGTGGGGCAAAAACTTACTGGCCAGGTCACCAAGCTGATCCCGGTGGGCGTCTTCGTCCAGGTCGCCGACGGAATCGAGGGACTGGTCCCCCTGCGAGATCTCGCCTGGACAACGGTGGAGACCGCATCAGATGTCGTCCAGGTCGGCGACACGATCACGGTGGTCGTCACCGAGATCGATCGAGAGCGACGCAAGGTGACGCTCTCCCGACGACCCAGCTCAGCCGCCGACGCGTGACGCGCTGCGTTCCTGTGACATGCCTGGTGCTATCCGCCAAGCAGATGTTCCCTGTTCGCGGCGGCGCCGTGCTCCGATTTCTTGTGGCCCCCGCGTGAGGCGGCGCGACCTTGGTGCGGTGCATCACTGACAAAGTTCCCTGCACGGGTGACCAAGTTGGAAGCATGCGATGGCCGTAAGGTCATGGGGCGAGGCCAGGGAAAGGGGGAGGGAGCGGACGGCCTGGCTATCGGTCTTCTCGGGGACCCTGTGCACGATGCCACGGCGCCGCAGGCGCTTGCGGCACGGACCGTCCGCAAACTCAAGCCGTAGTAAGGGCGCGGCATGTGCCGCTCCTTGGAGAAGTCATTCCCTTATCCCGCCCCGCAGTGGCGGGACAGTGAAGAGGACAACAAGTGCGACTTGCCTTGACGAGGACGTTCATCAGCGCTGCCACCGTGATCGGACTCGCCACTGGAAGCCTGGCGGGCGCGACCATCAGCTCCGCGGCGTCCGAGCCGACCGCCAAGCCTACGGCGAGCACCCAGGACGTTTCCGTCCTCGCGGTGAACAACCTCGGCCTGACCGTTTCCAGGGCGAAGAACTGGCAGTGCTTCCTGGCCCGCTCCGGCTTCCAGACCTGGGAGCACAACGGGTTGCTGGGCACGGACAGTTGGAAGGCCGCACAGCGGCTGTTCAACGCGCAGGGCTTCTACGGAAGTACCCGCTTGGTCGTCGATGGAGTCGTCGGACCCTACACGATCAAGGCGTTGCAGCGCTTCTTGAACTCCTTCGGCTACCGCCTTGTCGTTGACGGAATCGCCGGAGACAGGACCACGGCTGCCTTCTGGGAATTCAACGGCGTCCCTACTGACGGTCCTCAGTGTGTGTGAGCCAAGTCCACGCCACCGCGTGCCAGTTTGACCCCTGGGATGCTGAGTAATCGGCACGGCGCTCACGGAGCGGCCCGCACGCCCCCCACGCACAACAGCCACCCTCGCTCGCAGTCTCACCGCGGAGTCGGTCGGCCCGACGGTTCCGTTCATCGCACGTCCACGGAGGTACACACCATGCGAACCCTCACGAAGGCGCTCGTCAGTGCCACTGCCGCGGTCGGCATCGCCACCGGCGGCCTCGCGACCACCGGCACGGCTGTGGCAGCCCCGGCCCCCACCCAGCAACAGACGGCGACCAGCGAGGTCGGTACGCTCGCCGTGGTCAACCTTGGGCTCAGCACCAGGCAGGCCAAGAACGTCCAGTGCTGGCTCAAGCACTGGGACTACAGGGGCGAGATCGACGGCCTTCTGGGGACCAACAGCTGGAAGGCGTTCCAGAACTACCTCGAGGTCGCCAGGGGCTACAACGGCGAGATCGACGGTATCGTCGGGCCGCAGACGATCCAGGCGCTGCAGCGCCTGCTGGCGTCCGCCTGGGGCTACGAGGGCCGGATCGACGGAATCGCCGGAGAACAGACCAAGGACGCGTTCAAGCGGTTCGCCAATGATCAGGCCGTCTACTGTTCCTGAGGAGCCTCCCGCTCACGGTTGTCGGCGGTTGTCGTCGGCGTCGGGCAGCCAGCCCCACGGGCCGTTCGGATGGCACTCGAAGACACCCGGCCCTCTGGACGGCCGCCGTCACCTCGACGGCGGCCGGGACGGCGATGGGGGCGTGGCTGAGCCGGTGCCAGCCGCCCCGTCGCCAGTCCAGCGCCCCGTCGGGTGCGGCGATCCGCTGGGCGAAGACGCGGCGGCGGACCAGGGGCACGCGCACGTCTCCGGTCTGAGGGCTCACCCCGGCAGACCAGACCGCGGAACCCCTCGCGGTCGACGGGCCCGTGGTCGGCGACGGTCAACCACCCACCGCGACCCCTGGGTTACGACGCTTGACGTACAACCGGTTCCCCTCCGGCCCGGTCCACTCCAGCCGTACGACCCCGGGCACCGCCGCGTCCCCGACGCGGGACGGGTCCGCCCAGTAACCGGCGACCGGATTGCGGAAGAACGTCGCCCAGAGGCCGCCGCGGTGGTCCCGGAAGATGTTGTTGTGCCCGGCGCCGACACCCAGGGTCCAGCGCTCGGAGTAGGGCCCCTCGAAGCGGTCCGCGACGGCGACGACCGCGTCGTACTGGAACTGCGTACGCCCGGCCTGGGGCGGGTCGTAGGCGATCCGCTCGCTGCCGTCCGCCTGGGTCGACCTCCTGCTCCACGCGGCGTGGAGCAGGTAGTACTTGCCGCCGTGCCCGAAGACGTAGGCGCCTTCCAGGTAGGGCTCGGGGGAGTACGGGACCTGCCGGAACCTCGGGAGGCTGGTGGTGGGGACGATGTCCTCCATGTCGTCGCGGAACTCGGCGTAGAGATCGTTGTGGAGCACGAGCCACGCGTCGCCGCCCTCGCTGTAGAGGCCGCCGTCGATGTGGTGGTACGCCCCGGGCTCGATGAAGGCCGGTCCGCCGATGAACGGCTCACCGAAGGGCTTGTCCAGGTTGCCCCGCGCCAGGCGGTACGGTCCGGCGATCCCGCCCTCGCTGACCAGCATGAACGAGCCGACCTTCCGGGAGTGGTCGCCCATGCACGCGACGATGTACCACCTGCCCCTGAAGTAGTGCAGTTCCGGGGCCCACACCTGGCCGCGCTTGCCGAAGCGGTCGTCGTACCAGTACTCCTGCCACGGGGCGACGACCGTGCGCCCGGGACGGTTCTCACCGACGAACTCGGGCGACCAGACCTTGCCCTTCTCGGCGCCGGGGCGGAAGCGGGTGGTGTCGACGAGTCTCCACGGACCCTTCAGTGAGGGTGCTATCCATACGAAGATGCCGTCGTTCCACGGGGCCGCCACATTGAGCCCGGGGGTCCGGGTGGTGCCGGTGGCGACGTAGAGGGGTCGGCCGCCGACCGTGAAGCAGTTGACATAGGTGTCCCGCATCCACACCTTGCCGCTCTCCCTGTCGCGGGGGCGGAGTTCGAGCGGGAGGACGAAGGAGTTGTCCTCGCGGGGCCAGAGGTCCGTGCGGGCGTCGGCGACACCGTAGGGCTCGGCGTCGGGCCAGTTCGGCGGATAGGTCCGGCTCGGCTGACCGGGCGCGGCCTGGGCGGCCGTCACCGGCATGGCCGCCGCCACTCCCAGTCCGACGGCACCGGCCAGCAGGGATCGTCGGCGCAGCTCGCGGTCGTCGCTGGTCATCAGCGGGATCCTCCTTCACCGTGCGGGGTGTTGGTGTTCTGTCCGAGTGGGGCCGCCACCCGGGGGTTCACGTCCAGCCTCTCCACCGGTCTGCCACGCCCGCGTCGCGTGAGGTGCGGCGTGCTGACGACGACGGCGCCGTCGGCGACCAGCTTGGCGACCGTGTCGTACAGGGTCGTCCGGGACAGACCGCTGAGGCTTCGCAGCCCGCTCCGGTCAAGGGGGCCGTTGGCGCGCAGCAGTCCGAGCACGAGTGCCTCGTGCCGACCACCGGAGTCTGTGGGAGAGCGGTGCCTGCTTGCCATGCCGCACAGCATGGGAAGGTCCGGCCATTTGCGTCAACAGTGCGGATAAATAATCCGGAACCTGTCGACGGAGCAGTAGATGAGCAGTAGATGAGCAGTAGATGAGCAGTAGATGAGTAGCAGGCGCGCGGCCGGGCACAGAGCAGTCATCGTGCTTTTTCTGCCGGATCATTGACGGAATGACATCGCCTACCTACCTTGACCGACATGCGAACGCCCAACGGAGTGCACGCGCTTGTCAGGCGGACCCATGAGGAACGCGTCCTGCGTGCGCTGCAAGAGAACGGCGCCCTGAGCCGTGCCGAGATAGGACGGGTCGTCGGCCTGTCCCGCACCACCCTCTCCGAGATCACCGCGGACCTGCTGCAACGCGGCGCCATCGTTGTCGTCGACACCGACGCCTCCCGGCGCGAGGGCAGCGGACGACCGGCCGAGCGGCTGGCGCTCGACCCGGCATCGGCGCAGTTCATGGGCGTCGACTTCGGTCACCGGCGCGTGCACGTGGCGGTGGCCGCCGCGTCGCACGAGGTCATGGTGTCGGGCTCGGTGCGCTACGACGACACGGCGCCCTGGCGGGAACGCATCACACTCGCCCTCGACCTGGTCGAACGACTGACCACCGAGGCCGGAGTCCACTACGGCGCCCTCCAGGGCATCGGCATCGGAGTGCCGGGCCCCTACCCGGTCCCGGAGGGCACGGCACGCCCCCGCACCAACGCGGCGGGGACCGTGCTCCGTCCCGCACCGGAAGGCGTGGACGTGGCCTTCGCGGAGCGCTTCGACGCCCCGGTGATAGTCGACAACAACACCCGGCTGGCCGCCCTCGCCGAGGCGATCAGCGGCGCCGACAGCATCGACGACCTGGTGTACATACGGCTGTCGGACGGCGTCGGCGGTGGACTGGTCGTCGGCGGCCAGCTGGTGACGGGCTCGGCGGGGCTGGCCGGTGAACTCGGCCATGTGACCGTCGATCCGTCGGGCCGACCGTGCCGGTGCGGCAAGCGGGGCTGTCTGGAGACGGTCGCCTCGGTGCCCGCGATCCTCGCGGCCTGCTGGGAGTTCGGCCTGCCCCTGGACGGCCTGCGGGACCTGGCGGACGCCGCCGCCCGCGCGCACCCCGTCGCGAACCGGGTGCTGCGGGAGGCTGCCGGGGCGCTGGGACGTGTCATCGGAGCGGCGACCATGACCCTCAACCCGTCCAAGGTGGTCATCGGCGGTGAGATCGCCCACCTGGTGCCCGTGATCGTCGAGCAGGTCGCCGCCACCCTCGCCGCCGAACTCTTCCCGACCGCGGCGGCCAGCCCGCTCGTCGAGGCCGCGCGGCTCTCCGACGACGACGGCGCCATAGGCGCCCTCGCCGCGGTCTTCCACAGTTCCCCACTCCTGGCGAGGTATCCCGAGACCGCCGACGTCAGAGGCGACTGCGGTACCCGCAGTTCCCTCAGCGAAGGAGCCGCCCATGTCCGTCCTTGACAAACGGGGTGCCCGACCACGTCAACCGGCTGCCGCGCGGACGCCGGGAGAGCCAGCCGCCGCGGACGACACGAAGAACGCGCCGGAGCCCTCACGACGGGGCCGACGCGGACTTCCCCTGGCCCTGAACGCCGTGTCCGTCGTCCTGGGCATCGCACTCTGGTGGGCCATGGCGGCGGCCGGATTCAAACTTCCCGAACCGCCCGAGGTCGTGTCGCGGGCGGCGGAGCTGATCAGTGACGGCACCCTCGGCCAGGACATGCTCGCCAGCCTGACCCGCGTCCTCATCGGCTTCGCCCTCGGTACGGCCGTCGCCATCCCGGTCGGCTTCCTCATGGGCTGGTACGGCATCCTGCGGGGTCTCATCGAACCCTGGATCCAGTTCTTCCGGACCATCCCACCACTGGCGATCATCCCGCTGGCCGTCGTCATCATGGGCATCGACGAGACCCCGAAGATCTTCGTGATCTTCCTCGCCGCGTTCCTGGCCTGCGTCATCTCGACCTTCCAGGGCGTGGTCAACGTCGACCGCACCCTGATCAACGCCGCCCGCGTCCTGGGCGCCAAGGACGCGACCATCTTCGCCCGCGTGGTGGTGCCCGCCTCCACCCCGTTCATCCTCGTGGGCATGCGCGTCGGCCTCGGTTCCGCCTGGGCCACCCTGGTCGCCGCCGAGCTGATCGCCGCCCAGGAAGGGCTCGGCTACCGCATGCAGAACGCCCAGCTCTACTACGACCTGCCGACCATCTTCGTAGGCCTCATCTCGATCGGTGTCCTCGGCCTCCTCATGGACCGCGTCCTGCTGCTCGCCGAACGCAAGCTCACCGGATGGCAGGAGCGCCGATGACCAGCACACCCGCCAAGATATCCGTCCAGAACGTCACCAAGACCTTCGCCCTGGGCCGGGACACCTTCACCGCGCTCGACGACGTCTCGCTCGACATCGCGGACCACGAGTTCGTCACCGTCGTAGGCCCCTCCGGCTGCGGCAAGAGCACGCTGATGAACATCCTCGCCGGGCTGGAGACGGCCAGCGCGGGCCGGGCCCTGGTGGACGGCGTACCCGTCTCGGGGCCGGGACCCGAGCGCGGGGTCATCTTCCAGCAGTACGCCCTGTTCCCCTGGCTGACCGTGCGTCAGAACGTGGAGTTCGGCCTGCGCACGACGGGCGTACCCAAGGCCGAACGCCGCGCGCGGGCCCAGCACTTCATCGAACTGGTCGGCCTCGAACGCTTCGCCGACGCGTTCCCCAAGACCCTCTCCGGAGGCATGCGGCAGCGCTGCGCCATCGCCCGTGCCTACGCCGTCGACCCGTCGATCCTCCTGATGGACGAACCGTTCGGCGCCCTCGACGCGCTGACCCGGGTCACACTCCAGGAGCAGCTGCTGCGCACCTGGAGCCAGGACAAGCGCACGGTCCTCTTCATCACACACGATGTCGACGAGGCCGTCTTCCTGGCCAACCGCGTGATCGTCATGGCGGCCCGCCCGGGGCGCGTCTACGACGTCATCGAGGTGGACCCCGCCATCGCACGCGACGAGGCCTTCCGCCTCAGTCCGGAGTTCGCCGCGCTGCGCAACCGCGTCTGGCACTCCGTGTACCACCAGCAAGGGCGCACCGCCGCCGATCTCCTGCCCAGCGCTTCAACGAACTGACACGGAAGGGACTCACCTCGTGCGACCCATCACCCACGGGCCCCTCTCCACCGCACTCGCGGGCCTGTCCGCCCTGGCGTTGCTGACCGCCTGCGGCAGCGGTTCCTCGTCCGGCTCCTCGGGCGACAAGGTGCGACTCGGCTACATCAACGACTTCAACGGCGCGAGCCTGATCGCCATCGCGGAGGCCGAGGGCCTGTGGAAGAAGCACGGTCTGACGGCCGAGACCAAGACGTTCACCAACGGCCCCCTGCAGATCCAGGCCCTCGGCACGGACAACCTCGACTTCGGCTACATAGGCCCGGGTGCCATGTGGCTGCCCGCCTCCGGCCAGGCCAAGGTCGTCGCCATCAACACACTGGGCAACTCCGACCGGGTCCTCGCCCAGCCGGGCATCGAGACGATGCGGCAGCTCAAGGGCAAGACCGTCGCCGTGCCCGAAGGCACGTCCGGTGACATGATCCTCTCCCTCGCCCTGAAGAAGGCCGGGATGACCAAGGACGACATCGAGGTCGTCCCCATGGACCCGTCGACCATCGTCTCCGCCTTCTCCTCCCGACAGGTGGACGGCGCGGGCTTCTGGTACCCCGCCGCGGCCACCATCAAGAAGCAGGTCCCCGACCTGCGAGAACTGGCCAAGAACACCGACTTCGAGAAGGACGTCTCCTTCCCCACCGCCTTCGTCGCCGGGAACAAGGTGGTGGCCGACCAGCCCGAGAAGGTCGAGAAGGTCCTGGCGGTGCTGCGCGACGCCATCGAGTTCCGCTCCGCCCACACGGACGAGGCCATCCAGCTCACCGCCGACAAACTGAAGCTGCCCGTCGAGCAGGTCGCGGCCGACGCCGCCAACAACAAGCTCCTCAGCCTCGACGAACTCGACTCACTCACCCGGGACGGCACCGTCGCCAAGTGGCTGAAGGGCATGAACGACTACTTCGTGGAGGTGGGGAAGTTGGACAAGCCGGTCGATCCGGAGACCTACTACACCGGTGACCTCTTCGTCGGAGCGGGCGAGTGACCCCCTCCCGCAGTCCCGGTCCCTCCGGTGAGACGGACGCCACCAGGATGAACATCCTGTTCCTGATGACCGACCAGCACCGCGTGGACACCCTCGGCGCCTACGGCAACCGGCTGGCGCACACCCCGGTGCTCGACCAACTCGCCGCCACCGGAACCCGCTTCGACCGCTGGTACACCCCCACGGCCATCTGCACCCCGGCCCGGGCCAGCCTCCTCACCGGTCAGGCACCCTTCCGGCACAAGGTGCTCGCCAACCACGAACGCAATGTCGGCTACCTGGAGGACCTGGCCGAGGACCAGTTCACGTTCTCCCGGGCCCTGCGGGAACACGGCTACCACTGCGGACTCATCGGCAAGTGGCACGCGGGCAACCGCCGCACGGCCGCCGACTACGGCTTCGACGGCCCGGACCTGCCAGGCTGGCACAACCCGGTGGACCACCCCGACTACCTGGCCTACCTCGCCGAACACGGACTGCCCCCGTACGAGATCAGCGACCGCATCCGCGGCACCCTGCCCAACGGCGGGCCCGGCAACCTGCTCGCCGCCCGCCTCCACCAGCCGGTCGAGGCGACCTTCGAGCATTACCTGGCAACCCGCGCCATAGAGCAACTGGAGGAGTACGCACGGGACTTCAAGGCGCGGCAGCAGCCCTTCTTCCTCGCGCTGCACTTCTTCGGACCGCACCTGCCGTACATCCTCCCCGACGAGTACTTCGACCTGATCGACCCGGCGGACGTCGAACTCCCGAACTCCATCTCGGAGACGTTCCACGACAAGCCCCCGGTGCAGCGCAACTACAGCGCGCACTGGACGTTCGACACCATGCCCCTGGAGACCACCCGCAAGCTCATCGCCGTCTACTGGGGATACGTGGCGCTGATCGACCAGCAGCTGGGCCGGGTCATGGACGCCATGCGGCGGCTGGGACTCGTGGACGACACGGCCGTGTTCTTCACCTGCGACCACGGCGAGTTCACGGGCTCCCACCGGCTGCACGACAAGGGCCCGGCGATGTACGAGGACATCTACCGCACACCCGGCCTGATCCGCGTCCCGGACACCCCCGCCGGGGCAGTGCGCTCCGAGTTCGTCAGCCTCCTGGACTGCACCGCGACCATCCTCGACCTGGCGGGCATCGACCCGAAACCCGCGGTCGACTCACGCAGCCTGCTGCCGCTCGTCCGCGGCGAGTCCGTCGACTGGGACGACGCCGTCGTCTGCGAGTTCCACGGCCACCACTTCCCGTACCCCCAGCGCATGCTGCGCGAGGACCGGTACAAACTCGTCGTCAACCCGGACTCCGTGAACGAGCTGTACGACCTGTGGACCGACCCGGACGAACTCCACAACGTGCACGACCACCCCGACCTGACGGAGGTCCGGGGCCGCATGACACGCCGTCTCTACGGCGTCCTGCGGGAGCGCGGCGACAACTTCTACCACTGGATGACGTCGATGTACGACGTCGGGGAGGTGGGCCACGACCCGACCCTGAGCGGACTCGACGAGTCCACGTACCGCACCTAGAGGATCTGGACCCATGACACGCGATCACCGCCCCTGCTGTACCCCCACCGCCGCCCCCACAGCGGACGCGTCATCGCTGGCGGTCGCCCCGGCGACCCGGGGGCGGTCGACGCGTGGCCAGGTTCGCCTGCCCGGTGGTGGCTTCGCCATGGGGGATGCCTTCGACGAGGGATACCCCGCGGACGGGGAGACCCCGGTTCACCAGGTCCGCCTGAAACCCTTCCACATCGACGAGACCGCCGTCACCACCGCCCAGTTCGCCGCCTTCGTCAAGGCCACCGGCCATGTGACCGAGGCCGAGCGGCACGGCTCCTCGGCCGTCTTCCACCTCGCCGTCGCCGCCCCTGCCTCCGACATCCTCGGCAACGCCGCGGGAGCCCCCTGGTGGATCAACGTCCGGGGCGCCCACTGGCGCCATCCCGAAGGCGCCGGCTCCGACGTCAGCGACCGCCAGAGCCATCCCGTCGTCCACGTCTCGTGGAACGACGCGAACGCCTACGCCCGGTGGGCGGGCAAGCGCCTGCCCACCGAGGCCGAGTGGGAGTACGCGGCCCGCGGCGGACTCGTGGGCCGCCGATACGTGTGGGGTGACGACCTCACCCCCGGGGGCCGATGGCGCTGCAACATCTGGCAGGGACCGTTCCCGTACACCAACACCGCCGAGGACGGATACCTGACCACCGCACCGGTGAAGTCCTACCGCCCCAACGGCTTCGGTCTGTGGAACATGTCCGGCAACGTGTGGGAGTGGTGCGCGGACTGGTTCTCGCCCACCTACTACGCGGAGTCTCCGGGGCAGGACCCGGCGGGCCCCGACACCGGAACCACCCGGGTCCTGCGCGGCGGCTCCTACCTGTGCCACGACTCCTACTGCAACCGCTACCGGGTCTCCGCCCGTTCCTCCAACACCCCGGAGTCCTCCTCCTCCAATCTCGGGTTCCGCTGCGCCAACTGACCTCTGCTTCGGGCGCTTTGCGACGAGGACTGAACGACGGGGGTTGTAGGCGCTGGCCGACTCCGCCGCGGTGGCACGATCGGCGCGGTGTCGATCGGCGTCAACCATGAGCCGGTGGCCGTCCGTCGCCTCGAAGAGGTGGACGATCCCGGACCCGACCGCGTGATGCTCGCGGGAACGCTACAGCCTGCTCGACCAGTCGGGCCTCGACACGCTCCGGCCGCTGTGCGAGACGCGAGGCGTCGCCGTCCTGGCCGCGGGGGTCTGTCGGTCCGGACTCCTCGGGCCGTCCAGTTCCCCTTCGGGCACCCCGCGGTGACGAGTGTCGTGGTCGGTGCTCGACAGCCGGAGGAGGTGGACGCGACCGCCCGCGCGCTCGCGCACCCCGTCCAGCAGGCGTTCTGGACCGCCGCGCGGTCGGCCGGACTGCTGTCCGCCCGGGTACCGCTCCCCACCGGGTGGCTCGACCCCCCTCGACGCGGTGACGTCAGATCCGCCAGCCCCGCAGCGCGTCCGCGACGGCGTATATGGACACCCGCGTCTCGCGGACCTTCCTGATCAGGTCGGACAGCGCGCCGTAGGGAGGGTCGATGCCTTCCCCGGACTGGTCCATGTACTGGGCGGTGACGAACGCGGCGAAGAGGCTGTTGCGGTGGGGGAGCGGTTCCAGGCGCACGATGGTGTGCAGGAGCGCGGCGGCACGCCAGGCGGTGTCGGGGTTGGACGTGGCGAGGGTCGGCATGCGCGTCTTCTGGCGGGCGACGGCCGCCACGAGCGCCGAGTAGTCGGTGACCGACACGTCCTCGCCACCAAGGGCGGCCTCCTGGACGTCCAGGAGCCAGGGAACGTCGATGTACAGGATGTCGCTCATCAGGCGGCGGTGGTCCCCTCGCCCCGCTGGGCCGGGGGCACCTCGTCGGGAAACGCCTCGTCGAACTCGGCCCGCAGCCTGTCCGCCCACGAGGCGGCACCGGCGACGAAGCGCTGGCGCTGCATCTCGCGGACCCCGAGGTCGTGCATGTACTGCTTGAGGCTCTTGCCCTCAGCCGCCGCAGCCGCGCGCACGCCTTCCATTTCCTCTTCGGTGAAGGTCACGTTCAGTGATGGCATACCGGCATGGTACCTACTCGGTACCTTTCCCGGCGACCCGGTGTCGCCGATGTGCGCATTCAGTGCATATATCCCTCCTGGTCGAGGGTCCCGGCAGGACATTAGCCTGATGCCCGTGGATACGACGGGGTTGTTCCTGAGCGCGATCGGTACGGTCGCCGGTGTCGTCAGCGCCTACTTCGCGTACGTGGCGGTCCGCCACCAGTTGTCCAGGCGACGGCACCGACCCGTACCGGCGCCGCCTGCCCCTGGCTCCGCGCCCTACGACGTGTTCGTCTCGTACGGCCGCGAAGACGCCGACTGGGTACGCGCGTTCGCGGCACGGCTCGGTGAGAAGGGCCTCAACGTGGCGTACGACGAAATCGTCAGCAGGCCGGGAGGGATCCGCGTGCACACGGTCGAGACCGCGATCCGTGAGGCCGCGCACGGGCTGCTGGTGTTCAGCCCGGACTCGATGAACAGCGGCTGGGTCAGACAGGAGTACGCCGCCCTGATGCAGCCGTCGATCGAGTCCGGCCGCCTGTTCATCCCGGTCGTGGTGGGGGACGTGGAACTGCCGGAGTTCGCCGCCACCCGGTACTTCGCGGACTTTCGCGGAATGGGCGGCGCTTCCGGGCGCGACGGTGCGTACGAGCGACGGGTCGACGAGATCGCGCGGGCGCTGCGCGACCACGGACGTTCCTAGCCCGCGCCCTCCTCGTCGGCCGCGGCGCTCCGCGGCAGCGCGGACTGTTCGGCGTGCCGCTTCGCCCCGTCGATGATCTCCAGGGCGCGCTGCATGGGCAGGTACTTCAGCAGGGACTCCGCGTCCCCGCTGACGACCTGCGGGACGTTCATGTGTTTGAGTTCCGCCAGGAACATCTGCATGGCGACGGTGTCCCGGCCGAGCAACTCGATCCTGCGTTCCAGGGCCACGACGTCCAGCAGCCTCTGATCCCGCTCGGCCGCCCGCTCTATGCGCCGGATCTCCGCCTTGAGGTGGGCGTTCTTCTTCTGCTCCTCCAGCTCCTGGGTGCGTGTCTGCGCCTCGAACACCCTCTTGCGGGCCTTGTCGAGGTCACCGTCGAGGGACTCGAACTCACCCAGGTTGGTGCTCGCCGCCTCGACTCCCCACCCGGCGAGGGCATGGCGTACCTGTGCCGCCAGGTCCGTGCGGATGCTGGCGTAGCGGGTGAGGAACTCCTCCACCGTGGACTCGGCGGCGATGCCGTTGAAGTACGTGTCCACGGCGCCACCGAGCACCCGCTCGACGAACCGCTGCACCGGGGCGGGGTTGTTGACCAGACCGCCCACCCCGGACGTCGAGGAGTCGCCGAACTCGCTGACCAGCCGGGGAGCGGCGGCCTCGGGGATGTTCAGGGTCTGCCGCAGCTCCACCTGGAGCCGGTGCCCCTGGACGTTGACGCTGATCCGGTCGAGCGCGGCGTCGTAGTTGTTGTCCGACTGGGAACCGCCCTTGTTGCTCCAGTCCAGGATGAGCAGGCGGGTCGGTATGAGCACGACGCGTACGAACCACGGATTGAGCGCGTAGACGGAGCCCTCGCCGAGGGTTTCCTCCTGGACGCCCCGCCACCCTCCGCTCTCCAGGAACACCCAGGGGAGTCGGAAGCTGCTGTGTCCCTTGACGATCGGTCCGACCTTGCGCTCCTGCCGGTCGGGCTCGGCACCGTCCAGAGTGATCACCACTCCGGCATGGCCGACGGGGATCGCGATCTCCTTCAACTGCTCGGCACGGAGACCGTTCGAGCCGCCCCGCCCCGATCCGCTCACGCCGCTGCTGGTGATCACCTCGAAGAGGTAGGGGTTGATGTCGTAATGCGTGCCGCCGGTGAGGATCGCGAGCTGTCTGCCCTGTTCGCCGCCGCCGAGCAGGAACGCCGGTCCGTCCTGGAAGCTGTCGCACTCCACGTACCGGCCGAAGGGGCGGTCCGGGGGCCGGATCGCGCCGTCCCTGGCGATGACGAGTCCGACCGTGCCCGGCTCCACATAGGTCCGGGGCACCACCTCGACCTGGAACAGCGCGGTGTTGACGTAGTACGAGCTGTCGCCGCGCAGGATCGCGAGCTGTCTGCCCTGTTCGCCGCCGCCGAGCAGGAACGCGGGACCGTCCTGGAAGCTGTCGCACTCCACGTACCGGCCGAGGACCCGGCCGGGGTCGCGCTTGGCGCCCTCGGTGGCGACGACGAGTCCGATGTGGCCCGCCGGGACGTGGATCCGCGGGACGAACTCGACGCTGTGGACGAAGGGGGTGAGCCAGTACGGACGGCCCGGCAGGAGGGTGCGCGCCTGGACGCCGCGCGCGTTGTGGGGTGTGATCCGCTTGAAGCGCTGGTCCGGATGGGCCTTCCCGAACCTCTTGTGGACGATGCCGACATGACCCGCGGGCACCACGCACAGACCGGCCCAGGAGACCACGCCCGCTCCCAGTCCGGCCAGGGCACCGGACTGCCGTGCCGCACGGGGTGGTCGGTGCTCACCCTTCGACCGGCCCGCCCCGTAGCCGATGAGGCTGCCGAACACGCCGATCCCGACGACCAGTAACAGCACCAGTAACAGGGTCAACGAAGACTCATCCCCTCTCGCGAAGTCGCAGATGTACGGCGAGCACCGTCTGGGTCCACTGGTCGTACCAGTCCCGATACCGCTCGCTCTGGGGGTTGCGCAGCGTCGGGAAGAAGGCGTGGTCCCGGGTCCCGGATCCGCTGGTGAACTGCTGGTACTGGGGCACCGTCTCGTACGGCGAGGAACGCCAGCCGTAGGCCACGGACAGGGCCATGAAGTCCGCGTGCCGCCCGCCCTTCACCCGGGCGCGGCGCACCTGCGCACCGAAGCCGTGGACGCCGCCCGAGTAGCGCGACCAGAGGGCGTCGATCCCGGAGAGCAGGGCGTCGGGCAGGAGCTTGCCGTCGGGCCTCCGCAGCCAGCCGGTGTCGAGCCTGCCGACGGCCTCCAGGAGCAAGGTCGTCGTCAGCAGATCGGCGTGCTCGGTCTCCTGCTCGGCGAGCAGGGCTTCGAGGGTGACGAGCGACCTGCGGACGGTGGAGACCGGCGGCTGGCCCGCTCGGTACCGCGGGACCGGGGAAGCGCGCTGGACGGCAGGCTGTCGGTCCGAGCCGCGGAAGTGGTGGGAGTCGTGGAGGCGGCGCAGCAGGCGCAACGCGTCGGGTCCGGGCAGATCGCCGTTCCTGGCGTCGAGGTACCAACTGCTGGCGAGCAGGTAGTTGCGTTCCCCGCGTAACAGGATGGGGAAGAACTCGCGGCTGTGGCGCTGCCCCTCGAGGATCTCGCGCGTGACGTCCTCGGACTCCTCGGCCTCGGGCGACATCAGGACGACGACCGCGAGGGCGTGCCGGAGCCGCTGCCTGATCGTCCAGAGGTAGTCGTCGCCCCACTTGAGGTGTCCCAGGGACCATACGGGCAGACCCGAACCGGAGAGCTGGCCCACCAGCCGCTCCCCGTAGTCGGCGTCGGCGCGGGCGTAGCAGACGACGAACGCGGGCTCCGGGGACGCGGAACGCGGTCGCCGCGTCGGCGGACGGGCGAGGTCGAGTAACTCCCGGTCCGCGCGGGCCTTGCGGACCTGTTCCTCGCCGCGCAGGACACCGGCCAGCTCGGCGGCCTTGGCGTCGAACGCGGGTCCGCTCAGCTTGCGGAAGTCCACCCAGACCCGCGTCGCGGCGAAGTCGGGGACATCGGCGTCACCGCAGAGCACGGGGATCAGCCGCAGCCCGCGCCTGGCCGACGCCTGCACGAGCGCCGCGTACTCCTGGCGCGCCCACGGTTCGGTCATGGTGCGCGGACCGACGACCTGAATGCCGTGCTTGGAGCCGCGGATCGCCTCTTCGAGTTCGTGCACCACGATGTCGCCCGGCCGCAGGCTGCATCGGTCGAAGAAGACGCGCACACCCTGTGCCCTGAGACGGTCCGCGAGCAGGCCGGTCCAGTCGCCGTCATCCGCCGCGTAGGAGATGAATACGTCATACACCGTGTTTCCCCCGTAAGAACGCACAGTGATCGCGCCGTGACAGTCCAGGATAGCGAGTTCAGCGGCCTTCTGATCCCTGGGTGAAGTGACTGGATCTGCCGCCGAGCCGGACCAGGCGCCCCAGCTCGGCGGCTCTGGCCCGTGGCATGAGGGTCCAGGTGCCGTCGGCGCGGCGCAGGGCCGTCGAGTGCCAGGGGGTGGTCCAGGCGTCGGGGGCGTCCAGGAGGCGGATGCCGAACTTGTGGGCGCCGATGGGCTGGGGGTGGATGGACAGGCGTACGGAGCGGGGGTGGTGGTAGGCGATGAGGTCCCCCCAGGCGCGGCTGCGCTGGATGACCCCGTAGGCGCGCCGTCGGCATGCGCGTTGCAGCGCGGACCGGGTGCCGGTGTGGCCTGCGGTGTCCTCGACGAGGAAGCGTGTGATGCCGCGGTAGAGGGCCAGGGCGTGGTCGTCGGCATGGATCTCCGCTCTCAGGGCGTCCGTGGTGGGGGCGTAGCGGTCGTGGACGTGGGCGCGCTTGGCGTCGTGCGGGAGGTCGCCCAGTACGTCGCGCAGGTCGAAGAGGGACAGCCTGCCCAAGCCCATCTCATCGATGAACGTGCGGAGTTCGTCGGCGTAGGCGTCGATGTGGTCGTCGGGGACGCCGATGAGATCGCCGAAGACATGGCCGTCGGAGCAGACGACCAGCCGGGCGCCCGGCGGGTAGACGCGTGCGATCTCCGTGCACAGGGAGTGCAGGAAGGCGAGCGAGAGGCGCTCTCCCATGTCGGGCAGGTGGCCGAGGACCTTGGCGGGGTTCGGGGACTTGCAGGGGAAGCCGGGCAGGGTGAAGGTGAGGGGCTCGCCCGCGCGCACGACGTCGGCGATCTGGCGCAGTTGATGCGGGAACGCCTCGGCGCAGGCGCGGGCGTGGGCCTGATCGGTCGTGCGGTGGTGCGGGAGAAGCAGGCTCAGGATCGCGGCGCTGGTGCGCGCGGTCGTCGGCGGCATGTCGTTCCTCGGGGAGGCGTACGGGCATGGCGCCGTGGTCGATCGCGGCCGGGCGGCGCCGTCTGGGGAGTGTGGTCGGGATCAGAGCCGTCGGTCATAGCCGACGGGCAACTGAGCGGTGCCACGGCCGAGGACGGCCGGGGTCCACTCGATGTCCTCGTCCCTGATGGCCAGGTGGAGGCCGGGCAGCCGGGCGAGCAGAGCGCCCAGGGCGATCTGCAGTTCGGCACGGGCGAGGGCGGCGCCGGGGCAGAAGTGGATGCCGTGGCCGAAGGCCAGGTGGGGGTTGGGTGAGCGGTCGAGGTCCAGGGTGTCCGGGTCGGGGAAGCGGCGCGGGTCGCGGTTGGCCGCGCACAGGGACACGATCACCGAGTCACCGGCGGGGACCCGGGTGCCGCACAAGTCGCTGTCCTGGTCGAAGAAGCGCCAGGTGGTCAGCTCGAAGGCGCTGTCGTAGCGCAGGAGTTCCTCGACGGCGCGGGGGAGCAGGGAAGGGTTCTCGCGGAGGCGGGCGAGTTGCTCGGGGGCGCGGAACAGGGCGATCAGGGCCGTGGTGAGCTGGTTGGTCACCGGCTCCTGCCCCGCGACCAGAAGCTGGAAGACCATGGAGTCCAGCTCCCCCCGCGACAGCTCGCGCCGGTCGTGGGCCGTGGTGAGACGGCTGAGCAGGTCGTCGTCCTCGTGGCCGCGCTTGTGGGCGACGACCTCGGCGATATAGCTCTGCAGGCCGTGCAGCCGGGCCTCGTACCGCGGCCGTCCCGGATCGGTGGGGCCGACCGGCTGGACGACCTTGCCCCAGTCGCGGTCGAAGCGGACGGCCAGCTCCTGCGGGAGACCGATGACCTCGGCGAGGACCTGGAAGGGGAAGCGGGCGGCGAAACCGGCGACCAGGTCGGCGGGCCCGTACTCGGGCAACGTGTCGATCAGGGCGTCCGCCAGCTCCTGGAAGCGAGGGCGCAGACTGTCGACGCGGCGGGGTGTGAAGGCGTCCGTGACCAGGCGCCGCATGAGGGTGTGCCGGGGCGGGTCCTGGTGGAGGAGGTGCACCTGGAGCTGGGAGTGCTGGGGCTCCGGCATGATCGACGCCCGGTCCCGCCAACGGCGGTTGCCGCGGTCGTGGTTCTTGCCGAGGCGGTCGTCGTTGAGGGCGGCGTGGGCGGCGTCGTAGCCGGTGACGAGCCATGCCTGTACGCCGCTGGGGAAGAGCACGGAGTGGACCGGACCGGCCTCGCGCAGCTCCTCGTACAGGGGGTAGGGGTCGGCCTTGTAAGGGCAGCCCATGAGCGGGACCGGGTCCGCGGGCTTCGGGATGGTCATGGACGGGGCTCCTCAGAGGCGAGTTCGGGCCGGTGGTGGTCCAGCCACAGGGCGAGGTCGACGACGCGTTCCAGCCGCGGCCGGTGGCCCCACTCCAGCCGGTCGGGCGGGGTGTCCAGTCCAGGCGACGACCAGGGCGGGCAGACAGAAGGGCACCTTGACGAGGTTCATGTCGAGCATCGCCACGAACGACAGGACGCCCGCCACGGCAACCAGCGGCCATCGGTCCTCGTCGCGAGAGCCGAGTCTCACCCCCGCCGCCCCTCACTCCGCACACGCCGGGCGGGAAGCGGGTCTGGTTCGCGGCCGTCGGCGGGCGCCCGGTGGTCGAAGGCGATCAGCGGATCCCCGGTCAGGGGATGGTCGACTACGGCCGCCCGCACACCGAACACCTGGGCCATCAGGGCCGGGCTGAGCACCTCGCGCGGCGGCCCGGACGCCACCACGGCCCCCTCGTGCAGCACATGCAGCCGGTCGCAGACCGAGGCGGCGGCGTTGAGGTCGTGCAGTGACACCAAGGTGGTACGGCGCTCGGTGCGCAGCAGGGCGAGCAACTCGACCTGATGGCGGACGTCGAGGTGGTTGGTGGGCTCGTCCAGCACCAGCACATCCGGATCCTGCGCGAACGCCCGCGCCAACAGCACGCGTTGGCGCTCACCACCGGACAGTGCCGTGAACCTCCGCCCCGCGTGACCGTCCATGCCGACGTCGGCGAGCGCACGGGCGACGATGTCCCGGTCAGTGGCGTCCTCCCCGGCGAAGGCCCGCTTGTACGGGGTACGGCCCATGGCGACGACCTCCCGCACGGTCAGCTCGAAGTCACCGCCCCGCTCCTGCGGCAGCGCCGCCACATGCCGGGCCGACCGCACCGCGGTCATCTCCCGGAGATCGGTACCGGCGAGCAACACGCGCCCGGCGGTGGGCCTCAGATGCCGGTAGACCGTGCGCAGGAGCGTGGACTTACCGCTGCCGTTCGGCCCCACCAGCCCCGTGATCTCGCCCTCGGCCGCGATCAGCCGGGCGCCCGCCACGACCGTACGCCCGGCGTAGGCGACGTGCAGGTCCTCGACGTCGATCCTCACCTGCCGCTCCCCAGCCGCCGGTCCAGCAGATACAGCAGCGCCGGTGCCCCGATCAGCGAGGTGACCACGCCGACGGGCAACTCCTGCGTGTCCATCGCCGTACGGCAGACGATGTCGACCACCACCAGCAGCAACGCCCCGAACAGGGCGGACAGGGGCAGGAGGCGACGGTGGTCGCCGCCGACGACCAGACGGCACACGTGCGGCACCATCAGCGCGACGAAGGCGATCGCCCCGGACACCGCCACCAGGACGCCGGTCAGCACGCTGGTCAGCGTGAACAGTTCCCGGCGCAGCCGGGTGACGTCGACGCCGAGCCCGGCCGCCGACTCGTCACCCATCAGCAGGGCGTTCAGACCCCGGGCGCGCGCCTGGAGACACAGCCACCCGGCCGGTACGGCGACGGCGGGTACGGCGAGCAAGTCCCAGGTCGCCCCACCGAGACTGCCCATGAGCCAGAACAGCACGCTGTGGGTCTGCTGCTCGTCCCCCGCCCGGAGCACGAGGTAGCTGGTGAACCCGGACAGGAACTGCCCGATCGCCACCCCGGCCAGCACCAGCCGCAGAGGCGCGAAGCCTCCGCCGCGCCGGGCGACCGCCCACACGAGCGCGAAGGTGGCCAGCGCCCCGGCGAAAGCCGCACCCGACAGCCCCAGTCCCAGGGCGCCACCGGCCCCGAGACCGAGCACGATCGCCGCGACCGCGCCCAGCGAGGCGCCGTTGGAGATGCCCAGCAGGTACGGGTCGGCCAGCGGGTTGCGCACCAGCGCCTGCACGGCCGTGCCGACGAGACCGAGCCCGGCGCCGACGAGCGCCGCCAACAGGGCACGGGGAACCCGGAGTTGCCAGACGATCAGGTCGTCCGTGCCCGGCCGGGGCGCCTCGCCGGACAACCGCCGCCCCACCACGCCCCACACCTCGCCGGGCGGGATGGAGGTCGAACCCCAGGACACCGCCGCCGTCAGCGCCGCGAGAAGCGCCACCCCGAGGACCACCGCCAGCGGCCCGGCGCGCACCACGCGCGCCTCCCGGCTCACGTCCGCCGTCTCGGGGCCGGACGTGGACAACATGGAGGTCACGGTCAGCCGACCTCGCCCGGGTAGAGCGTCCTGGCGATCTCCTCGACGGTGTCGGCGTTCTCGACCCCGGCGATGGTGGTGTGCTCGGAGCCGATGCGCAGGAAGCGGCCCTCCCTGACCGCCGTCAGCCCCTTGGTGGCCGCGTTGGCCTTCAACCACCGCTCCGCTTCGTCGAACGCCTTCTCGTTCGCCGCCGCACCGCCCCGGTCCCGCACGCCGAGCTGGATCCAGTCCGGATTCTCGGCGATCACGTCCTCCCAGCCGACCTGCTGGAAGTCGCCGTCACAGTCGGCGAACACGTTGCGGGCACCGGCCAGGGTGATGACCGCGTTGGCGACCTGGCGGTTGCACACGACGGTGGGCTGCTTGGTTCCGGCGTCGTAGTCGAAGAAGAAGTACGTGGGCCGCGCGCTCTCCGCCGTACCGCCGACCGCCTTCCGGACGGCGTCCGTCTTCTCCCGCATGCCCGCGACGAGTTCCTCCGCCTTGGCGCTCGTGCCGGTGACCTGGCCGAGGGAGGTGATGTCGGCCTCGACGGCGGAGAGGTCGGTCACCGGGGTCTCGCGTTGCGCGGCACAGGCGGTGGACTTGAGGTACATGTGCTTGATCCCGGCCGCCTCGAACTCCTCCTCGGTCGGGGCGTCGCCCATCCCGCCGCCCATATTCATATGGGCGAAGGTGTCGATGTACAGGTCAGCGCCGGACCCGAGGAGCTTCTCCTTCGGGATCACGCTCTCGCTGAGCACCTTCACCTTCCGCGCCTCCGCGTCGAGGGCGCCGGGGAGGCTGCCCTCGCCGGGCGGGAATCCGGTGCCGATCACCTTGTCACCGACGCCGAGGCGGAGCAGCAGCTCCAGGCTGGAGGCGTTGCTGGTGACGATCCTCTCCGGGACGCCGGAGAACGTGGTCCTGGCGCCCGAGCAGTCGGTGACGGAGACCGGATCGTCACCCGAGACGGCCGTCTTCCCGGCGCTCTCGTCGGGTGTGTCCTTCTCCCCGCCGCCGCAGCCGGTCGCCAGCAGGCCGCCGAGTACGACGGCCGCCGTACCGCTCCACACACGAGAACGCATCGAAAGTCTCCAGGCTCCAGTTGGTACGGGGGCGAACCGTCGTCGGTCACCCGGTCCAGAAGTCGGGGCGAACCGCCGTCGAGTTCCCGCCGAGTTGGCGGGAGCGGCGGCGGCGCGGGATTCTCCCGGCCCGCGCCGCCGCCGTGCAGCCGGACTCAGGCCGCCTGCAGGGCCGGTTCGTCCGCCTCGTCCAGCAGATCCATCAGGGTGGCCCGGGCGCGGGCCACGCGGGAGCGGACCGTGCCGATGGGGCAGTCACTGACCTCGGCCGCCTCCGCGTAGGGCAGGCCGACCACCTGCGTGAGGACGAAGGCCTCCCGCCGGTCGTCCGGCAGTGACGCCAGCAGATCGAGCAGGGCGACGCCGTCGTCGAAGCCGGGCAGGTCCCGCGGCTGCGCGTTCTCGACGGTCAGCTGCCAGTCCGCCACGTCGTGCAGGCGGGGCCGGGCGGACGTGTACCGGTAACTGTCGATCACCGCGCGGCGCGCGATGGACAGCAGCCACGCACGGGCCGAGGAGCGGCCCTCGAACCGGTGCAGGCTGCCGAGCGCCCGGAGGAACGTGTCCTGAGCCAGGTCGTCGACGGCCTGGGTGTCGGAGCACAGATGGGCGATGTACCGCTGGACATCGCGGTGCAGCGCGCGCACGAAGCGGTCGACGGCGTCCGCGTCACCGCCGCGCGCGGCCAGCGCCCATGCCGTTATCGATTCGTCGAGCGACGCCGTCGATTCGTCGAGCGGCGCCGCTTTCTCGCCTTTGCCGCTCTCCTCGCTCTCATGGCTCTCACGGCCCTCATCGGGTGAGGCGGGCAGGACAGAAGTGATCACCTGGTGTCCTTCTCGGGATCCGGACCGGTGGCGCGCGCGAGAGGGCGCGGCCGGTCGCGTACGTGGGGATCCGGCCGTACGGCGCCTGTACGGGCGTACGACCGAGGCCCGAGGCGCGCAGGGGGCAGCCTCGGGGGACCGGCTGTCGTCAGAGGACAGCGGCTCGCGCGGGTGGACCCCGAGAAGTGATCGTGTGGACGAGGAGGAGACGCGCGGCCCACCTCGAGCGGCGCCGACGCGGCCGGACGTGCGGGCGGTCGGGGGTGTCGGGCAGAGCGAGCGGCAGGTGGAGCGGCGCGGTCAGCCATCCGGCCACGGCCCGCAGGATGCGGAACGCGGCCTTCTCGCCGTAGGCCAGCCAGAGGCCGCACAGCAGTGCGGCGAGGAGGTGGGCGGCGAGCATGCCGAACGACGACGAGCCGCCCGGGGAGTGCTCCATGTGACCCATGCCGATGGCGTCCATGGCGTCCATGGCATCTGCGGAGTGCGTGGCGTGCATGGAGTGGCCCCCATGCATGGACCCCATGCCCATGGACGACATGTCATGAGCCGTGGCACCCATGTCCCCGGACGGCGTTCCCCCACCCGCCGACTGCGCGAACGAGAACGCCGAATGCAGCGCCGTCTGGGCGGCGACCACGACCGTCACGATCAGCGGCAGCCCGCGCTCACGGCCCGCCAGGCACCAGCCCACGGCACCGGTCACGGCCACTCCGGCGGCCAGCGTCCACGCGGCCACGGGACTGCCGGACATCAGGACGTGCCCCAGGGCGGCGAGCAGCACGCAGACGGCCGCGAACACCGCGGCCCGTAGCGTGCGAGAGCACCACCCTGCTGTCATGGCGCCTCATCCTCGCATCCGGACACCGCATCGCCCGTCATGGGTCACGAGCCGGGCCGGACCACCACCGCGAGGACGCTGACCGCCCCGCTCCGCTCGAAGTGCAGCGTGAACGGCACGAGATCGCCCACCTGCCAGCCCGCCCCGGCCCGCAGGGTCACGTCCACGCCGCTCGGCGACATGGACAGTTGACGGCCTGCGGGGACGGCCACCGAGTCCACGTCGTCCTTGTAGGCGGACGCGCCACCGTCGGCCATGCGATGCGCGCTGAGGGCGAGCTGCCCGCCCGTGGCGGAGGACGTCACCTTGACCAACCGGTCGCCCGCGCCGCCGCGATGGGAGATGTCGAAGAACGCGGCGGTGTCCGTGGTATCGCCGTACGGCAGGAAGACCCGTCCGTTCGAGACGGCGATCCGGGCCGGGCTACCGGCCTGCCCGGCGCCGACCCAGGCCGTCAGACCTCCCAGGGCGATACCGCACGCGGCGACGGGCGCGAGCGCGGTGAGCAGGCTGTCGGTGAGCCGACGACGGGTCGGCCGCCACCGGGCCCCTACGGTCATCGGGTGTGCCTCCGGGAGGGCGAGGGCTGCCAGCCGCGCAGCCGCAGGCTGTTGCCGACCACCAGCAGCGAACTGACCGACATCGCCGCCGCGGCGAGCATCGGGTTGAGCAGGCCGACCATGGCGAGCGGCACGGTCACGACGTTGTAGCCGAACGCCCACACCAGGTTGGCGCGGATCGTGCCCAGGGTGCGCCGGGCCAGCCGCACCGCGTCCGCCAGGGCCTCGATGTCGCCGCGGACGAGAGTCACGTCGGCGGCTCCGATGGCCACGTCGGTGCCGCTGCCCATGGCGATGCCGAGGTCGGCGCGGGCCAGCGCGGCGGCGTCGTTCACCCCGTCGCCGATCACCGCGACCCGACAGCCCCGTTCTCGCAGGTCCCGCACGAGGGCACCCTTGTCCTCCGGCGAGCAGCGGGCGTGGATCTCGTCGATACCCAGTTCCCGTGCGACGGCCTGGGCGGGTGCCTCCCCGTCGCCGGTGGCGAGCACGGGCTTCACCCCGAGGCGCCGCAGCCGGTGAACGGCCCGGTAGCTTCCGGGCCGCACGACATCCCCGACCTCGATCAGCGCCTGCGCCACCCCGTCCACCCGCACCAGTACCGGCGTGCGCGCCGCGGCCTCCGCGCCCGTTATCGCCTCCGTCAGGACGGCGGGCAACCCGCCCTCCGGCGCGAGGACTTCGACCAGCCGACCGTCCACCCGGCCCTGGACCCCCCTCCCCGGCAGGGCGGTGAACGCGCCGACATCCGGCAGCGCTCCGACAGTCCGGCGCGCGTACGCCGTGACCGCCCGCCCCAGCGGATGCTCCGAGCCCCGCTCCACCGCCCCGGCCAGCCGCAGCACCGCGTCCGTCCCGATCCCGTCCGGCACGGCCGTGACCCGGGCGACGCTCATGTGGCCGGAGGTGAGGGTGCCGGTCTTGTCCAGCACGACGGTGTCCAGATGCCGTAGCCGCTCCAGGGCCCGCGGACCGCTGACCAGGACGCCGAGCTGGGCCCCGCGCCCCGTGGCGGCCATCAGCGCGGTCGGTGTCGCAAGACCGAGCGCACACGGGCAGGCCACCACCAGCACGGCCACGCACGCCGTGATCGCCGCCTGTGGCTCGGCCCCGGCGCCGAGCCAGAACCCCAGCGCCGTGGCGGCCAGCGCCAGCACGACCGGCACGAAGACCCCGGCCACCGAGTCGGCCAGCCGCTGCGCCGACGCCTTCTGGGCCTGTGCCTCGGTCACCAGCCGTGTGATCCGGGCGAGCTGGGTGTCCGCCCCGACCGCGGTGGCCCGCACGAGCAGCAGCCCACCGGCGTTGACGGCCCCGCCGACCACGGCTGAACCCGGCCCGACCTCGACCGGCTCGCTCTCCCCGGTGACCAGCGACAGATCGACGGCGGAACTCCCCTCCACCACCTCACCATCGGTGGCCACCCGCTCCCCGGGCCGCACGACGAAGACCTGCCCGGACCCCAACTCCTCGACCGGGACCAGCCGTTCCACGCCGCCCTCGCGCAGGGAGACCTCCTTGGCGGCCAGCCGGGCGAGCGACCGCAGCGCCGCCCCGGTCCCGCGCCGGGCCCGCGCCTCCAGGGAGCGGCCCGCGAGCACGAACAGCGGGACGCCGACGGCGGCCTCGAGGTAGAGGTGCGCGACGCCGTCCGAGGCCGACGGCACCAGACTGAAGGGCATCCGCATCCCGGGATCCCCGGCACCACCGAAGAAGAGGGCGTACGCCGACCAGGAGAAGGACGCCACCACCCCCAGCGACACCAGCGTGTCCATGGTCGCGGTGGAGTGCCGCAGCCCCCGTACCGCCCGCGCGTGGAACGGCCACGCGCCCCACACGGCAACCGGCGCCGCGAGTACGAAGCACAGCCACTGCCAGTTGCGGAACTGCAGCGCGGGCACCATGGACAGCACCAGGACGGGCACGGACAGCAGCGCGGCGATGAGCAGCCGCGCACGCTCCGGCTCCACCGCGCGCTGCCGCCTCCCCGGCGGCTCGGGCAGCGTGGCGGTGTACCCCGCCTCCTCGACCGTCGCGACGAGACGGTCCGCGCCGATCCGCGCCGGATGACTCACCCGGGCCCGCCCCGTCGCCAGATTGACGGTCGCCGAGACCCCGTCCAGCCTGCCGAGCTTCTTCTCGACGCGCCTGACGCAGGCCGCGCAGGTCATGCCGCCCACGGTGAGATCGGTCGTGACCAGGGCGGTCACCGGTTCGGTGGCCATCAGTGGTCCGCCCCGTGCATGGTCCCCATGTCCTCCACGTCACCCACGTCGCCGCCGCCGGAGCCGGTGCCGTGCATGCCGGGCGCCACGGGCCCGGCGGCGGCCCCGACGGCGTACGACACGGCGAACATCAACGCCAGGAGCAGCAGAAAGCCGCAGAGCGCGGGCGGCGGCGCCACCTTCCGCGGCAGCGCACCCGCGCCGGAGGAAGCTTGTCGGGACTCGTCCATCACCGGGTCTCCAGATCGCGTCGCACGGCGTCGGTCGGATCGCGCCGCACTGGTTCAGGAGTCGGGGCGGTGAGGGCCGGAGTTCCGCGGGAGGTGTGTGGCGCGCGTCACGTATGTGCGCGACCGGGGGAGCCGAGAACCAAGCTGTGCTCCCACGCCGTCGCCCCGCTGCGCGGCACCAGGTGCGTGCCGCGCAGCGGGGCGACGTCAGGCAAACGCCGATCAGTCAGCCAACCGGTCAGCCAGCCAGTCGGCGTCGCGGACCAGCGCGGCGGACACCGAGGCGTCGCGCACCAGGTGCCGGTCGGCGGCGAGAGCGGCGAACCTGTCCAGCGCCCTCTCCGCCAGGCTGTCACGGCCCGCCTCCGCGTGACGGCGGGCCTGCTCGAGGCGTTCGAGGAGTTCCTCGGCGCCCTTGCCGGTGATGAGATCGCGCTGGTGGAAACGCTTGACCAACGACCGCACGTCGGCGAAGGAGGTCCTGGTGGTGAAGGTGACCTTCGCCGTGGTGCTGTTGCCCGCGGGGTCCTCGGCGGTCACCAGCAGTTCGTGCGTGCCGAGCGGCAGGCGCCACAGTTCCAGTTCACCGGCGGTGACCGGGTCCCCGTCGAGTGTGGCGGCCGTGGGGACCTCGCCGGACACCGCGTCCTCGGCGGTGAGGGCGAGGAGGGGCGCCGCGGAGTCCCCGTACCGCGCGCCGTCGCCGAGCCCGGAGACGGTGATCTCCGGTCCGGCCTTGTCGGCGACTCCGGGACCGGTGAAGGTGAAGGAGTCGGCCGTCACACCGCCACTGGAGGTGACGTACAGGGCGCCGGTGCCCGAGGGCGCGTCCGTGAGGGCGGTGGTGACGGTCTGCCAGCCGTCCCCGGCGGGGACGCGCACCGTCGCGAAGGGCTCGGCGGTGGCGGAGTCCCAGCGGAACTGGAGTTCCCCGGCGCCGGTGGCGACGGTCCGCACGGCGTTGACGCCGGTGAGGTCGACCGGGTCGTAGGCGATCCGGTCCCCCTCGTCGAAGGAGGTGAGCTTGCGCAGACCGGAGGCGGTGTCGTCGTCGGTGACCTCGACGCCGGTCAGGACGTCCGCGTGCTCGGCCTCCAGCAGGGACGGGTTGAGTACGGCCTGGGCCTCACCGGCCAGCGCCGGTACGGAACCCGCGCCGCCGCCGTCGGTGTAGGTCACTCCGAGGACCCCGAAGACGTTCTCGGTGGCGCCGTGCCCGGCGTCCTGGGGCGTGACGACCGTGCCCCTGCACCCGGTTCCGCTGTCGACGGGATGGCCGTGCTCGTTGTGGCCGAGCCCGAAGGTCCACGCCAGCCGGGTGCAGTCGATGCCGTCGGCGCCGTCCTCCGGATCGGTGATCCGCACCTCGTAGGGAACGGTGTCGCCCCAGGAGAAGAAGCCGCCGTGCGCCGGGAAGGTGACCTCCACCGTCGGCGCGGTGTTGCCGACGGTGATCTGCCGGGAGGCGAGGGCGGTCAGACCGAGGGGGTCCGTCACCCGCAGGCGGGCCTGGAACTGGCCGTCGTCCGCGTAGGTGTGGGTGGCGGTCCGGCCGGTGGCGTCATAGCTGCCGTCACCGTCGAAGTCCCAGTCGTACGTCAGCACCCGGCCTTCGGGATCGGTGGAGCCCCCGGCGTCGAAGGTCACCTCGAGCGGTCCCCGCCCGGAGGTCTTCGAGGCGGTGAACTCGGCGTGCGGTGACTTGTTGCCCTCGGCGTAGTCGACGCGGTAGAGCCCGGCGTCCGGGTTCTCGCGGAAGAAGCCGTCGCCGTAGTCGAGGACGTAGAGGGAGCCGTCGGGGCCGAACTCCAGGTCCATGGGGTTGTCCCAGATGGGCTGGCCGTTGGCGGTGAGGGCCGTGTTGGGCAGGAAGTTCTCCAGCTTGCTGACCGGCCCGTCCGGGCCCTCCGACGTGAAGGCGGCCACGTAGTCCTGGGAGAACTCGCCGAAGAACTGCTTGCCGTCCCAGTACGCCGGGAACTTGGTGCCCGCCGGGTTGTCCTCGTCGTAGTGGTAGACGGGGCCGCCCATCGGGGCCTGACCGCTCCCGGAGCCGAAGGCGGTCAGCTCGGGCCAGGGCTGGTCGGTGTCCCGGTCGCCGTACCAGAGCGTGGCGGGGACGGCCGGGGGCAGGGTGGTGAGACCGGTGTTCCAGCGGGAGTCGTTGACCGGGGCCGAGCAGTCGAACGCGGGCCCGGAGGTGAGGGTCGCGAAGTCGAAGTCCCGGTAGGGCTGGGAGTTGTCGCCGGTGCAGTACGGCCAGCCGCTGTTCAGCGGCCTGCTGGTGGTCTGCCACTCCACCAGGCCCATGGGGCCGCGGTCCGGGTTGGCGGTACCGGCGTCGGGGCCGTAGTCGCCCCAGGACACGGCGCCGGTCGCGTCGTCCACGTCGAAGCGGAACGGGTTGCGCACGCCCATGACGTAGATCTCCGGGCGGGTCTTCGCCGTCCCGGGCGGGAAGAGGTTGCCCTCGGGGACCGTGTAGCCGCCGTCCGCGCCGACGCGGATGCGCAGGATCTTGCCGCGCAGGTCGTTGGTGTTGCCCGCGCCCCGGCGGGTGTCGAGGCCGGGGTTGTAGCCCGGCGCGTCGTTGATGGGCGCGTAGCCGCTGGTGTTGGGGCCGCTGGCGGGGGTGTTGTCGCCGGTGGCGAGGTACAGGTTGCCGTCGGCGTCGAAGTCCACGTCACCGCCGACGTGGCAGCACTGGCCCCGGTTGTGCGGCACCCGGATGATCTCCTGCTTGGTCGACAGGTCGAGCCCGTCACCGGTCCACTTGAAGCGGGCCAGCAGGTCGTGGCCCTCCCAGCGTGCCCAGTACGAGTCGTCCTCCCCGGCGGGCAGCGTCTGCGGGGCCGAGCCGGTCGGGGTGTTCAGCGGCGGGGAGTAGAAGAGGTACACCCACTTGTTCTCGTCGAAGTCCGGGTCCAGGGTGACGGTCTGGAGCCCCATCTCGGAGTTGTTGTACACGTCGATGTGATTGACGACCCTGGTGGTGCCCGCGCCGGGGTCGGTCAGCCGAAGGTCGCCGTTGCGGGCGGTGTGGAGCACCCGGTTGTCGGGCAGCACGGCGAGGTCGATGGGTTCGCCGACGCTCTTGGAGAGTGTGACGCGCTCGTAGTTGGCCCAGTCGAGCGCCGGGTCGTCCGCCGCGGCGGCGGAACCGGCCGCGGGCAGGACGAGCCCGGCCAGCGGCAGGGACATCAGGGCGGCTCGCGCCGCCCACCGTCTGAGGGTGCGATGCATCGTTCGTACGACTCCTTAGCTGGGCGCGCGGGGACGCGCGGTCAGGAAGCCAGGGGAGCGGGAGCGGAAACCGTGACGTCAGTCGAGGAGCGCTGAGAGCGCCTGGAAGCTGCGCTCGGCGGCGCCCAGCGAACCCGGCGGGTTCGGCTGCGTGCTCGGCGCGGTGTCCTGCTCCCAGACGCCGACGTGGGTGCCGCGCGGGCCGATGGAGTGGATGAACCGCTTCCAGGGCAGGTCACCGGCGCCGAACTCGACGATGTCGTAGCCGTTGGCGTTGTCCGGGTTGGTGGCGCCGTCCTTCATGTGGAACAGCGGATAGCGGCCGGGGAACCGGCGCACGTACGCGGCCGGGTCGAAGCCCGGGTAGCGGTACTGGCCCACGTACGCCCAGTAGACGTCCAGCTCGAGGAAGACGTGGCGCGGATCGGTGTGCTCCAGGAACACGTCGTACAGCCTGATCTCCGGCCGGTCGGTGGCGAAGGCGAACTCGCCCGCGTGGTTGTGCTGGTACAGCTTCAGCCCACGCGCGGTCGCCGCGGCGCCCCAGGCGTTGAACTCCGCGGCGGCGGCCCGGTAGCCGTCGACGGTGTTGGTGGAGGTGGGCGCGTTGGCGGTGCCGATGTGCGGCATCCCGAGCGCCTCGGCGATGTCGAGCTGGCGCTGGAGGTCGGTGCGCAGGGCGTTGATGCCGACATGGCTGCCGACGGCCTTCAGGCCGTTGTCGTCGAGCAGTTGGCGGATCTCCGGGACGGTGATCTGGCGGCCCAGGATGGAGGTGGACTGGGTGTAGCCCGCGAACTCCACCTCGGTGAAGCCCATGCGGGACAGCTCCTCGAAGACCACGGCGAACCCGAGGGAACTCACCTTGTCCCGGATGCTGTACAGCTGGATGGAGATCCGGTCCCGGGGAATGCTCAACGCCCCGGCACCGTGGTGGGGTTCGGCCTCGGCGTCGGCCGCGGCGGCGGGCACGGCCCCCGCCAGGGTGACGGCACCCACCGCGACGGTGGCACCAGCGGTGGCTCTCAGAAACGACCTGCGGTCGAAGTCCCTGTGTGACGGTCTCACGGTCACTCCTCGTTCGTGTGCGGCACAAGCGCGGGCGGAGCTGGACAGACACAGGTGGGGGGTGGTGGCTCGGGCTCAGGCGCACGCGGACACCCCGTCAATAGGGGCATGTCCGCGCAACGTCGGCGAAACGTCCGGTTCGAGGCGAGACAGTAGGAGGCTTTGCCCGCCGGTGTCTATACGTTGAACCTGAAACGACCCCAACTTTCTCTGAAATCAGCAAAAGCACGCCTGGTTCAGGAGAATGTCGGGTCCTCCTCGGACGTAGTGGTCGACTTCGAGGACTGGTCCCGTCTGACTGCGGCGTGCCAGGGCTTCCGTATGGGTTCGCGGTCCGGCGGCGAGGCGATCACTCGGAGCGGCCTGGACTGCTGGCTCTCACGTCCACGGTGGGTGCTCCGGCGACTCGGGTGAGTCGCCGCACCCCGCCCTTTTCGCGGTCTCGGCGACTGACTGCGCGGACGTGCGCACCCTGGGCGGCGGAGGCCGCCCAGAGCCGCTGGCGCACGGTGTTCGTCCACCCGGGTCTGGCCCTGGGCCCGTCCTCGACCCCCGCCTCCGGGTCTGGCGGCCTGTCTGGTCGACATGGCCCGCGTCACGGCGTCGAGGAGAGCACGGACTTCGAGGGGATCGCCGCAGCAGTACCTCGAACGAGTCCGACCGCCCGGGGATGCGCCGGGCAAGCGGACGGCCCCCGCGTCAGCCGGGAATGACCCGCCAGCCGGTGTAGTGCGTCGGCGCGACGCTCGTGCCCGGGGTGGAGTTCTGCCGGACGCAGATGCCGTCGTCTTCCGGAAGGGCGAGGTAGGAGCGGTACTCGTTGAGGGTGATGTCCATGACGTACGCCTCGACGCCGTACTGGCCGATCACCCGGCTGTTCGGGGGGACGGGCGCGGTGGCCGTGACCCCGGTCGTGGTCGTCGTGCTCTGTGTGATGCTCGCGCTGACGTTGGCGCTCAGGAAGCCGAACAGTGAGGCACTGGTGCCGAGGGTGTAGCTCAGGCTGAACGTCTTCGACACCGACGACGTGAAGCTCCCCGTGATCTCCCTGCTCGTGCCGTTGACGACAACGCGCTCCTCACTCACCAGGAAGTCGGGCCTCACCGAGTCGATGACGTACTCGTAGGCCACGTACTCGGGATAGCTTCCGTTGAAGACGGAACCCCATGCCAGTCCACTGGGACAATCGCCCACGGCCGCCTGGGCCGGGGACGAGGCGCCCATGGTCAGCGTCGTCGTCAGAGCGACCAGGGCCGCCCCGCCAGCGATCCGGGATCTCCACCGCGCCAGGCGACGCGGGCCGCTCCCAACTTCCGTGCTGAGGTCCGCCATTCTCTTCCCCTCTCGGCGCCCTGCTGAGCATCCCCTGAGCGGTGTTGGCCGACCAGACCATATTCGGTCGCTGCGGTGCGGGGCCGGGACGAGGCGTCCGCATCGCCCACGGCGAGGGTGGTCGGCAGTACGCGGAGAGCGCGAGCGTGACGCCGGGGACCCGGCGGGGCCGGGAACCAGGCGACCAGATCGATATCGGATCGCGTGAGGTGCTCGTCTGCTGGCACGCTTCCTCCATGCATGACGCAGAGGTACTGCTCATCGGAGGGCGAGCCGGTGTCGGCAAGACGACGGTGGGGTGGGAGGTGTCGGCGTTGCTGCGCTGTGCGGCGGTCGCCCACGCGGTCATCGACGGTGACTTCATGGGGCAGGCACATCCGGCTCCGAAGGGAGATCCGCACCGCGCGCAGATCACGGAGGCCAATCTGACCGCCGTATGGGCGAACTTCGCCCAGCGCGGCTACCGGCGCCTGATCTATACGAACACCGTGAGCGTGCTGCCGGAGGCGACGGGCATGTTCGAGCGCGCCATGGGGACCGGAGTGGGCATCACGCGAGTCCTGCTCACCGCCTCCGACGCAACCGCCCGCGAGCGGCTGGTGGGCCGGGAACTCGGCTCGGAACTGCAGCGGGAGCTGGAAGGAAGCGTCCGCAAGGCACGGCTCCTGGACCAGCGGGCCCCCGCGGAGACCGTGCGGGTGGCAACGGACGGACGGTGCGTCGTTGACATCGCGCGGGAGGTGGTCGCCGCCACCGGCTGGACCGGAACCCACCTCGCTCGCAGATCTGCTCGTTGACGGCCCCGAACACGAGAGCCCCCCAAGCCGGTCGCAGAAACCGTCGGCCTCCCCGGTCTCCCAACAGATCATCGACGGCGGTACTTTGATGTTCCGTCAGCACCCGCCGGACGGCTTCGGCCAGTAACGTGTGGGGCCGGGGCGCTGGCCGGTCGGAGGCGACCTGACGCGTTCCGCGCCGGGCAGGAGACGTCCCCGTGCAGGTGCCGAGTGCGGCCGTGAGCCGCCCGTGAAGACCGAGGAGTTCAGCCCGATGTCGAACCCGCAAGGCCCGGCGATCCGTACCGACATCCCTCATTCGGCGCGCATCTGGAACTACTGGATGGGCGGCAAGGACAACTACGAGGTCGACCGCGTCGTCGGCGACGCCAGCCTGAAGATCGACCCCGACATCGCGACCATGGCCGTGCAGTCGCGCCAGTTCCTCGTCCGGGCGGTGCGCTACCTGGCGAGCGAGGCCGGGATCCGGCAGTTCCTGGACATCGGCACCGGCCTGCCCACGATGCAGAACACGCACGAGGTCGCCCAGGCCGTGGCACCCGAATCCAAGATCATCTACGTGGACAACGACCCGCTGGTACTGAGCCACGCACGGGCCCTGTTGACCAACACCACCGACGAGGGCGTCACGACCTACATCGACTCGGACTTCCACCACCCCGAACAGATCGTCTCCGACGCCCGCAACACCCTGAACTTCACCCAACCGATCACAGTGATGTTCATGGGGGTGCTGGGGCATGCCCGCACCTACGACGACATGCTGCGCATCGTGCGCACCGTCATGGACGCGGTGCCCTCGGGCAGCCACTTGATCCTCTGGGACGGCACCACCGACAGCCAGGCCTACGTGACCCTCTGCGAGGAGTACGCCAAGACCGGCGGGGTTCCTTACTACCCGCGCACGCAGGACGAGATCCGTGCCGTCTTCGACGGCTTCGAGCTCATCGAACCGGGCTTCGTGCCCATCACCGAATGGCGCCCCGAACCCACCCAGGTGGGAGTGAGGCGACCCATCTCGGCGTACGGCGGCGTCGCGCGCAAACCGTGACCATGCGCGTGCCTCGGCGCGGGGCGCCGCTCAGGGAGGAACACCGATGGCCCGCGCGACGGCCGTCAGGGGTTCCTGGTAGCGCTCACCGGCCAGGTCCAGCTTCCCGTCGGTGAGTTGACCCGCCCCGCGCACGACGGTCCCGGCCGTTCCGCCGCCCGAGAGAGCGGCGACTTCGCCGTCGTCGGGGTCAGGTCGCCGGCGCGGTCATGCCGACCGCGGCGCTGACGAGTGAGGCAACCGCCAGGGAGCGGCTGCCCGGCGGCCATGCGATCACCGTGGTCACCTCCGGCGCGTCGACGACGGGCACCGCCACGTGTTCGGGCCACTGCCAGGCACGGCTGGAGGCGGGAATCACGAGCAGCGTTCTGCCGAGGGCCACGAGCTGGGCGAGCTGCGACTGGGTACGCACCTCGGGGCCGGGCCCGTCCGGGTAGGTGCCGTCGAGCCGGGGCCAGCGAGCGATCGGCAGGTCCGGCACGTCGTCGACGTCCGCCAGCGTGAGCTGATCGCGGGAGGCGAGCGGATGCCCCGCGGGAACGACCGCGACCTGGCCTTCGACGCAGAGGTCCTCGGTGTCGAACCCGGCGAGGTCGTCGTACGGGCGATGCATGAGCGCCACGTCGGCGCGCCCGTCACGGAGCAGCCCCGCCTGCTCTCCGATCTCGCACAGGAGCACCTCGACCGGTGCCGCACCGGGTTGGTCCGCCACCGTGTCGAGGAGCCGTCGCAGCAGCTCGTGGGAGGCCCCGGCCTTCGTGGCGAGCACCAGTGGCCGCTTCGGATTCCCGGCACGCCGTGTCCGACGGGCAGCGGCAGCGACCGCGTCGAGGGCGGTCCCGGCCTCCCGGAGGAGCACCCTGCCCGCATCCGTGAGCGTCACGCCACGACGGTCCCGGTCAAGAAGCTGGACGCCGAGCCGCCGCTCCAACTGACGGATCGCGCGCGAGAGCGGCGGCTGTGCGATCCCGAGCCGCACGGCGGCGCGGCCGAAGTGCAGTTCCTCGGCGACGGCGACGAAGTAGCGCAGCTCGCGGGTCTCCAGATCGTCCACACGGGCAGCCTACCGACTGATACCCGGGGAGTATCACAGCGGACCGAGCGGGTGTTGGACGCCGCACGCGCCGCAAGCCGAGCATGGATCGCGTGAACGACACGAAGACCGCGCTGGTCACCGGCGCGAACAAGGGAATCGGCCTCGCCATCGCACAGGGTCTCGGCGCGATCGGCTACACCGTCGCGGTGGGCGCCCGCGACGACGGCAGGCGCGAGGCGGCCGTCGAGCACCTGCGGGCCGCGGGCGTCGACGCCTTCGGGGTCGCACTCGACGTCACCTCCGACGACAGCGTCGCCGCAGCCGCGGCGGCGGTCGAGCGGACGGCGGGTCGGCTCGACGCGCTCGTCAACAACGCGGGCATCCCCGGCCGCGCAGACGGTGGCGCGCAGGATCCGACGACGCTCGACCTCGACGTCCTCCGCACCGTCCTCGACACCAACGTGTTCGGGGTCATACGGGTGACGAACGCGATGCTTCCGCTGCTCAGCCGCGCGAACTCGCCGCGCATCGTCAACATGTCGAGCAGCATGGGCTCGCTGACGCTCCGGACCGGCCCGGTCATGGCCGCCTACGCACCGTCGAAGACTCTGCTCAACGGCATCACGACGCAGTACGCCCGCCGATTCGCCGATACGCATGTCATCGTGAACGCCTGCTGTCCCGGCTACGTGGCCACCGACTTCACCGGCTTCCAGGCGCCGCGGACGCCCGAGCAGGGGGCGGCGATCGCGATCCGGCTCGCCACCCTGCCGGACGACGGGCCGCGCGGCGGCTTCTTCGACGACGAGGGCGCCGTCGCCTGGTGAGTGTGCGGCTACGAGGGCGCCGTCGCCTGGTGAGTATGCGGCGACGAGGGCCCCGTCCCCTGGGTGAGTACACGATCGGTTTGTTCTCCATGCCGGGGTCCCGCGTCACAGCGGCACCGGCGACCCGTCACTCGTACGTGGGGCAGAGCCGCCGTTCCGGCGAGGTTCCCGCTCACGCCGCTGGAAGATTCGGGGCATGGGAACTGGCGGGCGGACGCGCCGGGTTGGTGTGCTCTATCTGGTGCTGGCGGTCGGCGGCATGGCCGGGGCCGTGTGCATCGCCTTCCGTTTCGAGCTGCGGGTCGCGGAGACGGTGGCGGCACTGCTTCCGTCCGTGGGCGGCCTGTACCTGTCGTGGGCGACCTTCCGGGCCGATCGGCGGGAGGCGGCCGACGGGTACGGCGTCGCCGAGATCGCCGATCGCCTGGCGGTGGCCGTGCGGGTCCAGTGGGAGTCCGAGGCCCGGGTGCGGCGGCTGAACGACCCCTATCCCCTCCCGGTCTCCTGGCAGGCGGCCGATCCGAAGTTCGGCGAGCCCTGGCCCGTCCTGCGGGAGTTGGCCGGTGACCTGCCGACCGGCCGCTCGGCCCCTCCGTCCGGCTGGGCCACTGAGGCTGCCGGGCTGGCCGGAGTGGGAGGGGAGATCACCGAAGTGTTCCGGGAACGGGTGCCGACACGGCGCCTCGTGGTCCTCGGCGCCCCGGGCAGCGGGAAGACGATGCTGCTGACCCGCTTGTTGCTGGCCCTGGCGGCCGAGCGCACTGCGGGAAGCCCGGTCCCGGTACTCTTCCCGCTCGCCTCGTGGAGCCCCGCGGAACAGACACTGGAATGCTGGATGGCGGAACGGCTCGCGCGTGACTACAGCGGTCTCGGCACCCCGACGGCGGAGCACGCGGATCGGACCGAGCAGGCCAGCCACGCCCGGGCACTACTGGAGCACCGGCTGATCCTGCCGGTGCTGGACGGATTCGACGAGATTCCCGAACCGTTCCGCGCCATGGCGCTGGACGCGATCAACTCCGCCCTGCCGCTCGACCAGCCGCTGGTGCTGTCCAGCCGACTGACGGAGTACGGGGACACACTGTCCCCGCCCCGCGGGGTACCGGTCAGGCTCTGCGGTGCCGCCGCCGTGGAACTGCGCCCCCTGGAGGCGCCGGACATCGCCGACTACCTGAAACGGGACGCCGGAGGTGAGGCGACGGCGGCGGCTGCCCGCTGGGATCCGGTGATCCGCCTGCTCGGCACCGAAGCCCCCGTGGCACGAGCGCTGACCACACCGCTGATGCTCTTCCTCGCCAGGACGGTGTACAACCCCCGGCCGGGAGAACACACCACTGTCCTCCCCACGCCCGCGGACCTGTGCGACCCGACCCGCTTCCCCGACACCGCGGCCGTCCGAGCCCATCTCTTCGACGCGTTCGTACCCGCCGCCTACCGGCCCCACCCGCGGTATCCGTGCCGCTGGTCTCCCCAGGAGGCCGAGCGCGCCCTGCGGTATCTGGCGCGACACCTCCGGCACACCCTGGGCGGTACCACCGACCTGGCCTGGTGGCAGGTGCGCCGCGCGCTGCCGCCCCGTGTCCTCCAGGTGGTGACAGGAGCTGTCCTCGGTGTCGTGGCCTGGATCGGCGCCACCGGGACGGGCAGGCTCATCGCGCTGCTCTCCGGCGTCGACTCCGGGTGGCAGACGGGCCCGCCCGCCGCCATGGTCGCGGGCCTGGCCGGAGGGGTCGCGGGCGGCATCGGCTGCGGCCTCGTCGCGGGGGTGACGGGGGGCGTCGCCGAGGGACTGACCCACGTACTCACCACCGGGGACCCGGGATGGCTCCCGACGACGCTGGCCTATGGATTCGCCTACGGCTTCGTCGGCGGCATCGTCGGCGCGCTGTCCAGCAGGCTCGCGGTGCGCCGACCTGCCGCGGCCTCGGGACCCCGACAACGCGGGCTCTGGGACTGGCGCATGTGTGCCCTCGGCTTCACCGCCGGAGCCGTGCTCTGGTTCTCCTTCCGCCACAACTACGGCTCGACGGCCGCCGCCGTCGGCGCACTCGCCAACGGAGTGGTCTACGCACTGGTCGGCGGACTCGTCGGCACCCGGGCGACCAGCCTGTCCGCCCATCGCCCGGACGTCACCCCGACCGTGCACACACTGTGGGCCTGGAACTGGCGGGGCTTCTCAACGGGCCTCGCCTGCGGCTCCACCATCGGCGTCACCCACTGGGCCGTACTCGAGATCCAGTCGCTTCTCACCAGCGCTCCCTCCTACCCCTTCACCTCGATGCTCTCCTTCTCCTGCGCGTTCGGGCTCGCTGTCGGAATCGCCCACGGCCTCGCCAGCAAACCGGCTGATCTCGCCACCTCGGTCGGCCCGGCCGCCCTCCTGAAACAGGACCTGAGGATCTTCCGCAAGCTATGGATCGTCGTCGGCCTCGCGGTCGGCGCCGCGTTCCTTCTCTGCTACGGCGTCGAATACGCCCTCCTGGGCGGGCTTCCCTACGGTCTGGGCCGGGGCACCACGAGCGGACAGGCGATCCTGATGGGCCCGCCCCACATCGTCGCCCGCGTCCTCGCCTACGGACTCACCGTCGGCCTCGCGGCGGCCCTCAGCCACAACGCCTGGTGGCACTACACCCTCGCCCGCCACCACCTGGCCGGGCGCCGACACCTGCCCCGGGAGCTGACCGCCTTCCTCACGGACGCCCATGAACGGCGCGGCGTACTGCGCCAGGTAGGAACCATCCACCAGTTCCGTCATATCGACCTGCAGCACCATCTCGCCAGCCCGGGGGAGTCCCAGGAGCCCGGAGCACCGCACTCCGCGCTGCCCCCGCCACGGTTCCCGCAATCGCCCGTGCACGGACGCTGAGCGGGTGCTGCTCGCATGGTGAGATCGACGTTCCGTCAACTTGACGCCCCTACAGGCAGGGGATGAGTATGCACGTCATGCGCACCCGCATTCTCGTACTTGGTTAGCGCGTCGGCTGAAGCCGGGACCTTCTGAACCACGGTCACCGCCCGACGCGCCCCCTCGGTCGCCCACCGGCACGAGGGGTTTTTTGTTGCCGCCCCGCGCTCTGCGCGCCTCGGGGCAGCCACGCGCCGGTACCGCGTCCCTTACGCCCTCAGCAGCGAACAGAGAGAATGCCGATGACCGAGCAGGCCCTTGAACCTCGGCTCCCCCAGCCTCACCTGCGCGACACGCCGCAGCAGCCCGCCACCGCCCCGTCCACCGCGCCCGCGGGCGAGCGCGTCACGGGCGCGCAGTCCCTGATCCGCGCGTTGGAGGAGTGCGGTGTGGAAGTCCTCTTCGGGATACCGGGCGGGGCGATCCTGCCCGCGTACGATCCCCTGCTGGACTCCCGGCGCATGCGGCACATCCTGGTCCGCCACGAGCAGGGCGCGGGCCATGCCGCGACCGGCTACGCGCAGGCCACCGGCAAGGTGGGGGTGTGCATCGCCACGTCCGGGCCGGGCGCCACCAACCTGGTCACCCCGCTGCTGGACGCCTGGATGGACTCCGTGCCCGTGGTCGCCATCACCGGCCAGGTTCCCTCCCGACTCATCGGTACGGACGCCTTCCAGGAGGCGGACATCGTCGGCATCACGACACCGATCACCAAACACAGCTATCTCGTCACCGACCCAGCCGATATCGCACGGGTGGTCTCCCAGGCTTTCCGCCTCGCCGCCACCGGGCGGCCCGGCCCTGTCCTGGTGGACATCGCCAAGGACGCCCTTCAAGCGGACACCGTGTTCTCCTGGACATCCCACACCCCCGACGCCCCGCCGGTGTCCCGGGCTCACGGCAAGCAGATCCGTGAAGCGGCGCGGCTGATCGCCCAGTCCGAGCGCCCGGTCCTGTACGTCGGCGGCGGCGTCCTCAAAGCCACGGCCACCACCGAGCTGAGGCAACTCGCCGAGCTGACCGGTGCCCCCGTCACCACCACACTGATGGCGCTGGGAGCGTTCCCCGGCAGCCACCGCCAGCACCTGGGGATGCCGGGCATGCACGGATCGGTCACGGCCGTGGCCGCCCTGCAGAAGGCCGACCTGATCGTGGCTCTCGGGACACGCTTCGACGACCGGGTCACGGGCCGGGCGGACACCTTCGCCCCGCACGCCAAGGTCGTCCACGTGGACGTCGACCCCGCCGAGATCGGCAAGAACCGCATGGCCGACGTCTCACTCGTCAGCGACGCCCGCACCGCGATCGACGATCTGGCCCGCACCCTTCGCCCCCTGATCGCGGAGGGCCACGTCGGCGCCGCCGCCAAGTCCCGCTACACCGCCTGGTGGCAGGAGCTGAACCGCCTGCGCGCGTCCTACCCACTCGCCTACGACCGCCCTGCCGACAACCGCCTCTCTCCGCAACAGGTCATCGAGCGCATCGGCCAGCTGGCCCCCTCACACACGATCTTCACCGCGGGGGTCGGCCAGCACCAGATGTGGGCCGCCCAATACCTTCCCCACGAAAAGCCCGGTACCTGGCTCAACTCCGGCGGCGCCGGGACCATGGGCTACGCCATCCCCGCCGCCATGGGCGCCAAGGTCGCACGGCCCGACAGCGTCGTCTGGGCCATCGACGGCGACGGCTGTTTCCAGATGACCAGTCAGGAACTCACCACGTGCGCCCTCAACAACATCCCGATCAAGGTCGCCGTCATCAACAACGGTGCCCTCGGCATGGTCCGTCAGCAACAGAACCTGCTCTACAACCAGCGCTACTCGGCCTCCACCCTGCACTCGGCCCCCGACGGCGACCGCTCCGACGGCACACGCACGCCAGACTTCGTCAATCTCGCCGAAGCCCTGGGCTGCGCCGCACTGCGCTGCGAGACCGCCGACGACCTGGACGACGCCATCCACACGGCCAACGCGATCAGTGACCGGCCCGTCGTCGTCGACTTCATCGTCGAGGAAGACGCCATGGTCTGGCCCATGATCCCGGCCGGCGCGTCCAACGACGCCATCATGACCGCACTCGACCTGCGCCCCGACTTCGGTCAAGTCGAGGACTAGAACCTGTCGTTGGAATCACGCCGCAGACGCGGGGCCTGGTACGCGCGTCTGCGGCGTTGCCGTCGGTTGCCGCGGCAGGAGGAGGCCCCGCCCGTGGCGAACCTCGCCCCGGCCGGACGCTTGGAGAGGAGGGCGTCGTCGAAGAAGTCCTTCCCCGCCACTTCCCCGACACCAGCGACCAGTCCTGGTGGCAGACCAGGATCACCCAACACCGCCCCGCGGTCTTCCCCTTCGACCACCAGGCCAATGACAACCGCTGGCGCCAGGGCAGCGGTACCTGGGCCGGACACCCTCATCCCGTACATCCACACCCTCGCCCACCAGGCGAGCGCCACCGGCGTACCGATGGCCCGGGCGATGGTCATCGACTACCAGGCCCGTCCGAACGCCTGCGCACACGACCTCCAGTACCTGTTCGGGCCCTCCTTCCTCGTCGCCCCACTCACCTCCGACGGCGGCGCCACCCGCAACATCTGGCTGCCCGCGGGCAGCACTTGGTACCACTTTCTGGACCGACGAAACACACACCGGCAGCGACAGCGCCCATCACCGACGCGCTGCGCTTCCCGCCGACGGGCGGTTGGGACACCTGGAGCGTCGCGGAGGTCGCCGCGTCTCTGCCCGCCGGGGCACGGTGACGATCCGCGCGACCACCACTGGCTCCAGCGGCGCGAGCATCGACAGCGTGACCGTTGAGGATGCGCGCGGTACGCAGCCGTAGCGAAAGCCTTGTGGGACGGTGGGTGCCGGGCGTGGGGCTCAGAGGTGTGTGCCGCCGGTGGCGTCGATGGTCTGGCCCGTGATCCAGCGGCTGTTGTGGGAGGCGAGGAATGCGGTGATGTCGGCGATGTCCGTGGGGTCGCCGATGCGGTTGAACGTGGAGTGTGCGGCGGTCGCGGCTGCCTGGGTGGGTGTGTCCCAGCGGTGTCTGTTGAGGTCGGTCTTGATGAAGGCCGGGGCGATGTTGTTGATGGTGATGTGCTGGGGGCCGAGTTCCTTGGCGAGGGTGTGGGTGAGGGTCTCGAGGGCCGCTTTGGCCATGGAGTAGGCGAGGGCGGTGGGATGGGCGACGCGGGTGGCGGCTGAGCTGATGTTGATGATCCGTCCGCCCTGGGGGATACGGGGGAGGGCGTGCTGAATGAGGAAGAGTGGGATGCGGGCGTGGATGTTGATCAGTTCGTCGAAGTCGTGGGAGGTGGTGGTGTGGATGGTGCCGGGGATGTGGAAGCCAGCGTTGTTGACGAGGATGTCCAGGGTGGTGGGTTGGTTGAGGCTGGTGAGGTGAGTGTCTAGCTGCTGGTAGAGGGCGGGTATGTGCTCGGGGTCGCCAAGGGGGGCGTGGAGCGTGAAGGCGCGTCCGCCGCTGGTGGTGATGTCGTGGAGGGTTTCCTTGGCGGCGGTGTGGTTGCTTCCGTAGTGGATGGCCACGAGGGCGCCGTCGGCGGCGAGGCGTTGGGCGATGGCGCGTCCGATGCCGCGTGAGGCACCGGTGACGAGTGCGGTCTTGCCTTCGAGCGAGCCCATGGCGTTGTCCCCCGGTTGTGTGTGGTGGGCGGTTGGCGGTTTTGGCGGCTGGGGCGTTTCAGTGGATGGATTGAAAAAACCGCATGTCCGGTTTATTATTGATGGCGTTGTGTGATCATTGTGAATTCTTGTGTGCCGTGGGCCAGCGCACGGGCCTGCGTCTCTGCTGGATTCTCGTCTGACATGTGGGGGTTGCTGTGGCGGATTCATGGAATTCGGACGCTTCAGGGGGTCTGCGTTGGTTGAAGTTGGTGGCGGTGAACATCGATGGGGTGTTGTTGCCTGATTCGTTCAGCCCGGTGATTTACCGGTTTGTGGTCGGGCGAGGGCTCGCGTACACGGCGGAGTTGGAGCGGTCGGTGCTGTCGCAGTCGCAGATGGCGGCGGCGCAGGTGTTGGGGCTGGGTGACCCGGAGGTGGTGGTCCGGGAGTTCTTCCGGGAGCGCGAGGCGTATGTGCGGGAGCACCCGGTGCGGGTGGTGGCGGGTGCGGAGGCGTTGTTGGGGCGGCTGCGGTCTTTGGGTGTGAAGTTGGTGTGTTACGGGGGATTGCGGCGGGAACATTTCGATCGATATTTGGGGCATTGCGCCGAGTTGTTTGATGGGCCCGGTTATGTGTGTACGGACGGGTTCAGGCCGGGAGTGCGGGAGATCGCGGAGGACGTGTTCGGCCTGGAATGTGAGCGGGCGTTGTTCATTGACGATGTGGCCCGGGTAGCGGAAGCGGCGCGGGAGAGGGGAGCGGCGTTCATTGGGCATCCGTCGTCGTTCGAGCACAGCTTCCAGCGGGAGTTGATGGCGCAGGCTGGGGTGCGGCATCTGGTGGATTCTCTGGAAGCGATCGACGAGCGGTTGCTGGAGGTGGTGGACGCGGAGGCCGCCGCGGGCCGTCTGTGGTCTCCCGCCGCGTAGGTCGCTAACCCCCTGCTGGCTCGCGGTTGGAGCTGTCCGACTCGTACCGCCTTGCCCGGGTTGGCGGTGCTGGCCCGGCTGGAGCCTGGGAGGTGCGACCGGTCGGGTGCGGACGTTTCACATGCGGTGCTGTTTGAGTGGTGTGGAAATTTGGATGCTGTCGTTCGCTGTAGGTTAACGATAAGGTACCTCCTGGACGGTTTGTTCTGAGTGCTCCGCTGGCAGATATAGGTGGCGGGGGTTCTTGCGGTGAGTGGGAGGTCCGGTGGTCCGGCAGGAGCGTGCAGTCAGGACTCGTCGTGCTGTGTTGGAAGCCGCGGCGGCGGTGTTCGCCGAGCACGGGTATACGGCGGCGACGGTGGCGGACATCCTCAAGACGGCCGGGGTGACCAAGGGCGCGCTGTATTTCCACTTCGACTCCAAGGAGGCGTTGGCGCGCGGCATCCTGGAGTTGCAGACGGACCAGGTGGTGCCCGAGCGCGAGATCAAGTTGCAGGAGATGGTGGATCTTGCGATGTCGGTGGCGTGCCGGTTGAAGGAGGATCCGCTGTTGCGGGCAGGGGCCCGCTTGTCGGCGGATCCGGTGGGGCGTGGGCAGTACGGCAGTGCGTGGCCGTTGTGGGTGGGGGTGTTGAGCGAGATTTTGACTGAGGCGCACCGTCGGGGGGAGACGTTGGCGCATGTGGTGCCGACTGAGGTGGCCGAGATGGTGGTGAGTTCGTTCAACGGGGTGCAGTTGTTCGCGCAGATGGAGAGTGGTCTGCGGGATGTGGAGCACCGGGTGTCGGTGTTGTTGAAGTATGTGTTGCCGTCGGTTGCCTCGCCTGCGGTACTGATGCGGCTGGATGTGGCTGAGGACCGGGGCGCACGGGTGCTCGCCGAGATGGCCCCGGCGGAAACGCAGACCGACACCGGGGCTGCCGAGCAGGGTCGGGGGCCGGTGGCGATACCGGCTTGAGCGGCTACGGCCGACGGCTGTTGTTGTGTTGCTAAGCGTAGGGGTGTGTGCCGGGCCGTCTGCTGCCTGTGCGGTCGCCGTGTTGATCCGTGGTGAACTCCTGCTGCCATGGGGGCGGTGAGGGTCCGGATTCGCGGCTGCCCTTCATGCCTTGTCATGTCGGTGTGCGGCGTGTGTGCGGCATGTGTGCTGCTTGTTCGGTCTGTGGCTGTCGGCGTGTGGTTGCCCGCGGTGGCTGCGTGTATGGCCGGTGGTCATGTGTTTCGTGACTGATTAGCCGTTGATTGTCCGATCACTGATTGTCAGGTGTGTGGTCGGACGCTTTGGCATGCGGCGTTTGATGTTGTGGCAGGTGACGTCGAGGGTGATGGTGGCGGGGGTGGGGCCGGTGAGGAGGTGTTCGGGTGGGGTGGTGAGGGTGAGGT
>NZ_JBHVMS010000019.1:0-58373 GCF_042796855.1 Streptomyces sp. NPDC057877
CCGCCATCGCCGCCCTGCTGCGCGTCCCGCACGTCGTGCTCGCCGTCAACAAGATGGACCTGGTCGGCTACGAGGAGTCCGTGTTCGCCGCCATCGCCGAGGAGTTCACGGCGTACGCGCTCGAGCTGGGCGTGCCCGAGGTCACCGCGATCCCGATCTCCGCGCTGGCCGGGGACAACGTCGTGGAGCCGTCGGCGGTCATGGACTGGTACGCCGGTCCGACCGTCCTGGAGCACCTGGAGACCGTCCCGGTCAGCCATGACCTGGCGCACTGCCACGCGCGGCTGCCCGTGCAGTACGTGATCCGGCCGCAGACCGCCGAGCACCCCGACTACCGGGGATACGCCGGTCAGATCGCCGCGGGCACGTTCCGCGTGGGCGACTCGGTGACCGTGCTGCCGTACGGCCGGACGTCGAAGGTCACCGGGATCGATCTGCTGGGCGAGCCGGTCGAGGCCGCCTGGACGCCGCAGTCGGTGACCCTCCTGCTGGAGGACGACATCGACATCTCCCGCGGTGACCTGATCGTGCCGACCAAGGACGCGCCCGCGACCACGCAGGACCTCGAGGCCACGGTCTGCCATGTCGCCGACCAGCCGCTGACGGTCGGGCACCGGGTGCTGATCAAGCACGGCACCCGTACGGTCAAGGCGATCGTCAAGGACATCCCGTCCCGGCTCACCCTCGACGACCTGTCCCTGCACCCGCACCCCGGGCAGCTCGTCGCCAACGACATCGGCCGGGTGAAGATCCGCACCGCCGAGCCGCTGCCGGTCGACTCCTACGCAGACTCGCGGCGCACGGGCTCGTTCATCCTGATCGACCCCGGCGACGGCACGACCCTCACCGCCGGGATGGTCGGCGAGTCCTTCGCCTCTCCGGAGCCCGTCAAGGACGAGGCCGAGGACGACGGGTGGGACTTCTGAGCATGCGCCGTCCCACCGATTACTACGCGTCGTTCGCCAAAGAGGGCGGCCGGGTCGGCAGCGGCGCCCTCGGCAGCGGCGAGGGCGGGGTCGCGCGATGTGCCGACTGACCCGCTCCCCGTCCAACTGCCGTCCCCCCGGCCGCGCCTGAGCAGGGCGCCCGAGCCGGGCCACCGAGAGGAACACCTCCCGTGCCTGCCTCCCCCGCCCTCCGCCGCACCCTCGCGGTGCTGGTCACCCTGCCGCTGCTGGCGCTGGCCGCCTGTGGCTACGGCTCCCAGGCCGTGGAGAACACCGAGCGGGCGGTCGCCGGGGCGGCCAAGGTCGACGGCCTCGACTCGGTGCGGATCGGCTACTTCGGGAACCTCACCCACGCGACCGCGCTCGTCGGCCGTCAGCAGGGGCTGTTCCAGCAGGAGCTGGGCGGGACGAAGGCGGAGTACGCCACGTTCAACGCCGGTCCCTCGGAGATCGAGGCGCTGAACTCGGGCTCCATCGACATCGGGTGGATCGGCCCGTCCCCGGCGATCAACGGCTATGCCCGGGCGGGCGGCGACAACCTGCGGATCGTCTCCGGTTCGGCGTCGGGCGGGGTGAAGCTCGTGGTCGACCCGGAGAAGATCAGGTCGACGAGGGACGTCAAGGGCAAGCGGATCGCCACGCCGCAGCTCGGCAACACCCAGGACGTGGCCTTCCTCCAGTGGATCGCCGAGCAGGGCTGGAAGGTCGACGCGCAGAGCGGCAAGGGCGATGTGTCCGTGGTCCGCTCCGACAACAAGGTCACCCCCGACCTCTACCGCTCCGGTTCCGTCGACGGCGCCTGGGTGCCCGAGCCGACCGCGTCCAAGCTGGTCGCCGAGGGCGCGAAGGTGCTGCTCGACGAGGCCGACCTGTGGCCGGACAAGAAGTTCGTGATCACGAACGTCATCGTGTCGCAGGGCTTCCTCAGGGAGCACCCCGAGGCGGTGGAGGCCGTACTGCGGGCCTCCGTCAGGACCAACCGGTGGATCGCGGAGAACCCCGGGCGGGCGAAGGCCGCGGCCAACGCCCAGCTCGCGGCGGACACCGGCAGGGAACTGCCCGCCGAGGTGATCGACCCGGCGTGGGAGTCCATCGGCTTCCTCGACGACCCGCTGGCCGCGACCCTCGACAGCCAGGCCGACCACGCGGTCCGGGCCGGGCTGCTGGAGCGCCCCGACCTGAACGGCATCTACGACCTCCGGCCGCTGAACAGGGTGCTGGCCGCCGAGGGCGAGCCGACCGTCGACGACGCCGGGCTCGGCGTCAAGTGACCAACCAGGCAACCCGCCAAACGACCCGCCAAACGACCCGTCAAGTGACCACCAGTCCCGTGAGATCCCAGGAGGTGACGACCATGGCAACCGCCCTCGCCAAGGCCGCGGACACGGACACGTCCGTGGAGCACGCCGCGCGCATCGACCACGTGTCGAAGTCCTTCGCCGGACCGGCCGGACGGCAGCTCGTCCTCGACGACATCACCCTCGATGTCGCCCCCGGCGAGTTCGTCACCCTCCTCGGCGCCTCCGGCTGCGGCAAGTCCACCCTGCTCAACCTCGTCGCGGGCCTGGACGCACCGACCGCCGGAGCCATCACCACCGACGGCCGCCCCGCCCTGATGTTCCAGGAACACGCCCTCTTCCCCTGGCTCACCGCGGGCAAGAACATCGAACTCGCCCTCAAACTGCGCGGCACACCCAAGAGCGAGCGCCGCGACCGCGCCGAGGAACTCCTCGAACTCGTCCGCCTCAAGGGCGCTCACGGCAAACGCGTGCACGAACTCTCCGGCGGCATGCGCCAGCGCGTCGCCATGGCCCGCGCCCTCGCCCAGGACAGCAACCTCCTCCTCATGGACGAACCGTTCGCCGCCCTCGACGCCATCACCCGCGACGTCCTGCACGACGAACTCACCCGCATCTGGCGCGAGACAGGCGTCTCGGTACTCTTCGTCACCCACAACGTCCGCGAGGCCGTCCGCCTCGCCGAACGCGTCGTCCTGCTCTCCTCACGCCCCGGCCGCATCGCCAAGGAATGGACGGTCGGCATCCCCCAGCCACGCCGCATCGAGGACGCCGACGTCGCCGAACTGTCCGTCGAGATCACCGAAGAACTGCGTGGGGAGATCCGCCGCCATGGCCAGCACTGACACCAACGCCAAGGACGGCAACGACCTCGCCGGACTCGAAGCGGGCCTGGACGCCCTGGAGTCCGTCCAGACCGGACGCACTCCCCTGCGCGACACCCTCACCCAGAAGGTGCTGCCGCCCGTCGTCGCCGTCCTGCTGGTGCTGGCGGTCTGGCAGCTGCTGGTGTCGTCCGGGGTGGCCGACGACCCGAGCAAGCTGCCCGCGCCGTCCGACGTCTGGGACGAGCTGCGCCAGGCCTGGCTCCAGGGCACCCTGCACGAGTACGTGTGGACGTCCGTCTCGCGCGGGCTGCTCGGCTTCCTGATGGCGCTGGCGATCGGCACGCCGCTGGGCCTGGTGGTGGCGCGCGTGAAGTTCGTCCGGGCGGCGATCGGGCCGGTCCTGTCCGGCCTCCAGTCGCTGCCGTCGGTGGCCTGGGTGCCCCCGGCGGTGATCTGGCTGGGCCTGAACAACCAGATGATGTACGCCGTCATCCTGCTCGGCGCGGTCCCGTCCATCGCCAACGGACTGGTGTCGGGCGTCGACCAGGTGCCGCCGCTGTTCCTGCGCGCGGGCCGCACGCTGGGTGCCACCGGGCTGAAGGGCACCTGGCACATCGTGATGCCCGCCGCGCTGCCCGGCTATGTGTCGGGTCTGAAGCAGGGCTGGGCGTTCGCCTGGCGGTCGCTGATGGCCGCGGAGATCATCGCGTCCTCGCCGGACCTGGGCGTCGGACTGGGGCAGTTGTTGGAGAACGGCCGCAACAACAGCTCCATGTCCATGGTCTTCCTCGCCATCCTGCTCATCCTGATCGTCGGTATCGCCATCGACCTGCTGATCTTCAGCCCGCTGGAGCGGTGGGTGCTGCGCAGCCGCGGTCTCCTGGTGAGGAGCTGAGACATCCCATGAGCACACCGGTTCTCCTCGTCATCGCCCACGGCAGCCGCGATCCCCGGCACGCCGCGACCGTGCACGCGCTGGTCCGGCGGGTCCGTGCGCTGCGGCCCGGACTGCGGGTGGAGACCGGTTTCCTGGACTTCAACATCCCGTCCGCGCGGGGTGTCCTCGAGTCCCTGGCGGCCGAGGGCGTGCGGGACGTCGTAGCGCTGCCGCTGCTGCTCACGCGGGCGTTCCACGCCAAGGCCGACATTCCAGCGGTACTCCAGGGTGCGCCCCAACAATTGAGAATCAGTCAGGCGGACGTGCTCGGACCGGCACCGCTGCTGCTGCGCGCGCTGGAGCGGCGGCTGTACGAGGCCGGGCTGACGCCCGCCGACAAGTCCTCGACCGGGGTCGTACTGGCCTCGGCGGGGTCCACCGACCCGGAGGCGATCGCAGTGATCGCAGCAATCGCGCGGGAGTGGCGGCACACCGGTTGGTGCGCCGTGCGACCTGCGTTCGCCTCCGCTGGTTCTCCCGCCGGGTTCGCCCGCACCGAGGACGCGGTGCGGGAGCTGCGCGCCCTGGGCTGTGAGCGCGTCGCCGTCGCCCCGTACGTCCTGGCGCCCGGCTTCCTGCCGGACCGGATCGCGCGGGGGGCGGCCCAGGCGGACGTGCTCGCCGAGGTGCTGGGGGCGGCGCCGGAGGTGGCGCGGGTGGTGCTGGAGCGGTACGACGACGGGGCGAGCGTCCATCACGCACGGCTGGCGGCGACGGCCTAGGAAGGCGTCCTTCTGCGCGGGCCTGTCCTGTACCTCAGGGCGCGGTCAGGTCCACCAGTTTGCGTACGGTGTTCCAGTTGCGGCTGGTGGCGATGACGCCCTTGGTGAGGCGGGGCCTGGCCAGCTGGTCGGCGAGCTTGGAGCGGCCGAGGCCGTCGGGGACGTAGAGGTAGAGGGCGCGGTCGCCGAGGCGGAACTCCTCGGGGAGGTAGGCGGCCCGGTCGATCCCGGCGAAGCGGTCGGGGCCGACGGGTGCGGAGAAGTAGGTGACGTGGAGCTGTCGGGGCTCCAGGTCGGCGGCCGGGAAGGGGCAGTCGTCGGCGATCGCCTTGAGGTAGGCGTGGTCGCGGACGAGGACATCGACGTGGAAGCCGAGGTGCTTCTCGATCGCCCGGGTGAGTTCGGCGGCGAGCGTGTCCTCGTCGCCGTGGTCGGCGGTGAAGACGGCCTGACCGCTCTGGAGGTAGGTGCGTACGGCGTCGTAGCCGTCGAGGCGCTCCATCAGAGTGCGCAGCTCGGCCATGGGGACCTTCTTGCCGCCGACGTTGATCCCGCGCAGCAGCACCGCATAGCTCTGGGTCACCCCCACACCATAGGCGGGTGCCGTGCCCCGTGGGGGCGGGCGCGGCATCCGCCCTGGTGCGGGGGCCCTCGGGAACACTACCCCCGAGGCCACTCCCCGAGACCTTGGATAGATGTAAGGGCCCACTGTCCTCCCCAGAGGGGAGGGAGAGGGGGCCGTCGGGAGGAGAGCGGGCCCACCCACTCTCACCAGGCAGTACGACGATATGGCTTTATCCGGCCCATACCTTCAGTAGCGAAAGGTGGCGGCAGGGGGCTGTCACCGTGCGACGAGGGGCAGCCCGTCATGGGGAACGGACAAACACGAGTGCGGGGATTCGCCGCGCGGGCCGGTGGCTGGAGCGCCCGGCATCGGTGGGCGGCGGTCGGCATCTGGGTGCTGTTCGTCGTCCTGGCGATGGGGCTGGGGTCGGCGGCGGGCCGGGTGGACGTCAAGGACAGCGACCAGCTGAAGGGCGAGACCCACACCGCCGCCAAGATCATCGAGGATGCCGGGATCGAGGAACCGGCGAGCGAGACCGTGTTGATCCAGGCCGAGGACGGCGGGCTCAAGGCGACCGACGCGGAGTTCCGGGCCGCGGTCGACGCGGTGATGAAGGCGGTCGACGCCACGGATGCGGTCGACGGCATACAGTCGCCGTACGACACGCAGACGATCTCCGAGGACGGCCGCAGCGCACTCGTGCAGTTCGACATGCGGGGTGATTCGGACACGGCGGGCGAGCGGGTGGAGCCCGTGCTGACGGCCGTGGAGGAGGTCCAGAAGGACCACGCGTCGCTGCGGATCGAGGAGATCGGCGGCGCCAGCATGATGAAGACGTTCGACGACGCCTTCGGCGACGACTTCAAGAAGGCCGAGTACTCCGCCGTACCCGTCGCCCTCGGCATCCTGCTGATCGCCTTCGGCGCCCTGGTGGCCGCGCTGCTGCCGGTGCTCCTCGCCGTGACGGCGATCATGGCGACGATGGGTCTGATGGGCGTCGTCAGCCATGTCATGCCGATGAGCGACACCGCCAACTCCGTGATGCTGCTGGTCGGTCTGGCCGTCGGCGTCGACTACTGCCTGTTCTACCTGCGCCGTGAGCGCGAGGAGCGCGAGGCGGGCCGGGACGCGCAGACGGCCCTGCGGATCGCCGCCGCCACCAGCGGCCGGGCGGTCGTCGTCTCCGGCGTCACGGTCTGCGTGGCGATGGCGGGCATGCTGTTCACCGGGCTCGCCGAGTTCGAGGCGATGGGCCTGGCCTCGCTGATGGTGGTCGCGGTCGCCATGGTCGGCTCGGTCACGGTGCTGCCCGCGCTGCTGTCGCTGCTGGGCGAGCGGGTGGAGAAGGGCCGCATCCCGTTCCTGCGGCGCCGCGGCGGCAAGGGCGGCAAGGGCGCGGGCCGGGAGAGCCGGTTCTGGAGCGCCGTACTGAAGGGCGTGCTCGCCCGGCCGGTGCTCGCCGTCGTCGTCGCCGCCGGTGCGCTGCTGGCCATCGCCGCGCCCGCGGTCGGCATGAAGACCCAGAACCTCACCCTGGACCAGGAGTTCGGCGACTCGCTGCCCATCGTCCAGACCTACAACCGAGTCAACGACGCCTTCCCCGGCGGCTCCGACCCGGCCGAGGTGGTCGTCAAGGCCGATGACATCAACGCGCCCGAGGTGCGGTCGGCGCTCGCCGACTTCCGTGCGAAGGCGATCAGTTCGGGCGCCTCGCGCGGCCCGGTCGACATCAAGCTGCACGACGACCAGAACGTCGCCTTCGTCTACGTCCCCCTGGTCGGCGGCTCCGACCTGGACAAGGCGGGCGAGAGCCTGGACAAGCTGCGCGACGACGTACGGCCCGACACCCTCGGCCGGGTCGACGGCGTCGAGGCGCCGATCACCGGGCAGGTCGCCGGTTCGAAGGACTTCAACGACCAGTTGGTCGGCTCGGTCGTCCCGGTCTTCGTCTTCGTGGTGGTCTTCGCCTTCCTGCTGATGCTGCTGTCCTTCCGCTCCCTCACCGTCGCCATCACCTCGATCGCGCTGAACCTGCTCTCGGTGGGCGCCGCCTACGGCATCCTCGTCGCCGTCTTCCAGCACGGCTGGGGCGCGTCGCTGGTGGGCGCGGAGGGCGTCGGCGCCATCGTCAGCTGGCTGCCGCTGTTCCTCTTCGTGATCCTGTTCGGCCTGTCCATGGACTACCACGTGTTCGTGGTCTCCCGGATCCGCGAGGCGCGACTGCGGGGCCGTACGACGCAGGACGCCATCGCCCACGGCGTCATCACCACGGCGGGCGTCGTCACCAGCGCCGCCGTCATCATGGTCGCCGTCTTCGCGATCTTCGGAACCCTGTCGATGCAGTCCATGAAGCAGATGGGCGTCGGACTCGCCGCGGCCGTCCTGATCGACGCGACGATCATCCGCGGCGTGCTGCTCCCGGCGGTCATGGCCCTGCTCGGCGAGCGGAACTGGTACCTGCCGCGGTGGATGCACCGCCTGCCGGACCTGACGCACGACGAGTCCGCCGACGTGGTGGCCGGGGAGCGGCCGTCGGGGCTCGCGGAGGAGGAGGAAGGCGAACGGGTCGGAGTCTGACCCACCGCCACGCCACGCCAGTCGCCCGCGCCTCGCACGAGGCGCGGGCGACTGCGCGTTCCTGAGGCGCGGGGCGACTGCGCGCCCCTGAGGGGCGGGACGACGGCGCGCCCTTGAGGCGCGGGACAACTGCACGTCCCAGGGGCCGGGACAACGGCGTCTCCCTGAGACGCGGGACGACCGCACGTCCCAGGGGCCGGGACAACGGCGTCTCCCTGAGACGCGGGACGACCGCACGTCCCAGGGGCCGGGACAACGGCGTCTCCCTGAGACGCGGGACGACCGCACGTCCCAGGGGCGCGGGGAACTGCGCGACCAGCCCCCGACAACCCGCGGACGACGACCGACGGACGACGACCCGCGGACGGCCACCCGCGGACGGCGACCGGCGGACGGCCACCCGCGGACGGCCACCCGCAGACGACGACCGACGGACGACGACCCGCGGACGACCACCCACTCAGCCCCGCACCCCACCCCCCGCAAGCTCCAGCTCCGCCTCGATCAGGTCGGCGGCCCGCGGGGTACCGCCCTCCCCGGCCATCTCCTCCTGAATGTCCTTCAGCCGACGAGCCACCTCGGAATCGTCGACCAGGGCAAGCGCGGTCGCACGCAGGGAGTCCGCCCTCGCCTCCTCCATCGGAAGGTGCCGGGCGACACCCAACCCCTGGAGCATGTCCGCGTTCCCGAACTGGTCCACGGCCTGCGGCACGGCGATCATCGGCGTGGCGGTGGCCAGCCCCTCCTGACTACCCCCCGCCCCGGCGTGCGTGACGAACAGGTCGGCCTGCCGGAGCACGGCGAGCTGCGGCACCCACGAGCGCACCTCCACGCTCGCGGGCACGTCGCCCAACTCGCCGGAAGAGACATGCCGTCCCACCTGAAGCACCGTGTGCCACCCCGGCAACGCGCCGAAGGCCCGCACGCACTCCCGGTAGAACGCGGGCTGCTTGGTGAACGCCGACCCGAGCGAGACCAGCACGACCTTCTCGGCGTGGGCGGGCCGCACCCAGTCACCCTGGGCGGCGCGGTCGCCCTGGCAGGCTCCGACGAAGGTGTGGACGCTCTCGTCCACCCGGTCGGCGTTCGGCTGGAGCGCCTTCGGGATCAGCACCAGGGAACGGGCGGGGCGGCCGACGAAGGGATCGGGGTGCAGGCTGATCCCGTTCTCCTCGAGCCAGCCCTGGAAACGGGCGTAGTAGGCCCGGCCGCGCTCGGTCTTCCTCGGCTCCTCCCACATCGGCTCGGCGACCTCCTGCTCGTAGCCGTCCCAGGCGACCAGGTTCGGCGAGAGGGAGATCGCGGGCACGCCCCAGCGGTGGGCGAGGACCCGGGCCGGATAGGACGTGATGTCGTGCAGCACCAGGTCCGGCTCGTCCCCCTGGTACGCCTCGATGAGCTGCGGCAGCGCCTGGACGGCGTCGTCGAGGAACGGCTCCACGTTGTCCAGCAGCGTGGAGCCCCAGGCCTCCGGGTCGGCGTCGGGGCCGGGCAGCGTGGAGTGCCAGGTCTTCACCTCGGCGCCGGTCTCCGCCACCTTCTCGGCGAACGCGGGCGGAATCGCGTAGGTCACCCGGTGCCCGCGCGCGACCAGCTCGCGGATCACCTCAAGGCTCGGGTTCACATGGCCGTGGGCGGCGATGGAGAACATGGCGATGTGGGCGGGGCGGGTGAGGGGTGCGGGGTGTGCGGGTGTCGTCATGCCGACGACGGTACGCGAGACGAGACGTCTCGTGCAACCTAAATCGGCAGTGGGCCCCTCCCCCTGCCCCCACCTGCACAAATGCGAGACTGACCGGCGAACGCGTGAAGACGGACCCGGAGGAGCGGACGATGGACGAGACACGCGCGCGCCAGGTACTGGCCGCGGCGGGGGTCCTGCCGGACGAACGAGCGGCGCGGCTGCTCTCCCTCGGCGAGAACGCCGTGTTCGCCGCCGACGCCCTGGTCGTCAAGGTCGGCCGCGACGCCGAACTCCTCGGCCGGGCGCGCCGCGAGCTGGCCATCGCGCACTGGCTCGCCGGGGCGGGCGTCCCCGCGGTGCGGGCGGCGACGGACGAGGCGCTGCTCGTCGACGGGCACCCGGTGACGGTGTGGCACCGCATGCCGGACGCCGTACGCCCCGCGGAGCCAGGGGACTTGGCGGAACTGCTCCGTCTGGTGCACGCACTGCCGCTGCCGCCGGGCCCCTCCCTGCAACTGCCACCCCGTGACCTCCTGGGCGGCGTCGAACGCTGGCTCCGCCTGGCCGGTGAAGCGATCGACCCGGCGGACGCCGCATACCTGCGCGAGCGCCGCGACGGCTTCGCGACGGCCGCCGCCGCGCTCACCCCCCACCTCCCCCCGGGCCCGATCCACGGCGACGCGCTCCCCCGCAACGTCCACATCGGCCCGGGCGGCCCCGTCCTGGTCGACCTGGAGACCTTCTCCGCCGACCTGCGCGAGCACGACCTGGTGGTCATGGCCCTCTCCCACGACCGCTACGGCCTCCCGTCCGAGGCCTACGCCTCCTTCACCGACACCTACGGCTGGGACGTACGCGAGTGGGACGGCTGCGCGGTCCTGCGCGGCGCCCGCGAGACCGCCAGCTGCGCCTGGGTCGCCCAGCACGCACCGGGCAACCCCAAGGCGCTGGCGGAGTTCCGGCGCAGGGTGGCGTCACTGCGGGACGGGGACGAGACGGTGCGGTGGTATCCGTTCTGACGGCGGCGACCCTCGCCTCAGGCCCGGTCCCCCGCCAACTCCCGCACCGGCCACGTGCCGTCGACCACCGCGCTCGCGTCCCCCTTGCGCCGCAGGAAGCTCTGGAAGTCCGCCGCCCATTCCGCGTACCACTCGATCTGGCGGCGGTGGAGTTCCGCCGGGCCGAGGGAGGCGATCTTGGGGTGGCGGTCGGCTATGGCGCAGGCGAGGCGGGCCGCGGCGAGGGCGTCGGCGGACGCGTCGTGGGCGGTGTCGAGGGTGATGCCGTACTCGGCGCAGACGGCTTCGAGGTTACGCTTGCCCCGGCGGTAGCGGTCGACCTGGCGGTCGATGGTGTACGGGTCGATGACCGGGGCGGGGTCGAGGCCGCCCAGGCGGTCACGCAGGGACGGCAGCGCGTGGCGGCGCAGTTCCGCGGAGAGCAGGGTCAGGTCGAAGGCCGCGTTGTACGCGACGACCGGGACGCCCGTCTTCCAGTAGCCGGTCAGGACGTCGGCGAGGGCGTCGGCGACCTGGTCTGCGGGGCGGCCCTCGGTGGCCGCGCGCTCGTTGCTGATGCCGTGCACGGCGACCGCGTCCGCCGGGATCTCCACTCCCGGGTCCGCGAGCCATTCACGGCGTCCCACGGGCTGTCCGCCCCTGACCTCGATCACGGCTCCCGTGACGATGCGCGCCTCATGCGGATCCGTGCCCGTCGTCTCCAGGTCGAAGCCGATCAGCAGCTCCCGGTGCCAGCCCATGGTGGCCCCCCTTCTTGGTGGTGCTCTCCCCCAGTGATCTCCACCTTCGCATGCGCCACTGACAATCGGAGGACCGGCTTCCGGTCAGCTCCCGAGAGGGCGCGACGGCATTTCATGACACAGGGCGCGAATCCGCCCACGCCACTTCGAACTCCTCCCGGTACGTGGCGAAGAGTCCGACCTCACCCGGGTCGTCCCGCTCGCCCGGCCTGACCACCTTGTTGCCGCTCCGCAGCACCAGCACCGGCGCCTCCATCCCCCGCGACCGGCGCAGATAGGACTGCACGACCGCGATGCCGTCGGAGCCGTCGCCGTCGACCAGGTAGGCGGTGGAGCGCGGCGTCTCGTCGTAGACCTGGATCTCGAAGGCGCCGGGGTCGCGGAGGCGGGCCCGCACCCGGCGCATGTGGAGGATGTTCATCTCCACGGCGCGGCTCAGTTCGCCCCGTTTGATACCGAGTTCGCGTTCCCGGCGCTTGACCGCGCTGGAGGCCGGGTTCAGGAACAGCAGGCGTACCCGGCAGCCCATCTCCGCGAGCCGGACCAGGCGGCGCCCGGAGAAGTTCTGCACCAGCAGGTTGAGGCCGATGCCGAAGGCGTCGATGCGGCGGGCGCCGCCGAAGATGTCCTCGGCGGGGAACTGGCGCAGCAGCCGCACCCGGTCCGCGTGCACGGCGACGACGTCGGCGTACCGGTCGCCCACCAGGTCCTCCACGGCGTCGACCGGCAGACGGCGCGCGGACGGCACGTCGCTGCCCGCGCCCAGGATGTCGAGGAGTCGGGCCGACGCGCGCTCCGCCTGGGCCAGCACGGCCTCGGACAGGGCGCGGTTGCGGGAGACGACGTTGCGGCTGACCTCCAGCTCGTCCAGGGCGAGTTCGACGTCACGGCGGTCGTCGACGTACGGCTCGAAGCAGGGCCAGTGCTGCACCATCAGCTCGCGCAGCTGCGGCAGGGTGAGGAAGCTGAGGACGTTGTCGTCGGCCGGGTCGAGCAGATAGCCCTTGCGGCGGCTGACCTCGCGTACCGCGACCGCGCGCTGCACCCACTCCTGTCCGGCCGGTCCGGCCGCGGCGACCACCCAGTCGTCGCCGTGCACCGGCTCGTAGATCGGGCGCAGTACGGCGGCCACGACCGCGCGGAGCCGCTGTTCGACGAGGTTCAGCCAGATGTAGGCCCGGCCCGCGCGCTGGGCGCGGGTGCGGACTTCGTGCCAGGCCTCGGCGTCCCAGTCCAGCTCCGGGCCGATGGAGTGCGTCTCCATCGGCCTGGCCAGCGACACCGTGCCGGGCGGGGCGTCTTTGGAGTTCCCCTGGTGACCCTCGTCACCAGGGGGCAGCTCCAGGCCTCCCGAGCCCACCCGCGCACCGCCTTCCGCTCACCCGGGCACTCCCCGTCTCAACGATCAAGGAAGGGTACTCCGGGAGCGGTCGGCGGTGCAGCCGGATGGGCAGGGTCGTTGCCCAACCTCCGTTATTCGATGTGGCCGTTCTGGTCGGCCAGCTCCGCGGGAGTGAGCGGATTCATGGCGGTGACGTCCCGCGGGGCCAGCGAGAAGCCCTGCCAGTGGACCGGCATGGGCTGCTGGTCCTCGTCGCGCGCGATGTGGTGGTAGCCGATGTTCACCCAGACGACGGGACGCTTGAGCTGCTGTTCACCGACCCACTTGTCCACGGATCTGCCGTGTCCGGTCCCGCAGTCGGGCAGGTTGTCGCTGGCGAACTGCTCGCACTTGTTGTACTCGGTGAAGTACACGTCGTGCCGGGTGTAGCCGCGGCCGGGGTACTTGGACGAGGCGCCGGGCACGATCTCGTACGAACGGGCGTGGCCGTCCTTGTTCTTGCCGTTCGCGCTGACCACCCGCCACCAGCGCATGTTCTTGGCGTCACCGGCGAGTTCCTTGGTGACCTTGGTGCGGGTGGTGGTGTTCCGCGGGCCCCCGTCGCCGTTCGCGGGCGGGCTGACCTTGGAGTCGTACTGCTCGACGCGGCCCTTGGTGGAGCCGTCGAGGGCGAAGTTGAGCCGCCAGAAGACGTTGTGGCTGTGGCTGGTGGCGTAGTCCTTGGCGCCCTTGCCGAGCGGCCAGCCGCGGCCGTCCCCGGCGTCGTAGTCGAACGGCGAGAGGGAGCCGGTGGCGCCGACGTTCATGGTGATGGTGCCGTCGTCCTGGAAGCGCCACTCGGAGATGTACTCGTACCAACCGACCTGGTTGACGGTGTAGACGAGCAGGTCCTTGCCCTGCTTCTGGAAGACCTTGCTCGCGGTGTCGCCCTGCATGCGGTAGGCGTGCCCACGCGCGCGGGTGGTGGTGCACAGGCCCTTGACGTTCGCGCGGCTGGGGTCCCAGGCGTCGGGGACCTTCACCGTCTTGAGGGTGCCGCCGGGGCATTCGCCGGGCTTGAGGTCCATCAGGCCCTGGGCGAAGCCCGCCTGGGTGAGGTCCTGGTACTCGTTCCTGCCGTCGTCGTAGGGCACGTGGATCTGGCTGAGCTTGGCGCTGGAGAGGACCTTGATGGGCTGCGCCTCGCCGGGCGGCTGGTAGGAGATGTGCTCCAGGACCAGTCCGGCCTGCTTGTGGTACCGCCAGCACATGCGCCAGGTGGTCCCGGTGCTGAGCTTCTGTTCGATGCGGTAGGCGGCGCTGCACTCGGCCGCCGCCGTGGGCGCCGCGGCGGGGCCGTCGACGGGGCGTGCGGTGGCCGGTCCGGCGCCGGTCGCGGCACCGGTGGTCAACGCGGCCACGGCGAGGGCGAGGGCCGCCGTCCGCGCGCGGGTGCGGCTGGTGGTGTCGTTCCTGTCGTTCTCAGGCATGACGAAATGACTCCTGTAAGGAGTGAGTTGGAAAAGTGGACCGAACGGGGGCCAAGTCAGTCGCGGCCCAGCCTGCCGACCTTGCGGGTGCTCAGGTCGATGACGAAGTCACGGGCGTCGACCCAAGGGCCGTTCTTCACCTTCGGGAACAGCCGCACACAGCGGTGTTCGCCGCAGTCGTCGAGCACGGCGGGCTGGCCGCCCGGCACGGCCTGGTAGACCATGCTGTTGAGCAGGAGCTGGTCCGGCGAGGTGAGTTCCTTGCCGGTCGCGTCCTTGTAGTCCGCCCTGAGGCCCGCGCCCAGCGGGTCGGCGATCAGCAGCCGGGCGGCCTCGGCGGCCTCCGCGCGGGTCACCGGGGGCTGTACGCCCCGCTGGGTGGCGGTCCGTTCGACCTCGCCCGTGTCGAGGTTGACGGTCCGGGTGACGAGCGTGTCGTCGGCGTAGTCGTAGAACGTGACGTCGGCGCGCCGGGGCGCGGTCGGCGCGTCCAGGTCGCCCGGTTCCGGTTCGGCGAGTTCGACGCCGAGGCGCTCCGGGCCCCGGTCCCCGTCGACGTCCTCGGCCGCGGAGCGTAGCTGACGGTTCAGGGCGATCTGTTCGACCCGCTCGGTCTCGTCGTCGGTCAGCGGGTCGCGGCCGGTACCCCGCTCGCCCTGCTCCGGTGCCTTCTCGACGACGGCTGGAGGGACCTCCGCCGCCTGTCCCCGGGCTCCCTGGCCCTCCTGCCCCGGAACCGTCTGCCCGGCCTCCCGGCCGTCTCCTGTGGCGTCGTCGGCGCCCGCCGTGCCCGGCAGGGTGACTCCGATCATCACGGCGGTCCCGGCCACCGCGATGGCCGCGCCGGCGACTATCTTCCCGAGATGGCGGTGCACTGCTGTGCGCACATCTTCCCCCTACTCCCCCTTGGTCTGTCGGGAGTACGTGTGTTCCCCACGGTTTCGGCATACGACGTATGCCTGGTCGGCACGTAAGAGGGGCGCGCGGCAGGGGTGGTTCCCTCACTTTCGGGGAGACTCGGGGTCAAGGCACCCCCAGCGGCGCGGCACACCTGAAAGAGTCGTATCCATGCAGGTCTGGCCTGGAGAGGCATATCCACTCGGCGCCACGTACGACGGCGCCGGTACCAATTTCGCGGTCTTCACGGAGAGCGCGGACCGAGTAGAGCTGTGTCTGCTGCACGACGACGGCTCGGAGACGGCGGTGGAGCTGCGGGAGAGCGACGCGTTCGTGCGGCACGCGTATCTGCCCGGCGTCATGCCGGGACAGCGCTACGGCTACCGCGTGCACGGCCCGTACGCCCCCGAGCGCGGGCTGCGCTGCAACTCCGCGAAGCTGCTGCTCGATCCGTACGCGCGGGCGATCAGCGGGGAGATCCAGTGGGGCGAGGAGGTCTACGGCTACCACTTCGGGGCCCCCGACCGGCGCAACGACCTGGACTCGGCGCCGCACACGATGACGTCGGTCGTGGTCAACCCGTACTTCGACTGGGGCGACGACCGGCGGCCCCGCACCGAGTACCACGAGACGGTAATCTACGAGGCCCATGTGAAGGGCCTGACCATGCGCCACCCCGGGCTGCCGCAGGAGCTGCGCGGCACCTACGCGGCGCTCGCGCACCCGGCGGTCATCGAGCATCTCACCGGGCTCGGGGTGACCACCCTGGAGCTGATGCCCGTACACCAGTTCGTGAACGACCACCGGCTGGTCGACATGGGCCTGAGCAACTACTGGGGCTACAACACCATCGGCTTCTTCGCCCCGCACAACGCCTACGCCTCCTGGGGCGACCGCGGGCAGCAGGTGCTGGAGTTCAAGTCGGCGGTGCGGGCGCTGCACGAGGCCGGGATCGAGGTCATCCTGGACGTCGTCTACAACCACACGGCCGAGGGCAACCACCTGGGCCCGACGCTGTCCTTCCGGGGTCTGGACAACCCGCAGTACTACCGCCTGGCGGACGACCCCCGGTACTACATGGACACCACCGGCACCGGGAACTCGCTGCTCATGCGGTCCCCGCACGTCCTCCAGCTGATCATGGACTCGCTGCGCTACTGGGTCACCGAGATGCACGTCGACGGGTTCCGCTTCGACCTCGCGGCCACCCTGGCCCGGCAGTTCCACGAGGTGGACCGGCTGTCGTCGTTCTTCGACCTGGTGCAGCAGGACCCGGTGGTCTCCCAGGTGAAGCTGATCGCCGAGCCGTGGGACGTGGGCGAGGGCGGCTACCAGGTGGGCAACTTCCCGCCCCTGTGGACCGAGTGGAACGGCAAGTACCGCGACACCGTACGGGACCTGTGGCGGGGCGAGCCGCGCGCGCTCGCCGAGTTCGCGTCCCGGCTGACCGGCTCCTCCGACCTGTACCAGGACGACGGGCGCCGCCCGCTCGCCTCCATCAACTTCGTGACCTGCCACGACGGCTTCACCCTGCACGACCTGGTGTCGTACAACCACAAGCACAACCAGGCCAACGGCGAGGACAACCGCGACGGCGAGAGCCACAACCGGTCCTGGAACTGCGGGGTGGAGGGCGACACCGACGACCCGGACGTGCTCGCGCTGCGCGCCCGGCAGATGCGCAACTTCCTCGCGACGCTGATGCTGTCCCAGGGCGTGCCGATGATCAGCCACGGGGATGAGTTCGCGCGCACCCAGCGCGGCAACAACAACGCCTACTGCCAGGACAGCGAGCTGGCGTGGGTGCGGTGGCCGTCCCCCTCCGGCGACGGTGACGAGGAGGAGGTGCCGGACGGCATCGACGTGCCGGGGCTGCGGGACTTCGTGCGCGCGATGGTGTGGCTGCGCAAGGACCACCCGGTCCTCCGGCGCCGCCGCTTCTTCCACGGGCGGCCCGTGGAGGGCACCCATGACGACCTGTCCGACATCGCCTGGTTCACCCCCGAGGGCCGGGAGATGACCCAGCGGGACTGGGAGTCGGGGCGGGCGTCCGCGCTGACGGTGTTCCTGAACGGCAACGCGATCTCCGAGCCCGGCGCGCGCGGGGAGCGCATCACCGACGACTCGTTCCTCATGATGTTCAACGCCGCGCCCCGGCCGCTGGACTTCGTGGTGCCGGTCAACCACGGCCGTCAGTGGCAGGTCGTCGTCGACACCGCCCGCACGGAGGGGGTGCCGCCGGGCACGGGCCCGAAGGTGGCGGCCGGGGAGCGGCTGACGCTGGTCGACCGGAGCCTGACGGTGCTCCAGCGGCCCGCCTAGGGGAGGCCGAGCGGCGCGCTCGGGGGCCCTGTCATCGGCCACGTGGAGGGAGTGATGACACGAAAGGCGGCGGGGCGGGTACGTAGCTCTGCATGACACCTGAGCGACGTGACCCCGTGGTGCCCACGGCCACCTACCGGCTTCAGCTCCAGCCGGACTTCCCGTTCGCGGCCGCCGCGGCGGCCGTGCCCTACCTCGCCTCGCTCGGCGTGTCGCACCTGCACCTCTCGCCGGTCCTGGAGGCGGTGCCGGGCTCGGCGCACGGCTACGACGTCGTCGACCACGCGCGCGTGCGGGGCGAGCTGGGCGGGGAGGACGGACTGCGCGCGCTCGCGGCGACCGCGCGGGAGCACGGGCTCGGCATCGTGGTGGACATCGTGCCCAACCACATGGCGATGGTCCCGCGCCACAACCGCGCGCTGTGGGAGGTGCTGCGGGAGGGCCCGAAGTCGCCCTACGCGCGGTGGTTCGACATCGACTGGGAGGCGCAGGACGGCCAGGTGCTGCTGCCGGTGCTCGGCGGGCCCCTCGGCGCCGAGATCGGGGCCCTGGAGGTCGACGGGGACGTCCTGCGCTACTACGACCACGCCTTCCCGCTGCGCGAGGGCACCGAGGACCTGCCGCTGCCGCGGTTGCTGGACGCGCAGTGGTACCGGCCGGTGTGGTGGCGGCTCGCCCGTACGGAGCTGAACTACCGGCGGTTCTTCAGCATCTCCGAGCTGATCGGGGTACGGGTGGAGGACCCGGAGGTCTTCGACGCCACCCACGGCAAGATCCTCCAGCTGCTGCGCGACGGAGTGTTCGACGGGCTGCGGGTCGACCACCCCGACGGGCTCGCCGACCCGGACGCGTATCTGCTCAGGCTGCACGAGGCGACCGGGGGCCGCTGGACGGTCGTGGAGAAGATCCTCTCGGACGGGGAGCGGCTGCCCGCCGCCTGGCCGGTCGCGGGCACCACCGGCTACGACGCCCTGCGGCACGTCGACGGGCTGTTCACGGACCCCGCGGGCGCCGGGGAACTCCTCGGCCAGTACCGGCGCTTCGCGGCCCCGCAGACGGACCGGGGCGGGCACTGGGAGGCGACGGTGCGGCGGGCGGCGTACCGGGTCCTCGAGCACGAGCTGGCCGCCGAGGTGGACCGGCTGACGCGGGTGGCGAGCAGGCTCTGTGTCACCTCGCCCGACCCCGCGCTGCGCGACCGGGCGCCGTGGACGCTGCACGCCGCGCTGCGCGAGCTGCTGGTCCGCCTGGAGGTGTACCGGCCGTACACCTCGGTGGACGCGGCGTCCGTCGTCACCGAGGAGGCGGCGGCCGAGGCCCGGCTGGCCTTCGTGGTGCCCGAGGAGGCCGGGGCGGTGGACGTGGTGCGCGGGCTGCTGACCGGGCGCTACGGGGACGGTCCGGGGCAGACGGAGTTCCGTACCCGCTTCGCGCAGACGGCGTCGGCCCTGCGGGCGAAGTCCGTGGAGGACACGGCGTTCTACCGGTACGTGCCGCTGCTGTCCGCGACGGAGGTGGGCGGGAACCCGGGGCGGCCCGCGCTCTCCCCGGAGGAGTTCCACGCCTACTGCGCGCGCGTGCAGCGCGACTGGCCGGTCAGCGGAACGGTGGTGTCCACGCACGACACCAAGCGCAGCGCCGACGTCCGGGCCGCCCTGGCCGTGCTGACGGAGTGTCCCGAGCGGTGGGCGGACGTGCTCGCCGAGGTCACCCGCACCGGTGCGGGCGTGCCCGACGCACAGCTCGCGTGGGCGGCCTGGCAGACGGTGTTCGGGCTGGGCCCGGCGGACGCGGACCGGGTCCGGGGGGCGATGCTGAAGCACGTGCGCGAGGCGGGGCTGTTCACCAGCTGGACCGAGCAGGAGCCGCCGTACGAGGAGGCGGTGGCCGCGTTCGTCGCGGCGGGGCCGTGCGGTCCCCCGGGCGCCCCTGTGGCCGCCCTGCGGGACGCTCTGGAGCCGCACGTCCGGGCGAACGTGCTGGGCACCGCCCTGGTCCAGCTGACGATGCCCGGGGTGCCGGACCTGTACCAGGGCACGGAGGGCGAGTACCGGGCCCTGGTGGACCCGGACAACCGGCGCCCGGTCTCCTTCCCGCCGGGCGACACCGGCGCCAAGGGCGCGGTGACGGTGGCCGCGCTGCGGCTGCGCGGGCGGCGCCCCGAGGTGTTCGGCGACGCGGCGACGTACACCGCGCTGACGGCCGAGGGCCCCGCCGCGGGCCACTGCGTGGCCTTCGTGCGCTCCGGTGAGGTCCTGACGGCCGTGACCCGCCTGTCCCTGCGGCTGGCGGAGGCGGGCGGGTGGCAGGACACCTCGCTGCCCCTCCCGCCAGGCCGCTGGACGGACGTCCTCACACCGGGCCGGGAGTTCAGCGGGCACGCGCGCGTGGCGGAGCTTTTCGAGGGGCTGCCGGTGGCGTTGCTGGAGCGGAGCGAGGACTGAGACGGACGGCTAGCGCCTGTCTGACCATTCCCGTCGTCGCCCGGAGGACGGCTCAGCGGCGTCAGGTGCGTGCTCTGGGGGTCCCCCCTGCTCGAACAGCTTGGGGGAATGCCGGGCCCTGACCCACGTACTGGATGTACGTGGGTCAGGGCCCGGTCCGTCGAGAGGGCGTGCATGGCGCCGCGGAGCGGGCGGGGATGGTCAGACAGGCCCTAGGGGGCGCGACGGCGCTCGTGCCGCCGTAGCGCGCGTCCCGCGCCCCGGTGTCCGGGCGCTCCATGCGCCTCCGGGCGCCCGGGGAAGGCTCCCCGGCGTGTTCTTGACAGTGCGCGGCGGGCGTGGGGTACTGCGGGTGCGAAGCCGGTTGGGCCAGACGGGGGTGAGTCTTCTGCCGGAGCCGCGCTATCCCACCGTCCCCCAACTCGTCGCGTCCGCGCGGTGGTTGGCCGCCGAGCAGCCCGGCCTGTGCGCCTTCCGACAGGTCGGTGCGTCCCGCGCGGGACGACCCCTGCACCTGCTGTCGGTCGGCCGCTCCCGGCGCGCCGTGCTGGTGGTCGCGGGCGCCCACGCGAACGAGCCGACGGGCGGGCCCACCCTGCTGTCCCTGGCCGAACGGGTCGTGCACGAGCGGGGGCTGCGGTCCGGGACGTCCTGGCACTTCCTGCTGTGCGCCGACCCCGACGGGGCGAGTCTGCACCGCACCCCGGCGCCGCGCAGCCTGCTCGACTACCACCTCGGCTTCTACCGCCCCGTGAGCGCCGAGCAGCCCGAGTGGTCCCCGGCCGTGCTCCCGCCGGACCGGCTGCCGCCCGAGACCCGGACCCTGACCGGCGTCATCGACGAACTGCGCCCGTACCTCCAGGTGACCCTGCACGGCACCGACCTGGGCGGCAGCTGGGTGCAGCTGACCAAGGACGTCCCCGGTCTCGCGGAGCCGTTCGCGAGGTCGGCGGCCCGGCTGCGCATCCCGGTGGAGACCGGCGCCTCCGACGCGGCGGGCTGGCCGGTGTCCGGTCCCGGCGTGCACGTGATGCCGGGGCCGGAGTCGGGCGTGCCGTATCCGAGCCTGCCGGACGACGCGCGGCACAGCACCTGGTTCCATGTGCACCGCTACGGCGGTCTGACCGCGGTCGTCGAGGTGCCGATGTGGGCGAGCGACCTGGTGAACGACCCCGCCCCGCATCCGGCCCCGGCCGCGGCGCTGCGGCAGCTGGCGCGCAGGCTGCGGCGGGACGCGCGGGAGGTGGAGCGGGTGCTCGCGGAGGTCGGCACGCGCCTTGACCTCCTCGACGGGCCGCTGCCGCGGGCCGCCCGGTGGGTGCTGGACCTGGTGCCGGGGCTGGCCGCGGACTGGACGCACACCCCGCCCGCCGGGCACACGGTCGCCTACGTCGGCAGCGTGGACGCCTTCGCCCGCCGACTGCCGCTGCGCGCGGCGGCGATGCTGCTGCGGACCCTGCGCCGGACCGAGGACCGCGCGGCACCGCGCCTCGAACGCCTGGTGGCCACCTGGAGCGATGCCTTCGCGGAGCGCTTCCAGGCCCGCTGGGTGCCCCTGGAGCACCAGGTCGAGCACCAGTCCCACACGGTCGTCGCGGCGGCACTGCGGGCCCTGGAACGGGCGGAGTAGCCGCCCGGTCGTCTGACGCGCTGCGGACCCGGGAACGGCCGAAGCAGCCACACGGTCGTCTCCACGACGCCGCGCACCCGGGAACGGGCGGCGGAGTAGCCGCCCGGCCGCCCGCCCTCAGCTCTCGTCCAGCGCGAACACCGCCCCCGTCCGCGCGCCCAGCTCGCACGGGTTCGAGAACGTCTGCCGGTACGTCACCGGCTGCCCGCGCCACTGCCCGCGCGCCTGCGCGGTCACCGGGGCGTAGACCGTCGCGCAGTACCCGTCCCGCAGCGGGATCCGCCCGATGTCCCCCGCCGCCACGGCGAGCTGGTCGCAGGCCTCGGCCGCGCGCGCGTGGCCCTGGGGCGGGTCGCACAGCAGCAGCGTCCCGCGCGTGTCGCCGGACTGGGCGCTGCCCTTGGTGACGGTCAGGTAGAGCCAGTCGCCCGCGAGCCCGCCCCGCGGGGCCGTGGCGTGCGCGGGGACGGCGGAGAGGGTGAGGAGGACGGCCGCCGCCAGCAGGGGGCCGCGCACCGCGTTCGCTGTCGTGGTGTACGTCATTCCCAGTGCATCGGCACGGCGGGCTCCGCACCCCACCCCGGCTCACCCGAACGGGAGCCCTCGCGCGCGTCCCGTACGGCCAGTTCGAACGCGGCGAGCACCACCCGGGTCTGGTACTCCACCTGACGGGGGATCGGGATCCAGCGGGCGCCGCAGCCGTCGCGGTAGTCGGCGCACCACTCGTCGACGAGCCGGTCCAGCTCGGGCAGCAGGGCCGCCGCGTCCCGCCCGGCGCCGCTGGCGAGCTGGTGCAGCAGTCCCGCCGTGCGCAGCACGAGCCGTCGTCCGGCGATGTGCAGGGCGGTCACATGGGCGGTGCTGAGCGGCGGCAGCGGGCGGCCCCGCTCGGTGGTGTCGGGGTCCCAGGCGTCGGCGAGGCCGGGGCAGACGAGCAGGTAGTCGTCGACCGGGGCGAGCAGCCGGGCGGCGTCCGGGGCGGTGGCGACGTAGGGGAGAAGACGGTTGAGGATTCGTTTCAGCAACTGTGTGTCATGGCGCAGGTTCCGGCTGACCGTCCGCAGTGCCGCGTCCGGATCGGCGGGTGGCGCGGCGTCCTCCACGGCCCGCACGCCCCACATGGGCGCCTCGACGACGGCCGTGAGGGTGCCGTAGCGGTGCGGGTGGTACCAGGTCGACTCGACGGCGGCCTCGGTGATGGCGGCGGCCAGGTCGCCGGGGCGCGGCGGGGGGATCCGGTAGACGGCGGGGCCCAGGGAGGGCCAGTACAGGGTGTCGTAGGCGCCCAGCTCGCGCGGGATGCCGAGGCGGGCGGCGGTGTGTTCGATCCGCGGGGCCAGGCCCGGCAGGTCACGGGTCAGTTCGACGAAGCCGCCGCCGACGTCGACGCCGTGCAGGGAGCACTGGAAGAAAGGTTTCAGTTCGTCCTGGAGCGCGAGCAGCGCACGCGTCTCCGGCAGCGCGGCGCCCGCCGCGCCGTGCGGCAGCCATTCGGGCTGCTCCAGGAAGGCGGGCCGGAAGAACTTCCGGAAGTAGTCGTCCAGCAGGTACGGGCCCGCCAGCCAGCTCTCGTTGCGGCGCAGGCCGTCGGGGTCGAGGCAGAGCAGCAGGTTCCAGGTGGCGTCGGCGCCCTCGCCGAGGCCGGGGTCGGCGAGCACCCGCTCGGCGAGCCGCAGGGCGGTCGCGCCGCCGACGGGCTCGTTGGCGTGCGGTCCGGCGACGACCAGGGCCTGGCGGGTGCCGTGGCCGAGGCGCAGCAACCACAGGGGCGTGCCCGCGCGGGAGGTGCCGACCCGGCGCAGCCGGGCGTCGCGCGGATGACGGGCGACGAGTGCGGCCGCTCGCTCGCCCAGCTCGTCGACGCTCGGATAGCGGAGGAGTGGCGGCAGGGCACACCTCCACGAAGTGGTGCCGTCGGTTCACCTGGTGTGCGTGGTGTACGCACAGTCAGTCACGACTTGGGGTGTACGTCAACACCGCGACGACGGCCGCGACTTGGGTCGGGCGACGGCCCCGGATCAGTGGGCGGCGAGCCGGAACTGGAGCTGGCCGAAGCCGACCTGGTCGCCCTCGCGGACGACGGCGGCGCCGATGACCCGGCGGCCGTTGACCGTCGTACCGTTGGTGGAGCCGAGGTCGCGCAGCACCCACAGGCCGCCCTGGCGGCTGAGTTCGGCGTGCGCGCGGGAGACCGTCTCATGGGTGAGCCGCAGGCCGTTGACGGGGTCGCGGCCTATCCGCAGGGGGTGACCGGCGCCCGGGTGGGGCAGCAGCAGCTTGGGCAGCCGCTCGGCCTGCCAGGTCCGGCGCAGCCGCTCGGTGAAGCCGGAGACCGCCTCGACGGTGCCGAACACCAGTCGGGAGACCCGGCCCTCGGTGGGCAGGTCGGCGGTGAGCGCCGCCAGTTCGTCGGAGCGGCGGGCGGCCAGCGCCAGTTCCATGCGCCGGATGAAGGTGTCGTGCGACAGACGGCCCATCGCGACGCCGTCACGCAGCACCTTCAGCGCTTTGTCGCGTTCCGCGTCGGACGGCCGCGCGAGGGGCGTGGGGAACTCGAAGGACGACGTCACGCTGGTGATTGTCGGGCAGCGAACCCCCGGTGTCCAGAAAGCCGTGGACCGGCCGCGGGACCGGATGACACCGCGGGCGCCACGCGCGCGTGCCGCATCCCGTGTCCGGCCGCATCTGACGACACCTGCGGCAAAAGGGAATATGCGAAAGCGGATTGATCTCGTTTGACGCACCATGGACGGGCTACATCACGGTGAGCAGACGAAGGGGAACCGTCCGTGCAGTTCGAGGTGTGGGCACCGCAGGCCGACCGGGTGACGCTCCATTGCGAGGGCGTCGCGGGCGCGATGGAGCCGGATCCGGAGCGAGTGGGGTGGTGGCGGGGTGAGGCGCGGGCGCGGGACGGCTCGCGGTACGGCTTCGCGGTGGACGACGGGCCCGTGCGGCCCGACCCGCGGTCGCGGCGGCAGCCGGACGGCCCGGACGGGCTGAGCGCGGTCGTCGACCACGACCGCTACACCTGGCGCGCCGAGTGGTCCGGCCGCCCGCTGCCGGGTTCGGTGCTGTACGAGCTGCACGTGGGCACGTACACGCGCGAGGGCACGCTCGACGCGGCGGCCGACCGGCTCGGCCATCTCGTCGAACTGGGCGTGACGCACGTCGAGTTGATGCCGCTGTGTCCGTTCCCGGGACGGCACGGCTGGGGGTACGAGGGGGTGTCGCTGTGGGCCGTGCACGAGCCGTACGGCGGCCCCGAGGCGCTGAAGCGTTTCGTCGACCGCGCGCACGAGCTGGGGCTCGGCGTGGTCCTGGACGTCGTACACAACCACCTGGGTCCGTCCGGGAACTACCTGCCCTACTTCGGCCCCTACTTCACGGACACCCACCACACGCCCTGGGGATCCGCCGTCAACCTGGACGCGCCCGGCTCGGACGAGGTCCGTGACTATCTGGTCGGCAGCGCGCTGGCCTGGCTGCGGGACTACCGGATCGACGGGCTGCGGCTGGACGCGGTGCACACGCTGGTCGACACGCGCGCGTGCCACTTCCTGGAGGAGCTGTCGACGGCCGTGGACGCGCTCGCCGCCGACACGGGCAGACCGCTGTTCCTGGTCGCCGAGACCGAGCTGAACGACCCCCGGCTGATCGCGCCCCGCGAGGAGCACGGCATGGGGCTGCACGCGCAGTGGAGCGACGACTTCCACCACGCCCTGCACGCCGCGCTGACGGGCGAGTCCCAGGGCTACTACGCGGACTTCGCCCGCGAGCCCCTGGCGGCCGTCGCCAAGACGCTCACGGGCGGCTATTTCCACGACGGCACCTACTCGTCGTTCCGCGGGCGGCACCACGGGCGCCCGCTGGACCGCGCCCGGGTGGCCGGGCACCGCCTCCTCGGCTACAGCCAGACCCACGACCAGGTCGGCAACCGCGCGCAGGGCGACCGGCTGGCCGCCCTGGTCTCCCCCGGGCTGCTGGCCTGCGCGGCGGCGCTGACGCTGACCGGGCCGTTCACGCCGATGCTGTTCATGGGCGAGGAGTGGGCGGCGGGCACGCCCTGGCAGTTCTTCACCGACCACACCGACCCGGAACTGGCCGAGGCGGTACGGCGGGGCAGGCGGCGGGAGTTCGCCGCGCACGGCTGGGCCGAGGAGGACGTGCCCGACCCGCAGGACCCGGCCACCCGCGAGCGGTCCTGCCTGGACTGGTCCGAGCCGCGGCAGGAGCCGCACGCGCGCGTGCTGGCCTGGTACCGGGAGCTGATCGCCCTGCGCCGCGACCAGCCCGACCTGACCGATCCCGGCCTCGGGGAGGTCAAGGTGGCCTACGACGAGGAGGCGCGCTGGCTGGCCTTCCGGCGCGGGGACGTGTGCGTGGCCGTCAACCTCGCGAAGGAACCGGCCGCGATCCCGCTGGGCGCCCGCCCGGCGCGGGTGCTCGCCGCGTGGGAGCCGGTGGAGCCGCCGGACGCGGAGGGCGGGCTGCGGGTGCCCGGGGAGTCGTGCGTGGTGCTCGTACAGCCGTAGGAGCCTTCTGCAGCGGCTTACGTGGCCTCGTCCCTCGGTTACGGGGCCTCGTCCCGCGGTTACCAGGCCTCGTCCCTCGGTTACGGGGCCTCGTCCCGCAGCTCCTCCGTGACCCGCTCGAGGAGGATCGCCTCCCAGGCCCGGCGCAGCCGGGTCCGCAGCAGCGGCAGCGGGGCGTCACCCCGGCCGGAGAGCCGGTCGGCGAGGTCGGTGACGGCGTCGCAGCGGGCCAGCCACAGGCCGCGCAGACAGGGCCGGGCGCCGTACCCGGCGAGGGTGGCCGCGCGCACGGCGGCGGGGGCACCGACGGCGAGGGCGAGCCCGGCGATGTCCTCGGCCGGGTCCCCGACGACGGCGTCGGTCCAGCCGAGGACGCCCCGCACCCGCCCGTCGGCGCTGACCACGAGGTGGTCGTCGGCCAGCCCGTGGTGGACCAGCACGGCGCCACCGGGCGGCGCGGCGAGCTGCACGGCGGCGGGCGGCGTGAGCTGGTGCAGCCGGGCGGCGTCGAACTCGTCGGCCTCGGCGAGGCGCTCGGCGGCCCGTACGGCGGCCCGGCGCAGCGCCTCCAGGGACCGCGGGGCGACCCGGGGGACGCCGAGCAGCTCCGCCTGCCGCACCGGCACCGCGCGCAGCCCCGTGAGCAGCCCGGCCAGGTCGGCCTCGCCGACCGCGGACACCTCGTGCCCCTCGGCGGAGCCGCCCGGCACCTTGCTGTCCAGCGTGTACGTCAGACCGGGCGCCCACTCCCCGTACGCCACGCTGGTCGGCACCGCGACCGGCAGCTGCGGCCGGACCAGGTCGCGCAGCCGCAGCTCGCGGCGCTGGCGGACGGCGGCTTCGCGGTCGGGGGCGAGCCGCAGCACCTGCCGGGTGCCGACCCACCACGTGGAGTACGCGCCGGTCGCGGCGACCGGCCGGACCTCGGGCCCGGCGGCGCTACCCGCACCGGACGTGGCTGCCCCGGTGTCCTTGAGGAGGGTGTGGAGCAGTCGGCGGACGGTGTCCGCGGTGGGTGTCGGTGCCTGGGTCATGGTCGTGCCGCTGTCGTTCGGGGAAAGAAGGGGAGGTCAGGGGAGGCCGGGGCTTGCGGGGGCGGCGGGTCAGTCCACTATCACCAGCTCGCGCGTCGTGTCGTTGAGGCGGCGGGCGCCGTCCTCGGTGACGGCCACGATGTCCTCGATGCGCACACCGAAGCGGCCGGGCAGGTAGACGCCCGGCTCCACGGAGAAGCACATGCCGGGCACCAGGGGCAGTTCCTCGCCCTCGATCATGTACGGCGGCTCGTGGGTGGTGACGCCGATGCCGTGCCCGGTGCGGTGGATGAAGTACTCGCCGTACCCGGCGTCGGTGATGACCGCGCGGGCCGCCCGGTCGACCTCCTGGCAGGCCACGCCGGGCCGCACCGCGCGGACACCGGCCTCCTGGGCCTCGCGCACGAGGTCGTGGACCCGGCGCTCCTCGTCGGTGGGTTCGCCGACGTGGACCGTGCGGGAGGTGTCGGAGCCGTAGCCGTCGCGCAGGCCGCCGAAGTCCAGGACGACCATGTCGCCGTGGCGCAGCACGCGGTCACCGGCCTCGTGGTGCGGGTTGGCGCCGTTCGGGCCGGAGGCGACGATCGTGAAGTCGACCTGGCTGTGGCCGAAGCGGCGGAGCAGTTCGGCGAGGTCGGCGGCGACCTCGGACTCCCGGCGGCCACTGAAGGGCACCTTCCGGATCTCCTCGAACGTCGCGTCCGCCGCCGCGCCCGCGGCCGCCATCAGTTCCAGTTCCGCGCCGTCCTTGACGGCCCGCAGCATGGGCAGCGCCTCGGTGAGGGAGGCGTACGAGGTGCCCGGCATCGCCTGCTGGAGGCCCAGCAGGTGCATCGCCCAGGCGTTGTCGCTGATGCCGAACCGGCCGCTCACGCCGAGCAGGTCGGCGGTCGCGGCGTAGGGGTCGACGCCGTCGGTCCAGTCGCGCAGGGTCAGCACCGGCGCGCCCGCTGCCTTGGCCGCGTCGGGGGCCTCCAGCGTGGGCACGACGAGCGTGGGCGTCCGCCCGGCGGCCAGCACGAGCAGGGTGAGCCGCTCGGTGACGGCGGGCGGCGCGTACCCGGTGAGCCACACCAGGTCGGGGCCCGGGGCCACCAGCAGCCCCGCGAGCCCCACGTCGGCCGCCGTCCGCGCGGCACGCTCCATACGGGCCCGGTAGGTGTCGGCGGTGAAGGGCGCGGGCGCGATGCCGGTCATCCGGGCCTCCCTGGATCGGCGCGAAGAGACTACGGTCAGCATCCTGCCCGCACCTGAGGGGCGACGCGAGCCGGTTTGCGAGTAGAGCCGCGCGGGGCCCGCGTCCAGGAGGTCACACGGCTCAGACGACGACCCCCGGCCGCACCGTCAGCTGCTGGTATCCCCCGCTCACGTGCCGCACGGTCAGCACCACGTCCGCCCCGGGCCGCGCCCCCGCGACCGCCTGGACGAGGTCGGCCGCCGAGTCGACGCGCTCGCCGTCGAAGGTGAGCAGTACGTCGCCCCGGACCAGGCCCGCCGTGTGCCCGGGTCCGGGGACGTGGACGCCGACGACGAGGGCGCCGGACTTCTCGGCGTCCACGACCTCCAGGCCGAGGGTCGCGCGGGCGGACGCGGGCGCGGCGAGCGCGCGCGAGGACGGCGGCGGCCCGGCGGAGGACGCGGACGGGGACGGGGAGCCGGACGGGGACGGCGCCCCACTCGAGGCGCCCGGCCCCCGGCCTGGAGCGGCCCCCGGCGCCCCTGGCGCCCCTGGCGCCCCCGGCTGGCCCTTGATGTCCGCGAGCTTGCTCATGCCGATCACCGTGGCGCCCACCGTGCCCAGGCCGACGCCGGACAGCACCAGGACCGTGCCGACGAACAGCCCGAAGATCAGGGTCGTCAGCCGCCGCCCACGCCGCCGCGCGGCATGCGGGCGCCGGGCCGTGCCGGTGCGGTCGACGGGGCCCGAGCCGGGCTCCTGACCGGGCATCGGCTTGGGACGCAGCGCAGTCTGTTCCATGGATCGCCTCCGGCTGATGCACTACCCCGCGCACCGGCGCACAACGAGCCACGAACGAGTGAGACTGACGCGCGGTCAGGAGCGGAACGGCGGCCCTGACCGCAACTCACCGACAACCGAGCAGCACGCCCGCCAGCACCCCCGCCGCCACTCAGCCCTGACCGCAACTCACCGACAACCGAGCAGCACGCCCGCCAGCACCCCCGCCGCTCCCCTCGGTGCCCCCGCGCACACCAGTTCCGTCCGGTGCACGAGCCTCGGCTCCACGACCGGCACCGCGACGGCGCCCGGCACCCCGCTGGCCGCCGTGCGCGGCAGCACCGTCAGCCCGTGGCCCGCGGCGGCCAGCGCGGTCAGGGCGCGCACATCCGTGCCCTCATAGCGCAGCGCGCCCCGGAAGCCCCCCGCGTGCGCGGCCCTGAGCTGGGCCAGCGGCAGCCCGGCGTCGGGGGCGTCCAGCCAGCGGGCGTCGGCCAGGTCGCCGAGGCGCACTCCGGCGCGGCGGGCCAGCGGATGGGTGTCCGGCAGCAGGACGCAGACGGGTTCCTCGGCGACGCCGTGCGTGCTGAGCGGCGCCACGTCGGGCAGCCGCAGCGGATCGCTGGGCGCGGCCAGACCGTCGACGAGGCCGAGGTCGGCGGTGCCGGTGGCGACGGCGGCGGGCACGGCGTCCCGCGCGAGCACCCGCAGGGTGACGCCCGACGCCGGGAGCGCGGCCAGGACCGCGGGCCCGAGCGCGGTCGGCGCGGCGGCGAGGGTGAGCCCCGCCTCGGGTGCCGCCGCCATCCGGGCCACGTCCGCGCGGGCGGCGTCCAGGCGCAGCAGCAGCGGGCCCGCGTGTTCCAGGAGCCGTCCCCCGGCCGCCGTGGGGGCGACGGGGCGGCGGGTGAGCAGCGGGGCGCCGAGGTCCTGTTCCAACGCGGCGATGTGCTGGGACACCGCCGACTGGGTGTAGCCCAGGGTGCGGGCGGCCTCGGAGAAGGAGGCGAGCCGGGCCACGGTGACATAGGTGCGCAGCAGGTGCGGGTCCATGCCGGACAGCATGCCACCGCATCAGCACCGCTTATGGAGGGTGCAGAAATCATCGTTGGACGTGAATCAGGGGGCGCGCCCAGGATGGACGCCATGACAGCGACCACCACCGCAGCCCGTATCGCCCTGGTCGGGGACCGCTCCCCCGCCGTCGTCTCGCACACCCGCGTCCCGGCCCTGCTGGACGCCCTCGCCACGCGGGACCGGCTGGTCCTGGACGCCTACTGGATCGGCTCCGAGGACGCCGAGGCCCCGGACGCGGTGCGCGGCTTCGACGCGGTGTGGGTGCTGCCCGGCAGCCCGTACCGCAGTGAGGCGGGGGTGCTGTCGGCGATCCGCGCGGCGCGCGAGACGGGCATCCCTTTCCTGGGCACCTGCGGGGGCTTCCAGCACGCGCTGCTGGAGTACGCCCGTGAGGTGTGCGGACTGCCCTGGGTGGCGCACGCCGAGAACGACCCCGGCGCGGCGGACTTCCTCATCGAGCCGCTGGCCTGCTCGCTCGTCGGCCACCAGGACGCGGTCCTGATCGAGCCGGGCTCGCTCGCCCAGAGGGTGATCGGCGCCGAGCGGACGGTGGAACGGTACTTCTGCGCGTACGGGCCCTCCCGGCACCTCGACACCCTGCGGGCGCACGGGCTGCGGTTCTCCGGGCACGACGAGGACGGCCACGTCCGGATCGCCGAACTCCCGGGACACCCCTTCTTCCTGGCCACGCTCTTCCAGCCGGAGCTGTCCGGCGACGGCGCGCGCCCGCACCCGGTGATCCGGGCCCTGGCCCGCGCCGCCGTCGCTCACGCGCGGACGGCTGAGCGGATCAGCTGACCGGCAGGGGCAGCGCCGGGGCCGGTGGCCGGTCCGGGAGGAAGCCGTGGGACCGCCGGGCCAGGTAGTCGGCGCGGTAACGCGGCACCTCCCGGTGCCAGTTGAGGATCCCGGCCATCCAGTTCTGCAGGGCCACGACATAGCCTTCCATCATCGCGCGGGCCTCCGTCGACAGCTCGAAGTCCTTGTACACGACGGGCAGTTCGGTGGCGGCGACATGCTGGAACTGCGCCATGCGCTGGTTGACCAGGTCGGCCACGATGCCGAGCGCGGTCGGGTAGTCGCAGCCGAAGAAGTTCTGCACGACCAGGACGGAGTTGTGGATCTCGCCCTCGTACTCGATCTCCTTCTGGTACGAGAACACGTCGTTGAGCAGGCACGCGTAGTCGACGGCGGAGTTCTCCAGGGAACGGACGGGTCCGCTGCGGTAGACCTCGGGCGGGATGGCGGGGCCGTGGCCCATCCGGCACAGGCTCATGGTGAGGTCGGAGCCGAAGGTGGCCCGGCGCATCTCCAGGTAGTCGACGGGGTCCGGGACGCGGTGCTGGATCTGGTTGGACACCTCCCACAGCCAGCTCTCGGTCATCACGTTCACCGCGGCCCTGAGGTTGCGGCGGGCCGCCTCGTCCATCTCCGCGGTGGTGCGCCGCCACAGGTCGGTCAGGGCGCGCTCCATGGCGTTGGCGGGAACGAGGGGCGGCTCACCGGCCACGGGCATGCAGGCGGCGAGGCGTTCGGTGGTGAGCCGCGCGGTGGCGAGGTCGCGGCGGTGGCCGTAGACGAGCGGGTAGTAGTCGTCACCGTAGGTGCCGAAGGCCAGCCACTGGGAGCTGAGGTCGAGGGCCTCGGGGGTGCCGTCCGGATCGAGTCCGGCGGAGCACAGCGCCAGGTCGCAGGAGGCGAGCTTGTCCTCGTCCCAGACGCCTTCGCTGAGCATGCCCATGCTGGTCGCCCAGGGCAGCAGGCGCCGCCGCGCCCCGTCGAGGTCGGGGTTGAGGCGGAGCTGGAACGGCATGGCGAGGTCGGGGATCCGCGAGGGGCCGACCTTCTGGTACGGCAGGTGCGTGTACGCGCGCAGCCGCTCGGCGCCCGCCCCGGCGAGCAGCGCGCGGATGTCGGCGCCCGAGGTGCCGGGGCCGGTGTGGACGCGGCTCCAGGGGGTGGCGAGGGCGTTCTCGTTCATATAGCGGCTGGAGCGCAGATGCCATTCGTGGCCGCCGGTCTGCCAGTCCTGAAGTCCCTTGGTGTACGCGGCGATCGCGGCCACCTCGGTGGGCGTGAGGCCCTTCTCCGCGGCGAGCGCGGGCACTTCGGTGAGCGCGGTGTGCTCGAACTGGTGCAGCCGGGAGGTGAGGATGTCGTTGACGGTGTCGGCGGCCTGCTGGGTGGTGCAGCCGAAGAACGTCTCCAGCACCAGCACGCCGTTGCTCAGTTCGCCCTCGTCCTCCACCTCGCGCTGGTAGGAGAACAGGTCGTTGCGCAGGTGCACGCCGTCGGAGAACGTCTCCATCAGCACCCTGAGCGGCCTGGCTCCGGCGACGGCGGCGGGCACCTCGGCGGTGGCGTACTCCACGAGCCCGGCCGACCAGGGGGCACCGCCCACCTTGCGGCGCATCTCGATGTACTCGACGGGGTTGGCGATCCGCCCCTCGTTGATGTTGGACAGCTCCCACAGGGATTCGTTCAGCAGGTGCTCGGTGGCCACGGCGAAGCGGCGGCGCCAGCCCGTCGACATCGACGGCACGGTGCGCGCCCACAGGTCGGCGAGGCCCGCCTCGACCGGGTTCTCCGGCTCCGGCACGGGGGTCGACAGGTCGAGCGGCATGAACAGCGGCAGCCGGTCCAGATGGGCCTTGCCGCCGGGGCGGTCCTGGGTGCGCTTGAACATGTCCAGGAAGTGGTCGTCGAAGAAGAACACCCACACGTACCAGTCGGTGATCAGGGAGAGCGCCGGGCCGTCGCAGTCGGGGTGGGTGTAGGCGCAGAGCAGACCGTAGTCGTGCGCGTCGAGGTCGGACTGCTCCCAGACCCCGGAGCCTTCCAGCATCCCCATCTCGCGCGCCCACGCCGTCGAGTGGGCGCGGGCCTCGTCGACATGCGGGTTGAGCCGCGCGGGATACGCCATGTAGAACTGCGGGAGTTCGAAGGGCTGCGTCATGGCCGGGGGCTACCCGGGCCCGCTCGGCGGCATCCGTCCGCCGGGACATGATCACACCATCGCGTGAATCACGCCGCGTTGACGGGCCCGGCGCTCAGGTCCGTACCTGGATCAGCGCATGCGTGCCCGCGGTCCGCCAGCGGTCGCCCTCGGCGGCGTTCAGCGCGGCCTCGGTGTCGGCGTCGAGGCCGCAGATCACCTCGGACTTCAGGGTGCGCAGGGCGGCGACCGGGCCGGGGAAGTTCGCGGTGAGCGCGGTGAAGGGGGTGGTCGGGGGCCAGCGCCGGTCGCCCACCAGGCGGCGGTAGTTGAGGTCGCCCTTGACGAGGGTCAGGGTGGCGGTGGCGAACTCCGCGCGCAGGTCGGCGGGCAGGTCCGCGAACGGCAGCGGCGCGGCGGCGAAGGGGTGGGCCCGCAGGACGAGCCGCCCGTCGACGAGCGCGTCCCACAGCCGCCGTCCGTACCTGGCGGCCACGCCCGGCGCCGCGACCAGTCTGCGCAGGGCGTCGATCACGTCGGCGGCGGTGGCGTCGGAGACGTAGTACGGGTACGGCTTGACGTACAGCACGACCCGCCTGTGGGTGAGGACATGGGCGATCAGCAGCAGGTCGGGGACGAGTTCACGGCCCGCGTTGTCGGCGATCAGACAGAGGGTGCCGGTGCCGGTGAGCAGGTCGCGCAGGGTGTCGCTGTCGTCGGCGACCAGCGCGGGGACCGCGTCCGCCAGGTCCGCCGTGGAGAGGCGGAAGCCGAGGTCGGCGCGGTTGCCCCACAGTGAGCCGTGCAGCAGGGCGGTGGCGCGTTCCTCGGCGGGGCGGGCCTCCAGGTCGTCCAGCACGGCCAGTTCCGCGTCCGTCTCCGGGGCGTCGAGTTCCGCGCGCTTGGCCGGGCGGAAGGGGTCGATGCCCTGCCAGGGGCCGCGCGTGAAGTAGCCGACGGCGTCGAGGAGCTGACGGTAGAAGTAGCTCTCGGACCACAGCCACGGCACCTCGAACCAGGACCGCCCGGTGTGGTCACCGAGGCCCCACGCGTCCCAGAGGTTCCGATCGTGCGCGTCGTCGGGCAGCGGCTCGATGACCCCCTTGAGGCAGCTCTCCAACAGCGCGTCGAGAGCACGCTGCCGCTCGGGGTCGTAGGGGAAGGCGTCCCGCACCTGCCGGATGATCGCGGGATGCCGCTCGGCCAGCACGCCGTGGGGGAAGGAACCGGGCTCGTCACCGAGGATCACGGGCGGGGTGTGGGGCATGGCCTCACCGTACCCGGGTGGGGGACGGGGCCCGTCCAGCGACCCGGACCGTCACACCGCCCTGGTCTCCCGCTCCAGTTGGGCGGCGAGGCTCAGATACCGGGGACGCCGCGTCACCGGAACCAGGGCGCGGACGAGCAGGCGCCACATCTCGGCGGTGCGGCGGGGCAGGCGGGCGTGGGGTTCGAGGGTGCGGCCGGTGACGCGGGTGCCGACGAAGAAGCTCACCAGGGCGTGGGCGGCGGCCTCGATGTCGGTGTCCGGGTGGACGTCTGCCTCCTTGACCGCGCCGAGGATCCTGGCCGTGGACAGGTCGAGCAGCTCCGTGAACGGATGCGGCAGCGGCGGACGGACGCCCACCCCGAGGGAGGCGAGGCGGAGTCCGGCGCGGACGACCGGCAGCTCCACGGCGAGCCGCGCGAGTTGGAAGGTGATCCGCATCAGGGCCTCCAGCGAGGAGTAGCCGCTCTCCTCCACGTCATGGGCCAGCCGCCGCACGGTCCTGGACTGCATCTCCATGATCTCGTGCGCCAGGTCCTCCTTCGCGGCGAAGTGGAAGTACAGGGCTCCCTTGGTGACCCGGGCGTGCTCGACTATGTCGCTCAGGCTGGTCGATTCATAGCCGTGACGGTCGAACAGATCAGCGGCGGCCTCGATGATCGTCGCGCGGGTCTGTTCGGCGCGGAACTGCCTCGCCATGGGCTGGACTCCCTGAAAAGTACGGGTCACACCGTATTTTTGTCACTGCGCGTACACGATAACTCACCGAGCATCGCCGACCCAAGGGGTTGGCGGGGCTCTGACCAGCGTACAGGGAGCAAACGGAGCGCACTCTCCTGTCGTACGGTCTTGGGAAGAATACGGGGTGCGCGGTTTGGTTACCAGACCAGGGAGCGTCCGATGAGGGCCCGCATATGACAAAGGCGGGCCGACCGGTGCCCATCCGCACCGGTCGGCCCGCCCGTTCGAGGAGCCGTGGAGGAGACCTCAGAAGGTCAGCTTCCAGCTGTTCACCCTGCCCGTGTCCTGCGCGTACAGGTCCTGCACCCGCAGCTTCCACGTCCCGTTGGCGGTCTCGGTGGAGGCGTTCACGGTGTACGTGGCCACCACGTTGTCCGCGGAGTCCGACGTGCTGGCGGACTTCAGGCGGTACGCCGAACCGTCCGGCGCGATCAGGTCGATGACGAGGTCACCGCGGTAGGTGTGGGTGATGTCCACCCCGACCTGCAGCGTCGAGGGCGCGTTGCCGGTCCGGCCGCTGACGGTGATCGGGGACTCGATCGCCGCACCGGCGTCCGGGATGGAGACGGCCGTGGTGGAGGTGTAGGTGGTGCCCCCCGTGGAGCCGCCGCCGCTCACCGCCTGCACCGTCTTGGCCGCGTCCGCGAGACCCGCGCCGCAGCCGCCGGTGCAGGTGCCGGGCAGAGCGCGCGAGTTGGTCTTGATCGCGGACTCGATCTGCGCCGGGGTCAGCGCGGAGTTCACCGACTTCATCAGCGCCGCCAGGCCCGCGATGTGCGGGGCGGCCATGCTGGTGCCCTGGTAGTAGGCGTACGACTCGGTGGACGGGCCCTGGCTGCCGGAGTTCAGGGTGGAGTAGATGCCGTTCGACGTCGTCGTGCGGGTCTCGCCGCCGGGGGCCGCGATGTCCACGACCGTGCCGTAGTTGGAGTAGTAGGCACGCGCGCCGGAACGATTCGTCGCGGCGACCGAGATGACGTTGTTGCAGCTCGCGGGCGAGTAGTTGGCCGCGTTGGCGTTGCTGTTGCCCGCCGCGACGACGACCGTGGTGCCGCGGCCGACGGCGGCGTTGACGGCGTTCTGGGTCGCGGAGGTGCAGGAACCGCCGCCGCCGAGGCTCATGTTGATGACCTTGGCGACGTTGCTGTTGGCGGGCACCCCGGAGACGGTGCCGCCGGACGCCCAGGTGATGGCGTCGATGATGTCGGAGTCGTAGCCGCCGCACTTGCCGAGCACCCGCAGCGGGGAGACCTTGGCCCCGTGGGCGACGCCCGCGACGCCCTTGCCGTTGTTGGTGACGGCGGCGACGGTGCCCGCGACATGGGTGCCGTGCCAGGAGGAGCCGTAGGCGGGGTCACCGGCCTGGCACTCGCCCGCGGCGGTCCAGTCGCCCGGGTCGGCCGGGTTGCTGTCGCGGCCGTTGCCGTCGCCCGCCACGGCGGTGTCGGAGATGAAGTCGTAGCCGCCGACGATGTTGGCCGCGAGGTCGGAGTGGGCGACGTAGCCGGTGTCGATGACGGCGACGGTCACCCCGCTGCCGGTGGCGCGGTCCCAGGCGCCCGGCACGTTCATGCCCGCGGTGGCCTCGAAGAGGTCCCACTGCTTGCCGTAGTCGGTGTCGTTCGGGGTGGCCAGCGGCTTGTTCAGGCGGTCCGGTACGACGTAGGCGACCTGCGGGTCCGCCTCGTACTCGGAGATGACGTCGGCGACGCCCGCGCGGGTGGTGTCCTCGCCGAGGCCGACCAGGGCGGCGCCGGTGCCGAGGCGGCGCTCGAAGTCGAGGCGCTCGCCGGTCTCCTTGCCCTTGGCGGTGGCGTCGGCGGAGGCGGCCTTGTTCGACTTGGCCTCCTCGGCACCGGACTTGTAGCCGACGATCAGGCGCTCGGCGGGGGCGCCGGGGGCGGCCTCGGTGAGCGCGGGGTCCGGGGCGGCGCTCTCCTGGGCGACCGCGCTGGTGGCGGTGGCGCCGGTGAGCAGGGCGGCGGAGAACGCGGAGGCCGCGGCGACGGAGACCAGCTTCCGTCTGAACGTGGGGGAGGTGGGGGGAGTGGGGGATATTCGCATGGGCTTGCCCTTCGTGGCCGTGCTCCGGGCAGCGCGGAGCGGCGGTCGGTCGCCTCGTCGTCGAGGCGGAGGGGAGTTGGTGCGAAGCCGCCCCGGTGGGGTTGTTGTCTGTGGGGCGGCTGTGACCGAACGATAGGCAAGGGGTCACTGATGCGGATACGGGGGAAACCCTCGATCAGGCCGGGAACTGACCCTCTATGTCGGCTGGTTGACCGAGGTTGTCCGCTTTGGATGCACGTACCGTTCATGGGAGCAAACGAGGGCGCCCCCGGTGACCGGGGGCGCCCTCGTCACGGTACGGCGTACGAAGTCAGTCCAGGCCGACGGAGTTCAGCCACTCCTTGGCCACGTCCAGCGGGTCCTTGTTCTCCAGCTGCACCTGGGAGTCCAGGTCGAGCAGGGTCTTGGTGTCCAGCTTGGCGGAGACCGCGTTGAGGGTGTCTATGCCCTCCTGGGAGAGGTCGCTCTTGTGGACCAGCGGGGTCACGTTGGCGAAGCCGAAGAGGTTCTTCGGGTCCTGGAGGACGACGAACTTCTCCTTGGTGATGGTCGGGTCGGTGGTGAAGATGTCCGCGGCCTGCACGGTGTTCTTCGTCAGCGCCGCCTGGGTGAGCGGGCCGCCCGCGTCGAGGGCCTTGAAGGACTTGAACTTCAGCCCGTACTCCTTCTCCAGGCCGAGCAGACCCTGGTGCCGGGTCTGGAACTCCGGCGAGCCACCGATCACCAGTTCGGGCGCGATGTCCTTCAGGTCGGCCAGCGTAGACTGACCGGTGAGGTCGTACTTCTCGGCGGTCTCGGCGTTGATGGACACCGAGTCCTTGTCCTCGGCCGGGGCGGAGTCCAGCAGCGTCAGCTTGGCGTCGAGCTTGGTCTTGACGGCGGCGTTCACCGCCTCGACCGACTTCTGCTCGGCCTCGGGGTCGAGGTAGGCGAGCAGCGAGCCGTTGTACTCCGGCAGGACGGTGATGGTGCCGTTCTTCAGCAGGCCGTAAGTGGTCTCGCGGCTGCCGATGTTGGGCTTGTAGGTGACCTTGATGCCCTTGGCCTTGAGGGCCTCGCCGTAGATGTCGGCGAGGAGGATGCTCTCGGCGAAGTTGTTGGAACCGACGACCACGGTGGAGCCGTCCGCCTTGTCCTCCGACAGCGGGTTGTCACTCGTGTCGTCGGAGGAGCCACAGCCCGCGACGAGGGCCGCGGTGAGGGCGAACGCGATGGCGGCCGCGCCGGGGTGTCTCGTGATGGACCAGCTGCTCTGCACTGTTGAAGTCACAATTCCCGTTCCGGGGCTATCGGGTTGGTGGGCGGGGCAAGTCCTGCGCCGTCAACTGATCCAATCCAGGTCGTTCTCAGTCAGTCAAGTGCAGTCGGGTCACCAATTGGCGTCGATCAGGACTGAGCAGGTTGTAACGGATTCTTGACTTGCCGTGTCGATCGATCATCACAAGAGACGATAGTCTCCCCGCTGTTGACCTCCGGCCACTCGCGACACCCCCATGAAGGAGGCCTGGTGTCCTCGAACGAGCGGCGCGGACTGCGCGGCTTCGCCGACCGCTGGCCGTTCCGACGCAAGCTGAACGTCCTCGTGGGCGTGCCGCTCGCCGGTGTCGCCGTACTGCTCTCCTATCTCATCGCCGACCAGGTGCAGCAGGCGCGCGACGCGGCGGAGTCGGCCCAGCTGGTCCGCGACAGCATCCAGGTCGCGGAGCTGGTCGACCGGGTGGCGACGGAACACCAGCAGGCCATCCTGCTCTCCGTCCGGTACGAGGCGGCGGGCCCCGGCACCCGGCCCTCCACCGACGGCTACCGGGACGCGCAGAAGGCCGTCGACGCGCAGGTGGAGAAGGTGCGCGACGCCTTCGGCGACCGGCTTCCGGCCACCGAGGCGCAGGCGCTCAGGGAGATCAGCGGACTGGACAGCCTGCGCGCGACCATCGCACAGGGCTATCTGCCCGCCGACAACATCGACCCCGCCTACATGGGGGCGACCAAGGGCCTGATCGACGGTCTGGGCCTGGACCGCACCGCACCGCTCGCCACCACCTACACCGGCAACCTGCTCGACTCGCTGCTGCGCGCCGACGCCGCCCACAGCGCCTTCGAGACGAGCGTGTTCTCGGCGACGACCGGTGACTCCAACGCGCTCATCGAGTTCATCAGCGCGGTCGGCTCCTACGACGTCTACACCCACCAGGCCGAGCGGTTCGCCCGGTTCGCCAGCGAGGAGCAGACCGCCGAACTGCGCGGTATCGAGCACAGCGCGGCGCAGGCCACCATCGTGCGGCAGTACGCCGAGCTCCAGATCGACCCCAGCGGCCTCCAGGCGGGGACCCCGGACGAGATCCGCGAGAAGTTCACCAGCGCGCTCGCCTCCTACCCCGCCTACCGCCAGCAGGCCCAGACCCGGCTGGAGATCACCGCGTCCCTCATCGACCAGATCGCCGACCGCGCCGACGGCGCCTCGGGCGAGGCCTGGTGGAACGCCGGATGGCTGCTGGGCTCGGCCGTCTTCGGGTTCATGGTGTGGCTCGCGTTCTCCGTCGTCGTACGGCGGTCCGTGGTGCGGCCGGTGCAGGCGCTGACCGGCGCCGCCCGGCAGGTCGCGGAGGTGGCCGGACGGGAGCTGGCCCGGGTGGCCGACGACGACACCGAGGACGACGCGCCGCCGCGGCTGCGCGAGGTGCCGGTCACCGCGCGCGACGAGATCGGCGACCTGGCGGACGCGTTCAACCATGTGCAGACCACGGCGGCGGCGCTGCTGGAACGCCAGGTGCTCAGCCGCCGCAACGTCGCCGAGATGTTCGGCAACGTGGGCCGCCGGGTCAGCAACCTCACCACCCGGCAGCTCGCCCTGATCGACGCGGTGGAGCGCGGTGAGACCGACCCGGCGCTGCTGGAACGCCTCTACCGCATCGACCACATCGCGGTCCGGCTGCGTCGCAACGCCGACAGCCTGATGCTGCTCGCCGGGATCCGGGAGACGGTGCTCGGCTCCGGGCCGGTCGAACTGACCAACGTGGTACGGGCCGCGCTCGGGCAGATCGAGGGGTACCAGCGGGTCGAGCTGCACGCCGGGGCCGAGATCATGGTCGAGCCCGACATCGTCGGCGACCTGACGCTGATGGTCGCCGAACTCATGGAGAACGCGGTGTCGTTCTCCCCGGCGGACAGCCCCGTCGAGGTCACCGTCCGCGCCGGTGGAGCCGCGGACGGCGGGGCCACGATCACCATCTCCGACCACGGTCTCGGCATGAGCCCCGAGCGGCTGGCCGAGGAGAACGCCCGGCTGATCCGCCGCGAGCGGCTCGACCTCGTACCGACGAAGGTCCTCGGCCTGTTCGTGGTCGGCACGCTGGCGCGCCGCTGGGAGATCGGCGTCTCGCTGTCCCGTACGCGGGGCGGCGGGGTGACGGCCGAGGTGGCCATTCCGGCGTCGTTGCTGCTGGTCGTGACCACGGAGGTCGGGGTGCCCGCAGGCGGCGTCGAGACCAGGGCCGTGACCGGAACAGGGACCGAGGACACCGAGGACGGAGCCGTGGTCGGATCCCGTACCGGAACCGCCAGCACCGGAACCGGCGAAGCCACCCCGGCCGACGCCGCACCCGAGCCCACCGGCCCCACCCCCACGGCCACCGCCCCGCCCCCCGGTGACGACACCCCCGACCCCCTCCCCCGCCGCGTCCCCCGGCGCGACCCGGCCCCCGTCGCCGAGGCCCCGTTCATCCCCAAGGCGCGCGACGGCGAACCGGCCCCCAGCGGGGGTGCCCGCCCCCTGCGCCGCCGGGTCAAGGGCGCCACGCTGCGGACGACGTCGTCGGAGGCCGAGCGACAGGCGCTGCTGAAGGCGACGCCGCCCGCGGACGCGGACGCGGTCCGGGACGCGCTGGAGGAGTTCGAGGCGGCCGTGGCGCAGGCGCACCGCGACAGCGACACCGGCAGCCACCCCGCACCCCAGCGGCACGACAGCCCCGAGCGCACGCGGGACTCCCGCACGCCGGACCTCGGTCAGGACAGCCTCCCGGAAGGAGCGGAGCAGTGAGCACGTCGACAAGTGACACTCCCACGGGAGGCGGCACCACGCCGGACGAGCTGCGGGCCGCCGCAGCGGACTTCACATGGCTGCTGAACCGTTTCGCGACGGAGACCGCGGGTGTCGTCGACGCCATCGCCGTGTCCTCCGACGGTCTGCTCATCGCGGTCGCGCAGCTGCGGGAGCGGGCGCACTCCGAGCGGCTCGCCGCGATCGTCTCGGGTCTGACCAGCCTGGCGGCCGGGGCCTCCGGCAACTACGGCCTGGGCGCCCTGAACAAGGTCATCATCGATCTGGAGGGCGGCCACGTCCTGGTCTCCGCGATCGGCAGCGGCGCCGTGCTCGGCGTGGTCGCCGACAAGGAGGCCAAGCTGGGCAACATCGCCTACGAGATGACGCTGTTCGCCAACCGCGCCGGTGCCGCGCTCAGCCCGCAGCTGGTGCTGGAGCTGAAGAACACCGTCGGCGTCCCGTCGACGGGCTGACCTGCCGGGACAGCGGGCTCAGGCCGAGAGAGAAAGAGAAGAGAGAAGAACGAGCCATGGCGGACGACCGTATCCCGGGCGGTACCGGAGTGGACGGCGTCGCGTCGTCCCCCGGCGCGGAGCCGGTCGCTCCCGTCCCCGCCGTACGGCCGTTCCTCGTCACCGCGGGCCGGGTGGCGGGCGCCGCGACCGGTCCGCCGATCCCCGTCGAGACCCAGGTGGTCGCCACCGCCGAGGGCCTTGACGCGCTGGACCGGCTCTCCTTCGAGCGGCACGACATCGTTGCCGCCTGCAAGCAGCCGCAGTCCATCGCGGAACTGGCCGCCCGGCTGCGGCTGCATCTGAACGTGGTGCGGGTCCTCGCCGAGGACCTGCGTGCCGCCGGGCAACTGGCGGTCCACGTGCCCGACACCGCCGTCACCCATGACGCGTCCGTCCTGCGAAGGGTTATCGATGGCCTCCGCGCCATCCCCGACTCCCGGGGGGTACTCCGTGACACCGACTGAACCGCTGACCGGCGCCACGGCCGCCGACACGGCCGTACGACCGCCGCTGCCGGTGAAGCTGGTGATCGCGGGCGGCTTCGGCGTGGGCAAGACGACCGCCGTGGGGGCCATCTCCGAGATAGAGCCGCTGACCACCGAGGCCGCCATCACCGAGGTCGCGGCGGGCGTGGACGACCTCTCCCTCACCCCGCGCAAGGCCACGACGACGGTCGCGATGGACTTCGGCTGCATCACCATCGACCCGACGCTGAAGCTGTACCTGTTCGGCACGCCCGGCCAGGAGCGGTTCGGGTTCATGTGGGACGACATCGTCGAGGGCGCGGTGGGCGCGCTGGTCATCGTCGACACCCGCCGCCTGGACGACTGCTACGCCGCCGTCGACTACTTCGAGCACAAGGACATCCCGTTCGCCGTGGCGGTCAACGCCTTCGACGGGACGGTCGAGCATGCCCTGGAGGAGGTGCGCTGGGCGCTCGACGTCTCCGAGGGCGTCCCGGTGCTGGTCTTCGACGCCCGCGAACGCGGCTCGGTGCGGGACGCGCTGCTCGTCGTACTCGAACAGGCGCTGGCCCGCACCGAGGGCTAGGGCCTGTCAGCAGGGTCGTACCGAGTAGACCGGGGTCCAGCTGCCGACGGAGTCATAGCTGCGGGCCCCGGGGGTGGTGTAGATCAGGCCGCCGGAGGCGTTGTACATCCGGGCGCGGGTGCCCGTGCTCTGGTTGTTGTCCCAGGAGCCGTTGCCGGTCCACGGGATGGAGTAGGAGCGGCAGGAGTACATGTTGATCTGGCTGCCGCTGAAGTAGGTGCCCTGGTACGCGCAGAAGTAGTAGTAGCTGCACGCGGCGAGGGTGCCGACCGGCTGGCTGAGGTCCCGGACGTAGGTCTCGCCGGGTACCACGACGGTCAGGGTGACCCCTTCGGCCAGCCGGACCTTGTTGGGGGCGATCTGTTCGCCGCCGAGCCGGGCGATCTCCGCGTCCACCCGGTTCTGGAGTCCGTTGGCCTGTGCCTTGCTCAGTCCGGTCTTCTCGGCCGCCGCGGTGAACGCGGAGGTGGTGTCGCCGGACGCCGCGGCGGTCGTGCCGAGACCCGCGCCCAGGGAGAGCAGGACCCCGAGCACGACGACGAGTAAGGACCGTCCGGCGGGACGCCGGATGCCTCGTCGGATGCCTCGCTTCTGACGGTCTTCCATGTGTCTGTTCCCTTCCCTCTCGTTGGCTCGCTGGCGGCCCATGCTCGCCGAACCCGGTCGGCGAGCGGATAGCGGCGCGTGCCAAGCGCTTAGCGCCGCGTGCCAGAGTGGGCGGGCAGTGCCAGACGGCGGTACTCGGTCGGCGGGACCCCGTAGGCCGCCTGGAACACCCGGGTGAAGTCGGCGGGCCGGGGGAATCCCCAGCGCAGGGCGATCGCCTGGACCGGCCGGGCGGACAGCGCCGGGTCGACCAGGTCGCGCCGGGCGTGGCTGAGCCGCTGGCCGCGGATGTAGGAGGCGACCGTGGCGCCGTCGGCGTGCTGCTGGAACAGCCGGTGCAGTGTGCGCAGCGAGATGTGGTGCGCCGCGGCGACCGCCGTGGGGGTCAGGGCGGCGTCGCCCAGGTCCCGGGCGATGAAGTCCTGGACCTGCAGCAGCAGATGCTGCTGGCGGGTTTCGACGGGCAGCTCGCCCAGGGCGTCCACGCGTTCGGCCAGCCACGCGCTGACCAGCTCGGTCAGGACGCGGCCCAGCCGCTGGGCCTGGACCGGAGGGCAGGCCTCGGTGTCGGTGGCCAACTGGGTGAGGAACGTGGTCAGCAGCCGCCCCGTGCCCTCCTGGCCCGGTATCCGCACCGCCAGCAGCCGGTCCACCAGGTCCGACGGCACCCCGACCGCGCCGCGCGGGAGCTGCACCACCACGGAGCCCGCCGGGCCGCCCCGGGCGTCCACCAGGGCCGTGAAGGGGCGCGAGGTCGAGTACACCACGAAGTCACCGCGCCCCACGGTCGCTTCGCACCGGCTCTGGAGAAGGCCCTGTACGCCGCTCAGCGTGAGCCCGACGGCGTACATCCCCGGGTCGGACTGCCGGATCAGCCGCGGCGTACGGTCCGATCTGAGCGCCGAGTAGACCATGTCGGTCACCTGGGCCTCGCCCAGCGCCGCGGCCCGCAGCGAGCCCTGGAAGTCGGCGGCGCGGTCGATGCGGAACTCGTTGCGGACCAGCGCCTTCGCCGTGATGTCGTACCAGGCCGCGACGCGGTCCGGCGCTGGCATGCTGCGACTGTCGTAGATCTGCTCCAGCACGGCTTGGTTCCCCTCCTCGCCCGGCGTGCGCGCACCGCTTTCACCTTGGCGTGCGCGGACCCGGCGCAGAAGGCGAGCATCGGACAGCGCGCGACCGGGCGCGGCGGGCGCGGTCTCAGGCGTGGCGGGCGCGGTCTCAGGCGCGGCGGGCGCGGTTTCAGGCGCCGCGCCGCACCCCGGGGGAGACCGTGAGCCTGGCCACCGTCCAGAAGAGGCCGAGGGTGGCCAGGGCCAGCAGGGCGACCAGGGTGGCGCCGCCGACGACCTTCTCGTAGTCGCGCTGGTAGAGGCCGTCGACGATGTAGCGGCCGAGGCCGCCGAAGCTGACGTAGGCGGCGATGGTGGCGGTGGAGACGATCTGGATGGCCGCGGAGCGCAGTCCGCTGAGGATCAGCGGCAGCGCGACCGGGAGTTCGACCCGGAACAGCACCTCGGCCTCGTGCATGCCCATGCCGCGGGCGGCGTCGACCGGCGCGGGGTCGACGGAGCGCATCGCCTCGTAGGTGGTGACGAGGATGGGCGGTACGGCGAGCACGACCAGCGGGATCATCACCGGGGCCAGACCGAGGCCGAGCAGCACGAACAGCAGGACCAGCAGGCCGAAGCTGGGCAGCGCGCGGGCGGCGGTGGCGATGAGGGCGAGGGTGTTGCCGCCGCGCCCGGTGTGGCCGGTGAGCAGGCCGACCGGCAGTCCGATGGCGGCGGCGATGCCGAGCGCCATCAGCGAGTACCCGATGTGTTCCAGGAGCCGGGTCGGGATGCCGTCGTAGCCCTTCCAGTGGGCGCTGTCGCTGAAGAACGCCTCGATGAAGTTCAGTACGTTCACCGGGTGGCCGCCTTCGCTGCGATCGTGCGGGTGTTCCTGCCGTCGCCGCGCGGCATCCACGGCGTCACCAGCACCCGCAGCACCACCAGCGCGGCGTCGACCAGGACGGCGAGGACGGCGGTGCCGATGACGGAGAGCCAGACCAGGCGGGGCTGGTTGTAGATCATGCCGCTGTTGAGCAGGTTGCCGAGGGCACCCTGGTTGCCGATCAGCATTCCGACGCTGACCAGGGAGATGCTGGACACGGACGCGACCCGCAGTCCGGCGATGATGGCGGGCGCGGCGATCGGCAACTGCACCTGGACATAGCGCCGTACGGGCCCGAAGCCCATGGCGGTGGCGGCGTCCAGGGTCTCGCGGGGCACCGAGCGGACGCCGTCGACGATCGCCGGGACGAACACCACCAGGCTGTACACGGCCAGCGGGATCATCACCGTGATCTCCGCGAGGCCGGTGTAGTCGATGAGGATGACGAAGAAGGCCAGCGAGGGGACCGCGTACAGCACGGTCGTCACCCACAGCACGGGCGGGTACAGCCAGCGCAGCCGCACGCACAGCTGGGCGATGGGCAGCGACAGCAGCAGTCCGGCCAGCACCGGCACCATGGCCAGGCGCAGATGCAGGGTGACCAGGCCCCAGTAGCTGTTCTGGAGGTCGCTGGGCATGTCGAAGAGGTTGTTCATCGCGTGGCCTTCTCGACCGGCGCGTCCGTACGGGAGTCCGTACGGGAGTCCGTACGGCCCTCCGCGTGCGCCCCGCGGATCGCCTCGCCGATGGCCTGCTGAGAGATCACCCCGGCCGCCCGGCCCTCGGGGTCGACGGCGACGGCCCAGCCGGTGGGCGAGAGCACCGCGCAGTCGAGGGCGGCCCGCAGCGAGTCGGTGCCCGCGGCGAAGGGGCGCCCGCAGGGCAGCAGCCGCTCGGGGTCGATGGCCCCGGCGGTCAGCCGGTCGGGCTCGCCCCAGCCGAGTGGGCGGCCGTCCAGGCCGGTGACCAGCAGGTAGGGCACGTCGGGGGCGGTGCGGGCGGCGATCTGCTCGGCGGTGGCGTCGACGGCGACGATCGGCCCGGTCTTGAGGTCGAGCCCGGCGGCCGGGAAGAAGGACAGCCGCCGGATGCCGCGGTCGGCGCCGAGGAAGTCCTCCACGAAGGCGTCGGCGGGGTCGGACAGCAGCTGCGCGGGCGGCGCGAACTGGGCGAGGTGGCCGCCGGTGCGCATCACGGCGACCATGGTGCCGAGCTTGACGGCCTCGTCGATGTCATGGGTGACGAAGACGATGGTCTTGCCCAGCTCGGCCTGGATGCGCAGGAGTTCGTCCTGGAGCCCCTTGCGGACGACCGGGTCCACGGCGGAGAACGGCTCGTCCATCAGCAGCACCGGCGGGTCGGCCGCCAACGCCCGTGCCACGCCGACGCGTTGCTGCTGGCCTCCGGAGAGCTGGTACGGGTAGCGCTTGGCGAGGGAGGCGTCGAGCCCGACGCGTTCCATGAGTTCGCGGGCGCGGGACCGGGCCCTCTGCTTGCCCCAGCCGAGCAGCCGGGGCACGGTGGCGATGTTGTCGAGGATCGTACGGTGTTGGAAAAGCCCGGCGTTCTGGATGACGTAACCCATCGACCGGCGCAGGGTGTTGACCGGCTGCTTCAGGATGTCGGTGCCGTCGAGGAGGATCGTTCCCTCGGTCGGCTCGACCATCCGGTTGATCATGCGCAGCGTGGTCGTCTTGCCGCAGCCCGACGGGCCGACGAGGACCGTGATCGAGCGGTCCGGTATGTCCAGGGAGAGCCGGTCGACCGCCACCGTGCCGTCCGGGTACCGCTTGGTGACTGAATCTATCCGTATCAAAACGCCGAATACCCCTCGGGTTTGGCCGTTGCCGCCCACTTTCACCACGGTCCGTGGGCCGTTGCGGGGAGAGTCTAGACCGGTACCCGCAACCCGGGAGTACGCAGCACCCGCCGTCCGGTGTCCACGGCATACACCTCGCAGCCCGGGCGTGCGGCGGCCCAGGTCACGCCCGCCTCTCCCATCGCGTAGGCCGCGGTGGCGGTGGCGTCCGCCTCGGTGAGCGTGGGGGCGACGACGGTCATGCTGAGCAGGCCGGTCGCCGGGCGTCCCGTGCGGCCGTCCACGATGTGGTCGCCGCGCTCGTAGCGGGCGGAGGTCGCCACCGCCCCGTCGGTGACCTCCAGGACCTGGCACACCTGGTCGGCGTGTTCGGGATGCCGTATACCCACCCGCCAGGGTCCGCCCCCGACGACCACGTCTCCCCCGGCGTTGAGGCAGAAACGCGTCACCCCGGCGTCCGTCAGCAGCCGGGCCGCGCGCTGTGCCGCCCAGCCCTTGACCACCGCGCACGGGTCGAAGCCACGGCCGGGCAGCCAGGCGTCGAAGGCACCGCCGGTCGCCGCCCGGTACTCCGCGCACAGCGCGAGCACCTCGGCGAGGTCGGCGCTCACCTCGCCCTGGCCGATCTCGCCGCGGCCCAGGCGGGAGACCTCGCTGTCCGGCTTGAAGGGGCTGAACCGCTCGTCGGCCTCGCGCAGCCAGGCGAAGACGGCGTCGCCGAGCGAGCCGGGGAAGCCGGGGTCGCCGAGCGAGCCAGGGAAGCCGGGGTCGTCGACGCGCAGGGAGACCGGCAGGCCCATGACGTGTTCGACGCGGTGCGGCACGTCAGGAGCCGTTCGCGTCGAGGGCGGCCTGCAGGGACTCCCGGTAGCCGTCGCTGGTGACGGTGGCGCCGGAGACCGTGTCGACGTCGGCGCTCTGCGCCTCGAGCGTCTCCTCGATCAGGACGGGCACGGCGTCCGTGGTCTGCGGGTGGTGGGGCTGCTGGAGCATGCGGACGGCGGTGATGGTGTCGTCCTCGAAGGTCACCTCGACCTGGACGGGGCCCTTGTCGGTGGCGACGGTGGAGCCCGCGACGACCTGGACGAGGGGTCCCGCCGAGGAGGACGGCGTCGACACGCTGGGGACGGGCGCCGGTGCCGCCGCCTCGGTCGTCGTACCGGTCGACGGGGCGTACCGCCACACGGGGATCAGCGCCGCGACGGTCAGGACCAGAACGGGCAGTGCTCGCTTCACGATGGTCTTCTCCAGGTGTCCCGTGCTCAACCGGCCAGGCTGAACCGCTCGAAGTGGATCTGCGGGCCCGGCACGCCCAGCTCGCGCAGGCCGCGCCGGACGGCGCTGGTCATGCCGGGCGGGCCGCAGACGTAGACGTCCCGGTCGGCCACGTCCGGTACCAGACGGGCCAGTTCGGCGGGGGCCAGCCGGTCGGGGGTCGCGGGGCCGGTGACGAGGTGGAGCTGGGCGCCCTTGGCGTGGGCGAGGTCGCGCAGTTCGTCGTAGAGGACGGCGTCCTGTTCGGTGGTCACGCGGTAGACGAGGACCGCGTGCCCGTGGAGTTCCTCCAGCAGGGCGCGCAGGGGGGTGATGCCGACGCCGCCCGCGATGAGGAGGGCGTCGGGGCGGGTGCGGTGCAGGGTGGTGAAGGCGCCGTAGGGGCCCTCGGCGAAGACGCGGGTGCCGGGGCGGAGGTCGCGCAGGGCGGCGGAGCCGTCACCGGCGGCCTTCACGGTCAGCCGCAGGGTGCGGCCGTCGGGGGCGGCGGACAGGGAGTAGGGGTTCGCCTGCCACCAGCGGTCCTTGGTCAGGAACCGCCACAGGAAGAACTGGCCCGCCCGCGCGGGCAGCCGGTCCAGGTCGCGGCCGGTGATGTGGAGGGAGACCACGTGGTCGTTCTCGGGGACGACCGCCGAGACCCGCAGCCGGTGGCGCCCGTTGCGCCACAGCGGCAGCACCAGCCGCCCCACGGCCACCGCACCGAGGGCGACGCCCCACAGGGTCCACCAGTACGCCCTTGCCGCCGCCGAGGAGACGAACGTCGTCCCGGTCGACACCTGGTGGGAGAAGGCGAGGACGACGGCGAGGTAGGTGTAGAGGTGGATGAAGTGCCAGGTCTCGTAGGCGAGTCGGCGCCGCGCCCAGCGCGCGGAGACGGCGCCGACGGCGAGGACGAGGGAGAGCGCGACGACCGCGCGGAGCACGCCCGTGGTGGTCTCGGCGAGGTCCACCAGCTGGCTCACCGGGTCCATGCCGCTGCCCTCGGCATAGCCGAGGGTGATGAACACGGCGTGGGTGAGCAGCGTCCACAGCAGCGTGAAGCCGGTCCAGCGGTGCCACAGGGTGAGCCGGTCCATGCCGATCCGGTGGTCCAGCCAGGGCAGCCGGGCCACCAGCAGCAGTTGGAAGGCCATCAGCAGGGCGCCGTACAGCCCGGCGAGGCGGCCGAGGACGATCAGGGTGTTACCGGCGAAACCGGCCTGGGTGAAGAAGTACGTCACCACGGCCACGTTCGCGGCCAGCACGGCGTACAGGCCGGTGCGGGCCACCACCCTGGGGCGGATCGCCGTGGGGGGCGCGGGAGGGGACTGGACGGTCGTCACGTGCGGCAACTCCTCGGTGGGGGTGTGACGAGCTTGGCCGCCGGTTGCTGTCGATCTACTGTCATTCAACTTTCAAGTGGATATCGATCCGGCCCCGGGCCCACCCCGCCCCCTCTCCCACGGGGTGCCGTGCCGCACGATGAGACGGTGGACAAAGTTCGACTGCTCGTCGTGGACGACGACCCGCCCATCGCCGATCTCGTCGCGACGGTCGCCCGCTACGAGGGCTGGGAGGCGGTCACCGCGGGCAGCGGTGAGGAGGCGCTGCGCCGTGCCGCCGAGTTCCACCCGGACATCGTGGTGCTCGACCTGATGCTGCCGGGCGTGGACGGCTACGGCGTCCTCGACCGGCTGCGCGCCTCGGGGACGATGGTGCCGGTGGTGTTCCTCACCGCCCGCGACGGCGTCGCCGACCGGGTGGCGGGGCTGACCCGCGGCGGTGACGACTACCTGGTCAAGCCGTTCGCCGTGGAGGAGCTGATGGCCCGGCTGCGCACCGTGCTGCGGCGCAGCGGCGGGCCCGGCTTCCAGCGGTCGGTGCTGCGGGCCGGGGATCTGACGATGGACGAGGACACGCGCGAGGTGCGGCGCGGCGAGCGGACGCTGACGCTCACGCCCACCGAGTACGAGGTGCTGCGCTATCTGCTGCGCAGGTCCCCGACCGTGCTCACCAAGGCGCAGATCCTCGACGACGTCTGGGAGTACGGCTTCGGCGGGCGCTCCAACGTCGTCGAACTGGTCATCAGCCGACTGCGCCGCAAGCTCGACGACACCGGCCCGCCGCTGATCCACACGGTCCGGGGCTTCGGGTACGTCGTCCGGCAGGCCGACGAGTGATCGCCCGGCTGCGGCGCGCGTACCGGCGACTGCGCCTGGGCACCCGGCTCGCCCTCGGCCTCGGGGTGCTGTCGCTGCTGGTGTTCGCGGTGGTCGGCACCGTGCTGACCACCTACATGCGGGACTATCTGGAGCGCCAGCTCGACGACCAGCTGAAGGCCGTCGAGGTGGGCCAGACCAGGGAGGTGGCGTCCCACGGCAAGATCAAACGGCAGCCGTACTACGGGTGGTACGCCGCCGTCTACGACGTCACCGGCGACACGGCCGAGCTGCGCGCCTCCTCCTACGCGCCGTCCGACCCCGGCCCGCTGACCGCCCTCGCCAAGCGACGGGCCGCCGCCGACGAGGAGCTGCTGCGCACCGCGCACATCGACGGCGAGGGCACCTACCGGCTGCGCGCCTGCGAGGTCGGGCCGGGGGTGGTGCTGGTGACGGCCGCGCCCACGGCGGACGTCGAGGAGACGGTCGAGCAGCTGATCACCGTTCAGGTGGTGGCGTTCGTGCTCGCGCTGGTGGCGCTGGTGGTGATCGGCCGGAAGGTGCTGCGGCGCGGCCTGCAGCCGCTGAGCGACATGGCGAGCACCGCGCACGGCATCGCCTCGCACGATCTGACCGACTCGGCGGCCCGGCTGCCGCTGCGCGCCGCCGGGCCGCGCGCCGGGCCCGAGGTGGAGGAGCTGCGCACCGCGTTCAACACCATGCTGGAGCACATCGACGACTCGCTCGCCGTCCGCGCGGAGGCCGAGCGGCGGCTGCGCCGGTTCGTCGCGGACGCCTCCCACGAGCTGCGCACCCCGCTGATGTCGGTACGCGGCTACGCGGACCTGTTCCAGTACGCCGCCGCCAACGCGCCCGCCGAACGCGACCGCCATCTGGCGCGGCTGCGCGGCGAGGCGGCGCGGATGGGCTTCCTCCTCGACGACCTGCTGCTGCTCGCGCGCCTCGACGCCGACGAGATGGAGGTCCCGCTGCGGCTCGCGGACGCCGATCTGGTGGAGCTGGTGCGGGAGGCGGCCGACGCGTTCCGGGCCGCCCACCCGGCCCGTCCGCTGACGGTGACCGTGCCGAAGGAGCCGGTGCGGATACGGCTCGACGCCCGGCGAGTCCGCCAGGTGCTGGACAACCTGCTGACCAACGCGGCCGTGCACACCCCGGCCGGGACCGAGGTGTGCGTGGTGGCCTCGGTCACGGCCGGGGCGGCACTGGTACGGGTCACCGACGCGGGCCCCGGTATTCCGCCCGGCGACCGCGAGCGGGTCTTCGACCGCTTCTACCGCGTCGACAAGGCCCGCAGCCGCGACCGGGGCGGCAGCGGGCTCGGCCTGTCGGTCGCGGCGTCGCTGGTCCGGGCGCACGGCGGCGACATCGCGCTGACGTGTGAGCCGGGGGCGACGGAGTTCACGGTGCGGCTGCCGCGCTGACCTCAGGTCCGCGTGGTCGGCAGGGTCACCTCGAACCGGCAGCCGCCGGAGACGTTGCGTACGGCGGCCCGGCCCTGGTGGGCCTCGACGATGCCGCGCACGATGGCCAGGCCCAGACCGGCACCGGCGGGCGGGGTGCGGGCGTCGCTGCCGCGCCAGCCGGTGTCGAAGACGCGCGGCAGGTCCGCCTCGGGGATGCCGCCGCAGCCGTCGGTCACGGAGACGACGACGCCGTCCGGGCGGCGCTCGGCGGTCACCGCCACGGTGCCGTCGGCAGGCGTCCGGCGGATGGCGTTGACCAGCAGATTGCCCAGGACCCGGCTCATCTCCTTGCCGTCCACCTCGACCGGCACCGCGTCGACCTGGTCGCCGACCAGCCGCACCCCGTGCTCCCGGGCCAGCGGTGCCGCGCCCGCGAGGGCGTCGCCGACCAGGTCGTAGACCGAGATCCGGGAGGGGCTGAGGGCGAGCGCGCCCGCGTGGATGCGGGAGAGTTCGAACAGGTCGCCCACCATGACGTCGAGGCGTTCGACCTCGGTGCGCATCTGGCGCAGATAGCGTTGCGGCTCGGCGGCGACGCCGTCCTCCAGCGCCTCGGACATCGCGCGCAGCCCGGCGAGCGGGGTGCGCAGATCGTGGGAGATCCAGGCGACCAGTTCACGCCGTGAGCTTTCCAGGGCGCGTTCCCGGTCACGGGACTCGGCGAGCCTGCGGCTGGTCTCCTCCAGCTCCCGGCTGAGCGCGGCCAGTTCGGCGGTGGCGGGCCCGTCGGGGGAGGTGAAGTCGCCGCCGTCGCCGAAGGAGCGGGCGGCGAGGGCGAGGGCGCGGCTGCGGCCCACCACCCAGCGGCCGAGCAGCAGGGCGGTGCCGAGCGAGACGACGGCGGCCATCGCGACCACGGTGGTCACCACGTGCAGGTCGTGCGAGGACAGGAACATCGCCTGGGCCACCGCGAGCGTTCCGGCGAGCATCGCGCCGACGGCGACCCCGACGACCACGGCGAGGTGCGCGGTCAGCGACCAGCGCCGGATCATCCGCAGCACCCCCGCGCCGAGCACCCCGGCGGTGACGGCGCCGAGGAAGGCGAAGAAGGCTATGAGGAGGGTGTCGCGCACGGTTCAGTCCTCCGCCGATTCCGGGGCGTCGGCGGGGTCGAACCGGTACCCCACGCCCCACACCGTCTGGATGAACCGGGGGCGGGCCGGGTCGTCCTCCACCTTGCCGCGCAGACGGCGCACATGGACGGTGACCGTCGACAGATCGCCGAAGTCCCAGCCCCACACCTCGCGCATCAGCTCCTCCCGCCCGAACGCCCGCCCCGGGTGCCGCAGGAAGAACGCCAGCAGGTCGAACTCCCTGGTGGTGAGCGAGAGTTCGGTGCCGTCCTTGAGGGCGCGGCGGGCGGCCGGTTCGACGGTGAGACCGGCGCTGCTCAGGGTGTCCGAGGGCTGGGCGGCCGGGCGGGCGCGGCGCAGCACCGAGCCGACCCGCAGGACGAGTTCGCGAGGGCTGAAGGGCTTGGTGACGTAGTCGTCGGCGCCGACCTCGAGGCCGATGATGCGGTCGTCCTCGTCACCGCGCGCGGTGAGCATGATGACCGGCACGGGGCCGCGCCCGCGCATCCGGCGGCACACCTCCAGGCCGTCCATGCCGGGCAGCATCAGGTCGAGGACCACGAGGTCCGGCCAGTGGGCGGCGGCCCGCGCGAGCGCGTCGGGCCCGTCCGCCGCCCGGTCCACGACATATCCGGCCCGGTCCAGGTACCCGGACACGACCTCGGCGACGGTGGGGTCGTCGTCGACGACCAGCACCCGGGCCCCTGGGGCCCCGCTCAGCTGCTGCTCCATCCTGCCAGCCTCGCATCCCGGGGGCCGGGGCGCGGCGGGCGGGGCGGGATGTCCTGGATTCGTAAGGATGCGCGTTCGTCAGGGGCGCGGGCTCAGGGCCCGCCGAGCGCCCGCCCGATCCTCGCCAGCCACTCGTCCACCGGCCCGAGGGCCACCAACCCGCTGCCCGCGCCTACGAGTTCCCCGGTGGCGGGACGCAGCCGGGCATGAACCCGGCGCGGGGCCGGTCGGTCGTCGCAGCGGAGGGCGGCGCCGTGGACGTACATCAGGTCCGGGGGCGGCTCGGGGAGCGCGTCCAGCGACTCCGGATCGGTGAGGGCCTCGGCCCAGGGCCGGTACGGTCCCCGGTCGGCGGCGAGGTCGACGCCGGGGTCGGCTCCCCGGGCCAGCCGCAGGCACGGTGCCGCGCCCGCTGCTCGAGCGGGGCGGGGGGCGGGGCCTGATGACCGGACGGGGTGGACCGTCCCGGCGCCGGACAGAAGGACGCCCGGGTCGCCGTACACGGCGGACGCCCTCGTTGCCGGAAGCCCGCCCCCTCCCTCTCTCCGTCCCCCCCGAGCCACGTCGCCCTCCCTCTCTCCGTCCCCCCGAGCCACGTCGCCCTCCCGCTCTCTTTCCCTCCCGAGCCACGTCGCCCTCCCGCTGACGCTGCCCCGTCGGCTACCGGACACCGGGCCGTCACACCGCCGGGGAACATTGCGGCCGTCCCCCTCCCCGCCTCCGCCCTGCGTCCGCCCGCCCACTCCCCCGGCGGCCGGGACGCGGAAGGACGACGTGCGCCGTGTCCCAGCTCGGAATCGACCACGCCCTGACCGTGCCGCCCCCCACCGCCGTCCGCTCACCGACGGCTTCCCGGCTGGTGCGCCGGGCGCTGACCGTGGCCCCGCTGCTGCTGATCGGCGCCTGGGCGGCGGCCGACTGGCCGTCCATGCGGGACGGCGCCGCCCGCCTGGCCGCCGCCGACCCCGGCTGGCTGCTGGCCGCCGCCTTCTTCACCTGCCTGAGCTGGGTGGTCGCCGCGCTGATCCGGCAGGGCGCGCTGCCGGAGCGGCTGCCGCCGGGCCTGCTGCTGGCCTCTCAGTTCGCCGCGGGCGCCGCCAACCACGTCCTCCCGGCGAGCCTGGGCGCCCATGCCGTCACCCTGCGCTTCCTCCAGCGCCAGGGCATCCCGACGGGCCGCGCGACCGCCTCACTCGCCCTGTACTCCCTGGTCAAGCCGGTGGCGAAGACGCTGGTGCTCCTCGTCTTCCTGCTGGCTTTCCCCGGCCTGCTGCGGCTGGGTGAACTGGTCCCCGACGGACGCACGATGGCCCTGGTGGCCGGAGCCGTGCTGACCCTGCTCGCCCTGACCGCGCTCCTGCTCACGGCGGTACGCCCCCTGCGCCGCCCCGTCCTCTCCCTCCTGCGCACCGCCCTGACCGACGCCCGGGTACTGCACACCCGCCCCAGCCGGGTCCTCGCCCTGTGGGGCGGGGCCGCCGCCACTCCGCTGGTACAGGGCAGCGTGATCGCCACGGTCGGCTTCTCCCTGGGGCTGCCCCTGTCCTGGGCACAGGTGGTCCTCGCCCTGCTGCTCTCGAGCACGGCCGTGGGCGCCGTACCGGCTCCGGGCGGCATCGGCCCGGTGGACGCCGCGCTGGTGTTCACCATGGCCGCCTTCGGCGCCCCGGTGGGCCTCGCCACGGCGACCGTCATCGCGTACCGCGTCCTGACGGTCTGGGTACCACTGTTGCCGGGGGCCCTGGTCCTTTCGGCTCTGGTGCAGCGCAAGGTGCTGTGAGGGAAGGGAACGCCCGACGGGACAGGCGCGGGCGCCGACCTCAGCCCCGATCCCGCCCCATGGGTGCCCCTCCCCGGCTCAGTCCCCAGCCGGGGTCAGCCGCAGGGAGAGCGAGTTGATGCAGTACCGCTGGTCCGTCGGGGTCGGATAGCCCTCCCCCTCGAAGACGTGCCCGAGGTGCGAGCCGCAGCGCGCGCAGCGGACCTCGGTGCGGACCATGCCGTGGGAGCGGTCCTCGATCAGCTCCACCGCATCGCTGTCCTTCGGGTCGTAGAAGGACAGCCATCCTTGATTCATGGATGCACACTACTTCCGGGCCGCATCATGAGCGAGCGGATCATCGGCGTCATTCGCCTCTCGGACAGGACAGATGTCACGACCTCTCCGGAACGACAACGAGCCAGCATCGAGAACGCCACTGCGGCACGCGGAGCTGAGATCGTCGGCTGGGCCGAAGATATCGACGTATCCGCATCCCAAAAGTCCCTTTGGGAGCGTCCGGAACTCTCCGCGTGGCTGGAATGTCCTGAGCGGTGGGACGCACTCATGTTCTGGCGGCTGGACAGGTTCGTCCGCAAAGTGTCGGACTTCGCGGAGATGATCCGATGGTGCCAGAAGCACGACAAGAACCTGATCTCTGCCACCGAGACAATCGACATCCGCTCCCCGATCGGGCGCGTGATCGCGTACATCGTCTCGGCTTTCGCCGAGATGGAGGCCGAGGCGATTCGCGAGCGCGTCACCGGCTCACACGACTACTTGCGAAGAAACGGCCGGTGGGGCGGAGGGCTCGCCCCGTACGGCTACCGGGCGGAGCCAAGCCCGGGAGGCAAGGGCGTACGACTCGTGGAAGATTCAGCAGCAGCGGAGATCGTGAGGGAGATCGCGCGTCGTGTGATCTCCCGCGAGTCCTATCTCTCCATCGCAGCCGACCTGAACGAACGCGACGTTCCCCCTCCCACCAATCAACGCCACATCAACGCGGGTCGCCCTGTCGATCCACAGATTGCGTGGACGAGCAAGAGCGTGACCGCGATCATCACGTCCGAACGGATTCGCGGCCGCGTAGAGCACAGGGGCGAAGTCGTGCGCGACGGGGAGGCCAATGCCGTGCTTCGCGGACCAGAGCTCATCAACGCGGAAACCTGGCAGGCCCTTCAGCGGGAGTTCGCGCGGCGCAGTCGACCCGACCGCCGTCGCGCCTCCTCGGCCCACCCCTTGTTGGGCGTGGTGTTCTGCGGCTCATGTCAGGAACGCATATACCAAGGCTGGGCGACTGAAAAGGGGCGTCCAAGGAGGCGCACATACGTTTGTCGATCACGAGTGCGCGGACGAGAATGCACTTCCCCAGCTTCCGTATCCGCCGAGGCTGTGGACAAGTACGCCGAAGAGCAATTCCTGCTGAAGGTCGGCGCGTGGCCTATCAAGGTCGAAGTAGTCGAGGCGGGCGAGGACCATCGTCAGGAGATCGAAGAACTGGAACAGGCGCTGGACCGACTGGAGACGGACCGGTACGAGCGGGGTCTGTTCGCAGGAGAGGATGGTTCACTCCGCTACGAACGCCGTCATGTGGCCCTCTCGAACAAGCTAAGCAAACTCAAGGAACTGCCCTACCGCCCACCCAGAAGCACCTGGGGAGCAGCTTGGGACAACACCAAGAGTAAGGCTGGGGACGCGGTAGACTACGTCCTTTCGTACAGTAGTACCGTCGGGCTCTGCGCGAGCGGCGGCGGCATGGCCGGGGCAGGAAAGGGAAGAACAGCCTGCTTCATGCGCGTGGGAGACGATTACGCGTTCACCTGGACTAAAGAAGATCTGGCCGGGCCAGAGGCAGGCCTTGGCTTCAGCGCTGACCTCGTTTGGAGCAACGCTGACTCCATTGACCAAGTGCGAGGCGAGGCAGGAGGGTTCAACGGAACCCTTGGACCGGTCTCTCTCGCACATCGTGGAACCTACGGAACCAGAAACAGCAGAGGCGACATCGTTCACAGTGTCATCTTCAGCGGAGGACCCCAGGCCGGTCTGGGTGGCAGCTTCGGATCAGGTCATACCCACATCGCACCTGTAGGCACCGTCGCAAGAGAGGTTGTTGATGCTGTGACATTCTGGAATTAACCGCCAAATCTACAGCCACCCCCACCCTCCGCGAGGAATATTCCTGGAGGGGTGGGGCGTGGGATAGAGTACCCCCGGATTCCGTCACTGCAAAAAGAGCGAACAAGTTATCGACGAGAAGATCATCTTCACGTCCGATGACGCAAGGGGTGGACACATGAGCATTGTATGGTCGGGGATTTTTGCCGTAATATGCCTTGGTGTTCTTTTCAATGTGCGTGACTGTGCGTTTCGCATCTATCAATTTTTCATCGACCATGGACCAATCGGTCCCGGCCGAGGGTTCAGTCCGACGCTCGTGAGAATTTTGGGTGGGGTCTTGGGAGTCGCTGTATCTGTGGAATTTGCGACCTCCGTGACGGGGGCCCTCCATTAGAGCTCGTAACAGGATCTTGTCGAGGCGCCCTGGTCGAGCATGACCGATGTGATGATTCGGCCGTTCGCGTCGTGTGACGACTCGGCCGTGGATCGTGGAGGATGACTTGTGGGCACGGATCGAACCGCTGCTCCCGCCGTGCCCCGAGCGGTCGCCCGGGCCGAAGTCGGTGAATGACCGGCTGTGTCTACAGGGCATCTTGTACGTCCTGCACCAGGACATTGCCTGGCAACTCGATGGTGTCCCGCCGCGTGCAACGCCAGTGCGTTAAGGATGTGTGCGCCCTGTCAAGAGGGCGGGACCTTTGGTAGTTCGCATGGTGTCGAAGCCATTGCGAGTGTCTCGGAGGTCCCGTTGCCGCAGAATTCTGTCAGCGTCAGGTCCGGCGCGACAGCCCTGG
>NZ_JBHVMS010000020.1:0-49676 GCF_042796855.1 Streptomyces sp. NPDC057877
AGCGGGTCCCTCCGGGCTTCGCCCGGAGCAAGCGAACGGTTGCGCTGCGCGCAACCGTTGCGCTCCCGCTCCGCGTGAGCGCCAGCCGGGTCACTGCGTGACCCGGCGTCAACTCACGGGCTGCGCCCGCGAGTTGGGCGCGCCGCGCTCCGCGCCACGCGCCACGGCCGCTCTGCGGCCGATCCCGCCCGAGCCTGGATCGGGGCCTCCGCTGCGCTCCAGCCCCCAACCCCCAGACCGTGAAGGGTGAACGTAAGGAAAAGCAGCAGCAAGGAGGAGAGGGGAGGTCGGGAAACAGGGTGCGGGCCAAAACGGGGACACGGCCGGAGGGGTGACAGATGGTCAGTGAGCAGGGAGGTTGAACGGCTGGTGACCCGCTGTCAGGGCTGCTTCCCGGGGTGGCCATAGGGCAACAGTAACAGGATCAAGCCACGTTCGGGGGACCTTTGTCGTTCTGGGTGCTTCACTTTGAAGCACGAGATAGACTCTGGACTCACACAGCAGCACCGAGGGCGCTGCACCGGCTCCGCCGGAAAGCGAGGAAGACGCAATGAATTCGAATTCGTTGGGCTTCGAAACGCGTTTCAAAGCGCGCGAGGAAATCCACCGCGAGGTTACCGGATTGACGGCGCAGCAAATCCACGAACTGTATGTGGCTGCGGGTGGACTGGAGAATCACGAGGACAAGCCGCGTCCGTTCAGCACGGAAGACCGGCTTGCGGCGGTCCGCCGGAACGAGCTGCTGCGCATCTCGAACCTGATGGCCCGTACGGGGTGGGAGGGCTACTCCCCCGAGAGTGACCCGGAGGTGCACCGCTGGCGCCAGGCGCTGCAAGAGCGTCAGGAGCGCGAGAGCGGTACGGCGGGGCCGGCCCCTGCGCAGATCCGCTACCGGATCGTGGCGCAGCGCACCGATCCGGGGCACCCGGGCGCGTCCACGCTGACGCACTACGCCTACGGACTGTCGGTTGAGGAGGCCGTCGCCAAGGTGCGTAAGGCTCATGAGAAGCCGGGCGGGGTGTACGGGGATCAGGGCCTGTACCGCGTGGTGGAGGTAGTCGAGGAGAGCCCGGACAGCGAGCTCAGGCAGCGGGAGGAAGCCCGCCGGCGGTACCTGACCACGATCCTGGAGAACGCCACCACCACCGTGCGCGGCCGTGAGCTGGAAGACCCGGACGCGGACCTGGTCAGCCGCCTGGACGACTTCTTCACCCGCGCCGTCACCTTCCCCGACCCGCACACCCCCGGCGTGCATCCCCGGCCCCACCAGGCCACGTTCGGCTGGACCAGCGAGCAGCCCTACATCGAGCACGCCAGCGACCCCGGCCGCGCCCTGGCCCTGTTCCTCCTGGCCTACCTGGACCACTACGGCCTGAACGTGGAAGCCGTCCGCACCAGTACGCAGGAAGGCCAGGAAGAAGCCGCGTACGACACGAGCGATGAGGACGGCGAGAATGACCGCTAATCAGCGCGAGGCAGCTCAGCGGGAGGCTATTGACGCTGTTCTCCGGGCTCTGGAATTGCCTGCAAGATCTCTTGTGCCGGAGCGGGGTCTCCGGACTCAGGTGATCATGGCGACCGGGTCCGGCAAGACGCGGGTCGCGGCGCGCAGCTCGGAGGAGCTCCACGCGGGCCGTGTGCTGGTGCTCGTGCCCTCGCTGGATCTGCTCGTCCAGACCGAGTCGGCGTGGCGGGAGGCCGGCCGCCGGGGCCCGATGATCGGTGTCTCGTCCTTGCGGGGTGAGGAAGCCCCCTTCCCCAACACCACGGACGTGGACGAACTGGTCGACTGGGTACGCCCGTTGGACAAGGTCACGGTGTTCGCCACGTACGCCTCGCTCGGGCTGGGCACGCTGGAGCGCGCCCACAAGGCCGGCCTTCCGGGCTGGGACCTGATCGTCGTGGACGAGGCCCACAGGGTTTCCGGCCGGATCGGAAAGCCGTGGGCAGTCGTCCACGACAACGCCCGCATCCCGTCCCTGCGCCGTCTGTACATGACGGCCACGCCCCGGGTGTGGCAGCTGGACGAGGACTCCGAGGGCGCGCCGGGCGAGCTGGTGGCGAGCATGGAGGACGATCCCGAGGGCCAGTTCGGCGCCCGCTGCTACACGCTGACGCTGTCCGAGGCGATCGACCGGGGGATCTGCGCGCCGTACCAGGTGGTGTGCGTGGACATCACCGACATCCAGCTCCAGGCCGCCCAGCTCCTGGGCGCTGAGGGCCGCTCGGACGAGGTCCGCGGGGCCCGGCTCGCCGCGCTCCAGACCGCGCTGCTGAAGGCGTCCTCGGAGGAGAACTTCAAGCGCACCCTGGTCTTCCACCACGTGGTCAAGGAAGCCGAGGCCTTCGCGGCCGGCCTCCCCCACGTCGCCGCGCAGCTCCACGCCGCCGACCCCGAGCTGTACCCGAAGGTGATCTGGGCGGACTGGCTGTGCGGTGAGCACAAGCCGCTCCACCGTCGGCGTCGGCTGGGCGAGTTCGCCGCCGGGATCGCCGCGGACGGCACGGTCGTGGAGAAGTGCTTCCTGTGCTCGGTGAAGGTGCTGGGCGAGGGCGTCGACACCAAGCACTGCGACTCCGTCTACTGGGCTGACGTCCGGGGTTCCATGCCCGACCTCGTCCAGGCGGTGGGCCGTGCGCTGCGGATGCAGCCGGGTGAGGGCAAGGTCGCCTCGTTGGTGGTGCCGGTCCTGCTGGGGCCGGGCGAGACTGCGGACAACATGCTGACCTCCCGGGCGTTCGGCGGGCTGGCGAAGCTGCTGGAGGCGCTCAGGGCGCACGACGCCCGGGTGGTGGAGCAGCTGGCGCAGCAGCAGGCTGCCAGCGCCTACAAGCCCGTCCAGAAGGCCGGGCAGGGCCAGGAGAGGGGCGCGGGGAAGGCGTCCGGCGGTCCGTCGGCGTCTGCCCGGCGGCTGCTGAAGTTCTCCACGCCGCGTGACCCGGCGCAGCTGGCCGCGTTCATCAACCTGCGGGTCCTCAACCCCGAGCACGAGCACTGGCGGCGCGGCGTGGAGGCCGCCGTCATCTACGCCCGCGAGCACGGCGATCTCAAGGTCCCGTTCACGTTCCGCGTGCCCGTCGTCGACGACCAGGAGGCGGAAGCCGAGGGGTGGCCGGCCTCGCTCGCGAACTTCCCGCTGGGGCAGTGGATCGCCGACGCCCGGCGCTTCTACGCCCGTGGGGACATGGACGGCGACCGTGTCGAGCAGCTGGAGAAGCTGGGCATGGTGTGGTCGCACTTCGACGTCGCGTGGGAGGAGGGCCTGTCCGCCGCCCGCGGTTGGGCTGCCGAGAACGGGCACCTCCTGGCCCCGCTGGACGCCACCTATCAGGGGGCGAAGGTGGGGATCTTCCTGAAGAACGCGCGGGCCGCCGCCCGGAAGGCTGCCGAGATCGAGCAGCGGCGTGCCGAGGGTCTGCCGGTCGGGTCGGTGGCCGGCGCTCTGTCCGACGACCGGCGCGAGCAGCTGGAGGAGATCGACGCGTCGTGGTGCCCGACGTGGCCCGTGGAGTGGCAGCGAGCGTTCCACCTCACCCGGCTGCACCTGGACGAGGGCGGTGCGCTGCCGATCGAGCCCGGCGTGGTCGTGCGCCAGGGCGAGGACCTCGGGCGGTGGGTGCGTGTTCAGCGGCTCGGCTTCGACAAGCTCACCGCCGTGCAGCAGTGGATGTGTGAGCAGGTCCTCGGGATCACCCCCGCGACTGAGGACGAGAAGCCCAAGCGCCAGACGCAGGCCGACAAGTGGGCCGCCAACCTCGCCGCCGCCACCCAGTTCTACGAGCGTGAGGGTCATCTGAGCGTCCCGCGCAAGCACGTGGAGACGGTGCTCTCCGAAGAGGGCTGGGAACTGCAGTTCCGCCTTGGTGCCTGGATCGGGAACCAGCGTTCCCGCGCGGCGTCGCTGCCGAAGGAGCGGATGGAGCAGTTGTCGAAGATCGGGATGCGGTGGTCATGAGGCTGGACGGATTCGCCGTGCTGGGCGTGAGGGCCGCCGTGGCGCTGGTGTCGGGCTACCGGCGCTCCCCGCTCGCCGCTCTGGTGAAGGCCAGGCAGCAGGCGAAGGAGGCCGCCGCGGTGTGAGCGGGCGCCACCCGTGTGGGTGATGACAGGCGGGCGGTTCGGCGAGACGCTCAGCAGAAAGTTCGGAAACCACAGACCACTTCAGGGCCCGGTCGCTCAGCGCGGCCGGGCTCGCGCCGTGCGGCGGCGCGGCTGTACCGCAACGGTCGCGCCGCCCGGGCCGCCTGCTGGCAGCGCGGGAGTAGCCAGCAGGCGGCCGGTGTCCGTCGGGCGCAGGCTCGTCAACGAGGTGCGGCGGGGCTGACCGGCTGGCGCAGGTCCAGGTAGCAGCGCAGCCGAACGCCGGGCTCCCCCGCGTCCCGCGTCGTGTGCTGTGCGGGCGACGTCGCCCACCGATCGGCGAGCAGCTGCTGGAAGGCCAGGGCGGTGGCGTCGTCGGCGGCCGCGACGTCGACGACGACCAGGCCCGGCTCACTCACGTGTGCCTCGTTGATCGGGTTCATGTACGGCACTACGCCCGGGCGCCGGGGGAGAGTTCCGCCGCTGCCGTGTCTTCACCCGACCGAGTGGCGGGCAGTCAGGGGCTGTCGCCGCCCCAGTCCCAGCGGGCCGGGTCGCCGGGGCGCGGGTCGTACAGCGCCCGGCCGCCGGGGCCGAACTGCCCGAGCTCGGTGAGGAGGGAGACACCGTCGTTGATCTCCTCCGGCCTCCAGCCGGTGATGTCGAGCAGCAGCCCGTCCAAGGGTCCGCCCACCAGTTCGGCGTAGCTGCGTCCCGGCTTCGGGCCCGGGTGGTCGTGGTCGGCTCCGTAGATCCGGCCGCGCAGCAGCTGCTCATCGTCGCTGTCCATGCCCTTCAGCCTCGCAGTCGCCACCGACAACGGGGGCTTGCCCAGGTGGTCCTGGGCAAGCCCCCGCGCTGCCGGGTCAGCTGCGCCAGCGTCCGAGCCAGCCGCCGGCCTTCGAGTCCTGTGCCGCTTCCGCCTCCTGGTGCTCCTGCTCCTGGCGCTCACGTTCGGCCTGTTCCGCCTGCCGCTCCGCCTCGAGCACGCGCGCCTTGCAGTCGTCGCACAGGTGCGGGTGGCTGTCCCCGCGGCCCCAGTCGACCGCGCTGCTGGCCTTCCACCGGTCGTCGGTGAACTTGGTCCCGCAGTCCCCGCACACCGGGCGCTGCGCCTCGCGTTCGGCGGCTTCCTGCGCGAGACGGCGCCGCCCCTCTTCGGCACGGCGGGCGAGGCCGGCATCCCGGCGAGGGTTGCCGATCGCATCCCAGAGGTTCTGGTCGACGTCGCGGCCGAAGCGCCGGAACGCGGGCCCGGCCGGGCCGTGCTCGCGCAGCAGCTCCAGCGTGGTCGCCACGATCGGCATCTTCCCGTTGTAGATGCGGAAGCCGCCTTCGGCCCACTGGCCCTGCCAGTGCTCGCGGGTGAGTTCGGCGACCCGCTCCATCTGCGTCCGCGCGGTCCGCTTGCCGACCTGGTGGAAGACGAGCAGGACCGGCGGGTGCGTCGCGTCGCCCCACTGGGGAGCGGGTGCGGACCAGCGGGTGCGCCACATCGGCTTGTCCTTGCCGTCGGTGTCCTTCACCTTCCGGTGGAAGTGGCGCATGTACTTGTCGAACTTGGCCGCGATGATCGGGGCTTCTTCGGTGCAGTTGTCGGCCTCGATGAACAACAGCGGCAGCCCCACCTCCGGAGCGGTGAGGACGATGTCGGCCCACGCACATCCCACGCCGGGATTCCTCCAGGTGCCGGTCGCCGGGAGGGCGACCTCGGTGGCGTAGGAGGTAATACTGCCGATCCCGTCGGGCGCGTCGACCCAGGCCTGGGCGGCCGCGATAGCTTCGGCCGGCTCACCGGCCACCAGATCCAGGTCGGGCTTCGGGCGGATCATCGCGATGACCGTCTCGTTGACCGTCATCGCGTGCGAGGCACCCGAGCGGCCCGCGCTCTTGGGCATGCCGCCCATCTCCTCCGGCCCCCGGTCCAACTCGAGGCCGGCGGCGGCCAGCCCGTCCTTGGTGAGCAGGCGCACCTCCTCCCCGCCTCGGGTGCGGCCGCCGTCGACGGACAGGCCGTGCCGTCGCAGATCGTTGAGCGCGCCGCGGTGGGAGGCGGTGCGCGCCTCCTTCCGCTTGGCCGCCGTCTCCTTCGTGGTGTGCCGGTACGTCAGGTGCGGTGAAGACAGGCGCTGTATCTGGTCCGCTGTCGCGGCCTTGAGCACCCCAAGCGCGCGCAGCGCATCGGCGCGGTGCCCGGTCGACGATCCCGCCTCGTTCTCCTTGCGCTTCGCCATCAGCCCCGCCCTCCCGTCGTCCGCGTCCGGCCACCGGCCGGGCGCCGGCCCCGCCCGGCCGCAGAGGGCACCAGGCGCGCCCTGAACCCGATGATCGCCTCCACCACTGACACCCCACCCCCACCTATTTCCCAGGGCTTGGTCAGTGAGAGGAGGAGAGAAGAGGGTTGTGACGACGCGCTACGGCCCCGGAAAGCCGTGGTGGCCAGGGGAAATACGGTCCGCGCTCGTGCCGGGCACGGCAGTGGGTACGGCAGTGGGATCGCAAGCGCCGGCGGCAGGAGACTGCGGCGGCTTGCCCGGCCGACCAGCCCTCCCGTCGCGAGGTGCGCGGCTCGCCGGTCGGCGGCGTGGTCAGGGTACGGCGGGCGCCTGTGTTGGGTCATCATCCCGGGTCTCTCCCTTGTGCGTTGGCGTCCTCCACCGGCCCTGTGAGGGCCGGTGGCGCGCCCGCGTGAGGGTGAGCCGCCCCGATGGCTCGGTGGCTGCTGCTTGCCCCTCCTGCGGGCGCGTGGCGGCCATCGTGAGCGCCCACCCCTTGTCCGCGACCTGACGGCGGCCGGTAGCGGAGTCGGTCAAGGAGAAACGTGCGCTCCTGGCGGCCCGCGCCGCATCGGACATGGGGTCCGTGGTCGGGCCGACCACGACTCGACAAGGGGTCATGGTCGGCCCGACCATGCTCGACAAGGGGGCCCGCTTCGACCCTTGACGCACCAGTTCACCCCGGTTTGGAGAGGGGGAGAGATCTCCGGCCTTTATCCACAGGGGCCCGGCGTGAGCATTCGGGTCAGTCGCCGTGATCGGCACGGCGACCGTACGTCAGGAGCTGCTCATGTCCCCGATCGTTCCCTCACTGCCCCCGCACCTGGTCCAGCTCGGCTTCGACTACGTCCTGGCCGTGGCGACCGGCGACGACGCCACGGCGGCGCGGCTCGCGCCCGAGGTGGAGCAGCTCCCGGGGCTGCTGCCGGCCATCGCAGAACTCATCGTCTTCCCCGTGACCGCGCTGTCCGACGACACCGAGCCCTGCGCCGACTCCTTCGTCCTGGACGAGGTCGGCGTCATCTACCTGATGGCGATCAGGGAGTGGGCCACGCACGCCCCCGCGGCTGCCGCGCCGGGGATCGCCCGCACCATCGCGCACTTCGTCGGCCAGGTCCTCGCCGACGCACCGAAGGACGTCGTCCCGGCTCTACGGGCGCTGCGCGATGAACAGGTGGCACGGGCCTGCGCGGTGGTGGAGAACGTGGTGGCTCTGCACCACTGATCGCACCACCGCACCGGGTGGGTGCGCACTGGTGCGGTGGTGCGCCCATCCAGTGCGCATCGCGTCCATCCGGTGCGCACCACGATGCGCACCAGTGCGCATCCACTCGGTGGGCGGTGCGCACCGGTGCGGCCGGCGCGCGGGAGTGGTGCGCACCGGGTGGACAGCGGTGCGGTGGAGTGGGCGCGGGTGGAGGCGGTGCGTTTCTCCTTGACCTGAGCTGAGGTCAAGGAGAAACGCACCGGGTGGATACACGGCCCCACTCCCGTCGGTGTCGTCCACTTCCACCCGGTGGGCTCCACTCAGTGGAGTGGATGCCGAGCGCGGTGGCGTCCACTCCCAGGCGGTGGACTCCACTCGGTGCAGTGGAAGCGGGGCATCTTCGGTGCGCACCACCGCACCGGGTGCGCGCCATCGGGTGCGTTCAGTGGCCGGCTTCCCGGCCGCGGTGCGGTCCGGGTTGCTGTGGGTGGTGCGCCTGCTGGTCGTCCTCGTGCACCGGGTGCGTCGTATCGGCGTCGTCGCGGCGCGCGTAGCGGTTCATCGTGGTGCGTGCCCGGTCGGCCGCCGCGGTGAATGCCTCCCCGAGGTGGCGCAGGCGTTCGGCGGTGAGATCGAGGGCTTCCACGTCCGTGCGGGATTCTCGCAGGGCCCTCAGCGCCGTCAGGTCCATCGCCTCGCGGCGGCCGGGCTCCTGCTCCTGGTCGTCGTGCTCGGGGTCGGCCGGCTGGGGTGCGAGCAGCTGCTCGGGCATCGCCGCCTGCTGGTGGGCGACGACGTCGTACGCCCGGCCCCGCACGGCGGTGGTTGTGGTGGTGGTGCGCAGCTTCTCCCGGACCACCGCGCGGGCGAGGACGGCCCGGTCGTAGTTGAGCTGGACGCGGGGTATCTCCCACTTCCCCGCCCTCTGGTCCGGGCGCCCGGGCGGCGCATCGGGATCGGCCGGGGGTCGCCGGTCCGGGTCGGGCGCGGGGGTCGGTGGGCGGCGCCGGGCGGGGAGGTCGGACAGGGCCCACCGGGCGGTGTAGAGGCGGTAGCCGGCCTCGAGGCCGCGCACGGTCTTCGGCTCGCTGATGTCCAGGCAGTGGGTGGAGATGGCGGCGGCCACGATTTGGTCGTCCAGGCCGGGGTCGCGGCGGCGGCCGCGCAGGACGAGGGCGAGGTGGCGGCGGGCTTCGGCGAGCAGGTGCCGACGGTGGAAGCGGCCGCCGTCGTTCATCACGAACACGGTCGCGGTGACGTCGACGGCCGCCAGGGCGACGTCGACCACGGCGGCGACCCGGGCCCGGATCGCCGCGGCGGCGGCGCGGGCGTACTCGAGGAGGGAGTTGATGATGTCGACGGCCACCCCGGAGGTGCGGATCGCGCTCTCCTTCCACTCCTTGCGCAGCTGCGCGAGCGGCTGGGTTTTCTGCTTGGGCGGGCGGGTCTTGCGGGCGGCGATCCGGTTCAGCTTGGCGCGGGCCTGCTCGGAGACCACGGGCAGGAACTTCAGCTCGCCGTCGTCGTCGACGGCGGTGACGTACTCGTGCTCCAGGTCCTCGAGGCAGGCGGCGATCTGGTCGCTGCGCCGGGAGGTCCAGCGGATCAGCTCGTGCGGCACCCCGGCAATCTCCATCACCGGCCGGCGTCCCGGGGTGACGGTGCGCGGCTCGGTCGCCAGCCCCAGCGCATCGCAGACCTCAGCGGCCACGAGCTCGTTGTAGAGCGCTGAGGCGGCCACGGTGTTCTCGTGCAGGGCCAGGGTGTGGATCGAGCCCCACTTCCCGTCCAGGCGCTGCCCCTTCGCGGACAGCAGCAGATGGTCATGGAGCAGCGGCATCCCGGAGCGCGCCTCGTAGTGGCGGAAGCGCGCGGCGACCAGACCGCCGGGCGGCCGCACCCGGTAGATGCCGTCCTTGCCGTACCGGATCACGGCCACCTCGTCCTCGATCCACTCCAGCACCCGCTCGATCGCGCGCTCGTGCGCGGCCTCGATCACCCGCCGGGTCTCCTCATCTCCCAGCGCCCACAGGAGGTAGATCGTCGGCTGCGGCCGGAAGACGAAGTCGACCCCGGTGACCATCACCCGGCGTCCGAGGGCGCCGGCCTTGAACGCCTTCTTCGGGGAGTCGCCCTTGGCGAGCCGGTCGGCCTCGATCCGGTCCGCGTACGGGTGGCGGCCTCGCTCGCCGAACAGGTTCCGCAGCTGCGCCTCGGTGACCTCCTCACCCGGCGCGAGTCCGAGCGCGGCAAGTCCCCGGCCCATCCATCGTCCGGCCGGGACGCCGGCTTGCTCCTGGGCGGCGCGCAGCGGCGTGCGTGCGGGGCGGCGGCCGTCGCCGACAACGGTCTGGCGCAGGTAGTAGCGGTACATCTGACCGGCCCGGATGACCCGGATATCAACTGTCATGCAGACCACGCCACACGGCTCTGACCTGCGAGAAAAGGCCGATCAGCGGTACGTCCCGCCAGGCGGGAGCAGCGGCCGAACTTTCTTCTCAGGCGCCCGTCAGGCGGGACGCGGCCCCGGGCCGGAAGCGAATGTCATCGCTCTCCGGCAGCCCACTCATCACGACCCGGACGACACCAACACGCACCACTGAGCAGTACCGAGCACCAAGGACGCCACCACCAACGAGCACCGCCTACAGCAGCCCCCGGCACCCGCCGGGGGCTTCGTCGTGCTGCCCGGAGGAGACCACCGTGCCCACCTTCGAGACCCTCCCCCGCTTCACCGCCGACCTCCAGCACCTCACCCCCGCCCAGCGCCGGCGCTTCCGCCGTGTCGTCCTGGACGCGTTCGTGCCCGACCTGCGTCCCGGCCGCCAGTTCCGCCCCGGCTTACGGATCAAGGGAGTGCGCTGTGCCCCGGGCGTCTACGAACTCACCTGGGCTCCGGACGGGCGCGCGACGTGGTCTTACGGCCGGGAGGTAGTTGCCGGGGCCCGTCACATCGTGTGGCACCGGATCGGGACCCACAGCATCCTGGACCGGCCCCTGGCCGAAGGCCATCTTGCGGGCGCGGGCCGCCGGTTGGTTGGCTGATCGTTCCGATGACCAGGAGGGGACACAGCGTGGCAGCAACCGAGGCCGGGACCGAGTCGGAGCACCTGAAGAGTCTGATCATCAGCACCGCGTCGGCGCTGTGGGAGGACAAGGACGCGCTGGGCAAGTTCCTTGACGTCGTCCGGCGCAGCGAGACCTTCGCCCCGCTCGCCGACAGCATGGAGGAGTCCAAGGCCCGCCCCGCGAAGCCGTCGTTCTACGGCGTGAAGAGCAGAGAGTTCCAGGAGTAGCCGGGCAGGCGTACGCGAAGGCCGGAGGGCCGGTTTCCCAAGTTTGGGAAACCGGCCCTCTGCTTGCGCTCTCAGTCTGTTCAGGTCGCTCGGGGGAGATGGGCGCTGGCCCTGGCGGCGGCCTTCTCCGCGGTCGTCTTGGCTGAGGTCAAGATCTTCGCCGTCTCGTCTGGGGACTCTTCGAGGGCCTTCTTGATGTGGGCCGGGGCGAGCGCGCGGTGCGCAGACTCAAGCTGCGACACAGCCCCACGGAGGGCATCTAGTGCTGGGGTCTGGCTGAGGCTGCCTGTCTGCCCCAGCTGGCCGTTCTGACTGCTCGTGGATCCGGCAGTCTGGGACTGGGCGGCTGCGAGCTCTCGGGCCAAGGCCGTCAGCTCTTCCTGTGTCAGCTCCTTCTCCTCCTTGCGGGGGAGCTGCTGCACGATGCCGGTGATCGCCTTGACGGTGGTCTTCCCGGTGGCGTCCTTGATGGTCTCGTGGACGGCGACCGAGGCTTCAGCGCCGTAGTCCTTGGTGATCGGGTTGAGGGCGCCGGCCGCCTTCTTCCCGATGCTCGGGATGTCTGCACGTGCAGACACATCGTTCGAATTCTCTTCGAACGCTTTGTCTGCACGTGCAGACAGAAGCTCGCCGATCGCGTACGAGGTCATCTCTTCGTAGGCCAGGGGGCGGGACTTCTTGAAGATGTCCCGGGCGAAGTCCTCGAAGTTGGCGTGCGTCTTGCGGTACAGACGGCGGTTGTTGATGTTGGCCATGGCCTTGCCCATGACCCACCAGGCGTCCTCGAACTGCTGGACGCCGCGCATGCAGAGCGCGAGGATCTGCTCCTCTTCGTCGCTGAGGTCGCCCGTCGCGTCGGGCGTCTCAATGGGTTCCGGCAGGTCGGCGAGCGTCAGCATCTTTTCCGGCCGTCCCTGGGCGAAGGGGACGGGGGCCGAACCGGATCCTGTGCCAGAAGGCGCGGCGGGGAGAGTCCCCTGCTGGCCGGGGACCGCGACCTTGCCTGCGGCCTTGCGTGCCTGGCGGTCCTTGAAGGGGTTGGGCTTGGTCACGGCAGCAGGCCCCGCTCTTCCATCTCGGTGACCAGTTCGTCGAACACCGACCCCTTGGCCTGGATGTCGCTGCCCTCGTGGGTGCGCATGTACTTCACGACGGACGGCACCACCGTGGTGAACACGTTGTAACCCTCGTCCACCAGGTACTCCCGGACCTGCTTGATCTCGCTCACGCCGGTAGGCGCCTTGCACAGCAGGATCCAGGCAGCAGGCGGCCGGCTGTCCACCCGGAGCGGCGCAACGTCGTCGATGAACTCCTTGGTCGGGAGCTCTTCCATCCGTTCGACATCGTTCATCGACGGCGGGAGGTTGATGACGGCCAGGTCGGCGAGGCGCAGCACGGACGTGCCCACCGCCTTGTGGTCTTCGAGGTGCCCGACGTCCACGACTCCGACGCCGTCCTCGAACCCGCCCGGGATCATCTGTGGGACGTTGAGGTGGAAGGCGGGGGTTGCCGCCTGCTGGACGACGAACGGGTACGACCCGTTGGCCTGCCACCGGCTGAACTGCCGGGAGTCGTCCGCGTCGAAGCCGATCACCTTCCGTCCGCGCTCGTGCAGGGCGTGGCACATCCACGCGGAATTCGTGGTCTTGCCCGTACTGCGAGGGCTGACATTGGCGATGTAGAACATGGCGTGAGGGTACCGACCCGGCACCCATCCCGAGCACCACTGACCGGCTCGAATTGCCTCAGAAGCTCCCCGGAACGCAAAAAAGCGGCCCCCACCGCCCGGACCAAGGTCCGGAAGGCGAGGGCCGCTCACACGGACGAGCGAAGCAGTGGTGCCGGATCAGGTACTCAGGTCGATACCGGGCGGGAGGTCGTGCCCGGCAAGGGCGTGGGTGAGGAGCCGGTACGGCGTGGTCCAGGCTCCGTGGATTCGGCTCCTGGCGCAGTGGAGTGTGCTGGTGAGGGCGGCTTCGGTGTCGGGGTGGATGAGGACCAGGGCGACGGGATCGGCGTCGGCCGGCTGTCCGTCGGCGGGGCGGCCGCGCTCCAGGGCGCGACCGTCGGCGGCGATCCGTACAGCGACGTCGCCCTGTCCGGTCCAGGGGGCCGGTCTCTTCCGGGCGGTGAGCATCGCGGTGAACTCCGCGACGGCCTTCTGGTCGCCGGGGTGGAGAGGGCCGGTGCCGTGGCCGCAGCGTCGGAACCGGGCGGTCACGCGGCGGTGGAGGCCGGGACGGCCTTGTGGCTGTCGCGGTGCGCGGACTGGGCGGGCTCAGCGAGGACGCGCAGGCCGTGCGGCTCGCCGACCTTGCCGTGCTCGCTGCACATCACCTGATAGTTGGCGCGTCCGGTGCAGCCGGATTCCGGATCGCGGGGCTTTCCGGACGGCTTGATCTTGTGCTCGCAGACGGTGCCGTCACGGTGCTGGGGGCGATCCAGATACGAATGCGGGCCATGGTGAGCCTTCCTGCTCGGGTGGTGGGGACCGGAGGGGGCCGCGCCCGCTGTGGACGGGCGCGGCACGTTGACGGGGCGGGGTCAGCCGGTGAGCCGGATCGGCATGAGGAGGTAGCGCAGCGCCTGGTCGTCGGTGCCGGCGCCGCGCATGACGGCGGGCTTGGTGGCAGAGACGAACTGGAACTGGACGGACTCAGCGTTCAGGGCATTGAGGCCGTCGATGAGGAAGGTGGGGTTGAAGGCGATGCTCAGCTCGCCGCCGTCGAGGTCGACGTCGACGTTGTCGACGGCCTGGGCGTCGTCGCTGGTGCCGCCCTCCAGGACGAGGGGGCCGTCAGCGGAGAACGTGAGCTTGATCGGGGATTCCCTCTTGGTGGAGACCAGGGCGACGCGCTGGGCGGCGGCCTTGAGGGCGGCGATCTCCACGGTGGCGGTGGCCGCGAACTCGGTGGGGAACAGCGACTCGTACTTGGGGAGCTCGCCCTCGAGGGCGCGGATGGTGGTGGTGTGGTTCTCGCTGCGCACGACGAACAGGCCCGAGCTACCGGTGGGCAGGGCGAGGTCGACGGTGGTGTCGTCGGCGGTGGCCTTGGTGGCGTCGGTGAGGGCCTTGGCCGGGATCACGGCGGTGCAGTCGGGCAGGTCGGCGTCCTTCCACGGGAGGACACGGACGGCGAACCGGTAGCGGTCGGTGGAGTAGAGGGTGAGGGTGCTGGCCTTGCTGTCGTGGCGCAGGCCGATGCCGGTGAGGATGGGCAGGGCCTCGTCCTTGCTGACCGCGCACGCGACCTGGGCGACGGCTTCGGCGAGGGCGGGCCCGGCGAGGGTGCCGGCGGTGGCGCCCGGGTCGGGCAGGGCCGGGTACTCCTCCAGAGGCAGGGTGGGCAGGGTGAAGCGGGCGGCCCCGGCACGCAGCAGCATGCGGGTGCCGGTGAGTTCCAGGTGCACGTCGCCGCGGACGGTGCCGATGATGTCGGACAGCAGCCGTCCGGAGATCAGGGCGCGGCCGTTCTCGGTGACGGTGGCGGGGCAGGTGGTGTCCGCGCTGACCTCGTAGTCGAAGGCGCTGATGCGCAGCCGGTCGTCGGTGGCGTCCAGGAGGAGACCGGCGAGGACGGGAATCGGGGGGCGGGCCGGAAGGCTACGGGCGGCGTAGCCGACGGCGGCCGCGAGGTGGCCCTGTTCGACGGTGAGCTTCACGGGCGGGTCCCTTCGAGGGGTTCGGGGAGGTCCAGAAGGAGCTGTTCGGTGGCGGGGGCCGGGACGGTGGCCAGGGCCTGCGGCCGGGTGGGTGGCATGACCGGGGTGGCGGCCACGCCGACGTCGACGGCGAGCTGGCCGGCATCCGCGAGGGCCCGGGCGCGGGTCTGGGCGCGGGTGACTGCGTGGTGGCCAGCGTCGTAATGCAGGTGGCAGCCCTGGCACATCGCGCGCAGATTCGCGGGGTCCACGTTCTCGGGGGTGTGGTCGAGGTGGGCGGTGGTGAGGATGACGATGCTGCCGGTGCCGTACGCATCGCCCTCGTGGACGTTGGGGCAGCGGCCGGGGTGGGTGCCCCGGCCGCATTCGCCCTCGCACTCGCACCGCCACCCGGCCCGTTCCTTGATGGCCAGGCTGATCTCTGGCCAGTCGGGCGGGTAGCGGAGGACGTTCTCGGGCCGGATCGGCACGGCGTCTCCGGTCAGCCGTCGGCCGGGCGACGCTCGTAGTCGGCGATCAGGTCGCCGATCCGGTCCGCGTCGTCGGTCTCACCGACCCAGGCACCGGTGTGGGCCCACACGCTCGTGACCGCCACGTCGCCGTCGTGCCAGAGGAGATACGTGCCGTGGCGTTCGAACAGCCCGCAGTCGGCGACGTGGACGCTGATTCCGGTCCGCTGGTAGATGTCCCCGGCGTCGGCGGTGAGGAAGTCGAGCTCCCCGTCGTCGACGCCTTCCGGTGACTGGGCGGGTGCCTCCCGCAGGAATTCGAGCGTGGTGACGTCCAGCCACATCGGCTCGTCCGGGGTTCGGGGCGCCCGGACGTAGCCGGTGACGCGCAGCAGGTCGCCGGGGACCAGGTCCTGCAGCACGGCGGCCGCGATGGCCGGGTCGGTCACCGTGCAGGGCATGACCATCTCGTCCGCGCGCTCGTCCGTCGGGCTGACGACGATCCTGAAGCGTGCTGTCGACCCGTGGCCGGGCACCCTCTCTTCGTCCAGGAAGCCGTCCAGGGCTATCGCGTCGGCTCCCATGGGTCAGCTCGCCTTCGCGGCCGGGGCCGGGTGGGCGGCGTCGTACGCGTCCAGGATCTTCTTCGCGACGATGCCCGCGTCCGCGACCTTGTGGCCGTTGGCGCGCGCCCAGGTGCGGATGTCGGCGAGCTCCTCCTTGGTGCGGCCGCTGCCCAGGCCCGACCGGATCGGGGTGGGCGCGGGCACCGCCACCGCCGTGGCGGTGGGGCTGGGCAGGGTGCCGGTCTTGATGGCCCGGAGCTCGTCCTGTGCCTTGTCCAGTTCGGCCTTGAGCGTGGCGACACGCTCTTCGGCCTTGCGCTGCGCGTCGTCGATGGTGTGCCGGGCGGTCAGTTCGGCGAGGTCGCCGCGGACCCGGGCGGCCTTGTTGCGGATACTGGCCACCGGGTGCGCTTCGGCCCACGCGAGCAGCTGCTCCACGGAGTCGCCGGACGCAGTGTCCGTGGCCGCCGGTTCGGCGGTGACCGCCGCCCCCTTCTCCTCCGCTTCGAGCATCGCCTCGGTCTTCTCCTCCTGGGCGCTGACGAGGGCGGTGATCTCGTCCTCGGTCAGGCCGGTGGCCTCGGTGATCTCAGCGGTGGTGGCGTCGGCGTAGTACATGGACAGCGCGGTTGCCTCGAACGCGTTGGGGGTCTTCGAGGTCTGCGTCTGCGGCATGTCGGGGTCTCCTTCGGAGCTGGGGAGGAGGGGGAGCAGGGGGGTGAGGGTGTCGTCGTCGCCGGGCAGGCCAAGGACGTCCAGGAGGAGGACCAGGTCCTCCTTGCTGTCCGCGTTGCGGGCGGTGACCCGGGCCGCGGCGGCTTCCTGCTCGGTCGTGGTCGGGTCGATGGGCAGGCCCTCGGCTTCGAGGGCCTCCGTCCAGTCGGTGAACATCGCGGCCCCCTACGACGCGGCCTTGAGGCCGGCCATGAGCCGGGTGCGGTTGCGCTGCTGGAGCTCGGGGGTGACCAGCCGGTGCGTCGGCATCGGCCCGTTCACCTGGCGGTCCAGCCGGACGATGCGCGCCTGGTCCACGGTCAGCGGGGTGTGCCGGGCGGCGGCGGCCTGCTCACGGCGGGCCTGGTCCTGGCGGGCGAGGACGTCGATCCAGTCCGGCCCGAGCCGGTCGACCATGCGCTTGCGCAGGGCGGTGCGCTGGCCGGGGGTGGTGGCCGCCCAGATGCCGAACCGCGTGACCGGCTTGTTGACCAGGGCCCACCGCAGGCAGGAGTTGACGATGGGGCAGCCGGAACAGGCCTTGCGGGCCTGCTCCAGGCGCTTGTCCGTCGCCGCCCGGTCGGTGGTGCGGTCGCCGTTGGTGAAGTCGAACAGCGTCGGCTCCAGCTGGCAGCGGGTCGGGGTCGGGCTGTGGGGGAAGGGGAAACGCGGGTCGGGGTCGGCGCCCGAGGTCGGATGGGCGACGCCGGGACGGCTCATGACATGGCCTCCGGGAACAGCTCGTTCAGGTGGGGGAGTTGGAGGAGGACCTGCTCGAACACGGGCAGCGGGACGCGCCAGGGCCCGAGCGCCCCGGTGCAGGGCACGGGCAGCGGGAGGGCGTGGACGTCGTCCAGGTCCAGGTGGGAGCAGCCGGTCTGTGCCCACGGGCTGCACGGGTCGCCGTCGTCGGTGTGGGAGCCGGTGATCCGGGCGACACCGATGACCGCGCTGTAGTGCAGCTCGTGGCCGCGGATCGTGTGGGCCACGAGCGGGTCGCGCAGGGCGGCCCGGTCCATGGTCTTGTGCGCACCGGCGTGCAGCAGGCGCCAGCCCGGCGCCCACGGCTTCGGCCGGTTCTCCACGCGCTTGTCGCCGTGGACGATGCACGCGGTCCAGGGCTGCTTGATGGTGATGCCGCGGATGAAGTCCGGGGCGTACAGGGTGGGGGCTTTCATGCGGCCGCCCCGAGGCTCGCGGTGCCCGGCCGTCCGTCGCGCCGGCCGTTGATGGACGGCACGGTGGCGTGGGAGCGATCGGCGAGCACGGCGCGGCCGGTGTGCTTGCCCGCGTACATGGCGGCGTCGGCGGCCCGCTGCAACTGCGCCAGGTCCGTCGTGCCGAGGACGTCGGGGGAGGCCGCGCCGATCGACGCAGCGACGTCGACCAGGTCGCCGCCGCCGACGTCCACGGGCTGCGCGAGCAGAGTGGTGAGCTGCGCGAGACGGAGCTCGCGGCGGGCGGCTCCGATCCGCACCGTGACGGCGAACTCGTCCCCTCCGAGCCTGCCGACCGCCCCGCGGCTGCCCGCCCAGGCGGTGAGGCGCTGCGCGGTGACGGCCAGGACGCGGTCGCCAGCGCCGTGCCCGCCGGGGCCGTCGTTGATCTCCTTGAAGTGGTCCAGGTCCACGATGACCACCAGGGAGCTGTCGCCGTAGCGGCCGGTGATCTGCCGGGCCTTGGCGGTGTAGCCGTCGCGTCCGAGCAGTCCGGTGAGCGGGTCGCGCCGGGCGGCAGCGAGCTTGCGGTGCAGGGTGACGGCGTGGACGGTCCAGCCGGTCAGCGGCACCGCGAGAGAGGTGATGATCAGGGCGCGTTGTCCGGACGAGCCGTGTACGCGCACGGTGGAGGCCATACTGGTGTCTCCCTCTCGTTTCGTACGGGATGGGTGGCCCGGGGCAGGCGGCTGGTTTGGACGCCTTTGACGCCTGTCCCGGGGCGGATTCAAAACGTGCGGCGTGTGCCGAGCAGGCCGTGGGGGTTCACCCACGGAGCGGCCGTCGCCTTGTTCCAGTCGAGGTCCCAGTCGGGCCGCAGCCCCCGGGCACCCCAACCGCTGACGAACTCGAACGGGATCTCCTGCCCGGCCTGGTGCAGCAGCAGCGCCTTGTCGTACGCGTCGTGCGCTGCCTCGCGGGCGGTGACGGGGCTGTCGGCCAGGCCGACGAAGACGTGGAGACGCCGCCCCTGGTCGTTGTTCTTGGTCGGGACGTCAACCTCCCAGTACGACTGAGGCATGCCCCTCCCCTCCTTCCGGTCCTGGTCCTGGTCGTGGCGGAACACCGCAACCGCCCCGGCCAGGTGAGGCCGGGGCGGCACGGAGGAACGCCGCGTCCCTCGAGGAAGGTTCAGCCGGCCGTGGCCCTCGCCAGGATGTCGGCGTGGTCGAACGCGAGATCCGGGAGCGCGTTCAGGGGCCACCAGCGGGCGGCTGTGGCGTCGTCCCCGGCCTTCGGCCTGACCGGTATCGGCAGGGTGGCCGTGTAGGCGACGCTGACGTACCGGCCGCGCGGGTCGCGGCCGGGGGCATCGAAGGCGCCCACCTGCCGCAGGCCGACGGCCGGGACCGTGATGCCGGTCTCCTCCTCCAGCTCGCGGGCCGCAGCCGCCAGGCTGGTCTCCCCCGCGTCCACGTGACCGCCGGGCAGAGCCCACCGGCCCTTGAACGGGTCCCAGCCCCGCTCGATCAGCAGGACGTGCCCGGCGGCAAGCAGGACGACGTCAGCGGTGTAGCGGATCGTCTCGTCAGTGGTGGCGGTCTCGTCAGTGGTGGCGGTGCTCATCTGGTGACTCCTGCTCAGGCCGGGACGGGGGCGGGGGTGTCGAGTGCGGCACCGAGCAGCAGGGCGCGGATCGACTGCTCGTACTCGCCGTTGCGGATGCGGTCGTGCATGAGCTGACCGGCGACCAGGCAGCGGGCCCGCAGCTGGATCAGGGCGACGGTGCGGGGGTCGGCGCCGGCGTCGGTGGCGGCCTGGGCGGCGGCGTCCCCGGCGAGCTGGTTGGCCGTGGCGAGGCCGGCCGCGCGGCGGGAGGACTGCGCCCGCCAGTACGCCCACTGCGTCAGCGCGTGGGTGTCGTCCACCCGCTGCTCCCACGCCTGGTACGTCCGGCGCGTGCCCTCGGGGTCGGCGGCCCACTCAGCGGCCCACTGCCGGGCGAGGTCGGGCAGCTGCGCGAGGACGGCCAGGACCTGCTCGCCGCGGTGCCCGAACGCCTGCCACGCACCGGTCTCCTCCACGACGCGGATCTGCTGGGACATCAACCAGTACGGGTAGTAGCGGCCGCCCCAGTTGCCGGTCTCACCGAGCGGCTCCACGACGAACAGCCGGATCGGCCAGCCCTCCTCGATGCGCTCCAGGATCTCGCCGGGCCGCGTGTACATGTGGAAGTACGAGAACGGCTTGTCGGTGTACCACTTCTGGCCGGGGCTGGGGTGGTCGATGACCTGGCCGATGTGGTCAGCGAGGTTGACGGTCGGGATCGTCTCGCCCAGGCCGCTGTAGTAGCGGGCGAGGTGGTTGTCGGTGGGCGGGACGGTGCCGTCGGGCCGGGTCGCCATGTAGTGGACGGGGGGCCGGGCGCTGCGTGCCATGAGTTCCTCCGTAGTCGGGAACGTGCTGGTGACGGGCGGGTTGGTCAGCGGCGCGGGTTCTTGTGGCCGCGCAGCTCGTCCACGCGGGTCGCAGTGTGCGCGAGGTCGCGAGCGAGGGTGGCGAGCCGCTGCGCGTCGTCGCCGACGGGCTGGGACCAGATGAGGCCGGCGGCGAAGTACGAGGCGTTCGCGGCCAGTTCCCTGGCCTGCTCTGCCAGGCGCTCGCGCTCGGTCTGCAGCGGGTCGGCGAGGGGGACGCGCTCGGGGAGGGGCAGTTCGATCAGCCGCTCCAGGATCACGGCCAGGGCGTCGGCGACGGCGTCCAGGTCGCCGTCGGCGAGCCAGGCGTGGATGTGCTCGTGGCCGGTCAGGTCGGGGGTGTACTTCGCGAACAAGCGGCGGTCAAAGTCGCCAGAGGCGGCCCCGGCCGGGGACAGCTCGAAGATGATCCGGCCGTTCTTCCAGTCGGGGTAGCACGTCAGGTCACGGTCGGCGGTCTCGCTGGTGAAGACGGCGGGCCACTCCGGCACGGTGGGCAGCGTCCAGTCGGTGCCGAGGATGTCGGCGAGGACGGCGGTGAGGCGGTCGGGGGCCGCCTTGGTGATGGTGCGGGGCAACGGATCCTCCTGGGAGCGGGCTGACCGGGCACCGCGCCGCCCCGACCGGTGTCGGAGCCGGGGCAGCACGGTGAAGGGTCAGGACCGTCCGGCGGCCGCGGCGGGCACCTGCCGCTGGGCTTCGGCCTCCTGGCGGCGGTGGTTGCGCACGACCTTGCCCATGATCTTCTGGGTGGCCTTCTCCGCTTCGTCCTCGCGCGCCACCAGCTCCTTGTAGAGCTTCTTGAGGGCGGCCTTGTTGAGCACGTGCGTGCCCATCTCGTGGCGGGCGAGGGCGATCTGCGCGTCGGGGCCGCCCTTGCGGCACAGCTGGTCGACTTCGACCATCGCGTAGACGAGCGTGGGGCCGACCTCCTGGCCCTTGCGGCGGCGCAGCCGCTGGGCGTTGAGGAAGATCCGGATCGAGTTCTGGGGACCGGCCACGGTGACGGCGTAGATGTCGCCGGGACGAGCGGTCAGGGACAGCACCTTGTCGCGCCACACCTCGTACTTGATGCCGGCGGCGACGCCCAGCGACTGAGCGACCAGGCCGGAGAGCTTGTTGGTCTTGGTGACCACGAGTTCGACGGGGACGACCGGGCGGCGGCCGTAGTGCTCGCGGACCAGGCGCTGGGCAATGGGCGCGGCGGCCTCGATGTCGGCGGTGAGCTTCTTGGAGACGAACAGGCCGGAGCGCCGGATGGTCATCTGGTCCGGCTGCTTGTTCTTGAAGAACTGCACGTGGGTGTCCTTCCGGGGGCGGGCGGGCTGAGGGGCTACCGCACCGCCCCGGCCCGCACAGCGCGGGTCGGGGCGGAACGGGCAGTCCGTCAGTTCGCGTGCAGGCTGGCCGTGAGGTCCTCGAGCAGGACGTCGTGCTCGTCGCGGTCCTCACTGGTGTCGGCCGCCGTGGCCGGTGCGGCCGGGAGGCCGGCGGCGCGGGCGGTGAGGTGGTGGCGGATCTGGTCGATGCCGGTGATGGTCACCGGCTCGTCTCCGTCGCCGGTCAGCAGCGTGAAGAGGGGCTCGGTGTTCCCGTACTTGTTCTCGTCGCGGCGGTAGTGGAGCCAGACGCCCGGGGCGAGGAAGAAGGACGCCTCGCCGTCCTCGTAGCCGCGCCACCGGTCCTCGTCCCGCAGGAAGCTCTCGCCCTGGTCGATCCGCCACGCGGCCGACGCGGCACGGTTGGCGGCGTCGTCCTCGGTGGCGGCGGTGACCTGGGCGAGGCCCTCGTTCAGGGTGGCCGGGGCGTCGGGCGCGGTGTGGCCGCTGCCCTGGGGCCGGTTGTGGCGGGACTTGGTGACCAGGCGGCGCAGCGGGGTGATGAACAGTTCCGCCATGCCGTTGATGGCGACGGCGGCGACGACCGCGACGGCTCCGGTGGCCGCGAGGCGCCAGTCGCCGGACCAGGTCTCCGGGTAGTAGGTGTAGCCCGCCCAGGCGCCGATGGCGCCGCCGATCAGAACCGTCGTCATGTCCAGTCCCTCGGTCACGGCACTGGCGACGGTGATGGCGGCGCGGCGTACGGCTCGGTTCATGATTGGGGTGCTCCTTCTTCTGTCGGATTGCGCTCTGGTGGGAGGAGGGGTGTTGCTCCGGGGCGGCCGGGTCTGGAGGCCTGCGGCCGCCCCGGGCGTCTCAGCGGCCGTCCGTGTGGGCGGCGGCGGTGGTGCGGATCGTGTCGGCGAGCAGCACGGTCAGCTCGTGGCCGTGATCGACGACGTCCTCCAGGCGCTCGATGAGCTCGGGGGCCAGGCCGTTGTTGCGGGCCCCGGCGAGCAGTCCCTCGAGGAAAAGGACGTCGGCCAGGACGCGGCCGCGGGCGTCGACGACGCCGGGCTGCACGGCGAGGACGTCGGTGTTCTTCGCGGTGGCCAGGGCCGTGTGGCCGGCGGCCGCGCGGTAGGCGGCCTCGGTCTGCTCGGTGAGCAGTTCGTCGACCTGGGTGGTGGTGCCGTAGGCGCGGCGCCAGCCGAAGCGTTCGGCGGCGATGTCCATCAGGGAGCGGCGGGCGAGGGGCACGGTGACCTCCAGGGGAGGGCCGGTCGCCTGGTCTCTGCTGACCGGGCGGACACCGCACCGCCCCGGCCGCCGACGCGCGGCGGGCGGGGCCGTACGGAGAGCGCCGGTCAGTCCTCCGGGAGGTGGCGTGCGTAGTAGGAGACGTAGTCGCTGTACTGGCTGCGCTCGATGCGCAGGATCTCCGGCTGGTCGACGGCCAGCTGCTGGAGCACGCCCACGATCCAGTCGTTGGTGCGCTGGAGCGTGAGGCGGATCAGGTCCAGGTCGGAGATCCACACCTGGAGGTCTTCCTTGCGGCGGCGGGCGCCGCGCACCCAGGCGTGCAGCTGCTCGCGCGCGGTGTCGTCGTCCGGGCGGGCGGGGAGGTCGCGGGGCAGCGCGCGGCAGGTCGTGGCGTGCTCGTTGGCCGTCTTCGCGGCGTCCGCGAGGCTGTAGCGCGTGTTGTAGCTGCGCCGCCCGTCCCGCGCGGAGGCGAAGTGGCAGCCCAGGCAGGCGACCGCGTAGTAGGTGCCGGCCTTCCCGTCGTCGGCGGTGTAGACGAGGACGACCGCGTGGGCCTGGTTGTAGTACCGCTGGACGATGTTGACGCCCTCGGGCTTCCAGGTCTCGCCGATCTCCGGCCACGGCGCGGGCTCGGGCGCCGGCGGTTCGACGGGGGCGGGGCGGCGGGCGAACAGGGTGAGGGCCACGGGGCTACTCCTTGTCGGTGTCGACTTGGTGGGTGCGCCGGGCGGCGGCGGTGGCCGCGACGGCGATGAGGACTAGGACGAGCGCGTACGGCCAGCTGCTCATCCGGCGACCGCGAGGACGGCGGCGGCCAGGAGCAGGGCGAGCGCGGCGAGGATCGTGTCGACCGCGCGGGTGAGGCGTTCGAACTTGGCGACCGCGATGAGGGACAGCGACTTGACCCGGGTGGCACGGGTGTCCGCGCTCATCGCGGTGATCAGGTCGTCTTCGCTCAACTGCGCCCAGCGGGGGAAGCCTTCGCGGATGACGCGGCCCCGGCCTCCGAGGTTGGGGCGCACGACCAGGAGGAGCAGCACGGCGGCGGCCGCGAGCGCGAGGACGGCGAGGCCTCCGGCGACCTGGGCGGACAGCGGCAGGTCCTTGTCGGCGACGCTGGCGAGCCCGGCGAGGACCGCTCCGTCGAAGGCCAGTAGTAACGAGGCCTTCGAGTCGGTCCGCGTGATCTTCGCTTCGACGTCGTGGCACGCGTCGTCCAGGTTCTTGCTCAGGCCGTGCGCGGCCGGGAGCGCGATGTCGGGGGCGGCGGTCATGGGCGAGTTCCCTTCCGGCCGGGCTGTCCGGCTCCCCGTCACCACCCGGCCCGCCGTGGGCGGTACGGGTGGATCAGGCAACCGTCAGGTCAGCGAGGGGATTCAGGCCGCGGACAGGGTCTTGGCCTGAGCGTCGTCGGCGGGCTCGGGCAATACCCAGCAGCCGCGGGCGTGCCGGGTGGCTTCCTCCCGGGCGTCCTTCCGGCTCGAGGTGCCGAAGTCGCGGCTGCCGCCGCAGCCGAGGCAGGTCCACGGGTAGACGCGGACTCCTTCTTCCCTGGCTTCCATGACGACGGTGAGCGAGCCACCGCGGGTGCGGATCCGCATCACCGTGCCGTCCGGGACGGGCACGTCCGGGTCGTCGGAGGCGGCGATCGTGGCAAGGTCGATCCACAGCCGCGCTTCCTCCAGCATGTGCTCGCGCCGCTGGCCCGTCTCGGTACGGACGGCCTGGAGGAGCATCGCGGCCTCTTCGTGCATCTCGGTGCTGAGCATGTGTTCCCTCCCGTATCTGCCGGGCTGTCCGGCTCCCCGTCGCCACCCGGTCCGCCGTGGGCGGTACGGGTGGCTCAGGCAGCCGTCAGGACCGGCGGTCGCAACCGGGCAGGACGATCACGGGGCGCAGGGACAGGCCGCGCAGCGCGAAGAGCGAGCCGATCGTCCAGGCGAGTACGGCCAGCGCGGCGGCGACGGTGCGGCCGGCAGGGGGCGAGGACGCCCACACCATGTACACGGTGGCCGCGCCGTGCGCGGTGTACGTCAGGCGAGCGCCGACCGCGCCGGTGAACCAGGCCAGCACGAGGGAGACAGCGCCGACGCCCAGCCAGATGTTGACCGCGCTGGAGGCCGTCAGCGGAAGGCCGGCGGTGTGCGCGCTCAGGTAGGCGTGGACGGGATCGCTCACTGTGGCGGTCCACTGGGTGAACCACGCCCAGTCCTGGTGGTGGTACCAGTCGATCGCCTTCGGGATGCCCCACTTGAGGATGAGGATCAGGGTGGCGGTGCCGAGGATCGCGCCGACGGCGAGGGCGCCGGGCGGGATGTCGTCGCGGGTCCGTATGGGCGCCGGCCTCGGGACGGTGGTGGTGTGGGCGGGGCTGCGGCGGGGCGGCTGGCGGTCGCTGTCGGCGATCGTCTCCATCGGCGGGACGGTGGGTTCGGGTTCGCGGGGCTCGGTGGGGTCAGTCACCGGGTCTTCTCCTTCGCGGTGGTCGACTGCGACACGGGCGGGGTTGTGCGGGGTCGAATGGCCGGGCTGTCCGGCTCCCCCTCACCACCCGGGCCGCCGTGCGGCGGGCCGGGTGGATCAGGCAGCCGTCAGCCACTGCGTGGCAGCGGAGACGTAGTCGGCTGGGTCGGCGGGGGTGCCGTCGTGGCACTCCAGGCACATGCCGAGCGTTTTGAGCGGGAGGCACCGGAAGTACCTTCGGCGGCACTTCGGGCAGGTCTGGCGTCGGGCCATGGCCTTGTCGAGCGCGGCTTCCTGAGCGAGCGTCGGCACGCGTTTGGGCTTTGCGAGCTCGAGGCTGTACAGCCACGCCATGCGCTTGCCGGTTCGCCAGACCATCTGGGCGACGGGCTCGTGGCCGCCGGGGCACAGGCCCATCGCGCGTAACTGGCGGCGGGTGGCTAACCCGGTTGCGGGGACGGGGCCCTCGCCCCGGGCGGCTTTGCGGATCTCTGCCGCGCCGGGCACCTTGAGGTAGCCGTAGGTGGGGAAGTTGTCGCCGTCGCCGTACAGGTCGATGTCCCGGACGACCGGCTCATCGGCCGGGGACTTGGGGTCAGCGGCGGCGGCCACGGTTGTGTCCGCGGCCGGTGTGGACCTGGACGCGGGAGCGGCCCTTGGCGCTGACGTTGATGGTGTCGCCGCGTCCGGTGCCCGTGGTGGTGAACAGCTTCAGCAGGATCCAGCCGCCCAGGCCTGCGAGGCCGATGAGCCCGAGGGTGACGATCGCGTTGACCAGTTCCACGATTGCGTGGATCAGGAAGAAGACGCCGACCCCGCCGATGCCGACGATGAAGGCCACCAGGGCGGCTTTGATCAGGAGCGGGGAGACGAGCGGCTGCGGCGCCGGGGCGGGCGGCGGCGTGTAGTAGGCCGTCTGCTGGCCGTACGGGCCGGGGACGACGACCACGCCGTCCAGGCCGGCGGTCGGCGGGTAGACGACCGTGCCCTGGGGGAGCGGGACGACGTGCTGGCCGTACGCGGGGGCGGGTGCCTGCCCGTACTGGGGCGGCAGTGGAGTCGGCAGGTATGTGGTCTGGGGCTGCTCGCCGTAGGACGGCATGATGGTGTCCTCCTCAGATGGGGAGCTCGGGCGGGTCATTTGGCGTGAGATCGCCCGGGGAGGCTCCGGCCTCTTCAGGGGCTCCGGGGTGGCTTCAACACCTCGGAGCCCTTGGAGCTGTCGGAACATCTGCGGACAGCAGGAGGCCCGTACCGGCGTTGTCGGTGTGGGCCTCCTGCTGTGCAGCCGATCGAGCCGAGCTGGCTTCAACAGCTCGGCTCGGGTCAGTCGGTCAGCGTGTGCCAGCGCGAGGCCATGACCTGGCCCCGCAGCAGGATCGTCGGCGGGTGGGTGGGGCCGTCCGCGAGCGGCAGCTCGATCGGTTCGTCCCGCTGCTCGGTGAAGTCGAACGTGAAGTCCACGGTGTCTTCCTCCGGTTCGTGGTTCATGCCGGGGCGTTACGCGGTCTCGTCCAGGACGAGCTCGCCGTTGGCGATTTCCTCGTTGAGGAGATCGGCGAGCGCCTGGACCGTCTCCGTCTTGCCGGTGAGGCCGGCGGCCTTGAGCGAGCGGCGCGAGACCTTGCTGGATCCGGCGCGAATGATGCCGCGCGCGAGGTCCCGGGCTTCGGCGAGCTTGACGTCGTCGATGTCGGGCCGCGCGGGGGCCGCGCTGTACTCGCGGGCGCGGGAGTTGGCCCCCTGGGAGAGGTCCATCTCCGGGTAGCGGCCCTCAGCGACGGGGCCAGTGGCTCCCGGGTGCTGGGGGCGGGGGCCGTTGGCGGGGGCCGCGTTGGCCGGGGTGGTCCCCTCGGTGCCGGTGTGGTCCCCGTCGGTGGTCCCCGCCGGAGCGGCGTGGTCCCCGTCGGTGTGGCTGTCGTTGGGGACCTTCACGGTGATGGTCCCCGCCGTGTGGGTGTGTGCGGCGGCGGTCCCGGATGTGCGGGGGCCGGTCTCTTCGCTGGTGGTGGTCCCTGCCGGTGCGGTGGTCCCTGCCGGGGCGGGGACCGGGTGAGCCGGTGCGGGGGCCAGTTCGGGGACCGTGGCCCCCGAACTGGGGGCCAGGGCGGGGGCCGTCGTGTCCGTGGTGGGGGCCGGGAGGGCGGGGTGGTCCCCGTCGACGGCGGGGTTGGTCCCCGCTGTGGTCCCCGTCAGCTCCAGGGCGAGGTCCAGCATGCCGCCGCGAAGGGGCCACAGCTTCTCTGCGGGGGCCTTGCTGCGCCAGCGGCGCCCGTACCGGGACCGGAGGTCCCCGATCACCTTGCGGCGGTGCCGCTCCAGGATCAGGCCGATCCGGTAGGAGCGGACCTCCCAGAGGACCATCCGGCGCCAGATGCCGAACGTGCCGACGGGGTCCAGGAACCAGCGGCTGAGCCGGATGCCGTCCATGCGGCGCTCGGAGGTCATCCCGGTGCGCCGCCGTACGGCGTGCCGGACGCCCTCCATGAACGCGACGAACAGCACCGGCATGGCGGCGTGCATGCCCTGGCCGGTGACGCGCTCGTGCCAGGGCAAATCGGTATCAACTGCCGCCATGTTGAACCAGATTGTTGCAGCCGTGAATGCCCAGGCGAGCCACCGGAGGGGGGCGAGGGGCATGTCGAGCTGCTCCAGGACCAGGTCGACGACCAGGAGGGCGAGAATGCCCAGGTCAACGCCGATTGGGACGATCCAGGAGTGGGATCCGAAGCCGTAGGTGCGGGCGACGTCTTCGACGGCGGCGAAGGATCCGTATCCACCGAGTCCGGCGAGGCCTGCGAAGAAGATTCCGGCGATGCCGATGGCCCACTTCTGGGCCTTGGTGAAGGGCGGTGGCGCCTCGGGGCGGTCTGCCATTCGATTACCTTCCGTAAGGTGCGCACGGCGTTGGCGCGCACCGTGCGCGCGGGACAAACCGGTACGCATCGGGTGGTGCGCGGCCAGGGTGCGGGGTCCCTACCTGGGGCGGGGACGGGTGCGCACGGTGCGCGACGCTGCGCACCGTGCGTACCCGGTTTTGACTACTCTCCGTTGTCGCTGGAGAGGGGGGAGCGGAGGATGTCGTAGTGGCCGAAGCCCTCCTCGGACTCGTCCTCGGAGATCACCTTGCGCTCGATGAGGCGGTCGCGCTCGCGGTAGAACCAGCGCTTGGTGTCGGCCAGGCCGACCCGCAGGAGGATGTCGGTGACCTCGCGGGGAGCAAACGAGAGTTTGCCTTCGCGCACCCACGTGTCGAGCCGCTTGTAGAGCTCCTGGCGGCCCTGCTCGCTGGTGAGCTTGTCGGTGTCGTCGTCGCCGCCCAGCGAGAGGACGGGGGCGTCGTCGGCCGGGGCCTCGATCTCGTCCTCGATGCGCAGGTGGTCGTACTCGCCGGGCTCGGGGTCCTCGTCCAGCACGTTCTGCAGCATCTCGTTGAGCTCCTCGACTTCGCGCGCGATGGTGTCCTCGTCCACGTCGTCCATCTCCTCTTCGGGCGGTCCGGAGTAGGCTGGCGCCGCCGGGGCCGGGGAGGCCGCGGGGGCGGTGGGGGCCGGGGCCGGAGTCGCCTGCTGCTGGGGGTTGTTCTCCTCTCCCTCCTCCTTGGGCAGCAGGGGGGTGTCGTACGTGGTGCGGTTGGTGTACAGGTCGCCGAACGCCTCAGCGGTGATCGCGTCCAGCGGAGTGCGGATCGCCGCGCCCGCGGTGATGGCGTCGGCCTGGTCGCGCTTGCTGGCCAGCTCGGTGCGGGCGGTGACGTGCCACCGCTCCTCCGGGATGCCCAGGCCCGCCGCGTAGTGGTAACCCGGCTTGCGGTTGCCCCACTGCGGCCAGGCGCCGGCCTCCACTGCCTCGTCCGGCAGGCAGTACTGGGAGTCGGCGCCGTCCCGCAGGCCGAAGCACAGGCCAGCGGGCGAGTTGGCGCGCGAGTCGGTGTCCATGTTGTTGTGCGTCGCACGCTGGATGGACGTCAGGATCCAGATGCCGGCGGCGCGCGCCGTGCGCAGGATCTTCTGGTAGTGCTCGTTGTCGGCGGCGAAGTCCGCGGCTTCCTCACCGATGATCACGAGGAAGTTGAGGCCGCAGCCGGGCTCCCACTTCGACATGCCCTTCGCGGCGAGGAAGTCGGTGCGCTTCTCGATCGCGTTGGGCAGGATCTTGAAGAAGCGCCGGGCGGCGTCCTTCTTGTCGATCGGCCACTCGATGCCGTGCCGGACGTGCCCGAAGTCCTGCTGGAACTTCGAGCAGTCGATCACGATCACAGAGGCCTCGGTGCGGGTGCCGACCTCGGTGATGATGAGCTGGTTGCCCTGCGTCTTACCGGCACCGTTCACGCCCATGGCGATGCAGTGCTCAACGTTGCCGTTGGACAGCGGGCCCGGGTCGCGCAGCATGCCGGTGAGGTTGAGCAGGACGTCCTCGCCGTCCTCGTAGCGGCCGGTGCGGATCGGAACGTCGCCGATGGACGCGCCGAACGCGGACGGGCCGCGCCAGGGGAAGCCCTCCTTGAGCAGGTCGGCGACCTGCACGCGCAGGGTGACCTGGGAGGAGTCGTCATCGTCCACGGTGTGGGTGATGCGTCCCTTGCCCAGCTTCAGGGCCGAAGCCATCGCGGGGATCCTGCGCGCGAGGTCGTCGGCGGTCGCGCCGTCCTTGGCCTCCACCGTGGCGATCACGGTGCCCTTGCCGTTGGAGGCGGCCTCCTTCAGCTCGTGCTTGGCCAGGCCGATCTCCGACTCGAGCTTCTCCCACCGGCTGGCGCTCTTCTCCGAGCCCGCCTTGTAGAACTTCGACCAGAGGTTGTTCGCGGCCGCCATCCCGACGCCCCCGAGGAACCAGGCCGCAGCCGTCGCCGGGGTGTCGACGCCCACGACCGTGCCCAGGGTGGCAGCGGCGGTGACGACACCGGTGTTGACCTGGTGCCAGATCCGCTGGTCCTTGGGCCGCTTGGCCTTGGCGTCGATGTGGGACATCAGGCGGCACACGGCCGCGCCGGTGCCGGCCAGCCCCAGCGAGGCGAGCGCCAGGGCGGTGGGGTTGCCGGTGAGCGCGACGTGCGCGAGCTCCACGGGGAGCGGACCGAGGACGGTGACCGCCCAGGGCCCGCCGTAGGTGAGCCGGGCACCGCGGCTCTCCTGGATCTCTTCGTCGCTGCGGGGGTCGAACTTCTTCGAACGAGATGCGCGGCGTGCCATTTAGGCGGCCTTTCCTGCTTCGCCGGGCTTCCCGGCGGTGTCTGACGGCTTGTCACCGATGGAGAACCCGGGCTTCTTCGAGCCCTTGCCCTTGCGGGCCTCGGCCTCGGCTTCCTGCTCGGGCCGGATGAAGTGTTTGACGAAGCTCGCGTACATCTTCACGCCCGCCAGTCCGAGCACCTTCGCCGCCGACGCACCCGCCTTGAGGTGGGCGCCGACCAGCTTCGCGCGGATCTTCGACTGGAGGCCGAAGGTGTACCACTTGCCCTTGTACTGGCTGAGGATCGCCGTGATCATGTCGGCGTCGAACGCCACGCGCGTGTACAGCTCGAAGCCGATCGCGCGCAGGAGCTTCGCGTAGTTGTAGAGGTCGCGGTCGGTCTTGAACTCGATCTTCTCGAGCTGCTGGATCATCTTGTGGAGGTCCGAGCCGACCTTGACCTCGGAGCTACCGGTGTCGTCGCTCATGTGGGTGGGAGTCCTTCCGGAGAGGGATCAGGGGGTTGTGCGGGCGGGGGCTCTGTCACCTCCCCGCGGTTCCGGACCGGGGCCCGGAGCCACGGGCAGACGGCAGGTTCACCGGCTGCTGCTGGCCGTGCTGTCGTCGCCGGCGTTCTGCACCGCCGTGGCGATGCCGGATCCGATGCCGTCGATCGCGTTGGCGATCGGCGAGGTCGCCAGGGCGTAGCCGCAGACCAGCGCCGCGATCACGGCGCCCATGGCCAGGTCGGCCTTCCAGAACAGCCAGACCGCGCCGCCCGCGAGCAGCGCAACGGGGATAGTGATCATCAAGTACCTCCTGGGGACAGGGGAGTTGGGGATGTGCTCCTCAGCCATCGCGGGGAGGGCCGAACGAGCGGGGAAGGGGGCTTCCGTCGCTCTCCACCGCCACCGGGCCGCAGGGCGGGCCGGTGGCGACTGGGCAACGCCGGGGGTTCAGGCCGCGATGGCGAGCGGCCGGTGCGGGGCGATGACGCTGCCGTCCGGCAGCAGCTCGCCGGTGTCGTCGAAGACCAGGACGCCGTTGCACAGCAGCGACCAGCCCTGCTCGGGGTGGTGGGAGACGATGTGCGCGGCCTCGCGGTCCGAGCTGTTCGCCGGCGGACACGGGGTCTGGTGGCGGCAGTTCACGGCGATCACTTCCCGCCTCGGGCGCGGCGCAGGGCCTCGTCCATGTCCGGGTCGGAGTCGGTGTTGCCGAGCGGGCGTGCGATGCTGATCAGCATCAGGGCCTCCAGCAAGGTCCTGGACAACCCCCGTGGGGCCTCATCCCTTGGGGGTTGTCGTCGTTTCGGGCGGGCGGGATGCCCTGCTCCGAGCGGCGCATGGCCGCAGTGCCCCGGACCGGACTCGAACCGGTCGTCGTACTTCCAACGGGGCCCGCGATCTTCGCCCTTGTGTCACCGCGCGGTCGGATCACTTGTCCACCCGTGAGGGCGGCATGGGAAAAGGTGCTGGCTAACTGCAGTCGATGCTGCGCACGCGGCAGGGCTGGCTTGTCGCTGTTGCCTGTCCCGCATCTCGCCTGCGGGCTGGCGGTCCGCATCCCCTGCGGACTGGGCCGGTTCAACCAGAGGACTCACCTGGTGGCACCACTCCGCAGATCTCTTGCTCGGAGGTGCCGGCTAGTCGTAGCGCCGGATGTTCGATATGGAGTTGAGAAGGAACGGCCACTCCGCAGATCCACCCACCGCGATGGCGGGCCTCACCTTGGGCGTCTGGTGCTGTCGGGATCCGAGTCCGGCTCCCTCATCCGGCGCCGCCCTCGTGGGCGGTTCCGGGTGGGGGAGCCGGGTCCGTGAGGACCCGGCTGGAGCTAGGCCGCGACGGGCAGAAGCGCGGCGGCCGGCGGCGCGATGCGCAGCTGCGCGGCGTAGGGGATGAGCGCGTCGACCAAGCGGTCGCGGACCAGCTCGGTGATCGAGGGGTCCGCCGCGAGGATGTCCTCGGCTGCGGCCCTGCGCGCCGCGAAGTCGTGGGCGACCTTCGCCAGCGCGGCCTTCCGGCCCTTCTTGAGGCTGGAGGCGGCGTCCCAGCGGGCCAGCTCGCACGGGGTCACGAACTCGTGCATCTCCAGCGGCGTACCGAACGCGACGTCCAGGTCGACGTCGCCGAACTCCGGCAGCTCCACCTCGATCGCGTCCAGCAGCTCCTGGGTCTCCATGTCGAAGCCCTCGGTGGCGAGGCTGGCGGCGGGGCGGCTGGTGACGTTCATGGGGTTGATCCCTTCGGTGAGGTCCGCCGACAGGCGGGACACGTCGATGAGGTGCATTCGGGCAGGCCAAATAGGCGCCTTCCGGCGTCTCGTCCCTTCCGGGGCGGAACACTTTGGACAGTAGTAGCACTGCGAGTGCGAGTCAACAGCAAGAGTGCGAGCTAGCACTATCGCTTTTGGTGTGAGAATGTGTGTATGCCTACGCGACATGGAGAGGAAGACCTCGTGCCCAGCGGATATGCACTGACAGTGCGATTCACCCTGCGAGATGCGCAGGCTGCCGAGCAGTTCGACCAGCTGGTCGCCCAAACCATCCCGGGCATCCGCACCGAGCCGGGCACGCTGGCCTACGTGGTGCACGCCCCCGAGGACGAGCCGCTGGTGCGGGTCTTCTATGAGCTGTACGCGGACCGCGACGCGTTCGCGGCTCACGAGGAACAGGAGCACACCAAGCGTTTCCTCGCGGCGCGGGAGGAGTTCCTGAGTGGTGTCGACGTTGTGTTCCTGAACGAGCTGGAGGAGCTGAGCAAGCGCCCAGGGACGGAGCGCCCGTGAAGCCGACTGGCAAGGACGTCGACCCGCAGGACCGGGCCTTCGGCCAGCGTGTCCAGAAGTTCCGCAAGGAACGCCGTCGGACTCAGGCCGAACTCGCGGCCGCTCTTGGTAGAACCAGCAGCTGGCTGTCCCAAGTGGAGCGGGGGGTACAACCCGTCCAGCGGATGGATCTCCTTCAGCAGATCGCTGACGAACTGGGCGTGTCGGTACAGCAGCTGCGTCCCAACGCACTGGCTGAGGTTGGTGGGCCATCAGAGACCCCCGCCCCGCTGTCGCTCTCCAACGACCTGGACGAAACTCGCCGCGTGCTCTCGGGGCACCCGGCGCTCGACACCGTGCTGGCCGGCGGTCAGGACACTTCCCTGCACGTGAGACCGAACAGCGATCTCTGCAGTGACGTCGACGACCTGTGGGAGCTCACGCACGCGGGACAGCTGGCGCAGGTCAGCACCCTGTCCGTGGACCTTCTCCCCGAACTTGAACGGGGAGTCCGCACGGCCGACAGCGAGGGCCAGGCGCAGCTGTACCTGCTGTTGTCCAGGGCCTATCAGGCGCTTTCGGCCGCCTTCGTCCGGCAGGACGAAGCCGACGCTGCGTGGGTGGCCGCAGACCGTGCGATCTTCGCAGCTGAGCAGTCCGGTGACCCGCTCCACGTATGCGCCAGCGTGTACCGCATGGTCCACGCCTTCGTTCGTCTGAAAGCCCTTGGCCAGGCGGAACATGCCGCGCAGACCGCCATCAACGCCTTGGAAGAGCGGGACGCACGTTCCCCCGAGGGTCTGTCGGTCCTCGGTGCTCTCCACCTGGCGCTCGCACTCGTCCGTGCCCGCGCCAGCGCTCGCGCTGAGGCGAAGGAGGAGATCGCCAAGGCACGCGCCATCGCGGAGCAACTCGGGGAGAACCGCAACGACTTCAACCTCGAGTTCGGTCCGGTCAACGTCGAAATTCAGGCGGTCAGCACTGCCGTCGACCTGGGTGATGCGGGCGAAGCCCTGGACATCGGCCTGGGCATCAACGCTGATGGCCTCTCGTCCGAACGGCAGGGCCGGCTCCTGATGGACCTCGGACGCGCCCACGCGCAGAGGCGTCACGGGGGAGAGGCGCTCGACTGCCTGCTGCGCGCGGAGGCCATCGCACCGGAGATCATCCAGACGCACCAAGCTGCCCGAGCAGCAATCCGCGAGCTGGTGCTGGTTGCCGGGCCGAATGCTCCGCGAGAGCTGCTGGAGCTCGCCGAACGGGCTGATGCCCTGGACTAGCTCGGCTCCGAGCTCCAGCAGCTCTACCCCACTCACGGCGCTCACCGGTCGCGCCTGTCGGACGACGCGAACAGGACCTTGAGGAGGAAGCCAGTGACACTGCTTCCGGCTACCGCCACGAGAACGTCGCGGACCACCAGGAGCACGACCAAGACAACCAGGCCAACGGTCAGGATCGCCGTGATGGCTACAGCGGCTCGGGCCCAGTGCCGTGTCCTCGGCAGCGGTGCGCGCTCACCGCAACGGCAGCCGATGCCGGGGGCGTTGGATGTGAGGTCAGTGGAGCGGCCGTGCGCGTCGGTCACCAGGTGCCGGTCGTCGGTCATGGTGTCCCTCCTCAACTCGCCGCTGGATCGCATGAATTTGCTGATCACAACCGTCTGATGGGGGAGCATGACCAAACGAGGTCCGGCAGCGGCCCCGTACCGGACCAGTCCGGGACATGAAGAGGACCGCTGACGGACCAGGGCTCTCGCTCTGCTGACTAGCCGTCGTCGCGGCACGACACTGGCGCTGCAGAGCACGTATTCGTGACTCGGGAGGACTGGTGGCCGGCAACGCACGCAAGGGGGATCCACGCACCACGTTGGAGTTCCTGCTGCGCCAGCAGCCGCGCACGTATGAAGAGATCGTCCGTGACTTCGGGCGTCTCGCCGATGAGCTGGGTGAGGACGTCACCCTCAGCACTCGGCACCTGCGGCGGCTGGCCAGTGGAGAGCGGGCCAGCACCACCCCAGTCATGCGCCGTGTTCTGCAACAGATGTTCGGCAAGCCGATCGATGCGCTTCTCGCCCCTTGGGGCGGCGAAGCCTTACCGGCGGTGGACGAATCCACGGGGCTGGTCCTGGCCACAGGGCAGCCGACTGCGGACCGGGAGTTGATTGAAATGGCAGCACGACGCGCTAAGAGTTTCGCCCTTGCAGCAGGTCAGACGGAGCTGACATCCGACGTCATGGAGCAGGTACACGCGGACGTCCAGCGTCTGGCGACGGACTACCCGCAGATGCCCCTGTCGGAGCTGCTGCCCGATCTGATCACGACGCAGGACACCGTCTTCACCCTGCTGGAACAGCAGCGCCGCCCCTCTCAGGCGCGCCAGCTGTACTTCCTCGCCGGGGTCACCGGGGGTCTGCTCGCGAAGGCCTCGCACGACCTCGCCGACCCGCACGCGGCCCTGACCCAGGCGCGGACGGCGTTCGTCTGCGCGGACAACGCCGACCATAACGGCCTGCGCGCGTGGATCCGCGGCATCCAGTCCCTGGTCTCGTACTGGGCTGGCCGCACGCGAGAGTCCGTCAAGTACGCCCAGTCCGGCGCAGAATTCGCCGCGACCAACACCTCCAGCGTGTGGCTGCCGATGAACGAGGCCCGCGCCTGGGCGGCCCTCGGCAACGCGAACGCGGCCCGGGCCGCCATCGAGCGAGCGGAGAGCGCGTGGGACCTCGTCCAGGAGGACGAGGTCGACGAGCTCGGTGGCCTGTGCAGCTTCGGCCGTACCCGGCAGATCTACTACGCGGCGGAAGCCCTGTCGTGGCTGCCGTCGCAGGCTGACGCCGCAGGCGACTACGCCACGCGGGCCGTGGAGGCCTACGCGGACAACTCGTCTCCCGAGTGGGCCTTCGGCGATCAGGCCGGTTCCCACAGCGCTTTGGCCATCGCGCGCATCCAGGCTGGCGAGCTGGAAGGCGCCGAAGAGGCCGTTGCACCGGTCCTCGGGCTCGTTCCCGAGCAGCGCATCAACGGGATCATCACCTGCACGCAGCGGGTGCACCGCGCGCTGCGGGACTCGCCGCTCGCCGATGCCGGCGCCGATCTGCAGGAGCAGATCGAGGTCTTCACTCGTACGCCTCTGAAGTCCCTGCCCCGTTAGGAGTTCCGTTGCCGTATCCGATCCGCGTCACCGGCAGCACCGTCGTGCTGCGGGAGTTCTGCATGGAGGACGTCGACGACGTCCTGGCGATCATCGGTGACGACAAGGTCACGACGTGGCTCAGCTTCGACAGCCGTGATCGCGACCAGGCCGTCGCCATGATCGAGGGCACGCTCGAGCGCGCTCGGCAGGAACCGCGGACGGAGTTCTACCTCGGGGTGACCAAGCGCGACGACGACCGCGTGATCGGGTTCGCCCGGATCGGGCTCAGTGGTGTCCAGGCCGGGAAGTTGGGCTACGCCATCGCAGCGAAGGAGTGGGGCCGCGGCTACGCCAAGGACGCGGCCCGCGCTCTGGTCACATACGCGTTCAAGGACCTCGGTCTCCACCGAATCACCGCAGCGATCGGCCCGGACAACACCGCCTCGATCGCCGTCGTGCAGCAGCTTGGGTTCACCCGCGAAGGCGCGCTGCGGGACCACGTCTTCACCAACGGGCAGTGGCGCGACAGCGTGCTGTTCTCCGTCCTGGCCCACGAGTGGAGCTGGTGATGGCGACACGGTTCGTGCACTGCGCCGGGAGGACGAAGCGGGTCCGGTCTGAACACGACACTGTCGGCGCATCGTTCGGCGATGGCAAAGATCACTCCCGTCGTGTATCTTTCAGGAGATCATCGATCTTGAAAGGCTGGGTCATGTCCGACGCGAACCCCTTGGAGCGGGTGGACGCCCTACTCGATGACGTCTTGCCGCCGCCACGCGTGCGGCAGCAGCTGCGTCTCGCTGCGGGCCTCACCCAGCAGGAGGTTGCGGACGCTGTGGGCGTGAAGCGCCTCGCCGTGGCTCGCTGGGAGTTGGGGCAGACCCATCCGCGTCGTCCTCACCGCGCGGTCTACATGCACCTGCTCAAGCGGCTTGCCGAACGGTTCCCGCAAGCTGCGGAACTGGATGAGGGCATGCCGACGCCGGCCTCGGAATCAAGGGGGTCGGGATGACCTAGGTCATCGGCCGCGCGCGCCAAGGAGCGGACTTACCACCCGCTGGCCTCGCGCGGCCCGTCTACCGACCGGATTAACCACCCGCGTCGGCCGCTCAGGTCCCGGCTGTCACCGGTCCTGAGCTGCGGCTCATCGAGCCGCACATTTCCCAATCGGCCCCTCATCAGGGCCACTGCACTAACCACGGCCACCACAGCCGCAGCAGTACCAACCGAAAGGACACCTATCGACAGCAGTCCGCTCGCAGGGCCCCCACCACAGGGGCTTCTGCGATCAACCACCACCGAAACGAGAGGAGAAATCTCCCCCACCCATCGGCGTCGCCCGCTCCTCACGGAGGGGGCGTACCCAACCCATCCGCACACCCGGCTCGGCCGGCCCCGAGGGGCTTGGTCGGTCCACGCATATGGAAGGCAGGTCGTTTCTCATAGTGCCCGAGAGTGGTGTCCCCTGTCAGCTTGAGCATGTCCGTTTCACCCCGGTTCAGGCGCGGCGATCTTCCCGCGTGACGGAATCGGCGTCCGGTTCATTCGGCTTTACCCGCTTCGTACAGGAAGAGGGTCTTCCAGTAGGAAGCTCCAAGAGCAGCTCTTTCGGGGTCTGCTCGATGAGCGTGGTCGCGGTGTCTGCCGCCCCGCTCGTGCACCCGCTCTCGGAGGTCGTCGACAACTGCGTCGACGGCAGCGCCCGGGAGGGTGTCGTCCCGCGTGACGGGACGGGTTCCAAGATTGTTGCCCGCCGTGCGGGAGTGCCGGGGGTCTCTGCGGCTGACCAGAATCTATCCACAGGTGATCTGGTCCATGGTCGCTGGATGGATCATGTTCTGACGTCTCTGCGGGGTGTCCAGTGAGCGCGGTCGCGGCGTGGGCCGCCCCGCTCGTGCCCCCTCGCTCGGAGTTCATCGGCGGGGCGCCGCGCTCTCGGCTGCGGTCGGTTCCGGCTCAGGCCGGTCCGGTCGTTCCGCTGGAGCTGGGCAACCCGCTCCAGTTGACGGAGACGATGCGCACGCGGCTGCTCGCGGCGGTGCGTGCGCTGGTGTCGGCCCCGGCGCTGGACGGGGCGTGTGACGCCACACGGCTGGCGTCGGTGGTGCTGCTGGCGAAGGCCCGGGTCGCTGCCGACTACAGCACGGAGATCACTACTGCGGAGCTGGGCCGGTGGCTCGGGCTGGGGAAGTCCCGGGTCGCGCACACGGTGCTGCCGGAGCTGCGCGACCGCGGCGTGCTCGGGTCGAACGAGACGAACAGCGCGGCCGGGCGGGCGACGGGCCTGGAGTGCTGGGTGATCCCGATGTACCGGGCGCAGCAGGCCGGGGACCGGCGGCACGTCCTGGCGCTGTCGCGGGTGGAGCTGGCGGTGCTGCTCAAGCTGATCGAGGTCTTGTTCGCGCCGGGCTGGACGCACAAGGACGGGCGGGTGACCCCGGCCGGGATGCTCGCGGACCGTACGGGGCGCGGGGCGGCCACGGACCGGCTCGGGCTGCTGCTGATGGTGCTGTCGACGAACTCCAAGGGCTGGCTGAAGCTGTGCCCGGGGTCGGTGGACACCGAGCGGGGCCGTCCGGCGGCGACGGTCGGCCGACTGCTGGGCTGCTCGCCGTCGGGCGGGGCGAAGGTCCTGGCTCGGCTCGAGGAGCGGGGCACGGTGACGGTGGACCGGCGCGAGACGGCGTCCCAGATGAACGCCCGCAGCCGCGTGCGGCTGCTGCCGGTCGCCCAGGCGCACGGTCTGCTCGTACGGGAGGCCCGCGAGTCCGCCGACGCCGTGTTTTCAGACCTTGCTGTTACTGCATCCGGAGATCTTGAGACTGGCGAGGACTCTGGGACCCTTGCGGTTACTGGGGTGTCGGGTGCCGGGCAGGGCCAGGAGGCCGATACGGCAGACCTCGCCGTTGCTGCACACCTTCACGCCTCTCACGCTTCTGGGGTTACTCCTGGTGGGTCTCTTGAGCTCTCTTGTGGGTTTTCCGGCGAAGGCCGTGGTGGGACCGGTGGTCGGCCGGAGCGCGCGGGTACGTGCGAGGACCAGGCCCCGGACGCTGATGCCGCTGACAAGCTGCGCCTGGTCGACGGCGAGGGCGGCCCGCTTCGCGGGGAACAGCGCGAGAAGTCCCCGTCGATGAGCAGCGAGAACGGCGACTGCGGGTCGGTGGTCGGCGCTTCGGTGCGGGCCGTGGACGGTGCGGGTCAGGGCAGGCAGCAGCGGGGGAGGGTGCCGCTGCCGCCGGAAGACCTGCGGGTGATCTTGGAGCCGGTCCGGCTGGTGTGGGAGCGCCTGGAGCGTCGGGGCGCCCGGAAACTGGTGGAGTCCGCGACTCGCACCGAGCTACTCCGGGTGGAGGGGTTCGCGGGCCGCGTCGACGCGCCGCAGATCCTCGCCGACCGCCTCACCCGGCGCCTGGAGGAGCAGATGCGTCTGGGCGCGCCGATCACGAGCCCGGTGGGCTGGCTGGTCAGCCGTGCTCTGCCCCAGCGTCAGGAGTGCGGCGAAAAGCTGTGCGACGAGGGCGTGCTGCTCGACTCGGGCCGTGAGTGCCCGCGGTGCGAGGACCGGCGGTTCGACAGCCGTGACCGGCGCCAGGCGGTCGCGGCCGCCGTCGACGCCGCGATGCCGTACGCCTCGCCGGAGGAGCGCCGTACGGCGACCGAGCGGCAGCTGCACGAGACCGTGACCGCCCAGGCGTGGGCCCGCGAGCACCGCTTCGAGCAGATCCGGGCCCGGAAGGCGGCGGCCGCCAAGGCCCGTGCCGAAGCCGCGGCCGTGCGCCCCGCCATCGATGAGCCGGCCGCGCCGTCGGCCCCGGTCGTGCTGCCCGCTCCCCGCCCGGCACCCGCCGTCGCACTGGAGCCGCAGGACGACGGCGTCGACCAGGCGCCGCTGGTCCTCGAGGAACTGACCCGCGAGCAGGTCCTGGACTGGCGCAACCGCGCGGCGAAGGACCACCAGGTCGTCTTCGACCACATCGACCGGTACGGCGAGGTGTCGGCGCAACGGCTGTTCACGAGGGCGTTCGTGTCGCAGGTGACCCGGATGTCCCGCCTCGGGCACCTGAACCTCGGCTACACCACCTGGCAGCAGTCATGAGCGGCGGCGAGCTGTCGGGGGTCGACCTGGCGCGGGTCGCGTTGCGGGCCGCACTGGAGACGGCGCGGAAAAACGGCGGCAACGGCCGTCCGGCGAAGGCGAAGCCGCGCATGACGCCGTCGGTGCGGCACGGCGGGCGGGAACCGCTGGGGCTCGGTGCCGCGATCGGCATGCTGGTGAACGAGCGGGCGTGGGAGCTCCCGGCCGCCGGCGCTTCGCTGCGGGAGCGGTGGGAGGCCATCGCCCCCGAGTTCGCCGGGCACATCGCCGCGGTCGGGTACGACGCCGACTCCGGCCGGCTCACCGTGTGCCCGGAGTCGGCGGCCTGGGCGACGAAGCTGCGCCTGGAGCAGGCCCGCGTCGTCCAGGCGGCGAACGAGTCGGCGGGCCGTACGGTCGTGCGTGGCCTGCGGATCCTCGCACCCGGGTCGGTGCCTGTGTCCGAACCGGACACTGTCGCCCCGGCGACCGCACCCAACGGTCCGGTGAAAACCCGCGAGTCGGCGTCCGAGGGCTACCGCCAGGCGCTCGCCGCGCACCAGTCCGTCGCGCCCGCGCGGCGGGTGGACCCTGGGATCGCGGAAGCCGTGGAGCGGCAGACCAGGGCGATGCGTGAGCTGAGCCGCCGCGCGTTCCCGGAGCCGGAGGTGTCCTCGGAGGCGCAACCGGCCCCGATTGAAGCGGGCCGCATCCAGCGCCGCCGTGAAGCCGAGGCCACCCGCGCCCTTGCGCTGCGCCGGGCCCGTACCGAGCGAGCAGCCCGGCAGGACAGCACCGCTGCGGGACAACCCGAGGGCCCGGCAGTCGCGTTGGAGCGTACGGCGTGACCAGAAGCGGCGGGCTGTTGTCGCCGGGTCGGGTGATCGGGGCCTTGAGGGCCGCCGTCGACTGCAAGGATCGAAGGCCACGTGACGGTGAAGGAGTCTGACGAGGATGCCGAAGAAGCGCAAGAAGGACCGCAAGGCGCCCCAGAAACGGGCCTCGGTGCGGACCGCTCCAGCCCAGCCCGCACGTTTGGAGCTGGTGGATTGGGACGACGCCCCGCAGAGGGACATCGACTTGCTCGATGATCTCGGCGAACGGTTTCCCGCTCCCGTGGACGCGGTGAAGGCCGTGCAGGCCGGCGAGCGCGTGGAGTGGACGGGCAGCGTCGACGGGTCGACGATGCGCCACCGTGTCCTCCTGGCTGACGATGGCACCGCAGTCGTCGAACAGGCCGTCGTCGTCGGCGGCCCTCTTGAGGGAATTCTGCTGTGTGCCTGGCACCAGGCGAGTGAGCAGGGCCGGGACCGGATGGTAGCCGGAGTGCTCGCCGCCCTGGACGACCTTCACAGTGCGCTCCGGCCGGTCCTGGAGGCCGAGATCCGCAAGGTCCGCCCCGACTACACCGCCTCTGTTCCGCAGGCATTCCACGAGGAGCCGGAATTGCACGGGCCCGGCATGCCGGTGTTCGGATGGCGTCTCCTCCACGAGGTCGGCCCGGACACCACCTGGGAGGACACCGTCGACACCGCTACCTGGAACACCTCCCAGGCCATGTCCGGCGTGCTCGACTACTACGACCACGTCCCCGAGCTCCAGCGGGCCGAACTCGCCCGCCTACTGCGCCAACACGACGTCCCAGCGGTGCTCTGCGCGCAGTGCGGCAGCCCCATCACCGACCGCCACCCGCGGTGGACCGGTACCTGGATCACGCCTGACATAGATGCCGGCCCCTTCTGCGGAGACCCCTACGCCGCTCCCGTCGCTCCGCAGCCCGTGCTCGGGACTCTTACCGACCAGGAGTTCGGCACCCCGCATCGACCCAGCTGAGCAAGCCCCAGCCGGTTGCAGGAACGGCCGCCCTGGAGGGCATGAGGCCGACCTGAAGGGGTGCGGAACGGGCCAATGGCAGCAGGGCCCGGCGGATCCCGCCGGGCCCTGCCCTCTTGCCGTACGCCCTTCGGCCCGCGAGAGTCGTCATCGTCGGGCGGAAGGAAGTCCAGTGGCTGACCTGTCGGCCGTGCCACCTTGCGGAGGTGCCCCGCTGCAACGGGGCCTCCTGCGTTCTGCGGTGCGTGTCCGGACCGTTGGACCTGCGCCTCTCTAGTGCGCGTACGTACGCGCACGTGGGAACGAGTTCAAGAATGAGGGGGATAATTAACCTCCACAAGGACTGTAGGCAGACAGATCCCCGTACCCGATCCACACGCCGCCTGACCTGCGCTTATGAGGCAGATTCGCGGGTTGTTAAATGCGGAGGCGAGCCAATCTTTGAACAATTTCGTTCCGGTCGTTAAATAACAGGTCGGCGCTTTATTTACGGCTTGCCTCCAATGGGAACTGAATCGGCATTCTCGCGCGTAAGCGTGGGTAACGTGGGTTTCGCTGGCGCCTGTGGCTGCAACCACCGGCGTGAAGTCCCGTGCCCTGCAAGGCACTTGAGCACCAAGTTCCGGACCGCTTGCTGACCATCCGCCTCCTGTTGGGAGTCAACTTCCTTGTCGTACCTGCTTCCTGAGCCCGTTCCTGCTGAGCAGAACGGGCCGTGCGCGAACACCCCGGTGAGCGCTGCCAAGGCCTCGCCGCTGGCTTCCTTACTCCTGCTGGTCATACTCCTGGCCGCGCTGTTCGTCCTGCTCGCCCGCGGGATGAAGCTCGAGGAAGCCCTCGCCATCCTGGGGGCCGGCGGCCTGCTGGCCGCCGAACTGCGCCAGCGTCTGCTCTGACCCGATCCCCCGGGGCCCGTCTCACCGACGGGCCCCGGCCCCGTTCCGGGCTCGAAAAGGAGATGGACGCCGTGGCCCGTCCCATGAAGAAACTGCCCCCCAGCAACGACCCGCTGGTGGCCTTCGCCCGCGACCTCCAGGCGCTGCGCAAGCAGGCCGGCAACCCGCCGCTGTCGCTGATGGCCGAACACAGCGGGCTGTCCACCGCGACGCTGTCGAATGCCCACGCGGGCAAGAAACTGCCCACCTGGGCGACCGTCAACGGCTACGTCCTGGCCTGCGGCGGCGACCCCGAGAGCTGGAGCGCGCGCTGGGAAAGCCTGCGCCTGGCCGCCGCCGGATTCTCCGGTGACCTGTGCCGCGAGGCACTGAGCCGCTGGGAGCGCACCGGTCACCTCACCCCACCGCACGCCGTCGACGAAGCCGAGCTGCGCGAGCTCCTGAAGACCCTGCTGGACTTCAACGGGCTCAGCCACCGCACCCTCGCCCAACAGGCGCCCGGCTACTCCCATGTCACGTACGGGGCCGTCCTGCGCGGCGCGCGCCCGCTGAAGGCGAAGATCCTCTACCAGATCCTCATCGGCTGCGGCGTCTACTCCCTGCGGAGTCAGGAGGCGTGGTTCCACCTCCTGAGCAGCTTCTCCTGGAGGGAAGGCGTGGAAGGCGGCAAGCTGCTGGCCCGGGTGGACCGGCCCCTTCGGTATGCCGGCGACATCGACCTGAAGATGCTCAAGTCCATCCTCGAACGTCTCGAGCGCAGCCGCGGGCTGTTCGCCGCCGACATCGTGTCGTACGACAGCATCAACGCCCTGCGCACCGCGTACGAGGACATGCTGGCGCTGCTGCTGTCCTCGCTGCAGCGCTCCCACATTCAGCTGCCTCCCAAGCTCGGTTCCGCCTTCAACCGGGTCGTCGGCGAGCTGCGCAACAACTCGTTCCCGAACCCGGCCGCCATCGACGCCCTCGTCCCGCTCGCCATGCCGTTCCATCCCCGCCTGCGCACCCGGGTCGTCATGGCGCTGAAGAACGCGGGCGAACTCCTGCGCCGGGCAGAGGCCGGCGAACTGAACATCCGGGGGGTGGCAGAGCTCCGGCTTCCGCTACCGCCGCCCCTGCACGTCCAGCGCGCCGCGCCAACCGCCTCGTAGCCGGAGAGGGCAGCCGCGGTCTCAGCCGGGGGCCTGCGCGGCGCCGACGGCGCTGTGCTGCTCGTCCCATTCCTGGATCACCGTGCGCAGCATGGCGGCGATCTCGGGGGCGGTGCCCTTGTGGCCGGCGCGCCAGCGCAGGTAAGGCTCCGCCCCCTGGAGGAGGCCGGAGCGGGGATAGGTCAGCACCAGGGCGCGGTGGGTGCCGCGCTCGAGGTGGTGACTCCAGGAGTCGACGTCGACCTGGTCCTCGGGCGCAGCGATGTGTCCGTCGACGAAGGCGCCCTTGGCCGTTGTGCAGCACGCCCATCCGTAGTCGATGACGCACCGCTCGCAGGCGAGGGTGCCGCGCATGTCCGGGTAGCGGCGCTGCCACTCGGCATCGAGGGCGATGACGTCCCCGGCGAGCGGGATGTTCTTGCGGCACAGGCAGCAGCTGATGCGGAACGCGACGGACAACGCGGCCTCCCATTCACCCCCGGGACGTGACCGGCTCAGCCTGGCATCCGGCTGATGGCCAGGACGGGAGCCATGCCGTCCCGAGTGCCACTCAAGAAAGAAGGGCGATCCAATGCGCGAATCAATAAGCGATCCAATGAGCGATTGGTGTAGGGTGTCTAGTGGAGGTGAGCTCTGTGCCCACTGAGAACGAGCTGCTCAGCGCTGTCGATGCGCTGCTGAACCAGGTCGACCAGAACGACCTGCCGCCGCCCGCCGAACGTCGGCGTCTGCGCGAGGCCGCCGATCTGACCCAGACCGACATCGCGAAGGCGCTCGGCACCCGCCGGGAGGCCGTGGCGAGCTGGGAGGCAGGCAAGAACGAACCGCGGCCGCCGCAGCGCACCGCGTACGCCCGGCTGCTCGAAGGCCTCGCCGCGCGCTTCCCCGCCCCCGCCACCGAGGTGGTCCCCGAGCCGGAGGTGCCGGATACGTTCGCCGCCGCGCCCGCCCCGGCGGCTGAGGCTCCGTCGGCGCCGGCTGCCGCGAAGCCGCCCGCCCGTGCGGCGGCGAGCACCACCAGGCCGTCGTCGACGTCGCGGCGCCCGGCCGCGAAGAAGGCGGTGAGGAAGGACGCCGCCCCGTCGGCGGCCGCGGTCGACCCGCGTTTCGAGAACGGCCCGCTCGCCGTGGTCGACTGCGAGGACGGGCAGGTGTCGGCGTACTGCGTCGGCGGCCTGGTCCTGGACGTGCCCGCCAAGTCGCTGCCCGCGCTGGTCGACTGGACCATCACCGAGGCGAAGCTGGGGCAGCCCCGGCTGCACCGCAACGGCCGCGACGCCGACCCGATCCTGGTCCTCACCCCCGCCGCCCTGGAGCGCTACGGCCTGCCCGCCGCCCTGTCAGACGAGGAACGGCGCGCGGGCCGGCTCAAGGACAGCCACAAGGTGGTCAAGCAGCTCCAGCGCGCCGAACTGCAGCTCACCCAGCGCGGGCTGGGGCCGTGGGCGCGCGTGTTCCGCGACCCGGAGGGCTCCCGCCGGCGCTGCGTACAGCTGTGCATCCCAGCGTGGAACGCGCTGGACGCGCGGGAGTGGGACAAGAAGGACGACCCGCAGCTGCCGGGCATGCACCCGGCCGACCTCGCCCGGTATCTCGGCACGTACGCGCAGCGGGTGATGACGCCGCGCGGCACCACGTCGACGACCGGCCTGGAGCTGATGAGTGCGCTGCGGCCGCCGACCCGTGCGGAGAAGAACGAGGCCACCGGCGCGTTCGAGCGGGCGTTCAACGCCGACGCCCTGACGGCGGTGTACGAGCACGTGGAGTGCGAGGTGCCGGACGAGCATCCGCTCCTGAAGGGGAAGTTCGAGCGCCACCACCTGCGGACCCCGGCAGAAATGCTGATGGAGGAGCCGTACGACTGGTGCCGGGCGCTGACCGATGACGAGTGCATGCTGCCGTACCTGGTCGCGATCGACGTCAACATGGCGTTCGCGGCGGCCACCAACGGCCTCACCGTCGGCCTGGGCGCCCCTACCCGCCTCGAGCGCCCGGCGTTCGACCCGAAGGTGCCCGGCTCGTGGCTGGTCGACCTGAGCCACGTCGACCTGTCCCGCGTGCAGATCGACGGGCGCACCGTCGACGGCGACCTGCTGCCCTCGCCGTTCACGCCGAAGGGCGACCGCCCGACCGGCCCGGCCTGGTACGCCACCCCCACCGTCGCGTACGCGCAGGAGCTCGGGTTCGAGGTCGCGCCGATCGAGGCGTGGGTGCGTCTGGAGTCCGGCCGCTACCTGGACCCCTGGTACAACCGGCTGCGCGACGCCTACGTGGCCACGATGGCCGACCTCGGTGTCACCACGAAGATGGGCGGCCAGGAGTTCCTGGACGCGATGACCGTGCACAAGCAGGTCGACCCGACCATGGCCCTGCTGCTGAACGCCATCAAGTCCACGGCGAAGGGCGGCATCGGCAAGCTGCGGCAGCGCAGCCGGGGAGCGGTGCCGTACTACGAGGAATGGCCGGCGCTGAAGCGGGAGACGTGGCGCCCCGACATCCGGGCCGCCGTGCTGGCCACCGTCCGGATCGGGATGCACCGCAAGATCCTCAAGACTGCCGCGGCGACCGGCCGCTACCCGGTAGCGATCGGCACGGACTGCATCGTCTACCCCTCCTCCGGGCCGTCCCCGCTGGACGTCCTGCCGTACACGGACGAGGGCAAGCCGGTGCCGGGCACGTTCCGGCTCGGTGTCTCGCCGGGGATGGTCAAGCACCAGGGCACCCAGACCGTGCTGTGGGCGGAAGCCCAGTTCGAAGAGGCGGGCGCCGTGTTCAACCTCGCCAACCTCATCAAGACCGACCAGAGCGCCGGAGAAGGGGAGTAGCCGACGATGGCCGACTCGATCGGGGACAGCCTGGACGCCGCGCTGGAGGGGGCGTTCACCCGCCGCATCCCGCAGAGCGCCCAGGCGCAGATGAAGTACCTGGTCAAGCAGCTCAAGGGCACCAAGGCGGCCGCGGACGCCCTCGGAGTGTCCCAGCGCACCGTGGAGCGGTACGTCGCGGGCAAGTTCAAGCGGCCCCGCCGCGACCTGCGCGACCGCATAGAGCGTGAGGTCAAGCGGCGGTGGCAGCCGCAGATCCGCGCGAAGGCGAAGAAGCGGGCCGCGTCCACGGGCGGCCTGGTCGTCCGCACCCGCGCACGGTTCGGGTTCACCGCCGCGCCGGGCACGACCGACGACGCCCGGATCCGAGACATCACCCAGGCCCTGCCGCCGCGCTGGGCGGACCGGTTGTTCGAGGCCCGCGACGGTGGCGCCAACGAGCAGCAGCTCCAGCGCATCGCAGCCGAGGGCCTGGCGGAGATGTACTTCCGCGCGAACAACACCCGGGCCGGAGGCCTGGGCGTGGAGTTCACCGACGTGGAGGACATCGACATCCAGCTCTGAACACACGCGAGCGCCCTGTCCCTGGCATTGCAGCTGCCAGGGACAGGGCGCTTTCGCATCCTACGAGGACGCCCGGGCCGCGCGGCGCCGCGCCCACCAGGACAGGCGCGGTGCGGTGGCCGCGCGGACGGCCTGGCCGAACGCCTCCAGGGCCGCCTCGAGGCGCTCGGTGTTCTCAATGTCCGAGCAGGCGTTGAGCAGCTGCTCGGTGGTGGCGGCGACGTCCGCGTCGGTGGAGCGCATCAGCGGGGCAGCTGCTGCGGCGGCCCGGGCAAGCGGCTCCCGTACGGCGGCCACGTTCTGCTTGGTCGCCCGCCGGTCCCAGCTCAGCAGTTCCGCCGCCTGCCCGAGCCCCACCAGGCCGCTCAAGTTGTCCGAGCCACCGGCGATCCGGGCCCGGGCAGCACCCCCGGCGAAGGCGAATACGGCCAGCAGGAACGACCGCGCCCGTTCAGCCGGGCCTTCCCACAACTGGCGGTTGGCGGCGGCCGCGCCCTGCAGTTCCGCCACCGCCACCGTCAGCGCGTCGGCCTGCACGCGCAGGGCACCAATCTCGGCCTGTTGCTCCTGGCGGTTGCGGGAGCGGTTGGTCAGCCACGCCGCGAGGACGGCGATGAACGCCCCCGACACGAGCGTGCTGACCAACTCGATCAACTTGTCCATCCCCGCAGGCTGATGGTGCGCCTGCCCCCGCGTGCGGCTCGTTGCGTATCTGACGCACAACCCGTACGCAGCTGTTGCCCCTGGTCACCGCGCCAGAACAGCCATGAGGCCCCGCACCGTGCTGCTGCGCCGGCGGGGCCTCACACGCGTATCCGCGGGGGGGGGGTCGGATGTTCATGCACGCGCTGCCGTGCCCAACGCGGCGCACCGCTGTACGTCACGGGCTGCCGGGGTCGTCCTGCTCCCCGTCGGCCATCTTCTGCTTGACCTTCTTGATGTCCTCGTAGGTGGCGGCGTTCACGATCGCCAGACGGTTCACTGCCGCCTGTACGTCGTCACGCTGCATCGGGCCGACCGCAAACTCCAGCAGGAGCGCCACCGTCATGTGGTGCTTCCACATGCGCAGTTCGGCCTCGTCCACCAGTGCCGGGTCGCTGAACATGGCCAGGTCGACGTAGCGGTTTCGCGCCCGCATCTGCCGTTTCCGGCGCAGCCAGCCCGCGTCCGGCCCGGCCAGCTTCCGAACCGTGCGCAGCTCGGTCACCATCGCCTGGATCTGCTTCTCCTGCTCGGGTGTCCATCCCGGCTCCGGCGTGCCCGGGAGCGCCTGGAGTGCCTCCTGGACGGCCTGTTGAGCGGCCCCGGCTCCGTCGTCTGCGTCGTCGTCCGGCAGCAGCTCTGCGGCCTTCCTGAGTGATTCCCCTGCCGCGTCTTCGTCGAATTCGGACACGCTCTCCCCTTCTCTCCGGACGCGCAGGATGCCCGTCGGCCGCCGCCTGGTGCAATCGGCGCCCGCCCGCTCCGGCCTGCGGCAGGCGGTCAGCGTCCGGAGTCGAAGCCGTGGTCGAAGCCCCGCAGCACGGGGTCCAGTTCGGCGGCCGCACCGCACAGCGAGCACAGCCTCACGCCTGCCTTCTCGGCAGCGTCCAGGGCGCGCTCCAGCTCGAGCACCGGTGCGCCTTCCGGGGCCTCGTCACAGTCCGGGGCGTGCAGGACGCCGCGGTCGGGCCCGGGGGCGTCCAGCTTCTGCAGCACCCAGCCCGTCGGCCGGCGCGACCCGAGGACCTCCCGCACCGACCGCGACGGCGGCGCCTTCAGATACGCCGTGGGCACGTCGTCGTACGAGGCTCCCGCAACGCGCTTGACGTGGGCGGGGGCCTGCACCCACACCGTGTACCAGGCTGCCTCTACGGTCCCCTCAGCGGTGTTCTGCCAGGCCGGGACCGAGACGCGGAACAGCCAGCCCTCGGGCGTCTGCTGGCGCTCGTGGAGGCGTCCTGTGACCTCCTGGCCGTCCGGGAGGACCACCGTGATGGGCGGCGGCTCGGACGGCGTGTCCGCCACTGCTACGCCTCCTGCTCCTGGCGGTCCGCGGCCGCCTCGAGGGCGTGCCTGAGCTTGCTGCGGGCGTCGGGACGCTCGGGGCCGGCCACGTCGTTCCAGAAGGCATGCGTGAGGATCACGGCGGTCAGGTCGCGTTCCCGCTCCCGCAGCGCGGCAACCTCCCGCTGCTCCTGCTCCGACCAGCCCGGCGAGTCCGGATACGCGCGGGACGTGGCGAGCCAGTAGCCCTCGGGACGCTGCCAGGCCTCCATTGGCTCCACCGAGTACGGCAGCCGCTCGTACAAGGCCGCGAGGTCGGCCCGCACCTGGTTGAGGTCCCGC
>NZ_JBHVMS010000020.1:49772-55725 GCF_042796855.1 Streptomyces sp. NPDC057877
TAGCCCTCGGGACGCTGCCAGGCCTCCATTGGCTCCACCGAGTACGGCAGCCGCTCGTACAAGGCCGCGAGGTCGGCCCGCACCTGGTTGAGGTCCCGCTGCGCGGTGAGGAGATCGTCGGGATAGTCGTACGCCACGGCCCAACAGTAGTTCGATCCGGCGGCCGCGCCGCCGACCGACGGCTCAGCCCTGCCCGGGCGGCGTCTCCTGCCAGTACCAGCCGTGCGCGGCCATGCACTCCTTCGTCCACTCCATCATCAGGTGCGCCGCCTCCGGGGCGCGGGTCTCGTCCTGCCCGCCGCCGTCGGCGAAGAACTGCAGCAGAAGGCCGGCCGCAGGCCGGTCGGCATCGCCCGCGTCGCACGAAGCGCACAGCTCCATGTGGATCGGGCGGCCTTGCGCGTCGTTCTTCGGCGCCACCGCACTGATGATGAGGTCGCCGCGGCAGCGTGAGCACTGCGGCAGCCGGTCGGAACGCTCAACCAAGGCCATGGTCAGCCCCCTTGCAGACGTGAGCCTCCACCCAAGACCCGCTGACCTGCGGCGTCAACCCCTCCGACGTGCAGCGAGAGTTCGTTCAGCCGCTGGCCTCTGTCCACAGGCGACCGGCCCGACGCTGCTCGGTATGGATGATCAGCAGCGCGCAAGGGCGTCGGCCCTGCTCCGACACAAGCTCTTCGACGGCCTCGGACGCGCCGAACGGGCCCTGTTCACCCGTCCGGCACCGAAATCCGCGCAAGCTCAGATGAAATTCCTCCTCACGCGCGCGAAGGGCTCCACGAAGGCCGTAGCCGAGCGCCTGGGCGTCTCCCGCCGCACGGTGGAGCGCTACCGCTCGGGTGCGGCCAAGAAGCCGCAGAAGCGCCTCCAGGAGGCTCTGGTGCAGGAGACCGAGTCACAGTGGCAACCGCAGGTCAGGGCACAAGCGAGGCAGCGCGCGGGCAGTTCTGCCGGGTTCATCATCTCCTGCCGCGCCTACTTCGGATTCGGCCCCGAGGGAACCTCGGATGCGGGCCGGGTGCGGGACATCATGGTGGCCGTCTCGTCCTCCCACGCCCGCGCCATCCTGGCGGCACAGGAGTCCGGAGCGACGGACAAAGATCTGCATGCACTGGTTGCGGAGGCCATAGCGGACGCCTATTTCCGCCAAGGCGGTGGCGGGCGCGCGGGCGTGGAGGTGCAATTCGCGGACGTGGAGTGGCTCGATATCAAGTTTTAGGCACGCCGAATTCAGGGCTGCTATAAACCTGTCTACGGCTGCCGCGCCCACCGCGCGGCAGCCGGATTTCCCGTCACCGTTTCCGCAACGATTGGGAGGCTCGTGTGAGCACCCCTGTTCCCCGATCCACCCGGCGTCCCCGCGTACCCGCGCCCGGCGCGGCCGCGCCCCGCCAGCCGGTCGACCGGGCGAAGGTCGGCCGCAGCTGGGTCCGCCGGCACGCCACCGGCATGACCGCCGCGGAGGCCGCGGCCGCGCTCGAGGACGCCCGGCTGCAGCAGCACATCGACCGCGACCGCGAGGACCTGGCCGACGACGCACGCGGCCCGGCCGAAGTCGCGGAGTGGGAACGCATCGCGCAGCTGCTCGCCACCACCGGCATGACGTACGACCCGAAAGCCGACGCCGTCGTCCAGGACGAGCACGCCGCCGAAGCCGCAGCAGCGGCCAAAGCCGAGGAAGAACTGCGGGATCTGGAGATGGAACAGCAGCGGCAGGAGCGGCTGCACTCCAACGGACTGCCCGAGCGCGCCCACATGCTGATGGCCCTGGAGAAAGCCGGCCTGCTCGGCAGGACCGAGGGGCGCTACGGCGCCGAAGGCCCGCTCGTACTGCACGAGCCCGAGGACCGCCACGCCCTCGACTACCTGAACGAGTACGGCGAGTTCCACGACATGTTCCGCATCCTGGAGGGCCACAGCATGGCTCCTCCGAGCGACCTGGACGCCGTCCCCGCGTCGGTGCGGGCACACAGCGCGCTGCTGCGAGCCATGGCGCGGACCGGAACGCTGGAGGACTTCGACGCGGGGCACGCGGTGCGCCTGGCGCAGGCCGACCCGGACGCCGTGCTCGCGCTCGCCGACTGGATCGAGGCCCGCGGCCGGAGCAGCCGGTGAGCGCCGCCGACCACGTGATCGCCACGTGGGTGACGTCGACCGGCTGCGGCACCCGGTACGAAGACCTGACGGCCGACGGTGAGGTCCACGTCGACTACCGGCCCCCGCTGGGCGAGCCCTGGTTCGAGGGCGAGGACGACCCCGACTACAACCCGATCTGCTGGTGCCCGCGCGTCCCGAAGCAGTTCTGCACGGAGTGCGCCGGCTGCGCCGCCTGCGGGCAGTGCCGCGGCCCGCACATCTGGCCCCCGGCCCGGATCTGATCACGGAGAGTCGACCGCACAAGTTCCCGGCCCACCTGTGACACAAGCGGGAACCTGTGAGCCCGAATGCCCTATTCACCCTGTTCACCTGTGAGGTCGAACCCTCGTATTCCCAGGTGGACAGGTTCATGTGAGGTGACCTGTAGCCCTGTGACATGGCAGCGCCCGGCACCCGTCACGCTCACCGAACGTGACGGGATTTGCTGTCACGCACCTCCAACGCCGCTGTCACACTCCCCGGTTGGAGCGTGACAGTGCCCGCGAGAATGCCCGCTAATGTCCGATTCTTGGGGTGTGGATCGGGCCTGCACCCCCCTCCAGGGCGGATCCGCGTGACAACGTGACAGCGTGACAGGGCGCCCCCGCCGGACCACCCGCGAGTCACGGTCCGTATTCGCGCCCGCAGGCCTCGCTTACCCCCGCCCGCCGCGTCCCTGACCTGCGCATTCAAGCCAGGAGGGCCCGCTTTGCCGCCAACCGAGGTCAACCCCGGAGCGGTCGTGGTCCTTTCGCGCTACACAAGAACACCGGAGTGAACGCGCGGTGCTCGCAGGGCAGTTGTGGACTTACGGGAGGTCCGGGCACGTGATCGTGACCATCAACGTGGCGGTGCTGCTCGCCATCATCATCGTGGTGCGGCTGCGCCGCCGGACGCACGCCCGGAGCCGGTTCGACGAGAAGATGACCGTGGTCATCTGCCTCACGTTCGGGGTGCTGATCGCGCCGACCGCGTTCGGGAAGTCGATCCTGGACGTCGTCACCCAGCTCGTGGAAGGCCTGTCGCAGTCCGGCCAATGACCCCGGCCTGACCCGCCCGACGGGACCCAGCAGCGCCGTACGAACCTGGGTCCCTGGGTCCTGGGTCCAGCCGGGGGCCGCGGATCTGTGTCATCGGCGCCGGACTGTGTCATCGACCCCCTGTTTTCCCAGGTGGTCGTGACCATCTGTGTCACTGTTCAGCTGTGTCATCTGTGTCATCGGGCGGGTTTCGTCCGTACCGCAGACCGGTGCCGCGCCCCGGCGATACCGTGAGAACACACGCCAGATGACGCCCCGGGAGCCCTCGATGAGCCAGGAGCCGGCCGCCGTGCCCGACCGCCAGCCGATCGACGAAGCCGCCGCCGAATCGGTCCGCAAGTACGCGGCTGACCAGCGCGCCAAGGTCGACGTCCTCGCCTCCGTGCTCGAGGACATCGCTGAGAACGGCTACCCCTCGCCGGAGGCCGGCGTGCCGTGGGAGGTCGCCCGCGACGCCCACCTCGCCCGCCTTGCTGACGGGCAGGCCCGTGTCGCCTGACCACGGCGCGCGGCGCTCCCGGGTCATCCTGGTGGAGCCCGCGCTCACCCAGCTGGCGAAGCTCACCGCCAACGAGACGCACCGCTTGGACCGCGCGATCGTCGCGATCAGCGTCAACCCCGCGCTCGGCACCGAGGTGCCCGGCACCCTGCTGCGCGACTACGTCGACGAGATCGACGGCGTGCGGGTGATCTACTACGTGACGGCCCTGGGGTCGATCACGATCGTCGCGTACGTTGAGGCGTAGGGCCTCCCGAGCACCCCGCAGCAGCGCCCCGGACACCACCCTCGTCCGGGGCGCTGCTGCTTGTGCTGCACCGTGCAGCGCCGGTTGCAGTGGGTCCGCTGCTCGGTGTTGCCCGGCCGCTGCCCGGGGGCGGGTGGAGCGCTGCTCGTGATCCCGAGGCCGTTGACACTTCGGCCCTCAGGCCAGGCGACACAAGGGCGCTGCACGGGCAGCGGCCGGTTGCTGCACGCAGCAGCGCCGTGCAGCAACCAAACGGCTGTTTGCTGCACGGCGCTGCTGCTCGGGGTCACTCCGTCTCGCCGGTGGCCCACCGCTCCATCGGGCTCGGGGCCTTCTTCACCAGGGTGTCGCGGCGGGACTGCGCGGTGGCCCGGGTGACGCCCATGGAGCTCGCCAGCGCCCCGTACGAGCCGCCCTGTGCGGCGTGCTGGCGTACGGCGGCGTCCCGAACGCCCTCCAGCCGGTTCAGCAGACCGTTGGACACCAGGATCGTGTTCGCGAGGTCCTCGGTGCTCGCCCCGCCGGCGCGCAGCTGCGCGAGGCCGTGCAGTACCGAGCCGAGCCGCATGGCGAGCTGCCCGACGTCATCGCCCAGGGCCTGAGCGTCGGCGGTGGAGAGCGGGATCGTGAGGTCGGGGACCGGGTTGGTGTGCTCGGGCTCGGTGGTCATCGGGGCCTTCCCATGGGGCGGTGGCGGGTGCTGGGCGGGTTTCTAGAGCCATTCGAAGGCGCGGCGGACGTCGCCCGCGGCCCCGGCGAGGTTGTCGGCGTGCAGCCGCACGTCGAAGTCGTACGGGTCGTCGGCGGCCTCCATGACGCGCTCGGAGGCGGCGTCGAAGACGCTGGCGAACGCCTCGTGGACCCCGGCGGCCTTGAGGGCCTGGACGATGCCGTCGGGGTCGGCGCCGCGCCGGACGGCGTCGGTGAGCAGACCCAGCGCGGCGGCCGCGGCCGGGGCAAGCACGGCCACGTCCTCGCCGCTGGTGGTGGTGCCGAGGGCCCGTTCGGCCGACGTCTCGACGCTGCTGATCCGGGCGAGGGCGTTCGACTGCTGCTCCATGGGAACTCCGATCGGATGCGTGGATGCGAGGGGGAGGCTGCGGTGGGTGGAGCCGCCGGAGAGCGATGACATTCCGAGTCAACTGGCCCCGACGGCGCGCGGGTGCGGCGCGGTCAGGCGGTCCGGGCGAGGTAGCCGGCGGCGGCGTCGACGAAGGTGTCGTGGGCGACCTTCGCGGCCTCGCGGGCGGCGGTCAGCTCCTGGGTGGTGGCGTAGGCGTCGCGCATCGCGTAGGTCAGCGTGACCATGTGGTCGGCGGCGGCGCGCACGGCCTGGTCCTCGATGAGGACGCGCAGCGCGACCAGCGGGCGGGTGACCGCGCTGCGGGTCATGTGGCTCTCGCCGCGCAGGGCCTCGATCCGCTCGGTGCCGGCCTCCTTGAGGACGGCGTCGCCTCGCATCCACATCGCCCGGCGGTGGTCGCTGATCGCGCAGGCCAGCGTAGTGACGGCCTCCAGCCGGTCGCGGCGGATCGCCTCACCGTGGCTGGCGCGGACGCCGCGTTCGGCGGCGCGCTCCTGGAAGCGGCCGGAGACGATCGCGCCCAGCAGCGTGGCGACGATGGCGAGGGCGGCGGTGACGAGGGTGACTAACACGGCGGGTCCTCCCGTAGCTGTATGAACTTCAATACACTGTATGGAATTCAATACGCCTAGGGAAGGGGGCCGCTCAAGATTCTTTTAGCCCAGCTCCTGACCTGGGCGTTTCCCGCCAGCGGGAACCGTGCGTCCCGATCTGACACTCGCCGCCCGCACACGAACCCGGAGCCGCGCACCAGGTTGTCCCTGTGCGCGGGGATCTTTGTCCCTCCTGGCGGGGACCTCTGGTGTCGACACCGACACCAGACACACCAACGGCGCCGCACCGTGGGGGTGCAGCGCCGTAGTGGCGGCCCGGCCGGGCCCGGGTGGCCGGGTCAGGAGACGGCTTTGAGGTTCTGGCGACGCTTGGCGTCTTCCCGGCGCCGGCGC
>NZ_JBHVMS010000020.1:55824-57530 GCF_042796855.1 Streptomyces sp. NPDC057877
CAGCGCCGTAGTGGCGGCCCGGCCGGGCCCGGGTGGCCGGGTCAGGAGACGGCTTTGAGGTTCTGGCGACGCTTGGCGTCTTCCCGGCGCCGGCGAGCTCGCTCGTCTGCCCGTTCCTTACGCAGCCGCTCGATCTCCTGCCTCATCTTCTCCAGTGACGGGAAGCGCACCAACTCGGGCAGGCTCTGGTCCGCACGGATCTCCTTGAGAGTGACGTGCTGATCGACCTTGATGTACTCGGGTTCCATGGTCTCGGTGCCCGGGATGAACTCCGCTACGCGGTAGCTGTAGGGCGGGTTGAACTGGTAGACCCCGCGCTTCACACGGAAGACGATGCCGTGCGACATGATCTCGCCCAGGGCCTCGGTCACCTTCGTGCGCGCCACGTCCAGGACGGTCGCCATCTCGTCCTGAGTCAGGGGGATCCGCCCGCCGGCCTTCTGGCAGGCGATCATCAGCAGGATCAGCCGCAGCGGCAGCGCCTCGCGGAAGAACTGCGCGATGACCAGGAAGAACTCCAGGCTGTCCATGGAGAACGCGTTCGGCTGCTCCGGCGTCCCGTAGAACTCCATCGGCTTGCGCTGCTCGCCCAGCGAGAGCTTCCGGCCCGGGTACTGCCGTGCGACCTCGTCTAGGTCCTTGACGGGCCGTAGGGGCCGGTTCCAGGCGTCGGAGGGATCGCCCAGCGGCAACTTCGGCTGCGGCGCCCCCTTGGCGCTCGGACGGCGGCGCTGCGGCTCAGTCGACACGAGGCTGCTCCCACGTTGTTGATCTCCGGACGCGCAGCAGTATGTCAGCTCTGCTTGAAACCGATGTCGCTCCGACACGACATGCCGCGCAAGTTGTGTCCCCCCAGGGGGGACAGATCTCCCCCCTGCCCGCCCGGCGGTCGACCCGCCAGACACATCCGCCCCAGATGTCGCCTGTACTTGACACAGACGCTCGGAACGTGTCGCCTCCAGTTGACATTGAGCGGGCGATGTGCCCCCTCAGTCGAGACAGATCGACCGCGATATGTCCCGTCAGCCGGTACATATCCCGCGATCCGCAACGCGCTGACCTGCGGGTTCTTGATCTCGGTAAGTATCAAGTGGCTGAGGTCTTCCCGCAGGCGCCGGCCGGACCCTCCGTGGCTGAGGCGGCTTCGCGTGCGGGCCCGTGGGCCCGCGCAGACCGTAGGCGGCATCAGCGGCTCTGAGTCTCGGGTGGTACCGGCCGTGACGGACAAGCAGCAGCAAGGGCGTGACGGGCGCTATCGGTGGGTTCCGCCGCCCGGCCCTGGGGGCCGTTCGGCTCCGGTACCTCCGCACACCGAATTTCGAGTTTCCCATTTCTGAGGTTCCGTTCTGTGGTTAAGGTCAGTCCAGCAGAGGTGAATTTGGCGTCTTTATCTGTGCTGGCTTTCGGTGAAATGCACAGGTGAAACTTACGCGCCTTTATCGGTGCAGCGGTGCGCCCTACCAGTTCCAGAGTCTATCTAGTGCTTCAAAGTGAAGCACGCGAATCGCTGCCGATCACCCGATGGGAGTAAGCCCGCCCCCGACGGCTCAGGTTCTCCGACCCCCCGTCACCTCCCCTCGCTCCACCACTCGTTCCACCCCCCCCGGCCTCCCCCTCTCCTCCTTGCTGCTGCTTTTCCTTACGTTCACCCTTCACGGTCTGGGGGTTGGGGGCTGGAGCGCAGCGGAGGCCCCGATCCAGGCTCG
>NZ_JBHVMS010000021.1:0-29110 GCF_042796855.1 Streptomyces sp. NPDC057877
CACCACACCTGGCCCCAGCCCACCCACACCGGCACTCAAGCAGTCCGCATCCAACGACCCCAACCCGCCGACCCCTAAACGCAACGGCATTGCCTTTAGCTCCAGTAGACGTTCAGGACCCAGTCGGACCACGGTCCGGCCGTGGCGCAGTCCCACATCTGCAGGCGCTGCCACTGCTGTCCGGTGTCGGCCGGGTTCTGTTCCATGCACTTGCCGTTGAAGCGGCTGGCCCAGTCGTACTCCGCCGGGCTGAACCAGCGCTGGTTGCTGCCGCCGTACCACGGGTAGCGGATGACGTTGCCACCGTTGCCCGGTGTGGAGGTGTCGGCGTCGAGGACCTTGCCGTCCAGGTGGGAGGTGAGCGCGGTGTCCGTTCCCCACACGTCCCAGCGCCACCACTGCTGGGGCCAGTACGCGGAGTCCGCGTGGCACTGCCACAGGTAGACGTCCTGACTGTTCGGTTTGGCGTCGACACACATCCCGCTCCAGGTGTTCCTGAAGCGGACGTTGAGCACTTGGTTGGCGCTGGCCCGTGTTCCCGGTGAGGCGGCGTTCTTCAGGTACGTACCCAGCTCGCTGAGCTTGATCGTCCGGTAGCCGGGTACGTCCGCCGGTCCGCCGGGACTGGCGGCCGCCGCGCTCGCCGAGGACAGGGGTAAGAGCGCGGCCACCATGGCACCGGTGAGGGCTGACCATGAACTCCTGGATCTCCGCATCACACCTGGCCCTTCACTCGAGGTCCGTGCCACTCTCCGGCTGGTCGCGTCCGCGAGGCGCACGAATCCGTCGTATGTCCGTCGGGTTCAGAGTCTCGGTCACGGTGCCGGGCCCAGGCTTGGCCACGGGTGCGCAATTCCTTGCCGATGGGCGCGGGCGCAGTGTCCAGGGCGGCTCGTCGCCACTCCCCCGGTGGTGTGCCGTAGGCGGCGGTGAAGGCGCGGCTGAAGGCGGGCGCGCTGTGAAAGCCCCATCGGGCGGCGATCGCGTAGACCGCGGTGTCCCGCAGTGCGGGGTCTTCCAGATCCGCGCGGCAGTGTTCCAGGCGGCGGTGGTGGACCGTGGCGGCGACGGTGCGCTCCCGTGTCCGGAAGAGGGTGTGGAGGGTGCGTACGGAGATGTGGTGGCGGGCGGCGATGGCCCGGGGGGTCAGGGCGGGGTCGGCGAGATGATCGTCGATGAACGCGTCGATGCGGGCCAGCAGCATGCGGGTGCGGGCCTCGGGCGGAAGGCGGTCGTGGGCGTGGAGGCGGTCGGCGAGGCAGGCCACGGCCAGTTCCCACACCGCCGGGCCGAGCCGCTCCCGCTGCCGGTCGGTCATGCCGGGTGCCTCCTCGACCACATGCCGCAGGAACCGGGCGAAGATCGCGGCCGGGCCCCGGTGCGTGGGGAGGGAGCTCGCCAGCAGGTGGTCCATCCGGGAGTCGGCGAAGGGCAGTTCGGTTCTGGGCAGGTGCACCATGATGGCGCGGGAGGTGCCGTCGCTGCCCGCGCGCAGGCCGCGCGCGTCGAAGGGCCGCGAGGTGTGCCACAGTCCCAGGTCGCCGGTGTTCATCACGGTCTCCTCGCGGCCCTGTGCGATCCACGTCTCGCCGCCCATGTTCAGCGTCAGCTCGTACACCTTGGGGTCGGATCTCCTGATCAGGGCGGGAGTCCGCTCGGATCTGATCGCGGGGAACGACAGCGTGGTCACCTGGATGCCGCCCAGTCCCATGGCCCCCACGCCCGCGGAGAAGTCACCGGTGTGCTCGCTGGTGATCCGGGTGGGTGCGACGTCCTGGCTGATCAGTTCGCACCACCAGTCGAAGCGCTGCTCGGGCGGTACGCAACTGCTGTGGAGCGCTGAGAAAGTCACCGGGGCCTCCCCCCGTATAGGCGCCAGTTACGAGTGCTACCCACCCGGCGCCGCACCCGACCTCGGGCGCTTTCCGGGGCGTCGCAGTCACGCCACGCGGTTACCGTCCCCGTGGGACGGCCGGGGCGTGGGAGGGGTGCGGGATGCAGGTGACGTGGGCAGCGACGGCACTGGATTCGGGGCGGTTCACCGCGGTTGAGAGGTGCTCGGACGTCAGGGAGCTGGCGGGCCACTTCAGCGAACTGCGCGCCCGTGGCCAGGGGTACCTGGAAGTCCGTTCGCCGGACGGGGTGTTTCCCCTGCTGGCTCTTGGCTTTCGCGGTCGTCTGGGAGTCATCCATCTGTTTGAGGACGCTGAGACGTCGTCCGTGCTGGTCGGAGACGGCATCGCCGCGGCGGACGCCGTGGTCGAGGTTCCGGTCATGGACGAGCTGGCCTCGTTCGGTGGCACCTTCGTCTGGGCCGTCGATCACGCGTGGAGCCTCCTGCACCACTTCGTCCGGACGGGGGTGCCGGGCGTCCGGACGGGGGTGCCGGGCGGACCAGACTGTGTCCGATGGGTCGTATGACGGCCCTGCTGGGGACACGTTTCAGGGGATACGGCACGTCTCGTGGGCGGCGGAGGCGACCAGCGTCGCCCTGGCCGCGGCCGACGCAGGCCTGCCGCTCGCCCGGTGGCTGCGGACTCTCCGCGTTCACCAGGGCCCGGGGATTGGCCTGCGGCCACCTTCGCGCAGCCGGGATCGTCACCGCCGACGGTCACGTCCGCCGCGTGCCCGCCGACTCGCCGCACCCGAGTGTCATGGCCGTGCCGCAGTCGCCGCGGGCGACGGCATTGGCTCCAGCCGAGTGCCCGCCCGCGGCCTTGTGGCACTGCCCGCCACGGGCCGGGCCCCACGACAACAGCCGCGGACATGCCCCTACTCTGGTGCGGCAGGCGAGGGGGAGGGCAGGAACAGGTGGAAGCGCTGAGACCCACGGATCCCGCTTCGGTCGGCGGCTACCCGCTGCTGGCCCGGCTGGGCGCGGGCGGCATGGGCCAGGTGTATCTGTCACGGACCCCGGCGGGGAGGCCGCTGGCGTTGAAGATGATCCGGCCCGACCTGACGGCCGTAGCGGACTTCGAGCCGCGCTTCGCCCGTGAGATCCGCAACAGCGACCGCGTCCGCTCGCCGTGGGCCGTGTCGGTGGTGGACTTCAGCCAGCCCGGCCAGAGCCCGCACTGGCTGGCCACGGAGTACGTCGCCGCCCCCTCACTGGCCGACTGGGTCGCCGCCCGCGGGCCGCTGCGGCCCGAAACCCTGCAGGTGCTGGCCGCCGAACTCGCCGGTGCCGTGGGCGCGGTGCACGCCTGCGGTCTCACGCACCGGGACATCAAGCCGTCGAACGTGCTGCTGGCGCGCGAGCATCCGATGCTCATCGACTTCGGCATCGCGCGTGCCGCGGACGACTCCCGGCACACCCGAAGCGGCGGCGTCATCGGTTCGCCCGGATACCTCGCGCCCGAGCAGGCGGCCGGGGGAGCCATCACCTCCGCGGTGGATGTCTTCTCGCTGGGCACGGTGCTGGCCTACGCGGCGCTCGGGCGCAGCCCGTTCCAGCATCCGGAGGAGGAGGTCTCCGCGGCGTCCCTCCTGTACCGCATCGTCCATGAGCGTCCCAGCCTCGACGGGATACCGGAGGAACTGCTGAGCACGGTGGCGCGCTGCCTGGCCAAGCAGCCGGAACAGCGCCCGACGGCCGCCGAGCTGAGCACGCTCCTGCGGGACACGACGATGCCCGGCGCCTGGGAGAAGGCCCTGCCGCCGGAACTCAGTGACGAACTGGCGGCTCGCGCGGCGCAGGTGGCGGACCTGTGCGGGGCACCCCGTGCCGACGTCCCGCCGACACCGGCGGCGTCGAACGCCCCGCACCCCGCTCTCCCGGGGTCGGCCGGGCACCTGCCCCTGGTTGGACCGGACGGGACCGGCCTGGCCGCTTCTGCCCACCACAGCCCCACGGCCCCGGCGTATCCGCCTGCCCTGGGCGCGGGCGGAACCGGTCCCCACACGCCTGAGCCCGTCGGGCCGGGCACGCTGGCGTCCGGCGCCCGCTCCTCGCGGAGCTTCTCCTGGCTGATTGCGGCGGTCACGGTCGCGGCCGTGGCCGTCGCTCTCCTGCTGTCCGCGACCGACCGCGGGGATGACGGGACGGACAAGGACACCGGCACCGCTGGCTCCCCGTCCGTCACCCCGAGTGCCGCTGGCCTGGCCGGGAAGTGGGCGGGCGAATGGACCGGCCAAGGACCGGGCAACCCCCGTGCCGACGGCCAGCTCCACCCACCCACCGATTCCTTCCGCGTGACCCTGACCCTGCGTCACGCCGCCCCGGGAGAGATCGCCGGTAAACAGGTCAGCAACGTCACCGAGAAGGGCACCGGGCGGGAAGTGGGCTGCACGGAAGCCCTCGAACTGCGGCAGGTACGGGACGGCACAGCGGTCTTCGAGGCGGTGACCAGCCAGCCGACGGACCGAGCGAACACCACGCTGACCTGTGAGAAGGGGCGCCTGTACGTGGTTCGGCTGACCGACGACGACGTCCTGACGCTCGGCGACGAAGGCGCCCAGTCAGCTGGCGCACCCGCGCAGTTGCGCCGACGGTCCGAAAGCCCCTGAGGCGCGGTGCGGCTCCCAGCGCCGACCGGTCGAGCGTCATGGCCGCCTCCGCGTGCAGCGGGTGACGGGCGACCTGGGCCTTCCCCCCTCAGCGAGCAGCGGTGAACTCGAGGCGACGGCCTCTCTTAACGGCGCCGCGCTCGCGCGGCCGTCTCGTCAGGGACCCTGGCCGTCCGGTCGCTTCCAGGCCTGGAGGTTGTCGCCGCGCCAGCGTCGGCGCTGTTCCTCGGTGGAATGGGTCTCCAGCCAGTGCCAGAGGGCTTCGATGTCGCGGGCCATCTCCGTCGGGGTGGGAACGAGCATGGACCGGAAGGTCCTCTTGTACCACCACGAGAAGGTGTCGCCGAAGAGACGCGGCACGTGTTCCTCACGGACGGCTCCGCATTCGACGGCGATCCACAGTCGCTGGAAGAAGTAGACCACGTGGTGGAGATCGGCCACCCCCGATGGTCCGAGCAGCGCCCGCAGTTCGTGGTAGTCGAGGTCGGGGTGCTGTTCGATCATCTCTCCCGCGGCATGCCGGGCGCGCATCATCTCGGGGCCGTGCAGTTCCCGGTGCAGGTCGAACGTGCTGATGACGCGCCGCTGGTGGTCGGCCGCCCGGCGGGCCAGCACGGCCCCGGTGACGACACCGAGCAGACCTGCGATCACGCCGACGACGGTGTCCACGGTGTCCATGGAGTGCCCCCGCTCGCGTCCGTGGGCCGGTACGAGAGCCGTACCCGGCCGGTGGGGGCCGGACACCGCAGGGGCCGGGCACGTCGGGCAGGTGGTGTCCTGTGGTGGTGTCCTGTGGTGGTTTCCCGGTGTGCTCCCCGCGGCGTCCGTACCGCTTCTTCGCGGCGTCCGTACCGCTTCTTCGCGGCGTCCGTACCGCTTCTTCGCGGAGCCCGTACCGCTTCTTCGCGGAGCCCGTGCGGGTTGCGTACGGGCCGTGGGCGGGGTGGTGCCGCTTTCGTTTTCCGGATCGGGGCGGGGCAAGGTTTTCGTTTTCCGGGGCACTGCGGCTGTCCGGCCGGGGCAGTGTGTGGTGATGGGATACGGCCTCTCAACTGCGAAGACCATGTGTATGCCAGAACAGAGCAACCGGATCGGCGAGGTCGCCGCCCTCGAGAAGGAGATCGAGCAGCTACGGCGCGCCGTCGTCTCGCACGCCGTCATCGACCAGGCGATCGGTGTCGTGGTCGCCTACGGCGGTGTGCGTCCCGACAGCGGCTGGGACATTCTCAGGGAGATCTCCCAGCACACGAACACCAAGCTGCGCGAGGTGGCTGAGCATCTCGTGCAGTGGCCGTCCTGCGAGTGGCTGCCGCCCGGGATCCGCCGGTGTCTGGATGCCGCGCTGGAGCGCCGGAAGCCGTCCGCGGACCGGGGGGATGGCGGTGTGCCGGGTTCCGCGTGCCAGGACCGGGAGAGATAGGCGGGCCGCTCTGCCGGGTGCCGTGTGCCATGGGTGCGCGGCACCCGGTTTGCGCGGCCCGGGGCCGTGCCGTTCCCTGCGGGTGGCGGTGCGGTTCAGCCGCGCAGGGTACGGGAGGGAGTGGTGCCGTAGGCGTCGCGGTAGAGCGCGGCGAAGCGGCCGGTGTGGGCGAAGCCCCAGCGGGCGGCGATGTCGGCGACGGTGACGCCGCCGAGCGGGTCGGCGGCCTGCAGCTCGCGGTGGGCGTGGGCGAGGCGGGCGCGGCGCAGGTAGGCCAGGGGGGTGGTCTGCAGGTGGCGGCGGAAGGCGTACTGCAGGGCGCGGACGGTGACATGGGCCGCGGCGGCGATGTCGGCGACGGTGAGGGGCTGGTCGGCGTGGTCGTCGATGTAGGTGACGGCGCGTCGCACGGTGACCGGGTGGGCGTCGGTGCGGTCCTTGGCGCGGGGGTCGGTGGCGGCGGTGTGGGGGAAGGCGGCCAGGACGCTGGCGGCCAGGAGCTGGCTGCTGGCCGAGGCGACCAGGGGCTGTTCGTAGACGGCCGGGTCGCTGAGCACATGGTCGCGCAGGTGGATGATGGTGTGCTTCAGGTGGCGGGCGGCGGCCGGGGAGTGCGGGCGGTGCCCGGTCAGCCGTACCGGTTCGGACTGCGGCCCGGCGTCGGTGGCGGCCACCTGGTCCAGCAGGCCGGGATCCAGCATGGTGATGTTGTAGCGGGCGGCGTGGACGCGGCCGGCGTAGGACAGTTCGGGCGGGGCGAACATCACCATGTCGCCGGGGCCGAAGGCGTCCTGGACGCCGTGGAAGACGTGGTCCTGGATGGTTCCCTCGTGGACCATGCACAGGCAGATCCTGCCCAGCGGTGTCACGGCGTAGCTCATGTCGAAGTCGAGGTCGATCTCGTCGACGCTGACGGACGCCATGACGTCGCGGCGGATGCGGACCCTGCTGGCCTCGGGGGTGCTGCTGCCGATCCGCATCCGCGCGTAGGCTCGGCTGAGGAAGTCCTCCGTGACGTCCAGATCGTCACTGTCGAACAGCAGCGCACCCATCACCGCATCACCTCTGACAGAACTCGGCCGCCCGGTGCGGCAGGAGACGCCCTCGCCGGGCCCGCACGGACGGCGGCACCTCCCTCGCGGTGCCTTTCCTCGTCTGCCCGTGGTGTGAAGAGTCATTCGCGTGACGTCTTCCTGGGTTGTTGCCGTAAGGGCTGGCGAGGCCAGGGCCGGGGATCTCGCCTCCTGGGACGGCGCAGCGCCGGGCCAGCCGCGGGATCAGCGTTCCCTGGACGACGACGAAGGCCGCGACCGCCATGAAGACGCTCGCGTACGTGGAGCGCCCGTGCGCGGCGTGGCCGGTGGCCGGTGGCCGGTGGCCGGTGGCCGGTGGCCGGTGGCCGGTGGCCGGTGGCCGGTGGCCGGTGGCCGGTGGCCGGTGGCCGGTGGCCAGGGAAGCTGCCCAGCAGGATCGGCACGGCTCCCTTCAGCCCGGCCAGCGCCAAGAACGCCCGCTCGCCGGTGTGCGGGCGCACCGGCAGCAGCATGACGGCGGGCCGTGCGACGATCAGCACCAGCCCCGCCATGGGAGGAACTCGGTGAGCCCCGCGTGTCCCGCACGTCTCGTGGATGCCGTACGGGCGGGTGTGGGCGGCGCGGGCCGGTGCCGGGCCGTCAGGGCCCCTTGCCGGAGGGTGCCGCCGGACCACCGGTGTCAGTGCCGGATGACACCATCCGGGCATGGGTGGCGAGTCTTTCAACTGGCAGGAGTTCCTCGGACGGTGGCAAGAGGAATGGGTTCCCCGCGCGGACGAGGACGAGGACGAGGGCGGCGATGAGGCCGAGGACGGGGAGAGCGGGCGGGCTGTCGTCGGGCCGGGCAGGCCCGGGGCGGACGAGGCGGTGATCGTCGCGGCCGAGGAGCGGCTGGGGCGGCGGCTGCCGCCCTCGTACCGGGCGTTCCTCGCCGTGAGCGACGGGTGGCACGTGGACCAGACGGCCGGGGTGTACCAGCTCGGTGGCGCCGCGGACATCGACTGGTTCCGGGATCCGTTCGGCATGACCCCGCTGTACGAGCAGAACCTGGGGGACAGTCCGCGCGAGCAGGAGGTCCTGCTGGCCGGGATGTGGCAGCGGGCGCTGCGGCTGGAGACGGACTCCGACATGTCCTACGCCCTGCTCGACCCGGGCGACACCGGTCAGGACGGCGAGTGGGCGCTGTACGTCTACAAGGGCTGGGGCGGTGAACTGCCGGACCGCTACCCGTCGTTCCGTGCGTACATGGAGGCGATGTACCGCGGATTCCACTGCGACCGGGTGGAGCGGGACGACTTCGTCAACGCGACCACCCGCGCCCAGGACGCCGCGGTGGACCGGGCCCGTGTGCTGGCCCTGCGCGGCCGGTACGAGGAGGCGCTGGTGCTGCTGGAGGAGGCGTGGTCCTTCGGGCGGCCGGGCAGCGCCGTCCTGCTGAACCAGGTGCGGCATCTGCTGGCTCCGCACAGTTCCCCGGACTACGGCGGCCTGGTGGCCGACCCGCGCTGTCTGCCGGAGATCCTGCCCGTGCAGGCCATGGCACCGGCCCGCGGCGCATGGCGGCTGGGCGGGGACGAGCACTGGCTGGGGATGATGGCCGCCCGCGGGGTTGCCCGGGACAGCGCCGAGTCCGTGCTGCGCGCGATGCGGGACGGCAGCCACCGGTACGCGCCGCCCGGTGCCTGGGGCCGGGCCGTCGCCGAGGCCCGCGAGGCGGCCCGCTGGGGGGCGGGCGACGCCGCGTGGCGGGTGCTGCGGGAGGCCCTGCCGCGGTGGGAGGCGCCCGGGCCCTCGCTGATCGCCCCGGTCGGCCTGCTCGCCGATCCGGTCCTGGGCCCGCTGATCACCCCTGACCGCGGGCGGGACATCCTCGCCACACCGCGGGCCGGGCAGCGGGGGCCCGCTCGCGAGCCGGTACCCGATCTCGACCCGCCGGGCCTCGCCTGGCTGACGGAGCCCGCGGTGAACCGGCGGCGGCTGGACGGATACCGCTGTGTCTGGGTCGAAGGGACCGATCCCGCCCGCCTGCCCGCCCTGATCGGCGAGGAAGGCGCCGCACTGAGCGCGCCCGTGGACCCGTCCCAGGCGTCCCGGCAGGCGCTCCCGCCCCATGAGCGTGAGGGCGTGGAGCTGTGGGAGGACCGGGCCGTGGTCGCTGCTGGCCGCACCGCCGAGGGGTGGGCCTTCGCTTTCGACGGCCACAGCCACCCCCGCCTGAGCACGCTGTTCCGCTCCCCCGCCGCGGCCGCCTCCGCGTCCGGCCGTGCCGTGGTGGTGTGGCGTGAGCCGACTCGCTCGTCCTCGCCGGAGCATCCGGCCGCGTTCCACCTGTCGGTGGCCGAGCGGGGCCAGGAGCTGTACGCGTTCACCGTGCGCGGGGAGCGGATCGAGCGCTCCGGCGCGATGCCCAAGGCCCTGGACCCCCTGCGGCTGTTCCGTCCCGTGGACGGTACGGGGGACGGCGAGCTGGAGCGCGAGCGGCGTGTGCTGCGGGCCCTGCACTTTGAACTCGGGCTCTCGCTGCCCCGCTTCGCGCTGACCGAGGGCAGGCTGCACACCTTCACCACCCGGTCCTGGACGCGGGCGCCACGGGAGGATGAGGGGTTCGCCTACGCCTACGTCAGTTTCGGGCGGCGCGGGTCCTGAAGCCGGGCCGGACGGTCGCGGAGCGGACGCTGTCTTCAGGACAGGGAGAGGAAGAGTTTCTCCATCTTCTGGGTGTCGAGGCTGTCCGCGCCGCCTTCGGTCAGGCACTGCTTGAGGCCGCTGGCGACGATGGCGAAGCCAGCGCGGTCCAGTGCGCGGTTGACCGCGGCGAGCTGGGTGATGACGTCCTCGCAGTCGCGTCCTTCTTCCAGCATGCGTACGACGCCAGCGAGTTGGCCCTGGGCGCGCTTGAGCCGGTTGGCGGCCGACCGCACCTGGTCGGCGGGGAGCTGGACCATGGGATGTTCCTCTCGCAGGGCGGCCGGGGACCGGCCGCGGTCACTTGCCGGGACTCTGGGCGGTGAGGGAGGCGCGCACCTCGTCCATGTCGAGTTCGCGGACGGCGGTGATCACCTGGTCCAGGGCCTGGGGCGGCAGGGCTCCGGGCTGGGAGAAGACCAGGATGCCTTCGCGGAAGGCCATCAGGGTGGGGATCGAGGTGATGTCGGCGGCGGCGGCGAGGGCCTGTTCGGCCTCGGTGTCGACCTTGCCGAAGACGATGTCGGAGTGGGTCTGGGAGGCCTTCTCGTAGACGGGGGCGAACGTCCGGCACGGTCCGCACCAGGCGGCCCAGAAGTCGACGAGGACGATGTCGTTGCCGGTGAGGGTCTCCTCGAAGTCGGCGGCGGTGAGGGCGACGGTGCTCATGGGGCGGTTCCTTCCGTTGCGCTGCAGTGGCGGCGATTTATACCCCCGGGGGTGTTAACGCGGGGGTGGGGCGGCGCATTCCGCCGGGCTCGGTCGCCTGGTCCCGGCCGCGGAGGGGGTTCTGGCCGCCGGTGGTTCGGTGAACCGGGGTGCGGGGCGGACCGTTCCCGGCCGCGCGCTTGGGGCGGTGGGGTGCCGGGCGGCATACCGCGCGCGTGGGCTTGGGTGTGCCGCGGCACCGGCCCGCAGTGCGACGACGTACGGGTCTTCCCGCCGCGCATGGGCGGACGGGCCACGCTCCGGGTCGTGCTGCCGCGGGCGCGGGGCGGATCGCGCTGCCGCGGGCGCGCTCCGGGTCGTGCTGCCGCGGGCGCGGGCCGCGTCGCGCTGCCGCGGGCGCGGGCCGTGGGCTGCCTGCCCGCACGGGTGAGGGGGCGTGGCGGCCGGGCGGAGGCGAGGCGGGGAGCTGTCTGGTCTTGGGGGCAGCGACGCGGCATCCAGCGGCCCGTGCGGGCGGCGGTCGCCGGGGCTCGGGGGGGAACGGGGGGAGGCATCGGTCCTCACCGGGCGGTACTGCCGCGAGGGTCTCGCCGGTTCGTTCACGGTGAACGCGCCGACGAGACCCTCGGTTCTGCGCACGGGGGGCGTGGGCCTGCTCTCGTCCCGGGCCTGCCCGCGGCGCGTCTAGGCTCCGCGTACGGCGCGTCGCAGCGGGCAGCGGGCGACGAAGCCGTAGCAGACGCCCGCTCCGGCGCCCAGTGAGGCGATGGCCGCGAGGACCGGGACAGCGAGGGAGGCGGGGGCCTGCTGGATGAGGACGAAGGTGCCCATGACCAGGACGAACCAGGCGAACAGGCGGGACAGGACGTGCGCGGGGACGCGTCCGGCGAGCCGGGCCCCGGCGAGGCTGCCGACGACCGCGAAGCCGGTGACGGCCAGGGTCAGGGACCAGTTGATGTGGACGGCGGAGAGGTAGCCCGCGAAACCGGCGGCGGACTTCATCGCGATGACCAGCAGTGAGGTGCCCACGGCCACCGGCATGGGCAGGCCGCCCAGCAGGGCGAGCGCCGGGACGACGAGGAAGCCGCCGCCCGCGCCGACCAGGCCGGTGGCCAGGCCGACGGCCGCGCCGTCCAGCAGGACGCGTCCCACCGGGAGCTGGGAGTGGGCCCGGCCCGGGTCGGTGCCCCGGCGGCCCCGGAGCATGGCCGCGGCGGTGACGATCATCATGACCGCGAAGGCGACCAGCAGGACGACGTCGGGGATGTGCCCGCCGATGAGTCCGCCGGTGTAGGCGCCGACCATGCCCGCGGCCCCGAACAGCACGCCGGTGCGCCAGCGGACCCGTCCGCTACGGGCGTGGTTGACCATGCCGACGGCGGAGGTGACGCCGACGACGAACAGGGAGGTGGCGATGGCCTCCTTGGCGTCCATGCCCGCGACGTAGACCAGCAGCGGCACGGTCAGGATCGACCCGCCTCCCCCGAGCAGGCCGAGGGATACGCCGACCAGCAGCGCGAGGACCAGGACGAGCGTCAGCGTCATGGTCCTCACCTGCCGTCGGCGAGCTGGGCGACGGCCTTGCGCGGGTCGAAGGACCGGGTGCGGTTCCACGGCATCCGCGACAGCAGCACGCCCATGGCACAGGTGTTGCTCAGGGCCGCGAAGGCCAGTCCGCCGCCGACGAACGCGGACAGCGCCTGCAGGCCGGGAAGGAAGAAGCTGCCGAGGGCGCCCACCAGGACCAGGGTTCCGGCGGCCAGGCGGACCTGGCGTTCCATGTCCCAGCGTTCCTGGCCGTAGTTGGTGGGGGCGCCGGACTTCTCCCAGGCGGACATGCCGCCCGACAGGACCGCGAGGCCGGGCAGCCCGGCCTCGGCGAGGGCGCGTTCGGCCTGTCCGGCGCGCTGGCCGGAGCGGCACACCAGCACCACGTCGGTGTCCAGGTGCCGGGTCAGTTCCTCGCGGTGCTCGCGCAGGGTGTCCAGCGGGACGTTGTAGGAGCCGGGTATGTGCGCTCCTTCGAACTCGGCGGGGGAACGGACGTCGAGCAGCCGCGGCGGGCTGGCCGAGTCGAGCCGGGCGCGCAGTTCGTCGATGCTCAGGCCGCGGGGGGTGGTGGGGGTGGTCACGCGTTGCTCTCCTGTCGGTGGTCGCGGGGTGCGGGGATGCCGGGGGGAAGGGTGCACAGGCCCGCCTCGTGGGCGTTGTCGAAGCTGTCGTCGACGGCGACGACGTCACGGCCGCGGGCGTGCAGCAGTGCGGCGGCGATCCCGGCGCGGTAGCCGCCCGCGCAGTGCACCCAGATGCGGCCCGCGGGGATCTCGTCGAGGCGGCCCGGTATCTGGTGGATGGGGATGTGCAGTGAGCCGGGGATGTGCGCCTCGGCGCGCTCCTGGTCGCGGCGCACGTCCAGGACGACGAGGCCGTCGTCGCCGGGGGCGGCCTTCAGGTCGGCGAACGTGGCGCGTGGGTAGGAGGCCAGCGGCTCGCCGCCAGCCCAGTCCCCGGGTGTGCCGGTGGCCATGGCGGCCGGGCGGTCGATGCCGATGCGGACCAGCTCGCGCTGGGCCTCGGCCACGTCCGCGGCGCTCTCGCCGAGCAGGGTGAGCGGCGTGCCCCACGGGATCAGCCAGCCCAGGTAGGTGACGAACTGGCCGTCCAGGCCGAAGTTGAGGCTGCCCGCCAGGTGCCCGGCGGCGAAGGCGGTGCGCTCGCGCAGGTCGACCACCCATTCACCGGCCTCGATCCGGCGCCGTAGCTCGGCCGGGTCCGCCACGGACGGCGCGGACAGGTCCGCCTTGCCGGGCCCGGCCGAGTTGGCGGGGCCCATGTGGGCGTAGTAGGCCGGGAAGGCGTCCAGGCCCGCGAGGAGCTGCTCGACGTAGGCCTCCTCGTCGGCGGTGAGCGCGGTGTTGGTGCGCTTCTCCTCGCCGATGGTGCTGGACAGGCCGGTGGCCTGGGTGGCGGAGCAGAACGAGCCGAAGCCGTGGGTGGGGTAGACGGCGGTGTCGTCGGGCAGTTCCCTGGCCAGCCGGTGCGCCGAGTGCCACTGGGCCCGTACCAGGGTGTCGGTGTGGTCCGGTCCCAGCAGGTCGGGGCGTCCGGTGGTGCCGTACAGCAGGGAGCCGCCGGTGAACACCGCGATCTGCTCGCCGTCGGCCTCGAGGGCGTAGGACAGGTGGGTGTGGGTGTGGCCGGGGGTGTGGATCACCCGCACCCGCAGGGTGTCGCCGACCTCGATGACCTGGCCGTCGCGGATCGGGGTGCGCTCGTAGGAGACCTCGTCGTCGGCGTTGACCAGGTACTGGGCGCCCGTCTCGCGGGCCAGGGCGAGGCCGCCGGTGACGTAGTCGTTGTGGATGTGCGTCTCGAACACGTGGGTGATCCGCACTCCGGCGGCCTCGGCCAGCGCGGTGACGCGGTCGTAGTCGCGCTGGGGGTCGACCACCACGGCCACGGAGCCGTCGTGGGCGAGGTAGGTGCGGTCCCCCAGGCCGGGGGTCTCCACGGGCAGAACGGTGATCATCGCGTGTCCTCGGGGGTGGCGGGGGCGGTGGGGGTGCCGGGTGCCTCGCCGGTGACGGCGGGGCGGCCCGCGTCGATCCAGGCGGCGGTGCCGCCGCTGACGCTGTGGGCGTCGTAGCCCAGGCCGCGCAGCAGCGAGGTCGCCTGTGCGCTGCGCCCGCCGCTCTGGCAGATCACGTAGAGCGGGCGGTCCTTGGGCAGTGCGGCGAGGGTCAGGGGGAGGTTGGGCAGCGGCGCCGACCGGGCGCCGGGGACGTGGCCGGTGCGGTACTCGCCGCTGCCCCGGACGTCGACGACGAGGGCGCCTGTGGCGTGGGCCTCGGCGAACCGCTGCTGGTCGATCTCGGGAACCATGCGGGGGACTCCTGTATCACTTACCTTCGTAAATACCCGGGGGGGTATGCCTGGGTCCAACCGTAGCAGGCTCCGGTTTATGCCCCGGGGGGTATCCAGGTGGGATGCGGGTCACCCGCACGGGGGCGCCGCCGCCCGGACCCCCGGGGCGCCGTCGCGGTCCGCCGTCACGGGCGCGGGGAGCCGGGGCGCGCGGCGCGGCGGGGGTGCGGGGGTGTCCGTGTTCCGGCGGCGGGGGGCGAGGGGGCGTGCGGGCCCCGGTGGGCGCGGGCCAGTTCGCGTACGGCTTGGCGCAGTACGAGGTCCAGGACTGCCGGTGAGTCCAGGGGGCCGCTTCCGCCGGGCGGCAGGAGCCAGCACAGGTCCCCGCAGCGGCAGTGCGGGGCGGGAGCGGCGAGCCGCCCGCCCTGGGTACGACGATCAGCTCGCCAGGACGGACTCGTCGAGATCAGTGGGGTCACCAGCGCGGCTGACGCCATGGACCGTAGGGCCGTCGTGAGCGCCGGAACGTGTCAGCCGCGCGGGGAACTTGGCCAGTGGTGCGCGGCCGTGGGCCCCGGCCCGGCGGGGGCAGGGCGGGACGCGGCCGGGGCCGTCGCCCACCGAAGGCGGGCTACGCGTAGTCGCGGATGGCCACGGTGACGTCCATGTCGAAGGCGTTCCTTCCCGCCGGGGACGGCAGGCCCAGGGCCCGGTCGAGGGCGCGGCGCAGGGGGCCGCAGCCGGTGGTGGCCGGGGCGGTGAAGGTGGTGTCCTGGGCGCCGAAGGCGGCGATCAGGGGGTCGCTGGATATCACCCGGGTGGGGTCGGTGTCCTTGAGGACGAGGTGGATCGCGTCCTGGTCGGTGCCCACCGAGCAGTCCGGCGGCAGGGTACGCGGCCCGCGGGTCGTGCCCAGGGCGAACTTGATGGCGAACTCGCCGCGCCGGGTGTCGTCGGACAGGAAGTCCGCGTGGCCGCCGTACTGCGGGGTGAGGGTCAGGGGGGTGTCCGCCACGCGGAGGGGCGCGGCGGTCATCTCCGCGAAGACCTGGCGGAATACGCCGTCCACGCGGCCTTCCGCGAAGGTGATCGTCATGGGCTCGGTGAGCGGCTCGTCGATGGTGCCCATGCGCAGGTGGCCGGTGGCGTGCATGACCTCGCAGCGCCAGGTTCCGGGGTCGGCACCGGCGGGCAGTTCGGCGGCGGTCGGGCAGGCGGTGAAGTCGAAGGCGGGCAGGGGTGCGGCTCCTTCCGTTGCCTGTGCGGGTGTGATGCCCAGGGCGAGCAGGGCGCCTGCGGTGGCGGTGGTGAGGCGGCGGAGGGTGCGGTTCGGGGCCGGGCGGTTGGGGGCCGGGCGGTTCGGGGTCATGCACTCAGCATTACAGAGAATTCTCTGCAGAGGAAGCTCTGCAGAGAAAACGCTGCCTTCTGGGTAGACTGCCGTCATGGCGAAAGAGCGCAGAGGCGAAGCCGCGGAGCGGCGCACCGTCGACAGTCCCGAGGTGCTCAAGGCCCTCTCGCACCCCCTGCGCCTGCGCATCCTGCGCCATCTCGGCGCGGCGGGCCCGGCCACCTCGACCACGCTGGCCGCCGCCCTCGGCGAGAACACCGGGACGCTCAGCTACCACCTGCGCATGCTGGAGCGCAGCGGCCTCATCGAGGACATCCCCGAGCGCTCCACCGGGCGGGAGCGCTGGTGGCGCGGGGTGCGCGGGCTGGACATCCGCCGACCGCCGCAGGGCGAGCTGACGGAGGCCGAGCGTGCCCTGTCGGCCGAGCTGGACCGGATGCGGATGGAGGAGGACGTCGAACTCGCCCGGCAGTTCACCGCCGGGCAGGCGCAGTCCGAGGGGTGGATGCGGGGTTCGCGCAGCCTCACCCACCTGACGAAGGGTGAGCTGGACGCGTTCCACGACGACTATCTGGCCCTGCTCGCGCGCTATGCCCGCGGGCCCGAGGAGGCCCCCGCGGGCGCGCGGCCGGTGCTGCTGCGCTGGTTCGGCCTGCCCGCCGACTGACCGCACGCGGGGGTGCGGTGATGCCGCCTGGCGACCGGCACGGCAACGGAGCACCATGCCCACAGGCCCGCAGAATCAGTCCAGTTAAGGTGGTACCGCATGGCCGTCGTCGATCTGGCCGCGCTCGGTGAGTCCTTCACCCGCGACCCGTACTCCGTCTACGCCCGGTTACGGGCCCAGGGTCCGGTGCACCGGATCCGGATGCCGGAAGGGGGCGCGCAGGCCTGGCTCGTCGTGGGGTACGAGGCCGGTCGGGCCGCTCTGGCGGATCCCCGGCTGTCCAAGGACTGGGGCAAGGCCTCGCCCGCCCTTCCGCTGGGTACGGTCTCCTCTGGCCCGCACATGCTCAGGGCCGACCCGCCGGACCACACCCGGCTGCGCAAGCTGGTCGCCCGTGAGTTCACCGCGCGCCGCGTGGAGGAACTCGCCCCCCGCATCCAGAAGACCGCCGACGCGCTGCTGGACCGGATGCTCGCCGCCCCCGACGGGCGCGCCGACCTCGTCGAGGCGCTGTCCTTCCCGCTGCCGATCTCGGTGATCTGCGAACTCCTCGGCGTCCCCGACCTGGACCGCGCCTCCTTCAGGACCTGGTCCAACGAGGCGCTGGACGCCACCGACCCGGCCGTCCGCAAGGCCGCGGCGGCCTCGATGGCGCGCTACCTGACGGACCTGGTGCACGGCAAACGGCAGCACCCCGGCGACGACCTCCTGAGCGCGCTGATGCACCCCGCGCACGACGACGGCGACCGGCTGTCGGCGGAGGAACTCATCGGGATGGCCTGGCTGCTGCTGGTCGCGGGCCACGAGACCACCGTCAACCTCATCTCCAACGGCGTCCTCGCCCTGCTCACCCACCCCGACCAGCTGGCCGCGCTGCGCGCCGACCCCTCGCTCATCGACGGCGCGGTGGAGGAGATACTGCGCTACGACGGCCCCGTGGAAACCCCCACCTACCGGTTCACCACCGAGCCGGTGACCATCGGCGGCACGGTCATCCCCGGGGGCGGCGAACTCGTCCTCGTCGCACTGGCCGACGCCAACCGCGACCCCGCGCGCTTCGCCGCGCCCGGCCGCTTCGACATCTCCCGCGACGCCCGCGGCCATGTCGCCTTCGGCCACGGCATCCACTACTGCCTGGGCGCGCCGCTGGCCCGCCTCGAAGCGCGCATCGCCCTGGGCACCCTCCTCGGCCGCTGCCCCGGGCTGGCCCTGGACATCCATCCGGCGGCGATCACCTGGCGGTCGGGAATGATGATCCGCGGCCCGCGGAGCCTGCCCGTGCGCCTCGGCCTGATAGGCAAGTGAGCACTTGCCTATGCCGGGGTGGTGGCCGACGACCTCTACGAAGCCCTGGCCGACCCCACCCGCCGCCTGATCCAGATCGCGACCAAGCCCCGGTAAGCGGCCACCGGTCCCCCGCCGCGCTCAGCTGTCGGCGGCCGTGGAGCCGCCCGAGACTCGAAGGACCGGCCCGGGACGGCGACGGCGCGGCGAGCACACGGGGCCCCGGCCAGGGAGATCCCAGGGGGTGACCGGGGGGCCGTCCCAGGGCCACCGGCCGCCCGCTGATCGTCTACCACTTCATGTACGGCAAGCGGCAGACCGGCCCCTGCCCGGTGTGCACGATGTGGATCGACGGCTTCAACGGCATCGCCCACCACCTCGCCCGCAACGCCGACTTCGCCATCGCCGCGGCCGCCGACCCGCCCACCCCGGCCTGGCCGACGACATCGACGACCGCGGCATCGACATCCTGGCACGCCGTCGGCGCCGCTTCGTCCCGCGCGGCGAGTTCGCCGCCATGTCCCGCGCCGCTCCCGACATCTCCCTGGACGCCTTCCGTGCCGACCAGGACGCCGCCGCCGAGCAGGAGACGGACGACCCCTATGCCCGTTGAGCACCAGGGACTCCTCGACACCGACATCATGATCCTGCGCAAGTGGATCAACCCCGGGGAACTCCCCGCCGAGATGGCCATCACCGCCATCACCCTGGCCGAACTCTCCGCGGGCCCCCACCATGTGCGCGGCAACGCCGAACAGGACGACTACGACGAGCACGCCGAACGTGCCCGCCGCACCGACATCCTCCAGCGTGCCGAGAACGAGTTCGACCCCATCCCCTTCGGGACGGAAGCCGCCCGCATTTACGGCCGCGTCCGCGCCGCCGTCATCGGGGCGGGCCGCCAGCCGCGCCGCCGCATCGCGGACTTGATGATCGCTTCCATCGCCATCGCCGAGGGCCTCCCCCTCTTCACCACCAACCCGGACGGCTTCAAGGGTCTCGACGACCTGCTCACCGTCGCCCCCGTCACCCGCCCCGAAGTGCCCCACGGCCGGTAGAGGCAAGCGGGCAGGCGCGGCCACCCCCGAAAGGTGGCCGCGCCTGCCCGTGGCATGGGGGAAAGGGAGGTCAGGTCGCGGAGTGGAAGATCATCGCCAGGCGTGCCTGTTCCACCGGGGAGACGCGGTTGACCCAGCTGGACCAGGTGGAGTGCTTGATCCTGCTCTTGTACGTCCCGGAGCGGATGGTCCTGAGTTCGTTGTGGCTGATTCCGTCGTCGTACTGGACTTCGTGCTCCGCGGTGCCCGCGATGCCGGAGGACTCGGAGACGATGCCGTCGTCGAAGGAGGAGACGGTGGTCCAGTCGGTGCCCATGCGGGAGTTCGGCATGGTGCTCGGGAGGCTGTCGAGGAAGGCGCTGCTCGGCTTCATGTCCGCGCACTGCTGCCAGAGCCCGCTGCACGTACTGCCCCAGGTGGTTCCGCCGTGCGGGGTGCCCAGGGTGGCGACGTCCTCGATGTAGACGTACGGCGGGAAGCCCGAGGTGCCCCGGGCGGTGTGGTAGAGCGCGGCTCGCACGACGAGACCGCCCATGGAGTGGGCGACGACGTCGAGCTTGATGTTCCGCCTCGAGTAGTTGTTGTAGGCGTAGTTCGCGAACGCCTTGGCCACGGTCTTGAGGGACGTGTCACGGCTGCCGTTGTACTTGTACGAGCAGTTCGTGTTGCCCGAGTAGTAGCCGAAGGTGAGGAGGTTGCCGCTCCATCCCTTGTTCGCGAAGTGGGTACGGGCGGAGCGGAAGTAGTCGGCGCAGTCGTGCTTGCCGGTCGGGGCGAACCCGTGGACGAAGATGACCCGGTTGCCGGATCCGTTCGACCGGCTCGGCGCCGCGCTCGCCGGTGTGATGGTGAGCAGGGTGACGGCGGCTGCCAGCGCCGCGGACAGGAGCAGCGTGAGCCGTCTGTACGTTTTCTGCATGTGTGGTCCCCGTGTGTGTGGTGGAGTTCCGTGCGCCAGGAAAGACGTGTTCTTCTGGCGGACGACGGGACCGTAGCCCGGCCCGGCCACGGGGTGTGCCGGTCGTTCACCCCACACGGTGCTCCGCCTGGTCCGCCGTCGACTGCCCTGGCGGGTCACAGGGAGTGGGACCGTCCCTGGGCCCGTTGCACCTTGGCCACCTGGCGGGCGATGAGGTCCTTCGCCACTACCGGCATGAGCCTCTCCTTGTGCCGCCGCGGCAAGGAACTGCCGAAGTGGCTGTCGCCTTTGAAGAGGGCGATGACCTCACCGGTGCGTACCAGGACGTACGAGGCGTGGCTTTCCGTGCCGCGGCGGGAGGAGTAGGACATGTGCACGCTGATCGCTTCGTCGCCTGCCGCGACCGGCTTCGCGGCGGTGAGTTCGGCCGGCACCCGCTCGCCGTACCCCGACTCGAACTCCATGGACTCGCAGTGCGGCAGCGAGTTCCTCACCATGGTGAACACTTGCTCGGCCCGCCCCGGGGGGTAGCTGGTCATCGTCAGGTACACCTCGGTCGCGAACTCCTCCGGCAGGATGAGGTTCGCGCGGGTGTAGCCCTCGGCCCGGTCCGCGTAGCCCCGGGCCAGCACCTCCAGCACGTTCCCGCACGCGAACGGCAGGGCGAAGACGTTCGCCTGGTCCTCCGCCTCCGCCAGCGTCTCGTCCAGGAGAAGGACGTTGTACTCCGGTGCTTCGGCCTCGGTCAGTCTGGCGGCCTCCAACTCGGCCTGGCTGAGCGCGCGAGCCACGGAAGGGGAAGGGGAAGCGGCCGACTCGGTCACCGCCGCGGTGCCGGGCGGGGTGCCGGTGCCGGACGAGCAGCCCGTCATCAGCACAGCGGCAGCGAGCAATGAGCCGACCCCTGCCCCGCGTCGGCGTGCCTCGCGCAACCCCACTGGTTCCTCCCCCGGTTCGGCCGCAGCGCGCGGCTGGCGACAAGTGCGCCAGGTTATGAGGGTGTTGGGAAGGGTCAGTGAACAGCGGATGATCAGAGCCTGAACGTGATCACGTGTGCACCGGCACGCGCGCGGCGGCGCGGGAGACGAGGGGGCCCTTGCGTCGGCCGGGACGGGTCAGGTGTTGCTCGTGCGCCCGGCACCGGCCGGGTTCCGTGTTGTCGCCGAGGGCTCGGTCGGCGACGGCGACGGTGACGCGGCGGGGCCGGAGGCGGGCGGGCTGGTGGGGCGGCCGGTACGGGGTGCGAGGGTGGGGGTGGGGGTGGGCAGGGTGGGTGCGGTGCTGGTGGGTGGCGGGGCGAGGGGGGCGGGCGGGTGGTCGGGGGTGCCGGTGGCCGCCGGGCGCAGGGGCAGGGCGATGAGGGTGGCGGCGGCGCACGTCACGGCGGTGACCACGGCCGCGCGCAGCAGTCTGCGGTGGGCCGCCCGGCGGCGGATCGCCGTGTAGCGGCCGGGCGGGGGGCCCAGGTACTGGGCGGGGGGCCGCAGGATGACCGCGAGGGGATCGTCGGGCGCGAAGTCCGGGTCCTCGTCAGAGTGAGTGATCAAGGCTTCTCCTCAGGTGGGCACGGAGCAGCTCGCGGGCCGCGTGCAGGTCGGCCTTGACGGTTCCTTCCCTGCGTCCGGTCAGGGCGGCCACCTCCCGGATCGGCATGTCAGCGTAGTAGTGCAGCAGGATCGGCACGCGCAGCCGTTCCGGCAGGCTCTGCACGAGCAGCCGTACCGAGGGGTCGGCCTGTTCGGGCGGCGGGCTCAGGGAGGCTTCCGTGGTGGCCCGGTGCAGGGCGCGGCGTTCCCGCTCCAGCTTGCGCCAGTGGTCCCGCACGAGGTTGGCCGCGGTGACGTAGAGGAAGCCCCGCGGTTCCGAGACGGTGCTCCAGCGGGCCCACAGCCGGGTGAACGCCTCGGAGGCGATCTCGTGGGCCGTCTCGTCGTCGTCGACCAGGCGGCGGCACCAGCCGGCCAGGCGCGGGTAGAGGGCGGCGAACAGCTCGGACGCTGCCTTGTCGCGGGACCGTTTCAACGTTCTCCATGGTCGTGATGGTGCTGGTGACCAGCAGCGGGCCCCCGGGGTGCCGGGCCTGGCGGGTGGTTCAGGTGCCGGGGGTGGTGGGGTGTGACGCCGCGAAGACGATCACGTTGTCCGGGTATCCGTCGCTGGTGCGGGGGCCGCCGCAGGTGATGAGCCGCAGCTCCGGCCTGTCGACGTTCCCGTACACCTCCTCGGCGGGGAAGGCGGCCTTCGCGGTGGTGCGGACCGAGGTGACGGTGAACACCACCGCTTCGCCGCTGGCCAGGCGTGCCACGACGCGGGCGCCGCGGCGCAGCCGGGACAGGTGCCGGAAGACCCCGTCCCCGTAGGGGCCGACCGTGACATGGCCGAGGATCACCGACGGGCCCGTCCGTCCCGGCGTCGGGGAGTGCTCGTACCAGCCCGCCCGGTCGTGTGCCGTGACCGGGGGCACCTGCACGGTGTTGTCCGGGGCGAGTCCCAGCCGTATGACGGGGGTGTCGACGCCGATCGCCGGGATCTGGAGGCGGACCGGGGCCGAAGCCGCCGGGGTGCGCGGCGGCTTCGTGGCGGGCCGTGCGGTGCCCGCTCGGGTGTGCCGCTCGGCCGGGGGGCCGCCGCAGGCGGTGAGCAGGGCGGCCAGGGCCGCGGTGGTGCAGGCGCGCCGGGAGGGCGCGGTCATGCCCCGGTCGCCCGGCGGCGGCGCAGGAGGAGGGCCGTGCCGCCGGACAGGACGACGGCAGCGGCGGCGCCGGACCCGATCAGCGCGCCGTTGCCGGGTGAGCCGGACGCGGTCGGTGTCACGCCGGTGTCGGGTGCTCCGCTGGGTACGACGGACACCTGCGGCCGGGTCGGTTCGGCGGAGGGGACGGGGCTGGCGGTGGCGGCGGGGGCGCGGGTGGGGACCGCGGTGGGGCTGGCGGGGGCCGGGGTGGGGCTCGCGCCGTCGGCGGACGCGGGCATCGCGCTTGCCAGGACGGCGGTGCAGCCAAGGGCCAGGGCGGTCAGCGCGGTTCGGCGCATCGGTCGTTCTCCTTCGTCGGTCCGGCCGCCTGGTGGGCGCGGCGGGCTGTGGGACGGATCGAGGGGAGAGACGAGTCACCGCAGGGGTGCGTTGTAAAGGGTGGGCAAAGTCATGTGGGGCGGGGGGTGTGCGGCCGGTTCACGCCTTGCCGCCGAAGAAGACGCGTACCTCCCGGATGAGGCCGTCCCGCACGGTGATCGCCTCGACGTTGCGGTACCGGCCGCCCGTCGCGAGTTCGTACTCGTAGTAGGCGAAGACGAGTTCGCCGTCCGCGGGGGTGAGGCGCAGCAAGCGGTGCTGCGTGAACCGGTCGGCGGTGGGGAAGCACCGTTCGAAGAAGGCGGCCTTGCCGATGTGGTCGTCCCGGGGGCTGGTGAAGGTGAAGTCGGCGGCGTAGAGGGGCAGGGCCGCCGCGCGGTCCTGTGACCGGTAGCAGCGGAACGCCGCCTCGACGACGTGTGCCGTGGTGCCGTCCTCGTCCATGGGATCTCCGGGCTCGGGTGGGGGGTCGGTCGAGGCCGCCTCGGGATGCGCGAGCGGTGTCGTCGGCAAGTATCGCCGCCGCGGTGCCCTCCGGCAGGTGAGCGACGCGGGAGCAGCCGGGTGTACGGCCGCCCCGCGCGTGCCGTTTGCCCAAGGGAGGTGCGGGCGCGGGCAGGACGCGTTCTCAGTTGGTACGCCGTCACCCGTCTCGCTCCCGGCCAGGCCAACCCCGCACGCCTGGCCGGACTCGTCCAGGGCCACCGGTCGGTGGCAGCCCCGCACCCTGTGAGAGACGTGACGTCGTCCTGGCCGACTGAGAACGCGTCAGCCGTGCCGGGCGTCAGGTCCCGTCGCTGACGCTGCCCTTGGCGTACCGCTGTACGAACGCGTGGGCCAGGTCGCCGAACTGCCTGCCGAAGACCACGGACCGCTCGACCGTCTCACGGAAGTGGACACCGCCCCACACCCGGCTCTCCGCGCACGCCTTGTCGAACTCGGCCCAGGTGGCGAAGTGCACCGTGACGTCCTTGGCGGGGCCGGTCCCCGGCTCCACCAGCGACTTGCCGGCCTTGAATTCGAGCGTCCAGTTCAGGTCGTCGGAGTCGAAGTAGCGCCGCAGCGCCTGTGACCCGGCGGCGCACATCGACGCGGATCCCGACGGGTACTCCGGGTGGTCGCCGGTGGGCAGGTAGCCGTACCACTCGTTGGCGGGCAGGTCGTTGACCGTGCCGATGCCGGGACCGCCCCAGGCGGTGATCTTGCTGCGGCCGTACACGTGCCGGACCGCGCTGATGGGCCGCACGGCGTCGTACGCGCGCTTGTGGTGCCAGGCGGCGACCACCGTGCCGAAGGTCGCCAGGGAGTGCTGGAGCGACCACGCGACCCAGCCGAACACGCCCAGTTCCCCATGGTTCTTCTCGTAGTTCTGGGCGGCGGCGGTGGCGGTGTAGCCCAGGCCCCAGGACTTGTTGTCCATCACCTCGGCGAGCGCCTTGCGTTCGTCGGTGAGCTTCGCCGATGCGTCCAGGACCTCGTCCACGGCGTGCTTGTAGGCCCGGGGCCGGCGGTGGTCGCTGAAGGTGGGCGGGGCGAGCGTGAACTGGGCGGGGTCGGCGTAGATGTGCGGCTTGGCCCGCGCGATCTGCGGGGTGACGAAGTGCTGGGCGACGTAGATGCCCAGGTCGCCGTGGCCGCCGCCGACGCGGCGGCCGTTGTGCGGGCCGAGCTGCGGCTGCCAGCGTGAGGGGTTGGACAGCTCGTAGGGGGTGTTCACCGGCTTGTAGCCGGTGTAGTCCGACCACGGGCGGGGGTGGTACTTGCGGCCGCCCTCGTAGCCCAGGACGTTCATGCCGTCGTTCTTCAGGGCGTTCCAGACGGCCTTGGCCGCCACGTTGCCGATGCCGACCGGGCTGGTCAGGTTCTCCGTGGTGTCGTCCGGGTCCAGGCCGAGCGCGACCATCACCTGCCGCAGACCGCCCACGGGGCCGTTCAGGCCGCCCAGCGGCATCTGCTCGAAGATGCGGTACTGGGACTGGAAGATGGCGATGTTCATGTTCCGGTTGGTGGCGGACTCGCTGGAGGGGCGGCGCGGGATCCGGGAGTACACCCCGACCGCGCTCTCGTGGTACGGCGCCACCGCGTCGAACGCCGCCAGTGCTCCGACGTGGGCCATCCATAAGATGAGGGTCGCGTCCATCGAGCCGACGAACCCGTTGACGGACGGCGTGCTGGCCTCCTCGTTGGTCGCGGGCCTGGCCCACTTGATGTAGTTGCCGGTGTCGAGGTCGAAGTCGACCTCGACCGCGGCCGCCGCCTCCCCGTTCGTGACGGCGCTGGCGGCGTGGGGCAGGCCCAGCATGGTCAGGGCGGCGGCCGAGGAGCCGCCGAGCAGCAACGACCTGCGGCCCAGGGTGAGACCTGAGTCCGGGGTGTGTCTGGACGTCGTCATGGTTACCTTCCGGTTGGTCGAATGGGCGGGCCCTTGATGGGGCCCTTCAGGGGAAATGGGGATGCCGCGGACTGCGCCGTGGCCTTGAGGCCTCGCCAACAGCCGGGCAGGGGTGACAGGCGGATGAGCCCTCCGCCGCGCGGCGGGAAGGCGGCCGGTCCCTGACACACCTGTGCGCGAACTCGTGGGCCAGGTCTCCAAACGGGGCACCGAAGGCGAGGGACGCCTCCGCGGCCTCAGGGGAATGCGCGCCGGGCCCCCACCCGGAACGCGGCACAGCCCTTTTCAGGATCGGCCCCACTGACCCAGGTCAGCGTGCGGTCACGTGAATGCAGACAGGAGGTGAAACCCCAGATCGTGGGCGCCTCACGGTCTAGACATGTGACCTTACGGAAGCGGTGCTGGGCCAGATCTGCCACGCGGAAATGGGACATCGACTAACTGGGCCGCCCCCCTTGACGGCCTCATATTCCTGCTTCATCCCAACACCCCCCCCGGAAATGCAGTGACTCCAAGCGGTTGGCGTCGACACTGATTTCCGCGTTTACGCAACCTACGTTATCAGCCACACGCTAGAGAACACCTTGACACACACTCAGGTGCGGTGCGCGCCCGGGCCTTGGACAGAGCCGGGTGAAACGTTGCGGAGAACGGCCGTCAATGATCACATTCCGGCCGGGTCAGCACCCCTCTGACCTGCTCTGATGCGTGTTCTGAGAAGTGCCGCATTCGCGCCTGGAAGGGTAATTGCGGCCCCTGTCCACGGGTCAAGTAAGGGCCATTCCGTTTATAGGTAATGGCCATTCCGTTTCAGTCTGTGAGCTGCGACATTGGCTGACGGCAGGGCCGTTTCACGGAGTCCGAAAAAGTGCGGCGGAGGGCGTCTTTGCCGCGTGGCATCGCGGCGGATATGAGGAGGCGGGAATTCCGCCGGAGGCGTCGGGTGCGGCGCGGGCGTGACCCGCGGGAGCCGCCGCTCCTGGACGTCGCGGCCCCGGAATGAGCGCGAGGTGGGCGCCCGCTGCGGGTACGGGGCCGGGGGACGCCGTGGCCGGGCGGTACCCGCCCGCCCGTCCGGGACGCCCGGGGCGTGGCGCGGCGCCGCCCGTACGCACTCGGCCCGCTGGCTGCCGTGGCAGCCAGCGGGCCGGTCTTCGTCGGCGTCGCCGGGGGCCTGTGAGGCCCGTCAGGGGTGGTCGGGGCGGGGGGTCAGCTGCCGATGCTCTGCGGGTGCCGGAAGAAGTCCGGCGCGTCGTAGCGGCGCTTGACCGCGACCAGGCGGGGGTAGTTCTCGGCGTAGTACGCCTGGCGCCAGTCCCCCAGGTCCGGGTTGGGGAAGTTGAGGTAGGACTCGCCGCTGGAGAGCGGGTCGAGGATGGTGAAGGCGTCGACGGGCCACGCCATGGCGGCCTCGGCCTCCTCCGCGGGGGGCTGCGGGTCGGCCAGCAGGGTCGCGCAGGCCACGAAGAACTCCGCGCCGCGGTGCACATAGGCGGTCTGGGTGCGCGGGACCCTGTTGGCGGCACCGCCCAGGGCGGTGAAGTACAGGTAGGTGGTGTGGCCGGGCCTGCGGTTGGCCTCGAACGCGGCGAGCAGGTCGGCCGTTCCGGAACTGCCGGTGGGGCGGTCCAGCAGCCGGGTGCGCTCGCGCAGGAAGGGGGTGCGCTGGATGCGGGCGTCCGGGTGGGAGCCGACGCGGTGGCACTGCTGCACCGTGAGCTGCTCGCAGGTGTAGACGGCCTTCATGCCCTCGCCGTACTCGTACTCCTGGACGTGGCGCAGGACGGGCGTGGCGCCCGTCTCGGCGGCCAGGTCGTTCAGGGCCTGCTCGAGCTCGGGCTGCGGCCCGTGGTAGGCGCCGTGGATCTTGACGATGGGCACGTTGCCCGGGGCGCCGTCGCGGACGAGCACGGTCAGCGTCGAGCCGAGGTTGTCGGAGCCGCTGGAGCACCACTCCTGCCAGGCCGTGACGACTTCCTGGGCCTTGTCCCAGGGCCACAGGGTGTCGAAGTAGACCAGGCGGGGCGCGGAGATGGGGCGGACCTCGAAGTCGACGGCCACGCCGAAGTTGCCGCCGCCTCCGCCGCGTACGGCCCAGAAGAGGTCGGGGTGCGTGTCCTTGTCGGCGCGCACGATGCGGCCGTCGGACAGGACCATCCGGGCGGAGACGAGGCGGTCGCTGGCGACGCCGAACTTGCGTATCTGGAAGCCGATGCCGCCGCCGGAGATGTAGCCGCCGGGGCGGATGGTGGCGCAGGTGCCCGTGACGATCTGCCGGTTGTGGGCCTGCAGGGTGGTGACCGCGTCGATGTTCTGCACACCGGGGCCGAGGTGCACGGTGTGGCGGCCGACGGCGATCTGGTTCAGCCGGGAGACGTCGAGGATCATGCCCTCGCCGGTGGACCATCCGGCCAGGCTGTGGCCGCCGCTGCGGGTGTGCACCGGGATGTCGTGGTCCCGGGCGAACTTGATGGCCGTGCTGACGTCCCGGGGGCTGTGGCAGTAGACGATTCCCTGCGGTGTCACGGTGTCGAGTTCCACCAGGACGGCCTGCTTGGAAAAGGTGTAGGCGTCGTCGGAGGGCAGCACGACATCTCCGGTCAGATGCCTGCGCAGCCGCTCCCACTTCCCTTCGCTGCCGTACACCGCCCCGGCCGATGAGCCGACGGCGGCGGCCGTGAGTGCGATGCCGCCGCCACCGCGCAGAATGGACCGTCTACTCAGCATTGTTCCTCCGTGATCAGGGGCCAGAACTGGCAGGTGGTGTGCATGCTGAGCGTCTGCATGAATCAGGACGTCAGCCTGATATCTGTTTGTCCGCGGTGAAACAGCCGGTGAACAAGGCCGGCGGGCCTGACAAGCCCTATTCTCGCCACTTCGCGAGAGTGTTGGTGCCGGGCGCTCGGCATGTCAAGGGATTCCTTTCCTTAGTTCATTTCGAGTGGCCCTTGAGTGGCCGCTGGTACGGTGGTGAGCCGTATTTAATAAGGTCGCGGCACGTGACGGCGCCCTACCCACGGCAGTGAAAGCAGCCGACTCGAAAGGGGCTAATTACCTTGACACCGGAAGCCACATTCACACGGTTGCGCGATTACATGGTGGGGCCCTCGCGGTTCATGAGCCTGCTGTCCTGCTTCGAGCTGGGTCTCATCGACCGGCTCCGGGACACCCCGGGCCTGACCGCGGCCGAGCTGGGCGACGCCGTCGGTGCCAAGCCGGATGCTGTGGAGCACCTTCTGCTGCTGCTGGTCAAGGAGGGCTTCGTCGCCTACGACGAGGACTCCGGCGGCTACGCCCTCGACGCGTTCGCGGACCTCCCCGAGGAGGACCTGCGGCAGGTGCTCGCCCGGATGGCCATGATCAAGGCCGTGGCGCTGCGGCAGCTGTTCTACCTCACCGACAGCGTGCGCACCGGCACCACCGTCGGCCTGAAGGAGCTCTACGGGTTCGAGGGGAACCTGTACGGCGCGCTGGCCGAGCACAAGGACCTGCGTGAGCCGTGGGCGCGGCTGATGAACGGCGAGACCGCCCACATCGACCCCTGGTTCTTCGGCAACATCGACGTGCCGTCCGGTGCGCAGGTCCTCGATCTCGCCGGGAACACCGGTCTGGGGGCCATTCACACCTACAAGCTGAAGCAGTCGCCCGGGCTGCGGGTGACCACCTTCGACCTTCCGGAGAAGGAAAAGGAATGCCTGGAGAACTTCCGGGCGCACGGCGTGGACGAGCACTGCTCGTTCATCGGCGGTGACGTCTTCGAGGGTGTTCCCAAGGGTTTCGACGTCGTGCTGATCAAGCATTTCCTGCCCATGTTCGACAAGAGCGACGTGTTCCGGATCCTTGAGGCCGTGAATCAGTCGCTGGAGCCCGGCGGGCAGGTGCATCTGCTGGTGCCGGTGTATCCGGAGAACATCAAGGACACCGACAACTACACCGTCGACTTCTTCCCGTCGTTCTTCATCGGCTGTGCGATGGGGCAGGGCGGGGCGCAGAAGATGTCGACGTGGCAGCGCTGGCTGGAGGAGTGCGGGTTCGAGGTCACCAAGGCGGTGGCCGAGGATCCCGCCGAGATGCTGCCGCACGCGCTGCCCGTGGAGGCCGTGCTGTCCGCGAGGAAGGTCAGCTGACCGGCTGAGGCGTGGCGCCGGGAGGGGGGTTTGCGGCACTCGGTCACCGAGTGCCGCAAAC
>NZ_JBHVMS010000022.1:0-19607 GCF_042796855.1 Streptomyces sp. NPDC057877
GCACTCGGTCACCGAGTGCCGCAAACCCCCCTCCCGCTGTGTGCGGTGCGGCGGGCCGGGGCCCGGCGGCAACGGTGCGGCAGCCGGTCCCCGGCTGGGCGGGGACCGGCTGCCGCGTGGTTGCAGGTGGTGGCGGTGCGGTCAGTGGGCGGCGACGGTCTCGGTGTCCTCCGTCTTGTCCTCCGTGGCCGCGGGGGTGGCCTTGTTCGGGCCGCGCAGGATGATGTAGACGAACAGCACGGCCATGACGGCGACGCCTGCCCACATGGCCTGCTGCCAGCCGTCGATGTAGGACTCGCGGGCGGCGTTGACCAGGTCCCCGGCGCTGGAGCCCGCGTTGGGCGAGGCCTCCAGGGCGGTGGCGATGCCTTCGCGGGCGGGTTCCGCGGCCTGCTCGGGGATGCCGTCCAGCTTGTCGTCGATGGCGTTGCGGTAGCCGGCCGAGAGGATCGCGCCGAGCATGGCGATGCCCAGGGCGGTGCCGAACTCGCGGGTGACGTCGTTGAGGGCGGAGGCGACGCCCTGCTTCTCACGCGGCAGGGAGAGGGTGATGGCCTCGGTGGAGGGCACCATGGCCAGGCCCATGCCGAAGCCCATGACGATGATGCCGGGCAGGATCGACAGGTAGCCGTTGTCGACGGAGACGAACAGGGCCATCAGCGCCAGGCCGACGCCGGTCAGCGCGATGCCCGCGGACATGGTCGCGCGGGGGCTGGCCTGCGTGGACATCTTGGGCGCCAGGCCGGAGGCCATCATCATCGCGACGGCCATCGGCATGAGCGCCGCCGCGGACAGCAGGGACGACCAGTCGACCACGGCCTGCAGGAACGGGAAGAGGACCACGAAGATCCCGGACTGGACACCGAAGACCACGATCAGGGTGATCGAGCCGCCGGCCAGGCCGCGCTCCTTGAACAGGCGGACGTCCAGCAGCGAGGCGTCCCGGCGGCGCAGTTCCCAGACCACGAAGACGGCCGCGGCGATGAGGCCGACGGCGAGGCTGGCCAGGGTCAGGCCCGCGGTCCAGCCGCGCTCCGGCCCCTCCTGGAGGCAGAAGATGAGGGCGGCCACGGAGACGACGGATATCAGGGCGCCGGTGGTGTCGAAGCTGTGGCCGGAGCGCTCGTGGGAGTTGGGCACCGACTTCAGGGTCAGCGCCAGGGCCACCACGACCAGGGCGATGGGCAGCGCGAACAGCCAGCGCCAGTCGGCGACGTCGACGAGGAAGGCGGACAGGAACATGCCCAGGATGCCGCCACCGCCGGCGACGCCGGTCCACACGCCGATCGCCTTGCCGCGCTGCTCCTCGGGGAAGGTCGAGGTGATCACGGCCAGGGTGATGGGCATGATCGTGGCCGCGCCGACACCGCTGGCCACTCGCGCGGCGATCATCACCTCGGCGGTCGGGGCGGCGGCGGCCACCACGTTGGACACACCGAAGACGAGCAGCGAGCCGATCAGCATGGGCTTGCGGCCCACGCGGTCACCGATCGCGCCGAGCGGCAGCAGCAGCGCGGCCAGCGCGAGGGTGTAGATGTTGATGATCCACAGGACGGTGCTCTGCGAGGTCTCGAAGTCGACCGCCATCTCCGTCTGGGCGACGTTCAGCCCGGACACGGAGGCAATGACGGCCATCAGCGCCATCGAGACGGCGATCAGGATCACGCGCAGCTGACGCGCGTCCGGCACTCCCTCGCCGCTCCCGTCAGCGGGCGCCTGTGCAGGGTTCGTACTCATGGATTCCTCTCAAAGGCCAGGGCGTGGAGTGCGACGGGGGCGCTGACCGCCGGGACGGGCAGCGCTAACCAGCGACTTTTGACAGTCATGGGTAAATGGTAGCAGCTCTCACTTGAGAGGTCATGGAGGTTGGGAGTCCCGCCCCGCACCCGGCGCCGGTGCGGCCATGACGTCCCGCGGGGGCCGCCGCGGGGGGCGGACCAGGGCCGCAGGACCATGGGCCGCCGTGCGGCCCGGGAGCGGCAAAGGCGGCTGCGGCGGAAATTCCCGTCCGGCCCTAGGGAATATCCAGTTCACATACAGCACGGCTCAAGCCGAGGGATTTTCCACTGAGCAATCTGGGCGATGACACCGCCGCACGCCTCCCGGCACTCTGGTCTTTGAAGCGTGTTCTGCAATGCCTGCGTGAAGGGGGACTTCACGCATATCACTCAATGCGGCCACACCGGAACTGGAAGGTCCTACATGTCGTCCAATGTGTTCGGGTTTACTGGCGATTTCGACGTCATCGTCATCGGCGGCGGACCCGCCGGAGCGACCACGGCCGCGCTGCTCTCCAAGCGCGGACGCCGTGTTCTCGTGCTCGACCGTGAGCGTTTTCCCCGGTATCACGTCGGGGAATCGCTCATTCCTGGCGTGATGGTTCCCATGGAGGAACTCGGCCTGAAGGAGCGCATGGAGGCCAAGGGCTTCGAGCGCAAGTACGGCGGCACGCTGGTCTGGGGCAACAACGAGGTCCCGTGGAACTTCTCGTTCGGCACGGGCGGCCGTATTCCCTACGCCTTCCACACGCGCCGCGCCGACCTGGACGCGCTGCTCCTGGACCGGGCCCGTGAGCTGGGTGCCTTCGTCGTGGAGGACGCGACGGTGAAGGACACCATCGAGGAGGACGGCCGGGTCGTCGGCGTCCGGTACGCGCTGCGCGGCCTGAGCAGCACCCACGAGGCCCGCGCCGCGCTGGTCGTCGACGCCTCCGGGCAGGCCCGGGTGATCGGCCGGAAGTACTCCGAGGTGCACTGGCACGAGCAGCTGCGCAACGTCGCGGTGTGGACGTACTTCGACAACTGCCACCGGCTGCCCGGCGACGAGTGGAGCAACATCCTCATCGAGGGGACCGCGGACGGCTGGTTCTGGGGCATCCCGATCGACAAGGGTGTCTTCAGCGTCGGCTATGTGACGCGTTCGGAGAACGCGACCGCGTCGGGGAAGTCCCTGGAGGACCTCTTCGAGTCCGAGATCGCCTCCACCACCAAGCTGAAGGGGCTCCTCAAGGACGCGACCCAGGCCGCGGGGTACCGCACCGCGCGCGACTGGTCGTACGCCAACGAGCGCTTCCACGGCAAGGGCTGGGTCCTGGTCGGCGACGCCGCCGCGTTCGTGGACCCGCTGTTCTCCACCGGTGTGGCGCTCGCGACCCTGGCGGCCAGCACGCTGTCGCAGGTCGTCGACAAGATCCTCGACCACCCGCAGATCGAGGAGAAGGCGCTGGACCGGTACTCCACCGCCTACCAGGACTTCTTCCACGACATCCGCCGGTTCGTGGAGGGCTTCTACGACCGCTCCAAGACCAAGGGCTTCTACTTCGACCTGGCGCAGAAGATGGTCGACCCGGAGAAGAAGAACGACGCCGAGGTCGACTTCGTCCAGCTGGTCTCCGGCCTGAGCGGACGCCAGGGCGGCCTGTTCGAGCTGAACGTCGACGACCTCATCGAGGACGCCACCGCCCCGGCCGCCTCCGGCAGCTAGGACCGGGCGGGCCGGGCGCAGACCGGCGCGGCACACACAGCTCCCGGTGGCGGGGTCTCGGCCGAGACCCCGCCACCGGGAGCTGCGCCGTTTACCGGCAGGCGCGGGTGGACCGGGCGAAACGCGCCGCTCCGCCGGGCCTCAGCCCGCCCGGTCGGAGGCGGACACGGAGCTGGAGGCGGCCGTGGACGGCGCCCTGGCCTCCCCCGCCCGGGCGGCGTCCGCGCGCACCCGCGGCCCGGCGGGCGAGCGCCGGCCGCGTCCCGTGGAGTGGCCGATGATCACCAGGGCGCCCGCCACGATCACCAGGTTCTTGAGGATGTACTGGCCTTCCAGGGTTCCGATGCACAGGGATTCCCAGGTTTCCTGCGGGAAGAGGAACAGCGGGGTGAACGTCCCCGCCATATGCCCGAGCAGGACCATCACCGTCAGCGCGGGCAGTTTCCCGCTGACCAGAAGCAGTCCGATCACGGTTTCCAGCGCGCCGGTCAGAACGGCGGCGGTCGTCCCCTCGATCACCCCGAACGTCAGTCTCCCCACCGTTTCCGAAGCCAGCGGTTCGGCGGGGCTCATCCCCGGAAACAACTTCGGCACCCCGAACCACAGGAAAATAATTCCTATAGCGGTCCGGAGTGCCGTGACGCCGAATTTCGCACCGAGACCCTCGAGGAAGCGAACAACCTGTCCGTAGATGCGCATGGGCCTTTACTCCCCCGCGTATGTCTCATTTCCGGATGAATCGCTTGAAGATTTCCATGTCCGGCTTAAGCCATGGTGGAGAAAGGGCAGAAGGTGCACCCCGGGCAGGAGGCCCGCCCCGGCGGGGGCCGTCAGTGGCCGGAGCCCGCGTTGCCGAGCAGGACCCTGGCCTCCAGGGAGCCTTCGGCCAGCTGGTGGTACGTCTGGAGCTTGAAGTACTCGCCGCCGGAGTAGGAGGCGACGTTGTACAGGCCCTGGACGGGGCCGGGGTAGGTGTAGGGGACGTTCTTGGCGAACTTCTCCACCGTCGGGTCGAGGTCGGCGATGCGCTCGGACAGCGCCCGCGCGTCCGGGACCATGGTGGCGAAGGTGATCCGCTGGATCTTCGGGGAGTCCCAGGTCAGGGTGGTGTAGATGCCGACCGCCTGGCGGGCGAGGGCGAGCATCCGCTCACTCGGCTCGCCAAGGCCCAGGTCGCGCAGCATCGCGCGGACGGTCTCCGGCTCACGGCAGGCGTCGGGGAACTGCAGGAAGTAGACGTTCACCGTGCGGCTCGGGTAGTCGATCCCGATCATGCTGTTCTTGTCGTCCAGGCCGTAGCGGGCGTAGAAGTCGAGGTTCTCCCCCAGGCTGGGCGCCATGGACGGCAGCGCGGCGACCTTGGACAGCTTCTGCAGGTCGTTGGCCGGCAGGAACGTCCAGGTCTTCTTGAACCCGCCGACGACGCCGAAGTCGACGCCGTGCGCGGTGACCGGGATGTTCGCCTGGACGTCGTCGAGGAGGGTGCCCACGGGGTGGTCGGTCTCCTCGGCGATGCCCTTCGAGACCGCGTAGCGGTAGGGGTTGACGTCCGCGGGAAGCGCCGTGAAACGGCAGTCGAGGTCCTCGCTGCCGCGCGTGGTCACCCGGAATGCCACGACGACCTTCTCCAAGTCGTACGCGGACAGGATCGGCCAGACCTTGTCACGGACCGGGGTTATGTTCAGCAGTCCGGACGTCTCCTCGATGGCGGTGTAAAGGCTTTCCATGCCTGCACTGGTCATTTGTCCTCCAGTTCAATTACTTTGGCTGCGACGAGCAGGGCCGACGGGCATGGCACGCCCCATTTTGGTCACCCCGTGAAGTGTCCGCGCCGGGCAGTCGGCATGTCAAGAAGATCCCTTTCCTTAGTTCATTTCGAGCGGCTCTTGAGTGGCCACTGGTAAGGTAACGCTCGCAGGATTTCATGGCATGAATGACCAGCGTCGACCGCTTGGAGTACTTGATGTCCGAAGGTATTTCCGAAGGCACGGGGGCGGAAGGGCTTTACTCGGCCATCGAGAAATCAGCCCGGCTCGTCGATGCGCCGTTATCGCGGGACAAGGTCTGGCCGATCCTGTCCGCGTATGCGGATGGATTATCGGCGGACGGCGGCGTCATCTTCAGTCTCCAGGCCGGTTCGCGGGTCACGGAGATGGAATATTCCGTTCAGGTTTCCCCGGGAATCGGTGACGCCTATGCGCACGCCCTGGCGAATGGAATTCTGACCGAGACGGACCATCCGGTCAGCACCCTGCTCACGGAGACCGTGGGCCTGGCTCCCACCAGTGAGCACTACATCGACTGCGGCATCGTCGGCGGTTTCAAGAAGATCTACGCGAACTTCCCGCACGACCAGCAGAAGGTGTCGAAGCTGGCCGACCTGCCGTCCATGCCGCCTTCGGTGGGCGAGAACGCCGAATTCTTCGCCCGCTACGGCCTGGACGATGTGGCACTGATCGGCGTCGACTACAAGAACAAGACCATGAACCTGTACTTCCAGGTCCCCGCCGCCACCGCCGGGAACCTCGGCGCGCAGACCGTGAAGGCCATGCTCCGCGAGACCGGGATGAGCGAGCCGAGCGAGAAGATGCTGGCGTACGCGAGCGGGGCGTACCGGGTCTACGCCACGCTCAGCTGGGAGGCGAAGGGCATCCACCGGATCTCCTTCGCGCCGAAGCCGCGTCGCGGGCTGGACCTGGCGGAGCTTCCCGTCCGGCTGGAGCCGAGGATCGAGGAGTTCCTGCGGGCGACGCCGCACACCTACCCCGGTGCGCTCATCAACGCCTCGGCCGCCAAGTGGTCGCCCGAGCGTGAAGTGCTGGACCTCGCGGCCCACCACCAGGTCTCCGCTGTGCAGATGAAGGCGTTCCCAGCGCAGGAAGGTTCCAGCTCGTGATGATATCCGGTAGCGCCCAGGCGATACCTTTCGACTTCGACAACGGCAACTTCATCCGGGACCTGATCACCACGCACGGCGGCGGGGGCTATCCCCCGGCGGACGCCATGGCGCCGGGGGACGTGGGGACGTACACCTGGCTGACCCATCTGCTGCAGACGTCCTGGTTCGACGCGCTGGCCCCCTACCACCCGACCGCGGTGGGCGTGTACTCGCGGATCCCGCGCCGCCCGGCCAGTGAGTCGGCCACCAACCGCAACAAGAACATCGCCGGGCTGCACGCCATGTACCAGGTGTCCAAGGTGGTGTTCACGGCGCGCGAGCCGGTGCTGCGGCACGCGATGAGCGCGCTGGGCCTGGACCCTGACGACGAGTCACAGGATCCGGCGACGGCGGTCGGCATCGGCAACCGGGCGGGCAAGGCGGTCGTGGCGGCCCGGCTGCACGACGGTATGAACGTCCTGGGCGACAAGGGCCGCAGATACAACGGCCGCCCCTTCGAGGACTACACCGGCTACCGGCCGGTGAACACCCCGTACAAGCTGGTCAACCCCTCGCGCTGGCAGCCGGTGCCCGAGCCGCACCAGCGCCGTATCGACGGCGGCCCGGGTGACCTGGGCATCATCACCGACCAGCAGTTCGCCACCCCGCAGCTCGCCCTGGTCACCCCGCAGACCTACAAGGACCCCCGCCGGTTCGAGCTGCCCGCGCCGGGCCATCTGAACAGCTCCCGGGCCTACCGGCAGGCGGTGGACGAGGTGTTGCGGGCGTCCGCGCGGCTGACCGACGAGCAGAAGGTCAAGGCGGAGTTCTTCGAGCACACGCCGCTGTCGCTCACCCTGTCGCCGCGGGCCGCGGCCATCGCCCACGATCTGGACCTGGACGGCTGGGCGCATCTGTTCCTGGTGACGTCGGTGGCCCGGTTCGACAGCCTGATCGCCGCCTGGCACCACAAGCGCACCTACGACTCGGCGCGGCCCCTCAGCGCGGTGCGGCACGTCTACGGCCGCAAGCCGGTCACCGCGTGGGGCGGCGTCGGCCAGGGCACCGTCCACGACATCCCCGCCGACCAGTGGACCGGCTACCTGCCCGTGAGCAACCACCCCGAGTACCCTTCCGCGTTCACCACCCTGTGCGCCGCGCAGGCGCAGGCGGCCCGCACCTTCCTCGGTGACGACGTCCTGGACTGGACGCACTCCTTCGCGGCGGGCTCCACGCAGAAGGAGCCGGGGATCGTCCCGGCCGCCGACCTCAAGCTCACCTGGGCCACCTGGAGCGACTTCGAGAAGGACTGCGCCAAGAGCCGGGTGTGGGCGGGCGCGCACTTCACCAAGACGGTGGAGAACTCCCTCGCCTTCGGTACCCAGTTCGGCGACCTGGCGCACGAGTTCGTCCAGCGGCACATCAGCGGCGACGTCGAGGACTGACCGGCCACCGCACTCCCGTCCATCCCCTTGAACACGGAACCAGGTACATCACTATGACGACTTCCGGACGTTTCGCCGCCTCCGGCTTCGCCCCGCGCCGCAGGTCCCTGCTGCTCGGCGGTGCCTCGGCCACCCTGCTGTCCACGCTGGCCTTCTCCCGCACGGCCGGTGCCGTCACCAGCGAGGAACCCCTCCAGATCGACTTCGACCTCGACCGGGACAACTACGTCAAGTGGGCGCAGCCCACCGACGCGCAGGCCGGTCAGTCGCCCACCTTGCAGTTCGTCGGGCCGATGGACGCGACCGTCTTCCTGTGGACCAACCGCGTCACGATGCTGGCGGCGTTCGACGCGCTGGCGCCGTACCACGAGAGCGCGGTCGGCGTGTACTCGCGCATCCCGCGCCGCCCGTCGAGTGAGTCGGCCACCAACCGGAACCTGAACACCGCCGCCATCCACGCGCAGCTGGGCATCTGGAAGCGGCTGCTGCCGCGCAACGTGGGCGGGCTGCGGCAGCTGATGACCGCGATCGGTCTGAACCCCGATGACACCTCGGAGGACCTGACCAGCCCGGTCGGCATCGGCAACGTGGCCGCCAGCCGCGTGTGGGAGGCCCTGAAGAACGACGGCATGAACGTCCTGGGCAACGAGGGCGGCCGCAAGTACCACCGGGTGCCGTGGGCGGACTACACCGGCTACACGCCCGTCAACACGCCCTACAAGCTGGTCAACCCCTCGCGCTGGCAGCCGCAGCTCGGCCCGCACAACGGGCGCCGCGCCGGCGGCGGCCCGGGCGACATGGGCATCTTCGTCTCCCAGCACTTCGTCACCCCGCAGATCCGGCTGACCAAGCCGCACATCTTCGCCGACCCCGCCCAGTTCCGGCTGGCCGCGCCCACGTTCAGCGACCACACCAACGTCCGCGCCTACCGGCGGTCGGTGGACGAGGTCATCGAGGCGTCAGCGCATCTCAACGACGAGCGCAAGGCGCTCGCGGAGATCATGGAGAACAAGCTCTGGGGCATCGGCCACTCCTCCATCGTCATCGCCCGCAAGCACGACCCGGACGACGAGATGGGCGTGCACCGGTGGGCGCACTGGATGCTCCAGCACATCCTGGCCACCTTCGACACGCTGATCGCCGCCTGGCACCAGAAGGCCCGCTACGACGCGGCGCGGCCGATCAGCGCGGTGCGCTACCTGTACGGGCGCAGCAAGCTGACCGCGTGGGGCGGTCCGGGCATGGGCACCGTCAACGACATGCCGGGTCACGAGTGGAAGGGCTACCTGCCCACCGGTGACCACCCGGAGTACCCCTCGGGCTCGACGACGCTGTGTGCCGCCGCCTCGCAGACGGCCAAGCGGTTCTTCGGCTCCGACGAGCTGGACTGGACGATCGACTTCCCGGCCGGCAAGTCGCTGGTGGAGCCGGGGATCGCGCCCGCGAAGGACGTGCGGGTGCACTTCTCCACCTGGGCCGAGTTCGACCTGGCGTGTGCCCGGAGCCGGGTGGACGGCGGCGTCCACTTCGCCAAGACGGTCGAGCGGTCCCTGGTCTTCGGTGAGCAGTTCGGCGACCTGGCCCACGAGTTCATCGCGCGTCAGGTCAAGGGCGACGTCAAGAGCTGACTCCTTGGTTCCTGCGCGGCGGCGGGCCCACCCGGCCGCGGCCGTGTCCAGCGCCGCCCCTTCGGGCGCGGCGCCCCACGGCACCACCAGCACGCCCCGTTCCCACCCACCCCCCTCGCATAGGACAGGAATTCACTCATGACGACGTCCGGACATTCTGCTGTTTCCGGCTTCGGTCTGGGCCGCAGGTCGCTGTTGTTCGGTGGGCTCGGCGGCGCCGCGACCCTGGCGGTGGGCTCGCTGGGCTCCGGCTCGGCCGCCGCGGCCGAGGGCGCCGAGCCGGCGGCGATCGACTTCGACCTCGACACCGACAACTTCCTGGAGTGGGCACAGCCCAGCGACGACATGGCCGGGCAGTCGCCCAACGCCGACCTGTTCGGCCCGATGGACGTGACGGTCTTCCTGTGGATCAACCGGCTCACGGCGCTCGCGGTGTTCGACGCGCTGGCGCCGTACCACGAGAGCGCGGTCGGCATCTACTCGCGGATCGCGCGGCGCCCCTCCGGTGAGACCACCACCAACCGGAACATGAACACCGCCGCCATCCACGCCACGTACCAGATCTGGAAGCGTGTGCTGCCCTCGAAGATGGCGAACACGCGGGCCATGATGACGGCGATGGGTCTGGACCCCGACGACACCTCGGAGAACCTGTCCAGCCCGGTCGGCATCGCCAACGTGGCCGCCAAGGCCGTGTGGGAGGGCCTGAAGAACGACGGCATGAACTTCCTGGGCTACGAGGGCGGCCGCAAGTACAACCCGCGCCCCTGGTCGGACTACACCGGCTACCGGCCGGTGAACAGCGCCTTCGAGCTGCGCAACCCCTCGCGCTGGCAGCCGCAGCTGGGCCCGCACAACGGGCGCCGGCTCGGCGGCGGCAACGGTGACGTGGGCATCTACGTGGCCCAGCACATGGTCACCCCGCACCTGCGCAAGGTGAAGGCGCACATCTTCAAGGACCCGTCCCGGTTCCGGCTGGCGCCGCCCGTGCACGTCGACCACACCCGGCCGCGGGAGTACAAGCGCTCGGTGGACGAGATCCTTCAGGCGTCGGCGAGCCTGACCGACCGGCAGAAGCTGCTCGCCGAGGTCATGGACAACAAGGTGTGGGGCATCGGCCACTCCTCCATCGTCATGGCCCGCAGCCACACCGACGAGCTGGGCATGCACGGCTGGATCCACTACATGCTCGAGCACATCCTGGCGACGTTCGAGCCGACGATCGTCGCCTGGCACCACAAGGTCGTCTACGATGCCGCGCGGCCGTTCACCGCCCTGGCGCACGTGTACGGCAACAGCAAGGTGACCGCCTGGGGCGGTCCCGGCAAGGGCACGGTCAACGACATCCGCGCCTCGGAGTGGGCGAGCTACCTGGGCGTCAGCGACCACCCCGAGTACCCGTCGGGCTCCACGACGATCGCCGCGGCGTCGGCGCAGTCCGCGCGCCGCACCTTCGGCACCGACACGCTGGACTGGAAGTTCACGATCGCCGCCGGCAAGTCGCTGGTGGAGCCGGGCATCACCCCGCACGGCGACCTGCCGATCCACATCCGCACCTGGAGCGAGTTCGCGCGGATCTGCGCGGACAGCCGGGTGTGGGGCGGTGTCCACTTCCAGAAGACCGTCGAGCGGTCCCTGGAACTCGGTGAGCAGTTCGGCGACCTGGCTCACGAGTTCGTCCAGCGGCACGTCAAGGGCAACGTCAAGGACTGATCTCCCCACCGAGGCGGCGGGCATCCCCCTTTTTTTCTTCTTGCCCGCCGCCACGCTCGCGTCGGTCGGCGGCACATTCCTCCCCCCACATCCGCGCGGCATCCTCTTCCACACCACAAGGAACAGTCATGACGACGTCCGCATACTCCTCCCTCTCACGCTCCCCGTTAGGCCGCAGGTCACTGCTGATCGGCGGTGCCTCGGCCTTCGCGCTGTCCACGCTGGCCTTCTCCCGCCCGGCGATGGCCGCCGCCGGTGAGGAGCCCCTCCAGATCGACTTCGACCTGGACAAGGACAACTACGTCAAGTGGGCGCAGCCCAGCGACGCGCAGGCCGGTCACGCGGCCAGCCTGACGTTCATCGGGCCGATGGACGCGACCGTCTTCCTGTGGACCAACCGGGCGGCGATCCTCGCGGTGTTCGACGCGCTGGCGCCGTACCACGAGAGCGCGGTCGGCATCCACAGCCGCATTCCGCGCCGCCCGTCCAGCGAGTCGGCCACCAACCGGAACATGAACACCGCCGTCATCCACGCCCAGCTGGGCATCTGGAAGCGGCTGATGCCGGAGATCGTGGGCCCGCTGCGGGACGTGATGACCTCGCTGGGCCTGGACCCCGACGACACCTCGGAGAACCTGTCCAGCCCGGTCGGCATCGGCAACGTGGCCGCCAAGCACGTGTGGGAGTTCCTCAAGAGCGACGGCATGAACGTCCTCGGGGACGAGGGCGGCCGCAAGTACAACCGGGTGCCGTGGTCGGACTACACCGGCTACACGCCCGTCAACACGCCCTACAAGCTGTCCCACCCCTCGCGCTGGCAGCCGCAGCTCGGCCCGCACAACGGCCGCCGGGTCGGCGGCGGCCCGGGCGACATGGGCATCTTCGTCTCCCAGCACTTCGTCACCCCGCAGGCCGCGCGGACCACGCCGCACATCTTCACCGACCCCTCCCGCCACCGCCTGGCCCCGCCCAACCACACCGACCACACCAACATGCGCGCCTACAAGCGGTCGGTGGACGAGATCATCGAGGCGTCGGCCAACCTCAACGACGAGCGCAAGGTGCTCGCCGAGGTCATGGACAACAAGCTGTGGGGCATCGGCCACTCCGGCATCTACATCGCCCGCCAGCACGACAAGAACAACGAGCTGGGCGTGCACGGCTGGGCGCACTGGATGTGCGAGAGCATCCTGGCGACGTTCGACACGCTGATCGCCGCCTGGTACCAGAAGGCCAAGTACGACGCGGTGCGGCCGATCAGCGCGGTGCGGCACGTGTACGGGCGCGGCAAGCTGACCGCCTGGGGCGGCCCCGGCAAGGGCACGGTCAACGACATCCGCGCCAACGAGTGGACCAGCTACCTGCCGGTGAGCGACCACCCGGAGTACCCCTCGGGCTCCACGTCGATCTGTTCCGCCGGGTCGCAGGCGGCGCGCCGCTTCTTCGGCACCGACGTCCTGGACTGGAAGTTCACCGTTCCGGCCGGTGCGCTGGGGGTGGAGCCGGGGCTCTCCCCCGGCAAGGACGTGCAGGTGCACTTCCCCACCCTCACCTCCCTCGACCAGGCGTGTGCCAAGAGCCGGGTGGACGGCGGTGTCCACTTCAAGACGACCGTCGAGCGGTCCCTGGAGTTCGGCCGCCCGTTCGGTGACATGGCCCACGAGTTCATCGCGCGGCAGGTCAAGGGCGACGTCAAGGGCTGACGTTCGCTCCTGCGGCGGCGGGCGGCACGCGCCCGCCGCCGCGTTCGGCGCGCCGGCACGGCCGACAGGCCCCGGCGCGGCATCACTTGTCCGATCAGGAAAGGAAGAGAACCATTTCGGCGTCCGGAGACACTTCCATCACCCATTCCTCGCTGGGCCGCAGATCGCTGTTGCTCGGCGGTACCTCGGCCGTGGCGCTGTCCACGCTGGCCTTCTCACGCTCGGCCAGCGCGGCAACCAGTGAGGACGAGCTTCCCCAGATCGACCTGGATCTCGACAGGGACAACTACATCAAGTGGGCGCAGCCCACCGGCGAGCGGGAAGGCCAGTCGGCCAGCGACGGGTTCATCGGCACGATGGACGCGACGCTCATCCTGTACATGAACCGGGCGGCGATGCTGGCCGTGTTCGACGCGCTGGCGCCGTATCACGAGAGCGCGGTGGGCATCTATTCGCGCATTCCGCGCCGCCCGTCCAGTGAGTCGGCCACCAACCGGAACATGAACATCGCCACGATCCACGCGCAGCTGGGCATCTGGAGCCGACTGCTGCCGCGCAACGTGGGCGCGCTGCGGCAGTTCATGCTCGCGCTCGGCCTGGACCCCGATGACACCTCGGAGGACCTGTCCAGCCCGGTGGGCATCGGCAACGTGGCCGCCAAGAACGTGTGGAACTTCATCAAGAGCGACGGCATGAACGTCCTCGGTGACGGCGGCGGCCGTAAGTACCACCGGGTGCCGTGGGCGGACTACACCGGCTACCAGCCGGTGAACACGCCCTACAAGCTGGTCAACCCCTCGCGCTGGCAGCCGCAGCTCGGCCCGCACAACGGGCGCCGCGCCGGCGGCGGCCCGGGCGACATGGGCATCTTCGTCTCCCAGCACTTCGTCACCCCGCAGGCGGGACTGACCAAGCCGCACATCTTCAGCGATGTCCGCCAGTTCCCGCTGGCCCCGCCCACGCACAGCGACCACACCAACACCCGCGCCTACAAGCGGTCGGTGGACGAGATCATCGAGGCGTCGGCCAGCCTCAACGACGAGCGCAAGGCGCTCGCGGAGATCATGGAGAACAAGCTCTGGGGCATCGGCCACTCCTCCATCGTCATCGCCCTGCAGCACGACCAGAACAACGAGATGGGCGTGCACGGCTGGTGCCAGTGGCTGCTCCAGCACATCCTGGCCACCTTCGACACGCTGATCGCGGGCTGGCACTACAAGCGCCACTACGACGCGGTGCGGCCGATCAGCGCGGTGCGCTACCTGTACGGGCGCAGCAAGCTGACCGCGTGGGGCGGTCCGGGCATGGGCACCGTCGACGACATGCCGGCCAGCGAGTGGAAGGGCTACCTGCCCACCGGTGACCACCCGGAGTACCCGTCGGGTTCCACGACGCTGTGCTCGGCGGCGTCGCAGGCGGCGCGGCGGTTCTTCGGCACCGAGAACCTGAACTGGACGGCTGAGTTCCGGGCGGGCAAGTCGCTGGTGGAACCGGGCATCGCCCCGGCCACCGACGTCAAGGTGCACTTCCCCACCTGGGCCGACTTCACCGACAAGTGCGGCTACAGCCGGGTGTGGGGCGGGGTGCACTTCCGTAAGACGGTCGAGCGGTCGATCGTGTTCGGTGAGCAGTTCGGTGACCTGAGCCACGCGTTCATCCAGCGGCAGGTCAAGGGCGACGTCAAGGACTGACGGCCCGCCGCGGCAGTGAGAGCCGCGGCAGCAGCACAAGAACGGGGAGGGCCTCCCGGCAGTGGTGCCGGGAGGCCCTGTCGCGTGTCGCCGGGGGAAACGTCACGCGACGTCTGGGCTGGTGCCGGAGCGTCCGACGATGCCGGGGCGCTCCATCACCGTCAGGGCCCGTTCAATCATCTCCACCAGGTCGGTGTCCTCGCTGTGGTCTCCCCACAGCACCTGGTGCAGGGCGCCGGTCACGGCGCCGACCAGGACGCGGATCTCCAGGTTGTCCGCGGGCAGACCGGCCCGTTCGGAGAGCATCTCGCTGACGGATCTGACCCAGCCGTCCTGGGCCTCGCCCACCAGGGCCCGCATCGCGGGCACCTGGCGCACGAGGTGCCGCCGCCACCGGTACTCCTCGCTGAAGTCCTCCGCCAGGCGGCGCACCATCTCGGTCAGCACCGCCCGCAGGGCGGCCAGCGGGGGCTCGTCCGCGGGGCGCTCGCTCAGGATGGTCATCATGAACTTGGCGTAGTCGTCCGTGAGGACGATGTGTTCTTTGCTGGGGAAGTAGCGGAAGACGGTACTGGGCGACACCTCGGCCGCCGCGGCGATCTGCTCGATGGTGGTGCTGTCGTACCCACGCTCGTCGATCAGCCGGCGGGCCGCCTCACGGATCGTCTGGCGGGTGCGCAGTTTCTTGCGTTCGCGCAGGCCGAGGCCGGCTTCGGGGACGGCGAGCGCCGGCTGCGGTGCGCTGGTCGTGGTGGCGGGCATACGGCTCATTGTCGCGCACCGTCCACGATCTCGGACAGCGCCTCGGGCAGCGGCTGCTCGGCTGTCTGGCGGGTCTTGTGGGCCGTCCGGCCGCCCGGGAGCTTGACGGCGGCCAGAGCGGCGGCGAGGACTCCGGCGATGCCGCAGACCATCAGCACGGTGCTCATGCCGTCGACGAACGCGGCCTGGGCGGAGACGGCCAGCTCGGGCAGGTCGAGCCGGGCGGCGACGGTCTGGGCGGCCACCACGGACTCCTCGGCGGCCTCGGCCGCCTCGGGCGGTACGCCGCTGGTGTCGAGCCGGTCGGCGAACACGCCGCTGAGGACACTGCCCAGCAGGGCGATGCCGATGGCGCCGCCGACCTGGCGCAAGGTGGTGTTCAGGCCGCTGCCGGTGCCCTCCTTGCCCTGGGGCAGCTCCGCGAGGGCGGTGTCCAGGGCCGGGACCATCACCAGGCTCACGCCCAGGCCGGTCAGGCTCATCCACACCACGGTGTAGCCGTAGCCGGAGCCGGTGTCGGTGTTGCTGCCCAGGAACATCGCCGCGGACATGATGAGCAGGCCGGTGATGACCAGCGGGCGGGTGCCGAACCTGACGGTCAGCGGCGGCACGATCTTGGCGACGACGATCATTCCGGCCATCAGCGGCATCAGGCGCACGCCGGTGCCGAAGGCGTCGTTGCCCTGGATGACCTGCAGGTACTGCGGCAGGACGAACATCAGGCCCATGAACACGAACATGCCCAGGGTCAGGAAGACCGTGTTCCAGCGGAAGACCGGGTTGCCCAGCAGTTCCAGGTCCACCATCGGGCGGGGCCGGCGCCGCTCGCGCGCCACGAGGCCGACGATCATCAGCACCCCGCCGGTCAGCGCGCCGAGGATGACCGGGTCGCCCCAGCCCTTGCCGGGCCCTTCGATGATGCCGTAGACGAACGCGCCGAGACCGGCGATGCCCATCGCCGCGCTGAGCACGTCGACCCGGGGGGCCGAGGGGTCGCGGGTCTCGGGGATCAGCAGGAGGCAGGCGATGATGCCGATGGCGACCAGCGGGACGTTGATCACGAAGATTGACCCCCACCAGAAGTGATCGAGCAGCCAGCCGCCGATCAGGGGGCCGAGCGGCAGGCCGACCGACACGCCCACGGTGATGATCGCGATCGCCTTGGTCTGCTCCTCGCCCTTGAACAGGGTCGGGATGATGGACAGCGTGAGCGGCATGATCAGGGCGGCGCCCAGGCCCATGACCGTACGGGCCGCGATGAGCGCGCCCGGGGTGTCCACGAGCGTGCCCATGACCGAGCCGCCGAGGAAGACCAGCAGTCCGCCGATCAGCAGCTTGCGCCGGCCGAAGCGGTCACCGAGGAAACCCGCGGGGAGCATGGCGGCGGCGAAGACCACGGCGTAGGAGTCGATGATCCACTGCAGCTCGCCCGTGGAGGCGCCGGTATCGGTGGCCAGCGTGGGCAGGGCGACGTTCAGGATCGTCGTGTCGAACCCGACGACGAGGACGCTGATCGTTAATCCGATCAGCGCTAACCAGCGGTTTTTGACAGCCATAGGGAAATGGTAGCAACTCTCACTTGAGAGGGGATAGAGATTGGACGACTCCCCCATTCTCGTCCTGTCGTGTTCATGACAATAATGGGGCGGGGGGGCGCGCACGCCGGGCCCGTGCTCACCGGGCCCGGTTCGCCTCGCGCAGGATCGCCAGTGCCTCGGCCACCGGGTCCGCGCCGGTGGGCTCCGCGCAGGTGACGACCAGGTGGACCGCCTCGATCCGCCCCGCGCGCACCTCGAGCGCCGTGCCGCCCAGGACCCGGCCGTCGCGGGCCCGCAGGAGCGCGCCGGGACGGCCGCTGACCCGGCGCTCCTCCAGCCGCACGCCGATGCGCACCAGCGGTGGGACGATCGCCGTCAGCAGCCGGGCCACGTTCTGGGCGCCGGTGACGTGGGTGGGCCAGGGCAGCGGTTCCCGGTCGCCGTCGCTGGCCGTGGCGACGGAGGCGACGAGTTGCCCCGACGCCTGCCGCGAGCATCCCAGGGCGGCGGCGATCGCGTCGGTGGGGCACCCGAACGCTTCCCGCAGCACGAACACCGCCCGCTCCAGCGGGGAGAGCCGCTCGAGCACCAGCAGGGCGGCGGTCAGCAACGACTGCGCGAGCTCCACCGGCCGCTCCACCGGCCGCTCCACCGGGCCGTCCGGGCCATCCGGGCCGTCCAGACCGTCCAGACCGTCCAGACCGTCCAGGCCATCCGGGCCGTCCAGTGCGCTCGGCCCGCCGAGGCCGTCAAAACCTCCTGGTCCGTCAAAGCCGTCAAGCCCGTCAAAGCCGCCCAGCGGCTCCGCGGGCCACGGCTCCCCGGGAGCCTGCCGACGCCTCGCCGCGCGCAGCATCCCGGTGCAGATCCGGGTGACCTCGGCCGCGAGGTGCCCCGGGACCGACGCGGGCCGCGCCGGGGTGTCCGCCCAGCGCAGCCGGGCCGCCTCGACCGCGTCGTGCGCCTCGCGCGCACCGCCCAGCATCCGCCGGGCGATCGCGAACAGCAGCGGCCGTACTCCCTCGAACTCCTCGGCCCTGGTCACAGGTGCCTCCCTGGGTGCGATCCCCTGCCGCGCCGGGCGCACGGCACGCCCGCCGACGGGGGGAAGTGACCGGCGGGCGCACCGCGCCAGGGGGGTGTGCGGTTCAGGCCGGTCACGACTGTCCGGAGACCAGCCCGGGAACCGGCCGGGGCGCGGGGGCGTAGGGCTCGTCCTCGTCCTGCTGCTGCCGTCGGCTGCGGGCGTGCAGCGCCAGCGTGGCCAGCAGGGCGATCGCGACCGGCGCGGTGAGCACGAGCAGCACCCTGGCCAGCGACCAGTCGGCGTCGACCATGATGCCGCCGAGCAGGCCGCCGAACAGCGGGCCCGCCTTGCCCACGCTGTTCGCCCAGCTCACGCCGGTGGCGCGGGCGGACGGCGGGTAGGTGACCGCGGCCGTCGCCTGGAGCACCGAGGTCGCCGCTGGCAGACACAGCCCCAGCAGGAACGCCGTGACCAGCAGCGCCACGAACTGACCGGCCGTCAGGGCGGCCAGGCCCAGACCGGCCGCGGTCAGCGCCCACAGGGCCGCCAGCACCCGGAACCGGTCGAACCGCTTCAGGACGAAGGACACCGAGAGCTGTCCGATCAGACCGCCCCACCCGAACGCCGCCACCGACACCGCGGCCTTGGACTCCGACAGGCCGCCGTTCTCGGCCAGTTCGGGCAGATAGGTGATGATCACGAAGGCGACGCCCTGCCCGAGGAAGAAGCACGCCCACAGCAGCAGGGTCATCAGGACGAAGCGCCGCGACAGTACGGCCTTGGGGCCGGGCCGCGGGCGCTTGCGCTCGGCGCTGGACTCCCAGTCCACGCGGGAGAGGTCCTCCCCCGGCAGGACGGCCTCGACGGCGCCGCGCAGTTCCTCGCGCGGGCGCTTGCGGGCGGCCAGCACCCCGACCGACTCCGGGATGACCTTGACGATCGACGGGATCAGCAGCAGCGGGACGATCCCGCAGATCACCAGCAGCGTGGGCCAGCCCGCCGAGGGGATGAGGACCGAGGCGAGCAGGCCGCCGACCGTGGTCCCGGCCGTCACCCCGGCGAAGGCCAGCGCGACCATCTGCACCCGGCGCGCCGCGGGCATCCAGTCCGCGACCAGTGCCATCACCGTCGGCAGCACCGCCCCGAGCCCCAGGCAGGCCACGGTCCGCAGCGCGGCGAACGGGCCGATGCTGTCCGTGAAGCCCATCGCCGCCGTGCCCAGGCCGAAGGTGACGGTGCCCGCGAGGGTGACGACCTTGCGCCCGTAGCGGTCGGCGAGCGGACCGGCGGCCACACCGCCGACGATCATCGCCAGGACGCTGAGCGTCACGGTCACCGTCACGGCGCTGCCGTCGACTCCCCAGTCGTCCTTGATCCTGGGGTAGACGAAAGCGGCGATGGAGGTGTCCAGCCCCTCGGCCACCATCGTCAGCAGGCCCACCCTCACGATGAGCCGCTGACGGCGGCCCATCGGCCGCTGGTCGATGAACTCCTGCGGACTCGGTCTTGCCGAGGCATCCGTACTCATGGGCGGCGCCCCTTTCCTTCCGAAGATGCGCGGTTCATACGACGGTCCAGGTGTCCCCACCGGCCAGCAGCGCGGCGAGGTCGCCCTTGCCGTTCTGCTCGATCGCGGCGTCCAGTTGGTTGGCCATCTGCTGCTCGTAGACCGGCCGCTCCACGGAGCGCAGGACGCCGATGGGTGTGTGGTGCAGGGTGTCGGGGTCGGCGAGGCGGGA
>NZ_JBHVMS010000023.1:0-18071 GCF_042796855.1 Streptomyces sp. NPDC057877
CTCAAGGAACGGCCGCTTCCTTTGTACTCACCCTCTCGGGCTTTCCTCCGGGCGCTTCCCTTCGGTCTTGCGTTTCCGACTCTATCAGATCCTTTCCTCGACCTGACCCCCAGTCAGCGGGGTTCGTCTTGGGCTTTGGGGCTTTCGCCCGGCGGCCTTTCGACATTCACTACGTTAGCCGATTCCCCCGGCAACTCATAATCGAGTTCCGCGCTTGCCGAATTCAGACGTGCGGGCACGACGAATTCGCCCCGCGGAGGGGGTGACGTAGGTAGTGGGTTGGCCGCTTCCGGCTGCTGTCAGAGGCAGTACCCGTTCCAGCGGCTCGGGCTACATTACGGACCTGCAAGGGGCGCGTCAAGTTCGGCGGCGGCGGGGGACGTGGGCGCGGTACGGGCTCACTGTCGGGTCGTTGACGATCCAGAACCGCCAGGGGTGGACACCGCCGTCACCGGCCACGCCGGTCCGGGGGCCGTTGTGCACCTGGTCGGAGGGGACGGGGGTGCCGGAGAGGACGCTGAAGACAGCGTCCGGGCCCGCGCAGGCGTCCTCACCGTCGAGGGCGCGGTCCACGTCGAGGGCCGTGGCCAGGCGGGCCGGGCCCTTGGCCAGTTCCTTGTCATTGCGGGCCGAGAGTCGGCGGGTGTGGGCCAGCTCGGCGCCTTCCACGATCTCGCCCGCACGCAGGAGGACGGCGCTCGCGGTGCCCTCGGGGCCGCACACCAGGTTCATGCAGTGCCACATGCCGTAGGTGAAGTAGACGTACACATGACCGGGGGGACCGAACATCACGTCGTTGCGGGGCGTGCGGCCGCGATAGGCGTGGGAGCCCGGGTCGTTCTGGCCGTCGTAGGCCTCGACCTCTGTCAGGCGCAGGGCGATCGGACCGTCCGGGGTGCTGCGGACCAGGACGCGGCCGAGGAGGTCGGGGGCGACGTCCAGTACGGGCCGGTCGAAGAACGTCCTGGGGAGGGGCGTACGGTCGGGGGTCGCGATCATGCCGTCCGAGGGTAGTGGAGTCGGGTGGCATTACGGGGTGGTCAGCGGGCGTCCGCCTTGCCAGGGTGAGGGCGCGGAACCGGGCACGGCCGGATCGCGTTTGTAGGGATCAAGGGACTCTGGAGAGGGAGAGACATGGCGTTCAAGAAGCTGCTCGCGAGTCTGGGGGCCGGTGGGGCCTCGGTCGAGACGGTGCTCACCGAGGTCAACGTGGTGCCGGGTGGTGTGGTCCAGGGCGAGGTGCGGATCCAGGGCGGGTCCGTGAACCAGCAGATCGAGGGGCTCTCGGTCGGGCTTCAGGCCAAGGTCGAGGTCGAGGGTCAGGACACCGAGTACAAGCAGGACATCGAGTTCACGAAGGTGCGGCTGGGTGGGGCCTTCGAGCTCGAGGCGGGTGCCGTGCACGCGGTGCCGTTCGGTCTTGAGATCCCGTGGGAGACGCCGATCACGACGATCGACGGTCAGACGCTGCGCGGGATGGACATCGGTGTGACGACGGAGCTGGCGATCGCGCGGGCCGTCGACTCCTCCGACCTGGACCCGGTGAACGTGCATCCGCTGCCCGCGCAGAAGGCGATCCTGGACGCGTTCATCCAGCTGGGCTTCCGGTTCAAGAACGCGGACATGGAGCGCGGTCACATCCGGGGTACGCGCCAGAAGCTGCCGTTCTACCAGGAGATCGAGTTCCTGCCGCCGCAGCAGTACCGGGGGCTGAACCAGGTCGAGTTGAGCTTCGTGGCCGATGAGCAGGCCATGGACGTCGTACTGGAGATGGACAAGAAGCCGGGGCTGTTCAGCGAGGGCAGTGACACCTTCCGCTCGTTCCAGGTCGGGCTGCACGACTACCAGTCGACCGACTGGACGGCGTATCTGAACCAGTGGCTGTCCGAGGTCGGCTCCAAGCGGAACTGGTTCTAGGCTCGGAAGCCACGGAACGAACCGATCAGGAGGTACCGACGTGACCGAGCTGAAGAGGCGGCCACTCCCCCATGACTTCCATCCGCCCGTGCCGTCGTTCACGGTCGTGAGTGAGGATGTCGAGGAGGGTGCGGCCCTCAAGGACGCTCAGGTCTACGCGGCCGGTAACACCTCACCGCACCTGCGGTGGGAGGGCTTCCCGCCGGAGACCAAGAGCTTCGCGGTGACCTGCTACGACCCGGACGCCCCTACGGGCAGCGGGTTCTGGCACTGGGTGGTGTTCGACATCCCGGCCTCGGTGACGGAGTTGCCCGCGGGGGCGGGCAGCGGGAAGTTCGAGGGGCTGCCGGAGGGCGCCGTACAGGCTCGTAACGACTACGGGTCCCGGGACTTCGGGGGCGCCGCGCCGCCCGCGGGTGACGGGCCGCACCGGTACGTCTTCACCGTGTACGCGGTGGACCAGGAGAAGCTGGGGCCGGACGCGGACGCCAGTCCCGCCTTCGTCGGCTTCAATCTGCGGTTCCACGCGCTGGCGCGCGCCCAGCTGATCGGTGAGTACGAGGTGCCCGCCGAGGGCTGAGCGGTCCCGAGGGTTCACCGAACGTTTGCCCGCCTCTGGTCTTGGAAGTGATCAGGGGCGGGCATTTTTGTTGCCGGGGGTCGCGGGGGACACCCCCCGTGAGAGCAGCGGATATTGCGTTGTCCATCTCGGCGTGCCCGGCCAGAGTTGATCCCAGCCCGCCAGGGGGTGGGCCGGTGCGCACGGGAGGTGGGCTGGTATGCGGGACACGCTGGTACTGAACGCGAGCTTTGAGCCGTTGTCGACGGTGACGCTGAACCGAGCCGTCGTTCTGGTGCTTCAGGACAAGGCCGTCGTCGAGCAGGCCCACCCCGAACTGCGCATGCGTGGAGCCGAGGTCGACATACCGGCGCCCCGGGTGATCAGGTTGTGCAGGTATGTACGGGTGCCGTTCCGAAGACGAGCGCCGTGGTCGAGGCGGGGTGTGCTGGTGCGGGACCGGCACAGGTGCGCGTACTGCGGGCGCAGGGCGACGACCGTGGACCACGTGGTGCCGCGGTCGCACGGCGGGCAGGACACCTGGCTGAACACGGTGGCCTCGTGCGCGGAGGACAATCACCGCAAGGCCGACCGGACGCCGGAGCAGGCGGGGATGCCGTTGCTTCGGGAGCCGTTCGAGCCGACTCCCGCGGATGCGATGTTGCTGGCGCTTGCCTCGGAGGATCTGGCGGCGCTGCCCGAGTGGTTGGGGCGGTCGGCCGCGTAGCCCTCGCCGGGGGCCGGGTCGTTCCTTGTGTGCGGGTTCGTTGTGGCTTGTCGCGCAGTTCCCCGCGCCCCTTCGGGCACGGGGTGCTGGCGTCTGCTTCTAGTCGATGGACGGCTTCTCCCGGCGTTCCGTGCCCTGGCCGGGGACCTTGGGGGCCGAACCGCCGTTGTTCGGGGCGAAGTTGCCCATCGCGCCGGAGAGGCCCTTGAGGGCGTCGCCGATTTCGCTGGGGACGATCCAGAGCTTGTTGGCGTCGCCCTCAGCGATCTTGGGGAGCATCTGCAGGTACTGGTAGCTGAGGAGCTTCTGGTCCGGGTCGCCCGCGTGGATGGCCTCGAAGACGGTGCGGACGGCCTGGGCCTCGCCTTCCGCGCGCAGGGCGGCGGCCTTGGCCTCACCCTCGGCGCGCAGGATCTGGGACTGCTTCTCGCCCTCGGCGCGCAGGATCTCGGACTGGCGGACACCCTCGGCCTGGAGGATCGCGGCGCGCTTGTCGCGGTCGGCGCGCATCTGCTTCTCCATCGAGTCCTGGATGGAGGTGGGCGGTTCGATGGCCTTCAGCTCGACGCGGTTGACGCGGATGCCCCACTTGCCGGTGGCCTCGTCGAGGACGCCGCGCAGGGCCGCGTTGATCTCCTCGCGGGAGGTGAGGGTGCGCTCGAGGTCCATGCCGCCGATGATGTTGCGGAGGGTGGTGACCGTGAGCTGTTCGATCGCCTGGATGTAGCTGGCCACCTCGTAGGTCGCGGCGCGGGCGTCGGTGACCTGGTAGTAGATGACGGTGTCGATGTTCACGACCAGGTTGTCCTGGGTGATCACCGGCTGCGGCGGGAAGGGCACGACCTGTTCGCGCAGGTCGATGCGGTTGCGGATGGTGTCGATGAACGGGACGACGATGTTGAGGCCCGCGTTCAGCGTCCGCGTGTAGCGGCCGAAGCGCTCGACGATGGCGGCGCTGGCCTGTGGGATGACTTGGATCGTCTTGATCAGGGCGATGAAGACCAACACCACCAGGATGATCAAGACGATGATGACCGGTTCCATCGTCGGCTCCCCGTACCCTTCTCCGCCTCGGCGCTCTCGGCAGACCTATGGTTGCAGATCTTGTGGTTGTTGAAGATCTTGCTGGTCGAGTCTGACAGACCGTCGTGTGCCGTGGGGGATCTTCGGGTCACATGACGATTGCCGTTGCGCCTTCGATCTCCACGACGTCCACTTCCTCGCCCACTTCGAAGGTACGGGCGGTGTCGAGGGCGCGCGCGGACCAGACCTCACCGGCGAGCTTGATGCGGCCGCCGGAACCGTCCACGCGTTCCAGGACGACGGCCTGTCTGCCCTTCAGGGCGTCGACCCCGCTGGCGAATTGCGGGCGTTGGACGCGGTGCCGGTTGGCGATGGGGCGTACGACGGCGATGAGTGCCGTGGAGATGATGACGAAGACCAGGACCTGGAAGACGGCGTCGCCGCCGAAGATGCCCGCGGTCACGGACGCGGCGACAGCGCCCACCGCCAGCATGCCGAGTTCGGGCATCGCGGTGATCACGAGCCCGATGCCGAGCCCTGTCGCGCCGACCAGCCACCACACCCACGCGTCGATGTCCACATGGTCATGGTAGGACCACGGGTGCCGTGCGGACAGGGCGCAAGGGGGGTGTACGGCTGCTCGTGCCGCGAGTCGAAGGGGAGTTGTGCCTCGGAGGGTCAGGACAGCGGCAGGCCCTGGGCGGTCCAGCGGTCGCCGACCTGCTCGACGACGAGCGGGAGTCCGAAGCACAGGGAGAGGTTGCGGGAGGTCAGTTCCAGCTCCAGCGGGCCCGCGGCGAGGACCTTGCCCTGGCGGATCATCAGGACGTGGGTGAAGCCGGGGGCGATCTCCTCGACATGGTGGGTGACCATCAGCATCGAGGGGGCGATCGGGTCGCGGGCGAGGCGGCCGAGACGGCGTACGAGGTCCTCGCGGCCGCCGAGGTCGAGGCCCGCGGCGGGCTCGTCGAGGAGCAGCAGCTCGGGGTCGGTCATCAGGGCGCGGGCGATGAGGGTGCGCTTGCGCTCGCCCTCGGAGAGGGTGCCGAACTTACGGTCGAGGTAGTCGGACATGCCGAGCCGGTCGAGGAAGGCGCGGGCGCGCTGCTCGTCGACCTCCTCGTACTCCTCCTGCCAGGCGGCGGTCATGCCGTACGCCGCGGTCAGCACGGTCTGGAGGACGGTCTGGCCCTTGGGGAGCTTCTCGGACATGGCGATGCCCGCCACGCCGATGCGGGGGCGCAGCTCGAAGACGTCGGTGCCGGGCTTGCCGAGGGTCTCGCCGAGGATGGTGGCGGTGCCCTTGCTCGGGTAGAGGTAGCTGGACGCGACGTTGAGGAGGGTGGTCTTGCCAGCGCCGTTCGGGCCGAGGATGACCCAGCGCTCGCCTTCCTTGACCGACCAGGAGACCTGGTCCACCAGAGCCCGGCCCTCGCGGACCACGGATACGTCCTGAAGCTCCAGAACATCGCTCATGAGCGCGTTGTCTCCCCTTGCAGTGTGGCCGGTCTCGGCTGTCGCGTTCGCCTGTGGCTCGGTCCGCCGCGCCGGTGGGCGCAGCCCTCAAGGAAATCTACGCCACCGGTCGCCCGCTCCATTCCATCGGTCCGGTACTTAGGCTGGGGACATGCTCTCTGAACCACGTTCTGGACGCCTCGCCGCTTGGGGAAACGCCCTGCTTGCCGGACTTGTCTCGCCGGATGACGCCGTGCTCGCCATCGTCGGTGAGGACGCGGTGCACCGGGTGGAGGGGTTGCCGGGCGAGTCCGGGCCGGTGGGGCTCACGCTGGCGCTGGGGCGGCTGCGGGCGCTCCGGGTGAACGGGCTGCGGGTCGCGCTGCCCGCGCCGGGGCATCCGCTGGGGCTGAGCGGGCCGCCGGAGTTCAACGCGCGGGCGCTGGACGCCGAGGAGGCGGTGATCTGCTACGGCGCCGGGTTCGGGTTGGTGCCGGAGGTGTCCGAGGCCGGGCCCGCGGGTGATGTGCACGCCGAGGTGCTCTGGCACTGTCTGGCGGTGCGGGAGGCGCCGCCCGCGGATGTGCCGTCCCTGGGTGAGGCGGAGCGGGAGCTGGCGGAGGCGCTGCGGGACGCGACCGAGGTGTTGTCGCGGCTGGACGTGGCGGCGTCGGGGCCGGTGGCGGAGGCGGCGATCGACGCGTACCGGGCGCGGGCCGAGCGGGGGCGGGAGGTGCTGGCGCCGGGGTATCCGGGGCGGGCGGTGCGGGTGCTGGAGCTGGCGCAGCGGGTGGGGGTGCTGATCTCCGTGGCGTATGCGAACGGGCACGGGGGTGCGGTGAGCGCGTCCGAGATGGCGGCACGGGCGCAGGCCTTGCGGCCGGTGGAACGGACGGCTCGGCGGGCGCAGGTCGCGGCGTACAACTCCGCTGTGGAGGAGCGGGAGCGGGGGTTGTGAGGCTGCGCCTCGCCGGTGGGTGAGGTGCTGGGGGGACCGCCCCCAGACCCCCGGGTCGGCCTCGGACGCCGGACGGGCTGATGGGCACCGGGCCCGACAACCGGAGGTCTGGGTGCGTCGGGTCAGCGGTTGACGCCGAGGTTGCCGAAGGCCGGGTTCAGGATGCCGACGACGTTGATGCTGTTGCCGACCGCGTTCACCGGGATGTGCACCGGGGCCTGGGTGACGTTGCCCGAGAGGACGCCCGGCGAGCCTTCGGCCTTGCCGTGGGCCATCGAGCCGTCGGTGGCGGAGGCCATGCCTGCGCCCGCGGCCACCAGGCCACCGGCCACCATCGTCACGGCCGCTGCCTTCTTCAGGTTCTTCACGCTTCTTGAGCCCTCCTGTGCGATCGCCGCGGCGGGGCGCCGCGGCACGCACTGGAGAACGGCGGAGCGTGACGAAGGATGCGCCATCCGGGGGACATTCCCACGACGGTATGAATCTCAGTCCGGAGCGGAACCCTCCGTATTGCCGTAAGGGCCTCTTGTCAGCCTGTCACTCCGTGGCGTACGGCCCACAGGGCCGCCTGGGTGCGGTCGGCGAGGTCCAGCTTCATCAGGATGTTGGAGACGTGGGTCTTGACCGTCTTCTCGGACAGGACGAGGGCGCGGGCGATCTCGCGGTTGGAGCGGCCGTCGGCTATCAGGCCGAGCACCTCGCGCTCGCGGTCGGTGAGGGTGCCGCCCCGGCCCTGGCCGGTGCCCGCCTCCTCCTGGGAGAGCAGGGCGGTGGCCACCTCCGGCTGGAGCAGGATGTGACCGGCGTGCACGGAGCGGATGGCTCCGGCGAGGGCGTCGGGGTCCACGTCCTTGTAGACGTAGCCCGCGGCGCCCGCGCGCAGGGCCGGGACGACCGTGCGCTGCTCGGTGAAGCTGGTGACGATGAGCACGCGCGCGGTGTTGTCGAGTTCGCGGAGCTTGCGCAGCGCCTCGACGCCGTCCATGCCCGGCATCTTGATGTCCATCAGGACGACGTCGGGACGCAGTTGCTCGGCGAGGTCGACTCCCTCGGAGCCGTCGGCGGCCTCGCCGACGACCTCGATGTCGTCCTGCACTTCGAGGAAGGTGCGCAGGCCCCGGCGGACCACCTGATGGTCGTCGACGAGCAGGACCTTGATCGGATCAGCCACCGGGGACCTCCATCTCGATCGTGGTGCCCTTTCCGGGCGCCGATTCCACGGTCAGCCTGCCGCCGACACCGCTCGCCCGGTCCCGCATGGAGACCAGGCCCAGATGGCGTCCGGCGTGCCGGACGGCCTGGGTGTCGAAGCCGCCGCCGTCGTCGGTGACGCGCAGGACGGCTCCGCTGCCGTGCCGTCCCAGGGTCACGTCGACGTGTGCGGCGCCGGAGTGCCGCAGGGCGTTGTGCAGGGCTTCCTGGGCGACGCGCAGGACGGCCTCCTCCTGGGCGGCGGGCAGGGCGCGCACGCCGCGGGCGGTGAAGGTCACGCGGGCGTTGTGGGCGCGGTCCAGGACCTGGGTCTGGGTGCGGAGGGTGGCGACGAGGCCGTCCTCGTCGAGGGCGGCGGGGCGCAACTCCACGACGGCGGCGCGCAGTTCGTCGGCCGCTTCGGCGGCGAGGGTGGCGACCTGGTGCAGCTCGCCCTTGGCGCGGGCCGGGTCGCGGTCGACGAGGCGGGCGGCGGCCTGGGCGGTGAGGCGCAGTGAGAAGAGTTTCTGGCTGACGGCGTCGTGCAGTTCGTGGGCGAGGCGGGAGCGTTCCTCGGCGATGGTCAGCTCGCGGCTGCGCTCGTAGAGGCGGGCGTTGGTCAGGGCGATGGCGGCGTGCTGGGCGAGGATGGCGAGCAGTTCCTCGTCGTCCTGGGTGAAGCCGCAGCCGCCGTCCGGTTTGGCGCAGTTCTTGTTGGCGAGGTAGAGCGCACCGATGATCTCGTCGCCGTCGCGGATGGGCAGGCCGATGAAGTCGGCCAGCTCGGGGTGGGCGGCGGGCCAGCCCTCGAAGCGGGGGTCCTTGCGGACGTCGGCGAGCCGCTCGGGCCGGGCCTCGTGGAGCATCGCGGCGAGGATGCCGTGCTGGCGCGGGAGCGGGCCGATGGCCTTCCACTGCTCGTCGCTGACGCCGTCGACGACGAACTGGGCGAAGCCGCCGTGGTCGTCGGGGACGCCGAGGGCGGCGTACTGGGCGTCGAGCAGCTCGCGGGCCGAGGCGACGATCGTCTTCAGGACGTCGTGCACCTCCAGGTGCCTGCTCATGGCCAGCAGCGCGGAACTGATCGCCGCCAGGCCGGACCGGGGGCCTTGACTCATGTCCTCACGGTACCGGCGGGGTGTGACAGCGCGGATCGGGCCGGGGACGGCGGGTGCCTAGGCCGGGGGGACTAGGGCGTGGGTCCCGGACCTGCGGCGTAGGCAGAAGGGTCCTGGTGGGTTGGGGCCCGCGACCGAGGTGGGGTGGAGGGGGCGGTTCCTAGGTTGAGGAGCACGCGGCACGTCGACGGGACGGCGCCGGGTGCTGGAGGGACTGTCATGCCGGTAGCGATCATCACGGGGGCCTCGAAGGGGCTGGGGCGGGCGCTGGCCGAGGCGCTGGCCGCGCGGGGCTGGGATCTGGCGCTGGACGCCAGGGGCGCGGGGGCGCTCAAGGAGACGGCGGCGGCGCTCACGGAGTACGGCGTGCGCGTGGAGGCGGTGCCCGGCGATGTGACGGACGCGGCGCACCGGTCCTGGCTGCTGGCGGCGGCCAGGGAGCTGGGCGGGGCCGATCTGCTGGTGCACAACGCCAGCGCGCTGGGGGCCGAGCCGCTGGTGCCGCTGGCCGGGCTGCCGCTGGAAGGGCTGCGGCGGGCGCTGGAGGTGAACGTGGTGGCGGCGCTGGGGCTGGTCCAGGAGGCGCTGCCGCTGCTGCGCCGGTCGGGGTCCGGGGCGGTGGTCGCGGTCAGCTCGGACGCGGCGGCGGAGGCGTACGGGACGTGGGGCGGCTACGGCGCGTCGAAGGCGGCGCTGGACCAGTTGGCGGCGGTGCTCGGGGTGGAGGAGCCGGGGCTGCGGGTGTGGGCGGTGGACCCCGGGGACATGGCCACCGACCTGTACGCGGCGGCCGTACCGGACGACGACGGTCCGCGGCCCGACCCGGCGAGTGTGGTGCCGGGCTTCCTGCGGCTGCTGGACGAGCGTCCGGCGAGCGGCCGGTACCGCGCGCCGGCGCTGCTGGAGGGGGCTCGATGACGCTGGCCGTCCGGGTGCCGGAGGAGTTGTCGGCGCGGGTCCCGGCCGAGCAGCGCGGGACGGGGCTGGACCGGGACGCCGTACGGCTGCTGGTGTCCCGGGGGACGGCGGTGTCGCATCACACGTTCCGGGAGCTGCCGCGGCTGCTGCGGGCCGGGGACCTGCTGGTGGTGAACACCTCGGCCACGCTGGCCGCGGCGGTGGACGGGCGGATCGGGTACGCGCGCGTGGTGGTGCACTTCTCCACCCGTGGGGACGACGGGCGGTGGGCGGTCGAGCTGCGGGATCCGGACGGCAGGGGCACCACACGCGCGCGTGCGGGTGGGCCCGCGGGGGTGGAGGTGGGGTTGCCCGGGGGCGTGCGGCTGGTGCTGGAGGAGCCGCTGAGTGCGCGGGGGGACCGGTTGTGGTGGGCGCGGGTGTCCGTGCCGGACGTGCTCGGGGTGCTGCGGGCGCACGGGCGGCCGATCCGGTACTCCTACACCGCGCGGGACCAGCCGCTGTCGGCGTACCAGACGGTGTTCGCGCTGCCCGGCGCCGATGGGGCGGGCAGCGCGGAGATGCCGAGCGCGGCGCGGCCCTTCACGGCGCGGCTGGTGGCGGAGCTGGTGAGCCGGGGGGTGCAGTTCGCGCCGGTGGCGCTGCACACCGGGGTGGCGTCGGCGGAGGCGCATGAGCCGCCGTATCCGGAGCGGTTCGCGGTGCCGGAGGCGTCGGCGCGGCTGATCAATGCCGTGCGGGCGGGTGACGGACGGGTGATCGCTGTGGGGACGACGGCGGTGCGGGCGGTGGAGTCGGCCGCGGGGGCGGACGGGGTGGTCCGGCGGGCCGCCGGGTGGACGGACCTGGTGGTGACTCCGGAGCGGGGGGTGCGGGCGGTGGACGGGCTGCTGACCGGGCTGCACGAACCGGAGGCCTCGCACCTGCTGATGCTGGAGGCGGTGGCGGGCCGGGCGGCGGTCCGCGTCGGGTACGAGGAGGCGCTGCGGGGGCGGTATCTGTGGCATGAGTTCGGGGACCTGCATCTCGTCCTCCCGGACGCCCTGGACGCCCTGGACGCCCCGCACTCCTCGGACGCCCCGGACCCTTCCTGACGCAACGAGGGGCCTCACGCAGAGCGTTGCGTGAGCAACCGACAGTGAGAGAGCTGTGCGCCCGATGTGAGCCCCCACATAGGGCGCAGGTCACGTACGAAGGCGCGTAGGAGATACGGGGCCCCTCACTAGCGGGACATTGGCCCAATTTGCCCCGTTTTTCCGTTCGCTGATCCACTACCCGGGATCGTACGTCACACCTTTGCCACGCATTTTTGCGGCCGCTAAGAATGGCTGCCGTCGCTCAGCGCCGCGGGTTGTCGCCCGCGGCGTTCGTGCGGGAAGGGCCCGTGTCCCCCGGGCCGGTGTCCCCGCTGCTCCGCGAGCGACCTCCGCGCTATTCGAAGAGGTCCACCCTTGAAGCCCAAGAACATTTCCGTCCGTGGCCGAAGTCTCGCCCTGACCACCCGCAACAAGATCGCGGTCGGCGGTGTCGCCGTCGTCGGCGCCGCCGCTGTCGCCCTCTCCGCGGTCCCCAGCAACGCGGGTACGACCACGACGACCGAGGCCGCTGCCCCGGCCCCGGTGGTGTTCGGCACCGAGCAGGTGAAGGACGTCAGGACGAGCGTCACCGACCAGCTCGCGAGCGCCAGCCTGAAGGTGGAGGCGATCGAGGCCCGGCAGCAGGCCGCCGCCGAAGCCGCCGCCAAGGCCACCGCCGCGAAGAAGGCGGCCGTCGAGGCCGCCGCGAAGAAGAAGGCCGCAGCCGAAGCCGCGGCGAAGAAGAAGGCCGAGCTGGCCCGCCAGGCCAAGGAGGCGGCCAGCCGGGCCGCCGAGCGCGCCGGGGTCAAGAAGGCCACCGTGAAGAAGTACGCCAACAACCTCGACGGCTGGATCCGCGAGTCCCTGGACATCATGAAGTCCAAGGACATCCCCGGCACCTACCACGGTCTGCACCGCAACATCCTGCGCGAGTCCTCGGGCAACCCGAAGGCCATCAACGACTGGGACATCAACGCCATCAACGGCGTCCCGTCGAAGGGCCTGCTCCAGGTGATTCCGCCGACCTTCCAGGCGTACCACGTGCCCGGGACGTCGTGGAACATCTACGACCCGGTCGCCAACATCACCGCCGCCGCCAACTACGCGGCCGACCGGTACGGCTCGATCGACAACGTGTTCGGCGCGTACTGAGGCCGCGCGGACCTCGGCTCGCGTGCGCCGAAGGGCGGCACCCTCCTGACGGGGTGCCGCCCTTCGGCGTCGTGAGGGACCTGCTTACTTGCGCATGACCTCCGGCTCGTGGCGGCGCAGGAAGCGGGCCACGAGGACGCCGCAGAGCACGGCGAGCGCCAGCAGGGCGGCCATGTTCAGGCCCCAGGCGCCGACGGTGTGCTCCCACAGCGGGTCCGTGTTCGACGGATCGTCCTGGTCCGGGAAGATCTTGTTGAAGTCGAGCGTGGCCCCGGCCGCGGCGACCGCCCAGCGGGACGGGAACAGGTACGACAGCTGGTTGACGCCGATCGCGCCGTTCAGGATGAGCAGACAGCCCGTGAAGGGCAGCTGCGCGACGGCGAACATCACCAGCAGCGGCATGGTCTTCTCGGCCGTCTTCACCAGCGCGGAGATGACCAGGCCGAACATCATCGAGGCGAAGCCCAGCATCATGATCGGCAGGGACAGCTCGACCATCACCGCGCCGCCGAGGACGAGGCCCTCCTCGGGGATTTCCCGGGTGACGAAGCCGATCGCGCCGATCAGCGCGCCCTGGAGCATGGTGATGGCGCCGAGCACGATCACCTTGGACATCAGATAGGCGGAACGGGACAGGCCGGTGGCGCGCTCCCGTTCGTAGATGACGCGTTCCTTGATCAGTTCTCGTACGGAGTTGGCCGCTCCGGCGAAGCAGGCGCCGACCGCGAGGATCAGCAGCACCGTGGTCGCGGTGCCGTTCGGGACGATCCTGCCCTGCGCGTTCGCGCCGTTGGGCAGCAGTCCCTTGTCCGGGTCGATGAGCAGGCTCACCGCGCCGAGCACGGCGGGCAGCGCCACCGACAGCGCGATGAAGCCCTTGTCGGACGCGATCACCGACACGTAGCGCCGGATCAGGGTCCACAGCTGCGAGCCCCAGCCCTGCGGCTTCGGCGGGCGGATCGCCTGCATCGACGGCATCTGTACGGCCTGTGGCGCGACGGCGTCGATGTCAGCGGCGTACATCTGGTAGTGCTGCGAGCCCTTCCAGCGGCCCGCCCAGTCGTAGTCGCGGTAGTTCTCGAAGGCGGAGAAGACATCGGCCCAGCTGTCGTAGCCGAAGAAGTTCAGCGCCTCCTCGGGCGGGCCGAAGTAGGCGACCGAGCCGCCCGGCGCCATCACCAGGAGCTTGTCGCACAGGGCCAGCTCCGCCACCGAGTGGGTGACGACGAGGACGGTGCGGCCGTCGTCGGCGAGACCGCGCAGCAACTGCATGACATCGCGGTCCATGCCCGGGTCGAGGCCGGACGTCGGCTCGTCCAGGAAGATCAGCGACGGCTTGGTGAGCAGCTCGAGCGCGACCGAGACACGCTTGCGCTGGCCGCCCGACAGGGACGTGACCCTCTTGTCTTTGTGGATGTCGAGCTTCAGCTCGCGCAGCACCTCGTCGATGCGGGCCGCGCGCTCGGCGGCGGTGGTGTCCGCCGGGAAGCGCAGCTTGGCCGCGTACGTCAGGGCCTTCTTGACGGTCAGTTCCTTGTGCAGGATGTCGTCCTGCGGGACCAGGCCGATGCGCTGGCGCAGCTCGGCGAACTGCTTGTACAGGTTCCGGTTGTCGTACAGCACCTCGCCCTCGTTGGCCGGGCGGTAGCCGGTCAGCGCCTTGAGCAGGGTCGACTTGCCGGATCCGGACGGGCCGATGACCGCGATCAGCGACTTCTCCGGGACGCCGAAGGAGACGTCCTTGAGGATCTGCTTGCCGCCGTCGACCGTGACGGTCAGATGGCGGGCGGAGAAGGACACCTCACCGGTGTCGACGAACTCCTCGAGCCGGTCGCCGACGATCCGGAACGTCGAGTGGCCGACGCCGACGATGTCGGTCGGGCCGAGCAGCTGCGCGCCGCCCTTGGCGATCGGCTGACCGTTGACGTACGTGCCGTTGTGCGAGCCCAGGTCGCGGATCTCGAAGCGGCCGTCGGGCGTCGCGTGGAACTCGGCGTGGTTGCGGGAGACCTGGAGGTCGGAGACCACGAGGTCGTTCTCCAGCGCACGACCGATGCGCATCACGCGGCCCAGCGAGAACTGGTGGAACGTGGTCGGGCTGCGATCGCCGTACACCGGTGGTGCCCCCGCCGCACCACCGAGGCCCTGCTGCTGCGGGATCTGCGGCGCGCCCTGCCGCGGCGGCTGCCAGCCCTGCGCGGGCGGCTGCTGCGGCTGCTGCTGGGGCGGCGCCTGCTGCCCGGCCCAGCCGGGGTTCGCGCCCTGCGCCGCGTACGGCTGCTGCTGCGGCTGGGCGACGGCCGCGGCGGCACCGGACAGGCCCACCTGCGGCCCGTCGGTCGCGTTGCCCAGGTGCAGCGCCGTGCCCGGGCCGATCTCCAGCTGATGGATCCGCTGGCCCTGCACGAACGTGCCGTTGGTGCTGCCATGGTCCTCGATGACCCAACTACGGCCGTTGAAGCTGACCGTGGCGTGCCGCCAGGAGACCCTGGCGTCGTCGAACACGACGTCTCCCTGCGGATCGCGTCCGAGCGTGTAGGACCTGGACGGGTCGAGCGTCCACGTCCGTCCATTAGATTCCAGTACGAGTTCCGGCACTCCATGCCCCACTGAGTTGTCCCCCGAGTTACCCCCATCACAGGGAGTCTAGGGATGTCGAACATCGGGGGGAACTATTTCAGTAGCGGCCCCCTGACCGAAAGTCGGGCCTTGTGAAGACTGTCGACGGGCCCTTCGATTGGTCCCGTCGACGGGGTTGAAACCCGCTCGGAAAGTGGTAATCCCACCCGAGGGGGACAGGCGCGGCGGCCGTGCCGCGCCGCGGATCGGGGGGTCTGCATGAGCGACCAGCGTCACTACCGTTCCAGGTTGCCGTGGGTCGACATCCTGCTGTCCGCGATCGCCTCGGTGAGCTGGGCGTTGATCGGGATGGCGGGGGTGGCGGCGCTCGGTCTGCGGCTGCTGGAGGCGGACTCGGCCGGTTCGCTCGGCCCGATGACCGCGGCGGTCGTGGCGCTCGGGGCGGGTGGTTCGGTCACGCCGTCCGGCGACGTGTCCGCCTTCGGCCTGGAGGGCGCCGAGGCGACGACGGCCATCGACATCACGCCACTGGGCGTGAGTCTGACCGGCGCGCTCCTTTTGTCCTGGTTCTTTCTACGATCCCTGCGGGCGGCCGGAGTTGTGGTCTCCCCCGCCGAACTCCTCGCGCGCGCGGGCGCGGTGATCGCCCTCTTCACCGCGACGCTGGGCGGGCTGACGTGGGCGGGCCACGACGTCATCACCATCGACGGCGGCGCGCTCGGGCTAGACGACCTGCCCGGCGGCGCGGGCTCGGGGGGCCTCGAGATCCCCGGGCTCGGTGACGTCGGGGACATCGGCGGGCTGCTGCCCGACCGGGTCGGTGACCTCGTCGACGCGGAGGCGGCGGTCGGGTTCAGCGTCGACACGGCGCCGACGCTGCTGGGCGGCGCCGCGTGGGTCGCCGGGGTGCTGCTGATCGCACTGCTGGCCTCCCGCCGTACTCCCCTGCCGCCCGGCTGGGACGCCGTGCACCGGGTGGTACGGCCCGCTGCCTCAGCGCTGCTCTCGGTGCTGCTGGTGGCGGTGGCGGCCGGGCTCGCGGCGGCCGGGTACGCGGCGATCGGCGACGACCATCCCCGGCGCATCGGGGGCGCGGCGCTGCTCGGCGCGCCGAACGGGGTGTGGCTCGGGGTGCCGCTCGGGCTGTTCGTGCCGTGGGACGGGGAGGCGTCCGGTGCGATGACCCGGTTCCTGCCCGACCCGCTGGACGATCTCCTCGTCGACAGCGACCAGCCCGTGACCCTCGGCAGGCTGGCGGAGCTGGACGAGCGGGTGTGGCTGCTGGGGGTGGCGGCGGCCCTGATGATGCTGCTGGCGGGGGTGCTCACGGCGGTGCGGACGCCGGTGGGCGGGACGGTGGGGACGCCGGAGGGCGGGGGTGCCCGCGCGGGTGGGGGCGCCCTCGGTTTCGCCGGGCGGTGCGCGCTGCGGCTCGGGGTCGCCACCGCGCTGACGCTGCCGCTGCTGGCCTGGCTCACCGAGGTGTCCGTGGACGCCTCGTTGGCGGTGCTGGGCATCGACGCCTTCGGCGCCGCGGTGGAGTTGCGGGGGCACCTCGGCATGGCGCTGCTCCTCGGCGCGGTGTGGGGCGCGGCGGCGGGCGCGGCCGGGGCGCTGCTGGCGCGGGCGAGCGGGGCGGCGGGGCGGCGGGTGGCGCCGCTGGCACTGGGTGACGTGGGCGGCGGGGGGCCCGTGGGGGGCGCCGAAGGGGCGTCGGCCGGGCCCTATGCGCCCGGCAGGCCGTACCGGCCGCCCAACCCGGCGACCAATCCGTATCTGCGGCTGCCGGAGGAGTTGCGGGAGCCGCGGGACGCTCCCCGGCCGCGACGGAGGGAGGCGCCGAGCGGCGATGTGTACGGCGCCCAGACCATGACCGGTCCCTTCGAACCGCCCCGGAGGTCACCGCGGCGGCCTCCGACCTCGCCGGAGGAGGGGCCGCCGCCACCGCCGGGCGCGCCCGGGAGGTGAGGGCGCGCGCCGGTGTGGCCGGTGTGTCAGGCTTGGGTCACCTGCACGACACCCACTGTTCCGTGTCCGCTGGGCGGACCTCGGAGGCAGAAGGCACTGGGTGCCGGATACGGTGGAATCACCATGAGCGCTTCGCAGACCTCTGACGCCCCCACCCTCCTTGTCAAGATCTACGGCAAGGACCGGCCGGGCATCACGGCCGGACTCTTCGACACCCTCGCCGCCTACTCCGTCGACGTGGTCGACATCGAGCAGGTCGTCACCCGCGGCCGGATGGTGCTGTGCGCTCTGGTGACGCATCCGGCCCACGGTCTGGAGGGCGACCTGCGCGCGACCGTCCACGGCTGGGCGGAGTCGATGCGGATGCAGGCCGAGATCGTCTCCGGCCATGGCGACAACCGGCCGCGTGGGCTCGGCCGTTCCCTGGTCACGGTGCTCGGGCATCCGCTCACGGCGGAGGCGACGGCCGCGGTGGCGGCGCGGATCACCAAGGTCGGCGGCAACATCGACCGTATCTTCCGGCTCGCCAAGTACCCGGTGACGGCGGTGGAGTTCGCGGTGTCCGGGGTGGAGACCGCGCCGCTGCGCACCACCCTGGTCACGGACGCGGCGGCGCTCGGCGTGGATGTCGCGGTGGTCGCGGCGGGCCTGCACCGGCGGGCGCAGCGCCTGGTCGTGATGGACGTGGACTCGACCCTCATCCAGGACGAGGTGATCGAGCTGTTCGCGGCGCACGCCGGGTGCGAGGCCGAGGTCGCCGAGGTGACCGCGGCGGCGATGCGCGGGGAACTGGACTTCGAACAGTCGCTGCACGCGCGTGTGGCGCTGCTCAAGGGGCTGGACGCCTCGGTGGTGGAGAAGGTGCGCAGCGACGTGCGGCTGACGCCGGGAGCGCGCACGCTGATCCGCACGCTGAAACGACTCGGCTACCAGGTGGGGGTCGTCTCGGGCGGCTTCACCCAGGTCACGGACGACCTGCGGGAGCGGCTGGGGCTGGACTTCGCCCAGGCCAACACGCTGGAGATCGTCGACGGGAAGCTGACGGGCCGGGTCACCGGGGAGATCGTGGACCGGGCGGGCAAGGCGCGGCTGCTGCGCCGGTTCGCCGCGGAGGCGGGCGTACCGCTGGCCCAGACGGTGGCCATCGGGGACGGCGCCAATGACCTGGACATGCTGAACGCGGCCGGGCTCGGGGTCGCCTTCAACGCGAAGCCGGTGGTGCGCGAGGCGGCGCACACGGCGGTGAACGTGCCGTTCCTGGACACCGTGCTCTATCTGCTGGGTGTGACCCGGGAAGAGGTCGAGGCGGCGGACGCGCACGAGGAGAACTAGGGCCAATGCCGTTGTTTTAGCCTGCGGGCGTACGCTGCTGCGTAGTGCTTCCCGGGGGTGGTGCGGGTGTCTGCGGATATCGGCGAGTTATCGGGGC
>NZ_JBHVMS010000024.1:0-8417 GCF_042796855.1 Streptomyces sp. NPDC057877
CGCCGAGTGGTGTAGTCAGTCGAGCTCGTTTGGTTCCGCTTCGGCGGGGATCTGCCGTTGCGGGGTCGGCTTGTCGGTGAAGAGCTCGGCCATGGAGTTCGCAGAGGTAGCGGCGGTCGAAGACCTGCCACGCATCGTGGAGTTCGGCCAGGACCGCGGCGGCGAGCCGGTCGAGAGCGGCGGGGTTGGGAAAGACCTGGACGACGTCGGCCCGCCGTTTGATCTCCCGGTTCAGCCGCTCCAGCGGATTCGTCGACCAGATCTTCTTCCAGTGCGCCGGCGGGAAGTCTGCGAACGCCGTGATGTCTCCGGCCGCCTCCAGCAGCATGGTCCTGACCGGAGGGAACTGCCGTCCGGGCATGTCGGCCACGACGTCCAGCTGGCTGCGGACCTGCTCGGCGGTAGTCTGCGCGAAGATCGTGCGGATGGTCGCGGCGACCGTCTCCGCCGAGCCCTTTTCGATCACGGCAAAGACGTCGCGGACGAAGTGGACCCGGCACCTTTGCCAGGCCGAACCGAGGAAAACGGTGCTGATCGCGGCCACCAGACCGCTGTGGCTGTCGGAGATCACCAGCTGGGCGTTCTCCAGGCCGCGTGCCCGCAGCGAGCGCAGGAACTTCGTCCAGAACGGCTTCGACTCGCTGTCGCCGACCGTCAGCCCGAGGATCTCGCGGTGGCCGGTGGCGGAGATGCCGGTGGCGATGACCACGGCCTGCGAGACGATCGGGTGAGTAGCGGCACATCACCCTCGCCATGCTGACCCACGCCTTCCTCGCGGCCATGTCCGCCAGCGCAACGACGGCAAGGGGGGTCGCAGAAACGGTTCCGGCGCCCTTGCGCCCCCACCGTGGCAGAAGTCCGGCGGCTCCTGGCAGTTCACCGTCACTCACCGACACACCCGCGGAAAGCCGATCACGCGCTGAGCTGGTCGTGGTGGCGGTGCCACCACCAGGCAACCGCACAACGCTGCCACTACCATCGCCGCCCCGGTAGAGGTTACGAACTTCCCGCACCTGACGCCACGGCAGCCCAAGAGACTCGAGTAGGTGCCTCTGACCAGCAGAGATAGCGAACTGCAACTCGAGTACTAGACATTAGACAGATATCTGACGGTTGCCTGTCATTGATGGGGGGTTCAGACAGAACACCCGACATCAGCAGGCGCGTTCCCGTCAAACATCAGGCGCCGTGAGTTTTCGGTGGCGCACCGTCGCGTCTTGGCCATATTCGTCAAAGCACGTTAGTTCGAGTGCTGCGGGGATCACAAATCACCACGACCCTGATCACAACTGCCTCACAGGTGATGCACCGTGCGCACACAAACGCGAAGACTGATCACAGCCGTCGTGACTCTTGCTCTCCTGGCGATAGCCGGTGTCGTACCGTCCTGGGCCTCGCCCCGGGATCGGCCGCCGGCCGAGGTCCCGGCGGTCGTCCCCCAGGCGAAGGCCAGGACGGCCGACGATCTGCCCAAGCCGCCCAAGGCCATGACACTGGCCGAGCGTCGTCAACAGGTCGCGAAGGACCGGCATGAGCGGTCCCCGATGCGCGCGTACATGGACGCGCCCGGCCGCAAGTCGAAGGCCGCGCCTCACAGTCGGCCGGATGACCGCGACCGCCTCAAGCGCGGGCCCGCGGCAGAGCGGAGCCTGACGGCACAGCCGCTCGCGGCGGCAGGCGAGAACCCGACCTGGGTGTCGTCCTGGGCCACCGCGTACCCCGGGCTGCTGTCGATCGGCGGGCAGGTGAAGCTGCCGCAGCGCGGGTCGGCGTACACCGGGATGTGGCTCTACGTCCTGGACGAGGCAGGCTACCCGGTGCTGCAACAGGAGATCAGGAAGGCCACCGACAACCCCAGCGGTGACACCCCGGCCACGGGAGCCTGGTGCTACGACTGGTGGTCGAGCAACTCCTACCCCACCGACCAGTGCTTTTGGTGGGCCAGCAGCGGGTTGGGCGGCATCCTCGAGGACGGCAAGAAGTACTACGCCTGGGTCTTCCTGAACAGCGCGGACGAGTCGTCGAGTCCGGGCGGCACCACCTCCCCGCTGGTGGAGGCGTTCTACACGCCGGTGATCCCCGGCGCGCAGGCGGGCATCTGCACCTGCTACGCGCAGGCCCACCGCGCCGACCCGGTCAACACCGCGACCGGCATGTTCTTCGAGCAGCTCACCGACGCCTCACTGGTCGGCCCCGGCGTGCCGCTGACCCTGGAGCGCACCTACCGCTCCGACTCAAGCGCGGTCGGTCTGCTGGGACGCGGCTGGGCGACCCCGTTCGACGCCAGGCTGACCGTCGCGACGGGGAAGGTGACGTACCGGACGGACGACGGGGCGTCGTTCGTCTTCACCCAGGCGAGCGACGGCACGTACACCGCCCCGGCGGGCTCCGCGGCCAAGCTGGTCAAGGGCACGAGCGACTACACCCTGACCACGCCGGACCACACCAAGCGGACCTTCGACAGCGGTGGTCAGCTCGTCTCGATCGTGGACACCGCGGGCAAGGGGCTGAGCCTGACCTACGCCTCCGGCAGGCTCGCCTCCGTCAAGGACGCCGCCGGCCGGACCACCACCTTCACCTCCGGCACCAACGGACTGCTGTCCAAGGTCAACCTGCCGGACGGCACTTCGGTGTCGTACGGCTACACGGACGGTCTGCTGACCTCGGTGACCGACCCGGCGGGCAAGCGGTCGACCTACACCTACGGCACCGACAAGCGGCTGTCCTCGTACACCGACCCGGCGGGCGGCAAGGTCACCAACGTCTACGACTCCACGGGCCGCATCAGGTCCCAGACCGACCAGAACAACAAGACGACGACGTTCACCTGGGACGGCAGCAGCGAGTCGCACACCACGGCGCCGGACGGCGGGGTGTGGACCGACGTGTACGCCGGAAACGTCCTGATGGAGACGGTCGACCCGTACGGCAAGAGCATCACTTACGAGTACGACCGCCGTCTGCGGCCCGTCGCCATCACCGACCAGCGCGGCAGCACCACGGAGATGACGTACGACAGCGCCGGGAGGATGCTCAAGCGCAGCGCGCCCTCGGCCCTCGGCTACGCGGAGAGCTGGGCCTATGACGCCGCGGGCAACATCACCGGCCACACCGACGGCCGCGGCAACAAGACCACGTACACGTACAACACGTCGAACCAACTGACGTCCACCACCGACCCGATGGGTGGCAGGACCGCCTACACCTACACCGCGCTGGGTGCCATCGCCACGGTGACGACGCCGCGCGGCAGGACGACGACGTACGGCTATGACACGGCGGGCAACCGGACATCCGTCACCACGCCGCTGGGTGAGAAGTCGACGTTCACGTACGACAAGGCGGGGCGGATCCTGTCCAGGACGGACCCGCGCGGCAACGTCAGCGGCGCCGACCCGGCCGCCTACACCACGAGTTACACCTATGACGGCCGCGGACTGCTCAGCAGCGCCACCGATCCGCTGGGCCGCACCACGACCTACGGGTACAACGGCGCCGAACAGCTGACCTCCGCGCGCAACCCGGCGGGCGACACCACCACTTACGCGTACGACGACGCGGGACACCTGACCCGGACCACCGACCCGTCCGGCGCGTCCGTCGTCCGCGCCTACGACGCGGGCGGGCGCCTCGCCTCCGAGACCGACGCGGCGGGCAACAAGACCACCTACACCTACGACAAGGTGGGCCGCCTGCTGAGCAGCGTCTCCCCGCGCGGGAACGTCTCCGGCGCCGACCCGGCCGCCCACACCACGAGCTACGCCTACGACGCGGCGGGCAACCGGACCAAGGTCACCGGCCCCACCGGCGCGTCCACCACCACGACCTACGACGCGATCAACCGGCCGCTGGTGGTCACCGACCCGCTGGGCCACACCACCGCCTATACCTACGACGCCAACGACAACGTCACCAAGGTCACCGACGCCGCCGACAAGACCGTCACCTCCGTCTACGACAGGAACAACCGGCTCACCGGCAGCACCAACCAGCTGAGCAGGACCACCACCTACGCCTACGACGCCGATGGCAACCTGCTCAGCCGCACCTCCCCGCTCGGCCACAAGGAGAGCTGGACCTACGACGCCGACGGCCGCCAGGCCACGACCGTCGACCCGCGCGGCAACGCCACCGGCGCCGATCCCGCCCAGTACACGACCACGTACGGCTACGACCCGGCGGGCAACCTCACCACCGTCACCGACCCGCTCGGCGGCGTCACCACCACCGCCTACGACGCGGTGAACAACGTCGTCAAGCAGACGGACGCCGACCAGCGCGCCACGGCCTACGGCTACGACGACCTTGACCGGCTCACCCAGGTCACCGCCCCCGGCGGAGCGGTCACGATCTACGGCTACGACAAAAACGGTGACGTCGCCACGCGCACCGACGCCAATGGTCACGTCACCACGTATGCCTATGACACGGCCCGCCGTCTGACCTCGGTCACCGACCCGCTGGACCGGGTCACGGCCTACGCTTACGACGCCGACGGTAACCTGACGAGGAAGACCACGTCCCGCGGGTCCATCAGCTACTTCTACGACCCGCGCGGCCTGACCACCAAGACCGATTACTCGGACAGCACGCCGGATGTGACCTTCGGCTACAACGAAGCGGGGCAGCTGACGGCCCGCGTCAACTCCGCCATGTCCGAGGACTTTGTCTACGACCCGGTCGGCAACCTCACCAGGACCCGCCACTTCGCCTACACCTACGATGCTGCTGGGCGGATGCTCACCCGCACCTACAGTGGCGGCTCCATCGCGTACACCTACGACGCCGACGGCCGCACCGCCACGATGACGGCCGACGACAAGACCACCACGTACACCTGGGACCCGGCCGGGAACCTCACCCGCTCCGCGCTGCCCAACACCGAGACCGAGGACCGCACCCACGACCGCGCGGGCCGCGTCACCGCCGTGACCTCGGCCAAGGCGGGCACCACGGTCACCAAGACCGCGCTCACCCTGTCCGCCGCCGGACTGCCCACCCACGTGGACGTCACCCGGGCCGGGGTCGGCACCGGCGGCTACGACCTGACGTACGACGCCGCGGGCCGCCTTACCTCCGGCTGCTTCCCGCAGCCCGGCACAGCCGGATGCGCCGCAGGCCGTACCACGTCCTACACCTACGACAAGGTCGGCAACCGCCTGACCTCCACCCTCGGCACCACGTCCACCAGCTACACCTACGACGCCGCCGACCAGCTCACCTCTACCACGACCGGCACCACGACCACCGCCTACGCCTACGACGGCGAAGGCAACCAGACCAAGAAGGGCGCCGACACCTACACCTACGACCTGGCCGGACAGATCTTCGCCGCCACCGTCGCGGGCACCGGCTACACCTACAACCACGACGCCAGCGGCAACCAGGTCGCCGTCGCCAAGGACGGCACGATCACCAACCGCTACCAGTGGGATCCCAACGCACCGCTGCCGTTGCTTGCTTCGGAGTCCAGAGGTCTGGGCATCGCGCAGACATACCGTTATGACCCGCTGGGCCAGCCGGAATCCACGAAGGCGGGCCCCAGCACCGTCTTCTACTACCACCATGACACCCAGGGCTCCCCGGTCGACGTCACCGACAGCACCGGCACGCTCCACCAGCGCTGGGCCTACGACCCATACGGCGCCCGGACACTGGACACCACCGCCAGCGGAGCCCCCGCGAGCACCCCGTCCTACACCGGCGCCCGCCACGAGCCCACCACCGGCAACCTCGACCTGCACGCCCGCCAGTACGACACCACCACCGGCCGCTTCACCCGCCCCGACCCGGCGACCCGCGACCAGTCGACCCCGTACGTCTCGCCCTACGCGTACGCCGACAACGTCCCCACCTTCCTGACCGACCCCAGCGGTCTGACCCCCGACGACCCGAACGACCGGGTCGACAGCCTCGGCGAGGGCCTGAAGATCTTCGGCGAGGGCTTCCTGCAAGGGCTCAAGATGCCCTTCGAGTTCCTCGGCGACGCCAAGGACGCCGTCACCGGCCAGAACGGCGGCGCCGGAGCCTTCGTCGACAAGTACCTGCCCGTCCGCCCTGCCTACCGGCTCTACCGCGCCGAGTACATGCTCCGCCAGCAAGGCTGTGATGCGCTCGCCGATCTGTACGCCGAAGCGGCTGACGAACTGACCCAGCAGATCGCTGTCACTGGCCTTGCGGGGCTCACGGGATGGCGCCGCACAGCGGTTTACCCGGAGGCGTCGTCCGCTGATGCTAGCCGGTCCGCACCAGGCTTCGTGGCGGGAGGCGATCACGGCGTCGTCGACGTGCGGGGTATTGGGCGTCCAGATAACGAACTCGTTCTAAGTGGGCACGGCGTTATTCGAGCCGGTGACGGCACTGCGGTGACTGTTCCGCAGGGGACAACCCTCTACCTGTACAGCAAACATGGCGAGCCCATCCTTGATGTCGCCGGTAATGCTATCGAGAACGGTTTCATGCAAAAGAGTAGCGCCAGGGAGATATATAAGCCCGGCGAAACGTTGCCCGATTACTCTCTCTTGCCGCCGACGGGCCTGAAAATCGAAGGATCCCCGCGAACTGTGACCGTGCAAGGGGAGACAAGACTTTCAGACCTGCTCCGGCCTAACATGGGAGTCGTACACTGGGCCGCATGCAGAAGCGTGAGGTGTTAGATGACCTATTTTGAAGACATGTCACCGTACGGATACCTGCCTGGTACTGTCCCCGAAGGGGTGACTGCCCGCGCCGTGGGATGGCTCGAGGGTGACCGTAGCTACGCCAAGGGCCAGGTCCCGGATGATTTCTTGCGGGAACTGGGCCATCTCGTCCGCGAGGAAAGGCAAATGCAGACGAGAGGCTGGCACAGTTGCACACTCTCGCTTGGAAGTGAGAGCTGCGAAGATCCCGTGCAGGTAAACTTCGGGGGAGATACCCGATCAGTGGGCGGAGCGGAGATCCGTGTAGTCGCTGCGTCGGGTGACTGGCTTATCGCCCCGGACCTGATCTATCACTACGTGGTGGATCATTCCTATAGGCCGCCGCAGTCGTTCGTCGAAGCGGTTACAGCACGGCGTATCGCCCCTCTAGTGGACGTTATGTAGTTGCGCGCTTCTGGGTCGATTAGTTGGCCTAATGACGAGCACTAGATGTATGCCTGCCCCATGGCTCTGCGTGATGCGCCGGGCCATGGGACGGTCCATCAAACAGAGGTCATTGGGTCGATTACCGCCCTCGACCAGTCGAGCTTCTTCGCCGACTGCAGCTTCATCAGCAGCGCCGGGTGCAGCTGGTCCCACACGCCGGTGTGCAGCACGAACAGGATCCCGCACAACGCCTGCCGGTCTGCCGACGACCTGTCCACTCTTCCGAGCATGCCGGCAGCAGATTTCTGCCCATGCCCGCTCACAGCGGCCTGCACCCAGCTCAATGCCGCAACCAAAGACCAGAACTCACCTCGGACCGACTGCTCTGCGGCACGCGCATCGACGGCGAAGCCGCACACCCTCCCCAGCCCGGGGTCACCACCCCGCTCAGGCGCCTGCAGAACCAGATCAACGACGTGCTCTCCCCATGCGCTGACCCCACCCAGGCCAGCCGCTACTTCACCGATCTCCGCGTCATGGCAGCCGTCCTCCAGGCCACCTAGCCGCTCGGAAAGGATTCGACAGCGGCAAGGAAGGAAAGGGGACCACGTCGAAAGGGTGAGATGGGACGCACCGCCCTCCTCGGCCGTCGCCACCGCCACCCTGCTTGCGGGAGCCGACACCCTACTCACCATGAACACAACCGCACGTCAGGACGCCCTCCGCACCATGCTGCCCTCGGCTCCGGCAAAAGGATCAAAGCAATGGGTACGGACCTGGACACACCTCAGGCAGCACGCCTCGCCCCACCTCCGCGACGAAGTCGAGACCGCAGGGGCCAACTATCTCTGAGAACCAGCGGACTTCCCGACGTCTCTGGCCACCTATAGCTGAAGGTCACAGTAGTTCTGTCCTTTGACAGCGAAGATAGTCGGGCGCAGGACGCTGACCTGCGGCGACTCAGTTGGGTGTCAACGAGCCATCTCGTGATTCCTGTGGATCGACGCGCAAAGTCGGGCTGCAGACGATCTCCTCGCGGATGCGTTCAAGGTGCGTACCCCGTGGGGCGTGAACCCTGACAGCTACTGGCGGCGGGATGCTGGCCAGCCTGATACGGAACAGATCGTCCAGCACCTCGGCGCCGACAACGTCCTCCTGCGCGGGGCCGACTTCGTCGACCAGGTTCGCAACCGTGCCCGGACGGCGTGGACGGGGCAAGCGACAGCCACGGCGTGATCGCATGTGTGGACTGCGCAGAGGGATGCCCTGGCAGTACACGTTTCGGCAGGGTCTCCCCAAAGCCGAGAGCTCACGGTTTGCTGTTCATCCAAGGATGGTGTCCCGCCGAGT
>NZ_JBHVMS010000025.1:0-8295 GCF_042796855.1 Streptomyces sp. NPDC057877
ACACCTGGCCCCAGCCCACCCACACCGGCACTCAAGCAGTCCGCATCCAACGACCCCAACCCGCCGACCCCTAAACGCAACGGCATTGCCCTTAGGGGGTGCCATCAGGGGGTCCGGTGCCGTTGTCACCCGACCTGGGGATGACGGGGGTGATGTCGTACTCCATCGGCAGTAGGACCCAATGCCTGCTCAGGGACGACGACGGGAACAGATTTGGGGGGCATTGTGTTGGCTATGGAAGCCGACCGTTCGCCGCGCGGGGTGAAGCGCACCCGCCTCACGCAGAGGAGCAGCCCATGAGCGCCCTCGCGTTGTCCGTGCTGCTCTCGCTCGTGTCCGCGGTCGCGTACGCGGGGGGCGCGATCGTGCAGGAGCGCGTCGCGGAGACCTCTCCGGAGGCCGAGCAGTACGCCCCGCTGCGCCGTCCCAGCTGGTGGGCGGCGGTCGCGCTCAACGGTCTCGGCGGTCTGCTGCACGTCGCGGCGCTCGCCTACGGCCCGCTCAGCCTGGTGCAGCCGCTGGGTGCCCTGACGATCGTGTTCGCGCTGCCGATGGCGGCGCTGTTCGTGCGCCGCAGGGCCGGGTCGACCGCCTGGCGGGGCGCGATCATGGCGACGGTGGGCCTGGCGGGTCTGCTCTCCCTGGTCGGCGCGTCCGACAACCAGTCGCTGGACAGCGCCCAGCAGGCGGCGGTGTTCCTGGTGACCGGCGGTGTGGTCGTGACGCTGATGGTCGCGGGCCGGGCCGCGCACCGGCACCCCGCCGTGCGCGCGATGCTGCTGGCCACCGCGTCCGGTATCGCGTTCGGTATGTCGTCGGTGTTCACCAAGACGGTCGCGGTCGGCTGGACCGGCGGCGTCACGGCGGCGGACGTGCCCTCGCTGGCCGCGATCGGTGTGCTGGCCACGGCCGGGCTGCTGCTGTCCCAGGCCGCCTACCGGGGCGCCGGACTCGCCGCCCCGCTGGCCACGCTGACGGTGGTGAACCCCGTGGTCGCCGCAGCGGTCGGCATCACGATGTTCGGTGAGTCCTTCCGGTACGGCGCCACCGGCACCGGCCTCGCGCTGAGCTGCGGTGTGGTCGCCGCGGGCGGGCTGATCCTGCTCACCACGGAGCGCATCCAGCGCTCGGGGACGATCCCGGAGCAGGCCCAGGCACCGGAGCAGGAGACGGAGCCCGAGGGCGACGCGGAGCCCGTCGCCGAGCTGCTCCCCGGGATGCGGGAGCAGCTGCGGGACGGGGTCCTCGTGGCGCGCCCGCCCTCGGAGGCCGAGGCCTTCGCGGCGGGACCGCACCCGGAGACCGCCAAGGCCTTCGCGGCAGGACCGTCCGCGGAAGCCGCCGAGGTCTTCGCGGGAGGGCCGCCCCCGGAGACCACCGAGGCCCTCGCGGCACAGCCGCCCTCGGAGGCCGCCCAGGAGAACCGGGCGCCCGCCGAGGAGAAGCGCGAGCCGCAGCTGTACTACCCCTCGGTGGCCTACGCGCCGTTCGTGCCGGTGCTGGTCCTGGACCGGCACCAGGCCAGGGTCAAATCCTGACGCCCCCGGCCCGCAGATAGGCCACCGGGTCGACGTCCGTGCCGAAACCGGGCCCCGTCCGCACCTCGAAGTGCAGATGCGGGCCCGAGCTGTTGCCGGTGGACCCCGAGCGGCCGATGCGCTGGCCAGCGCCGACCTGCTGTCCGGCCTTCACGGAGATCGCCGACAGATGGGCGTACTGCGAGTAGCGGCCGTCGCCGTGCCGGACGACCACCTCGTAGCCGAAGGAGCCGCCCCAGCCCGCGCTGACCACCTGCCCGGCCGCGACCGACTTCACGGAGGTTCCGGTGGGCACGGGGAAGTCGACGCCGGTGTGGTAGCCCTTCGACCAGGACGAACCCGCCGTCCGGTACGGCGTGCCCAGCGAGCCGCTCACCGGGGCGACGCGGGACTGGGAGGTGCGCTGCTCGGAGCGGGAAGGGCTCTGTTCGGTGCGGGTGTCCTTCTTCTTGGCGGCCTTCTTGTCGCTGTCCTTGGCCTTGCTGTCCTTGGCCTTGGCGTCCCTGGCCTTGGCGTCCCTGGCCTTGGCGTCCCTGGCCTTGGCGTCCCTGGCCTTGGCGTCCCTGGCCTTGGCGTCCTTGCCGCTGTCCTTGGCGGCCTGCTTGCCGCTCTTGGCCTCGCCGTGCAGGCTCAGCCGCTGGCCCGGCAGAATCAGGTCGGGGTCGGCTCCTATGGCCTGCCGGTTGGCGGCGTACAGCCGCTGCCAGCCGCCCTGGACGCGCTGGTCGTCGGCGATGCCGGAGAGGGTGTCGCCGCGCACCACCGTGTACATCTCGGCCTTCCCCGCCCGCGACTGGGGCGTGGACTGCGGCTGGACGTCCTGGACGGAGGTCTTGGCCTTGCCGGACTTCCTGGCGTCGGACTTCTTGGCGGGCGCGGTGGCGGGGCTGACGTCGGGACTCTCGCCGCCGCGGCTGAGTCCGGCCCGCTGCGAGCACACCGGCCAGGCGCCGGGGCCCTGCCCGTCGAGCACCTTCTCGGCCACGGCGATCTGCTGGTCCTTGGTCGCCAGGTCGGCGCGCGGCGCGTACCGGGTGCCGCCGAAGGCCTCCCAGGTGGACTGGGTGAACTGGAGACCGCCGTAGTAGCCGTTGCCGGTGTTGATGTCCCAGTCGCTGCTGGACTCGCAGGCGGCGACCTTGTCCCAGGTGGCGACGTCGGCCGCCGCGGCGCTGCCGGTGCCGACGAAGGGGATGGCTATTCCGGCGCCGCCCGCCGTGACGGTGAGTGAGGCTCGGTTGATCCTGTTCGGCTGATACCGGCGGTGCCGGCCGCGTACGGCCATGAAGTGCCCCTTCGACATGGTCACGAGGGCCCAAAAGTATGCGTGTTCAACAGGCCATGACAAGACGGCAATTCGGCCTCCCGTCACTCCAAGTGGCCGGGAACCCACCCCCGGTTGGCCGGATCGGCCGGACGCCGCTGAGCGAGGGGCGGTCGCGGTGCGTATGGATGTCCGTCGGCCCCCGGACGTGCGGCCGGGGTACCGGCACGTCAGGATGGCCGGGAGGGCAATACTGGCGGCACAGGCAGTACGCCCGGTACGAATGGATCACTCACGGATCCTTTAGGGAGCAGGCGATATGAGCAGCAAAGCCCAGATCGGCGTCACGGGTCTCGCGGTCATGGGCCGCAATCTCGCCCGCAACTTCGCGCGCAACGGCTATCCGGTCGCGGTGCACAACCGGACGGCGGCGCGTACGCACGCCCTGGTGGAGGAGTTCGGCGGCGAGGGCGAGTTCATCGCGGCCGAGACGGCCAAGGAGTTCGTGGACGCGCTGGAGCGCCCGCGCCGTCTGGTGATCATGGTCAAGGCCGGTGACCCCACCGACGCGGTGATCGAGGAGTTCGCACCGCTCCTGGAGCCCGGCGACATGATCATCGACGGTGGCAACGCGCACTTCGCGGACACCCGGCGCCGGGAGCGCGAACTGCGCGAGCGGGGCATCCACTTCGTGGGCACCGGCATCTCCGGCGGCGAGGAGGGCGCGCTGCACGGCCCGAGCATCATGCCGGGCGGCTCCAGGGAGTCGTACGAGTCCCTGGGCCCCATGCTGGAGAAGATCTCCGCGAAGGCGGCGGACGGGGCGCCCTGCGTCACCCACGTGGGTCCCGACGGCGCCGGGCACTTCGTGAAGATGGTGCACAACGGCATCGAGTACGCCGACATGCAGCTGATCGGCGAGGCGTACCAGTTGCTGCGTGACGTGGCCGGGTACTCCCCCGCGCAGATCGCGGAGATCTTCCGCACCTGGAACACGGGGCGCCTGGACTCCTATCTGATCGAGATCACCGCCGAGGTGCTGTCCCACGTGGACGCGGCGACGGGCAAGCCGTTCGTGGACGTGGTGGTGGACCAGGCCGAGCAGAAGGGCACGGGCCGCTGGACCGTGCAGATCGCGCTGGACCTGGGGGTGCCGGTGTCGGGCATCGCGGAGGCGGTCTTCGCCCGCTCCCTGTCCGGCCACGCGGCGCTGCGGGAGGCCTCGCGCGGGCTGGCGGGCCCGAAGGCGGCGCCGCTCGGCGAAGCGGAGGCGGCGGCGTTCGCGGACCGCGTGGAGCAGGCCCTGTACGCCTCGAAGATCGTCTCGTACACCCAGGGCTTCCACGAGATCGCCGCGGGCAGCGAGGAGTACGGCTGGGACATCGACCTGGGCGCCGTCTCGGCGCTCTGGCGCGGCGGCTGCATCATCCGCGCGGCCTTCCTCGACCGCATCCGCGCCGCCTACGACGCCCGGCCGGACCTGCCGAGCCTGCTCTCCGACGAGACGTTCGCCCAGGAGATCGCGGCGGCCCAGGACGACTGGCGGGAGGTCCTGGTCGCCGCCACCCGCCAGGGCGTCCCCACTCCCGGCTTCGGCGCCGCGCTCGCCTACTACGACGCCCTGCGCGCCGACCGTCTCCCCGCCGCCCTCACCCAGGGCCAGCGGGACTTCTTCGGCGCGCACACCTACCGGCGGACCGACCGCGACGGCTCGTTCCACACCCTGTGGGGCGGCGACCGGTCGGAGGTGTCGGCCTGACGCCCACCGTGGCGTTGCGCTAGCTGAGCGGCGGTCCCGGTTCCGGGTTCGGCACGGGTTCCGGGCCCGGCGGGATGGGGGACGGGTTGGGTTCCGGGAGAGGGCTGGGGCCGGGACCGGGGCCGGGCGGTGGCTGCGGAACAGGACCGGGGCCGGGCGCGGGAGGTGTCGGGCCCGGCGGCGGGGGCGTCGGCTCGGGACCCGGCGGGGGTTCGGGCGTGGGCACCGGATGGGGCTCTGGGGGCTGGGGCCCTGGGTGCTGGGGTTCCGGGTGCTGAGGTTCCGGATGCTGGGGCTCCGGATACGGCTCGGTCATGCTGTCCTCCGGCCAGTGGTGAACGTGCGTTGGCTCTGGACTCCTCCCCCGCCTACCCGTGGGCCGCGCGCCCAGTCACCCGCTGGTGTCAGGGGAGGCCGCCGGGTGGGCCACAGAGCCGCCGGGAGCCCCCGTGACGGCAACCGCCGCGGCGGCAAGGCCGGGCCGGGGGCTGGACAGCACCGGCACCGGGGTGGTGGCCAGCCGCTGGGCCGGGGCCATGGACGCCTGGGCGAGGACGATCGCGTCGGCGCCACGGACGCCGTCGACCGCGTACGCCACGGCACGGGCGTACGCGTCGGTGTCGCCCGCGGCGAAGTGCGCCCAGGCCCCCGCCACGAGGACGGTCCGCACCTCCACGGAACGACCGGCGCGGCGCGCCTCCTCCTCGACGAGGGCGGCCGTCGGCCCGAGCGTGCTCTCCACGGTGCCCAGGACGGCGACGCGCGCCCCCGCGGCCACCGCTGCGGCGGCCATCGGCCGGTCGACGCGCAGGACGGGCACCCCGGCACCGACGGCCGTGGCCTCCGCCACGGCGCCGATGGTCGAGCAGGTACAGAGCACGGCCCGCGCGCCGTCGGCGACGGCGCGCTCCACCGCGGCCCGCACCTCGGCGGCGACCGCCTCGGGCCCGCCGTCCCCCCGGGCCCGCTCCAGCAGCCCCTCGTCGACGAAGTGCCGCAGCTCAAGCCCTCGATGATGCTCATCCCGCAGGGCATCGAAGACGGGAACGTGAACAGGGGAGGTATGGATAAGAGCAAGCAAGCGGATCCCGCCCCTCCCTCAGAAACGATCAGGATGCGCCGCGAGCCACACCTTCGCGGCCCGCTGCAGCTCCGGGTCGGCCGTCGGCGCCTCGTCCGGGTGCCGCTCGGCCCAGCGGACGACGTAGGGGCACAGGGGGGCCACGGGGACGCCCTCGCGGGCGGCGATGGCGTACAGCTCACGGGCCAGCGAGCCCGCGATGCCCTTCCCCTCGTGCGCCGGTTCGACGATGGTGTGCACCGGGACGAGGGCGGGTCGCGGGGCGTCGAGCACGAAGTACTCGATACGGCCGACCACCTCGCCGCCGCCCACCGCCTCCAGGCGTCCCGCCGCCCGGTCGTCGCGGATCTCGATGTCGTCGCTCATGGGCCCCTCGCTCCTCCTCGGTGGAGCGGCCCCGGTCAGGCCCCCACGGCCTGCGGGCTGCGCTCCTGGTCCGAACCCGGCACCGGCGCGGAGGGGTCGGCCCCGAGCGCCACGATGCGGTTGTCACCGTCCACGTGCACGACCCTCGGCTTCAGCTCCCGCGCCTCGGCGTCGGACACCTGAGCGTAGCTGATGATGATCACCAGATCCCCGGGGTGCACGAGATGGGCCGCGGCCCCGTTGATCCCGACGACCCCGGACCCCCGCTCCCCCTCGATGACGTACGTCTCCAGCCGGGCGCCGTTGGTGACGTCGACGATGTGCACCAGCTCACCCGGCAGCAGATCGGCGGCGTCGAGCAGATCGGCGTCGATCGTCACGGATCCCACGTAGTGCAGGTCGGCCTGGGTCACGGTGGCGCGGTGGATCTTGGACTTGAACATGGTGCGCAGCATGTTGAACTCCTGGAAGACGGCTCCCTGCCTGCTTTGTGCAGGTCAAGGGCGGTCTCGACTTTACACCGACACCCCCGCCCGATGTTTGTGAGGAACATCGCTCCGATGGGGCTCGACGGCTTCCTACCTAGGCTTTCCCTTCGCATCGGCGTCTGTTGGGATGACCACCCCGAAACGCTCGGGGACTCCTGCTGACGAGATGCTGACCTACCTGATGAGCACCAGACACGCGGGAGGCCCCTCGGCAGCGCGGAACTCGTGAGCGAGGCAGGGCCCGGGCGTCGACGCCGACCCGACCGAGCCGAGGTCCAGGTCACGCGCCCCTGCGCACTTGCGTGCGCGGCTCCTCCCTTCCGTACGGTCCAGCCCGATGGCGAACCGTCCGCGCACACCGTGAAGGAGAGCTGTTGACGCCGACCGAGGAAGTGCCTTGAGACCTGACCCAGCCGTCAAACACCTCCGTCCACTCCAAGGAGAACGGGGACGAGCCGCTCCGCCGGAAGCCCAGCCTCGTGCCGATCCAGCAGGCGGAGCTGCCCCGGCAGTTGGAAGTGGCTCTCTGGAACGTCCTCCACACCCTCACCTGACCCCCGCTCTGTCCCGGCGCGGTGCGGGCCGAGGACTGGCAGAACACTGGGGCGCGCTCAAGTAGACCCAGGCCCTGGCCTGCGGTCGCGACTCCTTCCCCGGCCTCACCGAAGAGGGGCACCGCATCGCAGACCATTACAAGTCGTCGCAGTCCGGTGAGCCCGGCATCGGTTTCGCGCGCACGCTCGCCGAGCACATGCTGGGCAGCCGCTTCCCCGTCGACACGGTGATGATCGCCCCAGCGCTGGGCATCTCCCTTGTATGGCCGGGGCTTTGCGTGCTGAGCGGGTGTGGGTAGAGACGTGCACGGGGCTGCCGGTAACGCAGTCTTCGGGTCTGTTGAAGGCGGTGCGGGAGCGGGACGGCAACGGCACGCTACGCGGCCGACCGTGGTCGCTGCCGCTGGCCGACCGGGTACTGATCGTTGCCGTGTACTACCGGACGAACTGACGATGTGGCAGCTGGGCCCGCTGTTCGGCGTCTCTTCCTCCACGGTCTGCCGTGTCATCCAGCGACTGGGTCCGCTGCTGGCGCTGGAGCCCGTCTCCCGTCTGGCCGACGCGGCGGACCGGTTGTGGATCGTGGATGGCACCCTGGTCCCGGTCCCCGACCGGACCACCGGCTCCTCGTCACGCAACTACCGGTTCTCGGCGAACGTACAGGTCATCGTGGACGCCGACACTCGCCTTGTGATCGCCGTAGCGCGGCCGGTACCGGGCACGACTGCGGACACGCACGCCTGGCGAGCTTCCGGGCTGAGCGAGCACTGCCAGGGCGTGACCGTGCTCGGCGACGGTGCCTACCTCAACTGCGGGATGGTCGTGCCGCACCGCAAACGCCCCCACCGGCCCCTGCTGCCGGGGGAGAAGGACGACAATGCCGCCCACCGAAGGGCCGTGCCCGGGCGGAGCATGTGATCGGCCGGATGAGGAACTACAAGATCTTCCGCGACTACCGACAGCGCGGCGACGGTCTCCACCACGCGGTCCAGGCCGTCGCTCACATGCACAACCTGGCCCTCGCATCATGACTACAAAACGGCGATCACAGGCTCCAACCTGCCCGAACACGGCCTTGTGCAACACCCTTTAGGTCCAATGCCGTTGTTTTAGCCTGCGGGCGTACGCTGCTGCGTAGTGCTTCCCGGGAGTGGTGCGGGTGTCTGCGGATATCGGCGAGTTATCGGGGCTGGGGTTGCTGACCTGGGTGTATCGGCCCGGGTTGGTGGATCGTGTGGTGGCTGC
>NZ_JBHVMS010000026.1:0-5258 GCF_042796855.1 Streptomyces sp. NPDC057877
AAGAATTTTTTTCGACAAATTATTTAACATTACCTTGACGAAAAAAAAATAAACATGTAATATTAGAAACGTCAAAGCGGTACTGACAAAAAAGAATTTTGATGCGGGTGTAGTTTAGTGGTAAAACCTCAGCCTTCCAAGCTGATGTCGTGAGTTCGATTCTCATCACCCGCTCCATTATAATGATCTTTGAAAACTAAACAAGACAAAACGTACCTGTTAATTCAAAGTTTTAAATAAATCGCACAGCGATGTGCGTAGTCAGTCAAACACTTTATCGGAGAGTTTGATCCTGGCTCAGGACGAACGCTGGCGGCGTGCCTAATACATGCAAGTCGAGCGGACAGATGGGAGCTTGCTCCCTGATGTTAGCGGCGGACGGGTGAGTAACACGTGGGTAACCTGCCTGTAAGACTGGGATAACTCCGGGAAACCGGGGCTAATACCGGATGGTTGTTTGAACCGCATGGTTCAGACATAAAAGGTGGCTTCGGCTACCACTTACAGATGGACCCGCGGCGCATTAGCTAGTTGGTGAGGTAACGGCTCACCAAGGCAACGATGCGTAGCCGACCTGAGAGGGTGATCGGCCACACTGGGACTGAGACACGGCCCAGACTCCTACGGGAGGCAGCAGTAGGGAATCTTCCGCAATGGACGAAAGTCTGACGGAGCAACGCCGCGTGAGTGATGAAGGTTTTCGGATCGTAAAGCTCTGTTGTTAGGGAAGAACAAGTGCCGTTCAAATAGGGCGGCACCTTGACGGTACCTAACCAGAAAGCCACGGCTAACTACGTGCCAGCAGCCGCGGTAATACGTAGGTGGCAAGCGTTGTCCGGAATTATTGGGCGTAAAGCGCGCGCAGGCGGTTTCTTAAGTCTGATGTGAAAGCCCCCGGCTCAACCGGGGAGGGTCATTGGAAACTGGGGAACTTGAGTGCAGAAGAGGAGAGTGGAATTCCACGTGTAGCGGTGAAATGCGTAGAGATGTGGAGGAACACCAGTGGCGAAGGCGACTCTCTGGTCTGTAACTGACGCTGAGGAGCGAAAGCGTGGGGAGCGAACAGGATTAGATACCCTGGTAGTCCACGCCGTAAACGATGAGTGCTAAGTGTTAGGGGGTTTCCGCCCCTTAGTGCTGCAGCTAACGCATTAAGCACTCCGCCTGGGGAGTACGGTCGCAAGACTGAAACTCAAAGGAATTGACGGGGGCCCGCACAAGCGGTGGAGCATGTGGTTTAATTCGAAGCAACGCGAAGAACCTTACCAGGTCTTGACATCCCTGACCACTCTAGAGATAGGGTTTTCCCTTCGGGGACAACGGTGACAGGTGGTGCATGGTTGTCGTCAGCTCGTGTCGTGAGATGTTGGGTTAAGTCCCGCAACGAGCGCAACCCTTGATCTTAGTTGCCAGCATTCAGTTGGGCACTCTAAGGTGACTGCCGGTGACAAACCGGAGGAAGGTGGGGATGACGTCAAATCATCATGCCCCTTATGACCTGGGCTACACACGTGCTACAATGGGCAGAACAAAGGGCAGCGAAACCGCGAGGTTAAGCCAATCCCACAAATCTGTTCTCAGTTCGGATCGCAGTCTGCAACTCGACTGCGTGAAGCTGGAATCGCTAGTAATCGCGGATCAGCATGCCGCGGTGAATACGTTCCCGGGCCTTGTACACACCGCCCGTCACACCACGAGAGTTTGTAACACCCGAAGTCGGTGAGGTAACCTTTTGGAGCCAGCCGCCGAAGGTGGGACAGATGATTGGGGTGAAGTCGTAACAAGGTAGCCGTATCGGAAGGTGCGGCTGGATCACCTCCTTTCTAAGGATTTTAACGGAATATAAGACCTTGGGTCTTATAAACAGAACGTTCCCTGTCTTGTTTAGTTTTGAAGGAACTTTGATTCTTTCATATGGTAGATGGGCCTGTAGCTCAGCTGGTTAGAGCGCACGCCTGATAAGCGTGAGGTCGGTGGTTCGAGTCCACTCAGGCCCACCATCTTTACCCAATACGGGGCCTTAGCTCAGCTGGGAGAGCGCCTGCCTTGCACGCAGGAGGTCAGCGGTTCGATCCCGCTAGGCTCCACCAACGTGTTCTTTGAAAACTAGATAACAGAAGTAATTCACATTCAATTAGTAATGCAAGATATCACGTAGTGATTCTTTTTAACGGTTAAGTTAGAAAGGGCGCACGGTGGATGCCTTGGCACTAGGAGCCGATGAAGGACGGGACGAACACCGATATGCTTCGGGGAGCTGTAAGCAAGCTTTGATCCGGAGATTTCCGAATGGGGAAACCCACCACTCGTAATGGAGTGGTATCCATATCTGAATACATAGGATATGAGAAGGCAGACCCGGGGAACTGAAACATCTAAGTACCCGGAGGAAGAGAAAGCAAATGCGATTCCCTGAGTAGCGGCGAGCGAAACGGGACTAGCCCAAACCAAGAGGCTTGCCTCTTGGGGTTGTAGGACACTCTATACGGAGTTACAAAGGAACGAGGTAGATGAAGAGGTCTGGAAAGGCCCGCCATAGGAGGTAACAGCCCTGTAGTCAAAACTTCGTTCTCTCCTGAGTGGATCCTGAGTACGGCGGAACACGTGAAATTCCGTCGGAATCCGGGAGGACCATCTCCCAAGGCTAAATACTCCCTAGTGACCGATAGTGAACCAGTACCGTGAGGGAAAGGTGAAAAGCACCCCGGAAGGGGAGTGAAATAGATCCTGAAACCGTGTGCCTACAAGTAGTCAGAGCCCGTTAACGGGTGATGGCGTGCCTTTTGTAGAATGAACCGGCGAGTTACGATCCCGTGCAAGGTTAAGCAGAAGATGCGGAGCCGCAGCGAAAGCGAGTCTGAATAGGGCGAATTGAGTACGTGGTCGTAGACCCGAAACCAGGTGATCTACCCATGTCCAGGGTGAAGTTCAGGTAACACTGAATGGAGGCCCGAACCCACGCACGTTGAAAAGTGCGGGGATGAGGTGTGGGTAGCGGAGAAATTCCAATCGAACCTGGAGATAGCTGGTTCTCTCCGAAATAGCTTTAGGGCTAGCCTCAAGGTAAGAGTCTCGGAGGTAGAGCACTGATTGGACTAGGGGCCCCTACCGGGTTACCGAATTCAGTCAAACTCCGAATGCCAATGACTTATCCTTGGGAGTCAGACTGCGAGTGATAAGATCCGTAGTCGAAAGGGAAACAGCCCAGACCGCCAGCTAAGGTCCCAAAGTATACGTTAAGTGGAAAAGGATGTGGAGTTGCTTAGACAACCAGGATGTTGGCTTAGAAGCAGCCACCATTTAAAGAGTGCGTAATAGCTCACTGGTCGAGTGACTCTGCGCCGAAAATGTACCGGGGCTAAACGTATCACCGAAGCTGCGGACTGTTCTTCGAACAGTGGTAGGAGAGCGTTCTAAGGGCTGTGAAGCAAGACCGGAAGGACTTGTGGAGCGCTTAGAAGTGAGAATGCCGGTATGAGTAGCGAAAGAGGGGTGAGAATCCCCTCCACCGAATGCCTAAGGTTTCCTGAGGAAGGCTCGTCCGCTCAGGGTTAGTCGGGACCTAAGCCGAGGCCGAAAGGCGTAGGCGATGGATAACAGGTTGATATTCCTGTACCACCTCCTCACCATTTGAGCAATGGGGGGACGCAGGAGGATAGGGTAAGCGCGGTATTGGATATCCGCGTCCAAGCAGTTAGGCTGGGAAATAGGCAAATCCGTTTCCCGTGAAGGCTGAGCTGTGATGGCGAGCGAATTATAGTAGCGAAGTTCCTGATTCCACACTGCCAAGAAAAGCCTCTAGCGAGGTGAGAGGTGCCCGTACCGCAAACCGACACAGGTAGGCGAGGAGAGAATCCTAAGGTGAGCGAGAGAACTCTCGTTAAGGAACTCGGCAAAATGACCCCGTAACTTCGGGAGAAGGGGTGCTCTGTTAGGGTGAAAGCCCGAGAGAGCCGCAGTGAATAGGCCCAGGCGACTGTTTAGCAAAAACACAGGTCTCTGCGAAGCCGTAAGGCGAAGTATAGGGGCTGACGCCTGCCCGGTGCTGGAAGGTTAAGAGGAGCGCTTAGCGTAAGCGAAGGTGCGAATTGAAGCCCCAGTAAACGGCGGCCGTAACTATAACGGTCCTAAGGTAGCGAAATTCCTTGTCGGGTAAGTTCCGACCCGCACGAAAGGCGTAACGATCTGGGCACTGTCTCAACGAGAGACTCGGTGAAATTATAGTACCTGTGAAGATGCAGGTTACCCGCGACAGGACGGAAAGACCCCGTGGAGCTTTACTGCAGCCTGATATTGAATGTTGGTACAGCTTGTACAGGATAGGTAGGAGCCTTGGAAACCGGAGCGCCAGCTTCGGTGGAGGCATCGGTGGGATACTACCCTGGCTGTATTGACCTTCTAACCCGCCGCCCTTATCGGGCGGGGAGACAGTGTCAGGTGGGCAGTTTGACTGGGGCGGTCGCCTCCTAAAAAGTAACGGAGGCGCCCAAAGGTTCCCTCAGAATGGTTGGAAATCATTCGCAGAGTGTAAAGGCACAAGGGAGCTTGACTGCGAGACCTACAAGTCGAGCAGGGACGAAAGTCGGGCTTAGTGATCCGGTGGTTCCGCATGGAAGGGCCATCGCTCAACGGATAAAAGCTACCCCGGGGATAACAGGCTTATCTCCCCCAAGAGTCCACATCGACGGGGAGGTTTGGCACCTCGATGTCGGCTCATCGCATCCTGGGGCTGTAGTCGGTCCCAAGGGTTGGGCTGTTCGCCCATTAAAGCGGTACGCGAGCTGGGTTCAGAACGTCGTGAGACAGTTCGGTCCCTATCCGTCGCGGGCGCAGGAAATTTGAGAGGAGCTGTCCTTAGTACGAGAGGACCGGGATGGACGCACCGCTGGTGTACCAGTTGTTCTGCCAAGGGCATCGCTGGGTAGCTATGTGCGGACGGGATAAGTGCTGAAAGCATCTAAGCATGAAGCCCCCCTCAAGATGAGATTTCCCATTCCGCAAGGAAGTAAGATCCCTGAAAGATGATCAGGTTGATAGGTCTGAGGTGGAAGTGTGGCGACACATGGAGCTGACAGATACTAATCGATCGAGGACTTAACCAATTTGAATGTATGCTTACTGTTATCTAGTTTTGAGAGAACACTCTCAATGGTTTGGTGGCGATAGCGAAGAGGTCACACCCGTTCCCATACCGAACACGGAAGTTAAGCTCTTCAGCGCCGATGGTAGTTGGGGGTTTCCCCCTGTGAGAGTAGGAC
>NZ_JBHVMS010000027.1:0-2280 GCF_042796855.1 Streptomyces sp. NPDC057877
AGGGTGCGGGCGACGAAGGAGGCTTCCGCGCCGAGTGCCAGGGAGACGGGGTTGAAGGGGGCGTCCAGGGAGCCCATCGGCGTCGATTTGGTGATCTTGCCGACTTCGGAGGTGGGCGAGTACTGGCCCTTGGTCAGCCCGTAGATCCGGTTGTTGAACAGCAGGATCTTCAGGTTCACATTGCGGCGCAGGGCGTGGATGAGGTGGTTGCCGCCGATGGACAGTGCGTCACCGTCACCGGTGACCACCCACACGGACAGGTCCTGGCGGGAGGCGGCCAGGCCGGTCGCGATGGCGGGGGCGCGGCCGTGGATGGAGTGCATGCCGTAGGTGTTCATGTAGTACGGGAAGCGCGAGGAGCAGCCGATGCCCGAGATGAAGACGATGTTCTCCCTGGCCAGGCCCAGTTGCGGCATGAACCCCTGCACGGCCGCGAGGATGGCGTAGTCGCCGCAGCCCGGGCACCAGCGCACTTCCTGGTCGGACTTGAAGTCCTTCATGGACTGCTTCGCCTCTGCCTTGGGCACCAGGTGCAGCGCCTCAGTCATCGATGGCCTCCTTCAGAGCCGTGGCGAGCTGTTCGGCCTTGAACGGCATCCCGTTGACCTGGTTGTACGAGCGGGCGTCGACGAGGTACTTCGCCCGCAGCAGCATGGCGAGCTGGCCGAGGTTCATCTCGGGGACGACGACGCGCTCGTAGTGCTCCAGCACGTCGCCGAGGTTGGGCGGGAAGGGGTTGAGGTGGCGCAGATGGGCCTGCGCGATCTGCCCGCCGTCCTTGCGGATGCGGCGCACGGCCGCGGTGATGGGCCCGTAGGTCGATCCCCAGCCCAGCACCAGGGTGCGTGCCGTGCCGCCGGGGTCATCGACCTCCATCTCGGGCACGTCGATGCCGTCGATCTTGGCCTGCCGGGTGCGGACCATCAGGTCGTGGTTGGCGGGGTCGTAGGAGATGTTGCCGGTGCCGTCCTGCTTCTCGATCCCGCCGATACGGTGCTCAAGACCCGGCGTGCCCGGGATGGCCCACGGCCGGGCCAGGGTCTGCGGGTCGCGCTTGTAGGGCCAGAACACCTCAGTGCCGTCGTCCAGGGTGTGGTTGGGTCCCCGGGCGAACTGCACCCTGAGGTCGGGCAGCTCCTCCAGCTCGGGGACGCGCCACGGTTCGCTGCCGTTGGCCAGGTAGCCGTCGGAGAGCAGGAACACCGGGGTGCGGTAGGCCAGCGCGATCCGGGCCGCCTCCAGGGCGGCGTCGAAGCAGTCCGTGGGGGTGCGCGGGGCGATCACCGGGACCGGGGCCTCGCCGTTGCGGCCGAACATCGCCTGCAGCAGGTCCGCCTGCTCGGTCTTGGTGGGCAGGCCCGTCGAGGGACCACCGCGCTGGATGTCCACCACCAGCAGCGGCAGCTCCAGCGACACCGCCAGCCCGATCGTCTCCGACTTCAGCGCCACCCCCGGCCCCGACGTGGTCGTCACCGCCAGCGAACCGCCGAAGGCCGCGCCCAGCGCCGCCCCGATCCCCGCGATCTCGTCCTCCGCCTGGAACGTGCGCACCCCGAAGTTCTTGTGCCGGGACAGCTCATGCAGGATGTCCGAGGCCGGAGTGATCGGATACGAGCCCAGAAACAGCGGCAGGTCAGCCTGCCGGGACGCCGCGACCAGACCATAGGACAGGGCCAGGTTCCCGGAGATGTTGCGGTAGATACCGGGCGGGAAGGCCTGCTGGGCGGGGGCGACCTCATACGAGACCGCGAAATCCTCCGTGGTCTCCCCGAAGTTCCAGCCCGCCCGGAACGCCGCGATGTTCGCCGCCGCGATATCCGGCTTCTTCGCGAACTTCGCCGACAGGAACTTCTCCGTGCCCTCCGTCGGCCGGTGATACATCCACGACAAAAGACCCAGCGCGAACATGTTCTTGCTGCGCTCGGCCTCCTTACGGGAGAGCGCGAACTCCTTGAGCGCCTCCACCGTCAGCGTCGTCAGCGGCACGGGATGCAGGTGATAGCCGTCCAGCGACCCGTCCTCCAGCGGATTGCTGGCATAGCCGACCTTCTGCATCGCCCGCTTGGTGAACTCGTCGGTGTTCACGATGATCTCCGCGCCCCGCGGAAGATCCCCGACATTCGCCTTCAGCGCCGCCGGGTTCATCGCCACCAGCACATTCGGCGCGTCCCCGGGCGTGAGAATGTCATGGTCGGCGAAATGCAGCTGGAACGACGAAACACCGGGCAGAGTCCCGGCGGGCGCCCGGATCTCAGCCGGGAAATTCGGCAACGTCGACAG
>NZ_JBHVMS010000028.1:0-1478 GCF_042796855.1 Streptomyces sp. NPDC057877
TGGTAGTTCGCATGGTGTCGAAGCCATTGCGAGTGTCTCGGAGGTCCCGTTGCCGCAGAATTCTGTCAGCGTCAGGTCCGGCGCGACAGCCCTGGACGTGTACGCGCCCGGCCATCTGGGCGAGTTGACCGAGATCATCGACCCCGAGCTGGTCGACGCGGTCCTGGAGGACACCGGTGTCCGACAGCAGCGGCTGAGGCTCCTCCCGGCGCGCGTCGTGGTGTACTTCGTGCTGGCCCTCGCCTTCTTCGAGCGATCCTCCTACCGGGCGGTATGGGTCAAGCTCACAGCGGGACTGGGCAGCGCGCCCGTGGCCCACCCGTGCGCCTCGTCGCTGGCCCGTGCCCCGCGCCGGCTGGGAAGCGGACCGCTGCGCACCTGTTCTCGATCCTGGCCGGCCCCGTGGCCGACCACAGCCAGTCCTGCGCCTTCTACCGCGGCCTGCGTCTGGTCGCCGTGGACGGCACCACCCTGTCCGCTCCCGACGAGGAAGCGGTGACCTGGCACTTCCGCAAACACATCGGCAGGGTCCGCGCGTTCGGCTACCCGCTGGTGCGCATGGTGGCCCTCGTGGAGTGCGGCACACGGGCTCTCTTGGACGCGGTCTTCGGACCCGACGACGTCGGCGAACTCGCCTACGCGCACCGTCTGCTGGGACATCTGGATGCATCGATGCTCTTACTGGCCGACGCCTACTACGACGCGTTCGACTTCCTTCAGGCCGTGCAGGACACCGGGGCCCATTTCGTGCTGCGCTCCACCCGCAAGCGGCGCCCGACGGTGCGCCGCCCGCTGCCCGACGGCTCCTACCTCACCGCGGTCCTGCCGCGCCGCTACCGTGCCAGGGCGAATGGGCAGCGGGTTCAGGTGCGGGTGGTGGAGGCGTGGCTCACTGTCGTACTCGCCGACGGTACGCAGCGCACGGAGCTGTGGCGGCTGCTGACCAATCTGCTGGATGCCGACAGCCACCCCGCGCACGACCTGCTGCGGCTCTATCACCGGCGCTGGCAGGCGGAGACATGCTATTTCTCGCTGAAGTCCACGATCTTGGACGGGCGAGTGCTGCGTTCACGCAGTGTCCCCGGCCTCGAGCAGGAGATCTTCGCGCTACTCACGGTCTACCAGGCGCTGGTCCGCATGGCCGGCGATGTCACGACGGCCACGCCGGGACTCTCCGTCCAGCGGGTGAGCTTCACCGTTCTGTTCCAGTCCGCCGCAGACCAGATCATCGTCGCCCCGGGCAGGTCCCGGGGCAGTACGGCGGCGTTGATCGGGGCCATCGGCCGGGCCGTGCTGGCCAACCTCCTCCCCGAACAGCGCCGCCAGCGGCTGAAGGCCCACTACCGCAAGACATCCAGCAAGTACCAGTTCCAGCGCGACCAACATCCGCGCACCGTGCATACGTACACACTGGACTTCAAGATGGTCAAGGACGGAGACATTGACGCCGGGCCTGACGGCTAACGCAACGGCGTTGC
>NZ_JBHVMS010000030.1:0-1039 GCF_042796855.1 Streptomyces sp. NPDC057877
GTATATACACTATTTTTAAAAGCCAGCCTCACACCCCAAAACGAAGAGGGCAATAAAAGTGATATATTTATATTAAATAAAATGCAGGAAAACTAATTCGTTGCGCCGTATTGCTTAGCGTAGCGAGTATAGGAGGCAATATGAAGGAATATCAAAGTAGCCAAATAGCAGGGATTGTAGGTATATCGGTCGCTACGGTACGTAAGTATGCACAGTACATGGAAAAAGCGGGCTATATGTTTCTTAGAAATGAAAGCGGCCATCGAGTGTTTTTAGATAAACATATTTTACTCTTTAAAGAATTTAATGGCCTCTCAAAGACAGGGAATTTATCTTTGGGCCATATTGCCAATACGCTGGCTGCCAAATATAATGACTTAAAAACTGAAGAAAATGATAACCATATCGGGGGCGAAGCGGCACCCGATACGACCTTGATAGATAAGGCTTCAAAGGATAAAATCGCTCTAACAGATGAGCAATATAATTCTTTAATGAATAAGCTTGATAAACTCGCTACGCTAGACGATATAGTGGAACAACTTGAACAACAAAAAGGGTTTAATAAAATGCTCATGGAGCAATTAGAACAGCAACAAAAATACATTGAACAAAGATTAGATAAAAGAGATAGTCAATTGATTGAGTCGATGAGAAATTCTATGGATCAACGCCAAGCTATGATTGAAGCTGCTGTGGCTAAGGCTTCAAAGAAGAAATGGTGGGAGTTTTGGAAATAATGTCGTTAATTTGCGAATAGTTATATAGCATGAATACAGTTAAGATCGCCTTATACACTGATACATAATGGGCGGTCTTTGTTATTGCTATGTAGGTTATATCTAGTAGCTGTCTTCACTAGCGGAATAAGATTTAAATATTGAGTACTCTCTAGATGTATGATAACTATTTATGTCTCTTTTTGTTGGTAAAAAATATAAATATAGGCATCTGTCAACGGTAAATCGCAAGACCGTCAGGTCGAGAATTTAAGGAGTTGATAGATTTACAAGACCCAAACCCTCTGGGCACTCAAACA